>NZ_CP075361.1:2432500-2750000 GCF_018436245.1 Pseudochrobactrum algeriensis
GCCTTGAAAATGCAGGGATTGAGCGGAACGGTCGCTGGCTTGTCCGCAACATTGATCTCACCTTGCATAAAGGTGAAATTGTTACGCTCATCGGCCCTAACGGCTCAGGGAAAAGCACGACCGCCAAAATGGCATTGGGCATTCATAAGCCTGATGAAGGCGCGGTGAAACGCGAAAAATCCCTGACCATCGGCTATGTCCCGCAAAAAATCTCGATTGATCCGAGCCTGCCGCTGACAGTTGAGCGCATGATCCGCATGACTGCTCCTATAAGAAAAGAAGCAATCGAAGCAGCTCTGGAACTCGCAGGTATTCCGCACCTCATCAAAGCACAAGTTGTCCATCTTTCGGGCGGCGAGTTTCAGCGTGTGCTGCTTGCCCGTGCATTTGCCTGCAAACCGGACTTGCTGGTGCTGGATGAACCGCTGCAGGGTGTTGATTTTGCCGGTGAAGCCGAGCTTTATGAGAAAATTGCAAAATTCCGCGATCAGACCGGTTGCGGTGTTCTGATGATCTCCCATGATTTACATATTGTTATGGCCGCAACAGACCGTGTTGTCTGCCTGAACGGGCATATATGTTGCAGCGGCACGCCGGTTGATGTGGCCGCCAGCCCTGAATATGCAAAACTTTTCGGATTGCGCACTCCGCGCGGCATGGAAATTCCGCCATCACTTGCAGTCTACACACATCATCATGACCACACCCATCTGGCTGACGGACGGGTACAACATGCAGACGGTACGATAACCGATCATTGTCACCATGATGACGGCCATCATCATGAGCATTGCGAAGACCATAATCATTCCCAAAGCGGTGGACACAATCATGCTTGATGACTTCTTTATCCGCGCCATGCTTGCCGGTATCGGCCTCGCTTTAATTACCGGCCCTATCGGTTGTTTTATTGTATGGCGACGCATGGCCTATTTCGGCGACACGATGGCTCATTCTGCATTGCTTGGTGTTGGCCTTGCCATGCTGTTTGACCTGAATATTATGATTTCCGTCTTTCTGATCGCCTTTAGCATCGCGATGCTGCTGGTTGTCCTGCAAAAACGCCACTCACTTTCAGCCGATTCATTGCTGGGCATACTCTCCCACGCCACATTGGCATTCGGACTGGTGCTTGTCGCCTTCATGACATGGATCCGCTTTGATCTGATGTCACTGCTATTCGGCGACATTCTCGCTGTATCCGTTTCAGATCTCATCGCCATTTATGCCGGTGGCGCATTGATCCTTGCGGGCCTGATTAAACTCTGGCGACCACTACTGGCAGCGACCATCAGTGAAGATATTGCGCAGGCTGAAGGCCTACAACCGGAACTGCACCGCACTTTGTTTATGATTTTGCTGGCGCTGCTGATTGCCATTGCTATGAAAATCGTCGGCATTCTGCTGATTACCGCCCTGCTGATTATTCCGGCAGCGACGGCACGCCGTTTTGCATTATCACCGGAGCAAATGGCCATCTATGCGGCTTTTATCGGTGCCTGCTCGGTTATTGCCGGCCTTTTCGGCTCTTTGAATTATGACACGCCGTCAGGACCATCCATAGTCGTGGCTTCTGTGGTGTTTTTTGTTATAAGCTTGCTCCCATGGCAAAAACTCAAAGCATCTTTGCCGGTTGCGCGCGATAAGGAGACTTCATAATGACCGCTCATACGCATACAGGAACTGCATCTGCGGCAGCGCGCGCTCCGAAACTCACACGCAATCAGAATCTCGTATTGGAAGCGCTTGCAAAGGCTGAGTTCCCGCTCAGCGCCTATACAATTCTCGACCAGTTGCGCGAAGAAGGTTTTCGCGCACCGCTGCAAGTCTATCGCGCACTGGACAAGCTTCTGGAATACGGCCTGATCCATCGCCTTGAAAGCCTGAATGCTTTTATTGCCTGCGCCCATCCGCACCACCATGAGCACGGCCATCTGCATGGTATCGCAGCTTTTGCCATTTGCGATAAATGCGGTTTAGCTTCGGAATTTTCTGAGCCGGAAATCGAAGATTGCGTGCAGCACTGGACGCAGAAGAACCATTTTCATCCAACGAAAACCACTCTGGAAATTCGCGGTCTGTGCGCAAGTTGCGCGCATAACTAATCAGGAACAACAGAACACCCCGCACAAAAATGCGGGGTGTTTTTGCAAATCAACCCTGTAAATGCGATGTATCCGGCAAAGGTATAATGCCGAGCGACATCGCCACCGCCACTGCAGATGTGCGGTTGGCACAACCCAGTTTGATCTTGGCATTTTGCAGATAGGTCACCACTGTCCAGCGGGCGATGCTGAGAATTTCAGCAATTTCACCGTCAGTTTTTCCACGTGCGGCCCATTTGAGACAATCAACCTCGCGTGGCGTCAGAGAAACCAGCGACTGAACTTCGTTCTTTTGTGATGAATAGTCGCTCACCGCGGATAATACAGATTCATGTAATTGCGCAGTCGCCTGTAAAAAATCCTTTTCCAGCAGTCGGATCAGGTCTTCGGCATTGAGGTTGTTTTTGCCCTTTTTCGTATCAAACGCATAAATAGTATGGGCATCCCCGCTGCCATTCAGCCGCTGTGTCACCATAATAAATGTATCGCCAAAATTATGCGCTCTCAAATCATCGACATAATTCTGCAATGCCGGTGTATTTTGTTTGTGACTGTAAATCTCTGTAATGCTGACACTATGAGGCAGCTCGGGATCAAACCATTTCTGATGAAAAAGCGGATCAATATCAAAATAACTTTTTGCAGCGTAATTCACGATCCAGTCTGCCGGAAATGTCGACACCACAGTCTTGATATTATCAGCCATGCCCGCATCCGCATGCTTAGGCGTAATATGCGTAATATGCTTGCAGGAAAGTTTTTTACGAACGGCGATATATGTTTCCAGAATAGATGAACAATATTCTTTGCCAAAGAAACTGTTTTGAAATTCCGGGAAATGGATAAATTCAAATTCCATGAAAAAATTCCGTTTTAAACACCTGTAATAATCAGCGAAATGAAAACATAAAAATTAAAGCGCATAAAAACGCGCGAATATGAAAATGATTCGAAAATAAACGCACATGATTTGCGCGCCTCTTCTCAACTAAGACATGAATGCAGCAAAAATACTATTTCAACGCGATGACGCAAATAAGATAAAACAACAGTGATCCGCTGCGACGAATCTCCGGTCATCCTCCTTCTGGAAACCGGCCTAAAACACTCTTCTGCAGAACTTAATAATTAAAAATCAGTGCCTTAAAATTAAAATCATCTCATCGCCAAACAGAATCTCATTATCCGGCACAGTTATTTTATTAAAATGTTTTTGTCACAATGCACAATTACCAACTAATTGCCCGCTCATACTATCCGGTTAGCGACATTTGCGGCTAAGCCTATGAATCCTTTCTGATATTCAGAACCACGCCGCGCAGCCGGATTATCATCCGATAAAAATCAATATATTCAAGAGATTAAGTATATTGTTGTTTTTTATTCATTTCCTTCTCTCTAAACTGCAACATTCAATTGATTGCGATAAAAAAACATGGTTCACTTCTGCCCGGATAAAGAAAAACGATAGCTGTCATGGTACTTTCATATGACGCGCCTATCGAAAAAATGCGAGGATGCCTGAAAGCAGGCCTCCCGTAGCTTTAAGGGGAGTATGTCAATGCTTAACAGAACAACACGGCTGTTGTCCCTGACAACAGCGATCGCTTTTGCCGGCACCACATTATCCGTGGCTGCTCCGTCAGAAGAACTGATCGCCGCCGCGAAAGCAGAGGGTCAGCTGACCACAATCGCCCTTCCGCATGACTGGTGCGGCTATGGTGAAATCATCAAGAGCTTCAAAGACAAATACGGCATTCAGGTCAATGAACTGAATCCGGATGCAGGCTCCGGCGATGAAATCGAAGCGATCAAAGCGAACAAAGACAATAAAGGCCCTCAGGCGCCTGACGTGATCGATGTCGGCTTTACCTTCGGCACCACTGCGAAAAAAGACGGCCTGCTCCAGCCTTATAAAGTATCGACATGGGATTCGATCCCTGATGATGCCAAAGATGCTGAAGGTTATTGGTACGGCGACTATTACGGCGTATTGGCTTTCGAAGTAAACAAAGACATTATCAAAGATGCACCGCAGGACTGGGCTGATCTGCTCAAGCCTGAATTTGCCAATGCGGTCGCACATTCCGGCGATCCGCGTGCATCCACACAGGCAATCCTGAGTGTGTATGCAGCCGGTCTTTCTCTCGGCGGCAAGCCGGGTGAAGAAGCAGCTCAGAAGGGTCTGGAATTCTTCCGTGACGTGAACAAGGCCGGTAATTTTGTACCTGTCATCGGCAAGGCTGCTTCACTGGCACAGGGCTCGACCCCTATCGTTATCCGCTGGGACTATAATGCTCTGGCAGACCGCGATACGCTGAACGGCAATCCGGAAGTTGAAGTTATCATTCCGAAAACCGGTGTTGTAGCCGGTGTGTATGTACAGGGCATCAGCGCCTATGCACCACATCCAAATGCAGCCAAACTCTGGATGGAACATCTCTATTCCGATGAAGGCCAGATCGGTTATCTGAAAGGCTATTGCCACCCGATCCGCTTCAACGCCATGGCAAAAGAAGGCAAGATCCCTCAGGAACTGCTCGACAAGCTGCCACCGGCAGAAGCTTACCAGAAAGCTGTCTTCCCGACCTTGGAAGAACTTGACAAGTCTCAGGCTGTCATCACCAAGAACTGGGATAGCGTAGTCGGCGCGAATGTTCAGTAAGCTGAACAGCTGAATGCTGCTGTTACGGGCGGCAACACCCGCCCGTAACAGGTTTTGCAATTTGCATTTTTATACGACACATATCATCATAAAAAATAACTCAGCCGGCACCGCAATCTGAACATTGCTGTATGCCTGCAGATTTCAGCACCTCAATCTGCGGAAGCCATCACCGACGCAGACGATAAAAAGCAAAAATCATATGAGCCTGTCCAGTAATGGCATAACATCTGACACGCCCCCTGTGCGACGCGCCAAGCGCCGTCTGCCTTTAGAGTGGCTCGGTGTTGCCCCGTTTTTCGCCTTCGCAATTCTGTTTCTGCTCTGGCCGACCATGTATCTGGTTGTCGGTGCATTTCAGGATAGTCAGGGTAATTTCACCCTGCAAAATATTATAGATCTGTTTGAACCCGGCATTATGAGCGCCTATTGGGTCTCGATCAAAATCAGCTTTGCCTCCGCTTTGGGTGGCGCTGTGATCGGCTCGTTCATGGCATGGGCGATTGTGCTGGGTAAACTGCCCCGTTTTCTGCGTCCGACTGTACTCACATTCTCCGGCGTGGCATCCAACTTTGCCGGTGTACCACTGGCTTTCGCCTTTCTTGCCACGCTCGGCCGCACCGGCTTTGTCACGATTTTGCTGCGCGAATGGTTCGGATTTAACCTCTACGCCACCGGCTTTAACCTGCTGAGCTTTTTCGGCCTCACACTGACCTATCTGTTTTTCCAGATTCCGCTGATGGTGCTGATCCTCACCCCTGCTCTGGACGGTCTGAAAAAAGAATGGCGTGAAGCTTCATCGATTCTCGGTGCCACAACATTCCAATATTGGCGCATGGTAGCCTTTCCGATTCTCTGGCCTAGCCTGCTCGGCACCAGCCTGTTGCTGTTCGCCAATGCTTTTGGTGCCATTGCCACGGCCTATGCGCTGACCGGCTCTTCGCTGAATATCGTGCCGATCCTGCTTTATGCGCAGATTCGCGGTGATGTTCTGCACAATCAGAATCTTGGCTATGCGCTGGCACTCGGCATGATCCTGATTACCGGCATTTCCAATCTGCTCTATATCTGGCTGCGCATGCGTGCAGAACGGTGGCAGAAATGAAACTGAAATATTTCGTTCCAAAAACCCTCGGCGCATGGATCGCCTTTCTGATCGGCGCGATTTATTTTGTGGTTCCGCTGATCGGTACGTTTGAATTTTCCCTGCGTATGCGTCGTGGTGAATATTCATTTGACGCTTACCGTGTGGTGCTGACCGACCCGAATTTTCAGGCGACATTCGGCTATTCCATCATGCTGGCAATCATGACGATTATTTTCGGCGTGCTGTTGGTGGTACCGACCGCCTATTGGGTGCGTCTGCGTATGCCTTACTTGCGTCCCGTCATTGAATTTATCACGCTGATGCCGCTGGTTATTCCGGCGATTGTTATCGTGTTCGGCTATTTGCGGATTTATAACTCGTCCTCATGGCTGCCATTTACCGGCTCGACACGGGCAACCGATATTCTGCTGATGTTCGGCTATGTGACACTGGCGCTGCCTTATATGTATCGCTCGATTGATACGGCCATGCGCACGATTGATGTTCGTACGCTGACAGAAGCCGCGGAAAGTCTGGGCGCAGGCTGGCCGACCATTCTGTTCAAGGTGATTTTCCCGAATGTGCTTTCCGGCGTTATGAGCGGTGCGTTCATTACCTTTGCGATTGTTATCGGTGAATTTACGCTGGCTTCGTTGCTCAATCGTCCGGCTTTCGGCCCTTATTTGCAGCTTGTCGGTGCGAACCGCGCTTATGAACCGTCAGCACTGGCAATCATTGCCTTCGGCATTACATGGCTGAGCATGATTATGCTCCAGCTTGTCACCCGCTTCTCCAAATTTAAGACAGCAGGCAATTAAGTCATGGCTTTTCTCAATATCAATAATCTCAAAAAAAGCTTCGGCGCCAATACTGTTGTCCATGATTTCAGTCTGGCAGTTGAGAAAGGTGAGTTCGTCTCGTTTCTCGGGCCATCGGGCTGCGGAAAAACCACTGTTCTGCGTATGATTGCCGGTTTTGAATCACCTGATCAGGGCGTGATCGAGATCAACGGTCAGGATGTGGTCGATCTCAAGCCGAACAAGCGCAATATCGGCATGGTTTTTCAGGCCTATGCGCTGTTTCCGAATATGACCGTGGCGCAGAATGTTGCCTTTGGTTTGCGGGTTTCAGGCAAACCAAAGGCCGAGATTGATGCAACAGTTAAGGAAATGCTGGAACTGATCCGCCTTGAACATCTGGCAGACCGCTTCCCTTATCAGATGTCCGGCGGCCAGCAGCAGCGTGTTGCCCTTGCCCGTGCTTTGGCAACCAAACCGCAGGTTCTGCTGCTCGATGAACCGCTCTCAGCACTGGATGCGAAAATCCGTATTTCATTGCGTGAGGAAATCCGTGCCATTCAGCGCCAGCTTGGTATCACAACCGTATTTGTTACCCACGATCAGGAAGAAGCACTGTCTATTTCCGACCGGATCGTAGTGATGCATGAAGGCAAAGCGGATCAGATCGGTACACCGTTTGATATTTACAACCGTCCGGCAACGCGCTTCGTGGCATCATTCGTTGGTACGCTCAATATGCTGGAAGCCCGTGTGGCAGACCCGCAGCAGAATAAAGCTGATCTTGGCGACACAACTATCACCGTGCCGCAATCACTGGCATCTTACAGCAAAGGTGATGCGGTCACTCTGGCTCTGCGGCCGGAAACCATCAGCCTTGATGCCTCCCCTGCCCGCGACAGCAGTGTTGAAGTCATTGTGCAGGATGTGCACTTCTTAGGCTCAGTCATTCGTACCCGTGTAACACTGGGTGCAAATCAGCTGTCTTTCGACAGTTTCAACAATCCGGCGGTGCGCCCGCCGCAACATGGTGACAAAATCACTGTCCATTTTGCTGCGCAGGATTTATTGGTTCTGGGCAAATAAAAATAAAGGCCGGAACTGATGTTCCGGCCTTTTCCTTGTCTTGCGCAAGCAGCAATTACAGTCCGTCACCCCAAGGACCGTGGAAATCGCCGTCTTTGTCGATTCTTTTGAAACCATGCGCCCCAAAGAAATCACGCTGCGCCTGAATCAGATTGGCTGAACCGCGTTTCTGGCGGAACCCGTCAAAATAGCTGATCGCAGAGCTCAGTGCCGGTACCGGCACACCGGCAGTCACCGCGGCAGCCACAACCTGACGAAGACTTTGGGCAGCCACGCTCATTTGCTCAACAAATGCAGGCGCCAGAAGCAGATTATCCACCTCACCCACAGCAAAAGCCTCACCAATTTCATCCAGAAACTGTGAGCGGATAATACAACCGGCACGCCAGATCCGTGCAATCGTTGCCAGCGGCAGGTTCCACTGATGCTCTTGTGAAGCCGCGGCCATCACCGCAAAGCCCTGCGCATAGGCCGCAATCTTTGCGGCCAGCAAAGCCTGCTCCAATGCGTCAATAAAAGCCTGATCCGCCTTGATCAATCCTGTCTGCACCGGCTCGTCATAGGCATCTGCCAGTTTTTGTCGTTGCGCAATCAGGGAGGAGATTGAGCGTGCAGCAACTGCCGCTTCAATACCTGTCGCCGGAACACCGAGAAACTGACTTTCAATCGCCGCCCAGCGTCCGGTACCCTTTTGTCCTGCAGCATCGAGAATAATATCCGGCACCGGCTTTCCGGTTTCAGGATCAAGCGCTTTCAGCACTTCTGCCGTAATCTCAATGAGATAGGAATTCAGAGCGCCTGTATTCCATTTTGCAAAAATCGGCGCGATTTCTTCCGCCTTCAAGCCGCAAACATCACGTAAAATGCCATAAATTTCCGCAATCATCTGCATATCGGCATATTCAATACCGTTATGAATGGTTTTGACGAAATGCCCCGCACCATCCGGCCCCATACGGGCACTGCATGGTTCGCCTTTATAACGGGCGGCAACGGCATCCAGTATCGGCTCAATCCGCGCATAGGCTTCAGGCGTACCGCCCACCATCATGGACGGACCGTTACGCGCACCTTCCGCACCACCGGAAATGCCCATACCAACAAAAGTCGGATCATTTTCGCCGAGTGAATTCAGACGGCGCACCGTATCGCGGTAATCAGAATTGCCGGAATCAATGATGATGTCACCTTTTTCCAGAAAGGTCTTGAGCTTGGCCATTTCCGTATCAACGGGACTGCCTGCTTTAATCAGCATTATAATCGGACGCGGCTTGGCAAGATTCTGGCTGAGCTGCTCCATAGTCGCACAGGGAATAATGCGTTCCTGCAACGCACCGCTGGAAGCATAAAACTTTTCTAATACCGGCGCTTCACGGTCATAAACTGCAACCCGATATCCTTTTTCAGCAATATTGAGCGCCAGATTAGAACCCATGACGCCAAGCCCGATCAGTCCGATATCTGCCAGTTGCATTCTGTTTTCCCTATATGTGAACTATCCGGCAAAATAGCCGGAGCATAATTCTTCGTTCTATATAGGTATGCTATTCAAAACCGGTTTCAACTGAAAGCAGAGACTGACAGCTGAAACCGGTTATTTTTCTTTAAATTCCGCTATATTTAAACAGCAATGGCCTGACGGTCAGCAATCAGCTTGCCGGTAGCAGTCAGCACGCCGGATGCACCATCCAGATAGTTTTCTTCCAGCTCCAGTGCCAGAAAACGGTGACGTTCCACAGGCCCCGGCATAGCCAGATCAGCCATTTTATTGCCGGTAAAACCGAAACGGCCATAATATTCAGGATCACCAACCAGCAAAATCGCCTTATGACCAAGCGCCTGCGCATTATGAATAGCCTGACGCATCAAGGCAGCGCCGACACCCCGCCCCGCATAAATTGTCTCAACCGCCAAAGGCCCCAGCAGCAAAGCAGGCACAGCTTCTCCGCCGGCTTTTTTACCGGCAGAAATATGCCAGAGCCGGACACTGCCGATCATCACGCCATCCGCATCGCGGGCAATCAATGCCAGCCCATAGGCAGGCACGCGTTTACGGCGCAGCTTTTCCGATGATTTGCGCTTGCGTCCCTCGCCCATCACACGGTCGAGCAAAGCCCCACGTGCACTGCTGTCCGCAGGCGTTTCATGAGCAATACTAAACGAGACCGGTGCCGGAGCAGTGATTTGCGCGGCTGACAATTCAGCCGTGGTTCCGGCCGCAACAGAAGAAGCAGACATCAGCGTGAACCTTAAAGCATTTGCGTGAGGCAAATGCGCTAAAACAAAGCGGTAAAGGGTATTGTTTCCTCACACATATGTATGAGGATAAGCACAAAGCAAAAATCTTATGTGACAAGACCGGTGAAATCTCTTCACCGGTATCATTCGCAATGTGAGGCTGAATATGCGCCCCTGACGAGACGCATATCAGTATCAGATCACATAGGAGCGCAGCGGTTCAAAACCGTTAAACGCAACAGCTGAATAGGTCGTTGTGTAAGCGCCGGTGCCTTCGATAAGCACTTCATCGCCAATGGTCAGCGAGACCGGCAGCGGATAAGGTGCCTTTTCATACATCACATCGGCGCTGTCACAGGTCGGGCCTGCCAGAACGCAAGGCTCCAGAATATCGCCGTCACGCGGAGTCACGATCTGATAACGGATCGCTTCATCCATGGTTTCAGCCAGACCGCCGAATTTACCGATATCGAGATAGACCCAGCGATTGTCATTGTCGGCTTTGCGGGAAACCAGAACCACTTCGGTTTTGATCACACCGGCATTGCCAACCATGCCACGGCCTGGCTCGATAATGGTTTCCGGCAGACGATTGCCGAAATGACGGCTCAGCGCGTCGAAAATAGCTTCGCCATAGGCCTGTGCGGTCGGGATATCTTTGAGATAACGGGTCGGGAAACCACCGCCCATATTGACCATGCGCAGGTTGATGCCTTCTTTAGCCAAAAGATCAAACACGCCTTTGGTATCGGCCAGAGCACGATCCCAAGCGGTCAGATCAGTCTGCTGTGAACCGACATGGAACGATACGCCATAGGCATCCAGGCCCAGCTGATGGGCTGCACGCAGCACATCAACAGCCATTTCCGGAACGCAGCCGAATTTGCGCGACAACGGCCATTCAGCACCTTCACCGTCAGCGAGAATGCGGCAGAACACGCGGGAACCAGGAGCCGCACGGGCAACCTTTTCCACTTCTGCAACGCAATCAACAGCATAGAGGCGAATGCCATATTCATAGGCGCGTGCAATATCGCGCTCTTTCTTGATGGTATTGCCATAAGAAATGCGGTCAGGTGTTGCACCGGCATTGAGTGCCATTTCAATTTCCGCAACCGAAGCTGTGTCGAAGTTCGAGCCCATGGAGGCGAGCAGCGACAGAATCTGTGGTGCAGGATTTGCCTTTACCGCATAGAAAATGCGCGAGGCCGGCAGAGCCTTTTCAAAATGTTCATAATTTTCACGCACAACGTCGAGGTCAACGACAAGGCAAGGGCCTTCCGGACGTCGGGTGGCGAGAAAGTCGATAATGCGCTGTGTAGCCATCCTGATCTCCTGAACTGCAATAAGCAGTAAAAAGCCGCATCTTCATATCATTTGCGATGCGAAAGCCTGCCCCCGTGCGTTTGCCGCACAAGGTTGAGCATGGTTTCAAAGGACTGATGAGCAAATACCTGCGCATACACGCATCAAAAGCCATCAGAGGGACAAACTGCCTTACGGCAAATATGAATCAGCTCTTCGCGCAACCGGCCTTTGGAGATGCAGGAAACACGGAACAAATACATATGCAGATGGATCAACGCCCTGAATTTAGCGTTTTTCCGCTTTGTCTGCCTTGGCTTGGAATGGGAAAAACCCGGTTCCGCACTTAGGGCAATGAGGGTGTGCCTCTTTGAGTTCCCGACCTGTGGAGAGCCGGAAGACACCAGAAAGGCCCGCACCGTCGTTGCTTCAAGGTGTCCTTGATCCATGGTTGGCCATCAGATCAACTGGAGCGGTTAGGTCCAGGTTACCGTACCGGTCTATTCTCCATTCAGAATACCGGCGGACACCCACAGGCACGTGCGACTTTGGGCAAGCGCGATATAAGATGATTTATGTGTCCACACAATGACAAATTTGCGCCGGTTTGATTTTTTTTGGTTAATAAATCACTTCTTTATTCAAAATACGGCGCAGTGCTTTATGTAGATGATAAAAACAGGTGTCTTATTGATTGCAATGCAGCGAATCACTTTGATATTTCTGAGACATTTTGAATATTCAGGATCGCGATATATGGTGCGGTTTAGTCGCTGATCTGGAGGGCAGAGCTTATGGACACACTCACACGGATGCGTGCTTTTATTGATGTTGTGGAGGCCGAAGGTTTCTCCGCCGCAGCACGCAAAATCGGTCGCTCCAAAGCCCTTCTGTCCAAATATGTCCGCGAGCTTGAAGATGATCTGGGCGTGCGGCTACTGAACCGTACAACTCGGCAATTTTCGCTTACCGAGAGCGGCCACACTTATTATCACCGCGCAACGGAGATTTTGCGCGAGCTGGATGATTTGCAAGACTCTATTTCCGAGAGCAGCGGCGATGTGCGCGGCAAGATCAAACTGACAGCACCGCGCAGCTTTGCTGATGCCTCACTGGGCATGTCACTGATTGATTTCTGCGCAGATCATCCGGAGATTGCGCTCGATATCCACCTTGATGACCGTTTTGTTGATCTGGTTGAGGAAGGCTTTGACCTTGCCATCCGCATCACCCGCTTGCAGGATTCATCGCTGATCGCCAAAAGACTGAGCGCATTTCACACTGTTGTCTGTGCCTCACCTGATCTGATCGCACGGCTGGGCATGCCGGAAACACCGGAGCAATTGCGTGAAATGCCTTGCATCATTGATACCAACAGCCGTTCCCGCAATAACTGGCAGTTCCGCAATCAGGACGGCTCGATGATGACAGTCGCCATTCGCGGTCCGCTGGAAGTGAACAGCCCGCTCACCACGATGGCAGCGACTGTCAAAGGTCTGGGCTTCAGCGTTCTGCCGCGTTTTGTTGCCGATGGCGAATTGAATAAAGGCACACTTGTACCGGTACTGCGGGATTTCATGCTCAATGACGGCGGCATTTATGCCGTTTACCCGCACCGTACCTATCTGCCTGCCAAAGTGCGTCTGCTGGTCGATTATCTCGCCAAATGGTTCAAAGATAATCCGTGCAAAGAGCTGACCAATGACGAGGCGTAAAACCCGTAGACTGTCGTCGTAGTTTTGCCTCACTCATTCTCCAAATTCCGAACCGCATTGACCGCTCAAAAGAGTGATTTTCGTTTCCATGACCAGCAGCAAAAACAAGTCTTTACTGAATGTCCTCGGCCTGACCTGTCTCATGACAGGGCTGGGTGTTGTCGCAGCATCAGCGCATCCGCATGTTTTTGCCGAAGCAAGGCTGGAAATCACCATCACACCGGATGGTTCCGTTGAAAAACTGGCGCATGTCTGGCGATTTGATGATCTGTTTTCATCGACCGTCCTGATGGAATTTGACAAGAAAGGCACGCTGAAACTCGACAGCGCCGAGTTGAATGAACTCAGCACAACAATCGACACTTCTATTGCCGAGTATAAATATTTTCAGACGGTTACACAGGATGGCAAAGATATTGCCATGAACAAACCCGAGCATCTGATTGCCGATCTGCCGGATAATCAGTTGATCGTCCTGTTTGAAAGCAAGCCGGAAAAACCGCTGAAACTGGAACCCGGTCATAAAGTCAGTTTCGGCGTCTATGACCCGACTTTCTATACGGCAATTGATTATCTGAAAGACGAAGATCTGGTGGTGAAGGGCATGCCATCCGGCTGCAGTTCTGCTGTTGTGCGCCCTGATCCCGATGAGGCGCTTGCGCAAAACCAGCAAAGTCTGACACAGGCATTCTTCGACGAAGCAGCGGCGATGACCAATGACGTGTCAAAATTCTTCGCAACCCGAATAGAAATCACTTGTAAATAACAAGCCACCGGCCAGCACATAAGGATTGGCCAAAATTCAAATTTGTTACGTTATATCATCAGAGGCATTCCGGTATGAATCACGCAAAGCAACACACTCTTACCCTGCCCCCGTTAAGAGCCTGTGCTTTGCTGCTGACCATATGCACCTGCCTGTTATTTGTGCTTCACAGTCAGGCATGGGCGCAGTCTTCATTAGGCATCGGTGCGAGTGAAGTCACATTGCAGCCGACGGGTCCTTTTGCAAAGCTGATATTGTGGATTAATGCCGAGCAAAAACGCTTCTATCTGATGATGACCACCGCGCTGAAAGCGATGAAGGATGATCCATGGGCTGCATGGACATTGGTCAGCCTGTCTTTTCTCTATGGTATTTTGCATGCCGCCGGCCCCGGCCACGGCAAAGCGGTGATCTCATCCTATATGATTGCCAATGAAACAGCTTTGCGACGCGGAATTTTTCTTTCCTTCATCTCATCCGTTTTGCAGGCGCTGTCCGCTATTTTTCTGGTCGGTATGGCATGGTTTGTGCTGCGTGGTATCGGCATTTCAATGGGAAAAGCAGGGCGCGGCATGGAAATAGCCAGCTATGTTCTGGTTATTCTCTGCGGTATTTATATCATCTTCCGCAAGCTTCGCTCAAAGCCACAACGTGTCCCTGCAATAGCGGTTGAAACAATTGCACCGGCTCCCGTCTGGCAAGGTTCGCTCTCAGCCTCGGCAACACAAAAACCATCGGCATTGAACACGTCCATGCGGCTTAAATATCAGCCTGCCAATGCAAAGCCGGCCGTCTTTGACCATGAATTTTCAGGGAATGGTGCCAATTGCACAGCCTGCGGCCACAGTCATCTGGCCGATCCGTCCACTCTGAGCGGTGATTTCAACTGGAAAACCGCATGGGCAGCGATTATCGCCGTCGGCATACGCCCCTGCTCCGGCGCGATCATTGTGCTGACATTCTCAATGCTCAACGGTCTGATGCTGGGCGGTATTCTCTCTGCCTTTGCCATGGCATTCGGTACTTTCATCACCGTAGCCTTGCTGGCAACTCTGGCTGTCACGGCTAAGAATACGGCGCTGCGCCTGGTCAAGAATCCGCTGATGTCAGCACGGTTGCAAACGGCAATTGAAATCGCCGCTGCATTATTCATCATTCTGACCGGCGTGCTTCTGCTGATTGCTGCTCTCAGCTGATCAATCTTTGTGGTGTTTTCGCTGTGATTTTGCCCGTAGCCAGAACACCACAAAAAAGGCCATCACAAAGACAACTGCAATCAGTGCCGCCAGCACATGGCTGTAAGGCCCGACCGCCAGCATAATGATCGGCATGGAATAAAACAGCGCGCCGAAAACCACCATAATCAGTGCGGCGGCTATAGCGGAATTGCGCGTATCCTTCTTATTCTGCTGTGGGGATGCCATGCGCTTATCTCCGGCCTGTATCGGCATAGAAGCTTTCCAGCTTTTTGATTTGCTGTCCGTTCGCGTCAAAATTGTCAGGAGCGAGCCAGTTTTGGTAGGCCTGTTTCAATGCAGGCCATTCGCTGTCGATCACCGAATACCATGCCGTGTCACGGTTCTTACCTTTAACAATCAGATGCTGCCGGAAAATACCTTCAAACTGAAAACCGAAACGCTCCGCCGCACGCTTTGACGGCAGATTGTCATTATTGCATTTCCACTCATAACGGCGGTAACCGAGCTCATCAAAAACATATTGCATGAACAGATACTGGGCTTCGGTCGCAGCCGGTTTGCGTGAAATCAGCGGCCCCCAATAGACATTGCCGATTTCAATACTGCCATTCTCGGCATCAATGCGCATCAGCGCCTGACGACCGGCAATTTTACCTGTCGCCTTGTCAATCGTGACGAAAAACATGGTCGTCTGGCTTGCGGCGGATTTCTCCAGCCATGGCAGCATCTCTTCGAGAGTTGAAGGCACCGTATCAAACAGCCATGTGAAACGGCTGTCCGCATCGGCAACGCTGGACACCTCAAACAGCCCCTGCCCGTGTTTTTCAACACTCAGCGGCTCCAGCCGCACAAACTGCCCTTCAAGAACTTTGCGCTCCGGCAAAGGGCAAGGTGTCCACCCAGACAAGTCCTGCATAATCACTCTCCTCTTAACCTGAAGAAATGACCATATTTTATGCTAATTGCAAACTGATTTCGTTTTGCTGCAGTCTTGCGGCACTGCGATCTATCGACACTGCTTTGATAAGTGCAAAAACCTGCTCACCGGTTTTCAGATTGAGATCCTGCACAGATTTGCGCGAAATACGGGACAATAATTGCACATCACCCAATTGCAGGCACAATTCCGCAAACGGTCCGTCATCGGTTGAGATTGCAACAATCGTTACCGGAAAAATATTGCGGATACTGATATCCACCGGCGCAAAACGCGACAGAGACACATCGCGCGAGCGGATACGCAGACGCACATTCATCCCCGATTGCAATGCATGATCTGTCAGCTGAAAATTATGCCCGCCAATGGCAATGTCAGCCATGGCATAGGCATCATCACTGCGGGTGACTTCCCCTTGCAAAAGCACACTTGTCGTATCGCCCGTACCATCAATCTGGCTGAAAATATCAAACACTGAACCGCTTTCCCGTACCCGTCCCTGCTCCAGCAGCACAAGCGTATCCGCCAGCCGCGCGACTTCATCCACCTCATGGCTGACAAAGACAATTGGCAGCCCGCTCTCGTCACGCAGACGCTCCAGATAGGGTAAAATTTCCTGACGCCGCGCATGATCCAGCGACGATAACGGCTCATCGAGCAGCAGCAGGCGCGGTGCGGACAGCAATGCCCGCCCGATCGCCACACGCTGTTTCTCACCGCCGGACAATTGATGCGGCTTGCGCTGCAATAAAGCGCCGATGCCGAGCAGTTCGGTTATTTCCTCAACCTTCCGCTCCGGCTCACGTTTACCCGCCCATTGCGCATAGGTCAGATTGCGCAAAACACTGAGATGCGGGAACAGACGGGCATCCTGATAGACATAGCCGATATGGCGTTCTTCAGGTCGGAGATTGATGTTTCTGGCGCTGTCAAACAGCACCAGATTGCCAACGGCAATGCGCCCTTCCTCAGGGCGCAGCGTTCCGGCAATCATGCGCAGCAAAGTGGTTTTACCGGCACCGGACGCACCGAATAATGCTGTAACGCCAGTCTCCGCACGAAAGGCCGCCTCAACGCGAAACCCGCCATTGCCGCCTTTTACATTGAAATCAAGGGTATTGAAGCTGATTTTATGTGTCATTTGCCAGCTCCGCTCAACCGGCGCTGCAACCATTCGGACAGCACCACCGCCAACACAGACAGCACAACGGAAACCAGAATAAGCTTCAGGGCAGCGGCATCACCGCTCGGCGTTTGCATCAGCGCATAAATCGCCAGCGACAAGGTTTGCGTTTCGCCCGGAATATTCGAGACAAAAGTAATTGTAGCGCCAAATTCGCCGAGCGCCTTGGCAAAACCCAGCACACTACCGGCAATAATGCCCGGTATCAGCAAAGGCAGCGTCACAGTCATAAAGGCTTTGATGCGCCCTGCACCCAAAGTGCGGGCAGCTTCTTCCAAGCCCTTGTCGATATTTTCAATCGCCAGCCGTATCGGGCGGATCAGCAATGGCAGCGCCATCACACCGGCAGCCAAAGCCGCCCCTGTCCAGCGGAAAGCAAAGGTAAAATCAAACCATTGCAAAAGCAGACTTCCGATAGCGCCGCGCGTGCCAAACAGCACCAGCAGAAAATAACCGGTTACTACCGGTGGCAGCACCAACGGCATTGTCAGTACCGCCTGCAACAGGCTTTTGCCGGGGAAATTATAGCGTGCCAGTATCCACGCAAAACCAAATGCAACCGGCAAAGCTCCGAGGATAGCAAGCCCTGCTATCCTCAAAGACAAAGCGATAATTTCCATTTCCGGCATTGCCATCAGTCAGATCAGAGCCTTATTTTGCTTCTGCCGCAGGCACAAAGCCCTTATCGGCAATGATTGCCTGTCCGGCATCACTGCGCAGAAATGCAAGAAATGCCTTGGAGTTTTCATCAGACTTGCCGACCAGTGCCGCAGGATAAAGGATTGGCGCATGGCTGGACGCAGGAAAACGGTAAACTTCTGTCAGTTCAGGCACCTGTGCACGATCCGATGCATAAACAATACCGGCTTTCACTTCACCGCGGGAAACATATTGCAGCGCTACGCGCACATTTTCCGCGAAGACCGCATTGGCAGACACATCACCCCAAATGCCGAGTTTTTCAAGTGCTGCCTTGGCATATTTGCCGGCAGGCACATTTGACGGATCGCCCATCGAGAAACGGCCGGCTTTGAGGATTTCCGCAGCTTCTGCCGGTTTTGTACCTTTGGCGCCGGCGATAACCAGCGCATTACCGGCGATCACAGCGCGGCTGTCATTATCGATCAGCTTACGTTCCTGCACATAATCCATCCAATCGAGATCGGCTGAGATAAAAATGCTGGCTGGTGCACCGGCTTCGATCTGTTTCGCCAATACAGAGGAAGACGCATAAGACGCTGTTACTTCCGCACCGTTTTCAGCCTTAAATTTCTCTGCGGCTGTATCAATCACATCTTTCATGCTGGCCGCAGCAAACACAACAATCTTCTCTGCCGCTAAGGTTGGCAGAGCAGTTCCGGCAAGCAAGCCAAGTGCAACAACAAATCTGATCATGATATCCCTCAATATTTTCCAATCATTATATTCCATCATGCATATCGATTCCTGCCCTATGCTTCAAGCAAATAAAAAAGGCTCTCCGAAGGGAGAGCCTTTTGCAAATGAGGACGGACTAGAAATCAGTCACCGATATGCTGCTTGGCACCGCGCTCTTTCGCCAGCAGAACCTGACGCTGACGTTCCGCATAACGGGCACGGTCAGCATCGCTGCGCTCGTGATAGCAAGTGTCGCAGGAAATACCTTCCTGATAGAATTTCGACAGTTTGCCCTCAGGCGTGACCGGATTACGGCAAGCGCGGCAGAGTTCCACATCACCCTCTACCAGACCATGACCAACGGAAACACGCTCGTCAAAAACGAAGCATTCACCTTCCCAGCGTGTATCTTCCGCAGGCATATCTTCGAGATATTTCAGAATGCCGCCTTTGAGGTGGAAAACATCATCAAAGCCCAGACCTTTTACAAAAGCCGTGGCCTTCTCGCAGCGGATACCGCCGGTGCAGAACATGGCAATTTTCTTGCCTTCCAGCTCGTCGCGGTGGTCTTCAACCCATTGCGGAAACTCGCGGAAAGTCTTGGTCTTCGGATCAATCGCGCCTTTAAAAGTGCCGATGGCATATTCATAATCATTACGCGTATCGATGAGGATCGTGTTCTCATCATCAATCAGCGCATTCCACTCCTGCGGCTGCACATAGGTGCCGACGCTCTGCAACGGATCAATCCCGTCCACACCCATGGTCACGATCTCTTTCTTGAGACGGACTTTCATGCGGTTAAACGGCATCTGGCTAGCTGTTGAATATTTCAGTTCAATATTCTGCTCACGCAAGGCAGGAATAGCTTCAATGAAAGCAATCAGCGCGGCAATGCCGGACTGTGTTCCGGCAACAGTGCCATTCAGTCCTTCAGCAGCCAGCAGCAAAGTGCCCTTGATACCCTGCTCATCACAAAGCTCAGTCAGCGGTGCCTGATAGGCTTCAAAATCCGGAAAACGCGCAAAACAATAAAGCGCAGCAACAGTGAAATGTGCTTCACACATAAATAAACCTCAATAGCTGGTCGCCTCGCAAAGGCGCTGCCGTGATATTCCGCCTGACCACCCTGAAGATAATCAGACAGTCGAAAACAGATTAATCTGCCTGCCCGTGCTCTAACGCCGCTGCGGGTCAATTTCAAGATCAGCGCCAAAATTTTGCTGCCACGTGGCGACAATCTATCCCCGCTCTCACTACGCATGACACAGTGCAACGGGTTATATCGGTCAGGAGAGAGTGCCATGTTTCGCGCAGAAATCAGAATGCTGTTTTCAGAAGCGGGACAAGCGCATCATCTCGATCCCGCAGCCCTTGTCGCTGTCGCACAGACAGAAAGCAGTGGCATTGTCACCACGCGCATCAATGGACGTGATGAACCACTGATCCGTTTTGAGGGGCATTATTTTGATAAACGCCTCAGCCCTGCCGATCAGGCAAAGGCCAGAGCGCTGAAGTTCTCCTCTCCCCGTGCCGGTGCCATTCCCAATCCGGCGGGCCAGGCGGAGCGCTGGCAAATGTTGGACAAAGCCTGCCGCATCAACTGCGATGCCGCTTATGAATCCACATCATGGGGTATAGGACAAGTTATGGGTGCCCATTGGCACTGGCTCGGTTATGTGTCCGTTGCTGAAATGGTTGAAACCGTACGCAGCGCCGCGCCGGAGCAGATTGAACTGATGAGCCGCTTTATCGTCTACAGCAATCTGCGGGATGTGTTGAACAAGCACGACTGGCAGAAATTCGCATACATCTATAACGGCCCGCTCTATGCCAAAAACCGCTATGACCGGAAACTGGCTCAAAACTATGCGCTGTATCAGCCCTTGTTTCCCGCCTTCACTCCCCCTGATCAACGAACAGCATAGACAAAATATCTTCGGAACGTTAAATCGATTATAACAATAATTCCGAGGGTGAGATGTCGCAGAAAACCGAAAGCCTGATTCCCGTCATGACGGGACAAACCGTCATCCCTGTTCTGCTGATTGATAAAGCAGCAGATGCCGTGCCACTTGCACGCGCTCTGGCAAAAGGCGGTCTGCCTGCCATCGAAATTACCCTGCGCACCAGCGCGGCACTGGATGCTATCCGTGCCGTGGCAGAAGATGTGCCGGAAGCCATTGTCGGCGCCGGTACCATCCTCAATGCTGCCCATTATGAGCAGGCTGTCGCCGCCGGTTCAAAATTCATCGTCAGCCCCGGCGTAACAGATGCCATTCTGAAAGCCGCAGATAACAGCCCTGTCCCTCTGCTGCCGGGCTGCGCAACAGCAAGCGAAGTGATGAGCCTGCGTGAGCGCGGCTATACTCATGTGAAATTTTTCCCTGCGGAACAGGCAGGCGGCGCGGCCTATCTTAAAGCCCTGTCTTCCCCGCTTGCCGGTACTTTCTTCTGCCCGACAGGCGGCATCAGCCTCAGCAATGCCATGAATTATCTCACCCTGCCAAATGTGCTGTGCATCGGTGGCTCATGGATTGCTCCGAAAGAGCTGGTCAATGATGGAAAATGGGATGAAATTACAGCGCTGGCAGCCGCAGCCGCCGCGCTCAAATCCTGATCAACATTAAAATTCAGGCAATAAAAAAGGGAGCTCAAAGCTCCCTTTTTTTCATTCTTGTACCGATCAGTTGATCTTAGAGAATTTAGCAATCGGAATGAAAGTCACAGCATTGCCTGTAAAGCGGTTTGCATTACCGGCAGGCAGGTCTTTCTGGAAGCCAGCGGTATAAACAACGGTTGGTGCCTGACGCATGGCATCGTTCCGCAGAACCGGATTGGACACCGGTACAACCTTGGCTACAGGCTCATTCGAAATCGCAACTTCTGTCGCGGCATCGGCAGGCTGCAGCACTGCATTGGCAGCCGCTTTTGATGCCGGGCGATCTGAGCGACCGGCTTTGGCGGTTGTCCGTACAGCGTCAGCACCAGTTGCTGCGGCAGTATTCTCGCTGTTTACGACAGGACGGGAGGACGGACGGCTGTTGCGTGTATCCTGTGGCATAACCATAGCCACCTGCTGTTCCTGAGCCTGCGGACGCGGAGCAGGAATAGATGCAGTGTGGTCACTATTGCTCAGCAGATCAGCAATCGCATCCTGACCGGCTTCAGCACGGGCAACGGAGACTTCCTGAGCCTGGGTTGGGCGCGTTGCCGGAACAGCAGCAGCCAGAACGGTATTGATCGCCTGTCCTGCACCCTGCGGACGCTGTACCGGAACCGGCACATATCCGCTCAGCATAGCACCGGTATTTGCAGTTGTGTCTGCTGCAACCAGCGCGGCAATCTGGTCATTAGCAGGCTGAGCCGGTACGGAAGGCGCACCTGTGGCACCCGCAAAAGCCTGCGCTTCAAGTGTATTCGGCGGTGGCGGTGCCATAGCCAGCAGCACTTCGGCTTCCGACTGCGGACGCTTCACCGGAACCGGCACAGCAAAAGCCATCGCCGCCTGTGCATCCGGTGTCATTTCCACACCGGCCGAAGGGCGCGGTGCATTCAACGGTACCGGTGCATCGCGGGCAGGCAAAGCAGCAATCAACGCTTCCTGCGGCGCCTGAGGCTCAGGCTGTGCAGGTACAGCACGGTTCGGCACTGCCGGTACCGGAGCCTGACGGGCAGGAACCGCGGCAGCAGGTGCTGTACGTGCCGGACGGGCAGTTGCTACAGCACGACCGGAGCTTTCACCATTATCTTCTTCTTCATCCGCACCGCCGCCAAACAACATACCGAACAGAGATTTGCTCTTCGGCTTGGCAGAAGCCATCTGGATTGTACCGCCATTGGCCTTACGGGCTTCATAGGCAGCAAGCGCCTGTTCATAACCCGGCAATGGCTTGCCATCGGTCGGAACGTGAATAGTTTTACCGTCAGGGAACACAGCCAGCAATTCGCGGCGGCTCAGGCGCGGCCAGTGACGCACACTGCCGACGTCAAGATGCACAAACGGCGAACCGGAAGTCGGATAGTAACCAACGCCGCCGATCTGATAGCGCAGCGCGGTGTCACGCAGCTTTTTCAGCGGAACACCCGGAATGAAAAAATCCATCGCCTTGCCGAGCGTATGCTGGCTGCTTTTGGCAACGCCGCGGGTACGCGAACGCAGCATGGAGTTCGTCGCCGGCGAACGATAGGCGGAAACAACAGTAATATAATCGCGGCCGCCGGCGGTTTGATAGACCTGCCAGACCAGATCGAACAAACGCGGGTCCATCTTGGTCGGCTCGTTGCGGCGCCAGTCGCGCAGGAAGACATTCAGCTTCTTCAAACCATCCGGCAGATAGCGGCCGTTTTTCTTGAACGTGATTTCTGCACGTTCACCGGTATGCACAAAATGCAGCTTCAGTGTACGGGTTTCGGCTGCAGCCTGAGACGGCGCGAAAGCTGTAACAGCCGTGAAAACAAGTGCCAGCTGCGCGCTGAGTTTAAAAACTCTGCCTGCCCAGCCCGCCAGTTTAGATGTTTTGCTGTTTTCCAATTTCGAATGCCTTACCGTTTACAGTCACGCTATTCAGATGAATATCGGATTTAATGGTTAATAGACACTTATTGAACAGACAATGAGTTTTCAGCATGACAAAAAAAACGCATTCGGGAAGGACTTTCCATCATGGTAAAGAGTTTATGAACAGGTTTTACAACCTGAGGAAGCATGATTTTATCTATACACGCGCCCAGCATCACAAACAGCACTCTGTGGCATATATGCACCATCTGATTGAAAATATTTAATTTTCAGAACAAATAATGCGATATTTCGAGGTTTCCGGCACCTGAAAAACAAAGAACACCAATCAGAAAATTCATATAATATTTCAGCAGTATAATAGGCCTTAAGCACATAAAATTTACCGGATTTTACTCACATTGTTTCGTCAATGTAACGCAATGTGATGGGATAGAGAGCCTCATTTCGGGAACCAAATCGGTTTTGGCTCTGCTTTTGAGTCGAAAAAACACAAAATTGCACCAGCGCCACCTGATCCGGCATGCTGATTTCACCCTTTTATATCTTAACAGCGCCTGCCTGCACCCGACTTTGATCCCGCAATTTCAATACTGTTGAAACGCATGAAATCTGCGCAGGAACATCCTATATAGACTACAGCATTAAAAAGAATCGTATGAGGTTGAACCGCAATGAATTTACGCAACCATGCAGAATTTCTCCGTATGCCTGCCGATGCCCCGCAGGCACAGGTTTCCGCAGCTTCCGAGCTGAGCAATCTGCCGTGCTGGAACCTCACCGATCTTTACCCGTCACCGGACAGTGCGGAACTGACCCGCGACCTGCAGCTTTCAGCAGAGCGCTCAGTTGCCTTTGAGAATAAATGGAAAGGCAAGCTCGAAGCTGAAGCCTCCAAACCTCAGGGCGGTAATTTTGCCGATGCGATTAAAGAATTCGAACAGCTTCAGGAACTGATGGGACGCATCTATTCCTATGCCGGCCTGCTCTATGCGGATGACACATCCAGTGCCGCCAATGCCAAACTCTATGGCGATGTGCAGCAGAAACTCACCGATGCAGGCAGCCATCTGATCTTCTTCTCGCTGGAACTCAACCGTATTGATGACGCCCTGCTCGACAAGGCGATCGCTGAAAATCCTGCTATCGGCCATTATAAGCCATGGCTGATCGACCTGCGCAAAGACAAGCCTTACCAGCTGGATGACCAGATTGAGACACTGTTCCATGACATCTCTGTCACCGGTTTTGTTGCGTGGAACCGTCTGTTTGACGAAACCATGAGCGGTTTGCGCTTTACCATCGATGGTCAGGAGTTGCCAATCGAGCCGGTGCTCACCATGTTGCAGGATGCTGATGGTGCAACCCGTAAAAAAGCCTCGGATGCTTTATCCAAAACCTTTGGTGAAAATCTGCGCCTCTTCACGCTCATCACCAATACACTGGCCAAGGATAAAGAAATCTCCGACCGCTGGCGCGGTTTTGAAGATATTGCCGACAGCCGCCACCTTGCCAACCGCGTTGAGCGTGAAGTTGTCGATGCACTGGCCAGCGCCGTAAATGATGCATATCCGCGTATTTCCCATCGCTATTATGCGCTGAAAGCCAAATGGCTCGGCCTTGAACAGCTCGATAACTGGGATCGCAATGCGCCGCTGCCGGAAACCCCGCAGGTGACTATTGGCTGGGATGAAGCAAAAGCAACTGTGCTGGATGCCTATGCAGGCTTTGCACCGGAAATGGCCGATATTGCCCGCGACTTCTTTGACAAGAACTGGATTGATGCGCCGACCCGCGCAGGCAAGGCACCGGGAGCTTTTGCCCATCCGACTGTGCCTTCAGCACATCCTTATGTATTGCTCAACTATCTGGGCAAACCGCGCGATGTTATGACCCTTGCCCATGAGCTTGGCCACGGTGTGCATCAGGTTCTCGCTGCCAAACAGGGCGCGCTGATGGCTTCAACCCCGTTGACACTGGCTGAAACCGCCTCCGTCTTCGGTGAGATGCTGACCTTCCAGTCTCTGCTTGCTAAAGCAAAAGATAAGCGCGAGCGCAAAGCCATGCTGGCGCAGAAGACCGAGGACATGATCAATACGGTTGTGCGCCAGATCGCCTTCTACCAGTTTGAACGTAAAGTTCACACCGAGCGCAAAAACGGTGAGCTGACAGCCGAACAGATCGGCGAAATCTGGATGGAAGTGCAGCGTTCAAGCTTAGGTCCGGCAATCCGCCTCAATCCGGGCTATGAAAGCTTCTGGACATATATTCCGCATTTCATCCACTCGCCGTTCTATGTCTATGCCTATGCTTTCGGCGATTGCCTCGTGAATTCACTCTATGCGGTTTACCAGAACAATCCTGAAGGCTTTCAGGACAAATATTTCGACATGCTTAAAGCTGGCGGTACCCGCCATCATAAAGAACTGCTGGCACCATTCGGTCTGGATGCTTCTGATCCGGCCTTCTGGCAACAGGGTCTGTCAGTTATTGAAGGCATGATCGACGAACTGGAAGCGATGGAAGACTGATCGCATTATGGTTGAGCGAGCAATGCCTGCATCTTCTGAGCCTTTCATTCTGTTTCGTGACGATGTTGAACAGCAATCCATGCTGTTCAACAAGCCGGAACAGCTGATTATTATTGAACAGGCTTCCGATTTTGAGGCAGGCTTTGCCGCGCTTGAAGCAGCGCACCGTCAGGGCAAATGGCTTGCAGGCTATTTCAGCTATGAGGCGGGTTTTCTGCTGGAGCCCAAACTGGCTCCCCTGCTGCCGGAGAAACGCCGTGTTCCGCTGATTTGCTTTGGTGTCTTTAGTGAACCTCCGGCGGATATCCCTGCCGGAAACCGGAACATTGGCACCAATGCGCATCTTTCTGATTTTCATGCCCATTGGTCGGAAACGGATTATCAGCAGCGTTTCGAACGCCTGCATCGTCATTTACGTGAAGGTGATTGCTATCAGGGCAATCTGACATTTCCGATTTCAGCACGCTATCACGGTGAGCCTGAGGCGCTGTTTGCCGATCTCAGCAACCGTCAGCCTGTGCGTTACAGCGCATATGTTAATCTGACTGCGCAAGACAAGGCACCGCTTATTCTGTCGCGCTCACCGGAACTGTTTTTTCAGGTCGATAAAGACGGCTGGATAGAAACCCATCCGATGAAGGGCACCACGCCGCGCGGGACAACACCACAAGAAGATGATGCCTTGCGTGATTTTCTCATCCATGACGAAAAAAGTCAGGCCGAAAACCGTATGATCGTGGATTTGCTGCGCAATGATATTTCGCTGATCAGCGAAGTCGGCAGCCTTTCTGTGCCGAAACTCTTCCATGTCGAGCGCTATCCGACGGTACACCAGATGGTCAGCCATGTGCGGGCGAGGCTGTTGCCCGATCTCACTTTGCGGCAGATCTTTGCAGCTTTGTTTCCGTGCGGCTCGGTGACCGGCGCACCGAAAATCAGCGCCATGACGATTTTGCACAAGCTTGAACAACAGGCGCGCGATATTTATTGCGGCTCCATCGGCTGGATTGCACCATCCGGCGAAATGCGTTTCAACGTCGCCATTCGCACCCTGTCGCTCTATCCTGACGGAGAAGCAGTCCTCAATGTCGGCGGCGGTGTGGTCTATGATTCAACTGCAGAAGCGGAATATGCCGAATGTTTGCTGAAAGCCCGTTATGCGACCGGTGAGAACACAGTCTCCGGCACCCGAGAGTGAAACATGCAAGACCTGAATTTTGGCCTGATCGAAACATTGCGCTTTGAGCCTGCCAATGGCTTTCTGCGTCTTGAACAGCATTTACAGCGTCTGCAACAATCCGCAACGCAACTCGGTTTTGTTTTTGATGAAGGTGCTATCCGTTCACAATTGCAGGCACATGCAAACAGCCCTCATGCCTTACGTGTCCGTCTTTGCCTGACGGCAGACGGTACAGCAGATATCATCACCGCAGTCTTTCAGCCTTTGCCGCCGCAAATGATCTGGACATTGGCAATTGCCAAAACCCGTCTGAACAGTACTGATGAGCTGCTGCACCACAAAACAACATGCCGTACGGACTATGAAGCCGCACGGGCGGAATTTACACCTGCACAGGCCGATGAAGTTCTGCTGCTCAATGAAAAAGACGAGCTTTGCGAAGGCACGATCACTTCGCTCTTTGCGGATATGGGGGATGGTATATTGCTGACCCCGCCGCTGGAATGCGGGTTGCTGAATGGCGTCTTGCGGCAGGAACTGCTGCAACAGGGTAAAGCCAGAACTGCCGTTCTCACGCTTCAGCACTTGCAAAAAGCGCACCGGATTTTTGTCGGCAATTCTCTGCGCGGCATGATACGAGCGCATTTAGCCGATGCATTCTGATATCCGCCGCTCTTTAAATTACACCATTATAAAATATAATGTTTTTGCTGTCTGAGACCAACAAAACCGCTCCACACACAAAGATGTGAGGTAAAAAAGCAACAGATACAAGGCTCTTCATGGTTAAGGAACCTATAAAGCTCTTGTATTTACCCGCATTTACATACATCAAATTATTATAAAATTTTGCAGAATCCCGGGAGAGCTCGCTTATGAAAACATTCCGCACGGCCGCATCCCTTTGTCTGGCTGCCACACTCGCTGCCTGTACCACATACGGACCTGTCAATGGCGGTGGCGGCAACACCATGCCGACCCGTCCGGCTAATGCCGGTATTGACGGTGGCTGGGTCGACGCCAATGGCATTACATCGAATTTCAACGGCGGCGTTTTTGAAACCCGCACAACTGACACCAATGAAAAGCTGGCAGAAGGTAATTACCGTTACCTGTCACCGCGTTTGGTGGAAATTGATATGCGTTCGATCGTACGCGGCACTACATCCAAAGTTAATTGCGCACAGGTTACTCCGTCACAGCTCAATTGCACCACATCTACCGGTTCGCAATTCTCGCTGACACGTAAAGCCTGAATCATTCAGTACTAAAAAATATGAACGCCCGCGGCTCAGCTGCGGGCGTTTTGCTATTCTCAGCTCTCTCAGAACTTGGGAGATGCAAACAGCATTCGTCATATTACTATGCTATTCTGCCCCGACAAATATCCACGGAGAAAGCTATGTCCGGACTGTTCAAGATTCTGTTTTGCAGCGCCAGTCTCGTGAGCCTGTCACTGCCTGCCTATGCCGATTACACACTGACCATTCTGCACACGAATGACACACATTCCCGCATTGAAGAGGTCAATAAATATGACGCGACCTGCTCGGCTAAAGAAAGCGCAGAGCAGCAATGTTTCGGCGGTATGGCACGGCTGAAAGCGGCTATAGATGCAGAGCGCGCCAAGGGCGGCAATATGCTTGTGCTGGATGCCGGAGATCAGTTTCAGGGCTCTCTGTTTTTCACCACCTATAAAGGCACGGACAATGCCGAATTCATGAATGCCATCGGCTATGATGCCATGGCACTCGGCAATCATGAATTTGATCTTGGGCAGGAAGGGCTGGCGCCCTTTTTGGATAAAATCAAACTGCCGGTTCTGTCTGCCAATATTGAAACCGCTGCCGGTTCACCGATCCACGGCAAATTCGCGCGCTATCTTGTCAAAACAATCGGCAATGAAAAGATCGGCATTGTCGGCCTGACCACACCGGACACGGTGGAAATCGCACGTCCGGGCAAGGACATCCGTTTTCTTGATGCCAAGGAAACATTGCAGCGCATAATCACAGATCTGAAGGCAGAAGGCGTGAACAAGATCATCGCCCTCACCCATCTGGGTTATGATGCGGATCAGCAATTGGCAGCAGAACTGGATGATGTAGATGCAATTGTCGGCGGACACAGTCATACATTGCTCGGCGACAATGCCTTACGCGCTTCCGGCCCCTATCCTACTCTCGTCAAAAATCCGTCCGGCAAGATGGTGCCGGTCGTCACGGCCTATGCCTATACGCAATATCTGGGCAGGCTGGTGCTGAATTTTGACGATGCGGGCAATCTCACATCAGCCTCCGGCGCTCCGCTCCGGCTGGATGCCTCCATCAAGCCGGACGCAGAACTGGCCAGCCGCATTGCGGAAATGGCCAAGCCGATTGAGGAATTGAAAAACCGCCGTGTCGCCGAGACAACCAAACTGATTGACGGCTCATCTGTCAGCTGCCGCACACGGCAATGCCCGATGGGCGATCTGGTCACCACTGCCATGCTCGATCGTGTCCGCGATCAGGGTATCACCGCCGCGTTGATAAATGGCGGTGCATTGCGCGCTTCAATCAAGGCCGGTGACATCACTATGGGCGATGTACTGGTGGTGCTGCCGTTTCAGAATACGATTGCAACATTTCAGATGAAAGGCAGCGATCTGCGATCAGCATTGGAGAATGGTGTCAGTCAGATTGAAAAAGGCAGCGGCCGTTATCCGCAGGTTGCAGGCATAAAATTCACACTGGATATGGCCAAACCTGCCGGACAGCGCATTACTACCGTCGAAATGCAGGATGCTGAAAACAAATGGCAGCCGCTTGATGATAATAAGCTCTATGGCATTGCCGCAACCGATTATCTGCGCACAGGCGGTGACGGCTATGACATGATCGCCCAAAAAGCTGAAAAAGCCTATGATTACGGCCCTTCACTCGATCAGGTTGTTGCTGAATATTTGCAGCAACATTCGCCCTATTCAGATGCTGCACAGCCCGCAGCAAAAATGCCGGTCTCTGAGACTTATGAAATCAAACAAGGTGATAGTTACTGGTCGATCGCAGAGAAGCTTTATGGCAATGGCACAGAATGGAAACGCCTGTTCCGTCAGAACCCGAATTACAAGCCACGGAAACTGCCGGTTGGTGCTGTTTTAAAAACCGGAGCACCTTCCCAATAAAAAACCACTTTAAATTTGAGTTTTCTCATCATGTTATGGTTATGTTCTGGTCATGCCGGACATAATACTGTTATGATAGGCAAATTTTGTTCGGCAGCTTTCGCGCACGCAGATACAGATTGTGTTTGTTCGAGTGAAAGCACCGCCCCCTCAGGATAGAGACACAGACATGCATGATAATGTGATGAGCCAATCCGCGACTTCCCAGCCGGTTTCAGCAAAACCTGTTCTTGAAAAAACAGGCGTAATGCTGATCAATCTGGGAACACCTGATGGTACTGATTACACATCCATGCGCCGCTATCTGCGCGAGTTTCTGATGGATTCGCGTGTTATCGAATGGCCGAAGGCAATCTGGTATCCGATCCTGTTCGGTATTGTGCTCAATACACGCCCGAAAAAGTCCGGCGCCGCCTATGACCGTATCTGGAACCGTGAGCGCAATGAATCACCTTTGCGTACCTTTACACGCTCCCAGAGCGATCAGCTCAGCGCCCGCCTCTCCGATCTCGGCAATGTGGTTGTGGACTGGGCAATGCGTTATGGCCAGCCATCGATTGAAGATGTGCTGACACGCCTGCGCGAACAGGGTTGCACCCGTATTGTCGCCTTCCCGCTCTATCCGCAATATTCTTCTTCCACCACCGGCAGTGTGATTGAAAAACTCAATGACGCACTAAACAAGCTGCGTTTCATGCCTGCCGTGCGTACAGTGCCGTCCTACCAGCATGAGCCGGTCTATATTGATGCGCTGGCACGCTCGATTGAAGACCATATTGCCAAGCTGGATTTTGATCCGCAGGTCGTAGTTGCCTCCTATCACGGCATTCCGCAGAGCTATGCACGCCGCGGCGATCCGTATCCGCAGCAATGCCTTGAAACCACACGCCTGCTGCGCGAGCGCCTTGGCTGGGATGAAACCAAGCTGATCAGCACGTTCCAGTCGCGCTTTGGCCCTGAGGAATGGCTCCAGCCTTATACAGATAAAACCATCGAGGAAATGCCAAAACAAGGCATCAAATCCGTTGCCGTATTCAATCCGGGTTTCGTGGCTGACTGCCTTGAAACTGTTGATGAAATCGGCAATGAAGCGGCAGAATCCTTCCATGAGAATGGCGGCGAAAATTTCAGCCATATTCCGTGCCTCAATGACACGGAACTCGGTATGCGCGTGATTGAAGACCTCGTACGCCGTGAATTGCAGGGCTGGGTCTGAGACTTTTATAAAACAAGACCATCATCATTTCCGGCATTTTAAAAAGGAAACAGAATGGAATTCGGTGCCAATATTGCCCTGCTGATTTTAGCTGCAGTGGTTATTTTCACACTTTATGCCGGTATTAAAATTGTGCCTCAGGGTTCCAATTTTACTGTCGAGCGTTTCGGCCGTTACACCCGCACTTTGTCGCCGGGGCTGAATATGATCGTCCCGTTTTTTGATCGTATCGGCGCGCGTCTCAATATGATGGAACAGGTACTGGACGTACCGACACAGGAAGTCATTACCCGTGATAATGCGACCACATCGGTTGATGCTGTCGCCTTCTTTCAGGTGCTGAATGCGGCACAGGCTGCCTATCAGGTTTCCGATCTGCAATATGCAATCCTCAACCTGACCATGACCAATATCCGTACCGTCATGGGTTCGATGGATCTGGACGAATTGCTCTCCAACCGCGACACCATCAATGATCGTCTGCTGCGCGTACTGGATCAGGCGGCGCATCCATGGGGCATCAAGATCACCCGCGTTGAGATCAAAGATATCAATCCGCCGAAAGATCTGATCGATTCCATGGCCCGCCAGATGAAAGCCGAGCGTGACAAGCGTGCGCAGGTTCTGGAAGCGGAAGGTGACCGCAATGCGCAGATTCTGCGCGCTGAAGGTTTGAAACAGTCGCAGATTCTTGAAGCGGAAGGTAAGCGCGAAGCCGCCTATCGTGAAGCGGAAGCCCGTGAGCGTCTGGCAGAAGCGGAAGCCAAAGCGACAACCATGGTATCCGAAGCGATTGCGCAGGGTGATGTGCAGGCGCTGAATTACTTCGTTGCACAGAAATATACCGATGCGCTTTCCGAAATGGCCTCTGCCAAAAATCACAAGGTCATTATGATGCCGCTGGAAGCCTCGTCGCTGATCGGTACATTGGGCGGTATTGGTGCGATTGCCAAAGAAGTCTTCGGCAATAATTCGGATTCCGGTGCGAATACCACTACTCAGGGCGCACAGGCTGCACGCAAGGCGCCAGCCAAACCGGCTGCCCGCAGTGAAGGTACAACCCGCAGCGGCTCTGCTGATTATGTCACGGTTCCGAACCACATTATCGGCAATCGTGTACCGCCGACAGGATCACGCTGATGCCGGATATGCTCGCAGCATTGGGGATATGGAACTGGGTCGTCCTTGGCCTTGTTCTGCTGTTTCTGGAACTGGTGACACCGGGTGTCTTCCTGATCTGGATCGGTTTTGCTGCTCTGGTTACCAGCCTGATTGCGTTTACCGGCCTCGGTTTCATCGACAGCTGGCAAGCGCAACTGCTGCTCTTCATGGTTCTGTCGGTGATCTTCGTGCTGATCGGGCGCAAATATTTTAATCCGCGGGTGCAGAACAGCGATGAACCGCTGCTCAACCGCAGAGCCGATCAGCTGATCGGTATGCGCACCACGCTGGAAGAGCCGATTATCAACGGCCATGGCCGTGCACGTTTTGATGATACACTCTGGCGTGTGACCGGCCCTGATCTTCCCGCCGGTAAGACAATTATCGTGCGGGAATATCACGACGGATTGTTGCAAGTAGAAGAAGTGAAATAACAAAAAAGGCGGCTTATCAGCCGCCTTTTTATTATCCTGCAGAGAGCGTTTTAAGCCACACCGGCACGCAGCAGATCGTGGAAATGCACCAGCCCGACAGGACGGTTATTCTCAGCCACAATCACCGCGCCGATACGCGCTTCATTCAAAAGTGCCAGTGTTGAACCGAGCAGCTGGTCAGGGCTGACAGTCTTCGGTGTACGGGTCATAATATCATCGACTTTCAGCGTCGCCATCGGGCGGTCGACATTGCGTGTCAGGTCACCATCCGTGATGATACCGGCCAGTGTGCCGTCTTCATTCTCAACAATCACACAACCGAAATGCTTATGCGAGTGAATGCGCATCGCTTCCGGCATTGGCGTGCCGATCTTGACCAGCGGCAATTCCTCACCGCGATGCATAATATCTTTCACATGAGAAAGGCTTGCGCCCAGTGAGCCACCCGGATGGAATACGCGGAAATCGCTGGCGGTAAAGCCGCGTCTTTCCAGCAGAGCAAGTGCCAGTGCATCACCCACTGCCAGCTGCATCAAAGTCGAGGTAGTCGGTGCAACACCATGCGGGCAGGCTTCAATTGCTTTCGGCAATAACAACAGCACATCAGATTCACGACCGAGCGTGGAATGCTCACCGGAAGTCAGTGCGATCAGCGGCACTTTAAAACGGCGGGAATAGCTGACAATACCTTTCAGCTCCGCAGTCTCACCCGACCAGGACAGGGCAAGAATAACGTCATTGCTGTTAATCATGCCGAGATCGCCATGATTGGCTTCCGCCGCATGCACAAAAAACGCAGGGGTTCCGGTAGACGCAAAAGTTGCTGCCAGCTTGGAGCCGATATGACCGCTTTTGCCGATACCGGTCACAACAACCCGTCCCTTCATAGCAGAGATCGCCTGAACCGCCTGCTCAAACGGCTCTGCAAGCCCGTTTTGCAGCGCATCTTCAAGAGCGCTCATACCGGCTTTTTCAACTGCGATTGTATTCAGGGCGGAGCGGATAGCTGGGCTGTGGCTGCTCAATGGACTTCTCTCACTTCATTCATCCGGTCAATAGTGCTTCTTCTATATAGAAACCGGAGCTGCATTCTGCAAAACGAATTATGAGGTAAAACTTTACATATTCCCTGTCCAGCCTCCCTGCTTACAGAAACACAGCACATATTTCCCTGCAATTAATAAAGCACAAGCTGAAAAGCTGAATAAAGCCAGCCCATTACAGCAAAAGAAACTTTGTATTAACCATGATCATTTACCGTCCTGTAACAAGCCTGCTCCGTGCAGGCATTCTCAGTTGCGTGCACAACTCTTGGCAGGACAATGGAAAAAACAGCCAAACCGGCTCATTACGCCCCGCTTTCCCTGTACGGGCTGCGTCAGGCAGCTCTGCTGACGGGCGTTGTGCTGTTTTCATCCGTGGCCATATCCCAGGCACAAACTGTACCCTCCGGTGCTCAAAATGACGCAATTGCCGATGTTATTGCGCAGAGCGAAGGCACTGAAAATATAACTTATGATGCCAATGGCCGTATCGTTGCACAGCCTGCAATCAATCCTGCAGTTCCGGCTGCACGCCCTGTTGCCGACAGCGCTGTTCCTTTGAGCGAAGATATCAGCGGCTTGCGTACTGGCCCCGCAGATGCAGGCAGAGCCGTTCGCGAAGGACGGGAAAATATGCCGGAAGGCGCCCTTGAAGGCCGCCCGCGTGCACCTTTCGAAGCGGATCCGTTTGAACCGCAGGGCATTCGCGCCGGAAGTTTCATCTTACGTCCGTCGCTGGATCAGGGTATCCGCGCCACCAATAATGCCGATAATAGCTCAACCGGAACCAGCGGTGTCTTGTCCGAAACCGCATTACGGCTGAATGCCCGTTCAGACTGGGCAAGCCATCTGGCCACACTGGATGCATCCGGCATCTTCGAGAGAAATCTCTCCGGCCAGTATGTTTCTAATCCGCGCGGGCAGATTGATGCTGCATTACGGCTGGATATGAGTGATGAAACCCGTCTGAATTTCGGGCTTGGTTATTCTGTTAATCGTGAAGATTCATCTGATCCGAATGGTATCAGCGCCGCACGCACCCGCCCTCTGGTACAGAGCCTGAATGCGCAGGCCGGTATTGAGCGCGATATCGGCAAGATTTTTGCCAGTGCGATAGCACGGGTGAACAATACCCGTTACGGCAAAGCCAAATTATATAATGGCGACCAGCTGGATCAGAGCGACCGCAATAATACCTATGTCAGTATGACATTGCGCGGCGGTTTTGAGCTGAGCGCCGCTATCCGCCCGTTTGCGGAAGTTGAAGTGGGTCGCCGGCTTTACCAGAATGATAATGGTCTGGATCGCAATGCAACCCAGCTCGGGCTTCGTACCGGCTTGCAGATCAATACCGGTGAAAAACTGAACGGTGAATTCTCTGTCGGTTATATCGGCGCACGCAGTGCAGATGACCGTCTGCAAGATACCGGCGGCCTGTCGGTGGATGCAGCGATGAACTGGTCGCCCCAGCGCGGCACTGATGTTCGCTTTGGTCTTCGCACCTATCTCGACAGCAGTCCGGATATTGGTGGCAATTCATCCATTTTGTATCTCGCCAATATTGATGTCACCCGCATGATCCGTGCCGATCTCAGCGTAAATGCCCGCTTTGATGCTTCCATCCGTGATAATCGTGACGGCAGTGGCACCGATTATGGCATGGGCGCGGAAATCGGGGCGACCTATTGGTTCAACCGCTTCTTCGGTGTGGATGGCAAATTGCGCCATGAATTCATCAACAGCGATGTGGCCAGCCGTAAATATAGCAGTAACAGCGTCTATCTCGGCGTAAAACTGCGCCGCTGACATAATTACAGTCGTAATAAAAAAGCCGGTCACTGACCGGCTTTTTTGTTTCAACTAAGAGAGTTTAATCGTCTTGAGCAACTCATCAATGCTGACTTCGACCAGAGGACGGATATCATGGCGCCACAAGGCAAAAGCCACATTGGCCTGAATGAAGCCCTCTTTGGAGCCGCAGTCAAAGGTACGCCCCTGATAATTAAAGCCGTAGAAATCCTGATCTTTCGCCAGTTTCAGCATCGCATCAGTCAGCTGAATTTCGTTACCGGCACCTTTTTCCTGTTTGCTCAGCAGGTCGAAGATTTCCGGCTGCAAAATATAACGGCCGTTAATATAGAGATTTGACGGCGCGGTGCCTTTGGCAGGCTTTTCAACCATCTGGTTGATTTCAAAACCATTGCCAATTGCATTACCTTTACCGACAATACCATATTTGTGCGCTTCTTCCGGATCACATTCCTGCACAGCAATCACATTGCCGCCGGTCTGTTCGTAAAGCTCAACCATTTCCTTGAGGCAGCCTTTTTTCGACTGCATCACCATATCCGGCAGCAACAGTGCAAAAGGTTCGTCACCAACGATCTCGCGGGCGCACCATACTGCATGGCCAAGGCCAAGCGGCACCTGCTGACGGGTAAAACTGGTTGTACCGGGCTGCGGCTGCAGGCTCTGCATATGGTTCAGCTCATTAAGCTTACCGCGTTCCTGTAGCGTTGTGTAAAGTTCAACCTGAGCATCAAAATAATCTTCGATCACTGCTTTATTGCGGCCGGTCACAAAAATCAGATGCTCAATACCCGCTTCGCGCGCTTCATCAACCACATATTGAATGACCGGCTTATCAACAACAGTCAGCATTTCTTTCGGGATTGATTTTGTGGCTGGTAAGAAACGTGTCCCCAGTCCGGCGACAGGAAAAACTGCTTTGCGGATTTTTTTAACTGAACTCATGTCACTTCCCGTTTTATCCGGTTTCAACCTACATCAAACAAACCTAAGCCGCCGGTTATAATTTTTCTATTATCAACCTGTACTCTAGTCTCTTGCTAAACCTGATCTATAAAAGCCATTACAGCCAAACTATGAAAAAAGCCTGCATTTTCTAAAAGTTACGGTCACATTTCATGTGCGATTATTAACGCAGTTGAGCGTCTCTCATACCCGAACAGGAGTTTCTTCACGTCCGGTTCATCAATGATGCAGTAATTCAGACAAGCCGAAATTACGCATATGCAGATCATTCATTGTCTGATTATTATCTGCACTGTCTTAACAGTTTTTTGCCGGTTCTTAATTCCGGCACTGCATGGTAAACTAAATGCTAACTTCCGTGTGGCATAAACAATGAACCTAGACCATTTCCCGCAAAATTGTGAAGCGATTTTGCATCCGGATAATGCGGCTAAAACCATTACCCGAGCGTAGTGAGCAACGGCAAACTGAACGACGCTCTTGATTGATTGCATTTTCGTACCCGTAACAATGCCTGTATGCATTGTTAGAATGCGAAATGCTAAAGTTTATATTCAGGGAGAAAAGCATGCTTCGAACCCATATTTTCAAAAGCCGCTTCTGGAAGACCGCAGCAACAACTGCCTCTGCGGCTGCCTTGTCGCTTATTCTGACAACCGGCTATGCATCTGCCGATGCACAATTTCGCAAATGGGTTTCCAGTTTTCGCCCTGTAGCCCTTCAGAACGGGATTGCTCCGGCCACTTTTGACCGTGCTTTTGCCGGTGTGAATGCCATTGATCCGGAAGTGCTGCAAAAAGCGCGTTATCAGCCTGAATTTACGTCCCCTGTCTGGGAATATATCGACAACCGTGTCAACGAACATTCTATCGGCACCGGTCAGGCCATGGCGCGCAAATGGGGCAAAGCCCTCAATGCGATTGAAAAGCAATATGGCGTAGACAAAAATGTGCTTCTGGCTATCTGGTCGATGGAAACCGGCTATGGCGAGATGATGCAGCGTCCGGATGTGATGCGCGATGCGATCCGCTCACTGGCTACACTGGCCTATGCCGATCAGCGCCGCGCCAAATATGCCCGCACGCAGCTGATTTCAGCGATGAAGATTCTGCAGACCGGTGATATTGACCGCGGACATCTGAGCGGTTCATGGGCCGGTGCAATGGGGCACACCCAGTTTATCCCAACCAGCTATCAAGCCTATGCGGTAGATTTTGACGGTAATGGCAAACGCGATATCTGGAATTCCGTGCCGGATGCGCTGGCAACGGCTGCCAATCTTCTGCGTAAAAACGGCTGGGAGCCAGGCCGCACATGGGGTTACGAAGTGGTTCTGCCTGCTTCGGGTAAATTCCCGTCCGGCAGCCTGAGCATTGCTGAATGGCGCCGTCTGGGACTGGTGCGTGCCAATGGCCGTCCGTTCCCGAGTGATGCTGAAAAAGCCACGCTGAAAGTCATGGATGGCCGTAGCGGCCCTGCCTTCCTGATGACCAAGAATTTCTTCGTTATCAAGCGTTATAATAATGCGGATAAATACGCTCTCGGTGTGGGTCTTCTGGCCGACCGCGTTGCCGGTTATCAAGGTTTGGTGCAGGACTGGAACCGTCCTTTCACACCAATCTCCATGAAAGAACGTGAAGAACTGCAAACGCATCTTCGTGCACTTGGCTATTATGACGGCAATATTGACGGCAAAATCGGCTCAAGTTCACGTAAGGCAATTGAGGCCTTCCAGCAGCGCAACGGGCTGTCACCCGACGGCCATCCGAGCAAAGAAGTGCTCAGCGTTCTGCGTCGCCGCTAAATACGACTTATTGTCAGGCCGGTTGATCCGGCCTGATCCTTTATACTGCCGCATATATGCGTTTTAAACGGCAGATGCAGCAGAGGGCTTAAGGGTTGAAACCCGTTATGAAAGATCAAACAGTCACACAGAACAAGATCAGAGCGGGCTTGCTCAGCCTGCAATCTTTAACTATGGCCTTAACTGTGGCTTTCAGCCTGAGCGCATTGCTGGCAGCTCCCGCCACTGCACAGACACAAATGGCAGAGCCGGACAGTGCCCCTGCTCTCATTGCCCAACAATATCCGCAGCAACAAAAACGCCGTACATTGCTGGATATATTATTCGGAAATCCCGCACAGCCCAGACAGCAGGAAGTCACCCGCCCTCCGGTACAGCAGCCGCAGCGGCGCTCGGCACCAGTGAAGAAAAAGCCGGTTGTCACCAAGCCTAAACCAGCCATTATTACACCGCCGCAACCGGAAGCCGTCGTAAAGAATCCCGATGCGCGGAAGATTATGGTTATCGGTGATTTCATCGCCGGTGGTCTTGCCGAAGGGCTGACAGAGACCTTTTCCCAGACAACAGATTTGCAGGTTATCAACCGGACCAATGGCTCATCAGGCTTTGTTCGTCAGGATTATTATAACTGGAGCAAAGAACTTCCGGCCATTTTGACTGAGCAGAAACCTGCCGTCGTCGTTATGATGATCGGGGCGAATGACCGCCAGCCGCTCACACAGAAAAGCGTCAGTGTTGCCGCCGATACGGATGAGTGGAAGAAACTGTATCAGTCGCGGGTTGATGAATTTCTGCAAGTCACAGCGAAATCCGGCGTGCCTGTTGTCTGGATCGGCCAGCCACCTTATCAATCTTCTTCACTGTCTCAGACCATGTTGTCGCTTAACAAGATTTATAAGACTGCGGCAGAACAAGCCGTCACAACGGAAGATACAACACCTCAGGTTGTTTTCGCCGATGTATGGGACGGTTTTGTCGATGATAAAGGCAGCTTCACTCAGACCGGTGTTGATGTGAATGGCCAGACGGTACGCCTACGCGGCAATGACGGGATTAATATGACCGCAGCCGGTAAACGAAAGCTGGCTTTCTATGCGGAAAAACCATTGCGCCAGTTGCTGAAACTCTCATCACCGGATGCTCCTGTTTCACCTGACAGTAAAAGCAATGAGCCTATGGCTTTGCCGGTGCAGAAAGAAATCACCCGTATCGGGCCAATGAAACTCAATGATCTGGATCAGTCCGGTGATGATACATTGCTGGGTGATACAACAGTGATCAGTAAAACCGCTACTGCAGGCAACAAGCCTGCGCTGAAAACTGCTCCGCATGGCCGTGCGGATGATTTCAGCTGGCCACGCCCTTAAAAAAAAGCCTCAAGAGCGGCTCCGGTTAAGATTAAATAGCTGGAGCCGCTCTATCTTTTAGTTTACGCATTATCCTACGCAAAACCGCTTCACACTTTTGCTGGAAATGCTTTAGCGAGGCCTTTCTTCATTCACGCAGGCAACAGACTTGCACCCATCAATTGCAGATCAATAGCTCTTGCAGCCTGCCGCCCTTCACGGATTGCCCAGACAACTAATGACTGGCCGCGACGCACATCACCCGCTGCAAAGAGTTTTGGTATAGATGTGTGATACTCCGTCTCATTGGCCATCACGCTCTCACCGCCACGGGCATCTTTTTTCAGCTTCAGCCTGTCACCAAGTTCCGGCAACACGCCTTGCTTGGCAGGGCCGCTGAAACCAAGGGCAATGAATGCCAGATCAGCCTGCAAAATGAATTCAGAACCGGCAATTGGCTTGCGTCGTTCGTCTACTGCACTGCAAAGCACATGGGTCAGTTGGCCGTCTTCGCCGCCAAAGCCAAGTGTTGCCACCTGAAACTCACGCATAGCGCCTTCCGCCTGACTGGACGAAATACGGATCTTTGTTGCCCAATAAGGCCACACGCCGAGCTTATCTTCCCGCAACGGTGGTTCAGGGCGAATATCCAGCTGCGTGACCTGCACTGCGCCCTGCCGGAACGCTGTACCCACACAGTCAGAAGCCGTATCACCACCGCCGACAACCACAACGCGCTTGCCGGCAGCCGAAATACTGTCTTCCAATGCCCAAGCACGTGACTGTTCATCTTCCCCTGCAACACGGCGGTTCTGCTGCACCAGATAAGGCATGGCATCATAAACGCCGTTTAAATCAGAACCAGGCAAAGCCGGATCGCGTGGTGTTTCCGCGCCACCGCAATAGAGCACGGCATCATAATCTTTGAGCAATTGCTTGACCGCAATGTCCTTGCCGATTTCCACACCGCAATGGAAAGTTACACCTTCGCCTTCCATCTGGGCGATACGACGGTCAATCAGGTGCTTTTCCATTTTAAAGTCAGGGATACCGTAGCGCAGCAAACCACCCGCACGGCTTTCCCGTTCATAGACATCAACACCGTGACCAGCCCGTGCGAGCTGTTGTGCAGCGGCCAGACCTGCAGGGCCCGAGCCGATAATCGCAACACGTTTTCCGGTCTTAACAGCCGCAATTTGCGGTTGTATCAGCCCCAGTTCGAAAGCCTTGTCGGCCAGTGCCTGCTCAACGGTTTTGATGGCCACCGGCATATCTTCCAGATTGAGCGTGCAGGATTCCTCGCACGGCGCAGGGCAAATCCGCCCTGTAAATTCCGGAAAATTATTCGTGGAATGGAGATTGGCAATCGCCTCTTCCCACTGTCCCGCATAGACCAGATCATTCCAGTCCGGAATCTGGTTATTCACCGGACAACCACTGTCACCACTTTTATCGCCATGGCAGAACGGCACACCGCAATCCATGCAGCGTGCTGCCTGTTTTTGCACTTCCGGCTCACTCATCGGCAGAGTGAATTCACGAAAATGCCTGATGCGATCCGATGCCGGCTGATATTGCGCAACCTGCCGGTCGATCTCCAGAAAACCTGTAACTTTACCCATTTTAACAACCTGTTCTTTTCTGAAGTTCGGATTATTCTGCGGCAACCGGATTGCGCAGAAGTTCCATCTCTTCCAAGGCACGGCGATATTCGACCGGCATGACTTTGACGAATTTCGGACGATATTGTTCCCAGTTATCAAGGATCATCCGCGCCTGCTCAGACCCCGTATAATGATGATGATTGGCCAGCAACTGTGCCAGACGCTCCTCATCGTGACGGGTCATATTGCCGGAAACATCCACGCGGCCTTTATGCATCAGGTCACCGCCGTGATGATGCAGCTTTTCGAGAATGTCGTCCTCTTCGGGCACCGGCTCCAGTTCGACCATCGCCATATTGCAACGCTGGGCAAAATCACCGGCTTCATCCAGCACATAGGCCACGCCACCGGACATACCGGCCGCAAAATTGCGCCCTGTCTCGCCGATCACAACCACCACACCGCCGGTCATATATTCGCAGCCATGATCGCCCACGCCTTCAACAACCGCCACGGCACCGGAATTACGCACGGCAAAACGCTCGCCCGCCTGTCCGCGAATGTAACATTCACCTTCAATCGCGCCGTAGAGCACAGTATTGCCGGCAATAATCGCCTCATCGGCTTTGAGACGGCTGTCTTCACTCGGACGGATAATAATCCGCCCGCCGCTTAGGCCCTTGCCGATATAGTCATTGCCTTCGCCATGGAGTTCAAAACTGATACCATGTGCCAGAAATGCCGCGAAAGACTGCCCCGCAGTACCATTGAAACGCACCTGAATCGTATCTTCCGGCAGACCTTTATGACGGTAACGACTGACCAGCGCACCGGACAGCATCGCCCCTGCCGAGCGATCCGTGTTTTTAATGCTGCGGGTAATCGTAACCTTCTCACGATTTTCCAGTGCCGGTGCGGCAGCTGCAATCAGATCACGATCCAGCACATCATCAATCGGATGTTGCTGCAATTGCGTATGGCGCAATTGTTTTTCATCGCCAGCGATTGCTGCATAAGGGCGATAGAAAATACGGCTGAAATCCAGACCCTGTGCCTTCCAGTGATTAATCGCAGCCTGTTTTTCCAGCAGGTCGGAACGGCCGATAATCTGCTCCAGTCTGGTAAAGCCAAGCTCGGCTAGCAGCACACGCACTTCTTCCGCCAGATAGAAGAAGAAGTTGATCACATGCTCCGGTGTGCCTTTGAAACGCTGACGCAGCACAGGATCTTGGGTCGCCACACCAACCGGACAAGTATTGAGATGGCATTTGCGCATCATGATACAACCGGCAGCAATCAGCGGCGCGGTGGAGAAACCGAATTCATCCGCCCCCAGCAAAGCACCGATAATCACATCGCGCCCTGTGCGCAGACCACCATCGACCTGCAATGCAATGCGCGAGCGCAAACCATTGAGAACCAATGTCTGATGCGTTTCCGCCAGACCTGTTTCCCAAGGGGAACCGGCATGTTTGAGCGAAGTCAGCGGTGATGCACCGGTACCGCCGTCATAGCCGGAAACGGTGATATGATCGGCACGTGCCTTGGCAACACCGGCAGCAACCGTACCGACACCGACTTCCGACACCAGCTTGACCGAAATATCGGCTTGCGGATTGACATTTTTCAGGTCGAAAATCAGCTGTGCCAGATCTTCAATGGAATAAATATCATGATGCGGCGGCGGTGAGATCAAGCCGACACGCGGTGTGGAATGACGTGTCTTGGCAATCGTCGCATCCACTTTATGTCCCGGCAACTGACCGCCTTCACCGGGCTTGGCACCCTGCGCCACCTTAATCTGGATCATATCAGCATTGACCAGATATTCCGTGGTCACGCCAAAACGTCCTGATGCCACCTGCTTGATCGCCGAGCGTTGCGGGTTTGGTGAACCGTCACGCAGCGGATAGAGACGATCCGGCTCTTCACCACCCTCGCCGGTATTGGACTTGGCACCCATCCGGTTCATGGCAACGGCCAGTGTTGTATGTGCTTCACGCGAGATCGAGCCGAAGGACATGGCACCGGTTGAAAAGCGCTTCACGATTTCAGCCGCAGGTTCAACTTCTGCCAGATCAACCGGCCTCTTTCCGCGTTCACCCGCGCGCTTTAAGTGGAACAGGCTGCGAATGGTTTTGGCTGCCGCAGAACGACTGTTAAGCATTTCGGAATATTCCGCAAAGCTCTTCGGATTGTCATTGCGCACAGCATGTTGCAGCTTGGCCACCGCATCCGGCGACCACATATGCGCCTCACCGCGAATACGGTAAGCATATTCACCACCCGCAGGCAGCGCACCGGTACCGCCGATTTCTTTCACAAAGGCCGTGTTATGCCGCAACACAGTTTCCTGTGCCACTTCATTTAAGCCCACACCTTCAATCATCGAAGCTGTGCCGAAGAAATACCGGTCAACAAAATCCTGTTTTAAGCCAATGGCATCAAAAATCTGTGCACCACAATAGGACTGATAGGTGGAGATACCCATTTTCGACATCACCTTCAGCATGCCTTTGCCGATAGACTTGATGTAACGGCTGACAATCTCACTACTATCCACCTCAGGTGGAAAATCCCCGCGCTGATGCATGTCGGTCAGCGTATCAAAAGCGAGATACGGATTGATCGCCTCGGCACCATAACCGGCAAGGCAACAGAAATGATGCACTTCGCGCGGTTCACCGCTCTCGACCACCAGCCCCACAGATGTACGCAGACCTTTGCGGATCAGATGATGATGCACAGCAGCCGTTGCCAGCAAAGCCGGAATGGCGATACGGTCAGGCCCGACCTGCCGGTCAGACAGAATGATAATATTATAGCCGCCATGCACCGCCGCTTCCGCACGGTCGCACAGACGCGCCAATGTGCCATCCATACCTGCCGCACCTTCATTCACCGGATAGGTAATATCCAGTGTTTTGGTATCAAACCGGTCTTCCGAATGACCAATTGAGCGGATTTTTTCCAGATCAGCATTGGTCAGGATCGGCTGGCGCACTTCCATCCGCTTGCGCCGTGATGTGCCGACCAGATCAAACAGGTTTGGCCGTGGCCCGATAAAGGACACGAGGCTCATCACCAGTTCTTCCCGGATCGGATCAATCGGCGGATTGGTGACCTGCGCAAAATTCTGCTTGAAATAGGTATAAAGCAGTTTGGCCTTGTCCGAGAGCGCGGAAATCGGTGTATCCGTCCCCATCGAACCAACCGCTTCCTGCCCCGTTGTCGCCATCGGCGCCATCAGCAGTTTGGTGTCTTCCTGTGTGTAACCAAAGCTGCGCTGACGCTCGATCAGGCTGACATCACGGCGCAGAGCGCGTGGCTCCACCGGTGCCAGATCTTCCAGCACCAGCTGTGTGTTTTTCAGCCATTGGCGATATGGATGCGCACTGGCGATCTGGGATTTCAGTTCGTCATCACTGACAATGCGTCCCTCTTCCAGATCAATCAGCAGCATACGCCCCGGCTGCAACCGCCATTTTTTGACAATGCGGCTCTCGTCCACTGGCAGTACACCCGCCTCCGATGCCAGAATGATCCGGTCATCATCGGTCACCAGATAACGTGCCGGACGCAGACCGTTACGATCCAGCGTCGCGCCAATCTGGCGGCCGTCGGTGAAAGCAACGGCGGCAGGCCCGTCCCAAGGTTCCATCAAGGCGGCATGATACTCGTAAAATGCCTTACGCTCATCCGCCATCAGCTTGTTATTACCCCAAGCCTCAGGGATCAGCATCATCATCGCATGGCTCAGGCGATAACCGCCCTGCACCAGAAATTCGAGTGCATTGTCAAAACAGGCCGTGTCCGACTGGCCTTCATAGGAGATCGGCCAGAGCTTGGAAATGTCATTGCCGAACAGCTCGCTATCAACCGAAGCCTGACGCGCGGCCATCCAGTTTACATTGCCGCGCAGCGTGTTGATTTCACCATTATGGGCAACCATGCGATATGGATGCGCCAGTTTCCACGACGGGAAAGTATTGGTTGAAAAGCGCTGATGCACCAGTGCAATGGCACTCTCGAAACGAGGATCGGCCAAATCCTTGTAATAAGCACCGACCTGATAGGCCAGAAACATGCCTTTATAAACAACGGTACGGGCAGACATGGAGACAATATAGAAACCGTTGTCACGGCCTTCTGTCTCGTGGAAAATCCGGTTGGAAATCACCTTGCGCAGCACGAACAGACGGCGCTCGAAATCATCATCACTGGCAATATTCGGGTTGCGGCCGATAAAGACCTGACGATGCACCGGCTCGGTTGCAGCGATCTCCGGCGCTTTGGACAGTGAACTATTATCCACCGGCACTGTGCGGAAACCGAGCAATGTCTGACCTTCTGCGGCGATCACTTCCGTAATCACCCGCTCCAGATGCGCACGCAGTTTTACATCCTGCGGCATGAAAATCTGGCCGACAGCATAATATCCGGCATCCGGCAGATGAATACCGGCTTTTGCCATTTCTTGCGCAAAAAACTGGTGCGGAATCTGCACCAGAATACCGGCACCATCGCCCATCAGCGGGTCGGCACCCACGGCACCGCGATGCGTGAGATTTTCAAGCATCTGCAAGCCGTCCAGCACAATCTGGTGCGACGGCACATTTTTCATCTGCGCAATAAAGCCGACACCACAGGCATCATGCTCATGTCGCGGATCATAAAGCCCTTGTTTCTTGGGCATAGTTCGGGATGTTTTGGTGGTTTTAGTCGATGTTGTGGTTTTGCCGCCTTTTTCTGTATGCGTATGAGCCTGAAATGCCCCAACAGAATGCGACTTGATCAACATCGAAACCTCCTTAGACCCGGTACAGGGCCATGTGCCGGCTCAGGCGTGCGGCACCAACCCGTCCTCCGGACGGGATAAAGACCGGAGCTGAAACAGCAGAATTGTTAAATGAGCTTGTGAAAATGCCTGTCCGTGCAGCGCACCAAAGGAAGCAGGCAGCATAATACATCAGATTAATCATTGACCGGCCTCCCTTGTTACTAAGCACGCAATGGCGTGCGCATGTACGGAATGCTTTCACCGGTTATCGCAACGGCTGCTTTGATTGCCATTGCGGAAAACAGATAAAATCATAGCATGAATTGCAGCAAAATTCGCCGGATTTTCCTTAGATCGAACTTCACTCAATAGGTCAGCATTGCTGCCCTATCATTTTATTGCAGAATATTTTCTGCTCTACAAGCACGAAATATTCAATTTTAAATCGATTTTTTGTAATTTTATTGCGCAATCAATTTCATCATATGAAAAAACAAGGATTTAGCTGGCAGCACCAGACGCAAATCAGGAAAACTGCGTCAATGTGACCACACCGAAACTTGATATCAGGTTTCATTCGTGTGTCAGAAAAAACCAGCTATAAACACGCATCACATTAAACTGCACCCTCTAAACGATTTGCAGTTTAGTTCTTAGTCCTGATGCATACGGAGCTCTTGATGTTCTTCGCTTCCGATAACTGGGCCGGTGCCCATCCTGATATCAATGCCAATATTACTGCTCATGCCGGTGGTTTTGCTGCTTCCTATGGTGCCAGTGAGATCGACAAAAAAGTCGAGCAGCGCTTCAATGAATTATTCGAGCGTGAAGTTGCGGTTTATTTTGTCGGCACAGGTACAGCCGCCAATTCTCTGGCGCTGGCCAGCGTTAACCGTCCGGGCGGTGTATCGCTTTGCCATCGTGAAGCCCATGTGATCGAAGATGAATGCGGCGCACCGGAATATTTCACAGGCGGCGCCCGCCTGCATCCGGTAGACGGCGCTCTGGGCAAAATGGATCCGGCAAATCTGCGCAAGGAACTGAAACGCTTCAATCCTGCCTTTATCCATGCCGGTCAGCCAATGGCTGTGACGATCACGCAGGCTACTGAAATCGGCACGCTATATTCGCTTGATGAAATCGCAACGATTTCTGCGATCTGCCGTGAACATGATCTCCCGCTGCATCTCGATGGCGCACGCTTTGCCAATGCTCTGGTGACGCTGGGTGTTACACCGGCAGAAATGACATGGAAACAGGGTGTTGATATCGTCTCTTTCGGCGGCACCAAAAACGGTTGCTGGTGTGCGGAAGCTCTGGTGTTCATGAACCCGCAACAGGCGAAAGACCTGCCTTTCATTCGCAAACGCGCGGCGCAGCTATTCTCAAAAACCCGTTTCATTGCTGCACAGTTTGATGCTTATCTCAAAGATGACCTGTGGCTCAATCTTGCCCGTCATTCCAATGCCATGACCACCAGAATGGCAGATGCCATCAAAACTTCCGACAAAGTGAAGCTGGCATGGCAGCCGCAGGCCAATGAGATTTTCGCCATTCTTAAAAAATCAGACAGTGAAAAACTACTGGCACAGGGCGCAGTATTCTATGACTGGAACCCGCCACACAGCGCTGATCCTATTGCTGAGGACGAAACTTTCATTCGTCTTGTTACCAGCTTCGCCACTACGGAAGCTGAGACAGATAAATTCGTCAGCCTGATCAAAGCGTTATAACAAACAAAAAGGGCAGGAAATTTCCTGCCCTTTCTTCATTCAGTCTATAAGCAATTTAGTTGCTGCTGATCGCCTTTGCATCAACGGTTTTGGCATCAATGCTTTGCGAAGTATCGCCCGAAACGCTCGTCACATTAATCTTGCGTGGCTTCAGTTCTTCCGGAATCTCACGCTTGAGATCAATATGCAGAAGGCCGTTTTTCAGGCTCGCACCGGCGACCTCAACATGGTCGGCCAGATGGAAGCGGCGTTCAAACGCACGCGATGCAATCCCGCGATAGAGAAATTCTTTTTCACTGTCCGCTTCATCGGCAATCTTGGTGCCTTTGATGGTCAGCTGATTGCGGTGCGCTTCAATTTCAATCTCATTCTGATCGAAACCGGCCACAGCCATGGTAATACGGTAGGAGCTTTCACCGGTGCGCTCGATATTATAAGGCGGATAAGCCTGCGCACTTTCCGGCTGGCCGAGACTGTCCAGCATCGTGAACAAACGGTCGAAACCAACGGTTGAACGGTAAAGCGGAGAAAAATCAAAATGACGCATAAAATGCCCTCCTTCAGAGCGACGTTGCGTTAAAAGACTGTCTGAAAAACTCCCGTTATCGGCGAGCCTTTCTCGTTTGCGCAGCCCCTTATCAGGCGGCTACACCAATGATCTGGTATTACAGAAAACATATTTCAAGGGGGCAATTCCGGCATTTACAATTTGTCTTCCGCCCGCCATGATCCCGCTATATGCAGACCATATAAGAAGCATCGAAGCGTCACCGGCACGCAATGACAAGAGTAGCAGCAATGACAAATCCGTTTTTTGAGACAGAAAATAACAAGGCACCCGCAGGATTGCAGGCAGGCTATTTTCAGTCTGCCGACGGGTTTGAATTGCGCTATGCTATTTGTCCCTATGCGGAAGATACACCGCGCAACGGCACTGTCATTTTGCTCCACGGGCGCAATGAAGCCTTTGAAAAATATTATGAAACGATCAGCGATCTGAACCGGCGCGGTTTTTGTGTTGCGACAATGGACTGGCGTGGTCAGGGCGGTTCTTTTCGCATTCTCAAAGATGCCGCGCGTGGCTATGTCCGCAAATTTTCCGATTACCGCAGTGATTTTGAGATTTTTCTCAAGACCATCATCATGCCGGACTGCCCGCCGCCCTATTATATTCTGGCACATTCAACCGGCGCATTAATCGCGTTACAATCTCACGAAATGCTGCAATCGCGTATCCGCCGCATGGTGCTGGTTTCCCCTTTTCTCGGGCTGGCGCGCAGCATCTTTTCAGACCGTCAGCTTAGGCCGCTTGCCACATTGCTGGCATCATCCGGTTTTGGCAGCCGCTATGCTGGTAAAGTCCCTTTGCAACTGCCGCCGGAGAGTTTTGACGGCAACCCACTTACACATGATCAAACCCGCTATCTGCGCAATGCCGCAATCACCCGCGACTACCCGCAACTGGGTGTCGCAGGGCCGACAATCCGCTGGCTGGCGCAAACACTCAATGCCATTCACAGTATCAATAATACGCAGTTTTACGAGAATTTTGCGATTCCGACGCTGTTTATCGTTCCCGGTGCCGACCGTGTTGTCGATGGTAAGGCAGCAATGCGCCTTGCTGAAAAATTACGCAGTGCGTCTCTGATTACCATTGACGGTGCGCGACATGAATTATTGCAAGAAAGCGATTTCTATCGGGAGCAGGTCTGGGCAGCGTTTGATGCATTCATACCAGGATCAAACGCGCCGGAACAAAATACTGAACCGGCGCTGATTGAAGCATAGGTCGCTATAGTCAGGCGTTCAGTAGTTTCAGAGCCTGTTCATGCAGAGCTGCTGAAGAAGCAGCAACAATATAGCCCCCCTTCTCCGCAGGCCCGCCATCGGCCTGCGTGATGACACCGCCCGCCTGTTCAATCACCGGAATTAAGCCCATAACATCATAAGGCTGCAAACCGCTTTCAATCACCAGATCGGCAAAACCGGAAGCCAGCATTGCATAGGCATAGCAATCCACACCATAACGCGACAAACGCACCTGCGCTTCCAGACGATCAAACGCCTCGCGCTGCTTGTCTTTGAACAAAGCCGGTGACGTTGTGAAAACAGTTGCTTCCGACAAATCTGTTGTCTGGCGGGTTTTCAGCTGCACATGCCCGCCATTGCCTGCATATTCCGGCCCGCTCCAGAACGCACCATCGCCCAGCGCATAAAACAGCTCATTGGTGAAAGGCTGAGACATCATGCCGATACGGGCATCGCCATCAACCATCAGGCCGACCAACGTACCCCAAACCGGCAGTCCGGAAATAAAAGCACGGGTGCCGTCAATCGGATCAATTACCCAGATATGGCTGCTGTCGAGATTTTCGCCGCCAAATTCTTCGCCCAGAATTCCGTGATCGGGAAAATGCTGATTGATCACTTTGCGAATGGCTTTTTCAGCCTCGCGATCCGCTTCGGTTACCGGATCAAAACCGACAGTATATTTATTATCGATTGCGATTTTTTGCCGGAATCGCGGCAGGGTTTGTTCAGACGCTGCCTGTGCAACCTCTTTCAAAAACGACGAATTCACCACGAAAATTCACTCCATTTCACAGCAGGATTTTAGCATTTCGACGAAATTTCGGCGATATCTCTCATCAAAATGCTTGAGCCATAGCTTTTAGCCAAAGTATTTTGATGAAATATATCAATAAGTTAATTTGATTGTAACTTCAGAAAATTCAGAATTTTCATAAAAATGTCTGATTTTTCCGAATTCCGAATTGACCGTAACTCACCGGCAAAATAAAATAGTTAACGGACAATATGTCTGTTTTCGCCCGCAAGGGCGTTTCCTCCCTAGATTTTGGACCGCACTTTTGTGCGGTCTTTTTTTATGTATTTTTCATTCTGCGGCCTGCGGTTTCTGCAAAAACACATAATCCGGCAAGGCCGTCAGATCTGCCATAAATTGCGTCAGATCACGGCAAAGCCCCGCAAATGACGGCAAGTGCTCAAGGCTGTTTTCATCGACATAGAGTGCGCGGTTCACTTCAATCTGCAAAGCATGTAAATCACGATGCGGGCGTCCGTAATGCTCGGTAATATAACCACCGGCATAAGGCTTATTATGCGCAACATTATAGCCCATATTTTGCAACAGCTCGATTGCCGCCCATGACAAGGCATCCGAACAGGACCGTCCGAAACGGTCACCGATAATGAAATCCGGCCGCCCTGCAATCCCGTTCTGACCGGCATTATCAGCCAGATCCATTCCGCTTGGCATCGAGTGGCAATCCACCAGAACAGCATAGCCAAACTGCGCCCGCGTATCGCTCAGCAACTGTCCGAGCACATGATGATATGGCTTATAGATGGTTTCGATCCGGTCGAGCGCCTCACATAATGGCAGTCTGGATTTATAAATATCCTGACCTTCGCCAACGATTTTAGCGATTGTGCCTAAGCCGCCTGCAACCCGTGTCGACCTGATATTCGCATAAGACGGCACAGGCTCGTTAAACATTTTCGGGTCGAGCTCATAGGGTTCACGATTCACATCCAGATAGGCGCGCGGGAAATGCGCACGCAACAATGGCGCGCCCAGCGGCACAGCCATGGCGAATAATTCATCCACATAGCAGTCTTCCGACTGACGGATATCATGGGGGCTGAGACGGGATTGCTGCAGAAATGCCGGCGGATAATAATTGCCGCTATGCGGCGAATTAAAAACGAACGGGATGCGCTGTTGCGCCGGAGCACAGACTTCAAAAGGAGTGATTGTCTGAAAATCCCGTTGCAGGCTCATTCTTCGCTTTCATATACTGCAAGGGCATATGCCCGGATTATTTGGCCGGATAGCCGGTTCATTTCTCAAGCCTAACTGATAATCCGGAAAAGCAAAGCCGGAATTGTCATATTTTGTCAGAAATACCGGCAGCAGGCATTCAGTTTATTATTTAAGAACAATTTCATACCATGACACATGGTATTTTCTTGAACTGCCCTATATGGTATTTTTAACGTCGTTCTTGCCTGTCAATATGCATAGGCAACAAAACACTTTTGCCCTGCCGGTCGCAGAGACGGGGCAGATTAATGGGAATGATTCATCCGATATTTACCAAAGCAGCGTCTTATAGGATCAGATTGAATCGCTTTTCTTGCCATTTTGTCACCGCAATATCATGCTGGGGACACGCAGATAAAAAGCGTACAGACATTCGGACGGACCAATGAAAAGAATTCTGCTTGCTGAAGATGATAATGATATGCGCCGTTTTCTGGTGAAAGCACTGGAAAAAGCCGGTTATCATGTCACCCATTTCGACAATGGAGCCAGCGCCTATGAGCGTCTGCGCGAAGAGCCTTTCTCTTTGCTGCTGACGGATATTGTTATGCCTGAAATGGACGGAATTGAACTGGCACGCCGTGCAACCGAAATTGATCCTGACCTCAAAGTCATGTTCATCACCGGTTTTGCTGCCGTTGCCCTCAATCCTGATTCAAACGCACCGCGTGAAGCCAAGGTATTGTCCAAGCCGTTTCACCTGCGTGATCTCGTGAATGAGATCGAGAAAATGTTGCTGGCAGCCTGATTTCAGGTATCGGGATAAGCCTGTTGAAAAACAACAGGTAAAACAAAGTTTTTTCTCTTTATTCTTCAAAAGGGCATTGACGCGCGCGAACCAATATGGTGTATGCGCGTCATCGGATGGGCGTATAGCTCAGCGGGAGAGCACTACATTGACATTGTAGGGGTCACAGGTTCAATCCCTGTTACGCCCACCATCCGAATTCATTGATTTTACTTTTGTATTTCATGCATCAAGCTAAACTACAATTGCACTCATTTTTTCCAACAAATTACAGATTAGGGGCATTTACTGCACCTTTCCATAACAGCTGTGAGATGCACTTTTTTTATAGAGTTGAAGCAGACAGGCTGTCACTCATAAACTGGATAAAATTATCAAGCACACTGGATTGAACCTGCATACGCGGACGTATCAACCAGATATTAAACTTAATCTCAGGCTCAAATTTTTTGACAACCAGCTCACCATCCCGATAACCGGCTGCACTGATCGGGTCAACCACAGAGACGCCCGCCCCCAAAGCCACAAATGAACAGGCAGTCTCTGACTGACCTGTCTCAATCTGCATTTTGCGCGGTATCTGTAAATCATCAAAAATTTTATCAATCAGCATACGTGACTGATCCTGTGGTCCCAAAGATACAAAAGGCTGACCGGCAAGATCCTGTGCTTTGATGCTTTGTTTTTCTGATAATGGGTGCCCGACCGGCAAAATGCATACCGCTTTTAACGTCTGCAGCGGTATGCTTTCAATCTCATCCCTGTCCCCCGGAATAAAACTGATCCCGAAATCCAGCTGATGGCTTGCAACAGCATCAATCAGACTGCGTGAGCGCATGCTCTGCAAATGAAAAACTATATTGGGTCTTTCAGCAGCATAATCTGCAACAATTTCAGGCAGGACACGGCGAGCGATTGCCGGAAAGGCACCGAATGTAAGCGCTCCCCATTTCTGTTCTCTCAAAGCTGTGGCAACACGCGAAACGCGGTTTACGCCGGCAAACATTGCTTCAACCTCTACCAGCAGCGCTTCGGCCTCTCTGGTCGGGTGTAAACGCTTTCCTTTGCGTTCAAAAAGGGAAAAGCCGCAATAAAATTCCAGCTGATTGATCAGCTGACTGACTGCTGGCTGAGAAATGCACAGCAGTTCTGCCGCTCTGCTGACACTCCCCATCGACATAACGGCTTTAAACGCCTCAAGCTGCCTGATATACACCGCTCCTCCTTATTAGATTTTCTTATAATTATCTTAGAAAATAGTATTATTAATTATATGATATTGTCGATAGGCTTTGAAGAAAGCATTTCGTGGTCATCCGATTTTGTGGTGCCAATAATGAAAATGCACATACCAAAAGGGGATTTTTATGCGTGCTAACTTACTTGCCAAACTTTCATTGACAACTGTTCTTTCCGGACTGGCATTGTGCATGGCAGCTCAAGCAGATCAGCTCGATGACGTAAAAGCCAGAGGGAAGTTAATCGTCGGCATTAAGAACGATTATGTGCCTTTCGGATTTTTAACCAAAGAGGATGAATTGAAAGGCTTTGAAATCGATCTGGCGAAATATGTCGCCGGAAAGATTGTCGGTTCTGAAACAGAAATTGAACTCGTGCCGGTGGTGGCTTCCAACCGTATCGAGCTTTTAAATGCCGGCCGTATTGACCTGATTTTGGCAACGCTCGGTGTTAATAAAGAGCGCGCAAAAGTTATCGATTTTACCGAAGAATATTACAATATGGCGGGCATTGTACTGCTAGCTCCCAAAGAAAGCACAATCGCCAAATGGGAAGATGTGCGCGGGCAGAAACTCTGCGGCATGCAAGGCAATCTTTACAATCGGACCCTGACCGGAACTTACGGCGCACAAACTGTTCTGCTCACCGGTACCGCGGACATGTTCAAGGCATTTCAGAACGGCCGCTGCAGCGCCGTTGCCTTTGATGGCCCTATCCTCCAGCAAAAATTGTCAGATCCTGAATGGGGTGCGAAATACAAAATCGCGCTGGATACATTTGATTACATTCCGATTGCGGGCGGCGTACGTAAAAATGAACCACGCTTTCTGGAAGAGGTCAACAAAGCCATTCTCTCCGCAGAATCAGCAGGTCTGCTCGTTAAAGCAGAAGAAACCTACGATATGGGTTCCAGCGAATACGTGACCAAACGCGCGGCAGACGCCAAAGCTGCCGGTCATTGATCTGCACTGAGAACAAAACCGGTTATCACTCGCGAACATATCTGTGTAGCCAAGCTGATAACCGGTAAATTCATCGGAAATAATTCATGATATTCGGTCTCGATTTTGAATGGCTGGCAGATCCGCTCTATCAGAGCTGGTTGTTTGAGGGCTTAAAAACCACGCTCGCAATCACTGCTCTGGGCACAATATTAATGCTGATTATCGGCATTGCCGGAGCAGCGATCATTCATTTTAATGTCCCGGTTGCCCGATCTCTGACGATTATCATGATCGACTTATTCAGAAACACGCCGCCTCTGGTGCAGTTATTTTTTCTGTATTTCATGCTGTCTGATTTAGGCATGACCTATACAGATGCAACGACAGGAGAACGGGTGCCTCTCTTATCCGGTTTTGCCTGTGTGGTCATTTCACTGGCCTTGTATAATGGATCAATTGCTATTGAGATTATACGTTCAGGCATCAATTCCGTACCCCGCCAGACAGTCGAAGGCGGCCGGAGCATGGGCTATAGCCGGCTGCAGATTTTTCGCTGGATTGAACTGCCGATTGCACTGCGCATGACCATTCCCAATATGACCAGCAATGTTGTGAGCCTGATTAAGACATCGGCACAAGCAGCCCTCGTTGCTGTGACTGATATTATGTTTTTCTCCACGCAGATTGCACTGGAAACCTTTCTCAACCTCGAAGTGATGATCGTGCTTTGGCTGACCTATCTAGCCATAACTACCCTTGTCGTTCTGCTTGCCAAACAAATCGCAAAAGCCTTTGCAATTCCGGGATTTGGTGCAGGAGAAGTACAATGAACAAAGATACAATCTCCGCTATTCTTGGTTTTTTCGGGGTTATCATCACGCTGCTGGCCATTCTGTTTATAAGTTACGGACAGGCAAGCGGTGCTGCTATCGGCGTTCTTATCGAACGCTCATCACAGCTACTCACCGGTAGCGCCGGCTTCACCGGTTTTGGCGGCGGCTTCTCCGCAAATGTGATTATCAGCATTTTTTCGATGATGATCGCTCTCGTGGCAGGGTTTTTCCTTGGCGGCGCGATGGTATCGCCTAATCGGGCGGTCAGAACCGCTGCCATATTGATCATGAATCTGTTGCGTTCTTCACCCTGGCTGGTTGTGCTCTACGCAATGCTTTATCTGCTGCCGTTTCGTATGACGTTTTTCGGCGCCAGCATCTTTGTGTCACCATTCCTCAAGGCTGTCATAGGTTTGTCCCTGCCCGTTACCGCCTATGTTGCGGAAGGTTTCCGGAACGGAATCCGTGCAGTGCCGGATGGCCAGTGGGAATCTGCCCGTGCCCTTGGTTATCGCCGCGGTCAGATTTTGCGCTCCATTATTCTGCCTCAGGCACTGCCAATGATGCTGCCCAACCTGATGACGACCTATGCAATGCTGTTTATCGGTACGAGCCTTGTGGTTGTTACCGGCACATCAGATGTTCTCTCCATTGGCAAAACAGTCATTGCCAGTGACGGCGATGAATATGCGACGGCAATTTACCTCTACATTCTCCTGCTATTTTTTCTCTTCGCCTATCCGTTGGCGACCTGGACGCGTGCTCTTGAGCGCCGCCTGATTAAAGGCAAATGACATGACCACATCCTCCACACCAATCATCAAAGTCACTGACATCTATAAGAACTATGGTTCTGTTGCGGTCCTGAAGGGCATTTCAATGGATATTCAGAAGGGTGATGTTGCCTGTATCATTGGCCCTTCCGGTTCAGGGAAGTCCACACTTTTACGTTGCCTGAACGGCCTTGTCCCAGTCAACCACGGCAGCATCCGTGTCGGCAATTTTCAGGTTGAGAAACTGCGCTCTGAAAAAGAGCTGGTTCCGTTGCGTCATCAGGTTTCAATGGTGTTTCAGCAATATAATCTGTTTCCGCATAAGACAGTTCTGCAGAATATTATGATGGCCCCCATACAAGTGCTGAAACACAATGCACAGGAAGTGCGGGAGCGCGCGGTCAGGCTTCTCGCCAAAGTTCAGCTATCAGGCAAAGAAAATGCCTATCCGGGAGAATTGTCCGGCGGGCAGCAGCAGCGTGTAGCCATTGCGCGGGCATTGGCAATGCAGCCGGAAATCATCTTGTTCGATGAAGTAACGGCCGCTCTTGATCCGGAAATGGTGCAGGAAGTCCTTAATGTCATCCGCGATCTGGCAGCTGAAGGAATGACCTGCGTGCTTGTGACCCACGAAATGCGTTTTGCGCAGGAAGTGGCCGATCAGGTGTTTTTCACCGATGGCGGCATCATGGTCGAGCGTGGCGAACCGTCAACATTCTTCAGCCAGCCGCGTGACCCGCGTCTCAAATCTTTCCTGTCCAAAGTTCTCTGATTAATTCTCGGGAGGAATTTATGCAGACTTACAAAATTCTGGTACCGGATGCGCATCTGCGCGATTTGGCAATTGAAAGTGCCGTTTCCGGTGACCGGTTTGAATATCTGATTTATGACGAGACTGATCCTTCTGCCATTCCGGAACAGCATTGGCGGGAATGCGACGGTATTCTGGTCTGGCACCGTATGCGCATTGCCCCGCAAACAGTTGCCCTGCTGGACAATTGCAAGCTTATTGTCCGCGTTGGTGTGGGCTTTGACAATGTGGATGTCGATGCCTGCCGTAAAGCCGGTATTGCTGTATCGAATGTTCCGAATTACGGCACAACAGAAGTGGCAGATCATGCCATTGCCATGCTGCTTTATCTGACACGCGGTCTCGGCACCTATGAGAAACGCCTTAAAGCTGATCCAGTCAAAGGATTTGTCGCAGAAGGCGCCCCTGTTGTACGGCGGCTGCGCGGATTGACATTCGGTGCCATTGGTCTCGGCCGTATCGGCACTGCAATCGCAAGGCGTGCTGCGGCCTTTGATATGAAAATTGCCTATTACGATCCCTATCTGCCTGAAGGGCATGAACTGGGTATCGGCTTTGAGCGCAAGCAAACGCTGGAAGAACTGGTATCGACATCTGACATTGTCAGCCTGCATGTACCATTATCTGCTGAAACCCGTTCCATGATCAATGACACTCTGCTGGCACAATTCCGAGACAATGCTGTTTTCATCAATATTGCGCGCGGCGGTCTGGTGGATATTGATGCGCTTTACCGCGCATTGCAGAGCGGACGCCTAGCCGCTGTCGGACTCGATGTTCTGCCGGTTGAACCACCATCCCCTTCTCCCGCCTTGCTTGAAGCATGGCGCAATGATGAAGCGTGGATTGCAGGACGGTTCATTGTATCGCCCCATGCGGCTTTTTATTCTGAAGCCGGCTATGTCGACATGCGCACATTCTCAGCTGAAATTATGCTGGATTTTCTTCTGCGCAACAAAGTCCGCAACAACGTCAATCCCGGTTGGGAACAATACAACCACTGACATACAGTGTGCCGAGGAGTGTGCCACAATGGCATTTCAAAAAGTAAACGCCCCGTTTCAAAAACTGTCTAGTGCTGCTCTTGATGCATGGCGCACCATCCCGCCTGCAGTCGCTTCCGACTGCCTGAACCGGACGCAGGCAATGAGCGCTGCGATCAAACCCGTCTCAACGGGCATCACACTCTGCGGTCAGGCGCGAACCGTTACTGCTATGGCGGGAGATTGCGGCAGTATTTGTGAACTGATCGGTGTGGCAGAAGCCGGTGAAGTCATTGTGGTTGATGCCGGTGGCGTAGAAGATACTGCGGTATGGGGCGGGATCATGACGGCAGAAGCAGCCCACCGGAAACTTGGCGGTGCAGTCGTTTTCGGCGCTATCCGCGATGTTGAAGAAGTTCGGCAACTGCAATTCAACATGTTCTGTAAAGCGATTGTCCCCCGTGGTCCGCATCATGGCTTTGGCGGCATCATTGACGGTGCTATTTCAATGGCCGGCGCCGTTGTTCACCCCGGAGATATTGTGCTTGGCAATGATGACGGCGTGGTGATTGTCCCCTTGGAACGAGCGGAAGAAATACTCGCAGCCGCACAAGAGCACATCGAAAAAGAAAAAGCTTGGCTCGACGGCATACGAAGCGGACAGACGATCCAGCAAATGTTCAAGATGCAAACTTCTGCATCAAGGTAACAATATTATTTTCAAAATATGTAATATCAATAATTTTTGGAACTGACATTAAATATTCACATGTATTATCCATGTCAGTTCCAACAAAAATAAGAAATATATTGGAATTACGGTGCAATTTCTTGATAAGCGAGATTATCACTGTACTGATTACATAAGTTGCGCCCTGCTTCGCGGGCAATTGTTGCAACCAACGCAATTAATCGTGTTGCCGATGCCTCCAGATACATCGCACTATAATTGGTAGCGGGAAACATTGTATTTGTATTGAGAACTTTCAGCTCTCCCTGCCGCAGTTCTTTTTGGATAACAACCGGCGGAAGAACCGAAATACCAACACCCGCAGAGATCATATTGATAGTTGTAGTCAGAGAATTGGAATAATGCACCGTTGCATCTTTAATACGATCTTCTGAAAAATAATTGATGATTTGCTGATGATTATGTGCCCCTCGTTCATAGGAAATGATCGGGTAGTTCAGCAAATCTTCACGTGAGAACAAATCTTCGGGACTAATAAGAACGTCAGGTGTCCGGCTGATCCAAAACATGCCGAATGTGCAGATGTTAACGCTGCGCAGTGTTGCCGCTGTCTCGGGGCGTATTGCAAACACAATATCCAACTCACGCTGCTCAAGTTGTTGTGTCAGGATTTTGGAGGAATCTGTGGTAATTGAAATTCTGATTTTAGGATAACGCTGACGTAGAATATCTAAAACATCAGGCAAAATTGTCATTGCCAGGCTCGGAACAATACCGAGTTTAAGCTGTCCTTCGACACTGTTTTTTGGGCTAACGCTTTCAACAAGGTTGTGATAGCGCAGCACAATATCCCGTGCCCCCTCAACAAACACCTCCCCTTCGGCTGTCAGGCTGACGTCACGGGCATCACGCTCAAATAATCGAAAGCCGAGTTCTTGCTCGATTGCACCAATGCGATTGGAAATTGCGGCCGGTGTCATGTTCATGCGCGCCGCAGTGATCCGGAAATTGCGCAATTCCGAAAGCCAGATCACCGTCTCAAGAAACCGGATATTCATCGATATGCAGTCTCCCCTCCGCATATTATGTGACTGAATTCTTATGTCTTATTTTTTAATATGATCCTACTGAGAAATAACCGGAGCGACCGACTATGAAACTGAATGGCCGCGCCGCTCCGGTTCAGATTTTTATACCGCCATACGCGCTTTGACTTTGTCGGAAGCGCCTGAAACTTCGCCGAGTTTCAGGCCGGTTTTGACGGAAGCCTCACGCTCTTTCCCGCGTTCCTGAATAGCCAGCGCTTTGGTTGCAACTTCGTTGACTTCGCCACGGGGCAGCACAAGCACACCGCTTTCATCAGCAAGAATGGCATCACCCGGATTGACGACCACGCCGCCACAGGAAACCGGAATATTGATCCCGCCGCCCAGATCGTAAAGACGGGTGGTGATTGGCGAAATACCGCGTGCCCACATCGGGAAGTCGGAATCCTCAATCTCGGTCAGATCAGTGCACGGCCCGTCGACAATACCAGCCACCGCACCGGCAGCTTTAGCCGCAATGGTTACTCCCCCACCCCAGCAGGCATAGCGGTCATCTCCCATACGGTCGACCACCAGTACATCACCCGGACGCAGCATACCGGTGATATGATGCAACAAAGTTGAATCCGGCCCCGGAATGGCAATGGTGACGGCAGTGCCGACAATCCGGCGCTTTGGCAGCAGCGGTTGAATGGAATGGTTCATAAAACCAAAGAAACGCCAGTGACCGACAGTTGCCGTTTCCACACCGGACAGCAAATCCAGATCAGCCTGCTCCACCTGTTCAGGCATCGCATTAATAACATACATGATGAGATTTCCTTACACTGCACAGGCTTCGTGACGTTTGCCTAACCGGCGGTGCTGCACCATCGGAATTAAGGCGCGAACGCGGTTGATCTGCTCACGATCAATTCTGGCGGTGACAAAACCCACACCGTCTGATGCGCGGGCAACGACATGCCCCCAAGGATCACAGACCAGAGAATGTCCGTATGTATGGCGTTTCTCACCGCCGCTCACCACTGCGCCGGTCTGTCCGCAGGCGACAAAATAAGTCTGGGTTTCAATGGCACGGGCGCGCGCCAATACTTCCCAATGGTCTTTGCCCGTTTGCAGTGTGAAAGCCGCTGGCAGAATGATGATATCAACACCGGCCTTTTCCAGCTCAAGATATAGTTCAGCGAACCGGATATCGTAGCAAATGGCACAACCGACTTTGAAACCGTCGAGATCATAGACCACAACATCTTCACCCGGTTTCACCGTTGCGGATTCTTTATAGGCTGTGCCATCCGGTGCCACGATATCGAACATATGAATTTTGCGATAATGGGCGACTTCTTTGCCCGAGCGGTCAAAGACAAATGTCGAATTATAAATCCGTGCTTCGCCTTCAACTTTCTCCATGATCGTACCAGCATGGACAAAAACTTTATGCTCACGGGCAAAATCCTGCGCCATTTTATAGGCCGCGCCATTGGGTGCGGTTTCAGCCTCATTCAGCTTGCCCTCAGGACTGCCGCCGTAATATTCAAAATATTCCGGCAGAACGATCAGATCAGGCGCATCCGTACGCACTGCATCTTCCATCAGTTTACGGGTTGCGGCCAGATTGGCGGCTTTATCAGCCTGCGGATTGGTCTGGATCAAACTTACTTTCATCATGCTCCTCCAAGCTCATTGAATAGAAATAAAATCAGGCGATAAGCGCTTCTTTTTTAAGTGCATTGACAGTGGTCATCATGCCCTGACGCAGAGTCATATTTTGTGTGGCAACAACCAACATTGATGCGCCTTCATCCAAGGCAAAACGGCGCTCGGCTTCTGTCCATGCAGGCATAATCCATGGCTTGCCCGCATCACGGGCAGCTTTGGCGCAACGGCGCAGATCAGCTTTGTCCGCATCATTGAATTCATAAGCACCGCGACCACGGGCAAGTGCCAGATCAGAGGGCCCCGGGAAGAGGCCATCGACCGTATCCAGCGCGATGATCTCTTCGACATCAGCAAGGCTTTCAGCCGTTTCGATCATGGCGTAGCATTTGGTTCGCTTATTCTCTTTTTCGAAGGCATCAGATGCCGGACGGCTATAGCCGAACACGCGGCCACCGGCATAAGAACGCGTACCGGTCAGCGGATATTTCGCTGCTTTGGTGACCTCTCTGGCATGCTCCACACCCAGAATATGCGGAACAATCACACCATCTGTGCCAAAATCGAGCACCTGCTGAATAGCTTCTGTGGTCGGTGCCAGTACCTTGGTCAGTGTCGGCAGGCCTTGCGCTTTGGTGAAGGCCAGAAACTGATCAAGCGTGCCCAAGTCAAATGTACCGTGCTCCAATTCCAGCACGAAAGATGTGAAACCGCAGGTTTTAGCTATCTCAAGATATCCGAAATGCGGCTGCGACATCCAAAGGGCGATATTTTCCATTTTCGAGACCTCCTCGTCTCTTCATTCATGCAATGCGAATGCGGTTATTTGGTATTTTCAGAAGACTTGCCGATGGTTCGGGACAGGCCGAGTGTGCGTTCAATCAGGAAAATGATCAGCAAAGTTGCGATAATCAGCACCACAGAAATCGCAGCGGTCATCGGATCAGTGCGGCTTTCCACATAGTTGAAAATCTCGACCGGCAAGGTGGTCAGACGCGGTCCTGTGATGAACAGCGAGATCACTACCTCGTCAAAAGACAACAGGAATGACAGGGCAGCACTGGCCACCAGACCCGGCATCATCAGCGGTAAGGTAATGCGGCGGAACACTGTGAATGGTGTGGCACCCAGCATGGTCGCAGCTTCTTCAACGGAGGGCGGCAGGGTTGAGAAAGCTGTGATCATAATGCGGATCACATAGGGTGTGGTCACGATCAGATGCGCGATAACAAGCCCTGTAAATGTACCGAGCAGCTGCATTCTTACAAAGACCAGCAGAATGGCCAGACCCAGCACGATTGACGGCAGCAGCAACGGCGCAGTAAAAATATTGAGCAACAATTCCCGCCCGCGGAACTCATAGCGACGGATCGCATAAGCTGCAGGAATACCGGCTATCAGCGACAGAACAGTCACGACGCTGGCAACGCCAAGGCTGATCCACAAAGCATTTATCAGCGCCTCGTGATGCAGCATTTCACCATACCACCGCACACCCCAGCTTTGCGGTGGAAAGGTCAGGTAATTATCATTGCTGAAAGACAGCGGGATCACCACCAGAATAGGTGCAAGCAAAAACAGGTAAAGTGCTGCAACCAGAATTTTAAACGGCAGTTTCATAGTACCAATCATGAGATTTCCCCTGCCGGTTAATCGATGCGGCGGGCAATGCGTGAATACACGACCAAAGCCAGTCCAAAGATGATGAGAACGATGACGGATGTTGCTGCCGCACGCGGCCATTCAAGCTGGATAACCGCCTGATCATAAATCTCGGTTGCGAGCATGAAGACACGACCACCGCCAAGTAGTTTCGGTGTGATGAAAGAGCTGATGGCCAGCACAAAGCAGAGCAGACAACCCAGTGCTACACCGGGCAAAGTCAGCGGGAAAATCACACGGCGAAAACGGGTGAAGCTATTGGCTCCGAGTGAAGCGGCAGCCTCTTCCAATGTCACATTCAGACGGCCAAAACCGGCAATTAATGACAGCGCCATATACGGGATAAGGATTTCCACCATACCGATGAAAACGCCAAGCGTATTATTGACCAGACGAAACGGTTCTGAAATCAGACCGGTACTCATCAGCATACCATTGATCAGCCCCTGATCACCGAGCAGCACCATCCAGCCATAAGTTCGCACCACACTACTCACCAGCAGTGGTGAAACGGTGATAACAAACAATAAGTTACGCCATACCGGTGATACACGATGAAGAAACAGGGCAATCGGATAAGCACAGACCAGTGTCATGACTGTAATCAATGTGCTGATCCACAAAGAGTTGAAAATCAGCTCCCAGTTGAAACTGTCAGTGAAGAAGCTGAGATAATTCTCCAGCGTGTAATTGTCGGTCAGAACCCCGCCGCTACGGCTTTCCAGAAAGGAAATTTGCGCAAGATTGGCTACCGGCACAATAAATGCGATCAGATTAATTAATGCCATCGGCAGTAAAAGCCCGACGGCAATCAGAGGAAACCAGCCGCGCTTCGGCTTCGCAAGATTATTGGATGCAGAGGCAAGTGCAGTCATTGCTTGCCTCCGAAAACCAGCATATCTTCCGGCTTCCACTCGCACAGCAGCTTATCACCCAGCTGGAAACCATGACCACCACTGGTGGTCGGCACTTCGACCTTCAGGCAGCCGCCGTTAATCTCGATTTCATATTGAACAATGTCGCCGATATAGGTAATCCGCGCGACCTTACCGCGGGCGCTATTGGTGGTCACGCTGATCAGCGACTGGTCACGGTTAGGCGTCAGGCTGATACGATGCGGACGGATCGCAATCTGCCCCTCACCGGAAGTCGCGCCATGAGTGTTACAGCGATAGACATTGTCTCCCAGACGGCAGGTATTCTCTGCGATGATCTGGCAAATATGCACATTGGCGCGTCCGACAAATTCCGCAACAAACAATGAGGACGGACGCTCATAAATTTCTTCCGGTGTGCCAAGCTGTGCCAGTTTGCCATTATGCATCACACCGACCACATCACACATAGTGAGCGCTTCCACCTGATCATGGGTCACAAAAACAGTTGTGATATTCATACGTTGCTGGATTTCGCGGATTTCAATGCGCATATCATCGCGCAATTTCGCATCAAGGTTGGAGAGCGGTTCATCAAGCAGCAAAATGCGTGGCCGGATCACCAAAGCACGGGCAAGTGCAACGCGTTGTTGCTGGCCGCCTGACATATCTTTCGGTTTACGCGGGCCATAACCGGGCAAACGCACCATTTCCAGCGCTTCCTCAACCCGTGCCTGCGCTTCATGTTTAGGCACGCGGCGCATATCCAGCCCGAAAGCCACATTCTCTGCCACTGTCATGTGTGGAAACAGCGCATAATTCTGAAACACCAGACCAATGTCTCGCTGATGTGCTGGTTTGCGGGAGATATCCTCGCCATTGATATAAATATTGCCGTCTGTAATCGGCAATAATCCGGCAATCATGCGTAGAGTTGTAGTCTTGCCACAACCGGATGGCCCCAAAAGCCCGAGAAGTTTGCCTTTGGGCAAATCAAGATGCAGATCATCAACGGCCTTATAGTTGAGACCATAGAGTTTTGAGACGGCTTTGAGTTGCAGAAATGTATTGTCTGTCGTCATGTCAGAACCCGAATTATTCTGTGCCGTTCCGCCTGATAAAGATCAGGCAGAGCGGTTTTGCAGTCATAAGAAATGGAAATCTGTGCGCTGAAAATCAGCGGCCGGCAGGGATGATCTGGCGACGCCACGGATCCAGAATTTTGCCGCGGATATCGCCGATCGTCATCCAGTCCACGGGAATGAGTTTGTCACGCTGTTCAGAATTCATCATCGGGATGCGGGCGCGTGTGGCCTCATCAACTTCGGCTTTGGTATTGGTCGGTGCATAGAACATCATCTTGGCAAAGCGCGCCTGTGCCTCAGGGCTGAGTGCATAATTTATGAAAGTCTTGGTTGCGTCCTGATTTTTACCGTTGGCAATCGCACTGATCACATTAATCTGCGCTGCTGTACCCTCGGAAGGCCCTACAGAACGTAGCTTACCGCCGGTCTGATCATAATAAAACTGCGCACGGGCATTATAACCAATAGACAGGTTCGCGGTGCCATTCGCCACCAATGTATAGGCGTCAGGTTTTGGCTCCCATGTCTGAACCAATGGCGCCAATTCTATAAGCTTTGCCACAGCAGGTTTGATGGTTTTTACATAGTCAGTTTCACCGGCGAGCCGGTTGGTGATGATTGTTAGCAAAATAGCCTGAATATCACCGCCACCCTGCGCGGCGATAATGACTTTGCCATTTTGTTTTTTATCCCACAGCGCTTCCCAACTGGTTGGCCCTTCCGGAAAAGCATCGTGATTATAGATCAGTGACAATGTATCGAATGTAATCGGAATGGCTTTACCAGCAAGCTCTCTGCCAATATCTGCCAGATCGGCGTAATTGCTCAGAGCAGCAGTATTTAGGTCTTCGACCAGCCCTTCATCACTGGCGATTTTAGCAACGGAAAGATCATAAATAACTGCATCGGTTTGAGGAGAGGATTTTTGAGCGCGCATATTACCAAGTGATGTCGCAGCATTCTGCACACCGTAATAGGTCACTTTAATATCCGGATGTTCTTTCTGGAATGGCTCGATAACAGCCTGAATATAATTATCCTGAAATGCACCGCGATAGCCCATCACGGTAATATCTGCAGCCATCGCTGGCAGTGCCACCCCCGTCAGGGCAGCGGCAGCTGCCAAAATCAAAATACGGGATGCCTGATATTGAGATTGCTTCATGTTCTTCCCCTTTGTTTTTTCAAAGGTGCAAAACATCAGGCTTATCGTCCAACGACTTATTCTTACCGGCTGTTCGATTTTGGTTTATGCATGCTGCTTACGTTTGTCAGCATTATGTTTTTTGCCTGTCAGCATCCATCCTGGCCGCAAATTTATATAACACTCCAAACGCAAATAGATTGGCCAATGATCATCCATGATGTCTCGTGATACCTCAATGGCACAATCAAGCACTCGCACGCTCAGGCTTGAGCTTTTCTCACTTCCTTGGAGCAAGGCTTCCACCTCTTCTACTGATCATTAAAGAGGCAAAAGGGCACTGGTCTGTCCGTCAACAGCTATTCATCACGAAAAATAAATTTTACTGCTTCATGTGCTAATCTGATAACCTTTAGCAACAGGATTATTCGTGCTGAAATCTAAGGAATGAATGCCACATCCGGCGAGCAATCACTACCGCAACCTGCCTCCCCAAATCACCTTTAAATACAGCACCATATCTGTAGCGTTACATTATGTAGCGTCTAATAAAGATTCATTTTCACCTTCAATTTATCTAGGTAAAAAACAGAATAGATCATATTTTTTCAATAAACTTAAAATAATACGCATTTTTATGATTAAAACAGATTTTTAAAGTGACAATAAATTGTTACTTTATGTTATTATAAAAATTCTCAGCACAACTATCTGTTTGGGGATTACGGGGAAATTATTTCACGTGCAGATAGCTGGGAATCAAAGTCGAGGTCACAGGGGGAATTGTTTTTGGTTTCAAAAACGCACCGGAAAATTTGCATCGGTACGATCACAAAAGATCGCCCCGTTATGCTGCAGAAATTGCTGATGTCTTATGCCCGGCTGATTATTCCTGAGGGGACACAGGTCTGTTTTTTAATTGTAGAAAACAATCATGAGAAAACAGTCTGCTCGATTATCAATGACTTTAAGGCAAGAGTTTCACCTGCTGAAGTCGTCTATGCTGTTGAGCCGGTTTTAGGGATCGCATCCGCCCGAAATCACGTGCTCAATTATGCTGTTGATCATGGTTATGATCTGCTGACATTTGCCGATGATGACGAGCAGGTAGAGCCGCAATGGCTCATGGAATTGCTGAAAGAACGCGATTACCACAATCTTGATATTGTCGGCGCACCGGTACGTTTTGCACCACCCGAAGGCAAATTGTCATTATGGCAAAGAATTGTCTGGCAGGGTGTTGATAAAATGAACAGTAATGCGGAAAGCCGCTCAATCAAAAAACGAGCTAACGGCAAAGCCGGACAAGTGAAACTTGCTACCGGCAGCTGGATGGGCAATCTCGACTTTTTCCGCTCAACCGGATTGCGCTTTGACGCAGCTTTAGGTCAGTCTGGGGGTGAGGACTGGCAGCTATGGGCCGAGGCAAAAGCCCTTGGCGCTAAAACGGGCTGGACACCGCACGCCATTGCCTATGAAACCGTTCCTACCTCGCGTTTGAAACTGGGCTATTATTATCGCCGCAACCGTGATATTGCCAGAGCAGCCCATCTGGAGCGCATGAAAAATCCGGAAAAAAGTATAATATGGCGCACCTTCAAATCCGTTCTTTCGCGTGTTTATAAAGTGCTTGTCGGCAGCCTATTATTGCCAATCTATCGCGAAAGAGGCCTGCTAACGATTGCTGCGAATTTAGGCAGTCTGGTCGGCTTTATCGATGGAGCCCGTGGCAAAAAATCCATGCATTATGTTGATATTGACGGCTACTGATAGCCCGCCCCTGCCCGAAGAGTAAAAGTATCTGCCTATGACAGTTCCGATCCTTGTCTATCACCATATTGCGGCTGTCGGCAGCAGTGTCCCTTTTCGCAGCCTTTTTGTGCATCCGAAACGCTTTGCAAGTCAGATGCGCTGGCTGAAAAAACTCGGTTATCAGGGGCTCTCTGTGCGGGATGCCATGCCGTACATTAAAGGAGAAAAAACCGGAAAGGTTGCTGTCCTGACTTTTGATGACGGCTTCCTGAATGTGCTGGAAAATGCCGCACCGGTTCTGGCAGAATGCGGCTTCACCGCCACAAATTATTTTGTGGCCAACCAGATCGGTGGCAGCAATATCTGGGACAAGGCAATCGGCATTCCGGAAATGGCATGTATGTCCATTACGCAAATGCGGGAATGGGCGGCATTGGGACATGAAGTCGGCGCCCATACGCTTGACCATGTCAATCTGAATGACACACCGGATGAGGAAGCCCGTCGCCAGATCAGTGAATCAAAATCACGTCTGGAGGACATGCTGGGCGCAGAGGTTCCTCATTTTTGCTATCCCTACGGTGCCAATAATCAGACGCACCGCTTAATGGCACGCGAGGCAGGTTTTCAAACTGCGGTCACGACAATTGCCGCGCGCGCAAAACCAAATGATGACCCGTTTGGCATTCCGAGAATATATATCCGCCGCAATCATACATTGCCGGAGTTTTTATACCGTGTGTATTTCCGCTAAGAACAGCGAACAGCACATGTTCAGATAATTAACACCTGCAATTATCGTCAGTTTGTTCTGACGCAAAGACGCATTCCGCCACTTCATTAAAGTCCACTGCATAACCGCTGAGCAGCCTGCTGCTGCAGCACCTGACTTGCAGTGAGCACCTGATATGAACCGCATTCATGATCGTCCGGCATTTTTCATCAGAAAACTGATCCTGCTGTTCTGTCTTCTGTTAAGCGGTTTCGTCAGCCTGCAATCAACAGCCTTTGCCGCTCAGCTGGACAAGTATCTGCCTGTGCTAAAAGTACAGGAACTGTTTCAGGATGCGGATCGTATCGGCACACCGCAAGGCGAACCGCCGATTGCGCGGGTTTATAAAAATCAGGATTTGCTCGGCTATATTTATCTGAATTCGGATTTTACCAGTTCAGTCGGCTATTCCGGCAAACCGATCCATATTCTCGTTGGCATTGATACCAAGGGCATCATTCGCGGCATCAAACTGGTAGATCATAAAGAGCCGATTGTTCTGATCGGCATTCCCGAAGCCAAAGTGGTTGCGGCGCTCAACTCTCTCATCAACAGCGATTTCAATGCCGTTGCATCCGGTACAGCCAAACCGCCTCAGGTCGAGATTGTCAGCGGTGCCACGGTCACTGTTCTGGTGATGGGCGACAGTGTGGTGCGCTCGGCTGTCGGACTGATCCGTAGCGGCCGTCTAGGCAATCAGCTTGCTGCCGGACAAGTCGCGGCACCGCAGGAAATCCGCACTGTTGATCTGTCGAAACAGGATATCCGTGACTGGCAGGAACTGACCGGTGACGGCTCAGTCCGCAGCCTGAAGCTCAGTGTCGGCGAAGTAACGCAAGCCTTCCTTGATGCCAAACAACCACGTGCGGCAGAAAACCCTGAAACATCCGCTCCGGAAGACCAGTTTATCGAGCTCTATGTCGCGCCGGTATCAGTGCCGTCCATAGGCCTCAGCCTGCTGGGTCAGGCCGGATATGACCAGATGCAAAAACGGCTTAAACCCGGCCAGCAGGCCGTACTGGTTGCCGGTGATGGTGCCTATTCCTTCAAGGGATCAGGTTACGTACGCGGCGGTATTTTCGACCGTATCGAACTGTTGCAGGACGGTCAGGGCATCCGTTTTCGAGATAAAAACCATACGCGTATCGGCAATATTGCTGCTGAAGGCGCACCGGATTTGCGTGAAATCGCACTGTTCACGGTGCCGGAAGGTTTCGCCTTCGACATAACAAAGCCATGGGAACTGCAATTACTGGTACAGCGTGGCTTTGGTGCCCGTGACAAAGCCAGCATCTTCTATGACCTCGGTTATACACTTCCCGACCAATATGTGACCATCACCGCACCTGCCAAACCTGTCCCGGCTCCCCTGCAGCCTGCACAAGATGCTGCCACTGCGAATAATCCGCATGTCAGCGCACCGGTCGGTGAAGCATCCATGCCTGATTTCTTCGGGGAAGATAATCCGCTGTGGATCCAGATGTGGCAGATGAACAAAATCAATATTGTGATTACTGCCTTCGCCATTCTGGTGCTGGTCGCAATCTTCTTTTTCCAGAACCATCTGGTCAGGCGTCCGCGCTTCTTCGCATGGGTCAGACGCGGCTATCTTCTCTTCATCCTTGTCTGGCTTGGCTTCTACACCAACACCCAATTGTCGGTCGTCAATGTCCTGACTTTCACCAATTCGCTTATCACCGGCTTCAACTGGGAATTTTTCCTGACCTCCCCGCTGACCTTCCTGTTATGGGGCTCGGTTGCTGCTGGTCTGCTGTTCTGGGGACGCGGCCCGTTCTGCGGCTGGCTCTGCCCTTTCGGTGCGCTGCAGGAATTGAGCAACAATCTGGCACAATGGCTGAAAGTACCGCAGGTCAAACTACCATGGGGCCTGCATGAACGTCTGTGGCCGATCAAATATATTATCTTCCTCGGCCTGTTTGGTCTGTCGCTCTATTCCGTGGCGCTGGCCGAAGTTTTCGCTGAAGTCGAACCGTTCAAAACCGCGATCATCCTGAAATTCGCCCGCGAATGGCCGTTCGTCATCTATGCCCTGACCTTGCTGACTGCCGGTCTGTTCATCGAGCGCTTCTTCTGCCGCTATCTGTGCCCGCTCGGCGCGGCACTCGCCATACCCGGCCGTATCCGCATGTTTGAATGGCTGAAGCGCTGGCCGGAATGCGGCTCGCCATGTCAGCGCTGCGCTGTCGAATGTCCGGTGCAGTCCATCCATCCGGAAGGTCAGATCAATGTCAATGAATGCATCTACTGTATGCATTGTCAGGAACTCTATCACGATGACCAGCGCTGCCCGCATATGATTCAGGTGCGTGTCAAACGTGAGAAATTCGCTGCCCGCAACGCGCCTTATACGCCACCGGCAGAGCGTACCGGCAGCCAGTCAAAAACCATCATCACCCATAACGGACAACCTGTTACCGGCGCATCCGCACCGGACGCAGCATCCTGAAATTTTCAACTGGAGACAAAGCAATGTCTGAGCAAGAAAATAAAACCCGCATGAACAGACGGCAATTACTCGGCACCTCGGCTTTTGTGGCCGCTGCCGGTGCCAGCGGCATGGGCGGTGCGCTTGTCATGGCCGGCGCACCGAAGCAGGCCATGGCTGCATCCGGATCCGGTTCAAGCGCGGAAGTCAAACCAGGGGAACTGGATGAATATTACACCTTCTTTTCCAGCGGCCAGAGCGGCGAAGTCCGTATTGTCGGCCTGCCATCCATGCGTGAACTGATGCGCATTCCGGTTTTCAACCGTGACAGCGCCACCGGTTGGGGACAGACCAATGAAAGCCTGAAAGTGCTGACCGAAGGTATGTTACCTGAAGACCGTGAGTTTATGAAAGACCGCGGCGGCGTTTTCGACAATGGCGATCTGCACCACCCGCACCTTTCCTTTACCGACGGCACCTATGACGGCCGCTATCTCTATGCCAATGACAAGGCCAATACCCGCGTCTGCCGCATCCGTCTTGATGTGATGAAATGCGACAAGATCATTCAGCTGCCGAACCAGCACACGGTTCATGGCCTGCGCGTGCAGAAATATCCGAAAACCGGCTATGTCTTCTGTAATGGTGAAGATCGCGTGCCGATCCCGAATGACGGTAAAAATCTGACAGATACCAAAAACTATCATGCGATTTTCACCGCCGTAGACGGCGAAAGCATGAAGGTAGCATGGCAGGTGATGGTCAGCGGCAATCTCGATAATGTGGACTGTGACTATCAGGGCAAATATGCTTTCGCGACCTGCTACAATTCCGAAGAGGGCGTGACACTGGCCGAAATGATGGGCAGTGAGCAGGACTGGATTGTTATCTTCAACCTGAAACGCATTGAAGAAGCGGTTGCCAAAGGCGAGTTCAAGGAAATCAACGGCGTGCCGGTGATTGACGGACGCAAAGGCTCCAAATTCACCCGCTATATTCCGGTGCCGAACAGCCCGCATGGTATGAATACCGCACCGGACGGCATCCATATTGTGGCCAATGGTAAATTGTCGCCGACCGTCACCGTTTTCGATGTGCGCAAATTTGACGACCTGTTTGATGACAAAATCAATCCGCGTGATGCTGTTGTGGCTGAACCGGAACTCGGTCTCGGGCCTTTGCACACGGCCTATGACGGCAAGGGCAATGCCTACACGACACTGTTTATCGACAGTCAGGTCTGCAAATGGAACATTGAGGATGCCAAACGTGCCTTCAAGGGCGAAAAGGTCGATCCGATCCGCCAGAAACTTGATGTGCATTATCAGCCAGGTCACAACCACACCTCGATGGGGCAAACTAAAGAGGCTGACGGTAAATGGCTGATTTCCCTCAATAAATTCTCCAAAGACCGCTATCTCAATGTGGGTCCTCTCAAACCGGAAAATGACCAGCTCATTGATATTTCCGGAGATAAAATGGTGATTGTCCATGACGGACCAAGCTTTGCCGAACCGCATGACGCAACAATCGTACATCGCTCCAAGATCAATCCGGTCAATGCCTGGAATCGTGAAGATCCGTTCTTTGCCGATGCTGTTGCACAGGCAAAGGCCGATGGCGTCGATCTGATGGAAGCTGCGGAAGTCATCCGCGACGGTAATAAAGTCCGCGTTTATATGACCTCTGCCGCACCGGCCTTCAGCCTTGAGGAATTCACCGTCAAACAAGGCGATGAAGTCACTGTCTATGTAACCAATATTGATGAAATCGAAGACCTGACCCATGGTTTCTCGATCATCAATTACGGGATCAATATGGAAGTGGCACCGCAGGCCACCGCCTCGGTCACCTTCATCGCCAATAAGCCGGGCGTGTGGTGGTATTACTGCTCGTGGTTCTGCCATGCCATGCATATGGAGATGAAAGGCCGTATGCTTGTTGAGCCGAAAGGCGCTTAAACATCATGCAGCATCAGCGCCATAAGGAAAAACGCAATTCCGCAGCTTTACCGGAGCACAGAACGCCCGCAATGAAGCACTATGCTTTTGCCACGGCTTTGTGTTTTTCCGGCCTGCTGCCCACAATGATTTCTCCGGCACTGGCCGGAGAGATCACCGTATCTGCCGGACAAAATCTGCAAAACGTCCTTGATCAGGTACCGGCGGGGGAAACGATCCGCCTGCTCAAAGGGCGGCATGACGGGTCAGTCGTCATTGACAAGACAGTCATGCTTGAGGGGGAAGCCGGAGCCGTGCTTTACGGCTCCGGCACCGGCAATACGATTACCGTCAATGCACCGGAAACCATCATTCGCGGGTTGGAAATCCGTGGTTCCGGCGACAATCTCTTTGATCTCAATTCCGGTATTTTCATCGCCAAAACTGCCACCGGCGCACGCGCAGAGAATAACCGGCTGATTGATCATCTCTATGGTATCTATCTGCATGGTGCCAAGGATTCCGTGGCCGAAGGCAATGAGATTATTGGCAAGCGCGGTGTGCGCATGGCGCAAACCGGCAGCGGTGTTTCCATCTGGAATGCACCGGGTGCCAAAGTGCTGAATAATACCATCCGCTATGGCCGCGACGGCATTTATACCAATGCCAGCCGCAAGAATATCTTCCGTGGCAATCTCATGGAAAATGTGCGCTTTGCTGTCCATTACATGTACACAAATGACAGCGAAGTCAGCGATAATATCTCGCGCAATAATTCTGTCGGCTTTGCCATTATGTATACCAGCCGGCTCAAAATTACCGGCAATCTTTCGGAGGGTGACCGCGATCACGGGTTGCTGCTAAACTATGCCAACAGTTCCGTCATCACCGGTAATCGGGTGATCGGCAAAATGCAATCGGCTGACCGCTGGATGGATGCCGGTGTTCAAAGCGCCGAGCACGGCATGCCAGCACCGGAAACAGACCCGTCTGCAGAGACTGGCAACCTGCGACTGGGGCCTGAGAAATGCGTTTTCATCTACAACGCCAATAAAAACAAATTCACCGGCAATCAGTTTGAAAATTGCAGTATCGGCATTCATTTCACGGCCGGTTCCGAAGGCAATGTGATGAGCGGCAATGCCTTCATCAACAACCGCAATCAGGTCAAATATGTCGGCACCCGTAATCTCGACTGGTCGGCCAAAGGCCGCGGCAATTTCTGGAGCGACAATCCCGCTTTTGATCTCAATGGCGACGGCATTGCTGACAGCCCCTACCGGCCGAATGACCTGATCGACAAAGTGCTGTGGACAGCACCGCAGGCCAAAATTCTTATCAACAGTCCGGCGATCCAGACGATCCGCTGGGCGCAGACGCAATTTCCCGCATTGATGCCGGGTGGTGTCATTGACAGCTATCCGCTGATGAAGCCGCCTGCGATGCCGGTCAAATCCGGAGGCGAAAATAAATCATGACTGAAACCGTAAAGCTTGCCGGTGTCACCAAAACCTATGGCACTTTCAATGCCATCAGCGATGCGTCCTATGTGCTGAATGCCGGTGAAAATATTGCCTTGGTCGGCCATAATGGTGCAGGCAAGACCACGATGATCAAGCTGATGCTGGGATTGATCCGCCCGACACATGGCAAAGTGCTGGTGCTGGGTGAAGACCCTGCAGCCGGACAATTCGCGGCACGGCGCAAGCTTGGCTATCTGCCCGAGCATGTCTCTTTCAATATGGCGCTGACCGGACGGGAAACCCTGTCTTTTTACGCCAAGCTCAAATCCGTTGCTGTGAAGGAAACCGCCGCACTGCTCGATCATGTCGGCCTGTCCCATGCGGCAGACCGGCGTGTCGGCACCTATTCCAAAGGTATGCGCCAGCGGCTTGGTCTGGCGCAGGCTTTGCTCGGCAAACCCGCCGTGCTGTTGCTGGATGAGCCGACAACCGGCCTTGATCCTGCCTTGCGCAAAAACTTCTACGATTTGCTGGAGGTTATGCGTGCGGAAGGCACCACCATTCTGATGTCCTCCCATGCGCTCACCGAACTGGAAAACCGTGTCGGGCGGGTGATTATCGCCAATCGCGGTAAGGTCATTGCTGACGGTTCATTGGATGATCTGCGCCATATTGCGCGTCTGCCGGTGCGTATCCGTGTCAGCTTAGCTGAAGGCGAAACCGCACCGCACAGCACCGGACAGTCCCTGCGGATAGGCTGGCGGAAAACCGGCTTTGCAAGTTTTGAGGCGGATGTCTCAGCAGAAGACAAAATGCAGGTTCTGAACTCCGTTATCGCTCAAAACCATAACATCACGGATATTGATGTCATGGCACCGACACTAGATGAGCTTTACGCCCATTTCCTCACAGTTAAAGAGGCCGCGGAATGAAAAATCTCATTCATATTGCTGGTAAGGAAATTCAAGAAGGATTGCGCAACCGCTGGGTGCTGGCAACCACGCTGCTGCTGGCTGCGCTGGCGCTGAGCATGAGTTTTCTCGGCAATGCACCGACCGGTAGCACTATCGGTTCCAACCGGCTGGATGTGGTGATTGTCAGCCTCTCCAGCCTCACCATTTTTCTGATCCCGCTGATTGCACTGCTGATCTCTCATGATGCGGTTGTCGGTGAAATGGAACGCGGCACCATGCTGTTGCTGCTGAGTTATCCGATCGGGCGCAAACAGGTCATTCTTGGCAAGTTTCTCGGACAGCTCACTATTCTCGCTTTCGCGACCCTGTTCGGTTATGGCAGCACCGCCGTAGTGCTTGCACTGACAGGCGGCGGCATTGATGCGGCAAGCTGGCAGGCTTTACTGTCGCTGATCGGCAGTTCTGTCTTACTCGGCGCGGTATTCATCGCCATCGGCTTTTTCGCCAGCACAATCGTTCGTGAGCGCAGCACGGCTGCGGGCATTGCCATCGGCATCTGGCTGCTCTTTGTGCTGATCTATGACATGGCGCTGCTTGGTCTGCTGGTCTTCGATCAGAGGCAGATGATCGGCACTGCTTTGCTCAATATTCTGCTGCTGATCAACCCGACAGATGCCTATCGCCTGCTCAATTTCGGCACAGGCGGTGCCGGTGCCCTCACCGGCATGGGCGGCGTTGCAGGCACCACAACTCTGAGTACAGGTATTCTCACTCTGGCGCTAGGACTATGGACTGCCATCCCGCTCGGCCTGTCCGTACTCATCTTTTCAAGGAAAGAACTATGAGACTGATCTCCCTTTTCATCCCCGTCATTGCCGCTCTTACCCTGTCCGCCTGTTCGCCTGAAAAACAGGCTGAGACACCAGCTCCGTTTGCACTGACTGAAGCGGCCATGGGGCGCTATTGCGGTATGAATGTTCTGGAACACAGCGGCCCGAAAGGTCAGATCATTCTGCATCCGGCAAGTGAAGCCATCTGGTTCTCCTCTGCCCGTGACACGCTGGCTTTTACCATGTTGCCGGAAGAGCCGAAAAATATCGCGGCAATCTATGTCTCCGATATGGCCAAAGCCCCAAGCTGGGAGCAGCCGGGCGCACAAAACTGGGTTGATGCGAAAAAGGCGTTCTTTGTCATCAACAGCAATGCCACCGGTGGCATGGGGGCTAAAGAGACCGTGCCCTTCTCTACCCGTGAAGCGGCAGAGCAATTTACCAAAGATAAAGGCGGCGACATCGTTACCTTTGCCGACATTCCGCAGGACTATGTTCTCGGCACCTTAGACGCGCCTGCTGAAGCACCAATGAGCACGCACCATTAATCTCATGAATATTTTCACGGAGGCTGCCATGACAAACCGTATCAATCGCAGACGTTTTATCGGTATCAGCTGTGCTGCTGCGGGTCTGAGCCTCCTGCCGTTTCATGCCGGTGCATCTGCACATAATAATGCAGTGATCTGGCAGGGCTTTGCCCTTGGCGCACCGGCAAAAATCATTCTGCATCATCCCGACAAGAGGGCCGCAGAAGCCCTCCTCCGGCAGGTTCGTGCGGAAATCGCACGTCTGGAAGGTATTTTCAGCCTTTACCGGCCAGACTCTGAACTTGCCTCGCTCAACCGCTCCGGTGCTCTGGCGATACCATCGCCGGAGCTGGTTGAGTTGCTGGAAAAATGCCGTGGTTTTTGGGAGAAAAGCGGCGGTCTGTTTGACCCGACCATTCAGCCGCTTTGGGCATGTCTTGCGCGGCATTTCTCCGCAGAACATGCCGATGCCTCCGGCCCCTCCGCACAGGAATTGCAGCAGGCGCAGTCTTTAACCGGCTTTGATGCCGTGCGCTTCAGTAAAGACCGGATTATTTTTGACCGCCCGCATATGGCCATGACCCTCAATGGTGTGGCACAAGGCTATATCACTGATCTGATTACGCAATTACTGGAAAACCACGGCGTTACCAATACGCTGATAAATCTGGGTGAATATCGTAGTCTGGATAATCAGCCCGATGGTACGCCCTGGCAGATCGGTATTGCCGATCTTGAAACCGATCCGCAGCCCGATGCGATGCTGGAACTCTCCGGCAATGCACTGGCCACATCCGGCGGTGCCGGTTTCCGGTTTGACCCGGATGGACATTTCAACCATCTGCTCAATCCGAAAGCTGCGAACAGTCATGAACTGTCTTCGTCGCGTTATCAGCGCCTGACAGTTATCGCGCCTGACGCAACTTCTGCCGATGCATGGGCGACAGCCTTCAGCCTGATGGAGCAGGCAGAAATCCGTGCAATCCTGCAAAATATGTCCGCAACTTCTGTCTATATAAAAACTGCAAAAGATGGTTTTCAGCGGTTAAAAGTCTGAAAATGATAGCAATATATTGAATTGCGCCACGCATCACAAAGCTTTACTACTCATCCCACATTGATGAACACAGGGTCGGTCACGGCGACGGCTCTATAGCGTATCATGACTGCAAAGGGATGAGTATGATTGACCGGACGCTTGTCAGCGCATTGCCAATCTTTGCAGGCATGGAAGAAAGCGCTCTGGACAAACTGCTCTCCAATGCGGCTCAGCGCCTTGTTTCCAAAGGCGCTAAAGTCTTCGAGCAGGGTCAAAAAGCAACCGCATTCTACCTGCTTTTGCAAGGCAGGCTGAAAGTGATGCAGGTTACCGCCGGTGGCCAGCAACTGATTGTGCGCGTGGTTCATCCCGGTGATTTATTCGGATTTGCGCTGGCAATCGGACGCACAGAATATCCGGGCACACCGATTGCGGTTGCCGACAGTATTGTGCTCGCATGGCCGATGAACATGATGAACAGCTTTCTGGAACGCAATCCGACGCTGGCGATTAACGCCATGCAGATGATCGGCCAGCGGCTGGATCAGGCGCATAACCGTATCCGTGAAATGTCCACGCAGGAAGTGGAGCGTCGTATTGCTCATACGGTTATCCGGTTGGCACAGGAAGCCGGTATTCATGAAGGTGCCGATATCCGCATTGATTTCCCGATCTCGCGGCAGGATATTGCCGAAATGACCGGCACCACATTGCATACGGTTTCCCGCATACTCAGCAACTGGGAAACCAGAGGACTGGTCAAAGGCGGACGGCAATTGCTTCTGGTTTCCAATCTGTCCGGCCTTAAAAGACTGGCCGAGCACGAAGACTAAAATACTCCACCATTTTTGTCCGGTTTTTCAGCCTCTTTGCGCCCCGACAAAGAGGGGTGTTTCAATCTGTCTTAAGAAACGGGCAGCCGCTGAAGCGGTTACCTTTTTTCGGAGACTGACATGAAACTTACCTCAACAAAACTGGCTCTGACAGCAGGCGTTTTCGCCCTCTTCACCCTGCCGTCTCTGGCTGCCGATATTGAAGTACACATGCTCAATAAAGGCGCAGAAGGCGCAATGGTCTTTGAGCCCGCCTATATCAAGGCCAATCCCGGCGACAACATCATCTTCATCCCGACGGATAAAGGTCACAATGTCGAGTCGGTCAAAGATATGATCCCTGAAGGCGTTGAAAAGTTCAAAAGCAAAATCAATGAAAATTACACGCTGACTGTCCAGCAGGACGGCGCTTATCTGGTCAAATGCACACCGCATTATTCCATGGGCATGGTCGCGTTGATCGTTGTCGGTGACAATCCGGCTAATCTCGATGCCATTGTGGCTGCGAAGAAGCCAAAGCCGGTGCAGCAGCGCCTCGAAAAAGCAATTGCCAGCGCACAAAAATAACAGCCCTGCCTGATGCAGGTTTGCATACCGGCCCGCATGTTGAGATGAGGACACCGCTGTGAACGCCCCTGAGACCGCTGACCATCTGAAAAACGAAAACACCAAAACCAGAAAACCGGTGCCGCGCGGGTTAAAAATTACCGGCCCTGTGCTTTTCAGCTATGGTTTCAGACCGTTTTTCCTTGGTGCCGGTATCTGGGCTGTGCTTGCCATGCTGTTATGGATTTTATCCCTCACTCTCGGCATGCCGCTGGGCGGTTCTTATGATGCACTCAACTGGCACGCCCATGAAATGCTGTTCGGCTTCGGCTCTGCGGTTCTGGCAGGTTTTCTGCTAACCGCTGTGCCGAACTGGACCGGCAGCCTGCCGGTCTCCGGCACACCGCTGATCATTCTTGCCGGTTTCTGGCTGGCGGGACGTCTGGCCTTTCTCTATCCGGACCTCATCCATTTCTATGCGGCAATCGCATTGGAAAGCCTGTTTCTGCCATTGTTACTGGTAATTTGCGCAAGAGAAATCATTGCCGGCAAACAATGGAAAAATCTGAAAGTGCTGATCGGTGTCACACTTCTCACCATCGCCAATCTGATCTTCCATTATACTGTGATAACCGATGGTGATATTGCTTTTGCCAGCCGTATCGCTGTCAGTGCCTATGTGTTGCTGATTATGATTATTGGCGGCCGTATCGTGCCGAGCTTCACCCGCAACTGGCTCAACCGCAATCAGAAAACACGTTTTCCTGTACCGTTTAACCGCTATGATGCGCTTTGCATCATCACAGGCGCATTAACGCTTCTAAGCTGGATAGTTGCGCCGGAAACGCCGGTCACACTCGTGCTCGCCAGTCTGGCTGCGATCTTGCATATTGCGAGACTGGTACGCTGGCGCGGCTGGGAAACCGCACCGGAAAAACTCCTGCTCATCCTGCATATTGCCTATGCTTTCATTCCCGCAGGTTTTATCGCTATCGCTTTGTCTGCAGCGGATATGCTCAATGCCTATTCAACATTGCATATCCTGACTGTCGGCGCTGTCGCGACCATGATGCTGGCGGTGATGGGACGTGCCACACGCGGACACACCGGCAATGCGCTCAGCGCATCTTCGCTCACCATTCTGTCTTATGTTTGTCTGATTGCCTCAGCACTCCTCAGACCATTTGCAGAAATTGTTCTGAATTATTTCCATACAATTCTGGCAGTGTCGGCGCTGTTATGGATTGCGGCTTTCGCCCTTTATGTCATCGAATATGCACCGATGCTGCTGCAGGATCGCCGCCAGCGGGCAGAATAAAAACAAATCAATGAGCGCCGGAGCGTATCATCATCCGGTATGCTTCGCCGCTGGCATCAAAATTTCCGACCCATTGATGACCTGCATTTTCCAGCTCCGGCAGCAAGAAATGCGGTTCAGCTGAGAACAGCGCGAAGATCACCGCACCTTCTTCAATTCTGCCAAGCAGGCGCAGGATTTCTTCCGTAACAGTCTTCTGATCCGGCAATGAATAATCCAGATAATGCATCGGATCCGGCCAGATTTCCGGCACCACAGTTCGGGCAGACAGGCTGACCGGTTTTATCTCTTCTGCGGATTTTTCTGAAATTGCCGGAGAGAAAATGACCTCCCAGTCACCACCGGTAATTTCACGGGCAGCGCAGGAAAAACCTTTTCGCTCCATGACCTGAAACAACGGCACCGGACGGAAAGTTGCAAGCAATCTGAGGGATTGCCCTTCCTGCAAGCCGGAAACAGTCTGCATAATCAGTGGAAACGGCTCACCGCCCTCACGCAGCACCGGCCGTACATCCAGCTCAACTATTTGCATATAAATCCCCCGTCATAGACAGAATCTTGAGTCCGGTGCGTTTTCAGGAGGTCAGTTTAAACCGGAAGTCTTCAGAGAATAAACAAACCATGCGTGAATTATAATCATGGTTTCAGGACAGGATTTTGTTCTGTCGCAAATTGCTCGAAATAAGAATTAGCTTTTAAAAATTACGCTAAAATACACAGTGAGGTAAGCACGGGCATATCGGTGACCGCGCGTAAAAGCGTGTGGTTTACACTCGCTATGAGCGTAAACCACAAAGCTGATTAACCGGCGGCCATCACTGAATGCGCCTGTCCGGTTTTGTTCAGGTCCGGAATAACGACGATATCACTGCCGTCACGCACATTATCATACAGATGCATCACATCCTGATTGACCATGCGGATACAACCGGAAGAAACGGATTTACCGATGGTCCAATATTCAGGCGAGCCGTGAATACGGTAAATCGTGTCACGTCCGTCTTTATGGATATAATGGGCACGGGAACCGAGAGGATTTTGCAAGCCCGGCCCCATGCCACCATTGGCGATGCTGTAAGGTTCAAGCGCCGGATTACGGGCTACCATTTCATCCGGTGGTGTCCAGCGCGGCCACTTACGCTTATAGGCAATTTTCGCACGGCCGGACCATGCATAACCGTCTTTACCGACGCCGATACCGTAACGGGTCGCACGGCCACCGGATTTAATGTGGTAGAGATATTTATTCGGGGTATCGACGATAACCGTGCCCGGCTTTTCATCCGTGATATAGTCAACTTCCGTACGCCAGAATTTCTCCGGAATTTTCGACACATCGACTTCTGGAATCTGATAGCCTTCATCCCACACTGCATAATACATTGGCGGAGTGACAGGCTTGATTTTGTTGGCTGCAAGATCAGCCGAAGGGCGCTTGGTTTCACCGGTGGAAACGCAACCCGTCAAAGCAAGAGCACTGGCTCCAAGCAAGAAATGACGACGGGAGAATGCAAATTCAGACATTTATAGCTCAATCTTCATTGGAATTGATCCCGAACTATCATGTCTGTCCTTAAGTCAGGCTTAAGAACAGTCACGGGATCTTTCACTTCATTCATTTATCTTTTCTGATTTACTGAACGCGGGAGGCTGCGTTTTTCATTCAGCAAGTCTGAAACCTGAGAAACCACATCTATGACAACAACATGGTAAAAACAGAATTAACGTATGAAATAATAAGTTTTCTGGATGACCTGTGGCATTTATAACAAAGCCCTCTGCGTTTCAGGCAAAGGGCTTTGTTCATTTCGCATTTATGTCAAAGTTCAGTTCTTGCCGTAGCCGCCACCAGTCGGGGTGATGATGGTGAAAGCCTCACCGGCTTTTAGAACCACCTGATCGCAGCCTTTGAGAACCTCTACAGCACCGTCCTGACGGCGGACTTCATTGCTTCCCAGCTGACCATCCTCACCGCCTTCAAGGCCAAACGGTCGTACGCGGCGATGACCGGAGAGAATCGCAAATTCAAGTTCTTCCAGAGCACGGATAGTACGGTGTGTACCATTGCCCGCAGTCCACTTGCCGCGGCCTCCGGAATTCTCACGGATATGGAAATCTTCCAGCATCACAGGGAAACGGGTTTCCAGAATTTCCGGATCGGTCAGGCGTGAATTGGTCATATGAGTATGTACCGCATCGGCACCGTTGAAACCAGGGCCGGCCGGTGCACCGGAGCAAATGGTTTCATAATACTGATATTCATTATTACCGAAGGTCAGATTGTTCATCGTACCCTGTGCCGCAGCCATGGCCTTGGTCGCACCGAACAAGCAGTTGGTCACAGCCTGACTGACTTCCACATTGCCCGCCACAACAGCAGCAGGATAATGCGGTGATAGCATCGAGCCTTCCGGCACGATGATTTTGATCGGACGCAGACAACCGGCATTCATCGGAATGTCGCCGTCGACAAGCACGCGGAAAACATAAAGCACGGCGGCACGGGTAACCGGCTGCGGGGCGTTGAAATTGTCAGGACGCTGTTCAGACGTACCGGTGAAATCAACCGTCGCTTCACGCTTCACACGGTCAATCGTCACTTTGACTTCAATCTTGCTGCCCTGATCGAGTTCATAGGTGAACTGACCATCCGGCAATTGATCCAGCACACGGCGCACGCTTTCGGCAGCATTATCCTGCACATGCCCCATATAGGCTTTCACCACGTCTTCACCGAAATGCACAATCATCTTGCGCAATTCAGCCACGCCTTTTTCATTGGCAGCAATCTGGGCTTTCAGATCGTTGACATTCTGGGTGAGATTACGCACCGGATATTTGGCACCATTGAGCAAATCAGCCAGCGCATCTTCACGGAACTGCCCCTGATCGACCAGCTTGAAATTGTCGATATAGACACCTTCTTGCTCAATATTCACCGCCAGCGGCGACATTGAACCCGGTGCAATACCGCCGATATCGGCGTGGTGACCACGGCTGGCAACCCAGAAACGGATTTCTGTCTGTTCATCATCGAAGACCGGCGTACACACGGTCAGATCCGGCAGATGCGTGCCGCCATTATATGGCGCGTTAATCAGGAACACGTCGCCTGGTTTGATCACCGGATTTTCACGGATCGCTGTGGCAACAGAGGCATCCATCGAACCCAGATGCACCGGCATATGCGGCGCATTGGCAACCAGATTGCCTGTCGCATCAAAGACCGCACAGGAGAAATCAAGGCGCTCTTTAATATTCACCGAATAGGCGGTGTTCTGCAAAGTCACGCCCATCTGTTCAGCAATCGACATGAACAGATTGTTGAAAATCTCCAGCATGACCGGATCAGCTTCTGTGCCGATTGCCACGCGTTTCGGCAGCGCCTTAATGCGGGTCAGCACCACATGATCATGCTCGGTCAGGCGTGCCTGCCAGCCATCTTCAATGATAATGGTCTGGTTTTTCTCAATGATAATCGCAGGGCCGGTAACAGTCTGGCCGCGCTGCATAGTTTCACGCACCACAACAGCTGCATCATGGAACGCACCTTGTGAATAGAAGCGTGTCTGACGATCAGCCTGCGCTTCAGTTGCTTCACCAATATTGCCTGCTGCCTCGCCCTCACCGGCACCGCCGCCGACAGTTTCGAGTTCAACAGCATCAATGACCAGCGCTTTATTTTCAGCGATAAAGCCAAAACGGCGCTTATGCGCAGCTTCGAATTCCGCACGCAAACGTGCAGCTGCATCAACTGCCGGATAAGTTGCCTCAACGGAAAGCACAGTATCAGTGCCCGCATAACGAATATGGGCACGCAAGTGCTTGGTAATAACCTGCTCTTCCACACCCTGCGCAGTGAGTTCCGCCACGCATTCTGCGGCCAGTTCTGCACCAAGACGCTGCAATTCGGCAGGCGCATCCGCATCAAGATCAACACCCAGTGCCTTCTGGCGCGTCGCGCGGATATCCGCCAGACCCATACCATAGGCCGACAGCAGACCGGACATCGGATGCAGCAGAATATTCTTCATGCCCAGCGCATCGGCCACCAGACAGGCATGCTGACCACCGGCACCGCCAAAGCAGCTCAGAGCGTAACGGGTAACATCATAGCCGCGCTGTACAGAAATCTTCTTGATCGCTTCAACCATATTGGCAACAGCAATACGGATAAAACCGTCTGCCACGCTTTCCGGTGTGCGATCATCGCCGATTTCATCGGCCATCTGCGTAAACAACTCACGCACACGCTCAACATCCAGCGGTTTGTCCTGATCAGGGCCAAAAATCGACGGGAAATAATCCGGAATCAATTTGCCGAGCATCACATTGGCATCGGTTACAGCCAGCGGACCACCATTGCGGTAACAGGCAGGCCCCGGATTGGCACCGGCAGAATCAGGACCAACACGGAAACGACCAGCATCAAAATGCAGGATGGAGCCGCCGCCCGCAGCAACCGTGTGAATCAGCATCATCGGCGCACGAACGCGCACACCAGCCACTTCGGTTTCAAAAGCGCGTTCATATTCGCCGTCGAAATGCGCCACATCCGTTGATGTACCGCCCATATCAAAGCCGATAACCTGACCAAAACCGGCAGTTTCACCGGTACGTGCCAGACCGACCACACCACCGGCAGGGCCGGAGAGAATCGCGTCTTTCCCCTGAAACATATCCGCAGCCGTCAGGCCGCCGGAAGACATCATGAACATAACGCGCGCGCCAGTGCGCTCTACGTCCAGTTCGCGGGAAACCTGTGCCACATAACGGCGCAAAACCGGCGACAAATAAGCATCAACAACGGTGGTATCGCCACGGCCAACCAGCTTGATCAGCGGTGACACTTCATGACTGACGGAAACCTGTTCAATGCCGATATCGCGGGCGATTTTGGCAACGGCGGCTTCATGTGCTGGGAATTTATAAGCATGCATAAACACGATAGCGACGGCATTATAGCCTTCAGCTTTCAGAGCACGCAGCGCAGCTTCTGCCTGAGCCAGATCAAGCGGCAATTCAGTGCTGCCATCGGACAAAACACGTTCATCAATCTCGACTACGCGGTCATAAAGCGCTTCCGGCTTGATGATTTCCGTTGCGAAAATATTCTTGCGTTCCTGATAGCCGATGCGCAACGCATCACGGAAACCTTTGGTGGTCACCAGCGCCAGCTTTTCACCCTTGCGCTCAAGCAGTGCATTGGTGGCGACGGTTGTGCCCATACGCACTTCACCGATTGCACCGGTTGGCACCGGCTCACCGGCTTTCAGTCCCAGATGCAGACGGATACCCTGAACGGCAGCATCTTTGTAGGCAGAAGGATTCTCTGACAGCACTTTGCGGGCATGAAGATTGCCTTGGCTGTCACGGCCGATAACATCTGTGAATGTGCCACCGCGATCAATCCAGAAGTCCCAAGCCCCTGAAATCTCTTGTGCCGCTGCGCTCATTATCGGCTCCCTCATAAAATTTATGCCGTTACGCTGAATGTTTATTGGAAAACATAGTTTCATTTTATTGACAAAATGTCGATAAGATGGTGACATAAAATACACAGGATTGGGAGACTGGCAATATGAGCAGGAAAAAATCGCCGCCACCGGCAGATCATAATGACGAGTCATTTGTGGCCGAGGTCAGCCTGCCCAAGCATTTGCGCCCTGTCCCTTCCATCGGCCCTATTGTCTCCTCCGCCCATCTGGCAGAAGGTGGTTCCACCGCTTTATCCGAAGTGGAATATGGTTTGATTCTCGCGTCCCATGCATTCTCCCGCTGGATGGTACGCTGCATGGCTGCCGCAGGATTGCCGGGCCTTTCCCCGATTGAAATTCTTATCCTGCACTCGATCCGCCATCGCGGACGTGAGAAAAAGCTGGCCGATATCTGTCTGGTACTGGATATTGAAGACACGCATATTGCGACTTACGCTCTGCGCAAGCTGGAAAATGCCGGTCTTCTGACAACTGGTAAAGCAGCAAAAGAAAAAACAGTCCGCATTACGGATAAAGGCGCCGAAGCCTGTGCGCGCTATGCACAAATCCGCGAGCGTCTGCTCGTCGATTCCACGGCCAATGCCCGCCCCTCGGAAGAAACCCTGTCGGAAGTTGCAGCTCTGCTGCGCTTTATGTCGGGTGCATTTAATCAGGCAGCCCGTTCTGCCATTACACTATAAGGATGACCGGAGTGAACGACGCGCAGCTTCACCAATCAGCTGAAACCCAGCCACTTCTGGAAGTCACAGATCTCTCGGTAGAGTTCGGCACCGCACGGGTGGTGGACGGATTGAGCTTTTCCGTTCGTTCCGGCCGCACAACGGCGATTGTCGGCGAGTCCGGCTCCGGTAAATCCATTACCTCTCTGTCGGTGATGCGTCTGGCAGATATGCTGGGTGCAAAATTCCCTGAAGGCAAAATCCTGTTCACCGGCTCGCAGGGACAGATGAACCTGCTCGAAGCCGAACAGAAAACCATGCGCGGCATTCGCGGCAAAGAAATTGCCATGATCTTTCAGGAGCCTATGACCTCGCTCAATCCGGTTTTCACCATCGGTGACCAGATTGCCGAAGTGCTGATGCTTCATGAAAAAATGGGCAAGAAGGCAGCCCTGAAAGAAGGCCAGCGCCTGCTGGAAATGGTGCGCTTGCCGGATGCGCAGGGTATGCTCAGCCGTTTCCCGCACCAGCTTTCCGGCGGTATGCGTCAGCGTGTGATGATTGCGATGGCGCTTGCCTGCCGTCCGAAGCTGCTGATTGCCGATGAGCCGACCACCGCTCTCGACGTGACCATTCAGGCGCAGATTCTGCATATTATCCGCGATCTCCAGAAAGAACTGGAAATGGCCGTGATCTTCATCACCCATGATATGGGCGTTGTGGCGGAAATGGCCGATGATGTGGTGGTGATGTGGAAGGGTAAAAAGGTTGAGGAAGGCGCGGTCAGCGATATTTTCGCCAATCCGCAGCATCCTTATACCAAGGTTCTGCTCTCAGCCGTGCCGAAACTCGGCAGCATGGCCGGTGAAGATTTCCCGAAGCGCATGCCGGTCACAATTCTGGAAGATAATAAGCCGGTTCTGGTCGGTGAAACCCGTATTCAGGACACCGCCCGTCTTGATGAAGCGCCGCTCTTGTCGGTGCGCGATCTGTCGGTACGCTTTAATATCAAGAAGAACCTGTTCGGCCGTACAACCCATGTGTGCAATGCGGTATCGCAGGTCAGTTTTGATATTCATCCGGGTGAAACGCTGGCACTGGTTGGTGAATCCGGTTCCGGCAAATCCACCATCGGCCGTACAATCCAGCAATTGCAGAACCCGCTTTCCGGCGATATGCGTTTTAACGGCAAAGCCTTCTCAGAAATGAGTTCTGCTGAGCGCTTCCGCATGCGTCAGGAAGTGCAGTATATTTTTCAGGACCCGTTTGCCTCGCTTGACCCGCGCAAGACCATCCGCTTCTCGATTGCCGAGCCAATCCGCACACACGGTCTCATCCTTGATGAAGCCGCGATCACCAAGCGTGTTGACGAATTGCTCGAACGCGTGGGTCTGAGTTCAGCCGTTGCCGGACGTTATCCGCATGAGTTTTCCGGTGGTCAGCGCCAGCGTGTTTGTATCGCCCGCGCGCTCGCTTCCAACCCGAAACTGATTATCGCCGATGAAGCACTGTCCGCGCTCGACGTTTCTATTCAGGCGCAGATCATCAATCTGTTTATGGATCTGCAGAAAGAACACGGCCTCGCTTATCTCTTCATCAGCCATGACATGGCTGTGGTGGAGAAAATGAGCCATCGCGTCGCCGTGCTTTATCTCGGTCAGATCATGGAACTCGGCTCGCGCCGTCAGGTGTTTGAAACACCGTCCCATGATTATACCCGCCGCTTGCTCTCTGCCGTTCCTGTCGCCGATCCGCTGGCGCGCACCAACCGCGCAATGCTGGAAGGCGAAATTCCGAGCACAACACGCCGGATCGAGGACAAACCGCAGATCTGGCAGCATGAAGAAATCGCTAAAGGGCATTTCATTGCCCGCAGCGCATAAAATCTAACATCTGTTTCATTGTTTACAAAAGGGGAGTCGAGATTATGAAGCTTAAAGCATTATTCACAGCACTGACTGTCGGCACAGTATTGTCTGCTGTTGCCCTGTCATCTGCACCGGCATTCGCAGCCGGTAAAATGACCGTATCCTCACCGCAGGATCCGGGCAGCTGGGATCCGATTGACACATTTCTGGTCAACTGGGCATCTGTTGCCACCAATATTTATGACGGTCTGGTCTATCGCGGCCCTGATCTGAAAATCGTACCGGCGCTCGCCACATCTTGGGAAGAGCTGGACGAAGGCAAGCGCATCCGCTTCAACCTGCGTGAGAATGTAAAATTCCACAATGGCGAGCCTTTCAATGCAGAAGCTGTCAAATTCACCTTTGAGCGTCTGCTCGGTGATGAAGGTGCCAAAGGCCCGCAGCGCTCGAACTATGTTGCGATTGAAAAAATCGAAGTTATCGACGACAAGACTGTCGATTTCCACCTGAAAGCAACCGATCCGGTTCTGATGACCAAACTCGCCGGTTACGGCGCGATGATCGTGCCGCCAAAATATATTCAGGAAAAAGGCGATGATTTCTTCAATGCCAATCCTGTCGGCACCGGCCCGTTCAAAGTCACCAGCTACAAGCCAAAAGTCGGCATCCAGATGGAAGCTTTTGCTGACCATTGGGGCGGCGCACCAAAGCTGTCTGAACTTGAATATCGCTTCATCACCGAGCCTTCGACAGCCGTTGCTGAATTGCAGGCAGGTCGCGTTGATCTGGTGATCCCGCCGACAATTCCGATCGGCATGATCCCGACCATTGAAGCTGATCCTAATCTGGCGATCGTCACCACTGCCGGTCCAACTGTTTATTCGCTGCGCTACAATACCCGCGACGGCATTACCGCTGATGAGCGTGTGCGTAAGGCGCTGATCCTCGGTGTTGATCGCGACACCATCATCAAGTCCATTCTCGGTGGTCAGGCCGAGCCGATTGCCAGCCTTCAGGGCGCCCTCTCCTTCGGTTATGACGCGGATATGAAGCCGCTGCCATATGATCCGGAAGGTGCAAAGAAGCTTCTGGCAGAGGCCGGTGTTAAACCGGGTGCAGCCGTACAGATCGACATTCGCGGTAATGATGCGACATTCAACGAAGTTGTGCAGGCTGTTTCCAGCTATCTGCAGATCATTGGTATCAATGCGACCATCAAGCCATATGAAACCAACGTGCTTCTGAATGACATCATCCCGCAGGGTAAAACCGGCGCGATGTTCCAGCAGTCATGGGGCGGCTGGACATTCGATTACGATAACACTGCTTATTCCATGTATCACGCCGGTGAAAAATGGAACCCGTATGACAATGATGCGAAAATGAATGAACTGCTGGAATCCCAGCGCGCCATTACCGATCGTGCCAAGCGTGAAGAAATCCTCAAGGAAATCGCAAAATACGCAGCCGACCGCGCATTGGAAATGCCGCTTTATAACCTCAAAGCGATTTACGGCATCAACAAGCGCGTGAAAGATTTCGTACCGGCACCGGACAGCCGTCTGCGCCTCACCGAAGTCAGCGTTGACTAATACAGCATCAACCGCGCCGGTCTTTTTGCCGGCGCGGTAATTCCTTGATCTTATAAAGGATAAGAATTTTGGCCGGATTTCTGATCAAACGAATTTTACAGGCGATCTTTGTCGTCATTGTCGTGACTTTGACCGTCGCTTTCGCAATCCGTATGACCGGTGATCCGGCGCTGATGCTCACCCAAGGTGCGGGCAGCGTAACCGAGGCCGATCTGGAGCGCATCCGTGAAGGTTTGGGCTTAAACCAGCCCTTCATCGTGCAATATATGAATTTCATCAAAGGCCTGTTCACGCTGGATTTCGGACGCAGCTTCCTTGGCGGCACTCCGGTTTCACTGCTGATTAAAGATGCCCTGCCCGCCACTTTGCTGCTGGCTTTTGCATCTATGGCCGTATCGATCATTATTTCGATCCCGCTCGGCATTAAAGCTGCGGTATCGCGCGGCAAATGGGCAGATCAGCTGATCCGCATCCTGTCTCTTGTCGGTCTGTCTTTCCCTAACTTCTGGCTCGCAACCATGCTGGTGCTGCTGTTTGCCGTTGGTCTGCAATGGCTGCCGCCAAGCGGTATGGATGGCTTTGCCAGCTTCATCATGCCTGCGGTGACAATGGGGATTATCCTCACCGCCACCAATGTGCGTCTGGTGCGCACCTCCATGTTAGAGACCCTGCAGTCCCAGTATATTATGGTGGCACGCGCCAAGGGCTTGAGCGAAAACAAGGTGCTGTACAAACATGCACTGCGCAATTGCGCCATTCCGCTGATTACCTATTTCGGCCTGCAATTCGGTGGTCTGCTTGGCGGTATTGTGGTCGTTGAACGCGTGTTCAACTGGCCCGGCATGGGCACTCTGGCTTTCGATGCGGTTTCCGGTCGTGACTATCCGGTTCTGCAGGCAAGTATCACCGTGCTGTCGCTTATGATTATCGGTGTCAATCTTCTGGTCGATATTGCCTATGGTCTTGTCGATCCGCGTATCCGGACGGAGTAGAAAATGGCCGCGAAAACTTCCTCTTCCCTGCTGTTCTCCCGCCTGTTCAGCCTCGAATTCATTCTCGGCGTCGGCCTCACAGCCATTATCTGTCTTGCCGTGCTGTTCTCCGGCCTGCTGTTTCCGGGTGGCGCTGATAAGATCGACCTGATGGCGCGTCTTACGCCGCCATTCACCAATATGTCCCATATATTCGGCACCGATCCGCTCGGCCGCGATGTGCTGGCACGCGTTGTTACCGGTGGTAAAATCTCGCTGCTGGTCGGCTTTGTCTCTGTTGCCGGTGCCGTGGTTGTCGGCGTTATCATGGGTCTGATTGCCGGTTACTATCGCGGTTTCTGGGATATGGTGGTGATGCGCTTTGCCGATGTGCAGCTCGCATTGCCATTCATCCTGCTGGCCATTACCTTTATCGCCATTGTCGGCGGCGGTCTGATGAACACCATCATTCTGCTGATCGTTTCCCAATGGGTACAATATGCCCGTCTGGTACGCGGTTCAGTGCTGGCGCTGCGTGAGCGTGAGTTCATCCTCTCTGCCCGTGCAATCGGTGTCAAAGACTGGCGCATTATTTTCCAGCATCTGCTGCCGAACCTGCTTGGTCCGGTGATCGTGCTGATGACACTGAATGTTGCCAATAATATTCTGCTGGAATCCAGCCTGACGTTCTTGGGGCTTGGTGTTGATCCGACGATTCCGAGCTGGGGCGGTATGCTGGCCGATGGCCGTACTTACTTGCAAACCGCATGGTGGGTCAGTGTTTTCCCGGGGTTAGCAATTTTGCTGACAGTGCTTGGTCTTAATCTTCTGGGCGACTGGCTGCGTGACAGCCTTGATCCGACAGGGAGAACATCGCGATGAGCATGATCTTTGAAAAGAGCTTTGAGCGCAGCCTCGATGCACTTGTTGCCCGCTTCTCCGATGCGTCCATGAAAGGCGTAACTGTTGAGGCGTGGCTGTTCGATGATCTGCAAAGCCGCAAGACTGCGGAAGCAAAATTGCAGGCACTTGGCGTTAAAGCCAAGCTGCATAGTGCCTATAAGCCGCTGGTGCATTTCTTTCTTGAAAATGTGGATTGCAGCAATCTCAAGCAGATCAGCATTGCCTATCCTGCCCATGATGCCTGTGCACCAAACCGCTTTTTGCTGGAAACCTATCCGCTCACCAAGCTGACCAGCGATGCAGAGGTGGATTTCAAGCCATCGGGCAAACAGGATTTCACCTATCAGGTTACGCTGACAGACAAGCACGGCACTGTAACGCAATACGAGGTTTTCGCACCAAACCGCACCCATGAGGATGCAGTTGGTGAAACCTTGTTGTCGCCAACCGGCTGGCTGAAAGTCACGCATCAAGGCACAACCACATCCGAGCGCTTTGAGACAGATTTAGAACAGCTGTTCCATACTGGTATTGCAGCAATAGCTAATCATACATGGGGCGATACAGAGCCTTATTTTGAAGAGTTGAATATTGCTGTCTCGCTACCAATCACAGATCAGAAGCTAACTCACGCGGAAGAAGCAATCAGCCTGACAGAAGCGCTGCATGAAGACTTCTACTTTGCATTGTTGGAAGTGTTTCAGAAAAAATCCGGCCGCCCGCTCGGTGACCGTGGCTTGCAGCCGGGACAGATTGTGCCGGAAATCACTTACGCAGATGCAGCGCCTTCTATCCGCATCACTGCCCGCGCTTTATCCACGCAGGACAGCACCGGTGAGAGTCAGACTCTTGCCACCGCACAGGCACCGCTATTTGCAGCACAGATCGCACAAGAACTGGAGCTTATTGGTGGTGAGGCTTTTGAGGCCAAATCCCGTTCCGGCCGCAGCGTTCTTGGCCGCTATATCAAAGGCACGGATGAGCCGATGATTATCAGCGGCGGTCAGCATGCCAATGAAACCACCGGTGTGGTCGGCGCCTTGCGTGCAGCCCATGAGCTGAAATCCCGTAAGGGCGCGCATTTCACCATTTCTCCGCAAGAAAATCCTGACGGCTATGAGCTGCACCGCCGTCTCTGTGCTGATAATCCGAAACATATGCACCATGCGGCGCGTTACACCGCTATGGGTGATGATCTGGAATATCGGAGCGGCGAGAAACTCTGGGAAAAGGCCATCCGCACACAGGCTGAAGCGCTGACCGGTGCCAAGCTTCACGTGAATCTGCACGGCTATCCGTCTCATGAATGGACACGCCCGCTCTCCGGCTACATTCCGCGCGGTTTTGGTATGTGGACATTGCCGAAAGGCTTTTTCCTCATCGTCCGCCATCACTCCGACTGGGCACAGCAGTCCGAAGAGCTGGTTGATCATGTCACCCGTCATCTCTCGGCCATTGATGGTCTGGTGGATTACAATAATGCGCAAATCGCCTTGTTTGAAAAACACGCAGGCGAAACCGGCTTCCGCATCATCAACGGCTTCCCTTGCCTGATCGGTGTCGATGACCGTCATACCGTGCCGCTGACGCTGATCACTGAATATCCGGACGAAACCATTTACGGCGAAGATTTCATTCGCGGCCATACGGCGCAAATGGAAACAGTGCTCTCAGCCTATGAGGCACTGCAAAAATTATCCGCCAAATGGTACATTGCATGAATAAAAATCCCGCCGCCTCAACAAAAGCGGCGGAATTTTTTTAATTTATTATACCAACAGGTAAAAATGCCTCATGGCACCCCGCTTTACTTCACCCTGCTGACAAAATAGGCTTTCCTTGCTTCTGATATTTCAGCATCGGCCATCAAACCACTATCTGAATAAAACCAGAGACATATAAATAATTATCCGGCCTTTTGCTTTCCTTATCAGATGCACAAGACAATCGCAGTTCCGGCTCAAAACAGTCCGGAAATGGTGTGTGTAAAGAGGAGAGACCATGCCTGAGACTCTAATTTCCGTTGATCTTTCACAGTCCGCTTATGACAATGAGAACCTGCATAACCGCTGGCATCCGGATATTCCGATCAATGTCTGGGTTGATCCCGGTGATGACTTTCTTATCGAGACTGTCGACTGGACAGGCGGCGCTATCAAGAACAATGATTCCGCAGAAGATATCCGCGATGTTGATCTGACGACGGTGCATTTTCTCTCTGGCCCTATCGGTATCAAAGGTGCCAAACCCGGCGATCTTCTCGTCGTTGACATTCTCGATGCCGGAACACTCAAGGGTCATGAATGGGGCTTTAACGGCTTTTTCTCCAAGACCAATGGCGGTGGTTTCCTGACCGACCATTTCCCGAGCGCCCAGAAATCCATCTGGCATTATGAGGGCATGTTCACCCGCTCCCGCCACGTTCCGGGTGTCAGTTTTGCCGGTATGATCCATCCCGGTCTGATCGGTACGCTGCCTGACCGTAAAATGCTGGAAATGTGGAACACCCGCGAGCTTGGCCTGATCGCTCAGGAACCAAACCGCGTTCCGCCACTGGCCAATCCACCCCATGCCCGCACTGCCCATCTAGGTTCGATCAAGAAGGGTGAAACCTTCGACAAGATCGCAGCGGAAGGCGCACGTACTGTTCCGCCACGCGAACATGGCGGCAATTGCGATATTAAAGACCTGTCGCGCGGTTCAAAAATCTATTTCCCTGTCTATGTTGACGGTGCTGGTCTCTCCATGGGTGACCTCCACTTCAGTCAGGGCGACGGCGAAATCACCTTCTGCGGTGCCATCGAAATGGCCGGCGGCTGGCTGCATATCAAAGTCGATCTGATTAAAGACGGTATGGCAAAATACGGCATTCGCAATCCGGTCTTCAAACCATCGCCGATGGTGCCGAATTATAAAGACTATCTGATCTTTCAGGGTATTTCTGTCGATGAACAGGGTCATCAGCATTATCTCGATGCCAATGTCGCCTATCGTCAGGCCTGTCTCAATGCCATCGAATATATGAAGAAATTTGGCTATTCCGGTGCGCAAGCCTACTCGATCCTCGGTTCTGCTCCGGTGCAGGGACATTTCTCCGGCGTGGTGGATATTCCGAACTCCTGCGCAACTCTGTGGCTGCCAACCGAAATCTTCGATTTCGATATCAGCCCGTCGGCAGCAGGACCGAAGAAGTTCCTCGACGGCTCCGTTGATATGCCGATTGCCTATGATCTTTGAGGTGAAACATGCCGGTTTATGAATATGCCTGCGAAGAATGCGGGCCATTCACAGCTCTGCGTCCGATGTCGGAATATGATCAGCCCTGCGCCTGTCCGGACTGTGAGACGTCTGCCAAACGCGTCATGCTGACAGCGCCCAATCTTGCATCAATGAATGCAAATAAGCGCACTGCAATGGCGGTGAATGAACGCAGTTCTCATGAACCGATCAGCTCAAAATCATTAGGACACGGGCCGAATTGCGGCTGCTGCGGATCAAAATCCAAAAAATCCAAGGCAAAAGTCTCGGCAAACGGCGCGAAGAGTTTTCCTTCCGCCCGTCCGTGGATGATCAGTCATTAAATCTGCAAATAAAAAAGGCGGGTCTTCCCGCCTTTTTTACAAATTAACACCGCGATTGAATTTGGTTTCCATCACAATATTCGATGTTGTGCGGACAATACCCATCATTTCATTGATCTTGTTGATCTCGGCATTGAGCTTTTCCAGCGTATCCGTGCAGATGTGAATAATCAGATCCCAGTCACCGGAAATCGAATGTACAGCCTGTACCGCTGTCAGTGTTTTCAGCTGTTTGATAACATCAGGAAAATTCTTGTTGTTCAGTGCCGCAAAGGTAAAGCACTGGATCGGTGAGCGGTTCACATTCGAACCGAGGCGCACCGAATAACCGTCAATAATCCCGTTGGTTTCCAGCCGCTGGATACGCTCCTGCAAAGCCGTGCGGGATACGCCAAGCTGGCGCGCCAGAGACGCCACAGATTCACGGGCGTTTTTCTGCATCAATGCCAGTAACTGCTTATCCTTATCGGTCATTTGCATAGTCGTCATTCCGTGTCTTAACGATGGGCGCCCTTATAGCGACCTTCCTGAAAGTAATCCATCAGGCGCAGATAATAGTAGACGCTTTCTGCGGCCAGCGGGCCGAAAATACCGCCATTCCAAGTCAGACCATAAGGTTTGAACAGACGGATACGGTCGCTTTCGCCACTCACAGCTTCAGCCACAACACGTCCGCCGATAGCGGTCGTGTTCATACCGTGACCGCCGAAAGAACTGCATGCCCACACACCGTCTTCAACTTTGGCAATGTGAGGCATTTTATGACGCGAATAGCCCATCAGACCCGACCATGCCTTTTCGATTTTCACATCTTTCAGTCCGGCAAACACATCGCACATATCCTTGCGCAGAATTGCAGCGAGACGTGTCTCGTCCTGCTCATTCTTGGTGGTAATGCGCCCGCCCCAGAGAATGCGGTCACCTTCCACCACACGATAATAATCGGATGAGCGACGGTCATCACCGACCGCATCAGTGGTGCGGATGAAATCCTGCAAGCGGCTGCCCAGTTTTTCAGTCAGTACAACATAAGTGGCGATCGGCAGGAATGAACGGCGCAGCTTGCCGAACTGGGAACCGCCATAACCACCACAACACAAAACCACATCATCGCATTGCACAGAACCGTGTGCGGTTTTCACCGTATAACGTCCTGTGGCACCGGCCTGTGGGGTACGCGTGAAAGACTGCATCGCACTGTCTTCAAAAATCCGGCCGCCTTTGGCGCGGATCAGATCAGCCAGACCCAATGCATAATTCAGCGGATGAAAATGGAAGCCGGTACTGTCACGCAATGCCTGTTTATAGATCGGCGTATTCAGCTTCTGACGAACGGCAGCAGTGTCGAGATATTCATATTCATAATTGAAATGCTGCGCCATACGATCACGATAGCGCTGCATCTGGTCCGCAGCCTCATAGCGCACAACGCTGAGCTTGCCTTTGACAATATTGCAATCGGGCAGATTATTCTGCTCAATATTCTCACGGACAATTTCCACGCCTTCAACCGACATGGCAAACAGCTTTTTTGCATCCTCAAAGCCGCTGCGTTTTTCAATCGCGCCCAAGCCTTCAGCCCAGCCGTTCAGACAGAAGCCGCCATTGCGCCCCGACGCACCCCAGCTCACTTTATTCGCTTCAATCACGATCACGGATTTATTGCGTTTCAGCAATTCCCATGCGGTTGTCAAACCGGCAAGTCCGCCGCCGACAATACAAACATCGGCCTGCAAATTTTGCTGCAAGCTTTCATAGGCAGAAGATGAAGCAACGCGGGTGGCGCTGTAATAGGTAGCCGGATATGAACTCATAATGATACTGCTTCTTACAGAAAATGCGTTTCAGTTTGTAAAAGACAATACCGGTTTCTGACTACGGGGGAAGTCCAGAAACCGGCATGCATAAACAGACTGATTATTTAAGCTTGGTATAATCCACGCCGTACCACTTTACGGACAAATCAGACATTGTGCCGTCTGTTTTCAGCTGTTCAAAGATCTCTTTAACCTTAGCTGAGAACTCAGGATCCCCCTTGTCAACGGCAACAGCCAGCGGCTCGTAGAATGCCGGCTCATCAGCCAGCGCGCGGATCGGATAACCGCGCTTCACCGCATTTTCCACGGTTGGCATAGCGGAGACTGTCGCATCAAGACGGGTGCCGTCACCAAGACGCAGATCATCCAGCGGACCTACGCTGTCGCCATAGGTTTTAATATCACCAGGCTTCACGTCATATTTGAATTCAGGTACACCAACGGCATCAATCTTCAGGCTGCCATTGATATAATCTTCGGTGGTTGTGCCACCTTCAACACCAATGGTCTTGCCGTTCAGATCTGCACGCTTTTCAGCCTTGGAATCCTTATGCACGGTGAAAACATAGGGCGTGTAATAATAAACAATCGGGAAATCGAGCACGCGGGCGCGGCCTGATGTCGGGGTCATGGAACCTACAGAAATATCCCAGCGGCCATTCCAGTGACCGGCAGTAATAATGCCCCATTCCGGTGTCACAAAACGGGCAGTCGCACCCAGACGTTTGGCAACTTCGGTTGCAACATCAATGTCAAAACCCACCAGCTTGTCGTCTTTCATGAAAGACTGCGGTGGCCAGTTCGCGGCAGTTGCCACAACCAGTTCTTTTTTACTGGTCACGCGATCCAGCGTTTCACCGGCAAAAGCAGGCAGACTGACAGTCAGTGCCAGTGCTGCAACGGCAGCGGATAAAATTGCATTCTTCATGTGGTTTCCTCCCCAGAGTATAGCGCTAATCAAATGACCTCACCGGAATAAACGCTATGCGAACAACAATAGATAGTTGTGGTCAGAACGGCTGACCGTCCGTATTCATCAGCGTTCCTGACGCTTCATGCGGTTTTCCAGCACGGCCTGACAGCGTTCGAGAATGATCGACAAAATCCAGTACAGCAGTGCAGCAGTAATCAGCATTTCCAGATGGCGGAATTCTTCACGACCCTGCGTACGGGCAAGGAACATCAGCTCCCAGACACCAATCACCGAGACTAGTGATGAGTCTTTCAGCATCGCAATGAACTGGTTTCCTGTCGGCGGGATGATCAGTTTCATCGCCTGCGGCATGATCACTTTGCGCATAGTGGTGAACGGACGCAGACCAAGGGCACGGGCAGCTTCCCACTGACCACGCGGAATGGACATGATCCCGCCGCGAAAAATCTCGGTCATATAAGCGCCGTAGCAGAGCGACAGAGCAAGCACACCGGCGGGGACCGCATCAATGACATAGCCAAGCTGCGGAATACCCAGATAAATCAGATAGATCTGGATCAGCAGCGGCACGCCGCGGAAAAATGACGTGTAAAATGAGGCGATAGCAACGGCAAAACCGTTCTGTGAAAGTTTGGCAACCGCACCGACAATCGCCAGTACAAAAGCAATCGCAATGGAAATTGCCGAGATATAAACGGTCGTGAATACGCCCTGCGTAATCAGGAATGGCAGCTTCGACAAGATGAAAGTGTAAGACAAATCAAAACTGTAGAAGAAATACAGAGCAGCAGAGAGCAATGCCAGCCAGACAACGATCGTCTGTATCTGCATCGGCAACTTACCGACAAGATTGATAATCAGCGTCAGAACCAGCGAAGTGACGGCTGCAACCGCAATTATGCCGCCCGATGTCTGCAATAATCCGGCCAAACCCGTAGCGGCAGCATCGGCTGCGCCTGTCAGATGCCAGTTCTTCCAGACCATAAAAATGAAGGTAACAAGGGCGAATGCGCCCAAAAACCACGGTTTTTGCGTGATTTTATTTTTTTGTACTTTATCGTAATACATGCTGCTCTGCTCCCTGCCTCTATGTCTCCGCCAAAAAAGCGCAGGCTTCCACCCGAACATTTGCCGGAAATGACACAAAAGGCAGTCAAAATCACTGAAATAACAGTCATAATGCGATTCAAAGCAGCAGATTTAACTGCATAAGCGCATGATGAAGTCTTTTAAAAGTGATTTCGCAGGTCATAAAAGACTGAAACACGGATCAATGACCGTCATTTTCACATTATTTCTCGCCGGACATATCGCAAGATATTAAACAGTGTTTTCAGGACACAGCGTTGCCGGTTATGCGACTTGATTTATCCCTGCCCGCACCATAAATTCGGCTCATGCAGCAAGAACCGGAACTGTCCGGCGCTTTGTTCATAATAATTTTAATCGTTCTCAGGGCGGGGTGTAATTCCCCACCGGCGGTAACAGGCGGAAGTCTGAAGCCCGCGAGCGCTTAATCGAATGATGTCGGCATGATCTATATCATCATCTTGCAGGCTCAGATTTTGGTTATGGCGTGCTGAAAATGGTGTTTTTCGAGAACCGGAGCGGAGTGTACTTTGAGTACATGAGCACCGGAAAGCGTAGAAAAACGACATTTGCAAGCCGTCAGAGACAAAATATGTCGGTTAAGGTCAGCAGATTCGGTGCAATTCCGAAGCCGACGGTCATAGTCCGGATGAGAGAGAGCGGGGCTGAAATGGCATCATGCGCGGCGTTTTTTTCCGCCATTGTGTAATTTTCTTCCCGTAGCATTTCCCAATCCCTGGGGTAACGGCTTACGAGACAGGAAGAAAAACGTTGAGCCCAATTGCCTCTGTTCAAACATTAAAACCAACCGTCCGTGGTGCAGCGCTCATGCTGGCAGCCGGAGCAGCTTATGCGGGCGTCAATGTCGCCACCCAATGGGCGGGCACACGCACCGGCATCCCTTCTGTTATTATTGCCTTCTGGCAATATGTCATCGCTCTTGTACTGACCTTACCGCTGCTGATCCGCGAAGGCGCGCGGGCACTACGTACCAATCATCTCGGGCTGCATATTATTCGCGTGGCGCTGGCTGCCGCCGGTGTGCAGGTATGGATTTTCGCCCTCACCCATGTGCCGATCTGGCAGGTGATTGCTCTGTCCATGACCTCGCCGTTCTTTGTTATTCTCTGTGCAAGGTTGTTCCTGCGCGAGGCTGTAACACAGACACGCCTGCTCACAACTCTCGCAGGTTTCATCGGCGCATTGATTATCATTGCTCCGTGGTCTGACACTTATACAGTCTATTCCCTGCTGCCAATTCTCGCGGCGGCGCTTTGGGCAGGCTATTCGGTGATGACCAAATATCTGACCCGTTTTGAAACGACAGCCAGTATCTCCATGTATATGCTGATCCTGCTCACACCGATTAACGCGGCACTCTGGGCTGCATCAGGTGTCGGTTTTCCGGAGATCGCATCGCCATCCATGGAAATCTGGTCAATCCTGCTAACGATCGGTGTTCTGACAGCCATGGCGCAATATTTCCAGATCGCCGCCTATTCCGTGGCTGATGCTGTCTATCTGCAGCCTTTTGACGATCTGAAACTGCCGCTGAATGTTATTCTCGGCTGGATCGTTTTTGCGGCCACCCCAAGCATCAATTTCTGGCCGGGTGCCCTGCTGATTGTCGGCGCGTCGCTCTATCTGATGCGTCAGGACAGCGGGCGGTCATCCCCGAAAATACAAGCAGCAGAATAATCAAAAAACGGCGGGAAATCCCGCCGTTTTTATTTGAACTGATACGCTTTAATGACCTGCCGCGTCTTTCGGCACATCGCCGGGCTTTTTCATCATCGTGGCAAAGAATGCCAGCGAGACAAACAGCACGGTCAGGATCATAAACACGTCGATGAAAGACATCAGCGTTGCCTGCTGGCGCACCATGCCGGAGAGTTTCATCAATGCAATATTGGCACCATCCATACCCGCCGCATTAAATTTAGCAGTCAGATTGGCCAGCATTTCCTGTGCTTCGCGATTGCCCCAGTTCAGATGCTCCGACAATTGCGCATAATGCAGATCACCGCGCCGCATCAGCATCGTATTAATCACCGCCAGACCAATCGCACCACCCAGATTACGCATCAGATTAAACAGGCCGGAGGCGTTTTTAATATGGGATGGATGCAATGTACCAAGCGCCAGATTGTTGATCGGCACCATACACAGCATCATTGAACAGCCTCGCAGAATTTGCGGTAGCAAAAGCTCGTAAAAATCCCAGTCCGCTGTCAATCCCGTCATCAGATAGGTACCGGCGGCAAAGCCGATAAAGCCGATCATCATCATCAGACGCGGATCCATTCGCGTTGAGAGAAAACCTGCCAGTGGCGCTGTCATAAACATCGCCAGACCACTGACAAACAGAGCCTCACCGATCATCAGCGCATCATAACCGCGGATGCTGCCGAGATAGAGCGGATAAAGATAGGTCAGCCCGTAAAGTCCTACCCCCATGATGAAAGAGAAACTCGAACCAAGAGCAAAATTCATATTCCTGAAGGCCGAGAGATCAACAATAGGCTCTTCCGCCGTGAATGCCCTGTAAAAGAACATCAGCGCACCGGCCACGAGCACAACAGTCATAATCACAATATGGCTGTCCTGAAACCAGTCATTACGCGGCCCTTCTTCCAGCACATATTCCAGCGAGCCGAGAAAAGCCGCCATACCGGCCAGACCCCACCAATCGAATTTGGCCAGCAGGGATTTATCGCCCTTATCAAAATCGATCAGATTCCACGCGGCAATCGCCACCAGAATGCCGGGGCCGACATTGACCAGAAACAGCCAGTGCCATGAAAAGGCGTGCGAAAGATAACCGCCGATTGTCGGCCCCACAGTCGGCGCCAGTGTTGCCACCAGCCCGACAATCGGAGAGACGATGGAACGCTTGGACGGCGGGAAAATTGTAAAAGCCGCCGCGAACACACTCGGGATCATACCGCCGCCGATAAAACCCTGAATAGCGCGGTAAACGATCATCTGCTCAATATTGGTCGCGGTCGCACAGAGCACGCTGGCAGCGGTAAAACCCGCCGCCGAAACAGTAAACAGCACTCGGGTAGACAGCAGACGGCCAAGGAAGCCGGAAAGCGGGATCATCACCACTTCGGCAATCAGATAGGAGGTCTGCACCCATGAAATCTCATCGGAACTGGCACCCAGTCCCGCCTGAATTTCAGCCAGCGAGGCCGACACAATCTGGATATCCAGAATGGCCATAAACATACCGAAGACCATGGCCAGAAAGGCCAGAGCTTTTCTCGGATCAATCTTTTCTTCAGCGGCAGGCACTGCCTGCATGGTGGTTGATACAGCCATGGCTGAATACTTTTATTGTGCAGCCGGAGTGTTTTGCAGTGCTGTGCGGGTATCCACATCCACAACAACACTCAGACCTGCGCGTAACTTACCGGTCGCCAGAGCCGCTTCGGGGATGGCAATACGCACCGGAACACGCTGCACAACCTTGGTGAAATTGCCTGTGGCATTTTCCGGCGGCAGCAGGGAGAACACAGAGCCGGAAGCCGGTGACAGCGATGCGACTTTGCCTTCAAATGTCTCTCCGCCCAGTGCATCAACGGTGAAATGCACCGTCTCGCCGCCATGCAGATTTTTCAGCTGGGTTTCTTTAAAATTCGCGTCAATATAAAGCGCATTGACCGGCACCAGCGCGGCAATACGCTGCCCTGCACTGACCAGATCACCTTTTTTACCGGTCAGATTGCCAACAACACCATCAAAAGGCGCGCGCAATGTTGTAAATGACAAGTCGCGCTGAGCCTTGTCCCGCGCCAGTTCAAGACTGCGGGTCTGGCTCTCAGCCTCCTGATATTGTGCTTTCAAAACACCTATATTGGCCTGAGCCGCTGCAATCTGCGCCTGTGCATTGGCATCCGCCGCCTGTGCCTGTGCGAGAGCCGTGGTTGCACGATCAAGCTCCGACTGCGAGACAAAACGCGTATCATGCAGCTTGGTGATCCGCTCCATGGTTGCCTGTGCATTGGTCAGGCCGGCAGCGGAAGATTGCTGAGAGGCGCGTGCCTGTGTGAGGCTGGCTTCTGCCGCAACGGTCTGCGCCTCAATCCGTGCCAACGTTTTCTGCTGGCTGGCCAATGCCGCGATTTTCTCGTTCAACGCAATCTGGTAATCACCCTGATCGAGCTGGAAAATAGCATCACCGGCTTTAACATGGCTATTAGCACTCACCAGCACATCATCAATATAGCCGGTCACTTTCGGCGACATCGCCATGATATCCCCGTGAATATAGGCATCATCGGTCGAGACCATAAAGCGTCCTGTCGTCCACCAGTCGTAGCCGTACCATGCACCTCCGGCCAAAGCTGCAATCAGCAAAACACCCAGGATTTTACGCTTGCGTGACGGCTTGCCCGATGCAGGCTTTGGCGTTTCCGATGCTGTCGTCTGTTCGCTGAAAGGCTGGGAATGCTCGGCGCGCAGCGGATCATCCGGCATTCTGTTGTCATCATTCTGCGCCGCTCGCTTGAAATCAACCGGAGCAACACTCTGGGTGTTGTCCTGATCGGACGAGGAATGATTCGACTGAACTGGTTTCGCAACGGGCTTGAGAGCGGACATAGCGGGGGCAACTTTCTGAGTAAAACAGGCCGTACTGCCAATAAACTTTATTGAATTTAGAGCATTTCCATTTTTGACCGAGCCAGAGGAAATGCTCTATCTATTTGTTTTTACGCATTTCCTGACGCAAAACCGGTACCCACTTTTGCTGGAATGCTTATTATTCCGGTAAGAAGAATTTCAAAAAGAACCGAAACCGGACTGAAAAATATGCCTGCGTCTGTCTTCCTGACATAAGCCGGACACCTCTTCAAACCGATCGGTTCGATGTTGACATAAAGCAAGAGAGACGGCATATCAATTGAAATCGCACTGATCGGTTCGAATTGATAATTTTTATCGTCGGCACATAAGCGGAAACACACTGATATGACAGACACCAAACAGGGACAGAATGGCCGTCACGGCGCCGGACAAGATCCGGCAAAGCGTCAGAAAATTCTGGACGGTGCACAAAATGTATTTTTGCGCATGGGGTTTGATGCTGCGAGTATGAATGACATCACCCGCGAAGCCGGTGTGTCCAAAAGCACGATCTATGTTTATTTCGAGAGTAAGGACGAATTGTTTGAAACGCTTTGCGAGCAACATCGCAGCGTTTTATTTTCACAGATTGGTGCAATTAACGGCGATACTCTGTCCAGCAAAGAGAGCCTGATTGCCTATGGTGTGGCGCTTGTTACACTTGTCACCTCGGATATGGTTATCAGCGCCCAGCGCACTATTCTCGGTGTTACAGAGCGAAAACCGGAAATGGGTGTGCGTTTCTATGAACGCGGCCCGCGTCGCGGGTTGATGGTGCTGAAGGCCTATATTGAAAAGCTGGCCGAGCAAGACATTATCCGTGTGTCGGATGTGCAGCATGCCGCCTATCAGCTGGCAGAACTGTTTCTCGCAGGCATATATCGCCAGCGGCTGTTCGCCTATATGGAAGAGGCACCGACAGCAGAGCAAATCCGCTATAATGTGGAATCCGCAGTGAATATGTTCTTCGCGGCCTATGGCACACAACCGGACGCGCCCGAAGCCCGATAACACCGTCCCTCCTCTAAACATCACAATGCCATAACTGTAATTGTGATTGCAGCAATGCAGATTTGCGCTACTCTGCCAAGCTAGCAGTTTACGTTCAGGTCAACTAACTGTGCTGTAAAATATAAAGTGTTAGAGCGACCTTTGTGCGCCAAAAGGGCGCACGGCGCTCTAAAGGGGGAGACAATGCATGGCCGTCGGGGACACATCAAAGACAATCAATAATCATCATGCTGCAACAGTGATCTATGTTGTACTCGCTACAGCAGCAATTGCGGGCGCATTGCTTGGCAGCTCACTCAGCCCTGAATGGCGCTGGCTGCATTATCTGACCAAGCCGACGGCTACGGCTTTCCTGCTGTTTCTGACTTTGCAGATTAAGCATCCTGCATCCCGCCATTATCGCAATGCTATTGCGCTCGGGCTGGCCTTTGCCATTGGCGGTGATTTCTTCCTCATGCTGCCGCAAGATTATTTTATGGCGGGGCTGATCTGCTTTCTGCTCACCCATTGCGCCTATATTTATGCATTACTATCCGATCATGCTGCGTTCAAACCCGCTGTCTTTATCGGCTTTGCAGCCATTGCATTGCTGATTATTTCCGATCTGTGGAGCAGCCTGCCCGACGGTATGCATATTCCGGTCGCTATTTATGCAGTGGCACTGGCGCTGATGGCTGCACTGGCACTCAACCGCGCTATCAACATGACAATCGCCGACCGCAGCACAAAACAGGCGGCCAAGATTGCGGCTTTTGGCGGCATCTTCTTTGTTATCAGTGATAGTATTCTGGCTTACGGGCGTTTTCGTTTTGATATTCCGCTGAATCCGGTCTGGGTACTCGGCACCTATTACGCAGCGCAATGGTGCTTTGCCCGTTCTGTTTTAAGGGACACAAATGACTGAGCAACTGAGCATGAATTTTGCGATTTTGCGTAAAGCATGGCTGAAAAACCGCCCTGATGAGCGGCAGCGCCGTGAAGATTTGTTGCGGTTGCGCACAGCTTTCAAAGCCAGCCTGCCGCAGATGGCCGAAGCAATATCGCGCGATTTCGGGCATCGCTCCACCCATGAGAGCATGATGGCCGAAGCCGTGATTGTGCTCAAGGAAATCGACTTCTGTCTGCGCCATCTCAGAAAATGGATGAAGCCGCAAAGGCGCAAAGCCGGATGGCAGTTCTGGCCTGCGAGAGCAGAAATACGACATGTGCCGCTGGGCGTAGTCGGCATCATGTCACCATGGAACTATCCGGTGAACCTTTCCCTGACACCACTGGTCTCTGCACTTGCGGCGGGCAATCATATCTATCTGAAACCTTCAGAACATACCCCGCATACCAATGCCTATCTCAGCCGCCTGTTGCAGGAAATTTTGCCGTCCGATCGTGTATGTATCGCTCAGGGTGGTGCGGATATTGCCGCAGCATTTTCTGCTCTGCCCTTTGACCACTTGTTTTTCACCGGTTCCGGCGCGGTCGGTAAAAAAGTCATGGCCGCAGCTGCCCGAAATCTCACACCGGTCACTCTGGAACTTGGCGGTAAATCGCCTGCATTGATCGCCCCCGATGCCGATCTTGTTAAAAGTGTTAGCCGCATCCTGACGGGCAAACTCTTCAATGCCGGACAAACCTGTATTGCGCCGGATTATGTACTGCTGCCGGAGAATATGCTGGAAGCTTTTATCGCAGAATGCAAAAGCCAAACCGCCCGTCGCTATACGGGGCTCGACCGGCAACCGGATTACACCGCCATTATCAATGAAAGCCAGTATAAACGCCTCACCCATTTGCTGGATGATGCCAGTATCCGTGGCCATAAGACCATTCCACTCCTGACCCTGAGCGATATACAAAGAGCCGGAGAATATCATATTCTGCCGCCGATGCTGATTATCAATCCGGATGATAACTGTGCCATCATGCAGGAGGAAATTTTCGGCCCGTTACTGCCGATAAAAACCTACCGCACATATGATGAGGCCATTGGTTTTATCACCAGCCGCGACCGGCCACTGGCATTCTATTGTTTCAGCAACAGTAATGAGACCATTGAGGCTGCGCTTACACATATTGTGGCAGGCAGTGTGTGTATTAATGATACGCTCTATCAGTTTGCCTGTGCAGACCTGCCATTCGGCGGCGTGGGCATGAGCGGCATGGGGCATTATCACGGTGAGGAAGGTTTCAAAACTTTCTCCAAAGCCATGCCGGTACTGCGAAAATATAATCCCGCGGCGACTGATTATCTGCATCCGCCCTATGGCAAATTTGCCGATTTCATCATCCGTTTTCTGACACGATAAAAGACAAAAAAGCCCCGCCTGATTGTTTCAGGCGGGGCTTTTTCATTGCTCTTTCACAACTGCTTAATTGGCAGGCTGCACCTGCATCATAGCGGCTGCACCACGGGCAAAATATTGCGGACGATACATATCCTCCACAAATGGTGCCGGATGCGCATAGGTGCCCGGCGTTACCGCCCGCACAATATAGGCGACCGTATATTCACGGGCATTGCCGCCGCTGCTGTTGAATGCTGCAACAAAACGATCACTGCGGAATTCGCTATGAGCAACGGTCGTGTCACCGAGCCAGCCAAAATTGCTCAGATCCGCACTGTTCACAACGCGCGGATTATCAATTTCAAATCCGGCAGGCAGCAAATCCGTTATCAGCACACGGGAAGCCCAGTTATTCGATTCAGCTACTTTCAGAACAACCACATAGCGTTCATTCTGTTTCGCTTCAGAAACACTGATCTCTTCACCGTCGAGCGTGTAATAGCTGCGGCCAATGCTGAAACCGTCACCACCTGCCGGTGGTGCTTCCACTGGTGCCGCAACAGTTGTAATCACCGCAGTCACCGGCCTGTCACCGGTATTGCCCACGGTCACAGGCGCGGCTTCAAGCTGTTCGCCAGTCAGACGCTCAGACAATGCACCCTGACGGGCCTCACCATTGAGCAGCAAGGTCAGATTGGCATCTTCGTCCTTCAGCCCCTTGGCAGCCAGCAACAACCATGCCTGTTCTTGCGTGCTGGTATAGCGCGTTTCATTGCTCAGACCGCCAACCACTTTCACCAGTTCCGGCACAATGCTTGGTACCGGACGGCTTTCTGCGGCAAGAGCCAGAATGGCTGCGCCGTCACGCAGGTGCGAACCGTAATCCGAACGCGCCCAGGAAATATTGCCTTTATTGGCAAGACGGAAAGCCGAAGCAAAAGCCTTCTCGGAACGTGCACCGTCACCATAAAGGGCAAGGCTTGCACCGAGCTGAGCACGCGCCAGCGGCGTTTCAAACTCATCCAGACGGGTATCCGCGTAGTAGCGCAGATCGGCAATGGATGCACGACGGTTACGCGACAATACATAGAAAGCATAAGCTATCGAATTGCCGTTATCCTTGATCGAAACATCGTAAGACAGTGCATTTTGCAGATTATCCAGTGCCGAAATCATCGGCTGCTGCGGCACATCAAATTTCTGCTCGCGGGCGCGGGTCAGGAAATCTGTCACATAGGCATCGAGCCACAGATCACCGCTATCCGGCGACCAGAGACCAAAACTGCCGGAAGAGGACTGATTATTCAGAACCTTGTAAATGGCTTCCTGAATACGCTTGTGCAGTTCTTCTTCACTGTCCTGCATCGGCATACCGGCCTGCTTGGCCAGTTCGCTCATATAGAGCAATGGCAAGGCACGGCTGGTTGTCTGTTCAGTACAGCCATAAGGATAACGGTCAAGCGATGTCAGCAAGCCCGGAATATCAAAGCCCGATGCATTAGAAACATTGATGCTGACTGAAGCGCCGTCCATACGCTGACCGGCAAGCAGTTCTTTATTGATAACAAGAGAACCGTTAACCGCAGCCAGCGTTACTTCCTTGCGGGTCGTTTCCGGCAAAGACGATGCACGCACCGGCAGGATCAGATCCTGCGAAATGCTCAGGCCGCTTTCATGGGTCAGCTGTACCGTCAGCTCTTCAGTTCCTGCGCGCTCAGCTTTCAGCGGCAGTGTCAGATATTTCTTTTCGCCCTGTGCCAGTGTCACCGATGCCGGTGCCTGTTCCTGCGGTACAGAAACCAGACCGGAACTGGCCACACTCACAGTGTAATTTCCGGCAGGGCCATCCGTATTGGCAATATCAAGACGCAACTGTGCCTGATCGTCCGGTGCCATGAATTTTGGCAGAGCGGCAGTGATAACCACCGGATCACGCATGATGACATCCGACTGCGCATTACCGACAGCCGTCTTTGTCCAGGCTACGGCGCTGATCCGCGCAGTACCGTTAAACTGCGGAATATCAAAGCTGACATTGGCTTTGCCATCGGCACCAACCTCAACAGGACCGGCAAAGAATGCCACCAGTTTTTCGGTTGGCGGCGAGCCTTCAGCGGCCATTTGCGCGCCGTCACCACCGGTACGCAGACGCCCCATCGTGCCGAGTGAACCGTCAATCAGACGACCGTAAAGATCGCGGATTTCGAGACCGAGCTGACGCTGACCAAAATACCAGCCAGCCGGATCGGCCGGTTTGTGATTGGTCAGGTTAAGAATACCCACATCCACAGCCGAGATCATGACATAAGCCTGATCGCCGGATTTCAGACCGCCGATTGAAACCGGTATAGTCAGAGCCTGACGCGGTTCGGTTTTTTCCGGCGCTTCAATCCGCACTGAAAGCTTGCGCTCTGCCGGATCAACAGCCAGCCAGCGGATACCGATGGCGCGCGCTGGCATACGGGTTTCCTGAGCTTCGCCCGGACGATAAAGGCTTGCGGTAATATAAGCACCCGCACCCCATTCGCCGCTGACCGGAATTTCAACTTCCGCACCCTCAGCAGGAACCGAAACGGTTTTGGTCATCAGCAGACTGTCAGCACCGACAGTAACCAGCAACTCACCGGCAAAACGCGGAGAGACTTTCAGCTTTGCGGTTTCGCCGTCTTTATAAATATCTTTATCAAGCGCAACTTCCAGACCATCCGGTGTTTCAGTCGAGCGTGCTTCAACATACCAGCCGGCATCAAATTCAATGCTGGTCTGCGGGCCGTCAGGGTCAGAGGTCGCGATCTCAAGACGATAACGTCCCCATTCCACAGGTACCTGAATGCTGCCTGCAGTCTGCTCATCGGCAGAAACAGTACCGTCGGCGACTTTTTTCGTATAGCTCACCGGCTCATAGTTCCATGAGCTGCCGCTGCGATACCACTGATACTGGCGCTCGACTTTAACCAGCGTCCATTCCAGCCCTTCTTCGGCTACGCGCTTGCCATCAGCATCGCTGACAATCACCGAGAACTGCGCATTGCTGTTTTCAGGCAGGCTGTCGTCGTCAAATTCCGGCTTGATACCGATCATGGCGCTGTCGGATGCAACCGGCAAAGTCAGCTTACGCTCAACCGCACGGCCGCCGCCTTCACGCATACGCACAACAATATCCGCGTTCAGACGCTGCGTTGTCGCGGGCAGATCATTCAGCAGCACCGGAATTTCGGCCTTGCCCTGTTCATCCAGTTCCGGCAGATCATCCAGCGTAATACGTGTATCTTCCGGCTGATCCTCATCGGCCAGTCCGAAAACATATTTCGGGAACAGATCCCATGTCCGTGTCGGGCGAATATTGACTTCGCCTTCCAGTGTCAGACCGGCCGCTGGCGCACCATAAAGATAACGACCGTCCACTTTAACCACAGCCGCATCACCGGCTTGAATTTCCTTCACATCTGAAGTCAGATCAAATTCTGTGCGGTCAGGCACAAAATCCTCAACCAGAAACTGCTTTTCTGACAGCGGAGTGGCTTTCGGATCGCTTAAAATACGCAATGTCCATGTACCGCGCATGGCATTATTCGCCAGCGGCAATTCCACAGCATGACCACCGGCAGCCTGTGAGGTGCTGACAATCGCACGGTCTTCCACACCATCAGGACGCAGGAAAGAGAATGTCAGCGGCAGATTTTCTACAGCCTTCGCTGAGCCGTCACGCACCAGCGCAGCGGCATGAACGGTTTCACCGGTGCGGTAAATACCGCGCTCCGTCCAGCCGTAAACATCCAGCGCACCCGGTGCAGGGCGACCGGTTACACCCCGATCCGAGAGGTCAAAACCGGCACGTTTCATATCGAGGAAAACATAATCTTCCTCATCGCCATTGCCCTTGGAGCGTGCTGTCAGAATGGCAGGTGCCATCGCTGCTGTGCCGCGCATCAAACCGGCAGTGAAGGTCGCGCGACCATCACCATCCGTTGTTGCAGTCCCCAGAACTTCATTATTCGCCGCCAGCAATTGCAGTTCCACGCCGCTCAGCGGCTTGGCTGTTGCAAGGGAACGGGCGAAAACATTCAGACCATCTTCACCGGCAAAAGTTGCAAGACCGGTATCAGACACCAGAAACCACTGTGTCGCCTGCGATGACCAATATTCCGAACGGTCACCCTCAGCCTTGGCTGTCATAATATAGATGCCGGGCTTACGCTTCGGCAGTGCTTCATCCACGGGGAAGGATGAGACGATTTCTTTGTTCAGCTCGCTCTCAACATCCAGTTTGCCGGTGTAAACTTTTTCACCCAGCGAGCTGACAATCTGCGATGTGGCATAGCCGTCAAGCTGACCGAAGAAACTGATACCATCCATCGACTGGGTAAGAGCACGCTCCCCCACACGATAGACTTCCAGATCAATAGTTTTGACATTGATGCTGACAACAGGAATACCGCGGCGCATGGTGCTTGGCAGCACAAAAGCATCGCCGTTGAACCGTACTGTCGGTGCACGGTCACGCACATAGATATTAAGCGCAACCGGTGTTTCAATCATTTCACCAATCGCAGCAGGCAGACCGGAGCGGATACCGATGCGGTAATTTTTACCGTGCTGCAAACCTTCAATACAGATTTGCTTTTCTTTAGCTTCCAGACCTTTCGGGCTTGCATCATCAACAGTCACGAAAGAAGCGTAATCAATGCCGCTTTTCATCAGCGTTTCTGAAAGCTGGATACAAACACGCGGATTGGCGCTGTCGCTGTCCACCGTATGATCGACCACGCGGAAACCTTTACGCATACGCAGGTCTTCATAAGCGGCACTGACCGCAGCCGAATTTTGCAGCGCAAGGCTGGCTTTATAGCTGTCGATAGCAGGGCGGAAATTATCGCGCAATTCCAGCGCCTTGGCCAGATTGCTCAAAGCTTCAGCACGGTCGGAAACCGTACGGCTGAGCTGATAGGCAATAATAGCCGAAGATGTGGCAGCGCGTTTGATCTGCCAATTGGCATCATTGCTTTGTGCAGAACCAAGCGTCGCGCGGCTCAATCCCATCCAGACAGCACTGTTTTCTTTTGCAGCAGGCACAATGCTTGCAAAATCAATCACTGATGAAGAAACACTGCCGGATTCGTAATTTCTTTGGGCAGCGCGCAGCAATTTGCTGACATCACCGGCAGGTTTTTCACCGCTGTTCAGCTTATTGCGATAGGTGCGTGCCTCATCCAGAACACTGGCCGGAACAAAGGTAATCGGTGCAGGCGCAGGTAGTTCGGCTTCCGCAGCGGCAGCATCCAGCACTTTACCCGCTACAGCGCCTTCAAAAGCATTGAGCTGATTATAATCGGATTTCAGGAAGCACCATTTCGCCTTCACATTATAGGTGAAAGCACGGCATTCCTCATCTTTCAGACAAATATTCTCACACTGGTCAAGGCCGACATCCTTCACTGTGCGCAGATCAAAACCGGGATAATCACCGTTTTGCGTTGTTTCAATCGTCCTTGTTCCGTTTTGAGCAGTCTGTGCCGTAGTAGTTTGGGCCATAGAAGTTTGCACAGACAGTGAAAGCGCAGCAGACAATGTCAGGCCTGCAAAGACAGTACGCATCGACATCGGGATTCTCCGGTCAATTAAATTTGATTCAGCCATGAAACTTGTCCGGAGACTCTTGTCAAGTCAGACGCGCAGTCAGGACAACAGAAGCAAAAGCATTTTACAGATCAGATATGACAATACATGCTGTATCACTAATTCAGTATCATAAATTTTGGATGACCATGACCGGTTTTTATTCTAAAGAGGAAACAAGTCTTTAAGACGTTTGAAGTGCCGGAGCATGTTGTATTTGATTGCAGCCACCGCAAGCGCTCTGGATTTTTTAGTTTATCGCATGTGCGCGGGCGTTAAATGACAGCATTTAACTGCGGCATGCTTAGTGCGGAATGCTTCTATGGAATTGAAGTGGCTCGAAGATTTTCTCTGCCTGTCACAATATTTAAATTTCTCCCGCGCGGCTAATGAGCGGCATGTTACTCAATCCGCGCTGTCACGCCGGATCAGGCAGCTTGAAGCCTGGGTCGGGGTACCGCTGATCGATCGTTCCACCTATCCTATTCGTCTGACCCTTGCCGGACAAAGTTTTCTGCTCCGAGCGCATGATGCGGTCGGTCTCCTCACTCATGCCAGAGATGAACTGAGCGCCCGCTATACGCCGATGATGGAAGTGCTGTCTTTTGCGACACTCAACACCCTGTCGCTCACCTTTTTTCCGGCGCTGATGGCACGGATTGAAAGCAACGGCGATAATTTCCGCACCCGTTTCTCCGATCCGCATCCCTCATTTCTCGGCAATGTCTCAACCCTTCTCAATGGTAATTGCGATTTTCTGCTGACCTATGCTCATCCCTTGGTCAGCCAGATGGAGGATCTGAGAAATTTTCCTTATTTGTCTCTCGGGCATGAAAAGGTAATACCTGTGTCAGCGGCGGATGCCGCCGGCGAACCTCTGCACCGGCTGGGCAACCACACATTGCCGACAGAATATCTGCGCTACCGCGACACAACATTTTTTGCACAGGTTCTCGATCCGCTTGTGGAGCGCCGCGGCCTCAATCTGAATATGGTCTATGAGAACGGCATGGCCGTCGGGCTGAAGGCCATGGCGGTTTCTGGTCAGGGCGTGGCATGGATTCCGCAAAGCCTGATGCCGGATGAATGGAAACGCGGCATTCTGGTGCGTGCAGGCGTTCAGGACTATGATCTGGATGTGGAAATCCGCGTCTATCGCTCACAGCGTTTTCGCACGGATTATGCCGAGCGTTTCTGGCGGCGTGCATCAGCACTCGCCGCCAAAGACATTAACTGGTGGCAGAACTGAATAAGAGTTTCAGTGCTTTGAGGTCTTTTGCATCATCCAGAGCCAAAAGCTCTTCATAAACAACGGCAGCATTATCCGATGCCCCGCAGCAGTCCATGAATTTACCGAGGCGGTCAGCATCGGTGAAAGGCTCCTGTAAGCCACCGACAGCATAGTTGCGCGATGCTGTCAGCACGCGCCCGTTATGCAATTTCACGGTCACAACATGCGGGAGTTTGTCCTGCGCAATCCGCTCTTCATCCGCACTGTAGCTCAGCATTGTCACACGGTTCAGCAAGGCATCCCTTGCATAGTGCTGCACAGCTTGCGGCGTAAAATCAGCAAGACTTAAATGTCTCTGCCGCAATGCTCTCGCCACGCAATATTGCATCGAAAAGCGTGCCTGCATTTCATCGACCGGCTGCGGATAGGTCAGATTACGGTAATTGGCGATGCCAACCAATGCCTCGACACTTTCCACATCCTCTGCCGTGAAACTGTGCTCACGCATCAGATCCAGCAACCCGTCCACAATCAGATGGGTTGAACCACAACACGGATGTTTCTTCGGCATCACCCCAGCGGTCTCAATAATATGCTCTGCGCCAGCGATGATCGCTTCCGCTTTCCAGCCACGGCGCTGATCTCCGGCAAACAGGCTATGAAAACCCTGTGCACCTTCCAGAATATCAGGCCGTGCCTGCATCCCCGCTTTGGCCAGCAATGCGGCCTCCACCGCATTGCGTGCCGCCATACCCGCATGGAATGGTTTAATCAGCGTGCCGAATTGGCCTTTGGTGCCGGAAGCATAGCTCACCGCAATGGTGATTGCCCGTGCTGTTGCCTCTTCATCCAGCCCGAGCAGATGCGCAACCGCAAGCGCTGTTCCAATACTGCCGATAGTCGAGGTGCCATGCCATCCGGCGGTATAGTGCGCTTGCCCGACGCCATCGCCGATCAGTGCCTGCGCCTGAAGGCCTGCCAGATAGGCGTCGATCAGTTGTGCGCCGGATGTTTTGTCAAAATCCGCAACAGCCAGCAAAGCCGGAACGATAACCGCTGAAGCATGGCTCATGCCGGGCAGAAAATTATCATCATAATCCAGCGCATGAGCGGCAGTACCATTCACCAGCGCCGCCACAATCGGGCTTGATGTTTTGCCGTTCACCAGCAACGCTTCTCCCGCACTGCCGGTCTGGGCAAAAGCTTCAAACACTGTATTGGTGCTTGCATCTTCACGCCCCGCAACCATACAGGCCAGCGTGTCGATAATCGCATCGCGCGCCAGCAAACGCGCCTTTGCACTGGTGACCGGCTTTGCACAAACCTGCGCAATCGCTCCGGCAACCGTCATTTCCTCCTCCCGCATTTCCCTCACCCCTGAAATGCGTCGAAGATCAGTTTCAACAAGCGACCGAATTTGTGCCGGTTAAGCTGGCGACCGGTAATGTCGGTATCCACCCGATGCACAATCACCATGTCCAGTGCCGGAATGGTAATACAGAAATGTCCGCCTGCGCCAAAACCGGCATAGCTGCCTTTAGGGGTTACAACACCGGGGAAGAACACACCGTCCCGCTCCAGCCACCACATATAGCCATAAGCGCCGCGCGCACCGGCATCGGAATAAGGCATCACGCATTCCTGCGCCCAGCCTTTTGGCAGCACATCTTCACCATTCCAGCGGCCATGACGTAAGTATAGCTGGCTGAAACGCGCCAGATCGCGGGTCGACAGACGGAACGGATAGGCCGCATGACGGCTCTCGGTGAAACGGTCATGCCAGCCATCCGGCTTATCACCGGTGAGAGAGAAATCTGCAAACTGCAGCGGTTTGGCAATGCGTTCATCAAAGGCCTGATGCACAGTCTTACCGGTCAGTTGTTCAAAGATTGTACCCAGCGCATTGAAATCCCAGTTATTATAGCACCAGAAAGTGCCCGGTGCATGGGAGTGACGCTTCTCTTTAATCATACGCATCCACGGCGTTTCATAACCTGCCGCATGATAAATACCGGAGCGTGCCGTCAAAAGATCATAGACTGTTGCCTGTTTTTCAACTTCGCTCAGACCGTCATTGTCGTCGATGCCAAGTTGCTCAAGCGTCAGGCTCAGATCAATCGTACCATCCGCCACATCCTGCCCCATCAGCGCGGCCAGAATGCTTTTACGGATCGAATGGCAGAGATATTTATGGGTAACATCACCATAGGTGTAGATGATCTTGCCGCTCTGCACGATCATCAGGGCATCCGTTTCCTGACTATCAGCACAGGCTTCAACCGCCTGTAACCCCGCTTCAGACCAACCGTATTGAGAAGGATTTTGCACCCGTTCCCATTCAGCCGCCGGATTGGCCGCATGCTGATAACTCATATCTCTTCCCCCAATTTAATTATGCGCCACGGCCTCAACACTGGCCTGCAAAAATTCCTGCGTATAAGATGCGCTGGCACGGGACTGGCGCAGATCATCTGCCGTCAGTTCTTCCAGAATAATGCCTTTATGCATCACACCGACCCGCTCACAAATATGCGCAACCACCGCCAGATCATGGCTGACCATCAGATAAGTCAGACCGCGTTCACGGCGCAGGGTCTTGAGCAGGTTGAGAATTTCCGCCTGAACGGAAACGTCCAGCGCCGAGGTCGGCTCGTCCAGCAACAGCACTTCCGGCTCTATAATCAGCGCTCGGGCAATCGCCACACGCTGACGCTGACCGCCCGACAATTCATGCGGATAGCGATACATGAAACTCGGGCCCAGACCGACAGCTGTCAGCACATCGCGGATACGCTCTTCCTTGCGATCCATACCGTGAATGGTCAGAGATTCCGCCAGCACTTTATGCACCATCTTGCGCGGATGCAGCGAAGCATAAGGATCCTGAAACACCATCTGCACGCGGCGGAAGAACGACTTGTCCCGCTCGCCGGACAGCAATGTACCGTCGAAATTAAAATTGCCGGTATAATGCGGGATCAGGCCAGCCAATGCGCGCAGGATTGTGGACTTTCCGCAACCGGATTCCCCGATCAGACCATAGGCCTCACCACGGGCAATGTGGAAACGCGCTTTTTTGACCACTGTCGAGCGCTTGCGCCCCTTGCCGAAGCTGACAGACAGGTCAGACACATCCACCAGCGGCTTTGCATTTTCGCTCATAATATCCGCCATTATTTCTGACCTCCGCTGAGTGTCGCACCTGAAAGCCAGCTCGGATCACGCTCCGGCACTTGCAGTATATCCACCGGATGGTCGAGACGCGGCAGGCTAGCAAGCAGAGCCTGCGTATAAGGATGCTGCGCTTTGTGCAGTTCTTTGGCAGGCAGGTCTTCCATGATACGACCGGCATACATCACCAGCACGCGGTCGCAGAAATCCGCCACCAGATTGAGATCGTGACTGATAAACATCAGGCCAGTACCGGAGCGGCTCACCAGTTCATCCAGCACGGTCAGTACCTGACGGCGCACTGTGACATCCAGCGCCGAGGTCGGCTCATCGGCAATAATCATATCCGGTTCAGGGATCAGCATCATCGCGATCATCACGCGCTGCCCCATACCGCCGGAAATCTCATGCGGGAACAGGTTCATCACCCGCTCCGCATCGCGGATATGCACGGCTTCCAGCATGTTCAGTGTGCGCTGACGGGCTTCCTGCTTATTCACCCGATGATGCAGCCGGTAGGCTTCCATAATCTGGTCGCCGATACGGATCAGCGGATTGAGCGAATATTTCGGATCCTGCAAAATCATCGAGATTTTATTGCCGCGCACCGAGCGCATCTGGCGCTCGCTGGCACCCAGCAAGTCAACATCACCGAATTGCAGTTTCTTGGCTTTAATCTGTGCTACTTTCGGGGTCAGTTTGAGGATCGAACGGCCGGTCATGGATTTACCGGAACCGCTCTCCCCTACAATACCGACTTTCTCGCGCCCGATGGAAAAGCTGATGCCGCGCACCACATCGATTGAGCGGTCAACACCCGGAAAAGACACCCACAGATCTTCAACTTCTAACAGAGGTTTGGTCATTTGATTTATCCGTTCCTCTTATCCGTTACGCGGGTCAAGCACATCGCGCAGACCGTCACCAAACAGGTTGAAGGCAAGGCTGGCGAGCAGAATGGCACAACCGGGCATGGCTGCGAGCCACCACGAGGTCATCATGAATTCACGGCCGCTGGAGAGCATCGCACCCCACTCAGGGCTTGGCGGTTGCGCACCAAGACCGAGAAAGCCAAGACCGGCGGCTGTGAGAATAATCGACGACATATTGAGAGTAATGCGGATCACCACCGACGGGATACACATTGGAACCACGTGATGCCAGATCACACGCATGATGGAGGCACCCTGCAAGCGGATGGCAGCCACATAATCGGACGAGCGGATGGTCAGGGTTTCCGCACGCGCCAAACGGGCAATCGGCGGCCATGCAGCCAGCGAGATCGCAATCACTGCATTTTCAATGCCGGGTCCGAGCGCCGCTGCAAAAGACAGCGCCAGAACAAGGCTTGGAAATGCGAGGAAAATATCAACAATACGCATCAGCGCTGTATCAACCCAGCCGCCCATATAACCGGCAGTGGTGCCGACAATCAGGCCGATTGGTGCAGCGATAATGGCCGTCAGCGTCACGATATAAAGCGTAATCCGCGAACCATAGACCAGACGGCTGAAAATATCGCGCCCCAGCTCATCCGTGCCGAAATAATGCGCCCATGATGGCGGCTGCAAACGGTTGGCCAGATTATTGGCGCCGATATCATAAGGCGCGATATAAGGCGCGAAGATCGCCACAGCCACCAGCAACAGAATAACGAACAGGCCGAAAACTGCGGATGTGTTGGTCAGAAGCTTCAGCCAAGAGCGGCGCAATTGCTGCACATTGGCCTGAAGGGCGGAAGAAGGCACCGGCGCACGCAGCCATTCACGGAATGACGAAGTGTTAGGTGCGGAATTGGAAGTATCAGTCATGAGAGCACCTATCGTGTACGCGGATCAAAGACGCGGTAAAGCAGATCGCTGATCAGATTGATGACAACGAAGAGAATACCCACGATCAGCGTACAGCCGACCACAGCATTCATATCACCGGCCATCAGAGCATTGGTGAGATAGCGGCCGAAACCCGGCCATGCGAACACGGTTTCTGTCAGCACAGCACCTTCGAGCAGGAACGCATAGGACAGCGCCACAACCGTCACCACCTGCACGGCGACATTGCGGAATGCATGTCCCCAGACGGTGCGCGACCATGACAGGCCTTTCACGCGGGCAGTGATGATATATTCCTGATTGAGCTGCTCTATCATAAAACCGCGGGTCATGCGGCTGATATAGGCCATGGAGCCGAAAGCCAGAATGAGCGCAGGCATGATGATATGACTGAAGGCATTGCCGAATGCTTCCCACTGCCCCTGCATCGCACTATCGAGCAACAGGAAACCGGTTGTCGGCTCGACTGAGAACTCATGAACGAAATCAATACGACCCGGACCACCGATCCAGCCGAGACCGGCATAAAACACCAGCAAAGCCATCAGACCGAGCCAGAAATTCGGCGTGGAATAGCCGAGCAGGCTGAGCATACGCACCAGATGATCCAGCGGTGAATTGCGATACATTGCCGAGAACACGCCGAGCGGAATACCAAAACCGGTACCGATGATAATCGCAACGGTTGCCAGTTCGATGGTGGCAGGGAATACGCGGCCGATATCTTCCAGCACAGGTCTGCCGGAGGTCAGCGCATTGCCGAAATCAAACATCACGGCATTTTTAATATAAAGACCATATTGCACGATCAACGGCTGATCGAGACCAAGCTTGCGATACATCGTATCATAAGCTTCCTGAGAGATATTATCCCCCAGCATCGCGATCACCGGATCAAGCGGCAAAAGACGGCTGATGAAAAAAGTCAGCGTGACCAGACCAAGCAGCGTAATCGCCACGGAAATGATCAGGCGTGCGGCGGCGGCGAGAAAGAGAAGAACGGGATGAGGTTCATGATAGACCTCATTGTCAAACTCCGTATCTTGCAAAGTTTCGGGCGTCGTCATGGCAATGTTTCCGTCAATATCGGGAAAAGGAGAATTTGCAGCACACAGCTTTCAGCACCGCAAAGGTGCCGGTAAAATAAATAGAATGTGCTGCAAACCTGACTGAATGCCGGAATATCAATTCCGGAAATTACCTGCCGCCGCAATGCAAGCGGCAGGTCTTTCGCGGTCAGTTATTTAGCGGCTGTATCATAATAGGTGCGGAAACCGTTCCACTCCCAATTCGTGATACCCTTGTTAATACCGGCAACATTATAGATCTGGAACATATAGGCCTGCGGGCCTTTTTCCATCATCTCTTTCTGCAGGGCATGATAAAGCTCGACACGCTTGGCTTCATCTTTTTCAAACAAGGCTGCATCGACTTCCTTGTTCACAGCTTCATCGAAATAGCTCGCGCGCCAGCTCGGATACATGGTCTGCTTGGCTTCCATGCGGTTATCCGGATTGAAAATATGACGCGAGGCATTGCCATGCGCATCCGGCACGCCGGTCGACCAGCCCATCAGCGAGGTCTGGAATTCACGACCACGGATACGGCTGAACAGCTGGGCATTGGCCATACGTTCGATCTTGATTTTCACACCGGCTTTGGCTGCAGCATCCTGAATACTCTGGGCAATCGGCGCATCATAAGGTGCGGTACCGATAAACATGGTGGTTTCAAAACCATCCGGATGACCTGCTTCAGCCAGAAGTGCTTTGGCTTTTTCCACATCCAGAGTGAATGGCTGGCCTTCTTTTTCATCCAGCGCACCGAAAGCACCAAGCTGCACAAAGCTTGCACGCGGCACGCCGACATTGTGCATCACAGTCTTTGCCAGACCGTCATAATCAATGAGATAGCGCATAGCGAGACGCACTTTTTCATTGTTGAAAATCGGATCAGCATTGTTGAAGTTCCAATAGAACAAGGTCGGCTTCAAAGCGCGGGAAACCGCCACTTTATCCTGTGCTTCCAGATCTTTCAGATCTTCCGGTGTCAGGTCACGGGCGATATCAATATCGCCTTTTTCCAGCAGCAGACGCTGGGTACCAGCTTCCGACACGTGACGGATCAGAACCTGTTTCAGCTTTGGTGCTTCACCCCAGTAATTATCACTCGCTTGCAGCAGTACAACTTCTGCAGGGTTCCAGCGCATCAGCTTGTAAGGGCCTACGCATTCGGTACGGGTGGCCAGATATTTATTGCCCATATCGCCTTCGACCTGATTGGCCGTCAGCACTTTTTGGTTGAGCAGAATTGAAACACGGTTTGCAGCAATAGCTGAAAAGATGAGATTGACCGGATATGGCTTATCGAGCTTAAAGACGAGCGTCTGATCATCCGGCGCTGTAATCGCAGTATCAACATTGTCTTTGACGAAACCATATTCCGTCAGTGTTGCAGCATTACCAAAACCAAGCTTAACAACGCGCTGCATCGACCATGCCAGATCACCGGCAGTTGCCTTGTCACCATTGTCAAATTTCAGGTCATCGCGCAGATGGAATGTGATCTGCAAACCGTCTTCCGACACGTCCCAGCTCTTGGCCATACGCGGCAGAATTTTGGTTTCATCTTTTGGGTCAAAATCAACCAGCGGATCGCAGGTATTCTGGATGATTTCGTTGCTCACCACTTCGCCGATCTGAGCCGGATCGAACGTGCTGATCGCATCAATATTCCATGCCATCACCAGCGCATTTGGCGGTGATGCAGCTTCCGATGCAAATGTTGCACCGGCCAGAGCGGCAGTACCGGCAATCATTGCCAAAGCAGAACTGCGGTTCAAAAATTTATTAGTCTTCATCTTTATCCCCTGTTTATGATTTTTCAGTCTTGATAAAGGGCATGGCAGCGATGCACCGCCATGCCAATTCATTTATTCCGCCACTTATTCAGCAGGGCGCGGCTGCAGCGGAGGGTTCACCTCCGGCGGAATCGGGCAGGTATAAGGTGTCTTCGCCATACGTGCCTGATGATCGGCCTTGGCAGCATTCAGGATGCTATCATCCTGCATCACATCCAGCGCGGTTCCGGCCATAACTTTAGCCGCATAGACCATACCTTTATGCGCGGCAGGCATTTTGCCCTGTGCTGTGATCTGCCATGAGTGACCAGGTGAGCCGATCGCATGGGTGGCAACACGTGCCTGCACAGTCGGCACTGCCCAGCTGACATCGCCCAGATCGGTGGAACCGATCATCGGCACGCCGGTCTGTTCACGCGGCAGCACATAATCACAAAGCGGTGCATTTTCAGCGAAAGGCTGACCAACGCGCAAGTAATCGGTTTCGATATCTTCCGCCGACAGAGTTGTCTGAATTTCCGCTGCAAAAGCACGGTCAGCATCATCAAACGGCACGCCACCAAGACGCTCCATATTGGAATGCATTGCGATTTCCAGCGGCGTATTACCGAGCAGGTTAGACACCGCACTCATGATCGAAATATCGACTGTGGTTTCAGTCATCATTGCAGCGCCCTGCGCCACTTTTTTCACACGCTCATTGAGCGAGAACATGCCCGGCAGATCGGTTGCGCGGATCGCATAACGGACTTTGGCTTTTGCCTGCACCACATTCGGCGCAATACCACCGGCATTAAGATAGGCGTAATGCAGTCGGCAATCCGCCGGAATATGCTCGCGCAGATAATTGCAGCCAACGCTCATCAGCTCAACCGCATCGAGAGCAGAACGGCCGAGATGCGGTGCAGCAGCGGCGTGCGATGCACGACCGGTAAACTCGAAGTCCATACGGGTATTGGCGAGAGACTGGGCATCATCCACTTGCGTGAACGAAGCCGGATGCCACGAAATGGCAATATCCACATCGTCAAAAGCACCGGCGCGCACCATAAAGGCTTTAGCAGCACCACCCTCTTCCGCAGGGCAACCGTAATAACGCACACGGCCTTTTTTACCATTCTGTTCCAGCCAGTCTTTCACAGCCGTTGCTGCGAGAAGTGCTGCAGAACCCAGCATATTATGACCGCAGCCATGGCCGTGTCCTGTGCCCGGAATCGGACGCGGCTCAGCAATACCGGCTTCTTGGCTTAGACCCGGCAATGCATCATATTCACCGAGGATCGCGATAACAGGCCCGCCTTCACCGGCTTCACCGATCACGGCAGTCGGAATACCGGCCACATTTTCCGTGATTTTAAAACCCTGATCGCGCAGCATCTGAGTATGCTCGGCGCAGGATTTATATTCCGTATAGGCAATTTCCGGCATACCCCAGACGCGGTCGCTAAGTTCCTCGAACTCACGCTTTTTCGCATCAACCAGATCCCAGATCACCTCACCATTCTTCATGGTGTTCCTCCCGATTATCATGTCATTTGAATACAGTTTCAGGAACAGGCCTCCACCCGCGCCTGAAACCGTGTTGTCTTTAAAGGTTTTCGTCGATGAAGCGTCCCAGCGCATCAAACACTGTGTGGCGGTTTTCAATCCGTGCGAAACCATGGCCTTCATGCGGAATACGCAGAATTTCCACCGGCTTGCCCAAGCCACGCAGGCAGGAATAAACCATCTCGCTCTCACAAGGCGTTACGCGCGGATCTTCCAGCCCGTGCACCACCATCAGCGGTGCCTGTACTGCTGCCATTTTATGAATTGGCGAGAAGCGCTCAAGCGCATCTTTCATCGTCGCCACATCACCATATTCCACTTCGCGCAGAACTTTGCGCCACGGGCCGGTGGTCTCCATCAGCGTCAGGAAATTGGCGATGCCGTAATATTCCACGCCGAGTTTCCACAAATCCGGATATTCAGTGAGTGCAGCCAGCACCATGAAACCGCCATAGGAGCCACCAAACACACCGATACGGCTGTCATCAACATCCGCACGATTGCCGACAGCCAGACGCACGGCTTTGAGATCAGCCACGCTGTCCATGCGCAATTCGCGGTCATCTAGATGCTGATAAGGACGGCCATAACCGGTGCTGCCGCGAATATTCGGTGCAACCACCATGATGCCGCGTGCCAGCATATATTGAATATCGGCGCGGAAATCAGGCTTCCACTGGGCTTCAGGGCCGCCATGAACAATGATCATCACCGGATAGCCGCTCGCAGGCGCAGCAACTGTCGGCTGGTAGACGAAGTAAGGAACATCCAATCCGTCAAAGCTCGCAACACTGGTCACAGTCGGCTCAATAAAGTCCGGCAGAGCGGTTTTTGCCTTCGGTGCATCGGTCAAACGACTATAGGTGCCTGTAGCCACCTCACAGCGCCAGATATCACCGGAGGTTGCCGCACCTTCCGCAGGCATTACCAGTGCCACACCATCCTGCGTCCATGCCACGGATGCAATCACACATGGCATCGGGGTTGGCAGAGATTTCTGCACTTTCCCCTGACGATCAATAATAACGATCTCGCTCCAGCCCTGACGGTTCAGCACCAGCGCCACGCTCTGCTGATCCGGCGCAATAGCCAGAGCTTCCACATCCTGTTTTTCAAAACCGGCAATTTCAACAAGTTCATTGCTGTCGTGGGCTTTGAACATCACACTGGAATAATCACGTCCCTGATCGGAAATCAGCAAAATACCGGAATCATCCTTGAGGAATTTCGCAGCCTGATAGGAAGCGCGTCCCTGATGCGGCAGCATATCTTCATAAGCACCGCTTGCCAGATCAAGGCGGCAGAAATTCTGATCCGTCATAGCGCGGGTACAGTCATTGACCAGCAGTGCCGCACCATCCGGTGTAAAAGCTGCCGGAGTGCGCCAGCCGGTGCCCTGATAAACACATTTGGCTTCACCTGTCGCAACCGTCATCACATAGAGATCCATGTGGGTGCGGTCACGGTAATTGGCGGAATAGGCAATCTGTGTGCCGTCCGGCGACCAGCAGCCCCAGCCATGTACCACAGTTGCGTCAGTGGTCAGCTTACGCGGCTCACCTTCCGCATTTTCAATCAGCCAGAACTGATGACGCTCATCGCCACCCCAATCGGTGCTGATCAGCAGATCACGGCTTTTCGGGTTGAAAGACAGCGTGCCGACAGGTTCCGGCAGATTGGTCAGCTGCTTCGCTTCGCCACCGGCCAGCGGCTTGATCCAGACCTGTGCGGTGCCGCTTGCATCGCTCAAAAATGCCAGCAATTCGCCATCCGGTGAGATGGCCGGTTTTACGGCTTTGCGGATCTCCGTATAGGAGGACATCGCAACGGCGGAAGGATCGGATTTCAGTGTATCAAACATTAAGCTGCCCGTTATTTTAAAAGAAGTTATGCGTGAACCGGTGCTTTGACGGCCTTAGCCAGACGCTCGGAAGCATCGGCAAGAGCGCCAGCCATAGGGCCGGTTGTCGACTGATGATTAGACAAAGTAACAATGGTGAAATTGGCTTCCGGCCATGCGGTTTTCAGCTTCCAAGCTGTCACCATCGGGGTCACCGTATCATAACGCCCCTGCACAATTTCTGCAGGCAGATGGCGGATACGGTCGAGATTATCCAGCAGTGCATTGGCAGGCATAAAGGCGCCATTCATGCAATAATGCGTAAAAATGCGCGAAACTGCCAAAGCCGCATCACTCTGCAACAAGGTCGAGACATGCTCGGCACTTGGTTCCAAAGTCTGAGTGCGGGCAGAGAAACCGCGCAGGCTCTGTGCCGCTGCATGTTCCACCGCCGGATCACCGCAGGTCAGACGCTTGTAATAGGCGCTCAAGAGATCGCCGCGTTCATCCTCCGGCACAAATTCTGCAAATTCCTGCCAGTAATCAGGAAAAATCGTTCTGGAACCATGGAACCACCAGTCACTGTCTTCGCGATCACCAAGGAAAATCCCGTGAATGCGGAAGCCAAGGCAGCGTTCAGGATGGGCCTGCCCATAGGCCAGTGACAGGCAAGAGCCCCACGAACCGCCGGCAACCAGCCAGCGCTCAATGCCAAAATGCTCGCGAATGCGTTCAACATCTTCAATCAGATGCTGCGTGGTATTTTCGCGCAATTCTGCAACAGGGGTCGATTGTCCGGCACCGCGCTGATCAAGTGTAATCACGCGATAGGTATCAAGATCAAAGCTGGCAATCTGCTTGGCCGATACACCGGCACCCGGCCCGCCATGCAAAAACACAGCCGGAATACCGTCCGGATTGCCGTAATCATAAACCGCAATTTCATGAATATCGCTGACTTTCAGACGAAAGCTGTCACGCGCCTGACGCAATTCTGCCACGGCCCATCCTCCTGCTGCTGTTTATTGAAACAGCACTCCGTTCACCACTCTTGCGTCTGAATTGATTTGCCTCTTTGCGGCATTTATTTTTTAATTTCAGACGTGAAATTTATAGGCAGCGAACAGCTTTCAAGGCCAATGCAATTTCCGACTACCTATACCAAAACGGAATAGTTTTGCTCAACATTACATAAAAATCCTCAAAACCACTCTTTTCGACAGCTATTCATCCGAAGAAAGCTATTGAAATTTATGGGGAAATAAAAAACTCCGGCATTGCTGCCGGAGTTTTCAATCAGACTGATCTCTCTTGTTTAGCGGAACAGGATCAGAGATTTCTCAAAGGTTGTCCACACACCCCAGAGTATCGGAAGTCCTACGGCTGCCCATGCAAGAGCAGCTTTGGCATCCAACCCGCCTGTGCCGATACCGAAGGAACCGCTCGGCCCTGTCGCTTCCGCTTTTGTGGCTGCTTGCAGTTTGGCAACTTCCGCATCCGACATGAACCATTTATCGCCCAGCGGTCTGATGAAGAAATTTGCAATCAGACCCAGTGCCAGCATACCCGCCAGAATATACATCGTATAATCATAGACCTGCGCGCGCGGCACACCGGCAGCAATCTGGAACTCGCGGATATAATTCACCACGACCGGCCCGACGATCCCCGCCGTTGCCCATGCGGTCAGCAAACGCCCGTGGATAGCACCCACAAATTGCGTGCCGAAAATATCCGCCAGATAGGCAGGCACAGTCGCAAAACCACCGCCATACATCGACAGGATGATACAGACCATCACCACAAACAATGTGACCGAGCCCATATGCGCGGCTGTCGGCAGCAATGTATAAAGTGCAATGCCAAGAGCGAAGAAGGTGAAATAAGTGGCTTTACGACCAAGGCGGTCAGACAGGGAGGCCCAGAAGAAGCGGCCGCCAATATTAAACAGCGAGATCAGACCGGTAAAACCGGCTGCAATCGCTGCAATCGCAGCCTTTTGCTCGGTGCTCAGTTCGGTAAATGTCAGTCCTGCCTCACCGATCAATTTGCCGCCGAAAATTTCCTGCAACATTGGTGAAGCCATGCCGATCACACCAATACCGGCAGACACATTCAGGCACAGCACCGCCCAGATCAGCCAGAATTGCGGGGTCTTATGCGCGTCACGCAAATGGACGTGACGAGTGGTGATCATAGCCTTTTTGGTCTGCGGTGCGACCCAGCCTTCCGGCTTCCAGCCCGCAGGCGGAATACGGTAGCCAAAGGCACCGCCCATCATGAATACGAAATAGCCTGCTGCCATCACCAGAAATGTCTGCCAGACACCAATGGAATCCGGTGTTTTGAAATGTTCCATCAGCAGATCAGCCAGCGGCGCACCGATCATGGCACCGCCACCAAAACCCATAATCGCCATACCGGTCGCCATACCGCGGCGATCAGGGAACCATTTAATCAATGTGGAAACCGGTGAAATATAACCAAGGCCAAGACCGATACCGCCAATGAAACCGGCACCAACCCACATCAGCCATAATTGGTGGGTCATCACGCCGAAAGCGGCAATCACCATACCGCCGCACCAGCATAGCGCGGAAACAAAACCGGCTTTGCGCGGGCCTACCCGCTCCAGCCAGCCGCCCCAGATCGCAGCGGAACAGCCGAGCAGAACAAAGAACAGCGTATAAATCCAGCCGAGATCAGCCACGCGCCAGTCGCAACTGGTGGTGAACAAGGCAGTTAAAAGGCTCATATCCGCACAGGCAGCGGCGGTTTCACCACCCAAAGCACGGCTCAGCGGCAGCCAGAACACGCTGAAACCATAGGCCATACCGATACACAGATGGATTGCCAAAGCAGCCGGTGGCACCAGCCAGCGGTTAAATCCGGGTTTGGCGATAATCCGCTCGCGGTCGAGAATCCCCGGCCCGCTCAAACCTCCCAGGGTTTGATCTGTTGCACTCATGTCAAAATCCTCCCTTCTGCGAACGCGCCGCAGCCTGCCCATCTCCCGTGAGCATCCCTTAATTGTCAGAATGAAATTATTTAAATGCTGAATCATTTCAGCCGGATACTGGACTGTATCCGGCTGAAATTGCGTATTATGAGACCGGACGTTTAATCAGTGGCGCGGCCTCAAGCACCAGAGGATGCAGCCCCTCTCCGCCTGCATCAATCAGATTAAATAATTGCGTACGCATGCGTGGTTCCCAAAACATGTTGATATGTTTGGCGACACCCGCCGCCTGATCAATCTGCGTCTGCGAACTGAAAAATGTGGCAATCTGCGATGCCATCATCGGAATACGGCTGTGATAAGTATGTTCACTCATAGCTTAGCTCACCGTATCCAAAGCTGTTTCAATATGGCGGCTGGCATCAGAATGTTCGCGATATTCCTGCTGCCATTGTGTCGGGCCGTTGGATGCGCTGATCTGCACCGCAGTTACCTTATATTCCGGACAGTTGGTCGCCCAGTCCGAGAAATCGGTAGTCACCACATTGGCCTGTGTCGTCGGGTGGTGGAAGGTCGTATAGACCACACCCGGCGTCACGCGATCTGTGACCAGCGCCCGCAAAGTGGTTTCACCGGAGCGGCTGGCGATCTTCACCCAGTCGCCGTCACGCAGACCACGCACTTCCGCATCATGCGGATGGATTTCCAGACGGTCTTCCGCATGCCATGCCACATTTTCGGTACGGCGGGTCTGTGCACCCACATTATATTGCGAGAGAATACGCCCTGTGGTGAGCAGCAGCGGGAAGCGCGGGCCCGAACGCTCGTCAGTTGCCACATATTCCGTGCGCATGAATTTGCCTTTGCCGCGCACGAAATGGTCAATATGCATCACCGGCGTGCCGAGCGGTGCTTTAGCATTACACGGCCACTGTACGGAACCTTCACGTTCCAGCAATTCATAGGACACATTGGCAAATGTCGGTGTGGTCATGGCGATTTCGTCCATGATCTGCGACGGATGCGTATAGTTCCAGTTCAGCCCCATTGCACGGGCCAGATTCTGCGTCACTTCCCAATCGGCATAGCCGTTGGTTGGTGTCATCACCTTGCGCACGCGGTTGATACGGCGTTCCGCATTGGTGAAAGTGCCGTCCTTTTCGAGGAAGGTCGAACCCGGCAGGAAAACATGAGCGAAATTAGCGGTCTCATTGAGGAACAGGTCCTGCACCACCACACATTCCATCGCTTCCAAACCAGCAGCCACATGACGGGTATCCGGATCGGACTGCAGAATGTCCTCACCCTGAATATAGATGCCCTTGAAGGTGCCTTCCACCGCCGCATCCAGCATATTCGGAATACGCAGACCCGGCTCATCCTGCAGGATCACACCCCAGATATTTTCATAAATCTCACGGGTTGCAGGATCAGAGATATGACGATAGCCCGGCAATTCATGCGGGAATGAGCCCATATCACAGGAGCCCTGCACATTGTTCTGACCACGCAGCGGGTTCACACCCACGCCCTTGCGGCCGATATTACCGGTGACCATCGCAAGATTGGCAATCGCCATTACAGTGGTGGAACCCTGACTATGCTCGGTTACACCAAGACCGTAATAGATTGCACCATTACCACCGGTTGCAAACAGACGGGCTGCACCGCGCACTTCCTCCGCCGGAACACCGGTCAGCAGTTCCACAGCCTCAGGGCTGTATTGCGGCTGGGATACGAATTCCACCCAATCGCGGAACTCTTCATTCTCGCAACGCTCACGGATGAAAGCATCATCCTGCAGGCCTTCCGTTACGATCACATGCGCAAGCGCAGTCATGATTGCCACATTGGTACCCGGACGCAGCGCCAGATGATGTGCTGCCTCAATATGCGGTGAACGCACCAGATCAATACGACGCGGATCAATCACGATCAGCTTGGCACCTTGGCGCAAACGCTTACGCAGTCGCGAACCGAATACCGGATGGCCATCGGTCGGGTTGGCGCCGATCACCATCACCACATCGCTATGTTCAACACTGTCAAAATCCTGCGTCCCCGCAGAGGTACCGAAAGTCTGGTTCAGACCATAGCCGGTCGGCGAGTGGCAAACACGTGCACAGGTATCGACATTGTTATTGCCGAAACCGGCGCGGATCAGTTTCTGCACAAGAAAGGTTTCTTCATTGGTACAGCGTGATGAGGTAATACCGCCGATGGAATTGCGCCCGTACTGTGTTTGCAAGCGTTTAAATTCGCTCGCCACACGGCCATAGGCTTCGTCCCATGACACTTCGCGCCAAGGATCGGTGATCTTTTCACGGATCATCGGCTTGAGAATACGGTCTTTATGATGGGCATAACCGTAAGCAAAGCGGCCTTTAACGCAGGAGTGACCACGATTGGCCTTACCGTCTTTATACGGCACCATACGTACCAGCTCTTCGCCGCGCATTTCCGCTTTGAAGGAGCAACCGACACCGCAATAAGCACAGGTGGTAACTTTGGAATGTTCCGGCTGACCGATTTCGATCACTGATTTTTCCGTCAGTGTTGCCGTCGGGCAAGCCTGTACACAGGCACCACAGGACACACATTCCGAGCCCAGAAAGCTCTCATGCATGCCCGGAGATACACGGGAATTGAAACCGCGTCCTTCAATGGTCAGTGCGAATGTGCCCTGCACTTCCTCACAAGCACGCACGCAGCGTGAGCAGACAATACATTTGGACGGATCATAGGTGAAATACGGATTGCTCTCGTCTTTCGGCATCCATTTCGCATTCAGCGCACCGTCATTGCGGCCTTGTTTGAACACGTGGTTCGCACCGTCCTGACCATAACGCACATCACGCAAGCCCACAGCACCGGCCATATCCTGCAATTCGCAGTCACCATTGGCCGCGCAGGTCAGACAGTCCAGCGGGTGATCGGAGATATAAAGCTCCATCACGCCTTTGCGCAAAGATTTCAGACGGCCGGTCTGGGTATGAACCACCTGACCTTCCATCACCGGCGTGGTGCAGGAAGACGGCGTACCGTTTCGGCCTTCAATCTCCACCAGACACAGACGGCAGGAACCAAATGCATCCACCATATCGGTGGCGCAAAGCTTCGGAATGGCAATGCCGGCTTCCATCGAAGCACGCATGATTGAAGTGCCTTCCGGCACAGTCACCTGATTACCGTCGATGGTCAGGGTCACCATTTTCTCAGAGCGCGATGCAGGTGTGCCGTAATCGATTTCTTTAATTAAGCTCATCTTCTGTCACTCCTATTCCGCTGCCTGCACGAAAGTCTGGCTTTCAGGGCGCGGGCGAAAATCCTCTTCAAAATGCGTCAGGGCACTCATCACCGGATAAGGGGCGAAGCCGCCAAGCGCACAAAGGGAGCCGAATTTCATTGTCTGGCAAAGATCTGTCAGAATTTCGATCTGCGTCTCTGGCTCTGAACCCTCTGCAATTCTGTCGATCACTTCAACACCGCGTGTCGAGCCAATACGGCATGGGGTGCATTTTCCGCAGGATTCAATGGCACAGAATTCCATCGCAAAACGCGCCTGCTTCAGCATGTCTGCCCGATCATCAAAGACCACAAGACCGGCATGACCGATCAGACCATCTTTGGCAGCGAAGGCTTCATAATCAAACGGCGTATCGAATAATGCGCGCGGGAAATAAGCCCCCAGAGGTCCGCCGACCTGAACTGCCTTAACCGGACGGCCGGTTGCGGTACCGCCACCGATATCATCGACAATCTCACCCAGTGTCAGACCGAAAGCGGTTTCAAACAACCCGCCATATTTAACATTACCGGCAATCTGCAACGGAATTGTACCACGGGAACGCCCCATACCAAAATCACGGTAATAGGCAGAACCCTTGTCCATAATCACCGGAACAGAGGCCAGCGAGATCACGTTATTGATCACGGTCGGTTGGCCGAACAAGCCTTTATGGGCAGGCAATGGCGGCTTGGCGCGCACCAGTCCGCGTTTGCCTTCAAGGCTTTCCAGCAGAGCGGTTTCTTCACCGCAGACATAAGCACCGGCACCGGTGCGCACTTCCATATCAAAGGCGAAACGTGAGCCCATCACTGATGCGCCCAGCACACCGGCTTTACGGGCAATCTCAACGGCCTGTTCCATCATCGCAATCGCATGCGGATATTCGGAACGCGTATAGAGATAGCCTTTGGTTGCACCCACTGCGATACCGGCAATCGCCATCCCTTCAATGAGTACGAAAGGATCGCCCTCCATAATCATACGGTCGGCAAAAGTACCGCTGTCGCCTTCATCGGCATTACAGACAATATATTTGCGTGCGCCTTGCGCATCGTGAACGGTTTTCCATTTGATACCGGTCGGGAAGCCCGCGCCACCGCGACCGCGCAGACGGGATTCCGTGACCTGCGCCACAATATCTGCAGGCTGCATGGCAATCGCGTTTTCCAGACCTTTCAAGCCGTCATGGACGCGGTAATCATCCAGCGACAAAGGATCGGTCAACCCGCAACGGGCGAAAGTCAGGCGGGTTTGTTTTTTGAGAAACGGGATTTCTTCGGTCAGTCCCAGCGACAGTGCATGGTCTTTGCCCTCAAGCAGACCGCTGTCAAACAACGAGGCCACATCAGACACATCCACAGAGCCATAGGCCATGCGGCCTTTGCTCGTTGCCACTTCAACCAGCGGCTCCAGCCAGACCATACCACGGGAGCCATTGCGCACCACTTTGATATCCAATCCGCGCTTAACAGCTTCACCGGCAATCGCATACGCCACTTCATCGGCACCAAGCGCCAAAGCGGCAGCATCACAAGGCACATAAATCGTCACACTCATGCCCGTGCCTCCGCGATCATTCGTTCTGCTTTGCCTTCATTCAGGCGACCGATCAGCCGGTCATCCACTTGCGCCGCAGGCGCACAGGCACACAGACCAAGACAATAAACCGGCTCAAGCGTGATTTTACCGTCGCCGGTTGTTTCACCCCAGCCGATACCGAGCAATTTTTGCACCGCTTCTGCCACGCGGTCGCCGTCCATAGACTGGCAAGCCTCAGCGCGGCACAACCGGATCACATGGCGACCGGTCGGCGATGCGCGAAAATCGTGATAAAAAGTCATAACGCCGTGCACTTCTGCGCGCGACAGGTTCAGTGCCTCGGCAATCAGCGTCAGCGTTTCAGCCGGTACATAGCTGAATTCTTCCTGTATGGCGTGCAAGACAGGAAGCAGCGGGCCCTCAATGGCTTTATACTCATTGATAACATCTATCGTGCGCTCGGCGACATCAGACTTTTGAGATGACGTACCTGCGCTTCTGGTAAAAACTGAATCCAAGCCTGACATTGACGTCAAAGCCTCCCGCATTATTTATATATCTCTTCCCCAACTTAGAAGAGATCAAAACTGCCTTTCTTATTCAATAGGGTAAAACCGTTGGTCGATAGAAAAAATCTATCAAGTGAGCGGCATCATGATACGGGATAAAGCACGAGCTTCATGCAGCAAAGCCGCAATCAGCGGCGTATGCGGTTCACGCTGCGCGGCAATCAGCCCAACACTATGGCTGGCCTGCGGCTCAACAATCGGAATTGAGCGGATCGGCTCGCTAAAGCCCAGAATCTGGGAAAGATTGAGCGGCATGATGCTTGCCCATTTGCCTGTACGGATATGGGAAAACAACACAATCATCGAATTGGATTCCAGTGTCGGCTGCACGGTTACACCAGCCTGCGCCAGATGTTGATTGATAATACGACGGTTCTGCATATCGCTTGTCAGCAAACAAAGCGGCAGGCCTCCCACTTCTGCCCATGTGACACTTTCACGCTCCGAAAGCTGACTGCCAACCGATGTAATCAGCTGATAGCTCTCGCGATAGATCGGCACAGCGGTAACTTTTCCAAGCGGCTCATTGTCCAGATAGCTGATTCCGGCATCAATATCGAAATTATCCAGAGCCGCCAGCACTTCAACAGAGGTGCGGGAAATGACTGTAAAAGTCACATCCGGATGTTTTTCGCGAAAAGGCGTCGTCAATTGTGAAACCATGGCCAGTGCGGTGGGAATTGCCGCAATACGGATATGTCCGCCAAGACCAAAGCGCGCCGCCCGCATTTCCTCTTTCATCGTCCGCGCATCACCGACAATGCGCCGCGCCCATTCCAGCACGCGCTGCCCTTCCGGTGTCAGCCCCTGAAAACGGGAGCCGCGCTGCACCAGCATAACGCCAAGAGTATCTTCAAGCTGACGAATACCAGCAGAAAGTGTCGGCTGGGTAATGCCACAATCCTCTGCCGCTTTGCCAAAGTGCTTTTCCCGCGCAAGCGCAATGAAATATTCCAGCTTGTCGATCATGGTGTTCCCCGTTATTTTCTGCCCTGTTATATGCAATAATATATGAGCGGTACAATCAACCGCTCAGAACTATGCCTGCGGATACAGGCGGAGACAGCTTTTGGCCGAGACCCAGCCCCTTAAAAAATCGCGCTTGCAGAAAAATCTCATGGTCTTGAGTGGCACCGCGATTGCATTGGCTGTGACATGGGCCAGCCTGGAAATTCTCGACAAAGCCTTTCCGCCACCATTGGAGGTTGTCAGTCAAACATCCAAAGAAGTGATGGATCGCGATGGCAATCTGCTGCGTGCCTTTGCTATTCCGTCCGGTCACTGGCGGCTCGCTACCACCCATAAAGATGTCGATCCGCAATTTATAGACATGCTGATTGCCTACGAGGATCAGCGTTTTCGCGACCATGGCGGCATTGATCCCCGCGCTATGGGGCGTGCGGCCATACAGCTTGCCAGCCACGGGCGCATTATCTCCGGCGGCTCCACTCTGTCGATGCAGGTTGCGCGCCTGATTGAACCGCGCACGGAGCGCTCCTTTATTGCCAAATTTCGCCAGATGCTGCGCGCCGTGCAAATCGAGCGCCGTCTATCAAAAGAAGAAATCCTTGATGCCTATCTGACGCTTGCGCCTTTCGGCGGTAATCTTGAAGGTATCCGTGCTGCGAGCCTCGCCTATTTCGGCAAAGAACCGCGCAGGCTCACAACCTCGGAAGCAGCGCTGCTGATTGCCCTGCCACAATTGCCCGAGCGCCGCCGTCCCGACCGCTATCCTGACAATGCCCGTGCCGCCCGTGACCGTGTGCTGAACCGCTTGGCCGTAGTATCGCTGATCGGCAAGGACGAGGCCGACCGTGCCGCACATCTGGCGGTGCCAAAGCGTCGCTTGGCCATGCCGGCGCTTGCGCCGCATGTCAGTGAAGCCGCATTGCGCAAAGATAGCCAAGCCAATGTGCATCATGTGACGCTCAAGCGCTCGGTGCAGCAGGCACTGGAAACCGTGGCAATGGATTCCGCCAAACGTTTTGGCCCTAAAATCTCCGTCGCCATGGTCATGGCCGATGCGGTAAGTGGCGAAATTATCGGTGAAGTCGGCTCCTCGGATTATTTTGATTCCAGCCGCTCTGGCTGGATTGATATGACCAATGTGCAGCGTTCACCGGGTTCGGCACTCAAACCTTTCATTTTCGGACTGGCTTTTGAAGATGGTCTGGTGATGCAGGAAACCATTATTGAAGACCGGCCGACCAATTTCTCCGGCTATCGCCCGCGTAACTTCGATATGAGCTATCAGGGCGACGTGACGGTACGCGAGGCGCTGCAACTCTCGCTCAATGTGCCATCCGTCCGCCTGCTCGACAGTGTCGGTGCCACACGCCTCATGGTGCGGATGCGCCGCGCCGACATTAAAACCACATTGCCACCCGGTGAAACACCGGGTCTGGCTATTGGTCTTGGCGGGCTTGGCATCAGCCTTAAAGATCTGGTGCAGCTTTACACCGGCCTTTCCAATCGCGGTAAAACTACCGTCATTTCCAATGGCGTGGATGACCGTATAAAAGATGACAAAAGCGCAATCTCCGGTGAGCCGCTGCTGCAACCCGCAGCCGCATGGCAGGTGGCTGATGTACTTGCGGGTGTTAAACCGCCGCTGGGGTCACTCCAGCGCGGCCTCGCCTATAAAACCGGCACCAGCTACGGCTATCGTGATGCATGGTCTGTCGGTTTTGATGGCCGCTATGTGCTGGGTGTCTGGGTTGGCCGTGCCGATAATGGCGCCGTGCCGGGTTTGAGTGGTTATGGCTCCGCCGCTCCTATCCTGTTTGAAGCTTTTTCCAAATCCGGTGTCGGCTTTACCCCGCTTGCAGCCCCACCGGTCGGTACAATGCGGCTACGCCAATCCGAGCTGCCGGTATCGTTGCGGCGCTTTACACCCTATCTCGCACCACTAGTCAGTGCGTCCGTACGGGAATCCGCACCGCAAATCCTGTTTCCGCCGGAAGGTGCGCGGGTTGAGCTGACCAACCAGCCTGACGGCACCACCGCACCGCTGGCATTGAAAATGCAGGGCGGCCGTGCACCGTTCATCTGGCTGGCCAATGGCAAGCCGCTGGATAAAGCCTCACGCAAGCGCTCCGGCCTCTGGCAACCGGATGGTGCAGGCTATTCCACACTGACCGTGATTGACGCGGTTGGCCGTGCCGCCAGCGTACGCGTCTTTATCGATTAGAACTAAGCTCATACCCGCATATCATCACGCCCGTAATGCACTTCGCATTGCGGGCGTTTTTATGTGATGAATTTCGATTCCGCACAGCTGCAACTTATTACCAAACGCACAATGCTAAATATAAACATATATTTATCTGCGATAGTTTTATTCGTGATTTAGCAAAATTACGCAAAAATATTCTAATAAAACTTAATTCGTAGACGAAACTTCCTTGTTATCGCATACCATTCTGTGAAGAATATACTCACACAATCCGCCTGCCTCCGTTTGAGAGAAAACAGGTATGAGATTTGTGAGGCAAAACCGTTAAGCGAGACACCGCTTAATGACCAAAATTATAAGGAAAACAGCAATGTCGTTGTCAGATATCGCCCGCGTCAAAACCTTAATTTCGCGCCGCACCGGCATGAAAATGATGCTGCTTTCCGCTGTTGCCATGAGCGTTGCATTTGCTGCACCTCTGTCGGTTCAGGCACAGGACACAACTATCAAAGTCGGCATCATGGGTGGTGAAGACGAAGATGTGTGGAAAGTTGTTGCTGAACAGGCTGCAAAAGAAGGCCTCAAAATCGAAACCGTCATTTTCAACGATTACACCCAGCCGAATGAAGCGCTGGAGCGTAAAGAAATCAATGCCAATGCATTTCAGCATGAGCCATATCTGAATGAGCAGATCAAACAGCACGGTTACAAAATTTCCGTTGCCGGTTACACTGCCCTCTGGCCAATTGGTATTTATTCCCGCAAAGTTGAAAAGCTGGAAGATCTGAAAGAAGGCGCAATCGTCGGCGTTCCGAATGATCCGACCAATGAAGGCCGTGCCCTGCGCGTACTCGAAAGCAAAGGTCTGATCAAACTCAATCCGGATGCAGGTATTCTTGCAACTCCGATTGATATTGTTGAGAACCCGAAAAAGCTTGAAATCAAAGAACTGGATGCCGGTGTTGTCGGTCTTTCCATTGATGATCTCGATGCAGCTATCGTCAACAATAACTGGGCAGCCAAATCCGGTCTGGATCCTGTAAAGGATGCTATCGGCTGGGAAGCAAAGGAAAACAATCCTTACCGCAACTTCATTGCCATCCGCACTGAAGACAAGGATGCAGCATGGGTGAAACCGCTTGTTGCAGCTTTCCAGAACGAGCCGGTGAAAGCAGAACTCGACCGTGCTTATAAGAGCACAGGTATTCCTGCCTGGGAATAAGAGCTGTCAAACCAAGCTTAAACCGCGCATAGTAACGGTCCGGATTTATCCGGACCGTTTTGCACTCTGAGCATTGCCATTTTGCTCCGTTATTATTGCCTCAATTTAAAGAAAGAGCTCGAGCATTTTCATTTTAAACTAACTCTTTGAAAATGCTCTATCTACTTGTTTTTACGCGCATTTTTTCCGAAAACCGCTTCGCATTTTTCGGGATGCGCTCCAGAGGATAAAGTGAATACTTCAGTTCCAACAAAGAATATGCAGCAAAAGCTGCCTTCCGCATCCGGTCAGCCTCCCGTGACCGGTGACGAAGTAGTTAAACTCTCCAATATTAAACGTATGTTCGGCACAACACCTGCCGTGGATGATATTTCTCTCTCGGTTCAGCGCGGTGAAATTCTCGGCATTATCGGCCGCAGCGGCGCGGGCAAATCAACGCTGATCCGCTGCCTCAACGGTCTGGAACGGCCGGATAGCGGCTCGGTCATCATTGAGGGTCAGGAAATCACCGGCCTCACTGAAAGCCAGTTGCAGCCGGTGCGTCGCCGTATCGGCATGATTTTCCAGCACTTCAATCTGATGTCGGCCAAAACCGTAGCGCAGAATATTGCCCTGCCGCTCAAAATTGCCGGCATTGCCAAGCCGGAACGCCAGAAAATCGTTGCTGAATTGCTGGAACTGGTCGGCCTGTCAGAACGCGCGCAGCATTATCCGGCACAGCTTTCCGGCGGTCAGAAGCAGCGCGTCGGCATTGCCCGTGCGCTTGCAGCCAAACCAAGCCTGCTCTTGTCGGATGAGGCAACCTCCGCTCTCGATCCGGAAACCACCCAGTCCATTCTGGCGCTGCTGAAAGACATCAACCAGAAACTCGGCCTGACCATTCTGCTGATTACCCATGAAATGGATGTCATCCGCAAAATTGCAGACCGTGTGATTGTGCTGGATCACGGGCATATTGCCGAAGAAGGCCCAGTCTGGGAAGTTTTTGCACGCCCGAAAGCCGATACGACCAAAAGCCTGCTGAAAATGCTGACCCCTGCGCTGCCGGACAGCATTGCCGCGCAACTGACACAGAACCCGCAATCAGCCTCGGAAGCGATTATCCGTCTGCGCATCTCCGGTGAAGCCGCACGCAGACCACTGATCAATGATATTGCCGCCGCTTCCGGCCTCAATGCACGCCTTGTTCATGGCGGTATTGATACGATTCAGGGAGAGCCGGTCGGCACATTATTCCTTGGCCTCCCCGCCCATGACCAGTCAGCTTTGCAAAAGGCTGTGGGTTTTCTGAAGACAATTTGTGATGAAACGGAGGTTGCCGGATATGTTTCAGTTCCTGACACCCGCAATGCTTGATCTGCTCTGGCGCTCGTTAGGCGAAACCCTGATTATGACGGGTTTCTCCAGTTTCTTCACATTGCTCTTCGGCCTGCCGCTTGGTCTGTTGCTGATCCTGACAGACCGTAACGGCCTGCTTCAGAATATTCCGGTTAATCGCGTTATCGGCGCGGTGGTTAATGCGTTCCGTTCGGTACCATTCATTATTCTGCTGGTTGCCCTCATCCCGTTCACACGCCTGATTATGGGTACAGCACTGGGCACATGGGCTTCCATCGTGCCGCTGTCGATTGCCGCTATCCCTTATTATGCCCGTATGGCTGAAGTATCGCTGCGTGAAGTTGACCACGGCCTGATTGAAGCTGCCCGCTCCATGGGTGCAAGCCGCTGGACGATTATCAAGGAAGTACTGATACCGGAATCCATGCCGGGTCTGATCGCAGGCTTTACAGTTACCATCGTCACGCTGATCGGTGCATCCGCAATGGCCGGTGCGATTGGCGCAGGCGGTCTCGGCGACCTTGCTATCCGCTATGGCTATCAGCGTTTCAACTATCCGATCATGGCCGCTGTTGTTGCCGTTCTGATCGTGTTTGTCTGCCTGATCCAGTGGATCGGTGACCGGCTGGTACAAAAAGTCGATAAACGCGTCGTTAAACGCTAGAGCATTTCCAGCAAAAGTGCGCAGCAGTTTTGCGTAGGATACTGCGAGAAAATAAAAGTTTAGAGCGGTTCCGCTCTAAATACAGAAGGCCGGTGAAAACCGGCCTTTTCTTTATCTATTTGGAAAGTCAGCCGTGTTTCTCATGAACGCCGACTTCGACCGTATTACCGTCCGGATCAAAAACCAGAGCCGCGAAATAACCCATTTCTTTCGGCCCCTGATAGGACGGTGCACTGCTTTCCCGCCCGCCGGATCTGAGCGCAGCCTGATGAAAAGCCTCAACCTGCTCATGACTTTTGGCGCTGAATTTAAGGTGTAAATGCTGACCCGGCTGTGATGCAGAATCTGCACCATTTGCAGATTCTGCCGCAACAATCCGCAAGAATGGCAGAGGACTGCGGGCATTCCCGCTGACAAAAAACAAATTATCCGCCGTCTGCAACACCCTAAGCTCCAGTGCAGCCATGCTGCCGGAGTAAAACTGGTAGGATGCCGGAATATCCCGGCTCTCAAAGCCTATATGGTCGAATAAAGACATAGGCAATAATATAGAGAGCTTCAGAAATAAGAAAAGAGCCGCCGGATACTGAATCCTGCGGCTCTTTAACTTACTATGCTCTGTCTATATAGGGCTGAACAATTACCGTGTACGGCTCAGACCATCCTTGGCAGGCTTATATTGCGGATCAAGCTGCACCGCGCGGGCATAAGAAGCCGCTGCACGTTTCTTGTCACCGCGATGCTCATAGACCAGCGCCTGATTGGCCCAGCTTTCGGCAATCTTGTCATCCAGCCCGATAGCCGTATTGAAATCATCAAAGGCATTGTCATAATCACCGAGCGCCGCATAGGAAATACCGCGGCCATTATAAGGCTCCGGCGCATTCGATTGCAGAGAAGCCGCAGCAGAGAAATCCTCAATCGCCTGCTTGTGCTGACCGCGCGCCTGATAGATCAGACCACGATTGTGATAGGCACGACCGTCAGTCGTATCCAGCTGAATTGCACGGTTGAAATCCGTCATCGCTTCATCCAGACGTCCTGCCTGACGATAGACATTACCGCGTCCGATATAGGCTGCATCATATTGCGGATTGATCTGAATGGCGCGACCATAATCCTGCACAGCCGCCGCATCATTTTTCAGATAGCGCTGGATCAGCGCGCGATTGGCATAGGCCTGATAATAATTCGGATCGAGCTGAATGGCCGTATCAAAATCCTTCATCGCCTCGCGATAGCGCCCTGCTTTACCATAGGCCGAGCCGCGCACATTATAGCTTTCAGGATTACGCGGATTGCTCTGAATGACGGTTGTCAGCGAACCGATATTTTCACTGGAACCCTGCGCAAGATCAACCGGCGTAAGCATGGAATTGGAAGTGCTCTGGCAGCCCGCCAAAGCCAGAACTGCACAGGATGCCGCAACCAGCAAACCTTTATTCAAAGAAAGGCGCTGTTCACGCAAAGTCAATTTCACACTTGCCAAAGATCCCATTCGCGCACTCCTCAAAGGCAGTCTAGTAGCCTGAGATTCCGGCCTGTACTTTGCACAATATCTGGCGGAAAATGGTAAGACTGCATATATTTTATGACATGCCAATGCACTCAGCCCATACAGAAAAAGGCGGAAGTGAATACTCACCCCACCTTAAAGCTGTTTTCCAGCGATGCAAACATATCTGTATGGTCAACTTTTACAATAAAGCTTCATATTACATCAGTTTTCAAAAACCGGCATAATAAGCCTGAAAAGCTGGCCTGAACGCAAAGCAAAACGCATGATCCTGAGATCATGCGCTGCTTAATCAGTATATCTGATCAGAAACGACGCAGCCTATAGCCACGCGTTCAGTCTGATTAACCGGTCGCCAAGCGACCCGTTAATTAGCGGGCCGCTACGCGACTTGTTACTTAACGAGCCGCTACGCGGCCGCCGCCTACCAGACCTTCACGCTGTGCGCGCTTACGAGCCAGCTTGCGTGCACGGCGAACGGCTTCAGCCTTTTCGCGGGCGCGCTTTTCAGATGGCTTTTCATAATGACCGCGCATTTTCATTTCGCGGAAAATACCTTCACGCTGCATCTTTTTCTTAAGAGCGCGGAGAGCCTGATCAACATTATTATCGCGTACGAGTACCTGCACGTGTAATCCCGTTCCGTTTCGGTTAGATTTTTCAGTTTAGCCTGAAGGCACCGGTGAGCCCCGAAGAAAAAACAGTCTGGCAGTTCCGGTAAAGGAGCCGTCTTATGGCTGAGAAATCTTAAGACTTCGCAACGGCCTTCCGATGCAAATTCGAGTGCCGTTTAACAGTATCCGGCGCGATTGTCCACACAGAATCCGTAACACAGCGCCCGATCAGGCCTTATCAACCTCATTATTACAGTTTTAACCGTAAAAATCACGTTTTATTTGCATTTATCGCTGCGGACATTGCATTGGTTTTAATCTGCAAATGCAAAATCTACCCCGTATTTCACAGAGATTCTCTGTCGCTTTTTCCGCTAAATTTCAAGCGGAATGAAGTGAGTCCTTCGCAATAATACCCTGTCGCAATACGGAGGCTTTTCAGCAAACAAAAACCGCATGATACGCCATAACCCGTCGCAAAATGGCAAAGTCGGTGTCGGCATATGGTTTAACTTTAAACCAACAGGCGGAAAAAATCTTCCGCGCCCAGATAAGGGGACATTATGCGTAAGTTTTCAGTATTTGCAGTTGCCCGTGAAGCACTGCGCGGCAACAAAGGCTGGGAGCCGCAATGGGCTTCGCCGGAACCGCGCGCTCACTATGATGTGATTATTGTCGGCGGCGGCGGGCACGGTCTGGGTGCCGCCTATTATCTGGCCAAAGAACACGGCATCACCAATATTGCAGTACTGGAAAAAGGCTGGATCGGCGGCGGCAATACCGGCCGTAACACCACCATTATCCGCTCCAACTATCTTTATGAAGAGAGCATGAATATCTATGAGCATTCGCTCAAGATGTGGGAGAACCTGTCGCAGGATCTCAACTACAATGTGATGTTCTCACCGCGCGGTGTATTGATGCTGTCGCATAATATCCATGACAAACAGTCCTTCAGCCGTCACATCAATGCCAACCGTCTCTATGGCATCGACAATGAATGGCTGACACCGGAACAGGCCAAGGCCTATTGCCCACCACTGAACATTTCGCAGAATTCCCGCTATCCGATCAATGGCGCAGCCTTGCAGCGTCGCGGCGGCGTTGCCCGTCACGATGCGGTGGCATGGGGCTATGCCCGTGCGGCCTCAGACCGTGGCGTCCACATCATCCAGAATTGCGAAGTACTGGGTATTCGCCGCAATGCAGACGGCAGTGTCAGCGGTGTTGAGACCAATCGCGGCTTTATCGGCGCCAAGAAAATCGGTGTCTCCGCCTCCGGCCATTCCTCGGTCATCATGAATATGGCCGATGTGCGTGTGCCGCTGCAAAGCTCCCCGCTGCAGGCACTGGTTTCGGAACCGATGAAACCGATTGTGCCATGCGTGGTCATGTCCAATGCGGTGCATGCCTATATTTCCCAGTCGGATAAGGGCGAGTTCGTCATCGGCGCCGGCACGGATCAGTATAACTCTTACTCCCAGACCGGCGGCTTGCAGATCATCACCCATACGCTGGATGCTATCTGCGAATTGTTCCCGATGTTCCGTCGCGTGAAAATGATGCGCCAATGGGGCGGTGTGACTGACAACACCGTTGATCGTGCACCGATCCAGAGCAAAACCCCTGTGCCGAACTTGTTCGTCAATGCGGGTTGGGGTACCGGCGGCTTCAAGGCGACACCGGGTTCTGCCCATTTGTTCGCCCATCTGATCGCCCGTGGCGAACCGCATCCGCTGGCTGCCGGCTTTACACTGGATCGCTTCCGCACCGGCCGTCTGATCGACGAAGCAGCAGCAGCAGCCGTAGCCCACTAAGGATAATTATCATGCTTTTGATCCATTGCCCTTATTGCGGCGAAAACCGCTCAGAACTGGAATTCCGCAGCGCTCATGATGCCCATATTGCCCGCCCGACCAATATAACCGAGCTTTCGGACGAGGAATTCGTGGAATTCCTCTATTGGCGCGACAATCCCAAAGGTGTGATTTTTGAACGCTGGCGGCATATTCACGGCTGCGGCCGCTTCTTCAATGCAGCGCGCGATACGGTGAGCGACAAGTTCCTCCTCACCTATAAAGCCGGAGAGCCGAAACCGGATCTGAGCCAAATCGTACAGACGAACAGTGTTGCGGCCAAGGAGAGTGGTAAATGAGCGGCTCAAAACGCATACCTGGCAAAGGCCGTCTGACACCGGCGAAAACCGCCCGTTTCACCTTTGACGGCAAGACCTATACAGCATTGGCAGGTGACACTGTCGCTTCTGCACTGCTTGCCCATGATATTCACCTGATCGGACGTTCGTTCAAATATCACCGTCCGCGCGGTTTCCTGTCTGCAGGACCTGAAGAGCCGAATGCATTGCTGGATATTTCCCGCAACAAAGCCCATCGCCAACCGAATGTGCGCGCAACAGTGCAGGAAGTTTTCGACGGTATGCACTCGGAATCGCAGAACCGCTGGCCGTCTTTGTCTTTCGACATCGGCGCGGTGAATGATCTGTTTTCACCTTTCTTTGGCGCAGGCTTCTATTACAAGACTTTCATGTGGCCGAGAAAGGCGTGGGAAAAGGTCTACGAGCCGATCATCCGTCGTGCCGCCGGTCTGGGTGTTACGCCGACAGAGCCTGATCCTGACCGTTATGCAGGTCGCTACGAGCATTGTGATGTGCTAGTTGTCGGCGCAGGAGTGGCGGGTTTAAGTGCTGCGCTTGCTGCCGCACGTACCGGCGCCAAAGTTATCCTCTGCGTTGAACAACCTGAGGTTGGTGGTGCCCTGCACCACGAGAACGGCACCAAGATCAATGGTGAAGACGGCTTTGTCTGGGCGCAGATCACAGCGGCTGAGCTTAATGCCATGCCGAATGTGCGCGTACTCACCCGCACCACAGCTTTCGGCTACTATAATCATAATTTCGTGGCTCTGGCCGAACGTGTAAGCGATCACGTCGCGCTACCGGAAAAAAACACCGCGCGTGAACGCCTATGGCAGGTGCGTGCCAAGCGTGTGATTCTCGCCAATGGTTCTATTGAACGCCATATGGTCTTTGCCAATAATGATCGTCCGGGTGTGATGCTGGCTTCGGCTGCCCGCACCTATCTCAATCATTTCGGCGTGGCTGTCGGCTCACATGTCGGTGTATTCACCGCCCATGACAGCGCCTATGAAGCTGTCTTTGATCTGAAAAATGCAGGCATTGATATTCCGGTGATTGTCGATGCCCGCGCCCATCCGGGTGAAGCCGTGCTAGCTGAAGCCCGCCGTTTGAATATTCCGGTTCTGACCAATCATTGTGTGCTGAGTGTCGGCGGCAAGCTGCGGGTCAAATCCATGACTGTTGCCACCAATGGCGCGAAGTCAGGCCGCAAATACACCATTGATGCGCTGATCACCTCCTCCGGTTGGACACCATCGGTGCATTTATTCTCGCAATCACGCGGCAAGCTGCGCTTTGACGATGCCAAACAGCGCTTTCTGCCGGATGTTTACGCACAGGATTGCATCTGCGTCGGCACCTGTAACGGCACCGACGATCTGCAGGCAGCCATTGATGAAGCCGTTGCGGCAGGCACATCTGCCGGTGTTGCAACTGGTGGCAAAGTATCAGCAACCACCACTGTCAGCGCAACAACAGCCTATAGTTGGAGCGGCGGCATGGTCGGCACCACAGCCGGTGCTGGCCCTGACAGCAATGTGAAGGCGTTTATCGACTTCCAACATGATGTCTGCGCCAAGGATATCCGCAATGCCGTGCGCGAAGGTATGCACTCTATCGAGCATATCAAACGCTTCACCACCAATGGCATGGCATCCGATCAGGGCAAAATGTCCAATATGCACGGGCTGGCGATTGCTTCGGAAGCGCTCAACAAGCCGATCCCGCAGGTCGGCCTCACCACTTTCCGCCAGCCTTATACGCCGGTGACGTTCGGCACACTCATCAACTCGTCCCGCGATCATCTGTTTGATCCGGCACGACAGACAGCGCTGCATCCTTTTGAAGCTCAGAACGGCGCGGTTTATGAGGATGTCGGCAACTGGAAACGCGCATGGTATTATCCGCAGGCCGGTGAAACCATGCATGATGCAGTGTCCCGCGAGTGCAAAACTGTTCGCGAAGTCGCCGGTATCTTTGACGCCTCGACCTTAGGCAAGATCGAAGTTGTCGGCCCTGATGCCGCTGAGTTCCTCAATCTGATGTACACCAATGCCTGGGATACGCTGAAACCGGGTCGCTGCCGCTACGGCATCATGACCGGTGAAGACGGTTTTGTGATGGATGACGGTGTGGTCGGCCGTATGGCGCATGATCGCTTCCACGTCACCACCACAACCGGTGGCGCACCACGCGTTCTCAACCACATGGAAGATTATCTCCAAACCGAGTTCCCGCATCTCAATGTCTGGCTGACCTCCACAACGGAACAATGGGCGGTGCTTGCCGTTCAGGGGCCGAAAGCCCGTGAGATTATCGCGCCATTTGTTGAAAGCATTGATATTTCCAACGAAGCCTTCCCGCATATGAGTGTGGCAGAAGGTAAATTCTGCGGCGTACCGACCCGTCTGTTCCGCATGTCCTTTACCGGTGAGTTAGGCTTTGAAATCAATGTCCCTGCCGATTATGGTCAGTCTGTGCTGGAAGCCGTCTGGGAACGTGCGAAGGCCATGGGCGCCTGCCTCTACGGCACGGAAACCATGCATGTTCTGCGTGCTGAAAAAGGCTATATCATTGTCGGTCAGGATACAGACGGCACTCTGACCCCGCATGATGCAGCGGTCGGCTGGGCTGTTTCCAAGAAGAAAACCGACTTTGTCGGTATTCGCGGTATGCGCCGTCCCGATCTGGTGGCGGAAGGCCGCAAACAGCTGGTCGGCTTGCTGACCAAAAATCCGAACACAGTGCTGGATGAAGGTGCGCAGATCGTTGCCGATCCGAACCAGCCGAAACCGATGAAAATGCTCGGTCACGTCACCTCTTCCTACTGGTCATCCAATCTCGGCCGCTCCATTGCCATGGCTGTGGTGCATGACGGATTTAATCTGCATGGTAAAACTCTGTTCGTGCCGATGCTGGATCGTGTGATTGAAGTTGAAGTAACCGGCCCCGTCTTTATTGACGAAAAGGGAGAGCGCCTGCATGTCTAACTCCGAAGCAAGCGCGCAGCGCATCACTGTTCTGGGCAACCGCCGTGCCGGCAACGGCTCGGTACAGATCATTCCGGCAGAACCGGCGGAGCGTATTTCGCTGCGCGCCCGCGTCAATGATCTCGCCGATCTGTCCAAAGCCCTTGGCGTCGTCCTGCCGCAAAAACCGAAACACAGCGCCACCAAAGGCAAGCGCTCGGCATTGTGGCTTGGCCCTGACGAATGGCTGGTGATTGACACCGGCGGACAATCACCTTTTGCGGATTTGCAAGGCGTTGAAACCTTGCATGCCGCAACGGATATATCCCACCGCAATATCGGGATCATCATTGCCGGTGAAGGCGCAGAGGCAACAATCAATGCGGGCTGTCCGCAGGATTTGTCGCTGGCCGTTTTTCCGGTCGGCGCAGCCTCCCGCACAATTTTCGGCAAGGCTGAGATCGTACTTTGGCGCTTGTCTGAAACCGAATTCCGGTTGGAATGCTGGCGCTCCTTTGGCACCTATGTTTTCGGATTGCTGAGTGAAGGCGCACTGGACGCGGCAGTCTGAGCTGTCGTCTCAACGTCCTGAAACTGTCATAATTCATCTTTAAGCACCGTGTTTCCTGAGAGACGCGGTGCTTTTATTTTGAGCAAGCATAATAGCTTTAATGTGATTGTTCATTTACAGCAGACCGCACTAAAGCATCTTCTGCGCCGCGTTGACCTCTTCTGTTTTGACAAGCACCATTTTCATGACCATTAAAAAACGTCTCATCATTAATTTCACAGGTTATGAAGGACTGCACCCCAAGGCAGTGCGCGTACGCCATCGCAAAATTATGAGCGATTTTGACAAGCTGTGGGGCACAAAAACCAACCTGTCTCCGATGACCGATGCAGATCACGGCAGCGGCACCATGCAGGTGACAGCCAAAGGTGAGAACTGGGAAACACAAAGCGAATTCTGCCAGTTCGGCACCGCAGATATTTTCGATGAATATGCAGCGCGCTCCCTGCCACACCGCTTGTTCACCGGCAGCCGCGCTTTTCTGAACATTCTCTTCACCGGCACCTTATGGCGTTATGGCCGTACCAGCTGGCGGTTTGTCATGTTTTTCATGTGGCCGTTTCTGATGGTGCTGGCCATGCTGGCCTTAACGCTCGGCATCACAGCAGCACCAGTACTGGCCGGTTTCTCACCACTGCATATGCTCTGGTCGCTGCCGCTGGCGCTTGGCATTTGCTACGCACTGATACGAGCGCTGGATGAAAAACTCTTCATCTCCTATCTGCTCGACGACTGGTCAGCCGCCTATGACCGGATTTATGACAAGAGTACCAGCCTGCGCCAGCGCAAACAGATTTTTGCGCAGAGGTTGGCAGAAAAGCTGCGCAGCAGTGATGCCGATGAAGTCATCATTATGGGCCACAGTCTCGGCACTGTACCGGCGATTGAAGCGCTGGCTGAAGTCTGGCGCACTGAACCGGAACTTCTGCGCAAACAGCCGGTCTCTTTGCTTGCTGCCGGTTCCTGTTTGCTGATGATTGCCCTGCATCCGCGTGCGAAAACATTGCGCGAAGATGTACGTGTATTACTGAATGACAGTCCGGTTTTCTGGGCGGAATTTCAGGCGCTGACGGATATTATTCATTTTTATAATTCAGAACCTGCCAAGGCACTGAAAATTCGGACGGACAATCCGCCGCTGATCAGCCATATCCGGTTCAAACACATTCACTCCCCTGTCCGTTACAAACAGGCCAAGGGCAATTTCTTCAAAATGCATTTGCTGTTTATTTCCGGCAGCCAGAAGAAGAACGCCTATGATATCGGCATGTTTCTGCACGGGCCATTTGCGCTCAAAACCCTGCTGACCGATTACCCCGATCGGCCTGCACCGCTGGATACATTACACTAAAACGGCGCTGCCTCGTTTCTGGTCAGCACGAGGCGAAAATGGTGTTCTTCGAGAACCGAAACGGAGCGTACTAAAGTACGTGAGTATCGGAAGCGCAGAAAAACGCCATTTGCAGCCCGTTCTGGCCGGAAACTTCACTCAGCAGGTGGGACGACAGCGATGGTCAGCCACCGCGCAGTGAGAGCCGGTTTGACCATACCTTCCACTTCCAGTGTCACGTCATAATGATTGACCACGCGACCGGAAGGACGGATATCAGCATCAGCCAGTTTGAAACGGGCGCGGACACGGGTTCCGGTTTTGACCGGCGACATGAAACGCACGCTGTCAAAACCGTAATTGATGCCCATGGTTGCGCCCTGCAGCATCGGCAGTGCTTCAAAAGCCAAAGTCGAGAGCAATGAAAGCGTCAGAAAACCATGGGCGATTGTACCGCCGAAAGGTGTTTCTGCCGCGCGCACCGGATCCACATGGATATATTGATGATCATCCGTTGCATCGGCAAACTGATTGATCATTTCCTGTGTGACCACACGCCACTCGGAGCAGCCGATTTCTGTGCCGATCGCTTCACGCAGCTGATCCAGAGTGATCGCATCTTTCATTGCTATAGACCTTTATGATGGATTCGCACTTTCAGAGAATGTTATTCTCTATCTCTTTCCAGCTGCTATAAACCGCTTTTGCACCTTTTTCCAAAAGCTTTTCCGTGTGTCCGGCATAAGTATGCCCGCCGCCGGTATAACCGATTGCTGTCATGCCTGCAGCAACAGCCCCTTCCACACCAAATGGTGAGTCTTCAAACACCACACAACGTGCCGGATCAGCGCCGAATTTCTCTGCAGCAAACAGGAACAAGTCCGGTGCAGGCTTACCGCGCTTGACCATAGTGGATGAATACAGAGCGCCATCGAATCCATTAATCAGACCGGTTTTTTCCAGACTGAAAGCAATACGCTGCGGCGAAGACGATGAGGCCACACAACTGCGGGTCTTCAGGCGTTCCAGCACACCGGCAATGCCGTCACAAGGCTGCAAGGCTTCAGAAAACACCCGATGTGTTTCCGGCCAGATATCATCCTGCGCTGCATCCGGCAGATAATGGCCGGTCAGATCGCCGATCAGACGGATAATATCCGCCTGCTTCATCCCCACGCCTTTGGCTACCGTACCGTCAGGAATCGGCATATTATGGCGGGCATAAACATTATGAAAAGCCAGCGCAGCCAGCGGTTCGCTGTCGACCAGCACACCGTCACAGTCAAAAATCACGAGATCCCAGTTATTATTGGTTACGCTGTCCAGCACTTTGAACTCCTGCTCTGTCATGCCGCACGGATGCAGCCTTTGCCTTATTGATCTTTAATCTAGAGCGGTTTACGCACATGTTAAACTATAGTGATCGCTCTAGCTTTTTTTAGTAATCGCATTATCACGGCCATCAAGTTGTTCCAACTTGACTGTGAAATGCTCAGGTCTTTTATAACTGTCATTATCAGGCGGGTTATTCTCCCGCAAAACACTATCTCCGGAGAACAAACATGGCCACCAATGTCGCACTCACCGGCTTAGCTCGTGATATGAAAGCCCGCGCCGATACCGGTAAACCTATCCGCATCGGCCTGATCGGCTGCGGAGAAATGGGCACCGATATTGTGACCCGTGTCGCCCATATGCCCGGCATCGAGATCGGCGCCATTTCGGAAACCAATCCGCAGCGTGCGCTCAAAGCCGCCGAGATCGCCTATGGTGAGCAAGGCCATGCGCGCGAAACCAATACCGGCTCTGATCTGAGCCTCGCATTGGAAGCGCATAAAATTGCTGTAACGGATAATGCTGACCTCATTCTCAATAATGACCTGATTGACGTTGTGATTGATGCGACCGGTATTCCGGCCGTCGGCGCGGAAATCGGTCTGCGTGCCATGGAGCACGGCAAGCATCTCGTAATGATGAATGTTGAAGCTGATGTGACAATCGGCGCTTATCTGAAAAGCGAAGCCGACCGTCTTGGCGTTGTCTATTCGCTCGGTGCCGGTGACGAACCGTCATCCTGTATGGAACTGATCGAATTTGTCACCGCCATGGGGCATCCGATTGTTGCCGCCGGTAAGGGTAAAAACAATCCGCTCAATATTGATGCGATCCCTGATAATTATATCGAGGAAGCCACGCGCCGGAATATGAATGTGCGCCTGCTGGTGGAATTTGTGGACGGCTCCAAAACCATGGTGGAAATGGCGGCTATCGCTAATGCCACCGGTCTGGTGCCGGATATAGCCGGTATGCACGGTCCTGCCGCAACACTCGACCAGTTATCCTCAACACTGATTCCTGAGAAAGACGGCGGCGTACTCTCCCGTGTGGGTGTGGTTGATTATACCATCGGTAAAGGCGTGGCTCCGGGTGTATTCGTGGTTGCCGACATGTCCCATCCGCGTATCTCCGAGCGCATGGAAGACCTGAAAATGGGCAAAGGCCCTTATTTCACCTTTCATCGTCCTTATCACCTGACCTCGCTGGAAGTACCGCTGACCTGCGCCCGTGCAGTGCTCTATGGTAAGGCCGACATGGTGCCGCTGAGCAAACCGACCGCAGAAGTTGCAGCCGTTGCCAAGAAAGATATGGCAGTTGGCGAAACCCTCGATGCGATTGGTGAATATTGCTACCGCGCATGGATCATGACGGCCGGTGAAGCCCGCGCAGCTAAAGCCATACCATGCGGTATGCTGACCGGCGCCAAAGTACTGAAGCCGATCAAAAAAGGTGAACTCATTACCTATGACAATGCGGCTCTGCCTGCCGGTTCCCGCCTTGCAGAACTACGCGCCCGTCAGGACAAACTGGTTTACGGACAATAAGCCAACGGCAACGGAATCTCTTATTCAGCAAAGCGCGCTAACCTGCTGACAGGCTGTGTTTTTACCCGAAAAGGCGTAAGAAAAGCAGCATTAAACATTGCTCAAATCGCAATAAAAAAGGCGGCTCAAAAGCCGCCTTTTCTTTTATCTGCCGAATTGCGCCGGTTTAATCCAGCGCTTTGACGATATTTTCGACCATCTTCTTTGCATCAGCAAACAGCATCATGGTGTTGTCACGGAAGAACAATTCATTCTCCACGCCCGCATAGCCGGAACCCATGCCGCGCTTGATGAACAGCACCGTTCCGGCCTTATCCACATCAAGAATAGGCATACCGAAAATCGGAGACTGCGGGTCTGTTTTCGCTGCCGGATTGGTCACGTCATTCGCACCGATCACGAAAGCCACATCGGCCTGCGCAAATTCCGAATTGATATCTTCCAGCTCGAAGACCTCATCATAAGGCACATTGGCTTCCGCCAGCAGCACGTTCATATGTCCCGGCATACGACCCGCCACCGGATGAATGGCATATTTAACTTCTACGCCCTCTTCCTTCAGCTTATCGGCCATTTCACGCAGCGCATGCTGTGCCTGTGCTACCGCCATACCATAACCCGGTACGATGATGACTTTGGCAGCATTTTTCATGATGAAGGCCGCATCATCTGCTGAACCTTGTTTGACCGGACGCTGTTCGACCTCACCCGTGCTACTTCCAGAAGATGTATCACCGCCGAAGCCGCCAAGGATCACGGAAATGAACGAGCGGTTCATGCCCTTACACATGATATAGGACAGGATCGCACCGGAAGAACCGACCAGCGCACCGGTGATAATCAGTGCCAAATTGCCGAGCGTAAAACCAATACCTGCGGCGGCCCAGCCGGAATAGGAATTGAGCATAGACACAACCACCGGCATATCCGCGCCGCCGATCGGGATAATGATCAGTACGCCGAACAGCAGAGACAGCAATACAATCGCCCAGAACACCAGATGGCTTTCGGTAATCGCCAGCACGATCACCAGAACGACAATGCCGATAAACAGCGCCGCATTGATGATATGCCGTGACGGTAGCATGATCGGCTTACCCGACATACGCCCGTCCAGTTTGAGATAGGCAATGATCGAGCCGGTAAAGGTGATCGCACCAATGGCCACGCCAAGCGACATTTCCACCAATGCCTGTGCGTGGATCGAGCCGACTTCACCGATACCGAAAGAATGCGGCGAGTAGAGAGCCGCAGCGGCCACCATCACCGCAGCAAGACCAACCAGCGAATGGAAGAATGCCACCAGCTGTGGCATTGCCGTCATGGCAATACGCTTGGCAACAACGGCACCAATTCCGCCACCGATTGCAAGCCCCAGCACAATCAGCGCCAGTCCGCCAAAAGACGGCTGCGCCAATATCAGTGTGGTAACAATAGCAATGCCCATACCGAGCATGCCGTAAAAATTACCCTGACGACTGGTTGTCGGATGCGAAAGACCGCGCAATGCCAGAATAAACAGCACGCCGGAAACGAGATAAAGAAAGGCTGCCAGATTAACGCTCATGTTTCAGCCCCTCACTTGTCTTTTTTCTTATACATGGCGAGCATGCGCTGGGTGACCAGAAAGCCCCCGAAAATATTCACGCTTGCCAAAACCAGAGCGATAAAGCCGAAACCGGTTGCCCAGCCGGAAAGGGAAAGACCGACGGCCAGCAGCGCACCGACGACGATCACCGAGGAAATCGCATTGGTCACCGCCATCAAAGGTGTGTGCAAGGCAGGTGTTACTGACCAGACAACGTAATAGCCGACAAAAATCGACAGTACGAAAATCGCCAGCTGAAATACAAAAGGATCAATCACCCCGCCGCTGGCAACATGCACAGCATTGCTGATTGAATCTGAACTGCCCAGACCTTCAGCAGCAGCCCTCAGATTTTCAACCGCTTTATCGAGACCGCCCAGCGCCTCTTTCAAAGAATCCGCACTCATGCCTCATCCCCCTTATTTCCGGCTTCATTTACGGTTTTCTTGCCTGCAACCGTTTTGGTTACCGGTTTTGCAGCAGCCGGTTTTTTCGGGGCAGCTTTTTTGACCGGAGCCTTCTTCACGGCAGGCTTAGGCGCGGTTTCAGCATTATTATCAACAGCAACCGGTGTTGCTTTCGCATCAGCAAAAGCCGGATGCACGATGGCGCCCTGATGGGTCAACACCGTTGCTTTCACCAATTCATCATCAAGATTGATTGCAAGCTGTTTGGTGTCTTTGTCGACCAGCGTTTCAAGGAAAGCGAACAGATTACGCGCATAAAGCTGTGACGCAGAGGCAGCGATGCGACCGGCCGTATTCATATGACCGATAATTTTCACGCCGTCTTTTTCAACAACCTGTCCCGCTACCGCACCTTCAACATTGCCGCCACGCTCAACAGCCAGATCAATCAGCACCGAGCCAGGCTTCATGCTGGCAACCATCTCAGCACTCACCAGACGCGGCGCAGCACGCCCCGGAATAAGCGCTGTGGTAATCACAATATCCTGCTTGGCAATATGATCAGTAACCAGCGCTGCCTGCTTTGCCTGATAGTCTTTCGACATTTCCTTGGCATAGCCACCGGCAGTCTCGGCCGCTTTGAACTCGTCGTCCTCTACAGCGACAAATTTAGCACCGAGCGATGCCACCTGCTCTTTGGCAGCAGGACGCACGTCCGTCGCCGTCACCACAGCGCCAAGACGACGCGCAGTCGCAATGGCCTGAAGACCAGCAACCCCTGCCCCCATCACAAAAACTTTGGCCGCTGGTACTGTACCGGCAGCGGTCATCATCATCGGCATGGCACGGCCATATTCCGCAGCGGCATCAATCACCGCCTGATAGCCTGCAAGATTGGCCTGCGATGACAACACATCCATCACCTGCGCACGGGTAATGCGCGGCATAAATTCCATGGTAAATGCAGTCAGCCCTGCCTGCGCTATGGCCGCCACACTGTCCTCATGGCCATAAGGATCAAGCATAGCGATCAGCACTGCACCGGTTTTATAATTTTTCAGCTCAGTCTGTGAGGGACGGCGCAGTTTAAGAATAATATCCGCAGTTTTAATGTCGGTGGTTTTACCGATCTGCGCACCGGCATCGGCAAAAGCCTGATCCGTAATACGCGACGCAATACCTGCACCGCTTTCCACGATTATCTTAAATCCGTAACCGATCAGCTTTTTCACGGTTTCCGGCGTTGCCGCCACCCGTGTTTCACTCGGATCAGTTTCAACGGGAATGAATATTACCTGAGACAAAACTGCCCTCACTTTCCCTATCCCAAAACTCACAAAATCCGTACCGGTCTCCTCCGGAACAATATTTTGGACGGGCGCAGTAAATCACGGAAAAAGCAGGCTGCAATACTCTTTATGCAAAAAATTTCTTATGTGATCGAAAATACGCAATTATGGAGAGATTTTTGCTCTGAACAGGCGTACAAAAAATTATACCGCCAAACTGGCGGTATAATTTATGGATTCCATGTAGTTCTGAAATGAAATTTTTCAGTTTGCCTCTGACAGGTCTCAGGCAAAGAAAACTGCCGCTGCCATAATCAGCGCGAACAGAATAACACCCGAGAACCAGCCGGCAGCAAAAAATGCAAATGCCATCGCGATCATCAAAGCGGAAAGCACAATCGTTCCCCATTTTACCAAAAAGGTAAAACCATGATAGGTGCGCTCATGCTCAGGATAATCCATTTCTGCGCCAAGCTCTGCAGGACCGTGCTGAATTTCTGCCATTTCTTTCTCCCTCCCCAAAGATATCTTCCTTTGCGGCCGTCTTCCGGTTCAGAAATCTTATCTGGGCACAGTTGACACAGTTCTTAAGCAATAGGCAAGCTTCACTTCACCGCCAATGTTGCGACAATCTGCTGCAAGCCGATGCCATTTGCAGCCAAGCCGGGCGACTTTTAGATCAGATACTCAGATCCCCAGTCCGGTATATTTAGCCGTCGGCAAAATAGTCAGCGGAACATTGCCTGCACGAACATCAGCAAACATATTGCGCCGCTCATGAGCCTGAGATTTAAAAAACGGAAACCGCACGGCAACCGCATCGCGGATTGAACTGACCGCCGCAGCGCCAAGCCCTACCTGAATACCATAGCCTTCATGATCACGCGGATCTGCAAGCATTTGCGAGCCAAAGATGCGCTTATAGAAAGCCATATGCTCCGGCTTGACTGCGGCAAGGCAAAAGCTTGCATTGAAATATTCTGATGCCATCGCGGCAATACGCAATGTCAGATAGGGAATGGCGGGAAATTCAGCGAGATAAGCAGGATCCGCAGCGAAACGTGTCGGATCAACAAAGCTCATATTATTATCCAGCATCGGCCCCAGAATATCGGGAAATAATTTGGCGCTGGTACCGATGCGATGCTCTGCCGTAATGTGATGAACACGGAGCGTACTGACCAGAATACCGTCTATATAGACACCGTAAACATAGGCCTGATGATCGCGGTCGACTTCATCAATAATGGTGCCAAGAAAATTGTCGTCCATGACATTGCGTGTCATATAGGAACGATAACGCAGCCGGCCGACCTCTTCCAGATCTTCCGCGTGTATAACCCGCCGGTATTCCACTCGATCCAGAAACTCCAGCATGTGCCGGGCAAAGTTCGAAAGGACTGGTGCTTTCGCAACCGGTTGAGAGACCGTCATCTATAATGTCCGCCACCAATAAACTAAAGCTCTGGTGCAGCCGTTTCGTGAATATGCCACGCTTCATATTCCGTAAAATATACAGGAATACACATCCTATTTTAAACCCGCCCCCTATAAGCAAAATCTAAAATAAAGCGTAATTTCAAAGCACTAACCATTCCGGCAAATGTCTTATGTCCGGAACATAATATATTCAGGAAACAGCAATAGCCCTCACGGGCATCACCTTGCATATCTGCCCGCTGATTTGAGGAAACAAATATGCTGGTAACCATTTCTCTTTATGTGTGACAAAAAGCAAGGGTCCAGACCGGCACAATTAATCTTTTTTATATCTGCCGCGAAATGAATGCATCGCCGCAGACAAATATCACCGGCATATTCTCAGGAAGAACCGCTGATCAGGAAGGAAGTTCGTCAGCCTGCGCGGCCTCTGCATGATTATTCGACATCACGGAGAGCGAGCGCCCGAGCTGCGCACTGATCTCATCGGCACTCAGTGGTGCGCCGAGCAAAAAGCCCTGTACCAGATCTGCACCGCCGGTTCCGCGAATCAGTTTCAGCTGCTCCTCAGTTTCCACGCCCTCAATAGTAACCCCGAAACCAAGCTCATGAGAGAGCTGTGTCACACCACGCAAAAGCATAAAGGCTCGTCTGTCCGTCACGATATCGCGGACGAAAGAACGGTCAACTTTAACCTTTGTCAGCGGCAATGTGTTCAGATAGCTGAGACTGGAATAGCCCGTGCCGAAGTCATCAAGAGCAATATTAATACCTGAATTTTTCAGCCGCTGCAGCATTTCGCAGGTTTTGACGCGGTCACTGATAATGGCACTTTCCGTCACTTCAACTTCAAGCAGGTAAGACGGCAACTGCGCTTTCTGCAAAGCATCAACAACCATATCAACAATGCCGGAATTTTTCAGATCAATGGCAGACAGATTGACCGACACGCCGATTTTATGTCCCCAGCCCGCGCAATCCTGACAGGCACGGTTCAGCATGAACTGCGTGAGTTCCGTAATAATCCCCATCTCTTCGGCAAGCGGAATATAGTCCGCAGGACCGATAGGTCCGAATTTCGGATGATGCCAGCGGGACAGCGCCTCAACCGCCACAATACGCAGAGAATTCAGGCTTACAATCGGCTGATAGACGACTGTCAGACTGCCTGCATTGATTGCCTCTCGCAGATCATTTTTAAGCTTCTGCCGTGAGCGATATTTTGTATCCATCGCTTCCACGAAAGCAACCCAGCGGTCATGTTCACTGCTTTTGGCCTCATAAAGCGCCAGATCGGCATTCACATGCAGGCCACGAAGATCGACATTCTTCATAATATCAACCGCCACACCGGCGCTGATATCCAGATAGATCTGCTGGGATGCAAATTCATAAACACCGCTCAGATAGGCCGTGACCTCATCCATAACAGTATTAATATGCGAGCGGTCTTTAATACCCTGAATGAACAGCACAAATTCATCACCGCCAAAGCGCGATGCCACAAAACGCTCGGCATCAAGCTGGCCGAGACGCTCCGCAAACTGCCGTAACAGCTCATCACCGGTGTGATGACCGTATGAATCATTCACATGCTTGAAGTGGTTAAGATCAATGACAGCAAGCGCAACGAGATCATCAGGCTTATTGCCTGCGGTCAGCGCGCGAACCAGTGTTTCAAAATAAAAACGGTTCGGCAATCCTGTCAGCCCGTCATAGCGCGCCATATGCTGGATCTGCGCTTCGGCCTCAATACGTCCTGTCACATCATCAAAAATCAACACCGCACCTTCTTCGCGACGCTGATTACACATCACCTCGATGTAGCGATTATTGCCGAAATGAAACACATCGCGCTGACGACGGCCTTCCAGCAACTCGTCAATCCGCATACGTACATTGTCCAGCTCGTCACGCGGAAACAATCCGTGCTTGCTGCAATAGCGCAGAACAACTTCAAACGGTCGGTTCAGAAGGCTGATATTTTGCGAGATATTCAACATATCCCGCACCTGCTTATTGACCACAGCAATTGATGCACGGCCATCCAGCATCACCAGCCCCTGAGGCATATTATTCAATGCCGTATCAAAACGGCTGACAACGGTGCTGAGGCGGCGCTCATTCATTACGGCCGCAAACAAGGACTGTCGCAGACCATTGGCCATTTGAATATTGCTGAGAAAATACGGCACCAGCAATGCGCCGATAATCACATGATAAATACTGTCGACCAGAATAAATCCGAACAGAACCGGTACCAGAGCGCATACCGACATCATGACAACGGCATTACGCGACGCATAATTACGGCCGACAATCGAAACAACGGAGGCAAGAAGAATAGACAGGCTGGCTAGTTCGGCAAACGGATCATCGATCACATAGGTGCTGTAGAAACAAAGCAGCCCGAGGATCAGACAAATTGCACAGGCACCCAAAAGATAGTGCATTTCCCAGCGATTGATTTTGTCGTGGGTAAGTCTGCTGAAATCCGCCCTGTCAAACACATGCATATCATACATGCGGATACTGGTAGTCAGCGCGAACAGGCCGGAGAAGATAACAAAGACAATGTCGCCGGTTTTAAAATAAATAACCATGCAGGCCAGCATATGTGCGGCCAGTCCGAACCAAAGTGTTTCCCGGTTTCCATAAAGCGCTCTGACAAATGACAGGCGAACGTCCACCGGAATGTTGGTCTTAAATAACCATGTCATTTGTCACTGCTCCCCCTCGCCGGGGAAGAATGACAAAAATACTTTAAAAATAAGTTTCAACTTTTTCTACTTCTGAGTGTTTTTACATTAAAATCAATGCCATAGGTTGCTACCCCCTTTGATAGGCTTATTATCGCCGGGAACTATAAAAATATATTTAAAAATTATGATATTCGTAAGTTCTACAATAAAGATATATCCCGCAAACACAGCGCTTTCAGCCCGCACAATCAGACTGTCCGCTGATCCCGCCTGAAAATCAATCCGCCAACAGTCGCAGATTTCACCCCTGCAGGCTGTGTCCGCCATCAACCGTGATGGTTGTACCCGTCATATAGCCGCCTGCATTGGAAGCAAGCAGCAACAATGCGCCTTCCAGATCACAATTCTCTCCAAGCCGGCGCATCGGGTTCTTCGCCTTCAGATAATTACTTGCAGGTCCTGTCATAAGCTCCTGATTAATGCCTGTCGGAAACCAGCCCGGCGCAATGGCATTCACGCGAATATTATGTGCTGCCCATTCAAGTGCCAGTGCACGCGTCATCTGCGCCAAGGCTGCCTTAGACATAGAATAAGCAACAGCGCCTTTCTGCGGCATATTTTTCAGAATACTGGTGGTGTTGATGATCGCACCGGCAATTTTGGCCTCAATCATTCGTCGTGCAGCTTCCTGCGCGACCTTGAACGCCCCGACAACATTAACCGCGAAAACCTGCTCCATCATCTCGGCGGTTGTTTTCAAAGCACTCGCTTTGCAGGCAATACCGGCATTGTTAAACACCACACTGACCGTACCGAAATGCTTCTCCGCTTCGTCAAAGGCGGCCGCAATATCCGCACTGTCGGCAACATCGGCACAAATATGCAAAATATCCGGCTTTACAGTCTCGCAATCAGCACAAGAGGTCACAGGATGGCTGCGCGCGATGGACACAACTTTTGCTCCATGTGCGGCAAGTGTGTGCACCATATGATGCCCCAGCCCTGACGAACCGCCTGTCACCGCAATAACTTTATCTTTGACAGAAAATATATTCGGATGATTTGCGGACATCGCCCTCTCAATCAATTACTTTGCCGTCATACACAGCGCAAAATTATACAATAATTATTCCCAATCACGCCGCTTTACAGTAGACAAATTCAGGCCGCTGAAAACTGACAATCCGGACGGTATTCCCGCTCCTGTTTTGCATTTTTCCGGCTCTTACAGAAACGCTGCCTCACTGCATAATCGTAAAACTAACCAACTGCCTGCGACTGCGCAACCACGACAAGGCCTGTTTATCATGCAAAAATCCCGCCCTCTGATTGCTGTCACCTCTGACATTCGTGATATTGACGGCAATAACTGGCACGCAACACCTTCGGAATATATTACAGCGCTTGCTGAAGTCGCTCAGGTCACACCGCTTCTGGTGCCGAATATCCGTGACAAGGTTGACCACGACGCCCTGTTCGCGGCGGTGCACGGTCTGCTCATCACCGGTTCCCGTTCCAATGTGCATCCGGAACATTACGGGCAGGAAGCCACAGAGCAGCACGGCCCGTTTGATCCGGACCGCGATGCGACCACCCTGCCTTTGATCCGCACTGCACTGGAACGGGGTATTCCCGTGCTTGGCATCTGCCGCGGTTTGCAGGAAATGAATGTCGCGCTTGGCGGCTCGCTGGCCAATGATATTCAGGAGCTCAACGGCAAAAACGACCACCGCGCGCCGGTTTCCACAGTCCGTGATGAGCGCTATGCGATTTCGCATCCGCTGGAGATTGCTGAAAACTCATGCCTTGCTGCCATTCTGGAAAGCACTGCAGTCAACACCAATTCTGTGCACCGGCAGGCGATTGACCGCCTTTCCGACAAGCTTGAGCCGCAAGCCGTAGCCGAAGACGGTACGATTGAAGCGGTTGTTGTGAAGGACGCACAGGATTTTGCGCTCGCAGTGCAATGGCATCCTGAATATTGGGTGCGCTCCGATGCACCTTCAGCCAAAATTTTTCAAGCATTCGGTGATGCCGTACGCAATCATGCCGGCAAAGCAGAGTAAAAAATATACAGTGTCACAGATCGCGGTTCTGAAACCCGCGATCTGTGTTTCAGAACCGGTATCTCAATCCGCCGCTTAAAGAAAAAGACTGGAATTTCATTCCGGCTCCGTCCGGAAAATATTCCACGACTTCTCCGCTGGTCAGATTATACATTGTTGTATCAGCAGTTTTGTTGAAATAGCGCTCATAATTACCGGCGAGGAAAAATGACGCCTGCGCGGTATAGGCATATTCTGTACGCGCACCGACGGACATGAATGCCAGGCTATCATATTTTTCAGTAAAACGCAGGTTCCGCCGCCAGTGATGATCTTCATCTCTGGATTTAAAGGCAAAACCACCCCTTGCCTGCACTGAGAATGTCCACTGTTCAAAGCTCTTACTTGCTTCCAGCCCTAAAAATGCTGTCGGATAACTCTGTTCATAGCTGATAGTACGTTCACCATCAGGAATATCACCGGCATCATCACGAAATTCATTCCGGCTATAAATATAGCTGCCGCCATAGGCATCCCATTTCACATTGGTATATTTAAAGCCGCCATGCAGATTAAGCAGCGCTGTTTCATTGAGGCGGAAATCATGCCCCAACGCCAGATCAGCCGTTATATAGCGGTTAAGCTGTGTATCGGGATGGATTGAGCGATGTGACCACGCACCAGAGCCATAACCGGCGGGCGGATCCATCAGCCAGTCATAATCTTTCATCCGGTTATTGCCGCTGAAACCGACCATCACATTACCTGACAGCGTCCAGTCATTATCAAACAAAGCTTTTGCTGTTGCGGTCAGAACCGGAGCATCCGTCTTCCAGATCAGATGGCTGATCTTCTTGCCGGTATTATTATAAACCAGCTCGTCTCCTTGCAGATGGATGTAACCAACTCCGCCCAGAAAAGAAAAATCGGGATTACTGATCCGTATATCTGAGGCGTGCGTGGGATTTAAATCTGCTGCACCGACTGGCAAAGCTGCAAATAACAAAAACTGACTGCAAATAACTGCTGATACAGACTTCACAACACGCCCCCGCTTATGAATACAGGGAGCATTTAGAATATAATTTTACAAAATTTCAAATACTAAAATACTAAACCTGCCTGCTTATGCGTATCAGGCAGGTTTACTTGTCGACTGGCGGATATGTAATTCCGGTTTAATCAACGGCTGATCGCTATGCATTTCAACACCGTTGAGCTGATCCAGCAAAGCACGCGCTGCCTGACGCCCGACTTCACGCTGGCCGTTCCAGACGGTTGTCAGTGCCGGTGTAGCAATTGCCGCCTCTTCCAGATCATCATAACCGGTCACAGAAATATCTTCACCCGGCACCAGACCGGCACGGGCAATACCATTCATCAGACCAATGGCGACCAGATCATTCCAGCACACAGCGGCTGTCGGCTTGTCTTTGAGAGACAAGAATTGCGGTGCCACTTCAAAGCCGCCCTGTTTGGTGCGCGGCCCCGGAATACGCCATTCCGGCTTCACAGTCAGACCGGCTTTTTCCATGGCATTGACATAACCCTGATAGCGATCGCGACCTGTAGAGGTCTGATCCGTGCCGCCAATCATCGCAATGCGGGTATGTCCGAGTGAAATCAGATGATTGGTCGCAAGACTGATGCCATAGGCATCATCACCTCGAAACACCGGCACATCCGCACCTTCCACATTACGGGCGATCAGCACCACCGGCAGACCGTTATTTTCTGCCAGTTCAATATCTTCCGCAGGCGTACCGATGGCCGGAGACATGATTACGCCGTCCGCGCCAAGCTGCAAAAGCGTGTCCACAAATGTGCGCTGCTTTTCCAGCTGATCATAATGATTGCTGAGAATGAAAGTCTGGCGGGAGCGATCCAGTTCCGTTTCAATAGAGCGCAGAATTTCCGCAAAAAACGGGTTCATAATATCATGAACCACAACACCGATAATGCCGGAGCGCGATGTGCGCAGCGATGCGGCACGACGGTTATAAATATAACCGATGGCGCGGGCATGCTCCTTGATGCGGTCGCGGGTCTGATCCGCCACCAGAGGACTGTCACGCAAAGCCAGAGAAACCGTGGCCGTTGACACGCCAAGCGCATCAGCAATGGTTGAAAGTTTGATCTTCTGGGCCAAAAGCCGTCCGCCCCTTATTCAACAATCATATTCACCGGAACCGGCAGTTCTGCGGTATAGTTATCTTCAGTAATCTTAGTTAATCAATATCTAGAATATAGTTTAACAAATAGCGAGACAGTTTTTAGCAACTTATCCGGCAAATTATTCAATATGGAACACAGAGCCGCCATCACCTGCATTGTTCCGTTTTAATCGGCATCATCATCAGCCAGATCATCCGCCGTATCGGCTTCATCACTGGCAGCCGTGCGCAACGGGCGACCGGCAGCAACAGCATTCAGATTATTTTCCATCCGCGACAGCAGTTTCAGCAGAACTTTACGTTCTTTCTTTTCAAAACCGCGCAGGCAGTCTTTTTCAGTTTTACGCACCAGCTTTTCAATTACGCGGATAACATCATGCCCCTGATCGGTCAGAAACACATGTGTCTGGCGCTGATCGCTTTCCGATGCCTGTTTGGTGACAAAACCCTGTGCCTGCAAACGGCTGATCGTTTTTGTCACGGTCGGCGGACGCACGCCCAGACGCTGCGCCAGAATACCGGGTGGCAGGCCGTCCTCTTCGGCAAGTTTCAGCAAGACCGCATCCTGCCCCGCATATAATCCGTGTTCCAGCAGCCGTGTGGCTAATATCGTGCGCATCATCCGCGCATTGTGCTGTAACGGCTGAAGAATAGCAGTTTTGCCTGACTTACTCATATGCACCCTACCTGTCCGTATATAAAAGCATTTCCAGCAAAAACCGGAACCGGTTTTGCGTCAGGAAATGCTCTATTTCATAAACAACCTAATTGAAGGTGTTATGACTGACAAGCAGCAGTCTGGTCTCAGCTGCAAAGTCAGGACAACGGGCATAAAGGCGTATTTAGAATAGCCGCGGCCACACTCAGCCGTTATGATGCCTCTCACTTGCACATATCAGAGGAGAAATATTTTGCCGGAGATCACCCAGCACGCCAGTTCCGCCCTTTCTGACAGAGTGCCGCAAACCAGTGAGGCTCTCGTAACTGAGCCGCTGCAGGACACTATTCCTGAAAATCTCATTGCTGTCTTACCGCTGGGTGCCCATGAGCAACACGGCCCGCATTTACCCTTTGAGACCGACACAATCATCGCCGAAGGCATAGCTGCACGATTGGCAGAAAATTTGCCGGAGCATATTACCGCGCGTTTTCTGACCACCGAGCCGGTTGGCTATTCTGTTGAACATATGGATGTGGAAGGCAGCCGTACGCTGGCTTTTTCTGAAGCAGTGAACCGCTGGATCGGCATCGGTGAAAATCTCTGTGCCGCCAATATCCGCAAGCTGGTTATCCTCAATGCCCATGGCGGCAATTCTCCTTTGGCAACCATAGTCGCTACAGAGCTGCGCGCACGTCTGGGAATGCTGGCCGTGGCAACCCACTGGACACGGTTCGGCATACCGGAAGATCTCATCAGCGCGGAACAAAAACACCTTGATATCCATGCGGGCTATATAGAAACCTCTGTCATGCTGGCCTTGGCACCAGAGCTTGTGCAGATGGATAAGGCGCAGAATTATATCAATGAACAGGCAAAATTCATTGAAGAGTTTCAGTATTTGCGTGCCTATGGCCCGCACGCTTTTGGCTGGATGATGAGCGATCTCAACAAGCAAGGTGCCGCCGGCAATGCTTTACGTGCCAATGCGCAAGATGGCGAAAAAATCATTGCCCATGCAGTGAACGGCCTGACCGGACTGATGGATGATGTCCACCGGTTTGATATCTCAGTCTTCGGGCAAACACCCTCACTTTGAAAACTGTCAGCAAAGCTTCAGAAGAGATTGCTCTATATAGCTAGTCTGTTCTATAGAATTACGGTTTCGCAATTCTTATATGCACAGAGATTTCAACATATAGACCGGCTCTGGCTCAACACCAGTTACCCGATCCGGTAAAAATTCTGACAATGAAGAGGCACTCTACCCATGAGCGATAGCCCTGTAGCAGATCAGGTTGCGACTGGCGCAACTACACTCCCTAAAATTCCGGTTACCGTGCTGACCGGCTATCTCGGCTCCGGCAAGACCACCCTGCTCAACCGTATTCTCAGCGAGAACCACGGCAAACGCTATGCTGTCATCGTCAATGAGTTCGGTGAAATCGGCATTGATAATGATCTTATCGTCGAATCCGACGAAGAAATCTATGAAATGAACAATGGCTGCATCTGCTGCACCGTGCGCGGCGACCTGATCCGCGTGGTTGAAGGTCTGATGCGCCGTCCGGGTCGTTTCGATGCGATCATTGTGGAAACCACCGGCCTTGCCGATCCGGTGCCGGTTGCCCAGACATTCTTCATGGATGATGATGTGCGCGCCAAAACCCAGCTTGATGCTGTGGTCGCCCTTGTTGATGCCAAACATCTGCCATTGCGTCTGAAAGACAGTAAAGAAGCCGAAGATCAGATCGCTTTTGCCGATGTGGTTCTGCTCAACAAAACCGATCTCGTTAATGCGCAGGAACTTAGCCATGTCGAAGCGACTATTCGCGCCATCAATCCGCATGCGATTATTCACCGTACCCAGCGCGCAGAAATTGATCTGACGAAAGTTCTGGATCGCGGTGCTTTTGATCTCCAGCGTGCGCTGGAAAATGATCCACATTTCCTCGATCATGATCATCCAGATCATGTTTGCGGCCCTGGCTGCGATCACGACCACGACCACGATCATCATGGTCATCACCACCATCATGATCACGACCATAGCTGCGGCCCAGATTGCAATCATGACCATGGGCATGACCACGGCCATGCTTCAGCGATCCACGATGTAACGGTTATGTCAGTATCCTTGCGCACCGGTGAGCTGGATGCCGCGAAATTCTTCCCGTGGATTCAGAATGTAACACAGGTTCAGGGGCCGGATATTCTGCGCCTCAAAGGTATCATCGCTTTTGCCGGTGACGATGACCGCTATGTGGTACAGGGCGTGCATATGATTATCGAAGGCGATCACCAGCGTCCGTGGAAACCGGACGAAAAGCGCGAAAGCCGTCTGGTCTTTATCGGTCGCAATCTGAATGAGCAGGCACTGCGTTCCGGCTTCGAGAAATGTAAATAACCATGCCGACGATTGCCCCTATTGATCTGGGAAGCCACTGCCTGAAAGCCGGCTTCCTCAATGATAATGCCTATTATGCACTGGCCGATGGTACACTTCATTGGCTGGATGAAGCGCATAAAACTGTCACTATGCATGACGGCTTGCTCTGCGTTGCACCAACGGCTGACAATAAAGCCCTGATCACCGGCGGTGAAGACGGACGCATCTGTCAGACTGACGAAAAAGGCAATGTGCAGGAACTGGCGGTTCTGCCGCGCAAATGGATCACTGCGGTTGCCAGTGGCCCGAATGGCGCGGTGGCCTATGCTTCCGGCCGCACCGCATGGGTGCGTGAAGCCAATGGCAAAACCACCGAATTTGCCCATGAGCGCAGTGTTGAAGGCGTTGCTTTCGCCCCCAAAGGCCTTCGCCTCGCCATTGCCCGCTATAATGGTGCGACATTGCATTGGGCAGGCACTGCCGGCAAACCCGTTGATCTGGAGTGGAAAGGCGCACATACCGGCGTGATCTTTTCACCGGACGGACGTTTTCTGATTACCACCATGCAGGAAAATGCGCTGCATGGCTGGCGTCTGGAAGATAACCGTAATATGCGCATGACCGGTTATCCGGCCAAGGTCAAAGACTGGTCATGGAGCCCTAAAGGCAAATGGCTGGCCACTTCCGGTGCTCCTGCGGCAATCATCTGGCCATTCACAGGCAAAGACGGTCCGATGGGCAAAGCTCCGCTGGAACTTGGCCTGCGTGGTGATACAATGGTTACAGCCGTTGCCTGTCATCCGGTCGAAGATATTGTAGCGGTTGGCTATCAGGACGGTATGGTGCTGCTCTGCCGTTTTGCCGATCAGAAAGAAGTGCTGCTGCGTCGTCCGGGTAAAGGCGCCATCAGCTCAATGGGCTGGGATAAAAACGGTACACGCCTCGCCTATGGTGCGGAAACCGGTGATTGCGGTCTGATTAATATTCAGTGGTAACAAAGAAAAAGCGGCTTCAGAGCATTTCCAGCAAAAGTGCGCAGCGCCTCCGCAGAGAAATCAGTTCACCGGACTGATTTCTTTTCCTGCTACGATGCGTTGGATAATGCGTAAAATAAAAAGAAAGAGCCGTTCCAGCAACTCGTTTAAACTGGAACGGCTCTAAGCCGCTTTTTTCATTACTTCTTCGATTGTTCCAGTGCCTGCTCGCTCTGAGTGGCCGGTTCCTGTGCTTCCGGCAGGGCTTTCAATTTATCCGTTTTGTCTTTGGCCTTTGTCGTCACAGCCTGCGACATTGCAGGTGCGCCATCCGGCCCCTGCCCCGAGAGCCATGCTGTCACCAGCGACACGTCTTTCGCACCAATCATATGACCGGCCTTCACCACGCGCGCATCCACTTTGGCACCGCTGGTACGCAGCAAGTCCGAGAGTGCAGGCGCAAAAGGCGCATACATCTTGTCATCAGCACCGGTCACAACCAGCACCTTAGCTTTACTCAGATTAGCTGCCGGTGTCTGATCCAGCACCGGCATAGAGCGCATCAGAACAGCTTTTTTCACCAGATCAGGATGCAGTATCATCGTCGCGGCCAGCAGATTGGCACCATTGGAATAGCCGACAAAAGTGGTACGGCTCAAATCAATTTGATCGTCTTCAGAGAGTTTGGTCAGGAAACTGACAAAAGCATCCGCTTCATTACGCACATCTTTCTGGTCGAATTTTACCGGCGTAATGCGGGCATACCAGCGTGTGCGACCTTCCTGCAAGACCCGTCCGCGGATACCGAGCAGCGTGGCACGCGGCCAAACCTCCTGCGCAAACGGCACAAGACTGGTTTCATTACCGCCGGAGCCATGCAGCAAGACAATCGTTTCACCGCTGCCGTTTTCCGGCTTGGTAAAGTGATAAACAAATTTCTGACTGCGGGAAATTGCCTCTTTTACCACCTTGCTCACATCTTTCGCCGCGTCAGCAGCATCCGCTTTAGGATTACGCATGGTCAGCCCCGCGCCTGTGGCCGGTGTCATTATATCTGATTTCTTCATAAATGCCGCATTACCGGAAGCTGTTTCAGCACGGGACGGCGTCTCCTGCGCAAGCACAGCCTGCGGCAGAAACGAGATCAGCATAGCTGCCACAGTGGCAGAAGCGGAGAAAGAGAATAATTTGTTTACCATAGGAGAAGTTTTGCCGGACAAATATTAAAATAATCTAACAAGTCGGTAAATTGATGCATTGCATGCCTGTAAAGGCGCATTTTACGGAGAGTTGCAATTCTGGCAAGCTCAAAACAGGCCACTCTCTAAATCTCAATCGCGGCGAAAACATGCCATCAATAATTATTTTAACTTCATGCCGCATAATAAAAATCTTCAACAGATATTCCGCCTCATCAGCAATACCGGAACCAAATGACATATAAACCAGCTCTGGTCTTCTTAGCACTTCTGGCTCAGGCTTTTTTCAGTCTGGTTCTGATTATCATCACCGTCTGGGGCAGTCTTGCACTCCATTATCAGCTGACAGAATCGCGCCTGCTCACTTATGCTGCAATCGGCATATGGGTACTCGTTGCATTGGCTGCACTCAGCACACTCTGGTTCACCGACCTGCAACATTATCGCAGAGCCGCATTTATCAGCTTTGCAATCCTGTTCGCAATTTTGCTGATCTGGTGGCACGGCATCAAGCCATCGCTGAACCGCGACTGGGCACCGGAAGTCGCACAAACAGTGACCGCCGAGTATAATGGCGATGTGGTGCGGCTCGATCATATCCGTGATTTTGACTGGCGTACGGAAAAGGATTTTACCGTTAACTGGAAAAGTGCCGATTATGATCTGAGCCAGATTAAAAGCGTTGACCTGTTCTTGTCCTATTGGGCGGGGCCAGCGATTGCCCACACATTGGTCAGCTTCGGATTTGAAGACGGGAGACAGGTCGTTTTCTCCGCAGAAATCCGTAAAAAACGCGGACAGGCTTTCTCTGAAATCGGCGGGTTCTTCAAAGATTTTGAACTGGCAATGATCGCGGCAGAAGAAAGCGACATTATCTATCTGCGCACCAATGTGCGTGGTGAGCATGTCTATCGCTATCATGTGGATATTGAACCGGAACAAGCACGGCAGCTTTTCAGATTATATACCGACACAGCCAACCGCCTGAGCAAAGAAGCCGGCTTTTATAATACGCTGACCGCCAATTGCACGACCGTTGTCTTCGACATGGCACGAATTCTCGATCCGTCGATAGCACTTGATTATCGCGTACTGCTCTCCGGCTATCTGCCTGAATATATGTTTGAAAAACAGCTGATTGTGACGGCGGAGGATAATACGCAATCGATGCGTCTCATTGCGGATATCAGCCAGCAGGCAAAAGGAAGCCGCGAAGGTTATTCACAACGTATCCGCACAATGGCTATGCCTCAGTCTCAGGCGGCAGAATAAAACACCGGTGCCGCAGTCAAAAGCCTGCGGCACCGGAAACAAATTAATCTAGAGCAGCAGTTACGATGAACTCTACTTTGTAGCCCGGAGTTGCCAGATGGGCAGAACCGGTTGCGCGTGCCGGTGTGTTTGCAGGATCAACCCATGCTTCCCAAACCGCGTTCATTTCTGCGAAATCTTTCATGTCATCCAGCCAGATAATGGTCTGAAGGATTTTGGATTTGTCGGTACCGGCAACAGCCAGCAGACGATCAACTTCAGCCAGTGCGGTTTTGCACTGTTCAGTCACGCTTGCATTTTCTGTACCAACCTGACCGGCCAGATAAACAGTATTGCCATGCACAACTGCACCGCTCATGCGCTTACCGGATTCGAAACGTTTAATGGACATAGTTCTTCCTCTCATTGTAAATTCGATAAAGCCTTATAAGCATCAAAGCGCGCCAAGACTATTTGTCAGGGTCAAGAAAACGGAAAACAGCACATATTTTTTCGGAATAATGTGAGCAATCCTTATGCTGACCGAATATTCCGCTCCATTCTTGACTCAAAACCTGCCTGCATCTATAAGCCGCCCCACGTTCAGATATTTTTTGCAAGGTCGTTCATCGACCGCGTCTGAACCAGCTCCTGTTAAAAAACAGATTTAAGAAGGGCCGCACACCGCGGTATTAAACAAATGAAGCGCACATATCAGCCATCTAAACTCGTCCGCAAGCGTCGTCACGGTTTCCGTTCGCGCATGGCTACTCCAGGCGGTCGTAAAGTTATTGCAGCCCGCCGCGCACGCGGTCGCGGCAAGCTTTCTGCATAATTGTTGCTCCGCGTAGAGCGGTGACACAACAAGCAAATAAGCAGACCAAAACACTCCGCCTTCGCAAGAGAGCGGAGTTTTTGGCTGTTCGCAGCGGGGAAAAGCGTCGCGGCAAATATTTCCTTCTGGAAGTAAAACAACGCGATGAGGCAACCAGCAAACAGGCAAAAACCGGTGAAAACCCGCGTGTCGGCTTCACGGTTACCAAGAAAAACGGCAATGCGGTTATCCGCAACAGAATCCGCCGCCGCCTGAAAGCCGCCGCTGCACTCAGCGAAGCCGCAATGGCTCCGCAAACTGATTATGTTATTGTTGCACGCAGGGAAGCGTTAAACGCCCCCTTCAGCGCACTGACCAGAGAGCTCTCAAAGCGGTTTAAATGACCGTTTCACAAAATAGGCCTGAATTATATCGTCTCAGCGTTCGCTTTTCTGAATGGCTCGTATTATAAGGCAGGCACTTAACTCTGACAGGTATGGGGCATATTCTGCACAGCGCTCTGTCAGCCAGCATATTATACGTTAGGACAGCGCAGCGATTTTGCGCACTTAGCTGTAATGAACTGACAGGAACCAGGACCCGTCAATGGAAAAAAATCGTAACTTCTTTCTCACCATTGGCCTGTCGATTCTGATTCTCACGCTCTGGCAGGTATTCTATCTGGGGCCAAAGACTGAGGCTCAGAGAGAACAGGCACGGATTGAAGCGCAGAATACTCAGAATGCGCAGGCAACATCCGCCAATGGTGCAACATCTGCCAATATCCCGCAGGGCAATGCGCCTCAGGCCGGTATTCCGGGTCAGACAGCAGAGGCTCAGGGAGCAAAACCTGTTACCCGTGAAGCAGCGCTGACTCAGAGCAAGCGTATCAGCATTGATACACCGCGCGTCAGCGGTTCGATCAATACTGTCGGCGCCCGCCTCGATGATCTTTTCCTGAAGGATTATCGCGAAACCGTTGATCCGAAATCCCCTGAAATTGAACTGCTTGCGCCTTCAGGCGTGAAAAAGGGCTATTTCGCTGAACTCGGCTTCTCCGGCAATGATGCAATCGGCACTGTTCCGGGCCCTGCAACCGAGTGGAATATTGAAGGCAATGACAAGCTCACCCCTTCAACACCGGTAACCCTGACCTATGCCAATGAAAAAGGCATCCAGTTCAAGCGCGTGATCTCCGTGGACGAGAACTATATGTTCGCCGTTGAGGATACGATCACCAACCCGACTGATGCTGCCGTTTCGCTCAGCTCCTATGGCCGCGTAACCCGTTTTGAAAAGCCTGAACATGCCAGCGGCACCTATGTGCTGCATGAAGGTCTGATCGGCGTTGTCGGCGATCAGGGTCTGCAGGAAATTTCCTATTCCAAGATCGAAGACAACAAGAACATGCCGCTTGCCAAAGCAACAGGCGGCTGGCTTGGCATTACCGACAAATATTGGGCTGCGACACTGATTCCGCCGCAGAACGAAAGCTTTGAAGCACGCTTCTCTTACTTCACTGACGGCACACCGCGTTATCAGGCTGACTTCCTCAGCGCGCCTGTAACCATTGCTGCCGGTCAGAACACCGTCATCAAGAACCATGTTTTTGCCGGTGCAAAAGAAGTTGCCAAGATCAAAGAATATGAAGAAAAGCTCGGCATCAAGCAGTTCGAACTGCTGATCGACTGGGGCTGGTTCTACTTCATCACCAAGCCGATGTTCTACCTCATCGACTGGATCTATAAATTCTCCGGCAATTTCGGTGTCGCTATTCTGGTGGTTACCGTTCTGCTGAAAGCCCTGTTTTTCCCGCTGGCCAACAAATCGTACAAGTCGATGGCCCGCATGAAGATGATGCAGCCTGCGATGCTGGAAATCCGTGAGAAATATGCGGATGACAAGGTTAAGCAGCAGCAGGAAATGATGCAGCTTTACAAGCGCGAGAAGATCAATCCGCTGGCCGGTTGCTGGCCGGTGCTGGTGCAGATCCCTGTATTCTTTGCGCTCTATAAGGTTCTCTATGTCACCATCGAAATGCGTCATGCGCCGTTCTTTGGCTGGATTCATGACCTTGCTGCGCCGGATCCGACATCGCTGTTCAACCTGTTTGGTCTGCTGCCTTGGGATGTTCCTGCATTCCTGATGATCGGTGTATGGCCGCTGATTATGGGTGTCACCATGTTCCTGCAGATGCGCATGAACCCGACCCCGCCGGATCCGACACAGGCTGCGATCTTCACATGGATGCCGATTATCTTCACATTCATGCTGGCCGCATTCCCTGCAGGTCTGGTTATCTACTGGGCATGGAACAACACATTGTCCATTCTCCAGCAGGGCATGATCATGAAACGTCAGGGTGCCAAGATCGAACTTTTTGACAACCTCAAAGGCATGTTCAAAAAGAAAGAACCTGCGGCACCGGCGAAAACCGATAAGCCTGCCAAGAAATAAAACAAACAGAAAAGCCCCCTTTACGGGGGCTTTTTTATATCTGAAGCGCATTGACGGTTGACAAAAGCCACTGAAAGCTCAATGCCATAAAGAACAGTGTTATGTTGCAATGACACGGATATAAGCCACAGGAAGAATTGAGTGACCGAAGCAGAACTGGCCGTCGCAAAAGAAGCAGAGAAATATGCAGCACTTGTTGCCGAGGGTAAGGCTCTCTTCAACAAGCGATGGATTTTTATCCGCGGCGTGCCGTCAATGAAATTTCTGCCGCCGGAAGGCCCTGTTGAAATCGCTTTCGCCGGTCGCTCCAATGTCGGCAAATCCTCGCTGATTAATGCGATTGTCGGCCAGAACGGCTTGGCACGTACATCCAACACACCGGGTCGTACGCAGGAACTCAACTATTTTGTGCCGGATGGTTATTCCGGTGAAAATGGTGACCTGCCACCATTGGCACTCGTGGATATGCCGGGCTATGGTTTTGCTGAAGCGCCAAAATCCATGGTTGATGCATGGACACGTTTGGTATTCGATTATCTGCGCGGCCGCACCACGCTGAAACGTGTTTATGTGCTGATTGACGCTCGTCACGGCATTAAAAAGAATGATGCGGATGTGCTGGATCTTTTGGATAAAGCCGCCGTCTCCTACCAGATCATTCTCACCAAGATCGACAAGATCAAGGAAGCAGGCGTGCCGCGCCTGATGGCGGAAACTCAGAAAGCGATTGCACGCCGTCCGGCCGCTTTCCCGCAGATTCTCGCCACATCCTCCGAAAAAGCCATCGGCTTTGATGCAGTACGCGCTGCGATTGCTCTGCTGACCAAGGAATAGGAACCACGCTAGGTGGTTTCTTTATCACTCACATAACCCTTCATGCCGTGGAGTGCTCCATGACCGCGACAAGCCCTGAAATCCAAGCACAACTTCTCTCAGCCGCCCTGCCCTTCATGCAGCGTTATGAGAATAAAACTGTCGTCGTCAAATATGGCGGTCATGCCATGGGCGATGCGGCACTGGGCAAAGCCTTTGCCCGCGATATCGCGCTGCTCAAACAATCCGGCATCAACCCGATTGTTGTTCATGGCGGCGGCCCGCAGATTGCAGCAATGCTGGGCAAGCTTGGCATTGAATCCCGCTTTGAAGGCGGCTTGCGCGTTACCGATGAAAAGACGGTTGAAGTGGTTGAGATGGTTCTCGCCGGTTCAATCAACAAAGAAATCGTGGCGATGATCAATGCCGAAGGCGAATGGGCAATTGGCCTGTGCGGCAAAGACGGCAATATGGTTTTTGCTGAAAAAGCGCATAAGACTTATCGCGATCCGGATTCCAATATTGAGCGCGTGCTTGATCTGGGCTTTGTCGGCGAGCCGGTAGAAGTGGATCGCACATTGCTTGATCTGCTTGCACGCTCCGCCGTAATTCCGGTGATTGCACCGGTTGCACCGGGCCGTGATGGCAATACCTATAATATCAATGCGGATACCTTTGCCGGTGCGATTGCGGGTGCGCTGAGCGCAACACGTCTGCTGTTCCTCACCGATGTACCGGGTGTTCTGGATAAGAACAAAAACCTGATCAAAGAATTGTCGGTTGCAGATGCGCTGGCACTGATTGAAGACGGTACAATTTCCGGCGGCATGATCCCGAAAGTTGAAACCTGTATTGATGCAATCCGCCGCGGTGTGGAAGGCGTGGTTATTCTCAACGGTAAAACCCCGCATTCCGTATTGCTGGAATTGTTTACGGAACACGGTGCCGGCACGCTTATCGTGCCATGAACTAAAGAGCACGCTTATCGTGCTTTAATCAAAAAAATCCCGCAATTTGCGGGATTTTTCGTTTCTTATTGCCATAATAATAAGAACAGAATGCCGGTGACAATCAGGATACATCCGGCCACTTCCATGCGGTTGATCCGCTCTTTAAAAATGAACACTGCCGAGATGAAAGTAAAAATCAGTTCGATCTGCCCAAGCGCACGCACATAGGCCACCTGCTGCAAGGCCATAGCTGTAAACCAGCCCATTGATCCCAGTACGCTGGACAGGCCAACCAGCGATGATGAGCGCCATGATTTCAGCACCAGAACAATTTCGTTCTTGTCCTTGATCAGCATCCATACCAGCATGAAAACCGTCTGGAATGTCGTTACACAAGCAAGTGTCACAGCGGCTTGCATGATCGGATTAGGGCCATCCAGCGACAGTGCAGCAGAACGATAGGCCACGGCGGAAATACCGAATACACCACCCGAAGCAATACCGATCAGAGCTGTACGGCTGACCAGCGCTTTAAACAAATTGCCCCAGCTCAGCGGCATCCGCGCGACTGAAATCAGCATCACGCCCAGCACGCCGACAATAATTGCCAGAACGGCACCGGTTGTCAGACGTTCTCCAAGTAAGATCAGGCCAAAGATAGCAGCTTGTACCGGTTCAGTTTTGGAATAAGCTGTTCCAACAGCAAAGTTGCGCAGAGTAAACAAATAAACCAGCATGATCGTTGCAAAGATCTGCGCCAGCCCGCCGACAACACTCCAGAACAGGAATGCACCATTAACCTGCGGCAAAGCAAAACCAGCAAAGATATGCAGACCCAGCACATAAAGAATGGCGACAGGAAAACCATAACCAAAACGCACAAAGCTTGCGCCTCTGGTGCCGAGCTTGCCTTGCAGTTTCTTTTGCAGTGTCGTGCGCACATTCTGCATAAAGGCAGCGGCAATTGTAATCGGTATCCAGAGTTCCATGATTATGCAGTGCTTTTCTGTTTTGTAGAAATATATCAGGCTCTGTTTGCCCTGCCCCGCCGCTAAATACAAGCCACCTGTCTCAGGCTCTGTTACCCAGCAAAATAAAGGCTGATCTTTACAAAACTTCGTGGCATAACAGCTGCATGACCAATTTACCTGAACCGCGCCACTTCGCCCATGTCACTGACTGGGTGTTTGATATGGATAATACGCTCTATCCGCACGACACTAATCTGTTCTCGCAGATTGATGTGCGGATGACATCTTATGTCTCGGAACTGTTGCAGCTGCCACGCGATGAGGCGCGCAAGGTTCAGAAGCGGTTCTATCAGGAATATGGCACCACCCTGAAAGGGCTGATGGAATGTCACAAGATTGACCCTGACGACTTTCTCGCCAAAGTGCATGACATTGACTATACGTGGCTGAAACCCGATCCGCTTCTGGGTGAAGCCATTGCCCGCCTGCCCGGCCGCAAATTCATCTATACCAATGGCGATCGCAAACATGCAGAAAATGCGGCAGCACAGCTTGGTATTCTCGACCGTTTTGACGATATTTTCGACATTGTTGCCGCACAGCTGGTGCCAAAGCCGGAGCGTGCACCTTATGAGCTGTTTTACAAACAATGCGGGATTAATCCGCAAAAAGCAGCCATGTTTGAAGATCTGGCACGCAATCTCACAGTGCCAAAATCCACCGGCATGCGCACAGTTCTGATTGTGCCGAATAATTTTGAGCCGGATTTCAGTGAGATTTGGGAAAGCGATCCCGCCTTTACTGACAGCGTGGATTTTGTCACGGATAATCTGACAGAGTTTCTGACTGCGCTGCACCCGTAAATGCATCAACCCGTGCACAGCAAACGCCGTTTCACTTCACTGGAAGCTGTAATCGATGCAGCCGCACACCGGCTGCTTGACCGGTTGCCACAACATGGTCTCTCCGGTGCATTGGTTGAGTTTCTGGTTTTCGGGCTGAAACAGGCATGGGCATGCCTGTTCGGCGGCGTCATGCTCGGGCTGATTATTCTCAGCAAATATCTATGGGCAGACGGCTCTGCCCTGCCGCAACTGATCACACGCTATGATTTCCTGTTTCTGTCAGCAGTTACCATTCAGTTGCTGATGCTGCTGAGCCGCTTGGAAACCTTACGTGAAGCCAAGGTCATCCTGATTTTCCATATTGTCGGAACAGCAATGGAAATCTTCAAAACCCATATGGGGTCGTGGATTTATCCAGAGGAAAATCTGTTCCGCATCGGTGGCGTGCCGCTATTCTCCGGCTTTATGTATGCGGCAGTCGGTTCCTATATGGCGCGGATCAACCGTATTTTTGATATCAGACTGGCATACTACCCGCCATTACCGCTGACTTTTGCACTCGCCACCGGCATTTATATCAATTTCTTCAGCCACCATTATCTGCCGGATATGCGCTGGCTGCTCTTTGCCGTCACCGCATTGATGTTCTGGCGCACCAGCATGCATTACCGCGTGTTCCGTTTTCGTCACCGTATGCCGTTACTGCTGGCGTTCTTCCTGACTTCCCTGTTTATCTGGATTGCCGAAAATATCGGCACATGGTCACGCGTCTGGCTCTATCCGGGGCAACATGACCAATGGGTGCCGGTCTCACTGTCGAAACTCGGCGCATGGTATCTGTTGATGATAATTTCCGTGGTGCTGGTGACCGTTATTCATCCGCCGAAACAGCCGGACGACAGATAATAAAAAACGCCGGTGCGTTTGCACACCGGCGTTTGCAATTCTCGCGATCAGCACTTACAGATCATAGTGATCTTTCACGACATTCCATGCCTCATCGGCCGTATCCACATAATGGAACAGCTCCAGATCTTCCGGCGAAATTGTGCCCTGTTCGGAGAGATACGGAATATTGATCGCCTTCGTCCAGAACTCCTTGCCGAACAGCACCAGCGGCACACGTTCCATACGGCCAGTCTGCATCAATGTAAGTGTTTCAAACAACTCGTCCATGGTACCGAAACCACCTGGGAAAACGGCAAAAGCCTTGGCACGGAACAGAAAATGCATCTTGCGCAGCGCGAAATAGTGGAAGTTGAAGCACAATTCCGGCGTGACATAGGCGTTCGGCGCCTGCTCATGCGGGAGCACAATGTTCAAACCGATAGACGGCGCACCAATATCAGCGGCACCACGGTTGCCCGCTTCCATCACACCCGGCCCGCCACCGGTGACGACGACGAATTCACGGTAATAGGTTGAAGCCGAATATTCCGAGCAGCGGCGGGCAAATTCACGCGCTTCTTCGTAATAGACGGAATTAGCTTCAAGGTTCTTTTTCTGAACTTCGTTTTTCGCAGCCCACGCCTCGCCGCCCGGCTCAGGAATACGCGCGCCACCGAACAGTACGACAGTCGACTTGATGCCGCGCTCTTCCATAATCATTTCCGGCTTCAGCAGCTCAAGCTGCAAGCGGATCGGGCGCAGTTCCCGCTTGGTCATAAATTCCGCATCACTGAATGCCAGCTTATAGGCAGGCGCACGGGTTTGCGGTGTATCCGGCACCGCAGCGACGCGCTTAACAGTTTCACCGGAATTGCTGAAAGGTGTCCAGCCATCTTTCTCAAGCGGATTCATGCAATATCATCCTGTTGTGGCAGCGACATCAATTATAAAAAAGCAAGCCACTGTTCGTGTTTCCATATTGAGTGTCTGAATCAAAAATCGTCAGACCGAGACGAAAAGGGTGATTTCGAGAACCGGAACGGAGCGTACCTATTGTACGTGAGTACCGGAAGCCCAGAAATTGCCCTTTGCAGGCCGGCATGGCGACTTTTAGATCAGATACTGAGGCATATAGTGCAAAAGCGGCAATGCCAAGATTGACCATGCTTTGAGCATAGCCTAATCATTTGCCGAAAATATTCCGTAATCTGTATATTTCGTCAGGCATTTCGTCTGAATGACGAAATAAATGCGATTTAATTCCGTTTCAACACCTCAGGAGCAGTAATATGTCCCAGCCTGATCTGTCAGCTCTCGAAAAAATTATCACAAAAGCTTTTGATGAGCGTGACACAGTCTCGGTATCTACCACCGGAGAAATCCGTGATGCCGTCGCACAATCCCTCTTGCTGCTCGATCAGGGAAAAGTACGTGTTGCCGAAAAACAGGCAGACGGTAACTGGACAGTCAATCAGTGGCTGAAAAAAGCAGTGCTGCTTTCCTTCCGTCTTAACCCGATGGAAATCATCAAAGGTGGTCCGGGCGCATCCGTCTGGTGGGACAAAGTCGCTTCCAAATTTGACGGCTGGTCTGCCGACGAGTTTACACAGGCCGGTTTCCGCGCTGTGCCAAACTGCGTTGTACGTCACTCCGCTTATATTGCGCCAAACGCCATTCTGATGCCGTCTTTTGTCAATCTCGGCGCTTATGTCGGTGAAGGCACGATGGTTGATACATGGGCAACTGTCGGCTCCTGCGCTCAGATCGGCAAGAATGTCCATCTGTCCGGCGGCGTCGGCATCGGTGGTGTGCTTGAGCCATTGCAGGCTGAACCAACCATCATTGAAGACAATTGCTTTATCGGAGCCCGTTCGGAAGTGGTGGAAGGCTGCATCATCCGTGAAGGTTCGGTGCTTGGTATGGGTGTCTATATCGGCAAATCCACCAAAATCGTCGACCGCGCCACCGGCGAAGTCTTCTACGGCGAAGTACCGCCTTACTCAGTTGTTGTTGCCGGTACTATGCCGGGCAAACCACTGCCAAATGGTGAAGCAGGCCCGAGTCTTTATTGCGCGGTTATCGTTAAGCGCGTTGATGAAAAGACCCGCTCAAAGACATCAATCAATGATCTGCTGCGCGATTAAAAGCAGCCTTTCAAAAACAACAAAAGCGGCGGGCCTCAAGCCCGCCGCTTTTTGTTTGTTATACCGTCAATTAACGACGGGTACTTGCAGGCGAATGATCGTCAAAGCCGTTAGCGGAACCGTCGCTATAGGTTTCGGTCTGTGTGCTGGTTACAGTCGCATTCGCAGTTACAAATGTCTGGTCAGCACCATACAGATTGTCTGGAATACCGGCATTTGGATTTTCAGCAAATGCGGCACCGGCAGTCAAAGCAAGGGCGGCAACAGTCAAAGCAATCTTTTTCATTTTCATATTCCTTTTATAGGCCGGTTATTCTCAACGGGATCAGTTGGGAGGTCTGTTCATCAGACGTTGAAATCCGGCTGTCATTCATAATGTTAATGTTATGCGGAGGAGGTACCGGCTAAATTAGCCGTTATAGCTGGATGGTGAATTGTCACCGAAACCGTGAGCCGAACCGTCTGTAAAGGTTTCAGCCTGTGTGCTTTTCACAGTTGAAGTGGTAATCACAGGTGTCTTGTCATTGCTGTACAGATCGTCAGGAATGCCAACATTTGGATTTTCAGCAAAAGCGGCACCGGCGGTCAGAGCAAGGGCGGCAACAGTCAAAGCAATCTTTTTCATTTTCATATTCCTTTTATATGCCGGTCATTTTCAACGGATCAGTTGGGAGGTCTGTTCATCAGACGTTGAAATCCGGCAGTCATTCATAGTGTTGATATTATGCGGAGGACGTGCGGACTAATCAGTCGTTATAGCTGGATGGTGCATTATCACCGAAACCGTGGGCGGAACCGTCTGTAAAGGTTTCAGCCTGCGTGCTTTTCACAGTTGAAGTGGTGATCACAGGTGTCTTGTCATTGCTGTACAGATCATCAGGAATACCCGCATTTGGGTTTTCAGCAAAAGCTGCTCCGGCAGAAAGAGCAAGTGCAGCAACAGTCAAAGCAATCTTTTTCATTTTCATATTCCTTGTTCAATTTATGTGAACGTGCTTGGGAGAAGCGCCGTTCCGATGACCCTGAGATAGGAGCCATTGTTTATGATTTCAACTCACATAAATTTTACGAATAAATAAAAATTCTGACACAATCTTTCCTTGAAAAAACAACTAACACATATCAACTCAATAAAATCAATAACTTAACAGTTTAAAAATTTGGCAGATATTTCAATATTCGCTGTATCGTTCTCTAAACAGAGACATTCCGTTCGTTGTATCGTTCCCAATTGATGAACAATAACAGTTTTATCACAATATTATTACCGGCTGTTACAGTGCTGTTTTTGGAATTAGATACCGGCAAATCACAGTGTGACTCATCAAAGATAGATTCCAGATGCACCGGCTTGCGGCATCTGCTAAGCCTTGTGCATGATGACCACATTTGATCCCGCCGAAAATCTCGCTGCTCTTATCCGCTGCCCGTCAGTTACACCGGCAGAAGGCGGAGCTCTCACAACGCTGCAGGCAATGCTGGAGCCGCTCGGCTTCAAAATCGAGCGTCCTGTCTTCACCGAAGAAGGCACGCCGGACATAGAAAATCTCTATGCACGCCTCAAAGGCACAGGCCCGCATCTGATGTTTGCAGGTCACACCGATGTCGTGCCGACCGGCGATCTCTCGCTCTGGAAACACCCGCCTTTTGCAGCCGTTATTGAGAATGGCGAACTCTATGGCCGTGGCGCAGTCGATATGAAAGGCGGCATTGCCTGTTTTGTTGCCGCAACCGCCCGCTATCTGAAAAAATTTCCGGATCGCAAGCCGAATATTTCTTTCCTGATTACCGGCGACGAAGAAGGCCCCGCAATCAACGGCACCGACAAATTGTTGCATTGGGCAAAAGCCAAAGGCGAAAGCTGGGATGCTTCACTGGTTGGCGAGCCAACCAATCCTGACCGTTTGGGTGAAACAATTAAAATCGGCCGCCGTGGCTCTGTCACCGGAACCGTAACAGTTCATGGCACACAGGGACATGTGGCCTATCCGCAAAATGCGGATAATCCGGTGCGCGGTATTATGGCTCTGCTGAATAGTCTGCTGATACCGGCCTATGATAAGGGTACAGAGAATTTTCAGGCAACCAATCTCGAAATCACTTCGATTGACGTCGGCAATCCGGCAACCAATGTCATTCCGGCAAAAGCCGTCGCTTCATTTAACATCCGCTTCAATGACACGTGGACAGCCGATACTCTGCAAGACGAAGTTACACGTCGTCTGAGCGATGCTGCACAGGACAATCCGTTCCGGCAGGATAAATCGGTGCCACTTCACTATGAGTTACAGTGGAGCGAACGTCCGAGCCATGTATTTCTGACCCGCAATGACAAGCTGATTGACTCTCTTAACGGTGCGATCAAAGCGGTGACCGGCAAACAGGCCACACTTTCCACATCCGGCGGCACATCCGACGCCCGTTTCATCAAGGATTATTGCCCTGTAGTGGAATTCGGTCTTGTCGGCCAGACCATGCATATGGCCAATGAGCGGACATCACTGCAAGACCTTGAAAATCTCACCGCAATTTACGAAAAATTCCTTGAGGGCTTTTTCGCCTGAGTCATTTTACTTCGGGTGCCTGTCCTGAAAACACAGGCACCTCTTTCGTCGTCACTTATACAGGTTGCCCATGCCCAGTTTTGAAGAGATTCAGTATTATTTCTCCGCAGTCTGGCGCACCATGACCGGCCATCCGGAAGCATTGAATGATCTGAATACGGATGCAGACGGTTTCTGGCGGTCTTTTTATGCAATCCTGATTTCTCTGCCGCCAATGCTGATCGGCTGGGTCGAAATCGCAGCCCGCCTTACCGAAGGAACAGAAGGCGGCGACGCAACAGCATTGCGCCTTATCAATACGGTCAAGCTCGGCGCTATTGATATGATTGTCTGGCTATTACCGCTGCTCATTATCGGCTTTCTCAGCCGCAGCCTTGGCCTTGAACGCCGTTTTTCTACCTATGTAGTCGCTACAAACTGGACAACCGCGTTATTTGCGTGGATCTATGCCCCGCTCTCATTCCTCAATCTGCTGCTGCCGGACTTGTCTCCGGTCTTCGCAGGTATCGGTTTCGGGCTGTTTCTGGCGACATTGGTGCTGAGCTACAGGCTCACCCGCGCAGCCTTGCAAAGACCACATAGTTTCGCCGCACCATTTTTCATTTCTGTAGTGCTGGGCAGTATTATGCTGACAATCATATTGCAAAATCTGGCAGGTTTTATGCCTGCTCTATAAAATCAGCGGATAATCCGCACCGATCATATAGAGGCCATGGGCAGGTGCCACGACACCGCAGGCTTTGCGATCACGTGCTTCCAGTGCCGCCACCAGATCGTCATTGGTCCAGCGGCCTGTACCCACTTCAGAAATACTGCCAACCAGAGACCGCACCTGATTATGCAGGAAAGACCGCGCAGATGCCCGCACCTCAATCAACTCGCCATGGCGCTGTACATTCAAGAGATCAAGCGTTTTAACAGGGCTTTTGGACTGGCATTGTGTTGAGCGGAATGTCGTAAAATCATGCAGGCCGACAAGCAATTGTGCGGCCTCGTGCATGGCATCCGTATCGAGCTTTTTCGCCACCCACCAGGCACGGCTGGCTTCCAGCGCCAAAGGTGTGCGGCGGTTGATAATTCGGTAAATATAATGTCGTCCCAGCGCACTGAAACGCGCATCAAAATGATCCGGCACTTTCTCGACATTAATCAGAAAGACGCTCTCTTTATCCAGCGCCAGATAGGCATTGACGGCATCACGTACTTTGGATGCGCCCCAATCCTTGGTCAGATCAACATGGGCGGTTTGCTGAAAAGCATGAACACCAGCATCGGTACGCCCTGCAGCCCCGATTGAATTGCTGTCACCGCAAAATTTGAAAATCGCGGCTTCAATAGCCCCCTGCACCGTCGGCGCATTATCCTGCCGCTGCCATCCGGCATAGGGTGAACCATCATATTCAACTGTCAGGCGATAACGCGGCACTCAATTTTCTCCGAATGCAGAAGCATAAATCAGTTTACCTTGCAAAGGTGCAAGAGTGGCTGTGTTCGTGAGGTGCTTTGCCTGCAAATATTGCGCGGGATAAACACTCTCAAGTCCGGCAGCATCGGCAACGCTGTAACCGAAGCGTCCGTAATAGGCCGGATCGCCTAAGACAATGCTCAGAACCTCACCTTGCTGAACCAGCAGCTTGTGTGCAGCCTCAACCAGCGCACTGCCCAGCCCCGTCCGTTGCATTTCCGGTGACACAGCAAGCGGCGCCAAAGCAACAGCAGCCAGACGATTGCCGGACTGTTCGACCCATAATCTGGAAAACAGAATATGTCCGGCAATTTTACCGTCAATTTCCGCAAGCAGCTCCAGCACAATGTCACCGTCAGCGGCCAGCTTGCGCACCAATGCAACCTCATCAGTCCCGTCAAAAGCAGCGGCAATCACACCATCAATCGTTGAGCGATCTTGCTCTCTGACGGGGCGTATATCCGGCTGCTTGACGGGAGAATGACTCATGGCAGAATTGTACCGGTTGCGAGCTTAACGCCATTGCAGAATTCTGCAGCGCTGACAGCCTTGCCACCCGCTTTTTGCACCAGCGTCAGCGCAACCGCGCCCTCACCACAGGCAATCACCAGCTGCCCGTCCAGCACTTCACCGGCTTTGCCAGCGCCATCAGCGATCACCGAGCGCAGCACTTTCACGCGCTCAAGCTGACCATTGATTTCCATTTCGCACCAAGCACCAGGAAACGGGCTCAGGCCGCGGATACGGTTATGCACGGCGTGCGCCGGTTGTGCCCAGTCGATACGCGCTTCGGATTTTTCAATCTTGGAGGCATAGGTCACGCCATCTTCTGACTGGGGGTTGAGCTTCAGGCTGTCGCGCTCCAGTGCTGCCATCGCACGCACCATCAGATCAGCACCGGTAATGCTCAGACGATCATGCAATTCACCGCAGGTCATATTCGGAGTGATGGTAATTTTCTCGACCATGGCCACGGGACCGGTATCCAGCCCCTCATCCATTTTCATAATCATCATGCCGGTCTCGGCATCGCCCGCCATAATCGCGCGCTGGATCGGCGCAGCGCCACGCCAGCGTGGCAGCAGCGAAGCGTGACCATTATAGCAACCAAGTGCGGGCGCTTCGAGAATAGCCTTTGGCAGCAACATGCCATAGGCAACAACCACAGCGACATCCGCATTGAGATCACGGAAAATCTGCTGCTCTTCTTCGCTTCTCAGACTTTTCGGTGTGAAAACAGGAATACCGAATTCTTCCGCTTTTTCATGCACCGGCGATTTTGTCAGTTCCAGTCCACGACGACCAGCCGGACGCGGCGGCTGACTGTAAACAGCCACAATTTCATAGCCCTGTCCGATCAGCGCTGTCATCACCGGAACAGAAAATTCCGGCGTGCCCATAAACACAATACGTAACGACATAGACTATCCTACCTACACTCTCTGACCTGACCGTAATTCAGCCTGCATTTCAGATTTTTTTACCTGAAGCCGGCACATGGGTCTTGGCCAGTTTTTTGAATTTCTTGATCACCATATCCCGCTTGAGCTTGGAAATATGGTCGATAAAAAGCACGCCATCCAGATGGTCAATCTCATGCTGCAGACAGGTAGCCATCAGGCCTTCAGCTTTGATTTCCTGCGGTTTACCGTCCAGATCCTGATAGGTCACGCGCACAGTCGCAGGGCGTTCCACTTCCGCATAATAATCAGGGATCGAGAGGCAACCCTCTTCATAAGAGCTCGGCTCATCCGAGCGCTCGACAATCACCGGATTAATGAAGACCTGTGGTGCAGGGGCATCGCCCTCTTTCGCCAGATCAATCACCACCATACGGATCGGCTCAGCCACCTGAATTGCAGCCAGACCAATACCCGGCGCATCATACATCGTGGCAAACATATCATCGGAGAATTTACGCAAATCCGCATCGAAACGCTCAACGGGTTTGGAAACCTGACGCAATACCGGATCAGGAATAAAAATAATCGGCTTAATGGTCATCACAGTGATCCGGTGTTGCAAATGATTGAAAATATCTGACACCCGCGCAGGCGGGCACAATCGGAATGATGTCCGATCTAATCTCTCAGCACTCCGCCGTCAATAAATTACATGAGATGAACAAAAATTTGTTCACGTTTTATTCCTATATTTACCGCGAATCGTGTAATCTTTATCTATGGAAACATTATCTGCTTCAGAAATACCGGCATCCTTTGCGGGTGCTCTCGGCCTCAGCCCCGCCCAGTTTTTGCTGGCGGCGGGCGGTTTTGTACTGCTCATCATCCTCCTGCTGTTCTGGCTGTCCGGCCGTAACAGCAGGACGATGTTGCATGCACAATTCCAGTCGGAAGAGCGGGCGCGCGAGGCAGAAATGCAAATGCAGTCGATCCTGAAAAGTCAGGCAGAAATGCAGGGCCGGATGCAGACGATGGCAGAGCTTTTCGGCGCCAGACAGGCAGAACTCAACAAATCTATCCGCGACCGGCTCGATGGTATGACCAGTCATCTTGGCCGCAGTATCAATGAACAGACCCGCTCGACCCATGAAAACTTAAGCAAGTTGCAGGAGCGGCTGGCGGTGATCGACACCGCGCAGAACAACATCCAGTCGCTCGCCGGCCAGGTTGTGCAATTGCAAGCCATCCTCGCCAATAAGCAGACGCGCGGCGCTTTCGGCCAGTCGCGTATGGAAGCAATCATTGCCGACGGTCTGCCAATGGGTGCCTATGAGTTTCAGGCTACACTCTCTAATGGTATGCGCCCCGATTGTCTGGTGCGGATGCCCAACGGCACAGCCTCATTAGTGGTCGATGCCAAATTCCCGCTGGAAAGCTGGAATGCATTGAAGGCCTCTGAGACACCGGAAGCCAAACGTCATTACGAGCAGCTTTTTCGCCGTGATATGGAAGTTCATATCCGTGACATTGCCGCCAAATATTTCATCAGCGGAGAAACACAGGATACGGCTTTTCTGTTTGTGCCGTCAGAATCGATCTTTGCGGAAATTCACGAGAATTTTGAGGTGATTATTCAGCGGGCGCACCGTTCCCGCGTGGTCATTGTCTCCCCCTCCCTGCTGATGCTCTCCATTCAGGTCATCCAGTCCGTGCTCAAAGATGCGCGGATGCGGGAACAGGCACATCTCATTCAGGGAGAGGTTGTGCGGCTGATGGATGATGTATCGCGCCTTGATGAGCGTGTGCGCAAATTACAAACCCATTTTTCACAGGCCAGCCGCGACATTGACGATATTCTGATCTCATCCTCCAAAGTCACCCGTCGCAGTGCGAAGATTGAGGCATTGGAACTGGGCGATAATCCGGATAATCACGAACAGAAAAAAGCGCCGCAGCAACAATCCTTGCCGCAGAATGGCAGCGCTCCGGCACCACGCTTTTTATAGAAAACAATTTTACGGAATCTATCTCTGAGAACGGGATTATAAGCCTTTACAGAATGAGGCAAAAATCCCGCTCAAGGCACAACAGAGCCTTATTTTAGGCAGTAAAATTAACCATTTCAGCTATCTGCGCCGCAATAAATAAAGACGAAACCAGCAATCCGCGTCTATGCAGCTCATATATATCCGCACAAAAACCGGACAACCGCAGCGGAATCTCCGTCTCAAATGATGCCCGCAACACTTTGCCCGACAAATAAAAAAGCCGGACGCACATTGCATCCGACTTTAATTCTACAATAAAAATCAGCTAGTTACGTCTTTATATATTACATAAAGACCAAAGCCTGATCAGCCCTTCATTGTCTCACGAATACGGGCAACCAGTGCATCACTTTCCGGAAAGCCGTTTTCAGCTTTACGATCCCATACCACCTGCTCATTCAGGCGGATGATGTAATTGCCATCGCCGCCCGGAATAAGCGCGATCTCGCCGACTTCGTCACCGAATGCCTGCAACAATTCCTGAGCCGCCCATGCAGCACGGAGCATCCAGTTACACTGGATACAATATTCAATGGTAATACGTGGCTTAGCAGTCATATCGAAATATCCTATATTAAGTAGAGCGTTCCCGTTCATATTGAATCGTTAGAACCACTCTACTCTTTTGTTTTACGCATTTTCCTACGCAAAACCGGTTCCCACTTTTGCTGGAAATGCTCTAAAACAAACCCGCCTGAAGGCGGGTCTGCTCGAAATCTCTGAAGTGATTATTCATCACCCATTTTAAGCGCCTGAATGAAGGCTTCCTGCGGAATTTCCACCTTACCGAACTGACGCATGCGCTTCTTACCTTCCTTCTGCTTTTCCAGAAGTTTGCGCTTACGCGAAACGTCACCACCGTAACATTTAGCCGTCACATCCTTACGCAGAGCCGAGATCGTCTCACGCGCAACAATACGTCCGCCAATTGCCGCCTGAATCGGAATTTTGAACATATGCTGCGGGATCAGGTCTTTCAGCTTCTCACACAGCACGCGGCCACGTTTTTCAGCGGCAGAACGGTGTACCAGCATGGAGAGCGCATCAACCGGCTCGTCATTGACGAGGATCGACATCTTCACCAGATCACCTTCTTTATATTCCGACAGATTATAATCGAAAGATGCATAACCTTTGGAAATCGACTTCAGGCGATCGTAGAAATCGAACACCACTTCGTTGAGCGGCAGTTCATAGGTCACCATCGCACGCGGGCCGACATAAGACAGATCGACCTGAATACCACGACGCTCCTGACAGAGTTTCAGGATCGAACCGAGATAATCATCCGGCGTCAGAATCGTCGCTTTAATCCACGGCTCTTCAATAGAAGTGATTTTCACCACATCCGGCATATCCGCCGGATTGTGCAGTTCCTTCACCGAACCGTCGAGCATATTCATGCGATAAACAACGGAAGGTGCGGTAGCGATCAGATCAAGATCAAACTCGCGGGAAAGACGTTCCTGAATGATTTCAAGATGCAACAGCCCGAGGAAACCGCAACGGAAACCAAAGCCCAGAGCGGCCGATGTTTCCATTTCAAAGGAGAAGCTCGCATCATTGAGACGCAGCTTGCCCATGGCAGCACGCAAATCTTCAAAATCAGCCGCATCCACAGGGAACAGACCGCAGAACACCACCGGCTGAGCAGGTTTGAAACCCGGCAGCATGGTTGTTGTCGGACGTTTGTCTTCGGTGATCGTATCACCAACGCGGGTATCCGCCACTTCCTTGATCGAAGCGGTGATAAAGCCAAGCTCACCCGGCCCCAGATCTTCAACAGCCACCATTTTCGGTGTGAATACGCCGACGCGCTCCACCGGATATTTGGCACCTGTGCCCATCATACGGATGGTCTGGCCTTTTTTCAGCACACCGTCGATGATGCGAACCAGCACGATCACACCGAGATAAGTGTCATACCAGCTATCCACCAGCATGGCTTTGAGCGGTGCATCACGGTCGCCTTCTTTTGGCGGTGGCAGGCGCTCAACAATCGCTTCCAGCACATCCGGAATACCCAGACCGCTTTTCGCCGAGATTTCCACGGCATCCGATGCATCGATACCGATCACATCTTCAACCTGCTCTTTCACGCGCTCAGGATCAGCCGCAGGCAAATCAATCTTGTTCAGCACAACAACCAGATCATGATTATTGTCGATTGCCTGATAAACATTGGCCAGCGTCTGCGCTTCCACGCCCTGAGAAGCGTCCACCACCAGCAGCGAACCTTCACAGGCCGCCAGTGAACGGGAAACTTCATAGGCAAAGTCAACGTGGCCCGGCGTGTCGATCAGGTTGAGAACATAGTCCTCACCGTTTTTCGCACGATAATTCAGGCGAACGGTCTGCGCCTTGATCGTGATGCCGCGCTCGCGCTCGATATCCATCGAGTCGAGCACCTGCTCTTTCATTTCACGATTATCAAGGCCGCCGGTTGCTTGAATCAAACGGTCGGCAAGTGTCGACTTCCCATGATCAATATGGGCGACGATGGAAAAATTCCGGATATGGTCAAGTGGTGTGCTCATGCGCGCGATTTAGCAGCAGATTTGCGCAAAGGCAAAGGGGATTCATGCAAATCGGGGCAAAACAAAGCTTAAAGTGTAATCTTTCGGGGTATGGTGCATTATGTCCCCTTTGCGAAACGGCAAAAAACCAGTAAAGCGTGACCCCAAAGCTGGCAGAACGCGCAAGACATCGCGGGGCAGCACTGGAAAGTTTACTGCATAGAGATGGACACATCGCTAGCAGTTATCATGCCGCAATAGGACCGGCGCAGGAGACAGGTCATGGACACGCAAACGCTTAATCACCGCACAACACCTAAGCTGGTTACAGTTTTCGGTGGTTCAGGTTTTGTCGGGCGTCATGTGGTTGATGCACTGGCACGGCGCGGTTACCGTGTGCGTGTTGCTGTGCGAAAACCGGAAGTTGCTTATTACATGCAGCCGCTTGGCAATATCGGTCAGATCCAGCTGGTTCAGGCCAATATCCGCCATCGCTGGTCAATTGAACGTGCCGTCAAAGGCGCGGATTATGTTGTTAATCTGGTTGGTATTCTGGCTGAAGGCGGCAAACAGCGTTTCAACACTGTTCATGCCATCGGCGCGAAACATGTAGCTGAAGTTGCTGCCGCTGCCGGTCTGCCACTGCTGCATATGTCGGCACTCGGTGCAGATTTGAAAAGCGCATCCGAATATGCCCGCACCAAAGCAGAAGCAGAACGTCAGGTACTGAGCGTAAAGCCGGATGCGGTCATTCTGCGTCCGAGCGTGATTTTCGGCCCTGAAGACCAGTTCTTCAACAAATTCGCCAGCATGTCCCGCTTCTCCCCGTTCATGCCTCTGATCGGCGGCGGCAAGACCCAGTTCCAGCCGGTTTATGTCGGTGATGTGGCTGAAGTGATTGCCCGCGCAGTTGAAGGTAAATTGCAGGCAGGCAAAGCCTATGAGCTGGGTGGTGCGGAAGTTCTGACCCTGCGTCGTTGCATGGAAATTTCGCTGGAAGTGATCGGCCGCAAGCGCGCCTTCATCAACCTGCCTTGGTGGGTTGCCAGCCTGCAGGGCAAGATTCTCGGCCTGTTGCCAAACCCGCCGCTGACCAGCGACCATGTTAAATTGCTGAAGAGCAATAATGTGGTTTCACAGGAAGCTGCGGATGCTGACCTGACACTGGAAGGTCTTGGCATCAAACCACAGGCAATTGATGCAATCCTGCCATCCTATCTCTGGCGCTACCGTGTGCTGGGTCAGTATGACAAGGCAAGCCTTGCCCGCTAAAACGGTCATAAACTGAATACAATAAAGGCCCCTCGCGGGGCCTTTTCTGTTTCTGATATTTGAAGCTTAGCCCCAGACCATCAACGCGGCCAGACCGGCGGAACCGACGATCAGTCGCCACCAGGCAAATAATGCAAAACCGTGGCGGGAAACATAATCCAGCAAATAACGCACAACAATCACACCGGAGATGAAAGCCGCAACAAAGCCGATACCAATCTGCGCCATATCATTGGTCGAAAGCAGCGCATGATTTTTATAAAGATCATAGGCAAAAGCACCGGCCATTGTCGGCATTGCCAGAAAAAACGAAAATTCTGCAGCAGAGCGTTTGTCCGAACCCATCAGCAAAGCACCGACAATGGTCGAACCGGAGCGGGACACACCCGGAATCATTGCCAGGCACTGCACAAGACCGATCATGAAGCACATTTTCAGCGGATATTGCGTCACATCATTATAGCGCGGACGCAGCGGCAGGCGATCCACCCACAGAAGAACAAAGCCGCCGACAATCAGCATCGAACAGACCAGCACCGGCGTTTCAAACAAAACCTGCTTGATATAGCTATGTGCCAGTGCTCCGATCACGGCCGCCGGTAAAAAGGCCAATATGATTCCGGTTGCAAAACGTCTTGCACCCGCATCCCGCGGCAGATCAGTCAGCAGCTTCCACAAACGTCCGAAATAAACACTTAAGATTGCGAGAATAGCACCAAGCTGAATCAGCACCTCAAAAGTGCGGCCGGTTGATTCAAAGCCAAGAAAATGTCCTGCCAGCAAAAGATGGCCTGTAGACGAAACCGGCAGAAACTCAGTCAGACCTTCCAGAAGACCGAGAATCGCAGCCTCGAATATTGCCCATGCGTCCATAATGCTGAATACCTTTGTCTGCGTTATATAAATATTGCTGCCGGTTCTGACAGGCTTTAAACATCTGATTTAAACAGACATCCTGTCAGCAAGCTGAACATGAGCAGAAAAACAATCACCCTGCCTTAAATTCAGCCTGTTGAAATGTTTTTACTCAAAATGCAATGCATCTTTATGTAACTCACCCGTCCTAACCAATTATTTATAGGAAGCCTGTATAATTACGCAAAATGCTCTACAACCGCATTTTTATTGCGTCTGATGTTTTAATCTAACCCCTCATCTGCCGCTCAGGCTTAACCCTCTGCCGGACCGGAACCCTCTGTAAGGTCTGACTCTTTTGCAGATCGGCTACAAGCTGGCAGATTATTCAGTCCGATTACCGGCTCACCGGTGGCAATGTCCCAGACCATGCCGCTTCCAAGCCACACCTGAAAGTACTATCGAACCACATGCTCACGCTGTTTCACCATCCGATGTCTACAACCTCCCGTTATGTCCGTCTGATTCTCAATGAATATGGCGTGGAAGCGGAAATGATTGAGGAACGTCCGTGGTCACGCAGAAAAGAGTTTCTGGCACTCAATCCTGCCGGAACTTTGCCGGTCTTGCTGGCCGAGAATGACTGGCCGGTTGTCGGGGCCACAGTGATCGCCGAATATATGGATGAGACCCGCGGTGCGCTGAAGCGCAATCGCCGCCTGCTGCCGGAAACCCCGATGGAGCGCGCTGAAGTGCGCCGTCTCGTCGACTGGTTTCTGATTAAATTTGAAAATGAAGTCACCCGTCATCTTGCCCGTGAACGCGTGTTCAAATTACAGATGTCGCAGGAAATGGGTTCATCCGCGCCGGATTCCACAGCAATCCGCGCCGCCCGTGCCAATATCCGCCAGCATCTGCGCTATACAGACTGGCTGGCCGCGACCCGCAACTGGCTGGCCGGTGATACACCAAGCTATGCCGATATGGCAGCGGCTGCCGGTATTTCCATTCTCGATTATCTGGGGGAGATTGAGTGGGCAGAACACCGTGCTACCCGCGAATGGTATGCGCGCATGAAATCCCGTCCTTCTTTCCGTCCGCTTCTCGCTGATCGTGTGCGCGGCATTTTTCCGGCATCCCATTATGGCGACCTCGACTTCTGATCGCGCTCCAAAGAAACCTCTGCCGAAAAGCGATGAGCCGCCTGCCGTCCGTCTGAAGCGCTTCTTAATGGAAGAGGCCGCAGCAGTCGGTTTTGACGTTGTGGCGATTACGACGCCGGACGCCATTCCGCAGGCACCGCAGCGGTTGCGCTATTTTCTCGATCACGGCCGCCATGGCTCCATGGAATGGCTGGAAGAAACGGCAGACCGCCGTTCAAATCCGTCTGAGCTTTGGCATGAAGTGCGCTCCATCGTCATGCTGGCGATGAATTACGGCCCTGACCACGACCCGCGTGACTTACAAAGCAAAAAAGACTGCGGGGCGATCTCGGTCTATGCGCAGAACCGCGATTATCACGATATTATCAAAGGCAAACTCAAACATATGGCCAGCCGCTTTGCGGCACGAACCGGCCATGAGGTAAAAGTTTTTGTAGATACAGCTCCGGTGATGGAAAAGCCGCTGGCGGTGTCCGCAGGCATGGGCTGGCAGGGGAAACACACCAATATGGTGAGCCGCGAATATGGCTCATGGCTGTTTCTCGGCTCGATTTTCACCACCGCGGATCTGGAACCCGATCGTGCGGGCAAAGACAGTTGCGGCAAATGCCGCGCCTGTCTTGATGCCTGCCCGACGGATGCCTTTCCTGCCCCCTATCAGATTGATGCGCGGCGCTGCATTTCCTATCTCACCATTGAAAACAAAGGCCCCATCCCGCACGAATTTCGCACCATGATGGGCAACCGTATCTATGGTTGTGATGACTGTCTGTCGGCCTGTCCGTGGAACAAATTCGCGCAGGTCTCCAGAGAGGCCAAATTACAAGCACGGGAAGAGCTGAAAGAACCCGCTCTTGATACTCTGCTGCAACTCGATGATCCCGCTTTCCGCACGCTGTTCAGCGGCTCGCCGGTCAAGCGTATCGGGCGTGACCGCTTTATCCGTAATGTGCTGATTGCAGTCGGGAATTCGAATAATCCAGCCTATCTCCCAATTGTTGAGCAATTACTGAGTGATCCCGCACCTGTAACACGCGGGGCAGCTGTCTGGGCATTGTCTCAACTGGCTGATGTGCAGCAATTTTTGCATCAGAAAAACCAGCATCTTCCCCTTGAACAAGACGCGGAAGTGATCGAAGAATGGCTGATTGCCGCAGCGCAAATTGAGAGAAACAAATAATGCATATTTTTCTGTTCGGCTCCGGCTATTCCGCTCATTATTTTATCGAAGCACTCAAGCAAAATCCGGCAGCAAAAATCAACTCAATCACCGGAACTGTCCGCCGTCCGGAACAGGCAGAAATTTTACGCAAAAACGGTATCACACCAGTTTTCTTTGATGCAGAACAAGGCCTCAGCGCAGCATTGCGCGATGAATTGCAACAGGCAACCCATATCGTCTCGTCTGTCGCGCCATTAACCGGCAGCGCGGATGAAACAGACCCGATCCTGCGCCTCATGCCGGAAGGCCTGCCCTATCACGCGCCGAATGCGCGCTTCATCAGCTATCTGTCCACCATCGGTGTTTACGGCGATTATCAGGGCGCATGGGTGGATGAAACATCGGAGCTGAAACCGCTTTCTGCCCGCTCTGCTGCCCGTGTGACCGCCGAGAAAAAATGGCTGGCGCAGGTGGAAGGCACAGATATTGCCTGTGCCATTTTACGGATTGCCGGAATTTACGGCCCGTCTTTTCAGGGGCAGGCACGCAATGCTCTGGCCAATATCAAACAAGGCCGTGCCCATCGCCTGATTAAAAAGGACCATGTTTTCAACCGTATTCATGTGGAAGACATTGGCGGTGCATTGGCACATCTGGCGCTGAACAATCAGGGCGGCATTTATAATCTTGCCGATGATGAACCGGCACCGGCACATGAAATCATTTCCTATGCCGCAGAATTATTGGGCGTCACCCCGCCTCCGACAGTCGATTATGAAACGGCTGAGCTTTCTCCGATGGCGCGCTCTTTTTATCAGGAATGCAAACGGGCTTCCAATGGCGCATTGAAAGCAACCGGCTATCAGTTGCTTTATCCGGATTATCGGACAGGGCTGAAAAATCTTCTGCAAAGCGGCGAAGGGGTCTGAACCCGCCGCGACTGTGATATTTTTACGCTTGTCAGCCAAGGCAACTCAGTCGATGCTGTCCGCGAATTTATAAATGACCGGAACCTGTTCTGATGACGTTTCGCCCCCGTATATTATCCGCATTATTTTTAAGAGTTGGACTGGCTGTTGCCCTCTCAGGCAGTGCATTATTTTCCGTACAGGCTGATGCACCGGCCAAACAGGCTTTTGGCTCGGTCAAACTACCGTCAGTCACTGCACCGGAATCCTACGGATTTTATTCCAAAGGCTGCATCAGCGGTGCGGTTGCATTGCCGGTTGACGGGCCAAACTGGCAGGTTATGCGTCTGTCCCGTAACCGCAACTGGGGTCACCCGAACCTGATTGCACTTCTGGAGAAACTCTCCCGCGATAGTGCTAAAACCGGCTGGAACGGCTTGCTGGTCGGTGACATTTCCCAGCCACGCGGCGGCCCTATGCTCACCGGTCACGCTTCCCATCAGGTCGGGCTGGATGCTGATATCTGGCTGACGCCGATGCCAAACCGCCGCTTCACCAATCAGGAGCGTGAGGATGTGAGCGCGGTTTCCATGCTCAAAGCAAATTCGCTCTATGTGGATCAGAACAAATGGACGCCGTCACGCACGGCACTGCTCAAACATGCGGCCGGCTATCCGGAAGTAGAGCGGCTGTTTGTGCATCCCGGCATTAAAAAACAACTCTGTGAAACTGTAACCGGTGACCGCAGCTGGCTGGCAAAAGTGCGTCCTTACTGGGGGCACCATTATCATTTCCATGTGCGCCTGCGCTGTCAGGCCGGATCACCGGATTGCAAACCGCAGGAACCGACGGGCAAAGATGACGGTTGCGGCAAATCCCTTGACTGGTGGTTTACCGATGAACCGTGGAAACCGGCAAAACCTGCGAAACCCGGTGAAAAACCAAAGTCGCCAAAGATTATGATGGTCTCGCAACTGCCGCAAGCCTGCGCATCCCTATTGAATGCACCGGCTCCGGCTTCTGTACAAGACGTGACTTTTGGTCTGAAGAAGGGCGGTAATGCCAGTGCCTTTGCACCGGAGCAAGCACCGGCGTCTGTGCCATTGCCCGCGCAGAAACCGTAATCGCCAAATCTGTCACACTATTGCGCTTTTCTTCAACCAGCGCATCCGATATAGAATTAAAACGATTTAGAGCCGGAGCAGACAGCAATCATCGCTTCGCTCTTTCTCTGCAACAATAAAACAAACATTCAGAGTGAGAAGCAGTATTAACAATGCCTAATATCGATCCGAACTTTGTTTTTCCTGTCCTTATCGGTGATATCGGCGGCACCAATGCCCGCTTTGCAATTCTGGTTGATTCCTACGCTGAGCCGAAAGAATTTCCGGTTCTGCTGACCAAAGATTTCGCAACGCTGGAAGATGCAATCCAGACTGTCGTTCTGGATCACACATCCATCCAGCCGCGCTCGGCAGTGATTGCTATTGCCGGCCCTGTCGAGGGCGATGAAATTCCGCTCACCAATTGCCAGTGGGTTGTGAAGCCGCGCCAGATGATGGAGCGCTTCAACCTGCAGGACATCACCGTCCTCAATGATTTTGAAGCACAGGCACTTGCTGTTGTCTCTCTCGACGATCACCATCTGGAAAATATCGGCGGTGCAGCCGCTCATCCGAACGGAAAGCGTGTGGTTCTGGGCCCCGGCACAGGGCTTGGTGTTGCAGGTCTGATCCGCTCGCGCCAGACATGGGTTCCGGTTCCGGGTGAAGGCGGCCATGTGGATTTTGGCCCGCGCTCTGAGCGTGATCTGCAGATTTTTCCGTTTATTGAAAAGATTGACGGCCGTGTTTCTGCAGAGCAGCTGCTTTGCGGACGTGGCTTGCAGCATATTTACAAGGCAATCTGTCAGGCCGATGGTGTAAAACCGTCCCTCGTTACACCGGCAGAAATCACCGATGCGGCTCTGGACAAAAGTAATGCACAGGCTGTTGAAACTTTAGAGCTTTTCGTGATTTATCTCGGCCGTCTCGCCGGTGATCTTGCTCTGATTTTCATGGCACATGGCGGCGTTTATCTGTCAGGGGGCATTCCGCAGCGCATTATTTCCGCCTTGCGCACCGGCAGTTTCCGCGCAGCTTTTGAAGATAAAGCACCGCATCAGCTGATCCTCAAATCCATCCCTGTCTATGTCATCACCCATCCGCTGGCAGCTATTGCAGGGCTTTCTGCCTATGCGCGCACCCCTGCCCGTTTTGACATTCACACAGATGGCCGCCGCTGGCGCTGATTTCCAGAGCGGTTTGTATTCAGATTGAATCACGGTGCTCGCTCTGGATTCTTTAGTGGCCGCATTATCACAGCCGCCAAATTGATCCAATTTGGCGGTGAAATGCTCTGAACTATAATAAGTCATAAACCTTATTGACCATGCTTTCGCGCAAAGAGCATGGTCAAATGCTTTATACAGCTTTATAGAAAAGGAATGACGACAGGCGCAACAAACCCTGCCGATGCTTACAGATAACCAGCAGCAGGATTTTCCCTGACCGTGACTTTATTTAAAAAGAAAAAAAAGATTGATCCCGCAGAAACCACACAGATGATCCGTCGTGTGCTTTCTGAAAATTTTTCCGATCACAAATTATCCTATGCCAAAGCCATTGCCGGCTCCCTGATGATTTCCGGCGCTACCGTTTTTGTCGGCTATATTATGCGCGATGTCATTAATGACATTTTCTACAAGCAGCGCGCCGATCTGATCGCCTATATTGCCGGTTCTATCCTGCTCGCTTTTGTTTTGCGCGGATTGGGTAGCTATATTCAGGCGGTGCAACTGGCCAAGATCGGTAACAATCTGGCCGCGATCTATCAGAAACGTGTCTTCGCCCATCTGATGAAGCTGGGGCTGAATTTCTATAATGATCACCGCTCCGGTCATCTGGCAGCGCAGATCAATCAGAATATCGGCGGTATGCGCGATCTGATGAATATGACGATCACATCGCTGGCGCGTGATGCGGTGATGCTGGTCGGCCTGATCTGTATCATGGTCTATCAGGAACCGTATTTATCGCTGTATTCACTGCTGATCGCGCCGCCGCTGATTCTGACCGTGACCTATGTGTCACGCCGTATCCGCACAGTCACACGCGAGGTTGTGCATCTGAATTCCCATCTGCTCGGTGCAATGCAGGAAACCACGCAGGGTATCGCCATTGTGAAAGCCTTCACGATGGAAGATCAGTTGCGCGGTAAAATCAACGGGCTGATCGAACTGGCTGAAACCCGCTCCAACAAAATTGCCAGCGTTTCCGAGCGTGTAACCCCGATTTCCGAAATTCTCGCCGGTATCGCTATCGCTTCCGTCATTGCTTATGCCGGTTACCGCGCCATCGCTGAGCAGCAGCCGCCCGGCACAATGTTCGCCTTCATCACTTCGATGATGCTGGCCTATGACCCTGCGCGCCGCCTTGCGCGTCTGCAAGTCAGTCTGGAACGTGCGCTTGTCAATGCCCGTATGATCTATGAAATTCTTGATCTGCAACCGGCACAAAGCGATCGTCCCGATGCTGTTGAACTGAAAGTGCAGAACGGAACTGTCCGTTTTGAAGATGTCCAGTTTGCCTATCATGCGCAGGGCACACCTGAGCATCAGCAGGTTCTCAAAGGCGTCAGCTTTATCGCAAAAGCCGGCGAAACAACGGCCATTGTCGGTGCGTCCGGCGCGGGTAAGTCCACATTGATTGCGCTGATCCAGCGTTTCTATGATGTCAATGACGGGCGTATTCTCATTGACGATCAGGATATTGCCGGTGTGACTGTCAATTCACTGCGCCATTCCATCGCCTATGTTTCGCAACAGCCTTACCTGTTTGAAGGCACCATTGCCGATAATATCCGCTATGGCCGCCCCGATGCGACAGAAGAAGAAATCATTGAGGCGGCGAAACTCGCCAATGCCCATGAATTCATCATCCGTCAATCGCAGGGTTACGACAGTCCTGTCGGTGAAAACGGCGTGACACTTTCCGGCGGTCAGCGCCAGCGTCTTTCCATTGCCCGTGCAATCGTGCGCAATGCGCCGATCCTGCTGCTCGATGAAGCCACATCCGCCCTCGACAATGATTCTGAAAAACGGGTGCAGCAGGCTCTGGAAACCATCATGAAGGACCGCACCACAATTGTGATTGCCCATCGTCTTTCGACTGTGGTCAGTGCGGATAAAATCATCGTCATGGAAGCGGGTAATATTGTTGAAGAAGGCCGTCATGCCGATCTCATCTCCATCGAGAACGGGATTTACGCCCGCTTCTACCAGCTGCAATCCGCACCTGAGAATGAAACCCTGATCGGATAAGTCATGACCTCAACTGTTTCAGCCATGCAGACTTCTTCATCCCCGATGCGCCTTGTTGTCACCGGCGCAGGCGGACGTATGGGGAAAGCACTCATCCGCGCCATTGCGGAAAATCCGGAGACCGTACTGTCCGGCGCGATAGTGCGTGAAGGCTCGCCGCTGGTCGGACAGGATGCCGGTGAAATAGCAGGCTGCGGTAAAAACGGCGTCCTCATCTCTGCCGATCCGCTGCCGGTTTTTGCCGAGGCGCAAGGTGTGCTGGATTTCACCACACCCGCTTCGACGCTGACCTATGCAGCGCTTGCCGCGCAGGCACGCATTGTCCATGTGATCGGCACTACAGGCTGCTCGGAAGATGATGAAGAAAAGATCCGCGCCGCCGCCCGTCATGCGACAATCATCAAATCCGGTAATATGAGCCTCGGGGTTAATCTCCTGTCTGCATTGGTAGAACAGGCAGCACGCGCGCTCAGCCCTTCCACATTCGATATTGAAATCTTCGAAATGCATCATAAGCATAAAGTTGATGCCCCTTCCGGCACTGCCCTGCTCCTTGGTGAAGCGGCAGCAGATGGCCGTGGCATTACACTGAAAGATCACAGTGTCAGGGTGCGCGACGGCCATACCGGCGCACGCGAGGACGGCACAATCGGTTTCGCTTCTTTGCGTGGCGGTTCTGTTGTCGGGGATCATTCTGTGATTTTTGCCGGTCTTTCAGAACGCATCACTTTATCCCATCAGGCACAGGACCGCTCCGTCTTCGCACAAGGCGCGGTAGCAGCGGCATTATGGGGACACGGCAAAAAACCGGGTCTTTATTCAATGCGTGACGTTCTCGGCCTCTGACCCAGTTTTTATTCGTCTATTCAATCGGAGATAAACTTATGTCCCGCACCCTTGTTCTTGTCCGCCACGGCCAAAGCGAATGGAATCTGAAAAACCTGTTTACCGGCTGGCGCGATCCGTCCCTGACCGAACAGGGCCATGCAGAGGCCAAAGCCGCAGGCCAGCGTCTGAAAGATACCGGTCTGAAATTTGATATTGCTTACACATCCGATCTGTCCCGCGCACAGATCACCTGTCAGCATATTCTTGACCAGCTTGGTCAGTCTGATCTGCAGACCATCCGCAATGTTGCGCTGAATGAGCGCGACTATGGTGATCTTTCCGGCCTCAACAAGGATGATGCCCGCGCAAAATGGGGTGAAGAACAGGTTCACGTCTGGCGCCGCTCCTATGATGTGCCGCCTCCGGGCGGTGAAAGCCTGCGCGATACCGGTGCACGCGTCTGGCCTTATTATCTGCACACCATTCAGCCACATGTATTGCGTGGTGAAAAAGTGCTGGTTGCCGCTCACGGCAATTCCCTGCGCGCCCTGATTATGGCTCTGGAAGGTCTGACCAGCGATGAAATCATTGCGCAGGAGCTGAATACCGGCGTACCGATCATTTATGAACTGAATGCAGACAGCACGATCGCTTCCAAGAAAGTGCTGAGCGCATAATCAGAGCCATTCGCTCAGAGTGATTCAAAGCCGGATACATCCATGTGTCCGGCTTTTTTCTTTGCATAATGTGGAAAACAACACACGTCTAAGGTGTTGAAATGATTTTATTTTCCATCCTGAGACGAAAAAACAAAAAAACTTCAAAAAAATACAAATTTTCTGCAATTTTCGATGAAATGCCGTTGACATGAATCACTCTGCCCTTTAAACGGTCACTCAACGCCCAGATGGCGGAATTGGTAGACGCACCAGCTTCAGGTGCTGGCGCTCGCAAGGGCGTGGAGGTTCGAGTCCTCTTCTGGGCACCATATAAAGACTACTACCAAGGTCTTTAACAAAAACACCCGCGCAAGCGGGTTTTTTTGTATCTGCATTTCATCGAACGATATAGCTCCCCCTCTCCTCAGCAGGAAACATTATGGAAACTGTCGCAATTGACAATCGCAGCGAATTTGCTCTCTGGGCTATTCAGCGCGCGCAGGAAATCGTTACACAGCAAGGCGCCGCACTGGCAATGGCAGCACGCGATATGAATGAAGAAGAACTGGCCAGAACTGCAGCCGATCTCGGCTCAGCTATTTCCGATGCCTTGATTGATGTTTTCGACGGATTAATGGTTCAGGAATAATTCGGATATTTTTTATCAGATTATCCCGTTTCCTTTTTTGTAAGAGCGCACTAATATTGAGGTAACATCTGCTGGCGAAACGAAAAAACACCAAAACACGACCAGCAGCATTGTCGTTTATACTACCCGTCTTCGCATGCCACCTTTCTTATAAAACAGAAATCTGGAACATATCTTGATCAGTCAGAATGCTACCCGGCCATTTGAAATCCCTGCGAATGAAGCTGAACGTCTTGTATCTGTTCGCAGCCTGCTTCCTTCTCAGTTCACAATTACAGATGAGCTGAACATTCTCACAACACTTGTCAAAAATATTTTCCACGCGGCATCCTGCGCCGTGACGATTATTGATGAAGACTGGCAACGCATCGCCTCAACGGCAGGCATCAAGGCGGAAGATTGTCCGCGTGAGCAATCTGCATGTACCTATGTCGTTAAATCCGGCCGTCAGTTTATTGTGCAGGATATGACGCGCGATCCCGCTTTCAACAGCAAAAACTATGTTACCGGCGATCCGTCCTTCCGCTTTTATGCAGGGTTTCCGCTGGAGATTGATGCAGGGCTGACATTGGGTGCTTTGTGCATCATTGATACAAAGCCACGCACCCTGAGTGATGATGATTGCGAGGAAATGCGCCGCTTTGCCCTTCTCGCCAGCGCCCTGCTCCGGCTGCAGCGCAAGAATGTTGTTTTGCAAAATGACAAAACCAATTTATGGAAAAACTCTCTGACTGATCCGCTGACGCAGCTCTACAACCGCCGCGCATTGAAGGAATATGTCTCGCCGTTTCTCCGTCAGCATTTTGATGAAAAACGCTCGGCCGGTATCCTGCTGCTGGATATGGATAATTTCAAAACCATCAATGACACGCACGGACATCCGGCCGGTGACAGACTGTTGCGGCAGGCGGCAGAAAGAATTCGTTCCGTTCTGGGCACAGACGATATTCCTGTCCGTATCGGCGGTGATGAATTTTGTATTATTCTGCCGGAAACACAAAGCGATGATACGCTGAAAACGATTGCCGACTGTCTGGTTGATGCATTTCGCATCCCGTTCAAAATCAACGGGCATGATATTCATTCAGCTGTCAGTATCGGCACATTGCTGGTACCCGAGGACGGCCGCACGAGTGAGCAAATGTCCCGCCATGCGGATAAAGCGCTTTACACAGCCAAAGCCCGCGGCCGCAATTGCGCCGTCCGTTTTGACAAGTCGATGCTTTAGACCTGTTTAAACCGCATTCCTGGGCTATAAATATACGAAAGTATCATCTGCTGGTCTGGCAAAAATCACGCATGATATTGCTCGGGGGTGCTCAGCACCCTATATACACGATCTCTGACTGCACTATTCCGGCGCCATAACAACATCCGGATAGGTTCTAGAGCATTTCACAGTCAAGTTGGATCAACTTGACGCCCGTGACAATGCGACCAAATAAAGAATCTAGAGCGAGCGCTATGATCCAATCTGGACGTAAACCGCTCTAGTGATCTGCAATGAGGAAACTGCGCTTGCGTAAGAAATTGCATGACAGGAAATTACCCCAGACAGTTCTGAGAGCAATACGCAACCGGCGCGGCTACCGGCCGCTGGCAGATAATAATCCGAGCGGTGATACAATCGTTGCCTCTTACAATGTCCATAAATGTATCGGCATTGACAAAAAATTCGATCCCGAACGCACGGCTCAGGTCATCTCCGAACTGAATGCCGATATCATTGCTATTCAGGAAGCCGATAAGCGTTTTGGTGAACGCCACGGCCTGCTCAATCTGCAACATCTGGAGAGAGACAGTGGCTTAGTGCCGGTGCCGATCCAGACTATGTCGCCCAACGGCCATGGTTGGCATGGCAATCTGCTTTTATTCCGGCAGGGGCTTATCAGAGATATTCACCAGCTGAAATTACCGGGTGTGGAGCCGCGCGGCGCCGTGGTTGCAGATATTGATCTGGAAGAAGGCCCGCTGCGGATTATTGCCGCACATTTCGGCCTGCTGAAACATTCCCGTTCCCGTCAGGCAGAAACCCTGCTCTCGATGATCCGTGAGGATAATGAGCGTCCGACCATTCTGATCGGCGACCTCAATGAATGGCGCGTCGGCAAAGGCTCCTCGCTGGCAACTTTGCAACCGGTGTTCAACCTCACAGCGGGTGCCGTTCCGAGCTTCCCTTCAAGATTTCCGGTATTGGCGCTGGATCGTATCCTCAGCAGCCCGCAGAAACTTGTTACCTCGGTCGAAGTGCATAACACGCCGCTTGCCCGTATCGCATCGGATCATCTGCCGATCAAAGCCCATCTCGACCTCAGAGCACTGGATTTACCCAATCCGATGCAAGCGCGCTTTTCTGCTTAAAGATAAGGCGACCCCAGCCAGACAATACGCTCCAGCAAACGGCGGGAGAACGGCCGCGCTTTCAGATCGGCCAGCTTGACGCCTGTACCCAGCGCCACATGCTGATCGATGCGTCTGGAAATGGATTTTGCCGTTCCGGCATCATAGATTTCAAGATCAATCTCAAAATTCAGACGCAGAGAACGCGGGTCAAGATTGCTCGAGCCGACATAAGCCCAGACATCATCGACACTCATCAGCTTCGAGTGATTGAACGCACCTTTAGCGCGCCAGATCCGGCAACCATCTTTCAGCAACTGATCGAACTGCGCCGTCATCGCCATATCTACCAGCACCAGATTATTCTGCGCAGGCACAACAATATCAACCGTAACGCCACGCCGCGCAGCCGTTACCAGTGCACTGACCAATTCACGATCCGGCAGCAAATAAGGCGTCATGATACGAATGTGTTTTTCGGCGACGGAAAAAGCGCCCATCATGATTTTATGATTGGTTTCAAGACTCTTATCCGGCCCCGAAGGCACAGCACGCACCAGCAGCCCTTCACCGGGTGAAAAAGCCGGTGGCGTCACAGACCATGCAGCACCACTCAGATGCTCATCTGTGGTAAAGCGCCAGTCTTCGGACGCCGTATTGAACAAATCTGTCACGACCGGCCCTGTGAGGCGAAAATGCGTATCCTGCGCCGCATGATCACGGGCAAATTCCGTGGTGAAGCCCGCACGGATATTCATACCGCCGGTAAAAGCAATTTCCCCGTCAATAATCAGAATTTTACGGTGTGTACGCAGATTGGCATAAGGCAGACGCAGCCCCATAATCAGCTTGCCGTTAAACACCTCTGCCTGCACAGTCTTGGAGCGCAGCAAACCAACGATACTCGGCGTGGAATAACGGGCGCCGACAGCATCCACCAGCACGCGGACTTCCACACCACGGATAACGGCCTTGCCAAGCGCCTCAGCAAATTGCTTGCCGATTTCATCATTATCAAAAATATAGGTTTCCAGCAGAATGCTGCGCTTTGCTCTGCCAATCGCTTCCAGCATGGCTGCATAGGCAATATCACCGCTCTGCAAAACCTCAATATTATTGCCTGACGTCAGATTACAGCGGCTGACAACATCGCCCAGACGCTTCATCGCAATAAAATTTTTGCCGCTGGCATCGCGCACTTCATCCGGCGAGGCATCATAATGCGACAAGTGATAAAGCTCGATATCGGTCATACCCGCACGCTGCATACTCAGCGAGGTTCGTCTGATACGGTTCACACCGGCAATGGCATAGACCACGGCACCGATAATCGGCGACAGCATGATAACGCCGACCCACCCGAGAGCGGAACGGACTTCCTCTTTGGTCATTGTCGCATGAATGGCAGCAATCGCACCGATAATCAGCGAAAAACCAAGCACAATATGCGGCCAGTAAACCGGCCAATATGAAATCAACGCGTCAAACATGCAGGCAAATTATCAGCAATCACCGAGCTTTGGCAAAAGAATTTCGCGCCTGATTTATAATACACAACTTGCCGGATAAAAATTCGGATGCGCTTTAAAAACACAGAACAAAACCTGCACTTCCCAACCCGTTTTTCAACCGCACTAAAGATCCTGATTTTAATATAGTGAAGCAGGATCACATTATAATCATTTGAATTTTGCAATAAATTTAATATGATCATCTTTTAATAAGAGTTGCGTTACTTCATCAACAGGATGACACTCATGTCTTTATCATCAGATATTAAAACTCCGGCACAAGCCATCAGCTCCCTCACTCATAAATGGGGCTGGTTTATCGTTCTGGGCATTGTCATGCTGATGCTCGGTGGTATTGCTTTCGGTAATCTCGTTTTTGCGACCGTGGCATCGGTCTATTACGTAGGTATCACTATTCTGATTGCTGGTATTGTTGAAATCATCCATGCATTCAGTGTTCAGACATGGAAGAGCTTCTTCTTCTGGATGATCAGCGGTGCGCTTTATGCGGCAGCCGGTGTTCTGACCTTCCTCAACCCGCTGCTCGCATCCAGCATTTTCACAATCTTCATCGCCGCAGCACTGCTGGGCTCGGGTGTGTTCCGTATGTGGGTCGCATTTCAGAGCCGCAGCGTTAAAGGCTGGGGCTGGATGCTCGCCGGTGGCCTCATCACTGCCCTCGCCGGTATTGTTATTGCAATCGGCTGGCCGGTCAACAGCCTGTGGATTCTCGGCATGTTCCTTGCCATTGATCTGGTCTTCCAGGGTTGGGCGATGATCGCACTGGGCTTTGGCCTCAAAACCATGCGCGGCTGATAAAACCGCTTTATGAAAAGGGCGTTTTCTGCTTTCAACGGCAGAAAACGCCCTTTTGCATTTCAGGTCGACGAACTGCCGCGATGCTGCTAGAAGGCACACCTGTCCAATTTTATATTATCCGAGCTCTTTATGCCTGAACAAACGACCCCCGCCTCGCATCGTCGCACATTCGCGATCATTGCGCATCCGGACGCCGGTAAAACCACGCTGACTGAAAAACTGCTGCTATTCGGCGGTGCTATTCAGCTTGCCGGTGAAGTTAAGGCAAAGAAAGACCGCATCCAGACCCGTTCCGACTGGATGAATATTGAGCGCGACCGCGGTATTTCCGTCGTCACCTCGGTGATGACCTTTGAATATAAAGACTGCATCTTCAACCTGCTGGATACACCGGGTCACGAAGACTTTGCGGATGACACCTATCGCACGCTCACAGCCGTTGACAGTGCCGTCATGGTGATTGATGCCGCCAAAGGTATCGAACCGCGTACGCTGAAACTGTTTGAAGTCTGCCGTATGCGTGACATTCCGATTGTCACTTTCATCAACAAGATGGACCGTGAAGCCCGCGACCCGTTTGAAATTCTCGACGAGATCGAAGAAAAACTGGCGCTGGATACAGCACCGATCACATGGCCGATCGGCTCCGGCAAGAGCTTTGCCGGCACCTATGATCTGCACAATAACACCATCCGCCGTCAGGATACCGAAGAGCAGCCGACACCGGTCAGCGGCCCTGACGATGCGCTGGCCGCCGGTCTGCTGCCGGAAAATGAACGTGAAAACTTCATTGAAAGCGTGGAAATGGCACGCGGTGTCTGCCGTGAATTTGATCTGCAGTCTTTCCGTGAAGGTCACCTGACGCCGGTTTATTTCGGCTCTGCGCTGAAGAAATTCGGTGTGCGCGATCTGATTGAAGCTTTCTGCGATTACGGCCCGAGCCCGCGCGCGCAAGATGCCGACACCCGCCGCGTTGAAGCCGATGAAGAAAAAATGACTGGTTTCGTGTTCAAGATTCAGGCGAATATGGATCCGAACCACCGCGACCGCATCGCCTTCCTGCGCGTCTGCTCCGGCAAACTGTCCCGTGGCATGAAAGCCAAGCTGGTGCGTACCGGCAAGCCGATGAGCCTTTCCGCTCCGCAGTTCTTCTTTGCCCGTTCCCGCCAGATCGCCGACGAGGCGTTTGCCGGTGACGTGGTTGGCATTCCGAACCACGGAACTCTGCGCATCGGTGACACGCTGACCGAGGGTGAAGACCTGCTGTTCCGTGGCGTACCAAACTTCGCGCCGGAAATTCTGCGTCGCGTGCGTCTTGATGATGCGATGAAGGCCAAGAAGCTGCGTGAAGCTCTCCAGCAAATGGCTGAAGAAGGCGTGGTACAGCTATTCCTGCCGGATGACGGCTCTCCGGCGATTGTCGGCGTGGTCGGAGCCCTGCAGATCGACGTTCTGACTGAACGCCTCAAGATCGAATATTCGCTACCGGTCGGCTTTGAAATGTCGCGCTTCAGCCTGTGCCGCTGGATCTCTTCCGATGATCCGGCTGAGCTGAACCGTTTCATCGCTACCCATCGCGCCGATATTGCTCATGATCTGGATAATGATCCGGTCTATCTGACGCCGAATGCATTCTCGCTGAATTATGAAGCAGAACGCTGGAAAGCCATCAAATTTGCCGCGATCAAAGATTATCAGGTTCGCGACATTAAGAAATAAACATAATAAATCCGCGTAACCGGTTTCTGCTGTCATCTTCTGCGGATGATCTGACAGAGCCGGTTACGCGGCAGCCCCTCTGCGGCTGAACTTGTTTTTATGAATGCACAGTCTCGCCGTGCAGATTGATATCGAGACCTTCGATTTCCGTGGCCTTGGACACTCGCAGCCCCATGAATATTCTGATGACAAAAACGATCAGGGCAGTCATCAGCGCCGTGTAAAGCATGGTCACCACCACACCATAAAGCTGCTTGAGAACCGTCGCGCCTTCCGAGAGCGGATTGATCGCCGCATCTGCAAACAGGCCGGTGAGAAGCGCCCCGATAATACCGCCGACACCATGCACACCAAAAGCATCCAGACTGTCGTCATAGCCGAGCCAGTGCTTGAGCTTGACTGCCGCGAAATAACAGCCTGCACCTGAGGCCACGCCGATCATCAGCGCCCCTGCCGGATTAACAAAGCCTGCAGCCGGTGTAATCCCCACGAGACCAGCCACCGCGCCGGAGATAATACCCAGCACACTCGGCCGCTTTGTCGCCAGCCATTCCACAACCATCCAGCTCAGCGCAGCCGCAGCAGCGGCAACCTGCGTATTCACCATGGCTACTGCAGCAATACCATTCGCACCACCGGCAGAACCGGCATTGAAACCAAACCAGCCGACCCAAAGCAGCGATGCACCAATCAGCGAATAGACCAGATTATGCGGTGCCATATTCACCTGTCCGTAGCCGTCACGCTTGCCCAGCATTAACGCCACAACCAGACCGGCAATACCGGAATTGATATGCACGACCGTGCCACCGGCAAAATCCAGTACGCCGTCACCACCGAGAAAACCGCCGCCCCACACCCAATGCGCCACCGGCACATAGACAATGAACAGCCACAAAATGGTGAAGATCAGCAGCGCTGAGAATTTCATCCGCTCGGCAAATGCACCAACAATCAGTGCGGGCGTGATGATCGCAAATGTCATCTGAAAGGTGATAAACACATATTCAGGAATTGTGCCGGTCAGGGATGCCGGAGTGACACCCGCAAAAAACGCTTTCGACAATCCGCCGATAAAAGCATTGGCACTGCCGCCGTCACTGAAAGCCAGCGAGTAACCGGCCACCATCCACAATACGGAAGCCACACAGGCAATTGCAAAACTTTGCATAGTGGTTGCCAGTGCATTCTTACCGCGCACCATGCCGCCATAAAACAGCGCCACACCCGGTATGGTCATCAGCAAAACCAGCACTGTGGAGGTCAGCATCCACGCGGTATCACCGGTGTCAGCCACAGCTGCCGCATCCTGCGCAAATGCCTGTGCATATGGAAAAACTATCAATACAGCCAAAGCACCGAATGCAGCTTTGAATAAACTGCGTGCTGATAATCTGGGCTCTCTGAAAATAAGCATCAAAATCTCCCGTATCTGCCGGAAGCCCTGCAACAGGCAGGCTTCTGTGGCTCAACAGAGACAGAGCAATTTTCATGCCAAACTGTGAAAAATCATTAATCAGGAACAGAGTCAAAATAATAAGCTGCTGATTTTATGTTAAAAATATTTCCACTTAAAAAATGGATTCTTTAACGACAAGTACTATTGATATTCGTTGAGCACAAAGAGCAGACACTCGTTAAAAACAGATTTGCCTAAAAATAAAGCAGCACATATATGCAAGCCTTATTTTTAGGCAATCAGTTTAAAAATAACTATTCAGCTTAAAGCAGCAGCAATCTTTTCAGCCAGCCGCAATGCCACTTCATCCTTATCCAGCAGCGGCCATTCGTCCACGCCATCACGGCTGACCAGCAACACCTGATTATGATCGCCGCCCATCACGCTGCCACCATCTTCAGAAAAACTCACATTATTCGCGACAATCCAGTTCGCGCCTTTTTTATCCAGCTTCTTGCGGGCATTTTCGACCACATTTTGCGTCTCGGCAGCGAAACCAACAACGAGACGCGGACGCTGTGCGTGATGACCAATCGTTGCGAGAATGTCCGGATTCTCCACCATCTGCAAAGACGGCGCCGCCTCACCTGCCTGTTTTTTAATCTTTTGATCCGCCGCGTTGGCTGTGCGCCAATCGGCAACGGCCGCAACCATCACCGCCGCATCAGCGGGCAATTGCGCCTCAACCGCATCGCGCATTTGCCGCGCCGTCTCCACATGGATGGTTGTAACGCCCTGCGGATCAGGAATGGTCACCGGTCCCGCTACCAGCCGTACATCTGCACCAAGCCGCACCAGAGCCGCAGCAATTGCATGCCCCTGCTTGCCCGACGAGCGATTGGCAATATAGCGCACCGGATCAATCGGCTCATGGGTCGGCCCCGATGTAATGATGATTTTCTTACCTGCCAGCGGCAAAGACTGCACGGGTAACAGCAATTGCTCGATCTTCGCCACGATCTGCAAAGGCTCACTCATGCGCCCCGTACCGGCCTCACCCTTTTCAGCCATTTCACCATACTCAGGGCCGATAAAATGCACACCATCCTGATGCAGCACCTTCACATTGCGCTGCGTCGCCGGATTATTCCACATCGCCGGATTCATTGCAGGCGCTATCAATACCGGCACTTTGCGCGCCAGCAGAATAGCCGCTGCCAGATCACCGCCCAGCCCTGCCACCATCTGCGCCATACGATCAGCCGTCACAGGAGCCACCACAATCAGATCGGCATCACGCGCCAGCCTGACATGGCCGACATCCTGCTCATCCTCACGGGAAAACAAATCCGTATAAACATGGTCGGCAGCCAAAGCACCGACAGACAACGGCGTGATAAAAGCCTGCGCTGCTTGCGTCATCACCGGCCGCACCTGTGCGCCACGCTCTTTCAAACGGCGGATCAAATCCAGCACCTTATAGGCAGCAATGCCACCGCCGATAATCAGCAAAATCCGTTTGCCTTTAAGGCTCTGCGCAACAGGATCAGATGCCGGAGCCAAAGGAGCAGGCACTTGTGTTTCGCCCGATAAAAGAACCCGCACTTCTTCTTCCATCGAGCGGCCATTGGCTGCCGCCTGACGGCGCAGAGCTTCTTTTACATCTTCATCAAGATTACGGATTGTGATGCTGGCCATGATAGAGCATTCCTAAGTTATCTTAAATGATAGGAAATGCTCTATCTATTTGTTTACGCATTTCCGGACGTATCGAAGCGGGATAAAAAATCAATCCAGTGAATTGATTTTCCCGCGAAGGCGCTTCACACTTTTGCTGGAAATGCTTGCCTCCAACAAAAAAGCGATACTCCTTTCAGAATACCGCTTTTCTGCTCAAATTTGCAATCATTTATGCAATCAATGCAATCAAAAGAGCAATTTTACCGTCAGGATCACCACACAGACCGCTATCACAATCTGGGCAATCCGGCCTGAGCGCGTATGCCGTGCTTCTGCTTTGCCGATAGCCGCAGCGGTCGCATCATCAAAACGCAGACCATTGGCAGCCATATTGTCCAGCTCTCCGGAAAGCCGCTCCAGCCGCTTGGTCAGCTCCGGTGTCTGACGCATGAAATGCAGCAATGCCATGCCGCTTTCTTTCACATCAGCCGCAATACCGACAGGCCCCAGATTTTTACGGATCCAGCCACCGACAACCGGCTCTGCCGACTTCCACATATTGAAATTCGGATCAAGCGTGCGCGACACACCTTCAACCACAACCATTGTCTTCTGCAGCATAATCAGTTCAGCACGGGTTTCCATGTCAAACAGCTCAGTTACCTCAAACAGCAGGGTCAGCAGCTTCGCCATTGAAATGGTTTCAGCAGGCTGGCCATGAATCGGCTCACCGATTGCGCGGATTGCCTGCGCAAAGCTCGCCACATCATGATGATGTGGCACATAGCCGGCCTCAAAATGCACCTCGGCCACACGACGATAATCGCGCGTGATAAAACCATAAAGAATTTCTGCCAGAAAACGGCGCTGCTGCTTATTGAGACGACCGGTAATACCAAAATCCACCGCAACAATTGTGCCTTTGGCATCCACAAACAGGTTGCCCGGATGCATATCCGCATGGAAAAAACCGTCGCGCAGCGTATGGCGCAGGAAGGACTGGATCAATGTGCGCGCCAGTTTCTGCAGATCAAAACCGGCAGCACGTAAGCCCTCGACATCCGACATTTTAATGCCGTCGATCCACTCCATGGTCAGCACATCACGACCGGTGCGCTCCCAATCCACGGCAGGCACACGGAAACCTTCGTCACCCTTGATATTTTCGGCAATTTCGGACAGTGCGGCCGCTTCCAGCCGCAAATCCATCTCGATACGCGTGGTTTGTGCAAGCGTTTCAGCCACCATGACCGGACGCAGACGGCGCGTCACCGGTACGAAGCGCTCCTGCAGGCGCGCAACCATGAAGAAGCCTTCAAGATCCTGCGCGAAACGCTGACGCACACCCGGACGGATGACTTTAACGGCAACTTTGCGCGTACCGCCAACAAATGCCGGATGCACCTGCGCCATGGATGCAGCAGCAATCGGCGCATCAAATTCCGTATAAAGATCATCAATTGTGCGGCCGAGCGAGCCCTCAACCGTACGCTTTGCAGCCTCTTCAGAGAAGAAATCCATCCGGTCCTGCAAAAGCTGCAAATCATCCGCAACTTCCTTGCCGACGAAATCAGGACGCGTAGCCAGAAACTGACCGAGCTTTACATAAGACGGCCCCAACCGGTTCATCGCCCGCGACATGCGTTCTGAACGCGCTGTATCGCGCGAGCGTTTACGTGCCAGAGCCCCTGCAACACGGTGAGCAAAAGCAGGTAAACCGCTCAGGCCTTCTGCCGGCAATGCGCTGATTACACCTTCACGGGTCATCACCCAACCGGCATGGATCAGTCGGAAACTAGCAGCAATGCGGCCCATAACTCACTCACTTTACAGAGCGCATTCCGGAAATCCTGTAGTAATTTCCGGAATTAAAATGCGCGGGAAATAATAATCAGATTTTCCAGCCAGAATGCAGGCTGGCAATACCGCCGGTGAAATTACGCCATGTCACGCGGGAAAAACCGGCCGCTGTAATCATATTGGCAAAATCCTGCTGTTTCGGGAATTTGCGGATGGATTCAACCAGATATTTATAGGAATCCGCATCACCGGTCACCATCTTGCCGATAGCCGGAATCGCATGGAACGACCACTGGTCATAAATCTTATCCAGCAGTGGCATTTCAACTTCGGAAAATTCAAGGCAGAGAAAACGGCCACCCGGCTTCAGCACGCGGAAAGCCTCGCTCAGCGCCCAGTCAATATGCGGCACATTGCGGATACCAAAAGCAATCGTATAAGCATCAAATGAATTATCGTCGAAAGGCAGTTTTTCGGCATTTGCCTCGACAAAGTCCACATTATTCAGCAGACCTTTTTTGGCCGCGCGCTCCTGCCCGACAGCCAGCATCGAACCGTTAATATCAAGCACAGTTGTATGCGCCTGACGGTCTGATGCTTCAACAATACGGAAAGCAATATCACCGGTACCACCAGCCACATCGAGCGAGCGCCAGTTCTGAATATGCGACGGGATTTTCGGCGGTGCCAGCCAAGCAACCATTGCATCTTTCCACGCACGGTGCAGACCGGCAGACATCAGATCATTCATCACATCATAGCGCTTGGCCACACTGTGAAAAACTTCATTCACCAGCCCCTGTTTGGATTCCTCATCGACATTCTGAAAGCCGAAAGAATTTTCCATACCGCCATGGGCACCGACACGGCTCTCATCTGCACCCTGATCCGCTGTAGAATTTTCGTGTTGCTGGCTCATAATTTATCCTGTCCTGCCCGCCTGACCTAGGGGTCAAGATTGAGGCATTGCATAGAAGCCTGAAACTGCAAATTTCAAACTATGCCTGATGAAACATCTGCCCAGTAGCATATAAAGGCTGGGCGCGATGTTACAAGCAAATACGGCAAAGTTTGATACGACTTAACAAAATTTGCGCTGCAAAGCCGCAGGAAACATGATTCTTTTTACCACTAAAACCCGTCACAGTTTCGTGTAGCTCTGCGCATTCATCCATAAAGCCTGCATTCTCTTTGAGAGAATTGTATAAAACGGGATAAATTTAAGCCCTGCTGCTTTTCCATACCCGTATTTTCGCTTATTGCGGTCTGGAAAATTCATCGGCTTCGGCTAATAATGCAAAAAATAAATTTTGAAAGCAGCGGGATATTATGAGCGTTACGGTAGTTAGTCATCCGCTTGTTCAGCACAAGCTCACCATTATGCGCATGAAAGAAACTTCAACCGCCAGCTTCCGGCGGTTGCTGAAAGAGATTTCCCTTCTGCTTTGCTATGAAGTGACCCGCGATCTCGATCTGACAACAACCATGATCGAAACGCCGATGCAGCCAATGGAATCGCCGATCCTCGACGGTAAGAAGCTGGTTTTCGCATCCATCCTGCGTGCAGGTAATGGTCTGCTGGAAGGTATGCTCGATCTGGTGCCTGCGGCACGCGTTGCCCATATCGGTCTCTATCGCGATCACAAGACTTTGCAGCCGGTGGAATATTACTTCAAAGCGCCGGAAGATATCGTCAACCGCCTGATTATTGTGGTTGATCCGATGCTGGCAACCGGCAACTCAGCTGTTGAGGCGATCACCAAGCTGAAAGAGCGCGGCGCAAGCAATATCCGCTTCCTCTGCCTGCTGGCAGCGCCGGAAGGCATCAAGCATTTTGCGGAAGTGCATCCGGATGTGCCGATCTATACAGCGGCCATTGATGAGAAGCTGAATGAAGACGGCTATATTGTTCCGGGTCTTGGTGATGCCGGTGACCGTATGTACGGCACCAAATAATAAGATTGCGACCGTATGTACGGCACCAAGTAACTAAAAAGCGACCGTATGGTCGGCACCAAAAATGAAATAAAAAACGGCGCTCAAAGCGCCGTTTTTTTTATGCAGTTACGGTTTCATAAATCACCGGATTGAGCTGCGGTTCACTATCACTCAGCATCATCGCCTGCCGCACCATCTGCACAGCCTGATCGGCTTTGTCTTGCGTCTGCGCATGAACCAATGCCAGCACATCACTAGCTTTAACTTCACTGCCCAACGGCAGAATATTGGTCACACCGACAGAAGGGTCGATCTGATCCTGCGGGCGCATACGCCCGCCGCCCAATGCGACAACACTCATGCCGACTGCGCGTGTATCTATGGCGCTGATATAACCATCACGCTCAGCACACACCGGCACCTGAATAGGCGCAACCGGCAGATAATGCGCGGCTCTTTCAACGAAATCTGCAGGTCCGCCAAGGCCAGAAACCATACGGCCGAATTTTTCTGCGGCACTGCCATTATCCAGAGCCGTTTGCGCTTTTGCCAAACCATCCGCAACAGTTTGAGCCAGACCTGCTGTTACCAGCATATGGGCGGCAAAATTTAGCACCACTTCGGCGAGGCGTTCCTGACGCTTGGCACCGGTCAGGAAGTCAACCGCATTACGCACTTCCACTGCATTACCGGCACAATCGGCCAGCGGCTCGTTCATATCGGTAATCAGTGCACTGGTCGGTAGCCCCGCACCATTAGCCACCTGCACCAGACTTTGCGCCAAAGCCTGCGAAGCTTCAAATGTCGGCATAAAAGCACCGCTGCCGGTTTTCACATCCAGCACCAGCCCGCCAATACCGGAAGCCAGTTTTTTCGAGAGAATAGAAGCGGTAATCAGCGGAATGGATTCCACAGTCGCCGTCACATCACGCACGGCATAAAAGCGCTTATCCGCCGGTGCCAAATCGCCGGTCGGGCCGATGATGGCACAACCGCAATCGCGCACAACTTTGTCGAACAAGGCTTTATCAGGATAGCTTTGATAGCCGAGGATGGCATCCATCTTGTCCAACGTACCGCCGGTATGGCCAAGGCCGCGACCGGAGATCATTGGCACAAAAGCACCGCAGGCAGCTACAATCGGTGCCAACATCAAAGACACATTATCGCCGACACCTCCGGTGGAATGTTTATCGACCACAGGCCCGTCCAGATCGCGCCATTCCAACACATCGCCGGAATATTGCATGGCCGTCGTCAGCGCCACAGCCTCATCACGGGTCATACCATTGAAATAAACCGCCATGCCAAAGGCAGCAATCTGCCCTTCACTCACACTGCCATCGGTAATACCGCGCACAAATGCCTTGATTTGCTCCGCGCTCAAAATCTGCTTATCGCGTTTTGCCCGAATGATTTCCTGTGGCAGCATAGCGGCACCTTTTTAACGATCAGCCGATTTCGCCAACCAGTATCTTGATAATTTTTTGCAGTTTCTGGCCGCCCAAAGGCGCCATTGTTTTGGTTTCATGGTGGGAGAGTTCATCGCCGCTCATGCCTGCACCATAATTGGTGATAACCGAACAAGCGGCAGCCCGCAGCCCCAGAAAACGCGCCAAAATCACTTCCGGCACAGTGGACATGCCCACAGCATCGGCACCCAGCACCCGCGCCATGCGGATTTCTGCCGGTGTTTCAAAAGACGGGCCGGAGAACCACATATAGACACCCTCATACAGCTTCTCATCAGCAGCGCGCGCCGCATCGCGGAAAGCCTGCTTGAGGTCTGCATCATAGGCCGCTGTCATGCCGGTAAAACGCGCATCTGTATGTTCGCCGATCAGCGGGTTCATACCGGAATAATTGATATGATCATCAATCAGCATCACGCTGCCGGGTGCCATATCCTGCACCACAGAACCGGCGGCATTGGTCAGGATCAGGGTTTCAATGCCAAGTGCTTTCAGTGTCTCCAGCACAGGGCGCATCGCCGCTGCATCGCCCTGTTCATAATAATGTGCACGTCCTGCCAGCACCATTACCAGCTTGCCCATTAGCCGACCGACAACCACCTCGCCCGCATGGCCGCTGACGCCGCTTTTCGGAAAGCGAGGCAGATCGGAATAACGGATATGCACCGGATCATCGAGTTCGCTGACCAGACCGCCAAGACCGGAACCCAGCACAATAGCAACTTTCAGCGTTTCACCGGCAAAAGCTTCATTGAGACGGGCGCGTAAAATCAAAGCTGCTTCGGTCATGGCCTTAACCAATCACATCGGTCTGAAAACTGAATGGTAGTAATTCGCGCATCGTCACGGTCTGCACAACACCGGAACTGTCACACAAATGCAGCGGCACATCAGCACCGGCAAATTCTGCCAGACGCTGACGGCAACCGCCGCAAGGGGAGCATTTTTCCAGTTTCTCAGCCATCACCAGAATTTCGGCAATCTCACCGCCGCCATCCATCACATAATGCGACAGCATAGTGGTCTCGGCACACCAGCCTTCAGGGAAGGAAATCACCTCGATATTGCAGCCGGAATAAATCCGCCCGTCTTTGGTGCGCAATGCGGCACCGACCGGAAATTTCGAGTAAGGGGCATGGCATTTCTGCATTGCAGCATAGGCTGCATCAAATAAATCCTGAGCCATATCAGCCCCTCCTCATTTTTAATCTCAACGCTCTTTGACAGCCAGCCTTAGCGTTCTTTCACATACGGTATTCCGCCCGCTTTCGGCGGAATGGCCTTACCGATGAAACCAGCCAGCAGAATAACGGTCAGAATATATGGCAGAGCCTGCATGAACTGTACCGGTACATCACCGATCAGCGGCAGAGACTGGCCTTGCAGGCGAATGCCCAGCGCATCGAGAAAGCCGAACAGCAAACAAGCATACATCGCCTGCACCGGACGCCATTTAGCAAAAATCAGCGCAGCCAGAGCAATATAGCCTTTACCGGCAGTCATATCTTTCACAAAGCCTGCGCCCTGTGCTGTCGCCAGATAGGCACCGGCCATACCGCAGAGCAGACCGCAGATAATCACCGCACGGTAACGCAGCCATGTCACCGAAATACCAGCTGTATCAACAGCCGCAGGATTTTCACCCACCGCACGCAGACGCAGACCAAAGCGGGTGCGATACAAAACCCACCATGTCAGCGGCACCATCAAGAAAGCCAGATAGACCAGAATGGAGTGGCCGGAAATCAGCTCCGCATAAAGATAGCCGACAACCGGCACGTCTTTAACGGCTTCCGCGCCCGGAAAATTAATAGATGTAAAACGGGCGCTGTTTGGCAAAGACGGTGTACGGCCACCCTGTCCAAACCATGCCTGACCGAGAATAATTGTTGTACCGGCCGCGATAAAATTGATCGCCAGACCGGAAACAATCTGATTACCGCGATGGGTGATCGAGGCAAAACCGTGCACCAGCGACAACAGCATCGAAACCAGCAAAGCCGCACCAAGACCAACAAGGGCAGAACCGCTGATGGCAGCAACTGTACCGGCAGCGAAAGCACCGGCCAGCATTTTACCTTCAAGACCGATATCGACAATCCCTGCACGCTCTGAATAAAGCCCTGCAAGACAGGCAAACAGCAACGGCGCAGACAGGCGCAAGGTTGAATCAAGCAGCTGAATAAGAGTTACATAGCTGTCCATGGCGCTTACTCCCCTGCCTTCGTGGCTGCACCGGCAGCATTTCGCGATGCAAAACGCATGAAAAACCGCTGGAAAGCAGGGCGGAACATATGCTCCATCGCACCGGCAAACAGGATCACCAGACCCTGAATAATCACAATCATGTCGCGGGAAATATTCGGCATATCAAAAGCGATTTCCGCACCGCCCTGATAAAGCATACCAAACAGGATCGCCGCCGGAATGATCCCCACCGGATGCGAACGCCCCATCAGTGCCACCGCAATCCCCACAAAACCGGCACCGGCAACAAAGTCCAGTTGCAGGCGATATTGCGCGCCCATCACCGGATTAAGCGCCATCATACCGGCCAGTGCACCGGAAATCAGCATGGTGATAATAATCGTTCTCGACGGATTGATACCGGCATATTCAGCGGCACGCGGGCTATGCCCCATCGTGCGGATTTCATAGCCGATTTTTGTCCGCCAGATCAGCAACCACACCAGATAACAGGCCAGCAACGCCAGCAAAAAGCTGATATTCAGCGGTGCCGAGCGGATTTCCATACCGAACAGGTTCATCAGCCAGTCGAGTTTCGGCAGTTGCCCACCTTCTGCAAAGCCACGGCTTTCCGGTGCCATCACGCCAATTGGCTTGATGAAATTGATAATCAGATAGACCATCAGACTGGCGGCAATGAAGTTGAACATAATCGTGGTGATCACGATATGCGAACCGCGCTTAGCCAAAAGCCATGCCGGTATCAGCGCCCAGAGTGCGCCAAAAATCGCACCGCCAAGCAGCGCCGCAATCATGGTAATCCACCACGGCATGGATGCATCCAGCCAGAGGCAGATCAGCGCCACGCCAAGCCCGCCGATATAAGCCTGCCCCTCACCGCCGATATTGAACAGCCCGCAATGAAAAGCGACAGCCACAGCCAGACCGGCAAAGATAAAATTCGTGGCATAAAACAGCGTATAGCCAATGCCTTCACCGGAGCCAAAGGCACCTTTGACCATCAGCAGTGCCGCATCCAGCGGGTTTTCCCCGACCAGCAGCACCACAAGTCCCGCAACCAGAAACGCAACCAGCAGGTTCAGTGTCGGGATCAGACCATAATCCACCCAGCGCGGTAATTTTGCAAAAGGCTGGCTCATGGCAACATTCCGATCACGGCGTCAGTGGTTTTTACCTGCGCATATTCGCCCTGCAACACGGCCAGTGTTAGCGCATGCACATCTTCCGCACTCCAGAGACGCCCCTGCAGGTCTGTGCGGTCTGTACTGGCAACCGCATCTTCCGGCACAATCACTTCAAAACCGAGATTAGCGGCCATGCGCACTGTTGCATCAACGGAATTTTCCAGCAGCACACCACCGACGACCAGCGTGCGGATTTGCAGTTCATCCAGCACATCCATCAGATCTGTGCCGATAAAAGCGCTGTTGGTACGTTTATCCACGACCGGTTCACCGATCTGAGGCTCGACTTCTGCCTTGAATTCATTGCCTGCTGTGCCAGAGCGATAAGGCGACTGCGGATCAGTTGAATCATGGCGCACATGCACCACGGGCAAACGACGCTCGCGCCATGCTTCCAGCAGGCGCTGTAAATTCGCTTCTGTCTGCGGCTGTCCGCGGCGACCCCATTTCGGATCATCAATAGCCTTTTGCATATCAATGATGAGCAATGCCGGTGTTGAGCTAATCATTAATGCAGGCCCTTTTCGGTTTTCTTATTATCTTCATTCTGAATACCCGCCATCAGCAGGCCGATTTCCCCCTCACCGGCTTCCGGTCCGCATTCACCGACAACACGTCCGGCAAACATCACCAGAATACGGTCGGACAGCGAACGGATTTCGTCCAGCTCAACAGAAATCAACAGCACGGCCTTACCGGCATCGCGCATTTCAATAATACGTTTATGAATAAATTCGATCGCACCGACATCCACGCCGCGCGTCGGCTGCGCTACAATCAGCACATCCGGATTGCGTTCCATCTCACGTGCCAGCACGATTTTCTGCTGGTTACCACCGGAGAAATTCGCGGTTTTCAGACGCGGATCGGCAGGACGAATATCATATTGCGCAATTTTGCCCTTAGCATCCTGCATGATCGCTTCAATATTCAGAAACGGGCCTTTGAGATAACGCGGATCATCATGATAACCGAGAATGGAATTTTCATATTCCTCATAGGCCAGCACCAGACCCATATGGTGGCGGTCTTCCGGCACATGGGCGAGACCGCGACGGCGCAATTCTGCCGGATGCGCATTACCGGTCACATTGACCGGCAGGCTATTCAGCATCACCACACCGCTCTCGGCACGGCGAATTCCGGCAATCACTTCAATCAATTCTGACTGGCCGTTACCGGCAACACCGGCAATGCCGACAATCTCACCGGCACGCACATCAAAAGACACCGTATCCACGACTGTGGTTTTCTGCGCATTGCGCACGACAAGGTTCTTCACTTGCAAAACAGGCTCACCGGGTGTCGCAGCCTGCTTGTTCACGCGCAGCAAAACACGGCGGCCAACCATCAGTTCAGCCAGTTCTTCCACGCTTGCTTCAGCGGTTTTGCGGGTGGCAACCATCGTGCCCTGCCGCATCACCGAAACATTATCTGTCACTGCCATAATCTCGCGCAGCTTATGGGTAATCAGAACAATGGTTTTGCCCTGATCTTTCAGCTGCCGCAAAATGCGGAACAGATGGTCAGCCTCTGATGGTGTCAGCACACCGGTCGGTTCATCAAGGATCAGAATTTCCGCGCCGCGATACAGCGCCTTCAGAATTTCCACGCGCTGCTGCAAGCCAACCGGCAGATCTTCGACCACCGCATCAGGGTCAACATCCAGCGCATATTCTTTTTCGAGCGCCTTCAACTGCTCGCGTGCTTTTGCAATACCCGCAGACAGCAAAGGCGCACCTTCCGCACCCAGCATCACATTTTCAAGCACTGTAAAATTATCAACCAGCATAAAGTGCTGATGCACCATACCGATGCCCGCAGCGATTGCCGCATCCGGATTGGATATATGCACCTGCCGGTCATTGACTTTGATCGTGCCTTTATCCGGCTGATAGAAACCGTAGATAATCGACATCAAAGTCGATTTTCCGGCGCCGTTTTCGCCGATAATCCCGTGGATGGTTCCCTTTTCGATCCGCAGATCAATAGCACGGTTTGCGTGCACAGCGCCGAAACGCTTATCAATTCCTGTCAGTTCAAGTGCAGGCTGCGCCATTATCCCATCCGTTAATCATCGACATCGCATTGCCGGAGCATTTTTATCAAATAACATATCGCGAACATCAAATGAAAACATCTGACATGTTCTGCTTTAACTGATTCCGCTACGCAGGTAACAATATATGCTATTGCATAAAGCTGTGTGTAAACCACCACAAAGCCGCATTTCACCCCTCATAATAGCGTGAAATATCACTTCCGTGCACTATATGAATACCAAACACCCTCTGATCTGTCAGGAAACCACCCATGTCTGAAAATCTGTCCGACCGGCTTACAGAGCTGGAAATTCGCAATGCGGAACAGGAAAAGACAATTGAAGACCTGTCCGGTGAGATTGCCGAGCAATGGAAGCTGATTACCGCGCTGAACAAAAAGCTCAGCGCGCTGACTGATCGTTTTTTAGAGCTGGAAGAACAAACAGCGCCGGAAGTCTCCGTGACCAAACCGCCCCACTGGTAAGACACAAAGAAATTTCAAATGGAAAAGGGCAGTGTCACCACTGCCCTTTTCTATGAATAGCCCTACCGGATTAGTAAGGGCACTTATTGTCTGTGGTGTAGTCATGCACCTTGATTTTACCGGAAATGATGTCGGCTTTTGCAGCTTCAACTGCAGCCTTCATTTCAGGTGTAATCAGCTTGGCGTTATTTTCGTCCATCGCGTAGCTCACACCATCATCTTTCAGACCCATCTGAACGATACCGGCTGTGAATTTATCAGCGGCAACATCTTCAAAAGCCTTATAAACGGCAGTATCAACACCCTTGACCATCGAGGTCAGAACATGACCCGGATGCAGGCCGTTCTGGTTGGAGTCAACACCGATGCCGAGCTTGCCCGCATCAGCCGCAGCCTGCAACACGCCAATACCGGTACCACCGGCAGCATGATAAATCACGTCAGAACCCTGATCGATCTGGGCTTTGGTGATTTCGCTGCCTTTAGCCGGATCATTCCACGCGGCAGGTGTATCGCCGGTCCAGTTATTCAGAACTTTTGTGCCTTCTTTACCGGCTTTTGCACCACCGGCATAACCGCAATAGAAACGACGGATCAGCGGCACATCCATACCACCGACAAAGCTTACAGTGCCGGTTTTAGAAGCCATCGCTGCCAGCATACCAACCAGATAGCCGCCTTCTTCTTCTTTAAAGACAACGGAGCGCACATTCGGTGCTTCCACGACAGCATCAATGATTACGAATTTCGTATCCGGAAATTCCTTTGCAACTTTCTCAATTGCGGAAACAGCCGAGAAACCGGCAATCACAACCGGCGAGTTGCCATCCTGTGCAAATTTACGCAGAGCCTGTTCACGCTGCGCATCGTTCTGAATTTCAAATTCACGATAATTAGTACCGTGATCTGCTTTATATTTGGCAGCGCCATTATAAGCGGCTTCATTGAAAGACTTGTCAAATTTTCCGCCAAAGTCATAAACAACAGCCGGCTTCAGTTCTGCCGAATAAGCTGCTGAAACACTCAGGGTCGCGGCCAACAGGCCCATAACGATACGCTTCATTACCACTCACCTCCGATAGCGCAGTAATTCTGCGCGAGAAAATATCCACCCGTGTTCGGTAAATTATTCTGTTTTTTACCGCCCGCTCAGATTTTAATAACCGGCAATCTGGCACGGTCCGGAACTTTTTTCATCTTAAATTTATGCGCTTACACATATTTCATTGCCGGAACACACCGCGCTGCCCTTAAATCACGCAGGAAACGCCTGTACCGCGCAAGCCGCAATAACCCTGAGGGTTTTTCGCCAGATATTGCTGATGATAGCCTTCGGCATAATAAAAATCAGAAGCAGGCAGAATTTCCGTCGTAATTGCGCCAAGACCACGGGCGGTCAGTGCCTGTTGGTAAGCTGCTTTACTCGCTTCAGCAGTCTTCAGATCTTCATCCGAATAGACATAAATGCCTGAGCGATATGTTGTGCCGATATCATTGCCCTGCCGCATACCCTGCGTCGGGTCATGTTCTTCCCAGAAAATCTGCAAAAGCTGTGCCAGCGTCACCTCGGCCGGATCATAGACCACTTGCACCACTTCATTATGACCTGTCAGGCCCGTACAGGTTTCCTCATAGGTCGGGTTTGGTGTCAGACCGCCGCTATAACCGGCAGCGGTGACATAAACACCGGGCACCTGCCAGAACAAACGCTCCACACCCCAAAAACAGCCCATACCGAACAGAATTTTCTTCATATTATGCGGCCATGGCCCGTGCAGAGGAAGTCCGGAAACAAAATGGTCTTCGGAAGTCGCAATCGCCTCAGTACGACCGGCAAGCGCCTCGTTACTGGTCGGCATACGCAACTTGTGTTCGGGATATTGCCTGAACATCATCATAGTCCCTGTCTGATGCATTTCCGGGTTAAATGGCAATAACGGAAATGCTGCATACTTGTTAGTTTTAACGGCAGGCAGCCGGAACAGGCTTACACATATCTGTACTCTTAACGTGCATAAGATTTACGCCCGATCGTTCCGACAGCAAAACACACTATACTCAGCACTAAAAATAAGAACCATCCGGGCATATTCAACACCGGAACCATCCAGTTGTCCCAAAAGCCGTTCCAGAAGACCTGCCGTATAAAACCGGCAAAAGCAGCCAAATATTCAGGCAGATAATCCTGCAAACTCTGCAGAAACGGCGTCACAACCAAACGAAGCTGCGCAATTGATCGCGCAATATCAAAAACAGCAAATAACAAGCTGACACCCAACGACCAGAGCGCCAGAAAATTAAAAAATACACGCATAACAACCCATATCCGTCTTCTGAAATTCAGAACTCAAAAAACAATTCTGAATATCATTCTATCACAAGGAGCTTTCCTGACAGACAGGCTATTAAATTTTTCTAATATAAAATTATAATTCACGGAAAAGTCTGTAACTTCCCTCCGCCGTTGAGCAAAAACATTTGTCCTTTCGGACATAAGATTCGACCAGTTTCGTCACGAATTTCAGCAAGATCAGTCCAAAACACTCAAAACCAAGCTCTGGCGGCACGAAGTTCGATGATATTTTCCACAGAGCCTCAAAAATATTAAAATCAATAAATTCAATATGTTAAACAAATAAATCATCTGATTATTTATATAATTTCACTGTTTTTTGCCTGTAAAATCAAATGAATTCAGTGAAACACGAAATAATGGTTGAACATCCGTCTTTTATAGCTATATTCCGCGCCGAAACGGTCGTTTAACAGCTGACCACTGTTTAAAGATACGCCGTTGTGATTGATATCACTTATAAATATCAGTCTTGAGTGGAGAGGTGGCCGAGTGGTTGAAGGCGCACGCCTGGAAAGTGTGTATACGGGGAACCGTATCGCGGGTTCGAATCCCGCTCTCTCCGCCATATTATCGCTCCAAGCCGTTGAAAACATTGATTTTCATCATCTTCCATAATATTATGGTACAAAAGGTGGTACAAAATCATTGAAAAAATACTCCCCTGACATCCCCCATTTGTACGTCCGACGAAAGACTTTCGTCTTTCGCCTTGTCATACCTGCACATCTGCGCAGCCTTGCAGGGAAATCAGAATTCAAAGCTTCACTGAAAACCAAAGACCTTTCAGTCGCCATGAAGCAATATGGCGAAGTCGAACCATGAACCGCACCGTATTTGCCGGAGACCGTTTGGTTTAAGTTATGCGGCCATAGCTGGCGCGTCCAGCATGGCATAGTATCGTTCTTCGGCCTCGGCGGGCGGAATGTTTCCGATGGGCTCCAGAAGGCGGCGGTTGTTAAACCAATCGACCCATTCGAGCGTGGCGAACTCCACGGCTTCGAAGTTGCGCCACGGTCCCCGTCGATGGATGACCTCGGCCTTGTAAAGACCGTTGATCGTTTCGGCCAGAGCGTTGTCGTAACTGTCGCCAACGCTTCCGACAGAAGGCTCAATGCCTGCTTCCGCCAGTCGCTCGGAATAGCGAATGGACACGTATTGCGAGCCCCTGTCGGAATGATGAATAAGTCCGCCACGATGGGCGGGCCGCCGATCATGAAGCGCCTGGTCAAGAGCATCGAGCACAAAGCCTGCATGGGCAGTCCGACTTGCCCGCCAACCGACGATACGGCGAGCGAAGGCATCGATCACGAAAGCGACGTAGACGAAACCCTGCCAAGTGGCCACATACGTGAAATCAGAAAGCCACAGCATGTTTGGTGCGGGTGCGAAGAAGTGTCGGTTCACGCGATCAAGCGGGCATGGAGTTGCTTTGTCCGGCACAGTGGTTCTGACTGGCTTGCCGCGAATGACGCCTTGAAGCCCCATCATTCTCATAAGCCGAGCGACGGTGCAGCGGGCGATGTCGAAGCCTTCTCGTTGCAACTGCCGCCAGACCTTGCGCGCACCATAGACCTGGAAGTTCTCGTTGAACACACGGCGTATCTCGATCTTCATGGCCATGTCGCTCCGGGCGCGGGCCGACAGGCGATCCACGTCCGCGCGCTTGGCGGCGACCTCATAATAGGTGGACGGGGCAATCGGCAGCAGCCTGCAGATCGGCTCGACCCCGAGCCTTGAGCGGTGTTCGTCGATGAAAGCAATCATCGCTTCAGTGGGCGGTCGAGCTCCGCCTGGGCAAAATACGCAGAGGCTTTGCGTAAAATCTCATTCGCCTGACGAAGCTCGCGGTTCTCCCGCTCCAAAGCCTTCATCTTCTCCGCGACGTCGCTCGGCAAACCTGCACGCTTGCCGCTGTCGACCTCGGCCTTCTTCACCCATTCATGGAGCGTATGCGCCGAGCAGCCGATCTTGGCCGCTATCGATGATACCGCCGCCCAGCGGGAGGGATGTTCGGCTTCATGCTCCGTCACCATTCGAACCGCGCGGGCACGGACTTCAGGAGAGAATTTGTTCGTCGTTTTGCTTGTCATAGACCCTACTTCTCACGAGTTGGGGTCTCCGGCAAACCCGGTGCGGTTCACCATATTATCAAAGCCTTATGGAAAAACTTCGCAATGGTGAAGACCTGACCAACTATTCAGAGCCAAGCTACGAAGAAGTTATACGTATGGCACAAGTCACCGGACGAATTTACAAACCGCTTGATCAGCTTATCCAAAATCCAGCACAATTAATGCAGACCCACAGCGAATGGACAAAAGCAGGCAAACCGAAAGGGCGCGAATTTTCAAGCTACTTTGGCACAGCCGAAGCTACCATAAAGCTGTCCAATCTAGTCGCATTCTACGAAGATGATCAGGTGCATATGCTGAGTTCTTTAAACGACAGAGAAAGATCAAAAAAAATAAACCCATTGAAGAATGCCGTTACGCAGTTAACGTCCTTCTTAGGAAAAGATATCGATCTGTCCTCCTTAGATCGTCAGCAGGCACGAAATTTCCATAGACACTTAAAGCACCAGATTGCAACGCAAGAAATTAAAGCAAACACCGCTAGTAAATATATTACACACTTACGCGTCCTTATCAAAACCTACAAAAACGCACATGATGACGAAACAGAAACTGTCTTTGATGGACTAAACTTCCAAGCACAAGAGAATGCGCGACCTCCGTTTACAATCGACTTCTTAAACGAACGCTGGTTCAAAAAGGATGCATTCACACAATTAAACCCGTGTGCAAAGGCACTTCTTTTTGCTGTGATAGACACGGGTTGTTCATTTAAAGAACTCTGTGGCCTCGATCCAGAAAAAGATATCCGCCTCAACGTCTCTATTCCACACATTATCATTCAGGGAAATGAACATCGGCAGTTAAAGACTACACATCGCAAACGTACTATCCCGCTCACAGGGTATTCCTTGCAGGCCTTTAAGACTTTCCCAGCGGGTTTCACACAGTACGCGACAGACAATGGCCCATCAAATGCATCAGGTCTGATAAATAAGTATATGCAGAACAATGGGCTTTTAGAAACCGATCAACACTCCGTCTACAGTCTACGCCACACGTTTAAAGACCGCTTGAGAAAGCACGGCATCCCTGAAGAACTACAGCACGACTTAATGGGACATAAAGATCAAGGAATGGGTTCCCATTACGGAAATGGTTATCCGCTAGAAGAAACCGTGACATATTTACAACGAATGAGTGCCGATTGGAAATATCTCTCTTTGAATGATAAAGAAAATCGACTTTCTGGATAAATACTTTTGTTAGCAGGCTCTGCAGGTCATTCACCCTCATCGCACAACCATTCGTGATGAAGACCAAAGTCAGGACTGCATAACAGAAGGGACATCGATGCATTGATCAATGCATGATAAATACAAACACATTGACCTTGATAACTATAAAGCATGCCTGCAAGAAGTCGGGAATATGCTCAGAAAAAATAATGATCATAACGGTTTTCGAAAAATCACTGCTGAATGGAACGCAGTCAAAGCTTATGAAAACTCGATGATTGCACCATGGGATTAATACGCGTCCCTTAATTCATGCGTACTCGTTGCCTGATAATACTTTCCGAAGGCAACACACAGCAAACCACTCTCACCGATAAATACCAGACAGAGGAACTTTGTCTCTTCAGCATGATCACATGTTATTTCTGGTCGGTGCAGCACGATAAATACAGCGCAGATGTTCGGCAAAAGTACTTTACTTCTTCATGTATACTTGCCACTTCACACAATAAAGCTCTATTTTTTGTTCATAACAGAGCAAAAGAGCAATAGAACTAATATCACCATAGCCCAATGCGTCCTGATAAATCAGAGTAACATCAATCATTACTTCTGAAAATAATTGAGATCAATGCATGAGCGGCACAAGCTATTTCCAATAGCAAGTATCGAAGGCAAAAATGCATCGAGAACGTGGAAATAGATTTCATTTTCATTCAACAGTTCAAGGATTTCCTTGCACTGATGGTAAACTATTATGAGAAACAATATGAGAAAAGAATTTTTACATGAAGAATTAGTAACGCACATTCCGAACTTGATGAATGCATACGGACGATTTCAGTACCATTCAGAACCAGACAAAATATGGTCATTGGGAAATGAAATTGATCACCAAAAACACATTTACGAACTCACCGCACACTTTAACAACACTGATAGAAGAACGACTGAATTACAGTTCGGTCTGGATAAGATGTGCAGTGACTTTCACAGCCATTTAAGTCGCTCACTACTGGGAAACAACTGGACTATTACTAAGAACCTTCATAAGCAGCCAATGCTGGTATGTTTCTTTGACCACGAAGGTACAAGACAACGTCAAACCCTAGCACGCAGCGTATACCCACATATTCATGGCCTGTTGCTCATTCATGATACCACCTTCGAAAAGTTCATAGATATTACAGAAAAACGACCCAACGAACGAAGGTACTTACTGCAAAAGCCATGGGCTTTCAAAGAAGTGTCATTCAAACCGACGTTCAACGGCGTCGAAGGAATGAAGGAGTTTGTAAGTTACGCGTTGAAGTTTGACAAAACCAGTGCGAAATCTGGCAACAACCTGTTCCCATGGGATATCTATCCAAAATCCAACAAGAAATGGAACTCCGCTCTGAACGAAATTCCAGAGGACGAACTGAGATATTATAGCAGTGCACTGAAGCGATACCGGAATTAATAATCAACAGACATCATCGCGCAACCATAGCAACGAATAAATACTCAGTGGGATATAATTGCAAAATACAAGATTTCCGATATTTATGGGGCATTAACAAGGACTCGGTGCAATTCCGAGTGGCTCTTCTGGCCGCCTATCCGCCAGACAACACTGCAACGGCATTCTTAAAAGCCAAATTTTCAGTTCGTTGCATCAGTGTGTAAAATTCCCAATGCTAAGATTAAAAGAATACCGCAGTCAGTGGTTTTCAAACATTCGTGGCGATATCTTATCGGGTATCGTTGTTGCTCTCGCTCTTATTCCTGAAGCGATAGGGTTTTCTGTTATTGCAGGCGTGGACCCCAAAGTTGGTTTGTATGCTTCATTTGCAATTGCATGTGTGGCAGCTTTTACCGGTGGTCGCCCTGCAATGATTTCAGCGGCTACAGCGGCCACAGCTGTCGTCATGGTATCACTCGTTAAAGAACATGGACTGCAATATCTTTTCGCAGCCACAATCTTAATGGGTATTCTTCAGATACTTGCCGGAGCATTAAAGTTGGCGCGGGTAATGCGTTTTGTTTCCCGTTCCGTCATTACCGGCTTTGTAAATGCACTGGCCATTTTGATCTTTATGGCTCAGCTACCGGAACTGATCGATGTTCCGACACAAACCTACTGGATGATTGCAGCCGGACTGGGGATAATCTATCTTTTCCCTTATCTGACCAAGGCAATCCCCTCGCCATTAATCGCAATTGTCGTACTGACGGTCATTGCATGGTCAACTGGTATGGAGTTACGGACAGTCGGTGATTTAGGGGAACTCCCTTCAGCATTTCCAATTTTCGCCTTGCCACAAGTACCCCTCACCTTCGAAACTCTGCAGATCATATTCCCTTATTCCGTAACACTGGCATCTGTTGGCTTGCTTGAATCATTGCTGACAGCTCAAATTGTTGATGACATGACTGATACGCCCAGCAATAAAAATCAGGAATGCTACGGACAAGGAACAAGCAATATAGCTTCTGCACTTATCGGCGGAATGGGTGGCTGTGCCATGATTGGCCAGTCCGTGATCAATGTGTCGTCAGGCGGTCGCGGCAGACTCTCAACATTTGTAGCAGGCGCGTTTCTTCTTTTCCTGATTGTTGTGCTTAACGATCTTGTCAAAATCATTCCAATGGCAGCACTTGTTGCAGTGATGATTATGGTTTCAATCGGAACATTTTCTTGGCGCTCTGTGCTTGATCTTAGACGCAATCCGCTGCCTTCTTCAGTCGTCATGATTGCTACAGTTGTAACAGTCATTACAACGCATGATTTGGCAAAAGGCGTCATCGTTGGAGTGCTGTTATCAGGCATATTCTTTGCTGGAAAAGTTGCTAAACTTTTTACTGTTACCAAACAAAGCGACGAGAGCACAAACACACTTACCTATATGGTTGAAGGACAGATTTTCTTCGCTTCAGCTGAGAGTTTTATCCATTCTTTCGATTTCAGCAGCACACACGCTCATATCATAATTGATGTCAGCCGAGCGCATTTGTGGGACATAACTGCTGTTGGAGCTCTTGATAAAGTCGTCTTAAAGCTTCGATCTTCCGGAGCACAGGTCGAAGTACGCGGTTTTAACCGTGCAAGCGCAGATATGATCGACAAGTTTGCTCTGCACGACAAAGCAGAACGACAAGCCGCCAGTAATTCGCTTCATTAAAAACAATGCTGGCACAGTCGAAAACTATGCCAGCACTCCCCCTCAGGTAGGCCCCCCTAATAATTTATCATTTGTGTTGACACAGTCAATATATCCATTATTCTAGATATATGGAAAATGAAAAAGCAATCACGGCACTCGCCGCCTTAGCACAGACCACACGACTGGAAACTTTCCGGCTACTGGTCAAGCACGAACCGAACGGTTTACCAGCAGGTGAACTGGCACGTGTATTGGATGTACCCCAGAATACAATGTCAGCCCATCTTGCCACATTATCACGAGCAGGATTGGTCAAAGGGGAACGTCAGAGCCGGTCGATCATCTACCGTGCTGACCTTGATGTATTTCGGGAACTGACACTTTTCATGATCAAGGATTGTTGTGGAGGCAATGCCGCGCTTTGCAAGCCTCTAATTGTAAACCTTGCGCAATGCACTGATGACAAAACAAAAAATCCAGAAACAATGATCAATTAACTTTAGCTATCAACTAGACGGACACATGTGATGACTGACAAGGTCTATAACGTGCTCTTTTTGTGCACGGGCAATTCCGCTCGTTCAATTTTAGGCGAAGCCATACTTAACATGGACGGAGAAGGTCGGTTTCGTGCCTTTTCTGCTGGTAGCAAACCCAAAGGCGAAGTTCATCCACTCGCGATAAAAGAACTTCAGGCTATGGGTCTTCCCACTAATCATCTCACATCAAAAAGCTGGGATGTATTTGCCGGTTCAGATGCGCCGAAAATGGATTTCATTTTTACCGTGTGTGATAGTGCTGCAGGAGAGTCTTGCCCCGTATGGATCGGCCATCCGATGACTGCGCACTGGGGTATTGAAGACCCAGCGGCAGTTGAAGGCAGCGAAACCGAAAAGCAACGTGCTTTTGCTCTTGCAGCGCGCTTTATGAAGAACCGAATATCAGCGTTCCTCAATCTTCCACTAGGTTCAATTGATCGCATGTCAATCCAAAACCAGCTGAACCAAATTGGTTTGATGGAAGGTAATATTGGCACACCAAGGAAGCTATAATGTCTGTATTTGAACGATATCTGACACTCTGGGTTGCGCTATGTATCATCATCGGGATTGCCTTGGGGCATCTGTTTCCCGCAGCCTTCCAAATGGTCGGGGCAGCAGAGGTTGCTAAGGTCAATATACCTGTTGCCATACTGATCTGGCTGATGATCATTCCCATGCTGCTTAAAATCGACTTCTCAGCGATGCGTCAGGTCGGCCAGCATTGGCGTGGCATCAGCGTAACGCTCTTCGTCAACTGGGCCGTCAAACCCTTCTCTATGGCCTTGCTGGGCTGGCTGTTCATCGGTTGGCTATTCAGACCATATCTCCCGCAAGATCAAATTGACTCTTACATAGCAGGCCTGATTATTCTTGCCGCAGCACCATGCACAGCAATGGTCTTTGTATGGTCAAACCTGATTAAAGGCGAACCCCATTTCACACTATCTCAGGTGGCACTGAATGACGCGATCATGGTCATTGCCTTTGCCCCGATTGTCGGCCTGCTCTTAGGATTATCAGCGATCACAGTGCCGTGGAATACACTGATTTTCTCAGTGGTTTTGTACATCATCTTTCCCGTCATCATCGCACAACTGATACGACGCAGCCTGCTCTCCAAGAATGGTGGCCAGTCCTTAAACAAGCTGCTGAAGGCATTACAGCCATTATCGCTGGTCGCTCTTCTTGCAACGCTTGTTTTGCTCTTTGGTTTTCAGGGGGAACAGATCATCGCCCAGCCACTAATCATCGCCATGCTTGCTGTACCGATCCTGATCCAAGTCTATTTCAACTCCGGTCTGGCCTATATCCTGAACCGGATGTCCGGCGAACAACATTGTATTGCAGGCCCGTCTGCAATGATCGGCGCTTCAAACTTCTTCGAATTAGCCGTTGCCGCAGCAATCAGCCTTTTCGGCTTCAGTTCCGGTGCTGCCCTTGCAACAGTTGTCGGCGTATTGGTGGAAGTTCCCGTCATGCTCTCCGTTGTCTGGATCGTGAACCGGTCAAAAGGCTGGTACGAACAAGGCAATAATCAAACCAAAACAGGTGATATCTGATGTCCGTTACAATCTATCACAACCCTAAATGCGGAACTTCACGCAACACACTCGCCATGATCCGCGCCAGCGGTGAAGAGCCTGTCATCATTGAATATTTGCAAACGCCACTATCCAAAGAACAACTCTCAGAACTTGTTGCTGCCATGAAAATTTCCGTGCGGGATTTACTGCGGGAAAAAGGCACTCCTTTTGCTGAACTCGATTTAGCCAATCCGAAATGGTCGGACGATCAGCTGCTGGATTTTATTGTGCAACATCCGATCCTGATGAACAGACCGGTTGTGGCCGCACCTCGTGGTACAGCCCTTTGTCGCCCGTCAGAACGTGTTCTTGACCTTCTGGAAAATCCCGCTGTCAGTTTCACCAAAGAAGACGGAGAACAGATCACTTATGAGCGGAAGGACAGATAATCGTGACACTGCCCAATCTTGACCTGCAGGCGTTTCGTGCACCCGATTACGATAAGCTCCAAGCGCCTTTACTGACACATAAACCGCGCATCCTGCTTCTATACGGATCACTGAGAGAACGTTCTTACAGCCGCTTCTTAACGCTTGAAGCACAGCGCCTGCTGGAATTTATGGGGGCAGAAACACGGATATATCATGCCAACGGTTTGCCATTGCCAGATGACAGCACTGCTGATCACAGCAAGGTTCAAGAGTTGCGGGAAGCAATGGTGTGGTCAGAAGGGCAAGTCTGGACCAGTCCTGAACGCCACGGCGCAATGAGTGCGGTCATGAAATCACAAATTGACTGGATACCTTTAGCGGGCGGCTCTGTACGCCCGACGCAAGGTCGCACACTGGCACTGATGCAGGTTTCCGGCGGCTCGCAGTCTTTCAATGCTTTGAACCAAATGCGTGTGCTAGGTCGATGGATGCGCATGATTACAATCCCCAACCAATCATCAGTCGCCAAAGCATGGCAGGAGTTTGATGAAGCCGGACACATGAAGCCCTCTTCATTTTATGAAAGAGTTGTCGACGTCATGGAAGAACTCATCAAGTTCACCATCCTGACACGGGGCATTTCTGACCACCTGACCGACCGTTACAGTGAACGAAAAGAAGCCGCAGAGAAACTGGAAACCCGTGTTTCGTTGAAATCCATATGACCGATCAGCGCCTTCCTGCTTATGCAATCCTGAGCCTTGGCCTCACACAAATCATCGGCTACGGCACACTCTACTATTCATTCAGTGTGCTGGCTCCGTCCATTGCGCATGGCTATCAGGCAACAACGGAATGGGTCTATGGAATATTATCCATAGCACTGCTAGCAGGTGGTGTGCTGGCACCGTGGCTGGGCAAACTCATTGACCGCTTAGGTGCTGCACAAATTATGACAGTCGGCTCTGCTTTTGCAGCGCTTGCTCTCATCCTTTGCGCAACATCCCCCAATTCGCTGGCGTTCATTGTAACGCTTACAATTGTGGAGATTGCTGCCAATCTCGTACAATACGGAGCCGCCTTTGCACTGCTTGTGCAGATCAAACCAATGGTTGCTCAGCGCAGCATTGTCTATCTGACACTGATAGCCGGTTTTGCATCCACCATCTTCTGGCCACTCACATCATTGCTTCTTCAATGGCTGACATGGCAGCAAATCTATCTGGTCTTTGCCGGTCTGCATCTGGTGGTATGCCTCCCGCTGCATTATTCCCTGACACGCACCAGTAAAACAACTCATGACCAACGTAAGAATGATGACAAAGAAATAGCTTCTGTAGCCGGTGCATTGCCTCAGGCATCAAGACGTATGGGCTTCACAGTACTTCTGGCAGCATTTTCCTTACAGGCATTGATATCCTCTGCAATCCTTGTCCATATGATCCCGCTACTGGCCATATTGGGCTTGGCAAAATCAGCAGCCTTTATTGGCGCTGTGTTCGGACCATCGCAAGTCGCCAGCCGCCTGATCAATATGATGGCGGGAAAAACCCTATCCCCCGTGAACTTAGCCATCATCGCAGCCTCGTTCATTGCCTTATCCGTTATGATATTGATGATCGGTGCGCCTTATATCCCTGCGGCGATATTATTCGCCTGCCTGTTTGGTTTCGGCAATGGTCTGTTCAGCATTATAAGCGGCTCCCTCCCGTTATATTTATTTGGAAGCGCCGGATATGGTGCGATGCAGGGAAAACTGATGTCTGCGAGATTGGTGCTATCCGCCATCGCACCCTTTGCAATGGCCTTCGCGTTGAAGAATACAAGTGTTTACATCACTCTGGCGATAATCATCGTCGTATCGATTGCGGGAGGCGGCCTGTACTTCATAATAAAGCAGGGCTTACAGACCAAAGTTTTCAACTAAGCCTACTACAAAACTTAATCTCCAAATCACTTCCTATAACACGGAAATTTCCAATTATTTATATTTTCGCCCCGCCTTCATTGGCTGCGGTGGCAGTGCGTCTTTATCAGGAACTTCAAAAAGCTCACTGACTGTCACTTGCAGTGCATCAGCCAATGCTTCCAGTGTCGAAATCGTGACGTTCTCTGTACCCCGTTCGACCCTCCCTACATACGACCTGTCAACATTTGACTCCAAAGCTAATCGCTCCTGAGAGAAGCCCTTAGCCACACGAAGTTTCCGTAAATTCCAACCGATAATCTGTCTTGCGTTCATAGAACGATTAACAGTATAGACGGCTTGACAATCGACGGACTGCTGGGCACATATTAAATTTGAGCACACGTTAGTGAATCCAATGGATTCACATAACAATGTCGGGGGCAAATGAAGTGCAGATCGAAGCGATCAAACGTATCGGGTCAATCAGCCAATCAGCTGCAACCCATCAGAAACATACGCAACACGGCTAAGGTCGAGAAACAAAGGTCGCTTCAATGGCATACCCAATTCAAATGATAGAACCAGTTACCCATAGAACAGCAGTTGGCTTCAAGGGCATATCGTGGACATGCTTGTTCTTTGGTCCATTCCCAGCATTGTTTCGTGGCCACTTTGTTGGCTTCTTAATCATCCTACTTGCAGTTCTCTGCACTTTCGGCCTTGCCAGCATTGTGTTTATGTTTGTTTACAACAACTGGCACTACAATTGGCTAGTATCAAAGGGGTTTAAACCAGCAGGAGCAGCTATGGCAATGGGTATGATGGCCAATCAGAACATGATCAATGTCCACGTAGCGAAGCCTGAACAACCAAGCTCCTAATGACAATGATTGCAAAAAGACTGTGATATCACTCACAACAGGACAATCTGGCCTTTATGGAACCGTGCACTTGCTTGCCGTAAGTCAAATAAAATGCCCATATTTATCATCTGCAAGGCATACAATGCCTTGCAGATTTTTACTGGTATCATAAGCACAGCTTTACAAAATCCAGCAACAGAATAACCGCCTGCTGCAGACCCAATCTTTTAGCGCCTTCATATATTGCAATTATAGAATAGAGAAACTGATTACTGATCTTGTAGACTACGAGCTCGGCAAAACCAGAATGACTATAGAATATAAACGGAAAACAGCATCTTACCGATCATAAGTGCTACATCAACATACTATTAATCATCACGACTGGAACGTGAGATGTGGCGGCGCAATAATGCCGCGGCAAAATTAATGTCTAGCTCCTCTATCGCCCGTAAAATATCAATGTGATCATGACAGGCGTCATGTAAACGTTTTTCGCTAAGTGTGCCAAAATCCGCATATTCAGTCATCCGTCGCAAACTATTCTGCCAGCGGACAGATTGGGTGAAAAACCTATTATTAGCCCAGGAAACTATGGTTTCATGAAACGCCGCATTAGTGTAAAACCACGTATCCTTAGTAAGCTGTCCCACTGGCAGATCAAGAATTGCCTGTTGTTGACGTAGCAGGGCTTGAAGCTGCTCCTCCTGAGGGGCATAATCGGGCTGTAACAACGCACCGCACTCAACCACAAGTCGAAACGTATAGCTTTCCTGCACTGCACGTTCATTATCTAGTGACTCTGTAAAACGCCAACCGTGCCCCGGCAAACGTTCCGCTAATCCTTCAGACGAGAAACGTAATAACGCGCGGCGTACAGCACCGCGCGTAGCTTTAAACTGTTCCACAAGCTCGGTCTCAGAAACCTCTGTACCAATCACGCCCATAGCACGCGCCGTCATTAAGTCATTATAGAGATTGGTATTTTCTGATCTTGGTATTAGTTGATCAATCAGCTCGTCTTCGGTAAGCATTCTTATCAGATGATAGCCCTTACCTGCGACATGGGCTAGAAGACCATAATCAGTTAATAGATTCAGCACAAAACGCACAGGTGAACGGGAAACATTCAGCTCCCGCGAAAGCGCCGCATCCGAAATACGCTCTAACAGTTGCCACTTACCGGCACTTATCAATGCGAGAACTTTTCGCGCTACGTCCGCCTGTAAACCGCTCAACTCCCAATCAAAACCGGCAGCCTCGGTTGCATCTTTCCGTGCTTCTTGTTGTGTTGTCATAAGTATTTTCTGTTTTTTATTGAAACATAATCCCGATTTAGTTGTGTACACAGCTATGCATGAGCCGCGCACTCATCGCAAGAGGCAACTTTCCATGCCCTAAGCCATATAATGACCAGCTTTTAGTTTTGCATAATTTTAAACAAAAATCTATTGACTTATGTAATTTGACGTAGGATGTGTATTACATGCATACAAAATACAATTGAGGACACCAATGACGATCAAGCCATTTCCTTTTGTAGCCCTGACCGGAGAAGCCTATGAGCGTGGTCGTCAATACGGAGTTTTACTGAAGTCATATATTGAACGAAGTGCTGAACTCTATACCGGTACACTGACTAGCTTCGGTCTTGCATCAACGCAAAAAAGCAAGCTGATTGATGATTGCGCGACCAAGATCGCCGAATTTGAACCGCTTTATCTTGAAGAAATGCGTGGTATCAGCGATGGCTCCAGCGTTGCATTCGAAGATATCGTGATGATCAATGCGCGTACCGAAGTTGTGGCCATGGCACGCACCATGACCGGTACACCAGAAGATGATGATCTGGATGACGGTTGCACTGGCGCCTTGATAATGCCGGAACGGAGCAAGACAGGAAATCTAGTCCATGGCCAAAACTGGGATTGGCGCGCGGAATGTGCTGAAACCGGTGTTGTGCTGCGCGTTCAGCGCGAAGATGGACCGGATTATGTTACCTTTGTTGAGGCTGGCGGTCTGGCACGCAGCGGATTCAATGAAGCAGGTATTACCATTACTGCCAATTATTTGGAATGCGACCGCGACTATAAAAAACTCGGTGTACCGCTTGGTCTGCTGCGCCGCAAAGTGCTGGAGCAGGAACATTTTGCTAAAGCAATCAAAACCGTAGCAACCACACCAAAATCCTGCTCGAACAATATTATGATTGCAAGTGCTGCCGGTTTCGGTATTGATTTTGAGTGTGCACCGGATGAGGCCTTTCCGCTTTACCCTGAAAACGACCTGATTGTGCATGCCAATCACTGGGTCAGTCCTGTCGCATTGTCCAAACTGGTGGATACCGGACGCCCTTACGTAGCGGAAAGCTTCTACCGTGACTGGCGCGTTCGTAAAATCCTTGAACAGCAGGGTGAGAAGCTCGATCGTCAGGCGCTGAAAATTGCCCTGTTTGATGATTTCCTCACACCTTTTGCTGTTTGCCGTCCACCGCGCCCAAGCGACACCAGCAATCTCACCGCAACTGTTGCCATGGTTATCATGGAAGCCGCATTGAATTTCATGGAAATTGCCCCTTTGCCGGCGCTCAACCGTACCTTCACCAGCTATACGCTGCGCAATGACACGCCGGTACCTGCGGATGCCGGAAAACCTGCGCAGGCTGTATCGATAAAAGGTTGAGGCCATGCTCCGTTTTGCACTGACACGGATAGTCATGGCTATCCCCACACTGCTAATTGTGGCGGTGGCGGTTTTCGTCATCGTCCGCATGATCCCGGGCGATCCGGCAGCGATGATGCTCGGCGATGCGGCAGATGCCGCAGCGCTGGAAAACTTGCGTGAAAGACTGGGGCTAAACCAAAGTATCGCCACGCAGTTTTTTATCTGGGCAAGCAATATTCTGCAGGGTGATTTTGGCGTTTCCATCGCCAATAAAGAACCGGTTTTGGAACTGATCCTTGACCGTTTCTCCACCAGTGCCACGATCGTGTTTACTGCTGTGGTTCTGGCAACATTGGTTGCTGTGCCACTAGGTATGATTGCGGCATGGAAGCAAAACAGCTTCACAGATTTCACTGTTGTCAGCTGCGCGACATTGCTGCTCTCTATCCCGACATTCTGGATGGGGCTGCTGCTGATCCTCAGCTTCGGCATGAAGCTCGGCTGGCTGCCGATTGTCGGTTATATCAGTTTTTCTGAAAGTCCAAAGGCCGCGCTGATCTATTTGATCCTGCCGGTGATGACGCTGTTTCTCCATGAGATCGGCGTTATCATGCGTATGGCACGTGCTTCGACACTGGAAGTGCTGAACCTTGAATATATTATGCATGCGCGTGCCAAAGGTCTGTCTGAAGGCACAGTGATGTGGCGCCATGCTTTCCGCAATGCATTTGGTCCGACATGGACATTGCTGGGTCTTATCCTCGGCAATCTTCTGGCGGGTGTAGCGGTTGTTGAAACGGTTTTCACCATTCCGGGTCTTGGCCGTTTGCTGGTTAATGCGATCTTTGCCCGTGACTATCCGGTTATTCAGGGCTGCCTGTTGTTCATCGCCGGTATCTACGTGGTCGTGAATCTGATTGTTGATCTCGTCTATCCGTATTTTGATCCGAAGGTGACGGCACAATGAAACATCTGCCATTAAACCTTCTCATCGGCGGTACCCTGGTTGGCAGTATCGGTATTGTTATGCTGATCGGTTCTTTCTGGACACCCTATGACCCGCTGGCACTCAATTTTGCTGCCAAACTCGCGGCACCCAGCCTTTCCCATCCGTTCGGCACCGATGAATATGGCCGCGATGTCCTCAGCCGCCTGATGCGTGGTGCGGCCGCTTCTGCCCGTATCAGCCTGCTGACCGTATTGCTGGCGACAATTTTTGGTGTCTTTCTCGGTGCCTTGACTGGCTTTCTGCGCGGTTGGTTTGACCGCATTTTGATGGCCGTCAACGACGCATTAATGGCGTTCCCGGGCATGTTGCTGGCACTGGGTCTGCTGGCTGTTTTTGGTGCCAATGAAAAAGGCATCATTCTCGCACTGGCGCTGGCCTATATGTCGTCGGTCATCCGTATTGTGCGCGGCACGGTACTATCCATCCGTGAACTTGAATATATTCAGGCGTCCCGTTTGATGGGCAATTCCGAGTTCTTCACCATGCTGCGCCATGTTCTGCCCAATTGTCTGGCACCGATTACAGTTATGGCGACCTCCATGCTTGGCTGGGTTTTACTCGCCGAAAGTTCTCTCAGTTTCCTTGGCCTTGGTGTTGCTCCTCCCGCACCAACCTGGGGCAATATGCTGGCCGGCAGCCGCGCTCATATCGAGCAGGCCATGTGGCTAGGTATTTTCCCCGGCCTTGCTATTTCGCTCACCCTGCTTGGCGTCAATCTGCTTGGCGATGCCCTGCGCGATCTACTCGATCCACGACTGAGGAAACGCTCATGAACCCGCTACTTGAAATCGACAGCCTGACATTACGTGTCGGCCAGAGCGGCCCGCAGGTGGTTAAACAGGTCAGCTTTCACGTCGGCTCCGGCGAGATTGTCGGCGTGGTTGGTGAATCCGGCTCAGGCAAGACCATGGTGGCACGCGCCATCATGAAATTGCTGCCGAAAACCATTCAGCCGAGCAACGGGAAAATCCGCTTCAACGGCGAAGATGTCTTTGCCATGAATGGCACAGCCATTCGCTCTATTCGCGGCAAGCGTATTGCCATGATCTTTCAGGAGCCGATGACCTCGCTCAATCCGTCTTTGACGATTGGCCGGCAGCTGGAAGAAGGGCTGGAACTGCACTACCAGCAGGAAAGCAAAAAAGAGCGGCGGCTCAAAATCATTAACATGCTGGAAAAGGTCGGCATCAAAGATGGTGAAAAAGCACTGAGCGCCCATCCACACCAGTTCTCCGGCGGCATGCGTCAGCGTATTATGATTGCTTCGGCCATGTTGCTGCAACCCGATTTGCTGATAGCGGACGAGCCGACGACCGCATTGGATGCCGTTGTCCAGCGTGAAATCATGGAACTACTGCTCAAACTGACCCGTGAGAATAGCACCTCCGTCTTGCTAATCAGCCATGATCTGCCAATGGTGGCGCGCTATTGTGATCGCATTGTTGTGATGCGCTATGGTGATCTGGTGGAGGAAGGCCTGACCGAGCAGGTTCTGAGCAATCCGCAACATGATTATACCCGCAAACTGCTTTCAACACTGCCACGCCGCATCCCTGCCCGCGCACCTGCGAGCGGTGAAGCTCTGATGCAGGCAGACAATATCATTGTTGATTTTATCGGTAACAAAAGCCTGTTTCAAAAAGCGCCGGTTAAAACCGCGCTAGATGATGTGAGCGTTACAATTTTCCCGAAAGAAGTCGTGGCGATTGTCGGCGGTTCCGGCTCCGGAAAAACGACACTGGCGCGGGTTATCGCCGGTCTCGTGCAACCTAAATCCGGCACACTCAACTATAAAGGCCAACAAGTCAGCCGTAACAACAATCATTTCAATGATTACCGGTTCAATTGCCAGCTTGTGTTTCAGGACCCCTACTCATCCCTCGACCCGCGCATGAAGATCGGGCAGCTCGTGGCAGAACCACTGCGTTTATCCGAGGGGGTAAGCACTGCAGAAAAAAGCGCTCTGGTGAAAAGCACGCTGGAGGATGTCGGCCTTGGCGGCGACTTTACAGAACGCTTTCCGCATGAACTTTCCGGTGGTCAGCGCCAACGTGTTGCCATTGCCCGTGCCCTTGTGCGACGCCCTGCTTTTCTGATTGCCGATGAAGCCGTGTCAGCTCTGGATGTGACTGTGCGTGCACAAGTGCTAGACCTGCTCGCGGAATTGCAGGAGCGTTACGGCTTTGCCTGCCTGTTTATCAGTCATGATCTCGGGGTTGTGGAACAAATCGCAGACCGCGTGGTGGTGATGAAAGACGGCAAGATTATAGAACAAGGCACACGGGACGCAATCTTTGACCATCCGCAGACGGATTATACACGACAGCTGCTCTCGGCTATCCCGATTTTAGAAACGACCGGCACTGGCGGCGTACGCCTGAAATGGCGTAACGAAGCCGCATAATGAACCCATCCGGGGAGGAAAATATGTCATCAACTGTGAAACGCGAAGGCCACGGCATTAAACTCAGCTTTTATGATTTCGGTGCCACACCGTTCTTTGCCAGTCAACAGGATCAACGCTTCAGCTACTGTCTCTATGTACCTGAATCTTATAGCGAAACAGATACGAAAACTTATAATCTGGCCGTGATCGTGCATGGCACAGGGCGTACGGCATCGCAATATCGTGACCGTTTTGCAGATTTTGCCGCGAAAAAAGACTGCATTATTCTGGCACCGCTGTTTCCGGTCGGCATTATCCAGAAGGATGAACTTTCCAATTACAAGCGCATCAAATTTCACGATATTCGCTATGACGAAATTCTGTTGTCGATGGTCGATGAGGTCGCTGCCAAATACCGTCTCAAGGATAATCGTTTCATGATGTATGGCTTCTCCGGCGGCGGCCAGTTCAGCCAACGGTTTTTCATGCTGCATCCGGAACGTCTGACTGCTGTGTCTATCGGCGCACCGGGCGTCGTGACTCTGCTCAATTCCGATTATGACTGGTGGGTTGGCACCCGCAATATCGAAGCTCTATTTGGTAAGACAATCAATCTCGATGCCATGCGCAATGTGAAAGTGCAGACCCTGATCGGCACGGAAGACAATCTCACATGGGAAATCGCCATTCCGCGTGACAGCGCCTTCTGGATGGATGGTGCCGATCTGATGGGTGAAAACCGGCTGGATCGCATTGAAGCTTTGGCAAAATCCTTTGAAACACAGGGTATTCGGGTGCGTCGCGATACTGTGGCCGGTGTTGCCCATGAGCCTTTCCGTGTGATTGAGCACGCAGAGGCCTTCTTCACGGATGTCGTGCAAGGTCGTTACTAAAAATTATAAAAACAGGGGAATAACATGATCTTTAAAAACAGTTTGAAAATACTGGCATTTACCGCATTCGCGACCACCTTTTCCTTCGCTGTCTCAGCACAAGAAGGGCAGACTCTGCGACTGGCTCTGCACTCCGATATCGGCAGTAAAAATCCGGGCGTGAACCGTGATGGTCCGTCAGATATGGTTCTGGCGCATGTGGTTGAGGGTCTGGTTGCCTATGGTGAGGACCTGACCATTAAACCGATGCTGGCCGAGAGCTGGAGCAGCAATCCAGAAGCAACAGAATATGTGTTTCAGTTGCGTAAAGGTGTAAAATTTCACAACGGCAGTGAAATGAAAGCCGAAGATGTTGTCTGGAACTTCAAGCGTTATCTGAATGCAGAAACCGACTTTCAATGTGCCGGCCGTTATAATGGCACCATCGGCGCTGCGATTGAAGATGTGAGCGCTGCGGATGATTATACGGTGACAGTGAAATTCAACGCACCCGCACCGAACTTTCTGATGACTCTGGCGACAATTCAGTGCACGCCGTGGATACTCCATCCCTCTTCTGTGGCTTCTGACGGCAAATTTGACAAGCCTGTCGGCACCGGCCCTTATCAGTTCAGCGATTGGCAAACCGGTCGTTATGTTGAACTGAAAAAATTCGATGATTACAGCGCTCTTGCCGGAGACAAAGACGGTTATGCCGGTAACAAACAGGCGCTTATTCCGACCCTGCGCTTTATGACGGTTCCGGATGCCAGCACCCGCAGCAATGGTCTTGTTGCCGGTGATATTGACATGATCGACGAAATCGATCCGACACTGATCGATACGCTGACTGCAAAATCCATGAATGTCGATATTCAGCAAACACCGTCATGGATGACGCTGCATCTGCAAACCAATGCACCGCGCCTCAAAGATGTGCGTATGCGTCAGGCTATTGCGCATGCCATTGATCTGACGCAGCTTGTCGGTGCGGTTGGTGAAGGACGTTATGTTGCCAACCCGTCAATCATCCCGTCGGAAAGCCCGTATCGCGATGACAGCACCGCCACTTGGCCTGCTTATGATGTGGAAAAGGCGCGCGCCCTGCTGGCTGAAGCCGGTTATAATGGCGAGCCGATCAGCCTGCTGGTTTCCAATCGCGATGACCGTGTGCAGGTCGCAACAATTGTACAGGCCATGCTCAACATGGCCGGTATCAATGCTCAGCTGGAAGTGCGCGACTGGGCAACCCAACTCGACCGTTATCGTCGCGGCGATTATGAGATGGAAATTTTTGCTTATTCCGCTCGCCTTGATCCGCTACTGATGTATCAATCTCTGATTGGCGACAAAGCACAGGAACCTGCGCATCAGTGGGATGACAAAGAAGCCATTGCCCTGCGCACCAAGGCTGCGAATACGCAGGATTTCGAAGAGCGTAAGAAAATCTACAATGAACTGCATCAACTGGCGGCAAAACAAGTGCCGATCATCGGCCTGTTCAACCTGCCGACAATCACAGCACTCAATCCAAAAGTCGCGGATTACAAAGGTTGGCCGGCCGGTACTCACCGTCTCTGGGGCATGAGCAAAAAAGACTGAACTTTATACGCGATGCCGGATATTCCGGCATTGTCCTCCCCTTTATGAACAGGACTTCCTATGGCCGCGCCTGAATTTAATTATACTGACAGCGATGCAACAAGTCTGGCGCAAGCCATTAAGGACAAAGTGCTTTCTCCGCGTGAAGCGGTTGATGAAGCCTTTGCAGCCATTGCCCGTGTTAATCCGCAACTGAATGCCATTATCTGCGAAATGCGAGACGCGGCAGACGAACAATTGCAACACCTTGCCACCCAATCCCCGCAAGATCATGGGGCACTGTTTGGTGTGCCGACCTTACTGAAAGACGACTGTCCGTCTTATGCCGGCGCACCAATGTCCTATGGCTGTCGCGCCGCAGACGGTAATGTATCTGAGCGGGATCATGAACTAGTGACCCGTTATCGCGCTGCCGGTCTGGTCATCATCGGGAAAACCAATTTGCCGGAATTTTCCTGCAACATTGCCACCGAGCCAAGCCTGCATGGTGCAACGCTTAATCCTTGGGATGTCCGCAAAAGTATTGGCGGCTCCTCCGGCGGTGCAGCGGCTGCCGTTGCCGCACGCATGGTACCGGTGGCCTATGGCAATGACGGTGCCGGTTCTATCCGTGTCCCAGCCGCCTGCTCGGGTCTTTTTGGCCTGCGCCCGTCCCGCGGACGGGTTCCCTGCGGCCCTGTTTCGACTGAAAACTGGGGCGGGCTGGTGAGCCATCACGTCCTCACCCGCTCAGTGCGTGACAGCGCTTTGATGCTCGACCTGACTGACGCACCGGAACAAGGCGCGCTTTATTGTGCACCTGCCAAAACCGGCACATTCATGCAGGCGGTCAATCAGTCGCCGCGTAAATTGCGCATCGGTCTGTGGCAGAAAACCGGCCTTGAAACACTAGTCGAGCAGGCTGTGTTGGAAGGCTTGCAAAAAACCGCAGATATGTGTGTTGCACTCGGCCATGAGATTGTTGAGATCATGCCGGACTATGATGCGCAGGCTTTGAGTGCTGCCTTCACCAAATTGGTTGCCACCTATACGGCGATGGAAGTGGATGATCTGGCGCGTGATTTCAACAAGCCTATGAATAGTGACTTCTTTGAGCCAAGCAATCTGGGCCTTGCCGAATATGGTCGCTCGCTCAGTGGTCTGGATATTCTGCGCGCCCGCAATCAGGCCAACACGACCGCCCGTAGTTTCGGACGTATGTTCAACACCGTGGATGTGGTGCTGTCCCCCGTATTGCCATGTCTGCCTTTCGATAAAGGCACATTGAATGTCCGCACAAATGACTGGAAGCATTTTGCCCGTCAGTTCATGGAGTTGACCATGTTCACCCATCCGGTCAATGCCGCCGGTGCGCCTGCCATGAGTATTCCGCTGCTGCAAACCGCAGAAAATACACCGCTCGGCATGCAGTTCATTGCGGCGAATGGCAAAGAAGAAACCCTTCTGACATTAGCCGCTCAACTTGAACGTGCCTATCCGTGGGATAGCCGCCGCCCTGCGATTTGCGCCTGAGGACATCAAATACATGCTTTATACCAAAGACTATTTTCAGCCGCATAAGGAAACTGAGATTTTTGATCTTATTGACCGCACTGTGCTGGGTACGCTGATTACCCCGCATGAAGGTGGTGTGGCGATCTCTCACCCGATCTTTATGATTGACCGGCAGAACCGCCGTCTGATTTCTCACATTGCGATGAATAATGATCACGGACAATATTTGCGCGTTGGCCTGCCTTCTATTGCCATTCTGATGGATCAGGGCAGCTATATTTCCTCCTCGTGGTACCCGAATTATCCGCAACGTGACAGCGCACCGACATGGAGCTTTATGGTTGCGCATATTCACGGAAAACCAGCAGTTATGAGCGATACAGAGACTGTACAGCATTTGCAGGATTTGGTGAGCCATATGGAGCGCGGCCGTGATAAGCCGTGGCAGATGAAAGAGCTTGGCCCCGGTGGCATGGGGCGACGCCTACCGAATATTCTCGGCTACACTATGCCGATAGATAAGATAGAGGTGAAATTCAAACTCGGGCAGGATGAACGCAGCGATGACATGAAAGCCGCAACTGATCAGCTGGATAATAACGGTCAGCAAGCACTCGCCAAGCGGATGCGCGATTACTGCAAGCTATAAGTTCTTTTGAATGGCCTTGACTTAACACATTACGTTGACGGGTAAATCACGAACACACTTAAAACAATGAGTTTGCCCGCATTTACCCCTTTTACACTAGGGAAAGTCATTGCATCATACTTGGCACACTTGATTGGCGTCATACTTATTTCGATAACGACCTGCTGGCAGCATCGCATTTACTTGGAGGTGACAATAGCCAATTTACCAATCACGAAGGATAAAGCTTCACTCTACTCTCGATGGATTTTTAATTACTCCTCCCATTGCGAGAGATTATACTCTATTACCGGACTTTTTAAGTCTTGATAAGGTCGATCTGGAACAACCGGTTGCCTGAATAATGCTATTCCAGCTTTGGCCACTTTCAAGCATTTTCAGTATAGCTTCATTACGGGATTTATTCTCCGGACGACCTTTATAAAGCCCCTGCTCTCTAGCCTTGGCTATTCCCTGCTTTTGTCGTCTACGACGATCCTCATAGTCTTTACGAGCAATGGCCGCGATCATGTCCAGCATCATATTATTAATGGCTCCTGACATACGGGCAGTGAATTCATCTGTACTTGAAACGGCCATTCCCCATGATGTCGGCAAATCAAGAGCAACCACTTTAACCTGCCTGTCACGAATTTCAGACTTCAAGCGCTCCCAGTCCATAGCATTCAAACGACTTAAGCGGTCCACCTGCTCTATCAGTAAAATATCACCTGCCTGACAGTCAGATAGCAGACGAAAAAGCTCCGGACGGTTCAGCGATGCGCCACTTTCATTTTCAATATATGTGGCTGCAATCTTCAGACCTTTATCGCTAGCGAACTGAAACAAATCGTCTTTCGCCCTGCTGGCATCTTGCTCTTTTGTCGATGCACGAAGGTAAGCTCTCACAAACATACGAACCACCATAAAGTTCCATTTACATGGTTCCATTATAGATGGTTCGTTATAAGTTATCAAATGATACTTATGGAACCAAGATCAGTATGGTCCGCTTAAGGCATAAACAAATTGAACCACAAGAAACAATCAACAGATCACAAGGGATCATGTTTCAGATCGTTATTCTTTTTCCATTTTAGCCCACGTATGATCCTGATGTTCAATCTGAGCCATACAATCAAAACAAGAAATATTATCGCTGTAGTGCTCCAGCGCAGACAAATGTTCTTTATCAGTCAGGCGCTTTTCACAGTCATGTATTCTGTCCCCCTCACAAACCGGATTAAAGTAGCCTTTTAGTACGTATTTTTGCTTATCCGTCAGCGTATCAACCCCGCGTGCAACCGCCTGTGCAGCAACACCTTTAGCAGCATCACTTTCCAACAAATCCCTTTCGGATAAGATTCGTAGTATACTCTCTTTAATTCCCATAACTTCCTCCGCTTGTTACCTACTTACATTCTAAATAAAATATATCTGATCAACATAGTTGATCATCACTTTGACAATCCAACGGACTTAGTCGTATGAACGTATCGAATCTCGCAGGCATTTATGCCATCGCATATCAACACGCGCCTGATCTTCCGTACCGTAACACCACCCTGATTTTTCCAATGCCTGAACCACGGCACTCCGCCGTACACAAGCCTTCATAGTTTTTGGATCATCCGGATTACTCCCACGACAAATAGTTTCCTCAGCTTCCCATTGCATAATCAGTTTTTTCACACCCTTCACAGAGTCCGAAATCTTTCCAGCATGATCTAACTCCGGTTTAGCGGCTGGTAGAGCTTCAAGTCCTTTTGCAGAACCATCCCACTCACATGCAACTAAGTCACGTCCATCAATTCGAATGTTCTTGCTCGACAATACATCAAGAAAAAATTGCTGCTCACCTATATCTTCAAATTCTCTGCAATCAGCTTTCACATAAAAACGCCCATTTCGAACCTTCTTCACCTCAGCAACCAGACAACTAACTTCCGGAAAGGAAAATTGCCGCCCATTTTGTTCAATAGACAATTCGACAAAATCCAGCTCTCCTTTCTTAAGAAGGGTGCAGTCTGCCTTCGATGAAACAAAACTCCCTTCACTAATGGGCAATTGACTCTGCGCTACGGCACCCTCTGAATAAGTAAAAGTGAACAAAACGAACGACAATAAGTATGAATAATTCTTCATCGAACACCTAAAAGCGATAAAAGATTGCTTTCTTTATTAATTCACATTTTATTTTTTGGAATCACTATGACAACAATAGGATACGATATTATTGGTGATATTCATGGAAATAGTACAAAATTACACAGTCTTTTATTTAAGTTAGGGTATACTAAGGCTAATTCTTATGGGTACACCCATTCCGAAAGGAAAGTAATTTTCCTTGGTGATTTCATTGATCGTGGACCACAGCAACTTGATACCGTCCTGACGGCCAAAGCTATGATTGAAAATGGCTCTGCCTTAGCGGTAATGGGCAATCACGAATACAACGCTATTTGCTATGCCACACCAAATCCACATCAGCCCAACGACTATTTACGCACCCATTCAGGAAACACTGGGAAAAAGAACCTCCAGCAACACGCTGCATTCCTGAATGGGGTGCAACATGATTCCGTTCTCTACAATGAACTTATTTCGTTCTTCAAGGCACTCCCCATCTGGCTTGAAATTGACGACATCCGTGTCGTTCACGCCTGCTGGAATACGCAGAAACAAAAACAACTGAGGCCGTTCTTAACCAGCGACAACTGCTTGACAGAGGCAGGCATCATTGAGAGCGCCAAAGAAGGCAGTGCAGCCTTTGAAGCAACCGAATTGCTATTAAAAGGCTTGGAACTCCCTCTTCCCAATGACATGAAGTTTCAAGACGCAGATGGTCATGAACGCCGTTCTGTACGCGTAAAATGGTGGGACAACACCGCTAATGATTATGCATCCCTTGCACTTTTGCCGGAAGCCATAACCCAGACCCTGCCAAGGGATACAATCCCAAACCTTGATGCTTATCGCTACAATGAAGATTCCATGCTCTTCATTGGTCACTACTGGTTAACAGACAAACCAAAACCATTATCTTCCAACGTCATTTGCGTCGATTACAGTGCAGGTAAAGGCGGTGATCTTGTTGCTTATCGCCATGATATCGGCCAACCTTATTCAATCAATAACTTTATGACATCAGCTAGTTAATCGATCCTTGGACATGCAACAAAGCATTGATATCGAAGGAATTACCTATGATATTCAATATCGTGAAATTGCATTTATATGTTTATTGATGTCGAAAATTCAATATGGCACAGGCATGTCCTTGCTGGGTAATACAGCTCTATAGACTTCCGATTTGGTGAAAGCCCGCCACCTCGTTTATTTGGCAAAACACCTGCATTACACGTATTCAAGATCAGAACCTTTGTTCGACATTCCATCGAAATGGCTCTAAAGGCGTATCAGCCATATTACTTTTCATACACCGCAAATAAAGATTACAAAATCAGGTTTCAGAGCCTGACCTGAAAAGGCACGAGTGATTTCAGTAGGTTATGATTCAATCGGATTTCTGATATACGATGGAGATCACGATGTCCTAGACTGAAACCACTTGCCCTCATTTGATCTGGGTTCTTCAGTTTTTCAATGGGCCAGCAGGCTTCTTATTGTCCTGCTTAACTTTTCCATTCAGCTTATCATTTGTGCGCAGACCACCATGCTTAGCGCATATTTTTGCCGCTTGAGATTCACTAAGTTGAGAAGTACCATCTCCAACTACGAATTGATGCCCATCCTTACACTGCCCCGACCATTTTTTGGTGCCGCTGTCATATATGATTTTATAAGCATTAGCTGGAACAACTGAAGCTGCAACAATAAATGCAACAAAAGCAATTTTTATATTCTTACTATACATAATAAACATCTCCCATTTTAGTTAACCATAAATATAGTATTATAACTAATCTGATCGACAAATGAATAATATTTTTCAGAGCCTGACCTGAAAAGGCTTGTGTGATTTCAGTAGGTTATAATTCAATCGGATTTCTAATATAAGATGGAAATCACGATGTACTAAACTGGAATCACTCGACCTGATTATCAATGACAGAGACCGCGTTACGTAAGTGATATGACCGCAAAAGAATGGGCATTGATTACCCTCATCACGCCCGTTTTGCCGACATTTTGACCGTCACGTACCACTGAATTGCATGAGGTTGTGAATGCTTTGTTTTATATCGCATCAACTGGTTGTAAGCGGCATATGCTGGCCAAGAATTTGCCACCTTATTCAACCGTCCAAGTACATCTCTATGAATGGCGCGTTGCAGGGCTGTGGACACTATCGGCAATACGCTTGTGATGACCGCATGTGAGCAGGCGAATAAACAACCCAGCCCTACGGCTGGTGCAATCGATAGTCAGTCGGTCAAAACCACGGAAAGTGTTGGAATACGTGGATTTGATGCGGGTAAGAAGATCGTTGGGAGAAAGCGACACATTGGGCTTGATATACTCCGCTTGAAGGTTGGCCTCGTGATCCACTCGGCTGGTATTCAGGACAGAGACGGTGCGCCGGATGTCTTGAAATCCATCTTCAAGCGCTGGCCGTGGTTACGGTATATCTTTGCTAACGGCGGATACGCTGGGCCTAAGTTCAAAGGCAGACTGGAAAAGGTCGGTAAATTCACAATGGTGATCATCAAGCGATCAGATCAAGCACTAGGCTTTGAACTCCTATCACGCAGATGGGTTGTCGAACACACCTTTGCATGATTGAGACGATGCCGAAGATTGGCAAAAGACTTCGAGATAACCATCGCTTCTACCGAGGCGCAGCTTTACATCACCAACATTCCTTTTCTAACACGGCGCATCGCAAGAGATTGATATCATTGCCATCCTTATGAGTCAGGCTCTGATACCGTGGTAGCAACTTACATCAGCGATCAATATGGTTACTTCTATGGACGTGTCGGGGCTTGGCTTCACTTTTACAGACAGATCAGCAAGGAGAATAAGAATGATAGTTGAAACAGCGAAAGCGATTGCGCGAAAGTACCATCAAGGGCAGGCTGATAAAGCAGGCGTTGATTATTTTTCAGGGCACTTAACCGCTGTCGCATCGCAGATTCACGACAACGAACTAGCGAAAGCAATCGCTTATCTCCATGATATCATAGAAGACTGCGATATAGCACCAAAGCAACTTGAATCCGAATTAATGGCAGGCGGAATTACTGAACAGAAAGCTTTGACCATTTCACGCGTTGTGCAGCTCTTAACGAAGCCAGATGTCGACTACTTTGCTTACCTTGAAACGGTCAAAGCTGACCCATTAGCGAAAATCGTAAAGCTTGCAGACCTGACCCACAATATGGATCGATCCCGCCTGAACTCCTTATCTGAAAAAGATGAAATGCGCCTTGCGAAATATGCAAAGGCATATGCTTTTTTGGCTGACAGACATAACAATCCACAGCCAACACCGTAAGACAAACCTTCTACTTCAAAAATCCATCGCAATTATGGTACAAAAAATGGTACAAAATTCATTTTTTGAATTTTAAATATATCATAAAAATCAATATGTTAATATATTCTAAGACGAAAACAGAATCCCGCTCTCTCCGCCAGAAGCATTTTGATGGTATTTCTCAGATAAAAATTCAACAAGTTAAGTATCGTTGCTTACACCGATTATCGGATGCGTTGATCCCGATATTTGGGCACCTTATGCTTTCACCTTCAGATCATTAACCGTTCAAAAAACTGGTATATGTAAGCAAATGATCGAACTAAGGCAGGTCAATCTCTGATGTCCGTTACAATTTATCACAACCCTGCATGCGGCACTTCACGCAATACGCTCGCTATGATCCGCGCCAGCGGTGAAGAGCCTGTCATCATTGAATATTTGCAAACACCACCTTCCAAAGAACAACTGTCCGAGCTTCTTGCAGCCATGGAAATCCCCGTGCGTGATTTATTGCGGGAAAAAGGGACGCCTTTTGCGGAGCTGGATCTGGCAAATCCCAAATGGTCTGACGATCAGTTGCTCGGTTTCATAGTGCAGCATCCCATCCTGATGAACAGACCGATTGTGGTGTCACCTGTCCGACATCAACGCCTTTGAGACCAAACAGTGTTAATTGAGAAGAGAGGACTTTCGGCTCATCATAGCTCAATTAAAGGAAGCAAAGATGAGACAGAAACCCGTTCCGCAAACGTCTAGCGCTGAGAAGACGATCAAGGATATACGGCGCGCGACGCGCAAGCATTATTCTGCAGAGGATAAAATCCGTATTGTGTTGGAAGGCCTACGTGGCGAGGACAGCATTGCCGCGATTTGTCGCCGTGAGGGGATCGCCGAGAGCCTGTATTATAGCTGGTCGAAGGAGTTTCTCGAAGCTGGCAAGAAACGCCTTGCTGGCGATACGGCCCGCTCGGCGACCAGTGACGAGGTTCGGTCACTGCGTCGTGAAAGCCGTGACCTGAAAGAGGCATTGGCCGACGTCATGCTGGAAAACCGCCTGCTCAAAAAAAGCATGATCGGGGATGGGGGCGACGACGAATGAGATATCCCGCCACCGAAAAGCTTGAGATCATCCGGCTTGTGGAGCAGTCGCATTTGTCAGCTAGGCAAACCCTCGACAAGCTGGGCATTCCAAGACCGACCTTCTATCGATGGTATGATCGTTTCCAGACCCACGGTTTCGAGGGGCTGGAAGACCAGACGTCCGCACCTTCGCGGGTGTGGAACCGCATTCCTGATGACATCCGGGATCGTATCATCGCACTGGCGCTCGATCATACCGACCTGTCACCACGAGAGCTGGCGGTGAAGTTCACCGATACGGAAAGTTATTTTGTATCAGAGGCTTCGGTCTATCGTCTGCTCAAGGCCCACGACCTGATCACGTCACCAGCCTATATTGTCATCAAGGCCAATGATGAGTTCAAGGACAAGACCACGCGGCCGAATGAAATGTGGCAGACCGACTTCACCTATCTGAAAGTTGTCGGTTGGGGCTGGTTTTATTTGTCGACCATCCTTGATGACTATTCCCGCTACATCATCGCCTGGAAACTGTGCACCAGCATGAAAGTCGAGGATGTCACCGATACACTCGACCTGGCACTGGCAGCTTCAGGCTGCGATAAAGTCAAGGTCGAACACCGTCCCCGCCTGCTGTCGGACAACGGTTCGTGTTACGTCGCTTCCGACCTTGGTGACTGGCTGGACAAATACAAAATCAGCCAAGTCCATGGCGCTCCCGGTCATCCGCAAACGCAGGGCAAGATCGAACGCTGGCACCAGACGCTCAAGAACCACATCCTGCTCCAAAACTACTTCTTCAAGGAGGACCTCGAAGCCCAGATCGCAGCCTTCGTCGATCACTACAATCATCGCAGATACCACGAGAGCCTCGACAATCTCACCCCGGCTGACGTTTACTTCCGACGTGGACGGACTATCCTAATCGAACGCGAAAGGATCAAACGAGACACCATCAGAAAACGCCGCTTGAACCACCAGGCCAAAGCAGCTTAAATCAACCCGCAAAACAAGCCGCAAACTCCAATCTTCAAGAGCACAAAAAGTCTCAAATCATTCGACGACGGACACAAACGAAATTACCATCGACGAGAATGAGTGAAATCTGCGCAAACCCGACCAATATTCAGCTAATATAATAGGGCTAACACATTTTAGAACAGTTTCAAGATCACGAAAACGAGAACATTTAACAGTTTGATTTTAAAGCAGTTTTCCATGAAAAATGGCTTTATATTCCTAAGAATATAAAGCCATTTTTGACAATCGAATCTAAAAATCACGAACAATCAGGTATTTTGGACGTCAAAACAATTATACTTGAGCAAAACTATCCAGTATTATTTTAAAGCGACGGCTCTTCACCCGGAGCAATCGTCATAACATCCGCCCAGTCCGGATGGCGGCGATATTGTGCCCGCACATATGGACAAAGCGGCAGGATGCGAAAAGTGTTTTTACGTGCATCTTCAACCATATAGGTCACAAGTGCGGCGGCTGCACCGGTACCGCGCATGGAATCCGGCCCGCCGGTATGATCCGCACTGATAACGCCGTTCGCACGGCGGGTAAAAGTAATCTCGGTTTCGCCTTCTACACCGTCAACACGCGCCACATAGCGGCCGTGGCGTGTGTCTGTGTCTTCCTTGCTCATTCGAATATCAGTCATTCAACCCTCTCCTTTTGAACTTGTGGTCTGTCAGCTTGCCTGTTTCAGAGTAAGTGCTTCCAGCATATCCGCACGGGTAAACGGCGCACCGAAAACCGGCGTACCCGTATCAAACATCCGGCTTTCAATCAGAAGCCCCGCATCTACCGGATCAAACCCAATCCGGTCGATAAATCCGGCAACCTGCCTGCGGGACTCCGCATCATTACCGGCAATGGCCAGCGCACGGCGTTGCGGGTCACCGCTTGGTCGGGCTTCCTCATCAATCTCATGATAGCCCATATGGTTGAAACTGCGTACCAACCGCGACTGCGACAGGAATTTCTGGATCACTTCGCTACTCGAAGTTCCTGTTTCAAACTCAGCAAGAGTTCCGTCTGTCGGTGCCCAGTAATTCATTGCATCAATAACGATTTTGCCCGCCAGCAGTTCCGGCTGCAGTTGACGATATTTGGACAAAGGCAGCGCAAGGATGACGATATCGCTTTCTACAATCACGTCCTGCGCAGTTGCAGCAACGGCACCCGGCACCATGATTTCGAGCAACAGCGCAATCTCTGCCGGTGATTTGGATGTCGCAATCTTCACCGCATAACCCGCCGCAATCGCGCGACGGGCTATAGCGGTGCCGACACGGCCGGCACCCAGAATACCAATTGTTCTCACTTCTGTGATTTGCATATCAGCAATCTCCTGCTATTTGAAAGCGTATCCCGAAAAGTGGGAACCGGTTTTCGGATAAGATACGCGCAGAAACAAACGGATGGAGCATTTTCAACAATTCGGTTTAAACCGAAAATACTCAATCCACGCCAAGCTCCGCATCAACCAGAGGCTTCACTTTGGTTCCCAGCAATTCAATCGAACGCAGAAAATCCTTATGCGGCATCTGCCCCACATCCATCTGGAAAAACTGGCGCATATGCCCGAGCTGTTTCTGCAAAGTGATAATACGCTCTGCAATTTCTTCCGGTTCACCAGCAAAAATCGCGCCACCGCCGCTGGCTTCACTGTCATAATGCGAGCGTGGCGGTGGTGCAAAACCACGGATTTTGCCCAGCTGCTCCATCACCGCATGCCAGTGCGTCCAGAAGAAATCCTTGGCTTGCTTGGCATTCTCGCCAACAAAACCCGGCACTGCGACCGAGACTTTCAACTGTTCCGGAGCAATCTCCGCCTGTGCACCCGCACGGCGGTATAGCTCGGCCAAAGGTGCAAAACGTGCAGCCTGCCCGCCGATAATCGCATAGGAAATCGGCAGTCCGAGAATACCGGCGCGTACCGATGAATGCGGATTACCGCCGGTTGCCAACCAGATCGGCAGCGAGCCGCTTTCAGGACGCGGTACAACCAGCGCCTCGTTCAAAGCCGGACGGAATTTGCCCTGCCATGTCACGCTTTCGCTTTCATTGATCTTCAGCAGCAGATCGAGTTTTTCGGCATAAAGCTCATCATAATCATTCAAACTCTGACCAAACAGCGGGAAAGACTCCGTCGAAGAACCGCGACCGGCAGTAATCTCGGCACGGCCGTTCGACACGGCATCCAGCGTTGCAAACTGCTGATACACACGCACCGGATCATCCGTGCTCAACACGGTTACCGCACTGCCCAGCTTGATATTTTGGGTTGTGGCTGCCGCAGCACCAAGAATAACGGTTGCCGCAGAGGCCGGCATTTCCCGTGTATGGTGTTCACCAATACCGAAATAATCCAGCCCCACTTCATCGGCCAGCTGAATGGCTTCCAGCAGGTTGCGTGTTGCATCTGCCGTTGAGCCCAGCTCACCGGTCTGTGCATTTTTCTGTACGTCGCCGAAACTATAAACGCCAAGTTCCATAATACTGGCTCCTTTCAGTGTGGCATTTCAATGCCCGCACTTTGAATCTTCTAAATATGTGTCGCTGTCTGTTTATCAACCGGCTGTGCCGGTGCGCCCTTTGAGCAATTGTGCAAATGGCGTGACCGTCTGGCTGAGCTGCACACCGGAATCCCGTTTGCGTTGATCGCCGATATTCGGGACAAAACCACCGACACCGCTCTTTTCCGCTACAACCAGCGCTGCAAATTCACTGGCCGCACGCTGCACACGGGAGGACAGATCATGTCCGGCTTCACCACTGCCAAAATCTTCAGTCGCAGCAAATACACCGGTCGGCACAACTGTCGCCCGCAGGTAAGAAAATAACGGCCGCAAAGCATGATCCAGCACCAGCGAATGGCGTGCGGTTCCCGCTGTTGCCGCAATAATCACCGGCATATTGTTCAGCGCATTGGTATCCAGACTGTCGAACAGCATTTTGAACAATCCGCTATAGCTGGCGGTGAAAACCGGTGTGACTGCAATCAGTCCGTCAGCCGCAGAGATTCTCTCTTTAACCTCAGATAGATGCGGTGTCGGAATGCCGCCGGTCGCCATAGTTGTGGCCAAATCCATAGCCAGTTCACGCAGCTCAATCACCTCGATCTGCGCTTCTTCACCGCGTGCACCGATTTGTGCGGCTGTTGCCTGTGCAATCTGATCTGCCAGCATACGGGTTGATGATGGCTGTGACAGACCTGCACTCAAGACAAGAATACGACGTGTCATAATTATCTCCGTTCATTGGCAGGGAAGGAGCAGAGATATCCCTGCCCCTCAATCAAACCTGCCTCACGCTGGCTGCTCTGCGCTTTCAACCGGAATGACCTTACGGTGTTTACCATCCGGCCCCTGTGCACGCAGGCTTGCGTGGCTTGGCGGATCGCTCGGAATATGCGCCGGACGCCGTGCTTCAAACTCTTTACGCAATACCGGCACCACTTCCGTGCCCAGTAGCTCAATCTGTTCAAGCACCATCTCTTCCGGCAGACCGGCATGATCGACAAGGAACAACTGACGCTGATAATGACCGGCATAATCAGCAAAACTCAGTGTTTTCTCGATCACCTGCTCCGGCGAACCGACAGTCAGCGGGGTCATTTCCATAAAATCTTCCATAGATGGCCCGTGACCATAGACCGGCGCATTATTGAAATAAGGCCGGAAATCACGAATGGCATCCTGACTGTTTTTGCGCATGAAAATATGCCCGCCAAGACCGACAATCGCCTGATCAGCACTGCCATGACCGTAATGTTCAAAGCGCGAACGATACAGATCAATCATCTGCTGGGTATGTTCCTTGTTCCAGAAGATGTGGTTTGCAAAGAAACCATCTCCGTAGAACGCAGCCTGTTCAGCAATTTCCGTGCTGCGGATCGAGCCGTGCCAGACAAATGGCGGCGTATCATCCAGCGGTGCCGGAGCCAGCGTAAAGCCGCGTAAAGGCGTGCGGAACTGACCCTGCCAATCCACTGTTTTCTCACGCCACAAACGGCGCAGCAGATGATAATTCTCAATCGCCAGCGGAATACCCTCGCGGATATCCTTACCGAACCACGGATAAACCGGCCCTGTATTGCCACGCCCCATCATCAAATCAACACGACCACCGGCCAGATGCTGCAGGATCGAAAAATCCTCGGCAATCTTCACCGGATCATTGGTGGTAATCAGCGTTGTCGAGGTCGTCAGCTGAATTTTGCTGGTTTTAGCCGCAATCCAGCCGAGCATGGTCGTTGGTGAAGACGGTACAAATGGCGGATTATGATGTTCGCCGGTAGCAAAAACGTCGAGACCGACTTCTTCCGCCTTCAGCGCATATTTCATCATCGACATCAGCCGCTGATGTTCGCTCGGGGTTTTGCCGGTTGTCGGATCAGTTGTTACGTCACCGACGGTAAAAATTCCAAACTGCATGAGTACACCTGTCCGTTTGTTCCTATGTCAGGAATAAGCACCAAAGTGCGTTGTTGACAGAAACATAATCAGTTCAGATTTTTGCAGTAGTCAGTAGAATTGCACTAGACTGTCCTAAATATCAGACAAACTCTCATCATCAGCGCCACTCACCAGATTGGCCATCAGACGGAATGCCCCCGCAACCAGCCTGTCCATCTGGTGATGCAGCACAAGACTGGTATGCGTATGCCGCCCTTTGCCAATCCGTGCAGACAGAAGCGCACCGGTTAACGGCTGTTCATTGGCATCATGCATCGACAATAACGGCTGATAGGCCTCATCCCAATGAGAGGCGAAATACAGCCCGCGCTCTTTGTTCCAGCCCTGCCAGTCTTTATCTGTTATGCAATTCGGCCAGTTGAGCAATATGTGCTCCGGTGCCAGAACGGTGACAGTCGCTGCGGGATCAGTCACCCGCCAGCGCAGTGAGGGCGAGCCGATTTTCAACGGGCGCACAGGTGTTAACTGCGGGTTCCAGCCATCGGTCGGGCGATGATAAAGCGTCAGCAAATGACCGCCATTTTCAACATAGCTATGTAAGCGTGTTGTTGCCTCAGCCAGATCTTGCCTTAAACCGAAAGCAAAAATACCGACAACGATACACGTAAACTGCTGCAAATCACCGGCCAGATGTTTTGGCTCCAGCTCTGTTACATCAAGCCCCATACGGCTCAGCCACAGACCAACACGATCAGCGCCACCGCCGATATAACCGATGCGCGCCCCTTGCGGCAGTTTCAGATCCAGCGCCAGCACATTCAATAATTCCGGCTCGCGATACATCACCCGTCCGATATGCGGATAGGAAACTGGCGTCTGCCGCACTGCATCACGACCGGCAATTTGTGCTTGTAAGCGGAACAATCCAGCTTTCGGTTTTCCCGGCGCGTGAAGTATCGTGCTACCGGCGCTCTGCACAACCGTCCAGCCACCGGTGCTGATAAAACGCACAGGCTGCGGATCACCACTGACAGTTACATTCACCGGCCATTGTGTCTTGCCTGCCGGATCAAGTTGAACAATCACCGCCTCAGGCTCAATCCGCACAGATTGGGCAGGCACTAGCGCAAACTGTTCCGCAAGATCGAAACTCGCTTTGGCCTGATAGTCCGAGAACTGTGCTGTTACCCGAACATAGAATTCGCCATTACCACCAAGCGAATACCAGACCGGCCGATAAAGCGGACTGAAAGCCGCCTCTGCTCCGGCCTTTATATCAAAGGACTGAGTGGTCGCTGTTGTCTCATGTGCATAGGCTGCACAATGCTCCGGTAAAACCGGCTCAACCTGCGCCTGATATTGCGTATGACCAACACCAAACCGCACCTGCAACAAAGCTTCACCGGCAGGTGACATTACCGGCGGGGTCAACTCGGCTTCGTCAAAAATCGCTGCAGCTTCAATCAGAGCAGCATCAATCTCGGTCTTCTTGCGTAAAAGACGATGCTCATGCGCGAGCAGAAAATCTGCCGGTGCATTGGCGCGGATAGTATCAATATTGCGCGCAGCCGATACCAAAGAAGCGATGATTGCATCACGGTCAGGGAACGCGACAATAGCACTATCAATCGCTTTTTGCGCATCTTGTAATGCTTTGGCGATCGCTTCAGGCATCTCCGCATGAGCCGCTAAGGCCGTCAGATCAGCTGGCAGATTATCCAGAACGGAAACCTCCGCACCGGTCTTCTCTGCCAGCAACAGATGCAGTGGCCATTGCGTTTTTGGCTCTTCCGGCCAATGCCCCATACCCTGAGAAGCATGATAATAACGCGACCATTCCCCGATGCGGTCATAATCCGCACCCGTTGCCGGTTCACGTCCCTCAGCCCGAACTATCAATGTTGCTTCCGGCGGCGGCACTTCATCATCATAAGTATCGCCCCCGCCAGACCATGCAGGCAGATAATATTTGGTAACCCGCCAAGGCTTCAGACCTTGCGCAAAATGCTCAGGAAAAGCCTGATTGTCAGCAGCCAGTGCAATGGCTCTTTCCGCCGCGTGGGTCATCGCTCGGTGGTGACCATGCTGCCCCGGCACATCGAGAAATGTCGGAATAACAATATCCGGCCGCTCACTGCGATAGGCGCGCACGAGTCGCTCGACGATACGTTCCTCACCCCAGCGATCAAAAGTGCGGTCGCCATCTTTGGAAAAGCCAAAGTCATGCACCGCATCATCAGGCCCGTGACCAAGCCATGCAATATCGCAATCCAGTATCCGCGCGGCTTCTTCCATTTCACGGGAGCGCATCAGCCCCAATGCACCGCCGCGCTCCGGTCCCAAAGCATTCTGCCCGCCCTCACCGCGTGTGGAACAACCGACAATCACCCGCATACCCGCACCAAAGCGGAAATAAGCTAGCAATCCGCTTTGCTCATCATCAGGGTGTGCGCCGGTATTCATCACTGTAACCACCGAGCGCAACCGGCTCAGCGCATGATGCAGGCGCATAAGAGCCGGTGCCGATTTTTGTCGTTCGATACGTTGGCGGTCAGTCAGCACCGGATGCCTCCTCACAAAGATGAATTACAAGTCAGCGAGCGTATCCAGTTTCGGGGTCATCGCTTCAAACAAAGGCAGAGCAGCGGCACCCAAAGCCGCCGTAAATTGTCCGGTATGACCGCGCAATACACGCGGCAAAGCACGGCTGCGGCGGCTGGCAACGGAGATCGGCAACTGCCCCATCCGTGCAATCAATCCGTCGATAATCGCATCAGGCAGCATGCCACCCAGCACTACCGTTTCCGGATCGAGAATATTTTCGATCATGGCAATCATCGGTGCCAGATAGAGTGCGGCCTCATCCATCCACTCCATCAGCACCGGATGGGCGCTGTCATGCAATTTCTGCAGATCGTCAAAATCTGTTTCTGTCACGCCCGCCAAAGCCAGTTTTTCACGCAGGACATACAGCGATGCATAGCGCTCCAGACAACCGGACTGACCGCAGGGGCAAGCTCTGCCTTTTGGCGCCACCACAATATGTCCGATTTCACCGGCATTGCCGAAAGCGCCGCGAAACGGCACGCCGTCCTGAATCATGCCAAGACCGACACCGGCACCGAAATAGATCATCGCAAAAGAGGAAATGGCATGACCCGCGCCAAACAGGCGCTCTCCCACCGCTGCCGCATTCGCGTCATTCTCGATGGTAACCGGCTCACCGCAAGCCTGACCTAAAATGGCTGCCGCATCCACATCTGACCAGCCAGGCAAAGTAGTCGGCCCGACAGAGGTCATGCCTTCAATATCGAACGGCCCCGGCATCACCACACCGACACCCAGCAAAGGTGCAGAAAACTCCGCTTTCACAGTATCAACCTGTATACGCAACAAGCCGGAAAGCGCGTCAGGGCTGGTATCATGCACCGGTGTAATATGGCGGGAACGGGGTTGTCCTGTCAGATCAAGCACCGTCGTCACCATGTGATCGGATGCCATTTCAACACCCATCGTTACAGCGCCGTCAGGATTGACTGCGAATTGTTTAGGCGGCTGACCACGACCGGATTTGAGCCTTCCGGTCTCCATCAACAGATTTTCACAGACCAGTTCATCGACAATATTGGCAATTGCCTGCGCTGTCAGATGGGTCAGGCGCGCAATATGCATACGTCCCAGCGAGCCGTGCTGACGCACAATATCCAGCACTACCCGACGATTGTGATCGCGGATTCGTTCGGGGTTTTTACCCAAAGTAATCAGCTGTGTGCCTGATTCTGTGCCCGATTGTGTACCTGCCGGCTGTGCGCCCATGCTGCTCCGTCCTGCCCGTCTCAAAAAATGATAAGCGAGAGCCTTCATAACCGCAATAGATTAACTCAAGTAAATTATCTTATTGACAAAAGCCTGTAAAATAGTGACCGTAGAGGGCAGCTCTGCGGAGGAAAACGCATCTGAAGGGGCAAAGCTGCCAACCGGTCTTTGACGAGATGCAATTTCCGAACACTGATCGCTGACGCATGTCACCCCAAAACGGGCTGCCGTTTCGGAAACAACATGCACAAAACTGTATTTTTGCCTGATACCGGCAGCAGCCGGAGGTCATAAGGGGAGGTTCACATGCGTAAATTATTATTTGCGGGATTGCTCGCAGGCTTCAGCACAATGGCGCTCAATGCAGCGCAGGCTGTTGAAATTGAATATTGGCAATATGTCTTTGAATCGCGCGTTAAAGCGATGGACAAGCTGATCGAGAATTTCGAAAAAGCCAATCCGGACATCAAGGTCAAGCACACCACCTTCCCTTATGATGATTATCAGACCCGCGTGATTGCAGCCAAAATGGCTGGCAACAGCCCTGATGTCATGCAGCTTTTCTATGGCTGGCTCGATAAATTCGTAGCAGGCGGAATTTTGCAGCCGCTGCCAACCTATACATTCCCGCATGATAAGATCGAAAGCGATTTCTTCCCGATCACCAGTGCGATGAAGCGCGGCGAAGACTATTATGGTCTGCCGACTGCCGTGCGCTCACTGGCGCTGTTCTACAACAAGAAACTGTTTGAAGAAGCCGGTCTGGATCCGAAAAACCCGCCAAAAACACTGGATGAACTGGTTGCAGCAGCAGAAAAGACAGCCAAGCGCGATGCAAACGGCAATCTGACCACCGCCGGTATCACTCTGGATATGGCCGGACAGGATCACCATTGGTGGCGTGAAGTGCTGATCCGCCAGTATGGTGGCGCGCCTTACACCGACAATGACCGCAAAGTCGCTTATGATTCAGAAGCCGGTGAAAAGGCTCTGAAATTCTACACCGACCTGCAGACAGAGAAAAAAGTCGGCGAGTTGAAATTCATGGATGAAGGTCAGGCTGCGTTCCGTGCAGGCATGGCTGCCATGACCGTTGACGGTACTTTCCGCCTCGGCGCATTCCGCACCATCAAGGATTTTGAATGGGGCGTTACCGAACTGCCAGCCAATACTGAAGGTGTGCGTTCCAACTATGCCAGCTACTTTGCAAACGGTATCGGTGCCAATGCAAAAGGCGAAAAACTGGAAGCTGCCAAGAAATTCCTTAACTATATCTCCTCGCCGGAAGCGATGGAAATCTGGCTCAAAGAAGTTGGTGAACTACCTGCACGTCGTGCGGTTGCCCAGACTGAAGCCAATCTGGCAGACCCGATCTACGGCCCGTTCCTCAGAGGTCTGGACTATGCGCACACCACCATGTTTGTGGATGAAGCAGCCCAGCGTCAGACCGCTATGGATATGGTGAACCGTGTGGTTCTGGAAAAACAGCCTGTGAAAGAGTCGCTGGCTGAAGCTGCAAAAGCAGAACAGACCATCATTGATGATGCACAGTAATCTCTGAAAAGACGGTGTGCCGCTGTCATCAATCGGCGGCACACCGGAATATCGTTTCATCATCTTCAAACTGCATGAAACTGCGGATGAGTTCCGGCTCTCCGCCAGAATATTTCCGGTATGTGCTGAACCTCCGACTATATTCCCCAAATTTGTTTGACGCATAGTCCCGCAAAACCGCATCGCACTTTGCCGGATATGCTTCCGTACCATAAGGTATTTTGAACCATGACTGTGACGGCTGCCCGCTCCGGTGATACTTTCTGGAACCGCCTGCCCATGCGCACAAGGCGGCTCATCTGGGTGTGGAGCTTTCTCGCCCTGCCTATTCTGTTTTACACGGTCATCCGGTTTTATCCCACGGTTGAGGCCTTCTGGCTGTCGCTGACCAACTGGGATCTGATGAAACCGCCGAAATTTATCGGCCTTGCGAATTATGAGAAACTGTTCGCTGATCCGCAATTCTGGAAAGTGTTCAAAAACACATTCACTTACTTGCTTATCGGCACGCCGGTCAGCCTGTTTCTGGCTTTTGTGATCGCTTATTATCTTGATCGCGTGCGCTTCATGCACGGGCTGATCCGTGGCTTGTATTTCCTGCCGTTTCTCACCACTGCCGCGGCAATGGGCTGGGTCTGGCGCTGGTTCTATCAGCCTGCTCCGATCGGCGTGATCAATAATATGCTCAATACCATCGGCCTGCCACAGCAGACATTCCTGCGCTCGGTGGATCAGGCACTCTATTCCATTATGGCAACATCCATCTGGGCGGGCCTCGGCTTCCAGATCATCATTTTCATGGCGGGTCTGCGCGCTATTCCGAACACCTATTATGAAGCCGCCCGCATTGACGGCCTGGGTGAATGGGCAATCCTGCGCAAAATCACCATTCCGTTGCTGAAACCGACAACCGTGTTTCTGGTCGTCTTCTCGTCCATCGGCTTCCTGCGCATTTTCGATCAGGTCTATAACATGACCACCTATGATCCGGGCGGCCCGCTTGGCTCCACCAAGCCACTGGTGCTGATGATCTATCAAACCGCCTTCTCGTCTTACGCCATGGGCTATGCCGCTGCGCAGACAGTCGTGCTGTTCTCCATTCTGCTGGTTGTCTCACTGTTGCAGCTGTGGATCTTGAGGGAAAAGAAATGACCGCTGAAACCAAAACACCGGCACTCCCGTTTGCAAATATCCGGCCAGGCCGCGTCCTCACATGGACACTGCTGTTTATCGGCGGCATCATCATGGTCACGCCACTGGCCTATATGTTCTCCACTTCGTTCAAAACCGCCAGTCAGGTCTATGATCTGCGTCTGATACCGGCTGACCCGACAGTGCAGAACTATGTGACCATTCTTGCAGACGGCCGCTTCCTGCGCTGGTTCTTCAACTCCATGCTGGTTGCTGTGATTGTCACGCTCTCCAATGTGTTCTTCGACAGTCTTGTCGGCTACACATTGGCGAAATTCCAGTTCCGTGGCCGTCATTTCATCTTTCTCGCCATTCTGTCAACGCTGATGATCCCGACCGAAATGCTGGTGATCCCTTGGTATCTGATGTCCAGCAAACTCGGCTGGCTCGACAGCTATTGGGGCATCATGTTCCCGGGCATGATGACGGCTTTTGGTACCTTCCTGATGAAGCAGTTCTTTGAAGGCGTGCCGAATGACTTCCTCGAAGCTGCCCGTGTGGATGGTCTGAACGAATTCCAGATCTGGTGGAAAGTGGCCATGCCGCTGGTCACACCGGCACTGTCGGCTCTGGCAATCTTCACCTTCCTCGGCAACTGGACAGCCTTCTTCTGGCCGCTGATCGTCACCACCAGCAAGGAACTCTACACATTGCCTGTCGGGCTTTCGAGTTTCGCGGTCGAGCAATCGATTCAGTGGGAAATGATTATGACCGGCGCCGCTATCGCCACCCTGCCAACCCTGCTCGTGTTCCTGTTGCTGCAGCGCTATATCGTGCGCGGCGTCATGCTGGCCGGCCTGAAAGGATAAGGATACTATTATGTCTGTAAACGATCCGCGCCTTGCCGATAAAAGCGTTTTCCCTGATCCGGTCTACAAGGAGACCGTGCTGAAACCGCTTTTTGACGGCGCTAAAACCCATCATGTCGAAAGCTTCCGCCGCATTGACCGCGCCCATCTGGTGATGCTGACGGAAACCGGCATTCTCGACGAAAAACAGGCATCGGCAATTGCCGGTGCGCTGGAACAAATCGACCGTGATATTGATCCGGCCTCCCTCACTTATACCGGTGAAGTTGAGGACTTCTTCTTCCTGATCGAGAAAGAACTGAAGTCCCGTCTCGGTGCGGATATTGCCGGTCGCCTTCATACCGCACGTTCACGCAATGATATCGACCACACGCTGTTCAAACTCGGCCTCAAAGAACATATTGATGTTCTGCTGGCCAAATCCCGTCATCTGCTCAATGCGATGATTGAAACTGCAAACCGCGAACAGGCAACATTGATTGTTGCCTATACGCATGGTCAACCTGCACAGCCTTCAACCTTCGGCCATTATCTGTCCGCAGCGATTGAAGTTCTGATCCGCGATATGCAGCGTTTTGCAACAGCGCGTGAAATCGTCAACCTGTCACCTATGGGCGCGGCAGCCATCACCACCTCAGGTTTTCCCATCGACCGCGCACGCGTGGCTGACCTGTTGGGCTTTGCCGCGCCTTTACGCAATTCCTACAGCTGTATTGCCGCTTCGGATTACATCACCTCAACCTATTCCGCGATTGAGCTGATGTTTATCCATCTCGGCCGTCTCATTCAGGACTTCCAGTTCTGGACGAGCTTCGAGGTTGGCCAGATCTATGTGCCGAATGCTTTTGTGCAGATCTCTTCGATTATGCCGCAGAAGCGCAATCCGGTGCCGATTGAACATATGCGTCATCTGGCAAGCCAGACTATGGGTCGCGCCCGCACGGTGCTGGATGTGATCCATAACACGCCTTTCACCGATATGAATGACAGTGAAGGTGAAACGCAGCAAATGGGCTATGAGGCTTTTGCTTCTGCCGGTCGTGTGCTTGATCTGCTGGCCGCCTTTGTGCAGGCCATCCGTATTGATCCGGCGCGTGTTGCCGACAATATCCGCCGCTCCTGCATCACTATTACCGAGCTGGCTGATTCACTGGTGCGTATTGAAGGTCTGTCCTTCCGTCAGGCGCATGAAATTGCAGCAACCGTGGCTAAAGCCGTTGTCGCCAAAGGCGGCGGTCTGGCACAGGACGGCTATGAGCCGTTTCTGGAAGCCTTCAAACATGCGGCAGGCAGAGAGCCGTCTTTCGACCGCGCAAAGTTTGAAGAACTGGTTTCACCGGAGCATTTTATCGCCGTGCGGGATCGTTTCGGCGGCCCTGCACCGGAACCCATGGCACAGGCACTGACAGCTTACCGCGATCAGGCCAATGCCTTTGCAAGCCTTGCAGACACACAAGCCGCAGACGAGGCCAAAGCCGCGCGCGAGCTCAATGATAAATTTCAGGCCTTGGTGGAGAAACGCTGATGGCAACGATCGAACTGAACAAGCTGGTCAAACGCTATGGCAAAGTGGAAGCCGTGCGCGGCATTGATCTGCAAATTGCCGACGGCGAATTTGTCGTTTTCGTCGGGCCTTCCGGCTGCGGAAAATCCACGACGCTACGCATGATTGCCGGTCTGGAAGACATTTCCGGCGGCGCGCTGAAAATCGGCGATGAAGTCGTCAATGAGCGTGACCCGAAACAGCGTAATATTGCGATGGTGTTCCAGAATTATGCGATCTATCCGCATATGACTGTCCGTCAGAATATCGGTTTCGGTCTCTATACCTCCAAAATCTCCAATGCGGATAAGAATGCCCGTATTGAAGAAACCGCAAAAATTCTCGGCCTCGAGCCATATCTGGATCGTCGCCCTGCTGCGCTCTCCGGTGGCCAGCGTCAGCGCGTTGCCATTGGCCGTGCGATGGTGCGCAATCCGTCTGCCTTCCTGTTTGATGAGCCTCTGTCCAATCTTGACGCACAGTTACGCGCCCAGATGCGTATTGAGATCAAACGCCTGCACCAGCGCCTCAAGACCACAACCGTTTATGTGACCCACGATCAGGTTGAGGCCATGACCATGGCTGACCGTATTGTGGTGATGCGGGACGGAAATATTCTGCAGACCGGCACACCGACCGAGCTTTATGAAAATCCGGTTGATGTGTTCACCGCCCGCTTTATCGGCAGCCCGTCGATGAACCTGATCTCAGGCCGTAAAAACGGCAACAGCGTGGAATTCGCAACGGACGGCGATGTTCTGGTCGGTATCCGCCCGCATGATCTGATGGTTGTCACCGGCGATGATGCCTCCACACCGGCAGGCATTGAACTGACCGGCACCGTCACCGCGGCTGAACCGCTGGGACCTGAAACACTGGTACATATTGATGTGCAGGGCACCGCAGTTATCGCTACTGCATCGGGCAAATTCATTCCGGCCACCGGCAGCACGCTGACTGCACGCGCAGCCAGTGGCAGCCTCTATCTGTTTGACAAGGCGACAGAGAAAAGTCTGGGACGTCTATGAGTTTGAAAGACAATCAGCATCCGGCCGTTCTCAGCATCGGGCGGATTTACTGCGATCTGATTTTTACCGGTCTGGCAGCTTTGCCGGAACCGGGACGTGAAGTCTTTGCTGATAATCTGAAAATGGCAGCCGGTGGCGGTGCCTATATCACCGCCGCGCATCTGGCGCATACCGGCCGCACAACCGCGCTTGTGGCGCGGCTCGGTCTGGATGCTCTGTCCGCCGGTCTGGCACCGGAGCTGGAAGCCGCAGGCATTAATCTGCAATTTCTGGAGCGCTCCGTTGATGCAGGCCCTCAGGTGACTGTTGCCAGCGTCATCGGCAACGACCGTGCCTTCCTGTCGCGCCGTGCAGGCACTGCACTGCCTGCAACATTGGATGCCGCGCTCAACTGGTCACAGGCTGGTCATTTGCATATTGCGGAATATGCAACGCTGCATGAGATTCCTGATCTTGTGCACCGTGCCAAGGCACACGGCCTCACAGTCTCGCTTGATCCAAGCTGGGATGAGACCCTGATCTATGATCCGGCTTTGCTCAAGGCTTGCGCAGGTATTGATATCTTCCTGCCCAATAAAGAAGAAGCACTGGCGATTACGGGTTTTGAAGATCCGCAAGACGCTCTCGATAAACTCGCGGAAACCTTTCCCGTCACAGTCTTAAAAGGCGGTGCGGAAGGTGCATGGCTGCGCTCCAACGAGCATAATCTTCACGCCAAAGCTGAAAATGTACCGGTTATTGATACCACCGGTGCAGGTGATGCATTCAATGCCGGTTTCATCAATGCATGGCTTTCAGGGGCAGATGCACAAACGGCACTCAATGCCGGTATCCAGTCCGGTAGTCTGGCCGTGCAAGCTGCAGGTGGCACAGCCTTCTTGCAAAAACAGGAGATCAGTCCGGCGGACTGATCTTCCACTCTTACGCACTATTAGACCGCGTGTTGCAAAACACTTAAACCGCCGTCGATTGTCAGGCAGGTTGCGGTCATAAACGGACACTCATCTGAAATCATAAACACGGCCGCCATCGCAATTTCCTGCGTGCTGGCAATGCGTCCGCCCGGATGCAACCGCATGGTTTCAGCTTTTGCTGCCTCTGGGTCAGGAAAACTGTTCCAATAATCGACATTTTTCTGAGTCAGCACATAGCCCGGTGCAATAGCATTCACACGTATCTGCTGCGGCGCATATTCCAGCCCCAGCGATTTGGTCATGCCGAGCAAAGCATGTTTCGCCAGCGGATAAGGGAATGTGTGCGGGATAATCGTGAAAGAATGGGTGGAAGCAATATTGAGAATAGCACCGCCGCCCTGCTCAATCAGACGCGGCAACACAGCCTTACAACAATTCCACGCGCCTTTCAGATTAACATCGAAGCAACGGTTCCATGCTTCATCATCCATTTCCAGCGGTTTGCTGAAGACATTGATCCCCGCATTATTGACCAGCGCATTAATCTGCCCGATTTCCGCATCGGCCTGAATAAAAGCATTTGCAATCGCTTTGGCATCGGAGATATCCGCCTGAGCAAAGCCCACCGTAACGCCGCTTTCCCGCAAAGCCAGCGCCTCTTTTTCCAGCAATGCCCCATCCGTATCAATCAGGAACAGCGCTGCGCCCTCGCGGCCAAAACATTGGGCAATCGCAAGGCCGATACCCTGTGCCGCGCCGGTGACAACAATGCGTTTTCCGATCAGACGATCAGCCATGATATTTATCCTTTTTTAAACGCCCGCATTACCATTCAGCGAAACTGCCATCTTCGTGACGCCACACCGGATTGCGCCAGCGATGGCCGGTTTTTGCCCGTTCAATCACATAGGCTTCATCAACATCGACACCCAGACCCGGCCCCTGCGGAATAGCCACAAAGCCGTCCTTGTAATCAAACACTTCACGATTGGTGATGTAATCCAGAATATCATTATCCTGATTATAATGGATATTCAGGCTCTGCTCCTGAATGAAGGCATTGTAACTCACCGCATCAATCTGCAGGCAGGCAGCAAGAGCAATCGGCCCCAACGGACAATGCGGTGCCAGCGCAATGTCATAGGCTTCGGCCATTGAAGCAATCTTGCGGCATTCGGTAATCCCGCCCGCATGGGACAGATCAGGCTGTATAATATCCACATAACCGCCGGAGAGAATATTCTTGAAATCCCAGCGGGAATAAAGACGCTCCCCCAATGCAATCGGCGTGGACGTATGATTGGCGATCTCTTTCAGCGCCTCATAATTCTCGGATAAAACCGGCTCTTCAATAAACATCAACCGGAACGGATCGAGCGCTTTGGCCAGCACTTTCGCCATCGGGCGATGCACACGGCCATGAAAATCCGCCCCAATCCCGACATGCGGACCAACCGCATCGCGCACGGTGCCGATCGTCTCGACAATCGCATCAATCTTGGCATAGCTGTCAACGATCTGCAGCTCTTCCGCTCCGTTAAGCTTCAATGCAGTAAAACCGCGCTCCACCATTTCCTTGGCATTGCGTGCCACATCAGACGGACGGTCGCCGCCGATCCATGAATAGACTTTAATCCGGTCGCGGCATTGTCCGCCCAGCAGTTGATGCACCGGCACATTCAGTGCCTTGCCTTTAATATCCCACAGTGCCTGATCAATACCGGCAATGGCACTCATATGCACAGCACCACCACGATAAAACCCGCCGCGATACATGACATTCCAATGGTCTTCGATCAGAAACGGATCTTTGCCGATCAGATAATCAGACAGCTCATGCACCGCCGCTTCAACTGTCAGCGCACGCCCTTCAACAATCGGCTCTCCCCAGCCGGAAATACCCTCATCGGTTTCCACTTTCACAAACAGCCAGCGCGGCGGCACAATATAGGTCGTGAGCTTGGTGATTTTCATTCTGTTACCCTTTTATAGACCTGATTTTTCGAGCGGTTCCAGTTAGAACTGAATTGTCTAAACCGCTCTAAATCTTTGTTTTACGCATTATCCTACGCATCGAAGCGGGAATAGAAATCAGTCCAGTGAACTGATTTCCCCGCGAAGGCGCTTCACACTTTTGCTGGAAATGCTTTAGTTTGCTCAGGCTGCAAACGAATTATTCCCGACAGGCTTTCAGACGGTTGCAATATTTTCAGACCACCATAATCGTCACGGCAATGATCGCCCGCCATATGAGACATCGGCTCCAGACAAAAATAATCCGAACGGGATTGCGGCTCCGGCACACCATGCGGCGCATAGAGAAAAAACCGGTCAAACAACGGGTCGGCACTCATGGTCAGGGCTGTATTCTGTTCCGGCCAGACAAGTGTCGCAGTGCCGTCCCATCCCTCAAACCCGTTATTCACCCAATGATCGGGAATTTTTTTCATTCTGCTGAAATTCAGATCATCGGGAATATTGACGCAGTTTTCCGGTAAATAACCCACACCTTGCGTCCACATTTTCTGCGCATTGAGCTGTAGCTGCGTTTGTTCAGTCAGATGAAAATAAGGATGCCAGCCAAGGCCGAACGGCATGGCTTTATCCCCTTTATTCGTCACACGCATGGAGAGAGTGAAACCGGTTTCATCCAGTGCAAAATTCTGTTCCGCTTCATAAATAAAAGCAGCATCGGCTTTGTCATGGGTAAAGCGCAGCACAAGCCGGTTCTCTGACTGCTCTGCAATCTGCCAGAGACCTTGCCAGCTTTCGCCATGAATATAGAGCGGATCATCATCTGTATTCGCCTGAAAATGATAATCCCGCCCCTCAAAACTGAAGTGATTTTGCGGAATACGGTTGCCGAACGGGATAAGCGGAAAACCACCTGTTTCAACCGGTGCTGCATCGGCATGTTTGGCTTCACGCAGCAGGGGAATAATCCGCCCCTGATTGTGCCACCACAAGCCATGTACCGTGCCGCCATGGCTAGCAATATGCGCTTCAAATTGTTGGTTTTTCAACGTGATGATACTCATGGCAGCCTCCGGTCAGATGATTTTGACATCGGTTTCAAACCTGCCCTGAAACGGCAGATCCATGATGAATATCGCCCCCGCCGGCTTTTGCTGCCGCGCTGTGTCATCCAACCCGACCCATGCGGATGTCACCAGCATCTGGCTGGCAGTTTTGCCGATAAAAGCAGGACAGCTCGGCTGAGAAACCGGCAGAGCAATTGAACGCAGAAAACTGCCATCCGGTGCATATCCGGCAATCTGCGAGCCACCCCAGAGGGCAACCCAAAAATTACCGTCCGCATCCACAACCGCACCATCGGGATTGCCTGCGGGAAAATCATTGAGAAACAGTTCCGGCTCCCCGACCGGCAAACCATTCTCAGGGTCAAGCGGCACACGCATCACTTGACGTAAAGCTGTATCGGCAAAATATCCGGCCGTGCCATCCGGTGAAAAACAGATCGCATTGCTGATCGTAATATTGCCGTAAAGCTTGCGCAATTCACCTTTGAAATACCAGTAGATTGCACCTGCACCCTGCTCAGCCTGCCAGCCCATTGTGCCAAGCCAGAATGCCCCTGATGGGTGCACCCGCGCATCATTGGAGCGGGTAAGACGATTATCCGCTTCGATTTCACAATGCAGAGACAGGTCGCCCGTTGCCACATCGCGCAGATACAGGCCGCGCTCTGTGAAAAGGAGCTGGCGATACTCATCCACCCGCGCAAGGGCACTGGCGGCAAAAGGCAGATCATGTTGCCTGCTCACACCGTTTTGAAACTGATATTCGCAGAGTTTGGATTGCAGAATATCAAACCACCATGCTGTATCTGTATGAGGGTCATAGACCGGCCCCTCACCCAGCTTACACAAAGGTGCATTCAACGCAGCGGGCACAAATATCTCAGCCATGCGCACCACCAAACACCTCATCATAGGCTGTGATTGTCAGTCGGGCTTTTGCCTGCACGGTTTCCGCACTATCCTCTGGTTTATACAAACTGGAACCTATGCCGAATGTGCGTACACCCGCGCGGGCATAATCTCCGAAATTCTGATCGGAAACACCACCGACAGCCCCGACAACAGCATCCTTCGGCAGAATGGTTTTAATTGCCGCGATGCCTGAGGGACCAAGGGAACCGGCAGGGAAAAACTTCAATGCTGAAGCGCCGCTACGCAGTGCCAGCAGAGCCTCACTCGCCGTATAACAACCGGGCATGGTAATCAGCCCGCAGGAAGTTGCATGGCGGATAACATCGGCATCCGTATTCGGGCTCACCATAATCCGCCCGCCAATATCTGCCAGCCGCTGTGCATCTTCTGTTGTCAGCACGGTTCCGGCACCGATCAGCACTTTGTCACCGAATAACCTCACCGCGCGTTCAATCGAAACCCACGGCTCCGGTGAGTTCAGCGGAATCTCAATAATCTCGAACCCTTCTGTAATCAGGGCTTCAAGCACCGGCTCAACCTCATCATTGCGGATACCGCGAATGATCGCCACCAGTGAGCGTTTCAAATTCGGCCAGATGACAGATGACATTGTGCTTCCCTCTCCATCACACATGATGTGTTATCGGCCACACTCTGGCCGCTGCAGCAAATAATCCCTGCCGGACTGCAATCTCGCCATCCAGAAGGGTGATGCTGAAACCGGCTCTTTCCAGCGCGGCCTGATACAACCGGCCGAGTTTTCCCGAAGCCACCAGCCCGATTGTACCCGTGCCGTAAAGCTGTTTTGCCCTGCCCGCCTCTGCACCGATCAGCAGACCGGAAAGATGCGCTGCGCCCTCAGACTGCTTTTCAAAACCAAGCAATTGTGCTGCACGGATACCAAAAATATCCTCGGCCATCCGTGCCGGTTCCGCGCATGTCTTTTCAACAGCACGGAGAAAAGCAGGTGTATTTTCATCAAAAGCCGCATCTGTATCCACCGCATGTCTGAGAATGGAATGTTGAGACAGTACCGCAAAGAGCTCACCGGTCATGAAAGTCGCAAACTGCGTCACAACACCGTTTTCCAGTCTCGTCCACTTACTATGCGTGCCAGGCATACAGATCAGACCATCGGGCACCGATGTGGCAATACCTGCAAGCTGGGTTTCCTCACCGCGCATCACATTGGCTGCGGATGCATCACGCTGCGCAAGCCCGGGCAAAATACGGATATCCTGTGTCTGATTTTCTAACTTGAGCGCATAATCTGCCAGACCATCAAGCGTAGCAGGCAGGCTGATATAAGGTGCCTCTACCCAACCTTGCCGTGCACCGGCCATACCGCAGATCATAACCCGCAAATCCGGTCCTGCTTCCAGCTTGTGTAAATGCTTTTCCAGCACCGGTGCAAAACCCGTTGCAGCACAATGCATCATACCTTCATCACTGCGGCTTTCACCCAGCACATGCCCCTGTGCATCCGTCATCCAGAGGCGAAAACTGCTCGTTCCCCAATCGACCAATGCGTAAACAGCGTCATTCATCAGTGTTTATCCTCTGAACCCGATCATGTTTGAGCGCAGATTATCCAGCAGCACAGCAATGAGAAGAATACAACCGCGCACGACATATTGGTAAAATGCCTGAATATTCAGCAGGTTCATGACATTCTCGGCAATGCCCATAATCAGCACGCCAACAATCACGCCCAGCATTGCAGCACGCCCGCCAGCCAGAGAAACACCACCGAGAACACAAGCCGAGATGACAGATAATTCAAGCCCTGTTGCCGCATTCGGCTGACCGGATGTGATACGCGATGCCAGCAAAATACCGGCAATACCGCAGACCAGCCCCTGCAGGGCAAAAATCCAGATACGCATGGAATCCACATTCACACCGGCAAGACGCGACGCTTCGGGATTACCGCCGATTGCCAGCGTGTTCTTACCAAAGACTGTGCGGTTGAGCACAAATCCGAAAATGACAAACAGCAGTCCCATCACCCAGATCGGCGTCGGAATGCCTAAAAATTTTGACAGTGCCAGCTGATAGAAAGACGGATCATTTATACCAACCGCGCGACCATCACTGGAGATCAGCGCCAATCCGCGCACAATCTGCATCGTCGCCAGCGTGGTAATCAGGGCATTGATACGAAATTTCGCAATCACAACACCATTGAACAGCCCGACGATAAAACCGCCTGCCAAAGCGGCCAGTAATCCGAGAAAAATTGAACCGGTAGCATTGGACGCCATCACCGCAATCATGCCGGTAAAGGCGACAGTGGAACCGACGGAAAGATCAAAATCGCGCGATGCAAGACAGAACATCATCGTGCAGGCAACAATGCCGATGGTTACCACCGATTGCAGAAGCCCGAGCATGTTCCGTTCAGTCAGAAAATTCGGGACTGTCAGTGCCACCACTGCAAAGGCCAGCAGAAAAATCACCACAAGCCCTTGTTCACCAAGCAGAATTTTTTTAATTGAAACCATCGTTCAGGATACCTTTTGTAATGATCCGGCTGCCGTTTCAGCAACGGTCTTATCCGGTAGTGCCGCTGTGAGAATGGCGCGGTCATTAAAATCAGCACGATCAAATCCGGCGGCAATCCGCCCTTCGCACATCACCATAATCCGGTCTGAAATGCCCATGACTTCGGGCAGTTCGCTGGAGATCACAACAATCGCCATACCGCTTTCAGCAAGCTGATAGAGAATTTCATAAATCTCTGCCTTGGCGCCCACATCAATACCGCGCGTCGGTTCGTCAATAATCAGCACCTTGATATTCTGCTCGGCCAGCCAGCGGCCGAGAATAACCTTCTGCTGGTTGCCACCGGAGAGATTGACGATATTCTGTTTGCGCGACGGCGTACGCACCCGTAATTTTCCGATATAGGTTTCTGCCAGTTCCGCCTCTTTTTTCGGGCGGATCAAGCCAAATGGCGAAAAATGTCTGCGGGCAGAAATAGCGATATTTTCTTCAATCGAGCGCCCCTGAACAATACCGTCAAATTTACGGTCTTCAGGACAAAGGACGATACCTGCACGGATGGAACTGCGCGGATCATCAGCCTTCACAACCTTACCATCAACATACACCGCACCGGCGCGTCGTTGATCGGCACCATAAATCAGGCGGCTCATCTCGGAACGTCCGGCACCGATCAGACCGAAGAACCCTAAGATTTCACCGGCACGCACCTCAAAATTCACAGGCTCCGGTAATTTACTGCCGCTGAGATTTTCAACTTTCAGCAATATATTCTGGCGAATATTGCGACCGCGCCAGCCCCAGATATTATTGATCTCCCGCCCCACCATTTCAGAGATAATCTGGTCGCGGGTGACATTCTCAAGACTTGGATGATGGGCGGCCAGTTTGCCGTCACGCAGCACAGTCAAACTATCGCAAAGCTGGAAAATCTCATCCAGACGATGCGAGATATAAAGAATGATCTTGCCCTCAGCCTTCAGACGGCCGATCAGGCGGAACAGGATTTCGCTCTCCCGCGATGACAGGGATGACGTCGGCTCATCAAGCGCAATAATACGCGCATCCAGCATCACAGCCTTGGCAATTTCCACCATCTGCCGTTCACCGATTGAAAGCTGTGCAACCTTAGTGGCAGGGTCGATATCAATGCCTATCATCCGCAATTTTTCGCCGACAGCACTAACCAGCGCTTTAAAACTGATAATGCCGGCTTTAGCAGGAAAGCGGCCGAGCCACAGATTTTCCGCAACACTCAGTTCCGGCACCAATTGCAGTTCCTGATGGATAACGATCACACCGGCATGAAAAGCATCGCGCACGGATGCATATTTCTGCACCACACCGTCAATAATGATCTCACCGCTATTCGCCTGTTGATCGCCGGAAAGAACACGGATGAGCGTGGATTTACCCGCCCCGTTTTCTCCCATCAGCCCGTGGACAGCCCCTTGAGCAACACTGAAAGACACATCTGTCAGCGCCTTAACACCGGGATAGAACTTTGAAATATTTTTAAACGTCAGAAAGTCAGCCATGCCGCACCTGTCTCTCAGCAGTGGTTGCACCACTTGAAGAATAATTTCTGAGAAATGGGAGCCGGAACACTCAATGCTCCGACCCCGTGCAGGATTACTCGATGCCGAGTTCCTTGCGGACTTCCGCGTAATTATCGCGCAAGGCTAGCTGACCGGATGTCAGAATGAGCTTTTCAGGCTCTTTGCCATCCGCCAGCCATGCATACATATTCATCGCTGTTTCGTAACCATGACGCTTCGGTGAAATGATAACTGTGCCGTAGAAACCGGTCGGGCTAGGCTTTTTAAACTCATTAATCGCAGATTCCGCACCGCCGATACCAACCGCCACAACATTCTCTGACGGAATGCCAACGCTTTCCGTTGCGCGTACCGCACCAAGCACGGACTCATCATTGAGGCCAACGGCAACCCAATATTTGATATCCGCATTCTTGTTGAGAACAACAGTGGATGCATTCAGCGCGGCCTCAGTATCCGTTTTTGCCTGTGGTGCCGCAAAAATATTGGCTTCCGGCAATCCGTTTTCTTTCATAACCGAAAGCGCGCCTTCAACACGGTCAACGGCAGTCGGCAACTGGTCATAGGAAACACGGATTGCACCGACATTCTTCCAGTCCCAGCCACGCTTTTTAACTTCTTCGCTGATGGCGCGGCCAACTTCCTCACCGATTTTGGTGGCGGAAATCCCCATATGCGCCACATCTTCCAGCGGCTTGCCATCCGCACCGACAAGACGGTCATCGACAGTCATCAATTTCAGACCATTGGCCTCGGCCTTGGCAACAATACCCGGCCCGAGCTTCACATCCGGCGTACAGATGATCACACCGGTAGCGCCCTGCGCAGCCAGATTATCCAGTGCAGACTGCACCTTCTCACCGTCTTCCGCACCGATTTTGACCAGAGTGAAACCTTTTTCCTTTGCCGCTACATCGGCAAATTTCCACTCATCTTGAAACCACGGTTCTTCCGGCTGCTTCACAACAAAGCCGATTTTCACATCCGCCGCATAGGCTGCAGATACTCCTGCAACAGCCGTGAAAACCACACTGGCCATCATTCCGGCTAAAGCAGCCGTTTTTAAAAAGCGCATATCTTTCCTCCCAAAGATTGCACGTCATCTCAAGCTCCCACAGCCTTGTCATGACGCTGATGTCCTCCATCGCCGGTCACGCTAAAACAAATCATCATACCAGTCAATAATTCTTGTATGATGATTTAAAATTGTTCATTATACATAATTAAACAACTGAGTGCCTTGCGGTTTCCGTCTGTCAAACCCTATGACTATGATCAGAGCCTGCATTAAAGCCGGAAACTGAACAACCGGATGGCCGGATTAAAACGAAAGAAAAGCCGTGACCGAAATGTCTGAGCAGAGCCTGCATGCCCCTTCCCGCACAACGCGGCCAAGGGTACAAAAAAGCATAACTGCCACGCTCGCCGCTGACATTCTCAACGGCCGCTTCAAGCCGGGCTCAATGCTGCCCCGCGAAAATGATTTGTGTGAAGAATATGGCGTCAGCCGCACGGTCATCCGCGAAACGATAAAAACACTGGAGTCCAAAGGGCTGGTGCGCGGTAAGCCGCGTATCGGCACAGTCGTTTGTGAGCAGGATGAATGGAATCTGCTGGATCAGCAGGTGCTGGACTGGTTGGGGCCGCGCATCGTCGATCTGAATTTATTGCTCTGCGTTCTGGAAGCCCGCCGCGCGATTGAACCGGTCGCTGCCGAACTGGCAACACAACGCGCATCCGCCATGGATATTGCGGCGCTGGAAATAGCATGGAACAAGATGAATGAGGCGGGCAGCGATATTGAAGCCTTCACGCAGGGCGATGTTGACTTCCACATCGCTCTGTTGCGGGCAAGCCATAATCAGGTCTTTCGCCAGCTTTGCGGCATTATTGAAGCCGCGTTGCGCTATACGCTTTACACATCCAATGATGCAGTTGCGAGCCGCGATGAGGCCATTTCCGAACATCTGGAACTGATTGAAGCCATACGGCTGCGCGATAAAGAGCGGGCGCGCAACAGTTCCAATAAAATGCTGGATCTTGCTGCACGCGATCTTGGTATGAAAGACAAGTAAAACGGCCTGCACAATTGAGCACAGGCCGTTATAAGCGAAAACAGCTCAGCGATTATGATAGGCTTCGGCAGCAGCGCAAAATGCTGCCAGCAGATGCACATCGCCTTCCATCTGTTTATATTCCGGATGCCATTGCACACCGATGGCAAAGCTCTTCTCCGTGTGCTCAATCGCTTCAATAATACCGTCTTCTGCCGTAGCTGTCACACGCATCGGCGCTTTAACTGTGCGCACCGACTGATGATGCGAGCTGTTGACATGCTGACCGGTTGTGCCAACCAGTTTCGCCAGCAGGCTGTCTTCTTCAATTGCGATACTGTGCCCTGCACGTTCCTTGCCACCGGCATTTTCAGTATCTTTCGAAACGGAATGTTCCAATGCGTCTGAGACTTCATCCGGAATATGCTGCACCAGCGTTCCACCGGCGATAACAGCCAGCAGCTGATGACCGCCGCAAATCCCCAGCACCGGCATATCGCGTTCCAGCGCACCGCGCAGAACCGCCGCTTCAAATTCTGTCCGTGCAGGTTTCAGACGGATTGTGTCTGTACGCGCTTCTTCGCCGAACATTGCAGGTGGCACATCAAAAGCACCGCCGGTTACAACCAGCCCGTCAATCATATTCAGATAGGTTTCAGCCAGTTCTGTGAGATGCGGCAAGGCAACCGGTGCAGCGCCCGCCTCTTCAAGGCAGGACAGATAATTCTGGCGGATTGCATACCATGGAGAATCCGAAAATCCGCCGCCCTCTTCGCTGTCGAGTGTAACGCCGATGATCGGGCGGAATAGTGTTTTCTGTGTCATTGTGCCGTGCTTTTATAATGAAATTTCTGTGCCTGAATGAATACGTCCTGTTGAGCGAAAACAAGCGTTATTATCATCTGGCTTCATGCATTTTTGCGATCAGCAATCACCTTACCTGCACATCATAGTCATACTTGTTTTTATTACATTTTCGCATTATATTTTGAGCAGTCGTCTTAAGGAGATTTATGCGCAGCATCCTTCATCGTTGATCCTCTGCTTATGCAGAGCCGCCTGTCACACACAGGCTCCAACGGCTTGCGCCCGACTTTCTCTCCTTATCAGGACAATTCCCATGATGACTCAGATCATGCTGCCATGTGTTGGCGGTTTCTGTGGGCTGTTCGTCCGTTTCCAACAACGGAGACAGCCATGAATATTTCACGTTTTGAACGCCGTATTCTCGATATGTTGGCCAAAGGCGGCCGTATCGAACCGGAAAAAGATGACAATGGCAAAATTATTGATGTCGATTTCATCTCCCGCGAGGGCTGGTTTCTTGACGGTACAGATTTACAAACCTTCAAAAAACTGCGCGCCAAACGGCTGATCGCCTCGTTTAACGGCAGTGCTTACCGCATTTCCAAACAAGGCATTCAAAGTCTGCAAATCGCCCGCAATGCATAGGTAAAAAGCGCAGCACATCACATGCTGCGCTTTTTATATTTTTAGAGCATAATTCCTTAAACTTGGATCAGTTTAAGGTAAAATTATGCTCTAATTTTAAAGTGTTAGAGCGACCTTTGTGTGCCAAGTCTGGCACACGGCGCTCTAATCTAACGACAGGCGCTGTGAACCGCTGATCTTGTTCTCCGCCCATTTGGAAAATTTGAGGATCGGATAACAATAAACGAAATAGACCAACGCAATCAGACCATAGATAAACAACACATCGCGAGGGAAGCGCAGCATCGACACTTCACCCTGACGGGTCAATTCGGCAATCCCGATCACCGAGAGAATGGCCGTGCTTTTGATGATAATCACATAGACAGAACTCATCGGCGCAATGGTCAGCTTCAGTGCCTGAGGCAAAATCACATGCCATAGTTTTTGCAACTGGTTCATACCGACCGCAGTTGCAGCTTCCCACTGACCACGCGGCACCGCATCAATAGCACTGCACACAATTTCAGCCACATAGCAGGAAGTATAGAGCGACAGTGCCACAAAGGCCGCTGTGGTGGAATCCCAGCTCAGCCATTCAATCCCTGTGTTAGGCAACACGAAATAGAAAACATAGAGCTGTACCAGAAAGGGTGTGCCGCGCAAAATATGCACATAGCCGCCAAACAGCTGTGTCAAAACAGGAATACGATAACTGCGTATAATCCCGATCACAGTGCCAATCAGCGAACCGGCAAGAATTGCGACCAACGAAACGGTAAAAGTCTCTTTGAACCCCTGCCAGAGAAACGGCATCACCGAGACTGTAAGCTTCCAATAATATTCAAACATCATATCAGCCTTTCGCAGCCCAGGCAGGACCTGCCAGCTTCTTTTTCACATGATGCGAAAGGAGCAGCATCACACAATAGATAGCGAGATATCCGGCAGCGATTGTCAGAAAGCTCTCATTCGGACGCACGCGCTCACTGTTGAGTAGCAGCCCCGCACTGGTGAATTCGAACACCGTAATCAGCGACAACAGCGATGTATCTTTAATCAGCACGGCCGTCTGGCCGAGCACAGGCGGGATCACATTGGCAAAAGCCTGCGGCAATACAATATGGATCAGCCGCTGTCCGTAACTCATACCCACAGCCTTGGCGGCCTCAACCTGTCCGCGCGGGACTGAACCGATACCAGTGCGGATGATCTCGGACATATAAGGTGTGCAGTTAATAACCAGCGCGGCAATACCAAGCCACATTTCAGGCCATTTAGCAGTAAACGGCAGCAGAACCGGCAGACCGAAATAGACCAGATAAATCTGCACCAGCAGCGGGGTCGAGCGGATGAATGTGACATAAGCCTGTATCAGATTGCGCAGCACTTTCCACTGCGTAAACATGATAATGGCCATGATCGTGCCGAGCACAAAAGACAGCACAAAACTCACACCGGTTGCAATCAGCGTATTAGCCAGACCTTCTGCAAAGCGGTCGAGATACTGCGCAACGATGCGGTAATTGAAATAATCAAGAATGAATGATGACATTATCCGGTCCCGGATATTTCACGCAGGCAGATAGCCTGCCGCAGCGCAAAATATTTAAAACAGTAAGGCTCCTGCCCGCCCGAATGGCAGGCAGGAGATGGCTTCTGTTACTTGTGGTCTTTTTCCCACTCGGTGGTGTTCCACCAGTAGTTGACCATCTGGTCGAGACGTTTGTCAGAGGTGATCAGTTCAACATAATTGTCGAGCCAGAACTTCAGATGCGCTTCATCAGGGCGCACGGCAAAGGCCAGCGGGTTTTTGACAATAATGCCGTCAAGAATTTTCAGATTACCGAATTCATTGACGAAATTGGTGACGTTGCCGAGATCGGAAACGGTTGCATCAATACGACCAGCAGACAATGCCTGTGCCACCGCAGCAGTACCGCCAGTGAACTCTTTCAGCGTTGCCTTTGGCATAAACTTCTTGATGGCTTCACTGTATGAACTGGCCTGTGTCGAGCCGATATTCAGACCTTCCTGATTGAGATCTTCCCATTTGGCCAGCGGTGAATCATTCTTCACCACCGCGACAGTTTCTTCGTAGAACATCGGACGAGAGAACAGCAATTGCGCCGCACGCTGCGGGGTTGGCGTCATGTCAGCGGCAATCATATCCACTTTGCCTGCCAGCAGTGCCGGAATAAGACCTTTCCAGTCATAATCCTGAAACACGACTTTAACGCCGAGATCCTCACCCATCATACGGGCAAGTTCTACGGCCAGACCGGTTTGCTTGCCATCTTTATTGATGAAGCTGACCGGCGCACCCTGCGTCTGCACGGCAACACGCAGCTCACCGCGTTTCAGAATTTCTTCCATAATATCTGCTTTGGCGGTGCTTGCAGCACCGACAGACATAGCGGCCACACCCGCCAGCATTCCGATCGACAGAGCGATTTTTTTCAGAAATTTCATAATGTTCTCCTCACTATTATATGGATTTACCCTTATTTACGGGCATTCATTTCCGTAACTTTCAACAGACGTCCCCCACGTCTGCTCCCTCCCTTTAAAGCACCTGTTCGAGAAAATGCTGTGTGCGCTGATGAACCGGCTTGGAAAACAGCACATCCGGCGTTCCGGTTTCAACAATTTGCCCTTCATCCATGAAGATCACACGATCAGCCACCTCACGGGCAAAGCCCATTTCATGGGTGACAACCACCATGGTCATGCCGGATTTTGCCAGTTCTTTCATCAGATCGAGAATGCCGCCAACCATTTCAGGATCGAGCGCCGAGGTTGCCTCATCGAACAGCATCACTTTCGGGTTCATCGCCAAGGCGCGGGCAATCGCCACGCGCTGTTGCTGACCGCCGGAAAGCTGGCTCGGATAATGTCCTGCACGTTCCGCAATGCCCACACGCGCCAGCATATCCTGCGCAATTTTCAGCGCCTCCGCCTTGGAGCGTTTCAGCACCACTGTCTGTGGCAGAACCACGTTTTCCAGCGCTGTTTTATGCTGAAACAGATTAAAATGCTGAAACACCATGCCGATTTCAGAACGGGCATGATTGAGATCAGTCTTAGGATCGGAGATTGCCAGATTATTGACGGTGATCGTGCCGCTGTCGATGGCTTCCAGTGCATTGAGCGTGCGCAGCAAAGTGCTTTTACCGGAGCCGGAAGGACCGATAATGACCAGAACCTCCCCCTTCTCTACGGAAAAAGAGACATCGCCCAGTGCACGGTGAGCTTTGCCGTTGCTGGTCGCAGGATAGGTCTTGCTGACATGCTCAACTGATATAAAAGTCATTACTTCCCCTCTCAAGCAGTTTCAGGAAAAGTGGATACCGGTTTTCCGTCCTAAACTGCGTAATAATCAGAGCTAACGCTGTCTCTTACGGACAGTTTTGCGTTATCCTTATTGAATTCTGTTTATGCTTCGTCAGGCAGAAATCCGTAAAATGCGACAGCAACATCCCCTGTCAGGATAATTGTATCATCAGCACATAACTCGACCTGTAAAGCCCCGCCTGGCATTAAAACACGGAATTTTTTCTGATTTGTGCGTCCACTACGCACCGCTGCAACCGCTGCTGCGCAGGCACCGCTGCCACAGGCTTCCGTGAGAATACCGGGACGTTCATAAACCACCAGTTTCAGCAGTGCCTCATCACCTTCAAACGGCAGCAGTTCAGCCACACCAATATTCGCCTGCTCCGGCAGATAGGCACTGTTTTGCACCACAGCGGCCTCAAGCGGCACATCGACAGCATCAAAATCCGGCACGAAATAAACCAGATGCGGATTGCCCATACTGACGGCAAAAGGTTCGGACAACGGGCCGTGGTTCAGACGCCCGTCATGGTTCGCAAGTGGCCCCGCCAGCGGAATAGCCTGCCAGTCTGTAACAGCAGGCGCAAGATAAAGGCTGATACGCGGCTGCCCGTTTTCAGCCTCTGCCATACGGGCTTCGATCAACCCGCCAAGTGTTTCTAACATTACGGAATTTTTGCCTGCTTCCTGCATCCAGAGAAAAGCAGCACAACGGCTGGCATTAAAACAGGCAGGAGCCTCCATACCATCCACATTATAGATGCGCATCCGCACATCAGCACGGGCATTTTGCGGCATTTCCAGCACCAGCAACTGATCGCCGCCGACACCACGATGACGATCACAAATCTGCGCAATCAGTGTTGCCTGCGGCCGGAAAACATTTTCCCGACCGTCAACAAGCACAAAGTCATTCCCCAGCCCGTGGGTCTTGACGAAGAAAATTCCTGCTGCACCTGTTTGCGCCGCTTCGGAATATGGCCTCATATTTCCCCCCTCCCTTCGGGCTGTCTTCAAGCATTTCCAGCAAAAGTGTGTAGCGGTTTTGCGTAGGAAAATGCTTAAAACAAATAATGGCAGCCTCAGGAAACGGCCTCCCAACCGTTCCCTTTATGCTGACCGGATCCTATAGATCCCGTTCCAGCATCAATGCATCTTCTACCGTCCACTGACGGCGAACCAGTCTGAATGTATCGCCCTCAACAAGTACTTCCTGAATGAGCGGACGCGCATTATAGGTTGAAGACATTGTTGCACCATAGGCACCGGCAACACCAAGCATCACCAGATCACCACGCTCCAGTGCTGGCAAACGGTCGAATTCGCCGAATGTATCCGAGCTTTCGCAAACAGGGCCAACCAGATTAACCGGCAGAGTTTCCGCATCTGCTGCCGGTTCACGCACCGGCCAGACCGGATGCACGGCATCGTAAAGTGCAGGACGCATCAGATCATTCATCGCTGCATCAACAATAGAGAATTTGGCATTGCCCTGATTTTTGCCATAGAGCACTTTGGTCACCAGCGCACCGGCTTCGGCAATGATGAAACGACCCGGCTCCATCGTCAGTTCGCAATCAATATCACCAAGCGTATCGCGTATTGTCTGTGCATAGGCATCGACATCAATACCGGCAGAACCATCATAGGAAACGCCGAGGCCACCGCCGAGGTCAAGACGGGAAATGTTCAGGCCTTTGGCGCGGATAGCCCGTGTCAGCTGTGCCAAGCGTTCAAAAGTCTGACGATATGGTGTGACATCGGTGATCTGCGAACCGATGTGAACAGCAATACCAACCACATTGATTTCTTCGCGGGCAGATGCGGCTGCATAAGTATTCAGCGCATCAGCATAGGCAATGCCGAATTTGTTCTTGCTGGTGCCGGTGGTGATTTTCGGATGGGTCAGTGCATCTACGTCCGGATTGATGCGCAGCACAACGGTTGCCACTTTGCCAAGCTGGCGGGCAACACGGGAAATCGCATCCAGCTCTTCGATGGATTCAATATTGAGCTGATGCACACCGGCATTGAGTGCCGCTGCAATTTCCTCATCGGTTTTACCAACGCCGGAGAACACGATTTTATCCGCAGGCGAACCGGCCGCCAATGCACGGTGCATCTCACCGCCGGAAACAATATCCATACCGCAGCCTTCACCAACCAGCAAAGACAACAGCGACAGGTTGTTATTGGCTTTCACCGCATAGCAAATCTGCACATTGAGTCCGCTCAGCGCAGTGCGCAATCTGGCAACACGTTCACGCACAGCAGCAGCCGAATAGACATAAAACGGCGTGCCGTATTTTTCTGCAATTGCAGAAACATCAACGTTTTCAACGCTTAAAGCCCCGTTTTTATAGCCGAAATGCGCAACATGCGGACGTGAGAACTCAGTGGTCATTCTACCCTCAAACACTCGAAGCGGAGGGTCGCACAAGACACACCGCTTCATCATTACTCGCATCAAGCTATCAGACATCCATCTGCGGTCAAATTCATAATAATCTCTTTATTATTCATTTTCGATATGCTTAATACTGGAAAGGTCTTGCTGCCAAAGGGGAGATTTTATGCGTCTGACACACCGCCAGCTGGAAATTTTTCAGTCGCTGATGCACACCCTCAATGTAACTGAAACGGCAGACCATCTCGGCTCCTCGCAGCCAACCATCAGCCGCGAGCTGAAAGATCTGGAAGCAACACTCGGCTTTACGCTATTTCACCGTGATAACCGCCGTCTGAAGCCGACACAACAAGCTGCCGCGCTCAACGTGATTGTGCAGCGCTCCTTTGTCAGTATTGAAGAAATTGCCCGTACAGCACGCGCTATTCGCGGCGATAATTTGCAACGCGTATCCGTTGCCTGCCTGCCCGCCTATGCCCATGCGATTATTCCGCAGGCCACCAAACTGTTTCTCAACGAACATCCGCAAGCATCTGTGAAAATTCACTCACTGGAAGAAAGCGCCCTCACCCGCGACCTGCTGAGCAAATTCTTTGATGTCGGTATGGTGGAAGGTAATATTACGCTCAGCGCCTCCGCAACACGCGAGCTTTATACCGGTGATCTCCTGTGCATCATGCCTGCCGGTCATCCGCTTGCGGATTATGACAGTCTCGATATTGAGCAATTCTCCGGTCATAACTTTATTTATTATTCCGATGAGGATTACTATCGCCGTCAGGTCGATCAGTGGTTCAGCAATGCTGGCATCAGCCGTAAACTGACTATTGAGGCAACCACCGCATCCTCCATCGGCTCTCTGGTGACAGCCGGTATTGGCATATCTGTCATCAACCCGCTAAGCGCATTAGCCTTTGAAGGGCAAAATCTGCTGATCCGCCCGATCCGCCATTCTATCCCTTATTATGTGAATGTCTGGCAGCCGGAAGATATCCGCCGCGGTGCTCTTGGCGCAGAATTTGTGCAATCTATCGTTAGTGCCGTTGAAGAACGCGTTGCAACACTGCGACAGCGTAATCTGTGCGCCTGAAAGGTGTTGCCTGCTTTCCTGTTTAAAAACATAACTCTATAATACGGCATTATTTGCAGGGGGATATCATGGTCAATCCGGTTTTCGCAGCATCCGGCATATCTGTTTTTGAAATCATGTCGAGACTGGCCGCAGAAACCGGCGCCATCAATCTCGGACAGGGTTTTCCGGAAGGGCTGGAACCGCAGGAACTGATTGCCGCTGCTACAGATGCGCTGCACAACGGTTCCCATCAATATCCGCCAATGCTTGGTCTTCCTGCCCTGCGCAAAGCTGTGGCCGACAATGCCCGCCGGTTCTTCAATATTGATGCGGATTGGGAAACAGAAATTCTCGTCACCTCCGGTGCAACAGAAGCTCTGGCTGACAGTTTCTTTGCACTGATCAATTCCGGCGATGAAGTGATTGTGCTGGAACCGGCCTATGATTCCTATAGTCCGGTGATCCGTCGTGCCGGTGGCGTGGTTGTGCCGGTGCGTCTTGCACCGCCCCATTGGGAACTGCCATTGCAAGCGCTAAGCGATGCGATTACTCCGCGTACGCGCATGATCGTTGTTAATAATCCGATGAACCCGATAGGCAAGGTTTTTACCCGCGAGGAACTGAATTTCATCGCAGAACTGGCGGCAAAGCATAATCTCTTCATCATTGCGGATGAGGTTTATGAACATCTGACCTTTGATGATAACAAACATATATCGCTGTTTTCACTGCCGGAAATTCGCGACCGCGTGGTACGGATCGGCTCTGCGGGTAAAAGCTTTTCGCTCACCGGCTGGAAGGTTGGCTATATCACCGCCGATGCGCAATTGCTGAAAGTGATCTCCCGCGTCCATCAATATATGACCTTCACCACGCCACCTGCCCTGCAAGCAGCGGTAGCGGTTGGTCTCAATCTGCCGGACAGTTATTTCACCGGCTTGCGAGAGGAGCTGGCTAAACGTCGTGATTATCTCGATGCCGGTTTGCGTGAAGCCGGTTTTAGCATGGCCACCGCTCCGGCCACTTATTTCGCGGTTGCCGATATCAGCGATCTCGATAAGGATGGTGATGATCTGGCCTTCAGCCAGCGCCTCACCCGTGAAGCCGGTGTCACGCCGGTACCGGTGTCTTCTTTCTATTCAGAGCGCAATATCACCAGCCATGTGCGGTTTTGCTTTGCTAAAAAACTTGATACGCTGGAAACCGCCATTCATCGCTTGCGCGACTGGCGCGAGAAACAGGGCTGAGTAATCTCAGCCCTTTGCAGCCTCTGCCAAGCCTTTGCGAATACGGTTGAAAATCGTCCACAGCAACAAGGCGATCAGCAGCGGCTGCAACCAGACCATCCATTGCGGCAGAAAGCCGTCAACGGCCAGCCAGCCACCGAGAATACCGAATAACAGAGCACGGTCGCTTTTGCCCATCGGCCCGTCATAGCGCCGCGATGCACCGATACTCAAGCCCAGCAATCCGGCAAATTCGGTGAGCAAAGCCAGCACAATAATCAGCCCCATCCAATGCGGCTGAAACGGTGCAATCCACAAAAACGGCATGAACAGTGCAATATCTGACACCAGATCGCCAAGCTCGTTGAGATAAGCTCCCAATGCGCTTTGCTGGTTAAATTCGCGCGCCAGCATCCCGTCTATTGCATTCATCGCCATGCGGATGAACAGCCACACGGGAATAAGCCAGAACCATACCTTGTTTTCAGCAATCACCAGCCATGAACCGACCGCCACAGAGATCAGCATCGCCGCAACAGTCACCTGATTGGCAGTCACACCGCATTGCGCCAATCGGTTGACCAGCGGACGTAATAAATCCTGAAAACGGCTCTTAAGCTGATAAACAGACACGGTATAACTCTTTGCAAAATCACTTTTCTTAAACATCGTTTAGTCTAAAAGACTTACAATAAATAGCAAAACAACATCTATATTTATATATCGCCATATGAAAGACAGGCCTATGACTTCGGTAAAACGCGATTGCACTGAGCGGCATTTTATCAGCCATGACCGGCAGGAAATCTTTTTCCGCTACTGGCCAGCTTTGAGCGAAAAGCCGGAAGGCGCCCTCATTCTGTTGCATCGCGGGCATGAACATAGCGGCCGTGTCGCGCATATTGTCGAGGAGCTCGGGCTGGATAATTACAGCTTCTATGCATGGGATGCCCGCGGTCACGGCCTTACCCAAGGGCAGCGTGGCTATTCGCCGTCCTTTGCGACCACGGTGCGCGACCTCGATTGCTTTGCCCGTCATATCACCGCGACAGACGGGTTCGCCTTACAGGATATGGCACTGATTGCGCAAAGTGTCGGCGCAGTTATTGGTGCCACATGGGTGCATGATTATGCGCCGCCGATCCGTGCCATGGTGCTGGCTGCACCCGCTTTTGACGTTAAGCTCTATGTGCCGCTGGCCAAAGAAGGCATCTGGCTCTGGCAAAAGCTCAAAGGTACATTTTTCGTCAATTCCTATGTCAAAGCCCGCTTTCTCACTCATGATAAAGAGCGCATTGCATCTTTTGAAAATGATCCGCTGATTACCCGCCCGATTGCCTCCAATATTCTGCTGGAGCTCTACGAGAATGCAGAGCGCATTGTCCGCGATGCCCGTGCGATTACCACGCCGACACAGGTGCTGATTTCCGGTCGTGACTGGGTGGTGCGTGATGCGCCGCAACACCGTTTTTACGAAAATCTCGCTGGCCCCGTTAAAGAACGCCATGTGCTCAAGGGTTTCTATCACGATACATTAGGCGAGCGTGACCGCGCACTGGCTTTTGCCAAAATCCGGCCTTTCATTGAGCATCAATTTGCCGAAGCTCCGCAACAAAGCTCACTGCTCAATGCGCATATTCAGGGTTTTACCCGCGATGAGGCAGACCGTCTGGCTACTCCTCTGTCCATTACCAGTCCACGCGGGGCTTATTGGGGCATGACCCGTGCTTCTATCCGCATCGGCGGACTGTTTTCAGAAGGGCTGAAAACCGGTATCCGCACCGGTTTCGATTCCGGTTCCACGCTCGATTATGTCTACCGCAATGAGGTGAAAGGCTTAGGTTGGGGTGGCCGCTATACCGATAAAACCTTCCTCAACGCTATTGGCTGGCGCGGTATCCGCCAGCGTAAAATCCATATGGAAGAACTGATCCGGCAAGCTGTTACCCGTTTGCAGGACGACGGAAAACCGGCGCGTATTCTCGACATTGCAGCCGGCCATGGCCGCTATGTGCTGGACGCACTCACCACCAAGGATGATGAAATTGCCTCGGTGCGCTTGCAGGATTATTCACCGATCAATGTGCTGGCCGGTCGTCAGCTGATTGCGGAGCGCAATCTTTCCGGTAAAGCCGAATTCCATGAAGGTGATGCTTTCGACACCAAGACTCTCGCTGCCCTTGGCGCAGACGCAGAAACGGCACCGAATCTGGCTATTGTTTCCGGTCTTTATGAGCTGTTTGCCGATAATGACCAGATCGCGCAATCATTGGAAGGACTGGCACAAGCAGTTCAGAGTGGCGGTTATCTGATCTATACAAACCAGCCCTGGCATCCGCAGCTGGAAATGATTGCCCGCGCACTGACATCCCATCGTGGCGGACAAGCATGGGTGATGCGCCGCCGCACACAGAACGAGATGGATCAGCTGGTTGAGGCCGCAGGCTTCCGCAAAATTGAACAGCGTATCGATCAGTGGGGTATTTTCACCGTGTCACTGGCACAACGTATTGAGCAATAATGCAGCTTGATCCCGAAGGGCATAAAACAAATCCGGTATTAATCCGGCGCGGCATATTATGGCTGCTGCTGCTTGCCCCGCTGTTCTATGCAACATACGGTCTGGCAAACTGGCTGGCATCACAGCATAGTGCAGTGCCGGAGATTATCTTTGACTGGGAAAAGCAAATCCCGTTCTGGGGCTGGACGATCATCCCCTATTGGTCGCTCAATCTGTTCTACGCTGTCGCGGTTTTGGTCAACACCAGCAGGCAATCACAAAACCGGTTGATTGGCCGCTATCTCACGGCGCAATGCATTGCCTTTGTCTGTTTCATTGCTTTTCCGCTGACCATCACATGGGAAAAACCTGTAACAACCGGCCTTTCCGGCTGGCTGTTCACCATGCTCGGTAATTTCGATCAGCCGTTTAATCAAGCACCTTCGCTACATATCGCGCTGGCAATTATCATCTGGGATCATCTGCGCGGCAGATTACCAGTATTTTGGCGCACAATCTGGCATGGCTGGTACCTGCTGATTGCTCTGTCTGTTCTCACCACTTGGCAGCATCATTTCATTGATGTTCCGGCCGGTGCTTTGCTCGGCCTTTTTGCTCTGTGGCTGTTTCCCCGTGAAGGTGATGCCCCCTGGCAGAATTACCGTTTCACCCGTGACCCCAAATCCCGCAAATTCATGCGTATTTATGGCGCTGCCGGTCTTGCACTACTTGCGCTCACATTCACCGGCGGGCATCCGGCAATTCTGCTCCTGCTCTGGCCTGCATTGGCCTTGCTGATGCTTAGCTTTGGCTATAGCGGCGGCGGCGCAAAAATCTTTCAAAAGCGTCCTGACGGCTCCGTCAGCCTTGCTTCCCTCTGGCTATTTTTGCCTTAGCGTATTTTCTTCAGACTCAACCGTATCGCATGGACATGGCGCGAACCGTCAGCGGTTAAAATTACTGAAGGCCTCTATCTCGGTCGTTTCCCAAAACACTCAGAAACACAAAATTATGCCTGTATCATTGATATGACTGCGGAGTGTATCGCACCACGCAATATCAGAGCCCGCTGGCAGGCTTTTCCTCTGATGGATCTCGCTAAGCCGGAGCCTCTCACCATGCAATCCGCAGTCACGGCAATCCATAATGCACCGCGCCCGACACTGATCTGCTGTGCCTTGGGCTATCAGCGCAGTGCCAATCTCATTGCCCGCTGGCTAGTTGAAAGCGGTCATGTTGCAAACAGCCGGCAAGCCGAGGAACTGATCCGCAAAACCGGCAGGCCGGTGCGTCTTTATCCGGATCATCAATAAAACAACGTAATTCACGAAAATAAGAAATGATTGCGGAAAGTGCTTTTATTCTGTTACTTGCTGAATTTAATGTGAAGCAAAATAAAAACGACTGTTCTTCATGGCCGATCCGGACTCGCATTCAGTATTACAGATTTTCTCCGGCATGGTTCTAGCCTTTTTTTCCCGCGCCATTACCGGCGTGCGCCCGATCTGGAGCGGTACAGTCCCGTCTCGCAAACAGCGGATTTATTTCGCCAACCACACCAGCCATGGCGACTTCATTCTGCTGTCCTCCTCGTTACCTTTAGGCGAACGCGCAAGAACCCGCGCCGTTGCCGGTGCCGATTACTGGAACAGCAACCGCCTGCGACAATTCATTGCCACCCGCCTGCTTGGTACAGTGCTGGTGGAGCGGAACTGGATCGAGCGCAATGAAGACCCGTTGCTGGTGATGCTGCGTGCGATTGACAGCGGCCAGTCGCTGATCTTTTTCCCTGAAGGCACCCGCAATATGACCGAAGAACCGCTGCTGCGTTTTCGCGCCGGTCTTTATCATCTCGCCAAAGCGCGGCCGGATGTTGAGCTGGTGCCCTGCTGGATTGAAAATATGTCCCGTGTTTTGCCGAAAGGCACATTTCTGCCCGTACCGCTGTTATGCCGCGTGATTTTCGGTGCGCCGCTGCAATTGCAACCAGATGAAGAACGCAAAAACTTCCTGCACCGTGCGCAACATGCCTTGCTGACACTCAGCCCGCAATCTCAGGGAGTATGAAGTGAGCGAAGAAACCAATCTTCTCCTGATCGGACTGGTTGTGCTGTTATCAGTCGCAAGCCTTGCTGCCGCATTAATCAGCTGGCGCAGTGCCAAACCATTGCCTTCCACACTCAGCAATATCAATGCACGCATCCGTGCGTGGTGGATTATGATTGCCGCGATCAGCATCGCTTTTCTGTTTGGCAAAACCGGTGTGGTTATTCTGTTCGGACTGGTCTCTTTCGCAGCGCTTCGGGAATATGTAACTCTCACCCATACGCATCGCAGCGATCACTGGCTGCTGCTCGGTGCCTTCCTCATTGTCATTCCGATGCAATATTATCTGGTCTGGGTGGAATGGTACGGGCTCTATTCCATCTTCATTCCCGTTTATGTATTTCTGGCTATGTCGGTGCTCACAGCACTTTGGGGTAATACCAGCCGGTTTCTCGAGCGTATTTCCGAGCAGCAATGGGGCATTATGCTCTCGGTCTATTGCATCAGTCATGTGCCTGCGCTGGCGACATTGCATATTGAAGGCTTTGAAGGCCGGCAAATGCTGCTGATTGCCTTTCTGATTGCCGTGGTACAGGGCTGCGATGTGCTGCAATTCATTTTCGGCAAATTATTCGGCAAACATCGCATCTCGCCAAAGGTATCGCCATCCAAAACATGGGAAGGGCTGATCGGCGGCGTGGCAAGCGCGTCTTTACTGGGGGCAGCGCTTTCGTGGCTCACACCTTTCTCACCGCTACAGGCAGGAGGCCTTGCAGCCATTGCCTGTATTATGGGTTTCTTCGGCGGCCTTGTCGCTTCCGCAATCAAACGTGACCGCGGCGTTAAAGACTGGGGACATATGATTGAAGGCCATGGCGGCATGATGGATCGCGCCGATAGTCTGGTTTTCGCCGCACCGGTGTTTTTCCACCTGATCCGCTATTTCTGGACGTAATTAATGTATAGCTGCGCCGCGAAACAGGTTCCATGACGAGCGTCGCTCGGCCAGAAAACGTCCGGGCGGTGTGCCGACCGCTTTGCGGAACATCGTGACAAAGGCACCCGCACTCTCATAGCCCAGATCAAAAGCCACCGACTGGATTGACCGCCCCTGTGTCAGCAATTGCACACCGGTTATCACATGCAATTGCCGTCGCCAGCGCCCGACACTCATACCTGTTTCATGGCTGAACAACCGGCTCAGACTACGCTCGCTCATGCCGATACGATGCGCCCATTCTTCCAAGGTCGCGTGGCTTGCCGGATCATCCAGCAAAATATCGGTCAGTTTACGCAAACGGCTGTCGGCCGGTATCGGCAGATGTAATTGTTCAAGCGGTGCAGCCACCAATTCATCCAGCAACACAGTGATGAGCCTGCCCTCTGCACCATCTTCATCATAGCAAGGGTCAAAGCCCGCAGCTTTTTCCAGCAGGCTTTGCAGCAAAGGCGAGACGGAAACGCTGCAACATGTCTCCGGCAAACCGTCAACAACGTCCGGCGCAACAAACAGACCGAAACCGCGTGCCTCTCCGGAGCTTCTGGCTTTATGAAATAATCCACCCGGTATCCATACTGCGCATTGCGGCGGCACAACCCAGACACCGCTATCAGTTTCAACCGTCACCACACCACTGGCGCTGAATAAAAGCTGCGCTTTGCGATGGGAATGGCGCGGAAACTCCCAGCCATCAACAACCATCGATAAGCCCATGACCACCACGGGACGGTTGATCTGATCCGGCAAAGCATAATCAGGAAAATCTGTCGTGAAAAACATAAAATCACCGTTACTCTGATGATAATCCTAAAAGTTCATAGGCCTGTCTTACAGCCTCATCACGGCTCTCCGTGACAATCATCGGATGCCCCCAGAACTTGCCGTAAATGACTGCAAAAGCTTTCGCCGCCAAGCGCTTCACTGAACTTGGCTCAACATAATACATCGCCTTCACATAATCGCGTAATTCGGCTTTATGCTGTTTCATCCACAGGGAGACAGCACGACGATCGGCTACACTTTCGTTCGGATCCTTGTCGAAATCCGCACCGCCTGCGAGAAACACAAAAGCTTGTTTGCGTTGCAGGCATTGCTCAAAAATCTGCAATGTTTCTTCAATACTCTGCTTACCTGCACCGGAATAATCCATCCGCACCAGCGGAAAATCCTGAATATCAATCTGCATATCTGCCTCATAAACCATACGTCTGTTATCGGCGTTAAAATATGAGATAATTAGTATAGTTTTATCATGCTGGCGTCATTCTGTCATGGTGCCATAAAATATTTCATTCCGGCCAACACAGTGGTGACAATAAAAAACGCCGGTCTGACGATCAAACCGGCGTTTTTAAATTTTCGGCTGGCGTCCCAATCAGGTGATTTCAATATGCGGTTTCAGCGGCATATCATCATGCAAAGGCACAGTCTGGCGTTCGATCATACGATGAACGCGCGGTTTTTCCGGCCCTTTATGCAGCGACAGCAATTTCTCAGATACTGCAGCATCCGCATAGGTACGACGCTGATTATGGCGGACATATTCCACCCATGTCGGCACATGATAAGTCTCTGTCCAGATATCCGGATTTTCCAGATCGCGCAGCAATGCCCATTGCTGTGCACCGTCACGAATGCGGATACGGCGGCGCGCAGCCATCGCCTCCAGAAAGGCATGAACATTATGATGCTCGATATGATAATCCACCATCACCATAATCGGACCACTGCGCGGACGGATATCCAGACGCAATTGCGGCTCGGAAAAAGAATTGAGCGGATCAAGATTGAGCTTGTCGAATTCCGGCAATTTGAACACCAGACCGACCAGCGCACCGCCAACCAGCGTGAAGGCTGCAACGCTTAAAGCCGTTTCTGGGCCGTAACCATCAGCCACTGAACCCCAGAGCCAGCTACCAGCGGCCATGCCACCAAATGTAGCGGTTTGATAAAGTGCCAAAGCACGTCCCACCACCCAGCGCGGCGTGGACAATTGCACGGTCACGTTGAACAGCGACAAAGCCAGCACCCATGACGCACCGGCAGGCAGCAATAACAGGCAGCTTAAAATTACCGAATGACTGTAAGACAGCAGATAGACGCTGATACCAAAAGCGATGAATGCACCGCGCACAATGGTTTCATTGGCGAATTTCTCGCGCAACTCACCGGAGGTGAATGCACCGGCAATCGCACCAAGGCCGAATGCGCCGAGCATAATACCATAGGTCAGCGCCGTTCCCTGTACCAGATCACGCGCAACCAGCGGCAGCAAAGCCAGCACAACAATGGCTGACAAGCCGAAAAGAAAGCCGCGAAACATCACCTTGATCAGATTGGGTGACATGGAAACATAACGAAGACCGGCGGAAACGGCACGACCAAAGGTCTCACGCGGCAGCGTGGATTGCGTCACCTGCGGCTTCCAGCGCAGCAGCGCAACAATCAACGGAATATAGCTGACAGCATTGATAATAAACGCAAAAGCGGCACCGGCAACGGCCACAATAAAACCACCGATCGCAGGGCCGATACTGCGCATGGCATTAAAGCTCATACTGTTGAGCGCCACCGCTCCCGGCAGATCAGAGCGGGGTACAATGTCTCCCATTGATGCCTGCCATGACGGATTATGCAAGGCTCCGCCGCAGCCGATCAGGAATGTAAAACTCAGTAAGAGCCATGGCGTAAGCCAGCCCATATAGCCGAAAATCGCCAGCATCAGCGACACCAGCAACATCATAAACTGGGCAATCAGCATGATACGGCGGCGGTCAAAATTATCAGCTAAAGCACCGGCAAACAGCGAGAAAAACATCACCGGCAAAGTGGTGGAGGCCTGTACCAGCGCCACCATATTGGAGGATTGCGCGATGGTCGTCATCATCCAGCCTGCACCGACTGTCTGGATCAGCCCGCCAAGATTGGAAGCAAGCGTTGCAGTCCATAAAGAGCGAAAAGCTTTATGTTTAAACGGGGCTAAAGGGGATACACTTTGCGACACCGCAGAATTTCCTATCCGAAGCAGATGCTCCATCATGCATGGTTCGGTGTAATAATCACACTGAAAAATTCAAACAGCCTGTAAAATCAATGTGCAAGCTGCCAGTAAACCTTATGCCCGTACCATAGGCAACATTGAAAAAAGACGTACTGGCTATTTTGACGCAACTGTGAAATTTTTTCTTCAAACAATAAAAAACCGCCGGAACTTGTCCGGCGGTTTTTGTAATCAGAGTATCTGGCAAAGATCAGAATTTGGCACTGGCACCGAATATAAAGCTGCGGCCTTTTCCTGAATATTCATTCTCACCCAATGGCCCCGACACAGCGACGCGGTAATTTTTATTGGCCACATTCTCAACCGAGAAGAACAATTCCGCATTTTCCTTCAGCTTATAAGAGCCATAGAGATCATAGAGAATATAGCTTGGCAGTGCGAATTTCTGGCCAAAATCTGTGCCAAATCCGGCATAGCTGCTTTTGCCGAAATAACGTGCCTGCGCACCCAAAGTCAGCTTCTCGTCAAACAGACGGAAACCGGCATCAAGCGTGCCATACTGATCCGGTATCATAAAGGCATCACCATTCCCCGCACCGGCACCCTCACCAATCGGCTGATCGGTCTTGGCTTTGGTATAAGAAACATTGGTATAGAAGAAGCCGAGATCGTAACTGCCTTCAATCTCCCAGCCATACATTTTGGTAATGCCCGGACGGTTGATCCACATTGCTGTCGGGCCGCGATTAGGCACATTAACAAAATCATTGACGACGAAATTCTCAATGGAATTGTGGAAGAAACCGGTTTTGAGGCGGAACTTGTCATCGCTGCGCAGCAAACCGTCTTCTGTGAAGTTCACCCCGATATCCCAGCCTTTGCTATATTCCGACTCAAGATTGAGATTATTGGCAATACCGCTGCCGAGTCCCGCGCCAATCGGTATCAGCGAGAAGAACATTTCCTGCACCGTCGGCGGGCGGAAAGTATGGGCATAGGTCGCATAAAGCTCCAGCCCGTCATAAGGCTGCGCGGTCAGAGAGACTTTAGGCAACCATTTGCCGCTGCTGCGCTCAATATCCTTGTTGCCGCAGACAGGTCCGCCAGCAGGACAATCCCCTGTGCCTGCCGCATAGGCAGGCTGATAGCCTTCAACATTCCAATGATCATAGCGCAGACCACCGGTCAGCGTGAAAATATTCCACGACAAAGTTGCGTCGGTGAAACCGCTGGATTTCTTCAGAGTACCGGGAGGGTTCGCACCCCGATATCTGTTGATGACATATTCATCGCTGCCAAAAGACCCGCCATAGAACAGTTTGAGCTGTACATCATCACTCAGCATTGTTTTGCTGGTATTGGAAATGTCAAAACCATAGCCGCGATTATCGGTTTTACGTCCGCGATAGCTGCCGCCGGTCGCCGCATAATCCATATTGGTGCGGTTATAATAGGCATTCACCTTCAGATCGATCCAGTCATTATCATCCGGCGTATAGGCATAATTGGCCGTGTAAGACGCGTTCTTCAGATCCTGCTCGTAATTGGCATAGGTAAACCGGTTCTCATACCAGCGCGCACCAAGTTTGAGATTATGCTCGGAGGATGGTGCAATTTCAAATTTGATCAGCCCGCCACCCGGACGGTTGGTAGCATCGCGCCCGCTATCGACATAAACACCGTCACCATTTTTAAATGTACCGTAAGATGTACGTGCAAAAGCTCCGAGAATACTGACATTGCTGGATTTATCATTGTTCAGATTGGCACGCGCGGCACCTGCCAGCATACCCGAACCGCGGAACCCGTTGGTTCCGGCTTTCCAGCGTGTCAGCACACCGACATCACGTCCCGGCAAAACAATATCGTCAAAATCAAGCGTACGGAAATTTGCGGCGCCACTCAGAGTCCCCATACCGGCGGCGCCTCCCACGGCACCTTTGCTCACATCAATGCCGCCGAGCAGTTCCGGCTGCACATAGAGCAAGGTACCGCCGGATGAAGCATGGCCTGCCACATTGCGAAATGTCTGCGGCACACCATCAATCATCGCATTCACACGACCGAAACCGCTCATCCCGCGAATATTCACCTCAATGCCGGGCTGACTGGATTGCTGACGGGTGAAGACACCGGGGGTAGAGCGCAATGCCGCTTGCGGATCGCCGCCAAAACGCTGCTGCAGCGCATCACTGCTGACAGAACTGACTGGTGCGGGTGTGCGATATATTCCGTCACCCTGAGCAAAAGGCCCATTCAGACCACCAGTGACTGTAATTGTTTGCAGCTGTGTGGCACTCCCAGCAGTTTTATCTTTTGCCGCATCTTGTGCGGTTGTTTCCCGCTGCTGTGCCGCAGCCATACCTGTAAAAATCCCGAGACCGGCAATGCTCAAACCCGTAAGGCTCAAAATCGTACCGGCAAAAGATGCGCGCAGACAGTGCCTGACAACAGACATAGTACCCCCTTTGGCAGGCAGACATCGTCTGTCCTGCCATGCATAATCATGACAAGTTTTGAAAAGCAGCAATTGAAGAGTAAGTTTCGCTCTTATGCCTCGGGAATAATAAACTTGATAAAAAGAGTCAAGTTTATCTTCATCACAATTTTCTGCGCGTCAGCCCCAACATTTAAGTAAAAGATTTTAAAGGGTTTCTCCCGCATAGTATGATTATCAACCAAGAGCCAAGCGACAGCTGTCAGCAGCAGAAGCGGGAAGCAGAGCAGGTATAATGCGCAGATGAATGTGCAGAATGTCAGACTCTAACGACGGGATAAACTGACCATGACTGAAATCCGATCCTTAGCAGAAGCGGATATACCGGTAGTCGCTAAGCTTTTTCAAAAAATATTCCGGAAAAGCGACAAGGAACCGTCTGCTGAACTGATCGCCTATCTTCAGCGGCTTTATATCCGTTTTGCCGGAGAGACGGTGCCTGCCTCCAAAGTTCTGCTCGATAAAAACGGCAATGTCAGCGGCTTTCTCGGCGTGAATTATTTTGATTATTTTTGTGAGGCGACCAATAAAACACTGCGCACCGCCATTGTCAGCACATTAATGGTTGAGGATCATCAGCATAATCCTCTGGGTGGTGTCAAACTGATGCGCAGCCTGCAAAAAGACGGTTATGATCTGATGATAACCGAAACAGCCAGTGAGGTTGCAGCAGCGATCTGGAAAAAACTGGATGCGGTTCAGCTCACCAATTACAGCCTTGACTGGTTGCGGATTATTCGTCCGCTCAGCTTCATGACAGAAATAGCAGGCAGCAAGCTCAAACCTCTGGCGATGCTGCAACCCTTCGCCCGCAAATTTGATGATCGCAAACGCAATGCCATGCATGGTAAAAGCCTGCGCTGGTCAGCCACACCATCGGACTGGCTAACGGCTCAGCAACTGACCTGCACGGATATTGATGCAGCAGAATTTGCTGAGCTCTACCAGCATTATGCGCAAAGCTTTTCCTGCCGGCCGCAATGGAATACGGAGCAATTGCTGAACCGTCTGGAAGATGCCGTGCAAAAGCCTGAATATGGCAAGGCCTATATGGTCAAAGCAGGCACTAAATCCGGCAAAAATCTCGGCCTTTTCCTGTATCACTCAGAGTCCGGAAAAACGGCGCGTGTACTGGAATTCTTCAGCGATCCGAAAGCAGCAAGCCAGATGATTGACACGCTGATCCATCATGCAGCCTCCAACGGCGCTGTCGCCATTCGCGGCCGCACACAACCGGATCTGATGGAAGCGATGCTCGGGAAACGCATTGCTTTCACCCATTTATGTTCAACAATGGTCTGGGCGCAGGATCCGGCTTTGTTGCCGCCTTTTGTTGAAGGGAAAGCCTTACTGAACGGCCTTGCCGGAGAATTCTGGAACAGGCTCTATGCCAATCCGCTTTAAACACTGACAAAAAAGCCGCCTGAAAAGGCGGCTTTTTCTTATTATGACAGGAAGTCCTTAACCGGCTCAACCAAGAGCGGCGGCTCATGCAGCGCCTTGGTGGTTTTGCGTTTAGCCGCAATATCCGCCCAGACATGCTGCACCTGATCTTCACCCAGATTGGTCGCTTTGGCTGTATCCGCCGCGCTGATATTGTGATTGAGCGCGTAAAGGCAAAGATCCATCAGATTATATGGCAGGGAGAAGTAGAATTCCTCCTGTGTCTGCGCCAGCGAGAAAGTATCCGTTGTCGGCGGACGCTGACGGATTTCTGCAGGCACACCCAGATAGTCGGCAAGCTGATAGACCTGCGTCTTATAAAGATGGGCAATCGGCTTCACATCCGCCGCACCGTCACCATTCTTCACGAAGAAGCCCTGATCGTATTCCAGCCTGTTCGGCGTGCCGACAACCGCAAAATTCAGACGATCCGCGTGATAATATTCAAACTGTTTGCGGGTGCGCTGTTTCATATTGGTAGCAGCAACAATGCCTAAATAAGCTTCCGGTGTCAGGCGGATTTTTTCCTGCTGACCATCCGGTGACTGCACCACCAGCGAAGAAATATTATAGCCGCCATTTTCAGAAGCATTGTTGATCACCAGCTTCGACGCCCAGTCCTCTCCGTAAGCAGGCACAACCGAGCGGATAAAATCATCGCGTCGGCGATAACAGCCCATAGCAGCCAAGGCAGGACCGATATCCTCAATCACTGTCTGCACACCAAAGGTGCCTGCAAGCTTTTGCCCCAGCGCCAGTGACAACGGATCGGAATCATTTTCCGGCATAAAAATACCAAAAACTTTATCCGCACCGACAGCGCGCACAGCCAGTGCCGTACTCACGCTGGAATCGATACCGCCGGAAATACCGACAACCAGACCACGGCGGCGCAGACCGCGCAGCTGACGACGCAAGGCAGCGGTGATTTTTTCCACCTCAGCTTCCGCATCAATCACCATCGTCTGTGCAGAAAATTCTTGAATCTTATTCATCCTGAAACTGCCTGTATTGTTTGGCCAATATTTCCGCCGCAAGACGACGGCTGACTTTACCTGTATCCGTTCGCGGTAATTCATCTGTAATCAAAACAAAAACCGGAACCATATAATCTTCCAGATGCTGACGGCAGAACCGGATAATCTCCTTATCACTCAGTTCTGCATCTGCGGTGGTCACCATCGCGGTGATCGCCTGCCCCAGCATTGTATCAGGTACACCGGCTACAACAGCCTCCCGAATAGCGGGATGCGTGTAAAGCACAGTCTCCACCTCTTTCGGCGGTACTTTTTCTCCGCGTGATTTGATGATGTCGTCCTTGCGTCCGACGAAATAATAATATCCGTCTGCATCCATACGCAGCAGATCACCGGTATGCAGAACCTTTTCCCACGGATTACGCCCGCTTCTCAGCACCGCAGCACTGGCCTCGGGATTGTTCCAGTAGCCCTGCATCACATTCGGCCCGCGTATCACCATTTCACCGGCTTCACCCACAGGTACCGATCCGCCTTGTTCATCGACCAGATAGACTTCGCTATTCGGCAGTGCGATACCTACCGATTCCGGCTTCTCGCTGATCATATGCGGCGGCAACCATGTGCAGCGTTTGCATTCTGTCATGCCATACATGGAATAAATTTCTGCATCCGGCACAACGCGTTGCAGAAACTCGATATGCGGCACCGGCAATTGTGCGGCAGTGTTGGTAACATACCGCAGATCGGGCAGAAAACCGGATGTCAGATCACGCATCTGCATCATAATCGCAGACATTGTCGGGACGATAGGAAATCCGGTTACCTTCTCCGCGCGCATCATATCAAACACCGCCTGCGGAAAAGCAAAGGACTTTTCCAGCACCAGCGTTGCGCCGATCTTTACTGTCATCAGCAACTGATACAGCCCGTAATTGAAAGACAGCGGCAATACAGAGAGGATAATATCATCAGCTGTGTTTTTCAGCAGTCCTGTCAGAGAGGTCGCCGCCGCCTCAATATTGCGATGTGTCATCATCACGCCTTTGGGGCGCCCCGTTGAACCGGATGTATAAATCAGCATGGCCAGATCAATATCAATGCCACCGCTGATAATTTCAGCCTGATTTTCCTGCGGCTCAACTGCAGTCTCGAATAGTAGATGCGGACGCTTGGAGCGGCTTGGGCCTTTAACCGCAATCAAAGCCGGTATTGCAGTAAAAGCCTCAGCCTCATCAACCACCGGCAATAATTTAGCCTGTGTCAGCAAAGCAGAGGGTGTGCAGTCGTTCAGGATATAACCGAACTTATCTGCTTTGGTTGACGGGTTCACCAGCGTGAAAACCGCGCCGGCCTTCAGAATAGCAAAAACCGATACCGCTGCCTGCCAGCAATTATCCATGAAAATGACAACGCGATCCCCGCGCTGCACATTCTGCGCCCGCAGACTATGCGCCAAAGCCTCGGCTTTGGCATTAAATTCCGCATAGGAAAGACGCACCTGTCCGGTTACCAGCACAGTCTTGTGACCGGTATTGTGTGCATGGAATTTAAGATGGTTCTCGATACGCATCATCGGACAGTGTGCCTGCTATCAGGCAGCTTTGCGGGCAGTTACATAGGCAGTGATTTTTGACAGGCTGTCGAGATTAGCCGGAACAATATCTGCATCCGCCATTTTGATCCCGAAGGCCTCATCAATAAAAGCAATCAGTTCCAGCACGCCTGTGGAATCCATCACATCATTGTCGATCAGCGATGCATCATCTTCCAGCGCATAATCTGTGTCGCCGAAAAGAAAATTTTCAATAATGAACGCACGTAAGCGGTCTTTGATTGTATCACTCATGCTCATATCCTGTTTCGATCATTTCTGACACTCCCAGAGCTGCAGCAGCAACAATCTGAGAATACTCTAATGAAGTCCGTAAAATACTATACTTTATTCGCTGTCTTAACACATAACTTTGACAGTAAAGTCTATAAGATTCTTAAATTTTCCGAACTAACTCAGTAAACCTGTAAATTTTTTCAGCCATATTTGTGTAGAAAGCACACCGACATAGGCTGTATTGTCACGGAAGCCAGTCAGACCTTGTTCTTTATTCTTATTGTATAATTTAGATACGGCTTTAGCGTTAAAATAGCCGCTCTCCTCAATGCGGCTTTCACTCATCAGATCGCGGACATATTCCTTCTCACCCTTTCCGGTGAAAGAATGACTGTCCGGTGCACGATAAGGCTGTTTCTGCCGCTGTAAAACCTCTGCCGGAACACGCTGTTTTGCAACACGGCGCAGCAGATATTTCTCGGTCAGCCCATGCAGCTTCAACGACGGATGCAGCCTTGTTGCAAATTCAGACAGGCGATAATCCAGAAACGGAAAGCGCGTTTCCACACCATGCGCCATAGCCATACGATCCCCCTGACTGGAGAGAATATAGGATGGCAGCAGAAAACGACACTCCAGATATTGCGCCTGATGCAGCTCATGCCAGTGCCCGAACCGCTCCGGCAGTTTGGAAGCCAGCTCCTCACCCGCATCATAATCGCCGAGTTCCCGTTTCAGACCAGCGGAGAAAAACAATTTGGCAGCACTTGTCGCCTTAAAACGCGGCCGGTGCGAATAAAGCGGATCCGCCAGATCAGCACCGTGAATACCGAAAAACGCAGCCAGAGTTTCCGGTGTCTGTGCTTTTAAGCCGGGCAAATAAGGATAGAGCTTGCGAAACAATTGCGGCCTGATGTGCGATTGCGGTTGCCGCGCGCAAAAACGACGGACTTTTGCCTCGCGGAAAATATCATAGCCGGCAAAGACCTCATCCGCGCCTTCACCAGTCAAGACCGCCTTCATACCGCTTTCCCGCACCAATTGTGCAAGACGATAAAGCGGCGCCGGAGCGGTGCGCACCAGCGGCACTTCGGCAGCCTGAATAACATCGGGAAAAATAGCGGCAATATCATCTTCCGCAATGGAGATCGAATGATGTTTTGTGTGCAATGCCTGCGCCACCATTTTCTGGTAGCGGCTTTCGTCATAATCCGCCTGCTCGAAGCCCACAGAAAAACTATGCAGCTCACCTTTTGTCAGCGGCTGCGCAAAAGCAGCAATCAATGATGAATCCAACCCGCCGGAAAGATAAGTGCCGACAGGCACATCTGCCTGAATACGCAGATTTGTGGCATCCTGCAGCAAAGCTTCCAGTTCTTCTGCGGCGGCATCTGCATCATGAATGACGGCAGCATCATCCCGATCAGGATAATCCAGCGTCCAGTAACGCTGCATTTTCATACCGTTTTCGTCGCAGATCATCATATGCGCCGGTTCAAGCTCATAGATATTGCGGAAGGCTGTGCGCGGCGCAACCGGTGCCCAGAGCGTAAAAATCTGATCCAGCGCAACCGGATCAAGCTCCGCCTGTACTGGTGGCACGCGCAGCAATGCCTTGATCTCTGAAGCAAAATATAACACCCCGTCCGCATGGGTATAGAAAAGCGGACGCACACCCAGACGATCGCGGGCAATGAACATGCGCTTTAACTGCACATCCCATAAAGCAAAGGCAAAATCACCATTCATAAAGCGCAGGCAATCCGTGCCATAACGGGCATAAAGATGCAGGATCACTTCCGTATCGCTATGGGTACGAAACTGTGCGCCCTGTGCTTCCAGATCGCGGCGCAATTCAGCATGATTGAAAATCTGGCCGTTGAAAACCAGCACATATCGCTGATCGGCCATTGTCATCGGTTGCTGGCCGTCGCTGATCCCGACAATGGACAAACGCTTATGCGCCAGACCTGCCCCATTCAAAACAACAGCGCCCTGCTCGTCAGGGCCGCGATGAGCAACGGCATCTGCCATGCGGCGCAGTAAAATCTCCGGCGCCTGATCTGTTTTTATCTGCCCGACATAGCCTGCTAATCCGCACACGATAACGCTCCCGCTGACATAGGCGGCAATAGCAACCGGAAAAATCCGGACTTGCCAGCAAAAGCCCGCCTGACATAATCTTGTATCGCAGAGTCTGCCTTGTGACCAAACAACATTTTCACGAACAGGGCAGCACGATAAGAAATGTCAGTTTAATATTAACAAACAGCATTTTGCACGCTCATAGATGAGAAGCGCATGCAACGACTCTGCCCTCACAGATCTGTTATGCCTGTCCCTGCACCACAAAGCTCATTCAAAATTTTTATGCCGGTCAGCAATTAAAATCGCTGTTTCCGTTCACAATTACGAGGAACAAACAGCTATCTGACTGCTTTTAACTTCAAATCCCGATGAATTTGCTCTACAAGAACGCACGAAATCATTGCAAAAAATTCCATGTCTTTGCGTAATAAAGCGTCGGGCACGGACAGCGGATCATCGGATATTGTCGCTTATAACAATACACCTGACCGCTTTTGGTAAGGATCAACAGATGCAGAAATTCCAGCTCTCCCGCCGTCAGACTCTCGCAGGGCTCAGTGCAGCCGGTGCCATGACTGTGCTGGGTGCTCCTTTTTCTTTAAGTGCCAGAGCGGAAAGCACACAGGTTAAAGCCGTGCTCGGTATTATCCGCCTTGCCAGTCAGGCACCAAGCTTCATCGCGCAGGAACGCGGTTATTTCAAAGCCGAAAACCTCGATATGGAGTTCAAATATTTTGAAGCCGCACAGCCGATGGCCGTAGCCATTGCAGGTGGTGATGTTGATTACGGTGTAACAGCCATGAGCGGCGGCCTGATCAATCTGGCCGAAAAGAATGCTGTAAAAGTCATCGGCGGTTCTTTGCAGGAAGAAAAAGGCCTCGCAGGCCAGATCATTCTTGCTTCAAACAAAGCCTATGAAGCCGGCCTCACCGAGCCTAAGCATCTGGCAGGCAAGAGCTTCGGCATTACTACCGCCGGTTCGTCCTTCCATTTCATGGCTTACAAAATTGCCAAGGCTAACAATATTCCGCTGTCTGAAATCACCCTGCGCCCGTTGCAGAAGGTCGGCGCTGTTGTCGGCGCTCTGACTTCCGGCCAGATTGATGCATGGGCTATTCAGCCAAGCATTGCCAAGAAGATGATTGCGGAAGGTGCGGCCAAGCAGATCGGTCTGGTCTCTGATGTTGCGCCGGATTATCAGGTGACAACTGTTTTCACTTCCACCAAAAATGCTGCGGAAGAACGGGCGAAAACAGAAGCTTTCATCCGCGCTTATTCCAAAGCCATTGATGATTACAATGCGGCTCTGGTCGATAAAACCGCCTCTGCGGAAGAAGTCGACGCGATTGCCAAGATCGCCCATAAATATGTGGAAATGGATTTGCCGTTCGAACAGGCCAAAACCAATCTGGTCAATGGCGCAATGCGTATCAACAAGGGCCTTGCCCTGTCTCTTGCCTCCGTCACTGAACAGCTCAACTGGTTCAAAGATGAGAAGATGGTAAAAGACACCATCACCCCTGAAATGCTGTTTGACACCAGCTACGTCAAAACCATCTGATTTTCTATTCTGAGCCGGTTCTTTTGTTCAACCGGCTCCCCTCCGCGAAATATCAGGGCCCGCAAATCTCTTATGCCGCCCTGACAAGAAGAAGTAAAAACTGCATGGATTTGCTGTTAAAAAATGTCGCCCACCATTACGGCAAGGTCGAAGTTTTGCGTGATATCACGCTAGAGATCAATCAGGGGCAGATCGTCTGTCTGATCGGCCCATCCGGTTGCGGCAAATCCACTTTGCTCCGTTTTATCGGCGGTCTTGAACAGCCGACATCCGGTCAGGTTTTGCAGGTCGGAGAACCTTCGCCCTCATCGCTCAATCCGCTGACCTATGTTTTCCAGCATTTCGCATTGCTGCCCTGGCGCACTGTTGCCGGTAATATCCGCCTGGTACTGGAAGATCACAAATTATCCGCCAAAGAGATGGATGCGATCATCAGTGATGTGCTGGCACGCACCCGTCTCTCGGATTTTGCTGATGCCTATCCAAAACAGCTCTCCGGCGGCATGAAACAGCGCGTTGCCATTGCCCGCGCGCTGGCTGTGCGCCCTGATGTCATGCTGATGGATGAGCCGCTCTCAGCGCTCGACAGTCAGACACGGGAATTGCTGATGGACGATCTGGTATCGCTCTGGACACGCCAGCCTTTCACCGCTGTCTATGTCACCCATAATCTGGCTGAAGCCGTGCGCCTCGGCCATAAAATTGTAGTGCTGTCCCGCCGTCCGGGGCGGATCAATCAGGTAGTGACAATCGACACGCCTCTCGATCAGCGCCACCTCGCAGACCCTGTACTGGATGCCAAGCAGCAGGAATTATGGGCACTCATGCGCGATGAAGCGATGGCTGCGGATCAGGAGCTGCTGAAATGACAAAACCATCAGATAACCAGACAATCATCACCCGTCCTGTACCCTTTCGCGGCGGCGGTTTTGCGCCGGTAAAAGTACGTTTCATAGCGCCTTTGCTGTTTATTGCCCTGATTGCGCTGGCTGAGATCGGCACCCGCACAGGTTTTATTTCCAATCTAACTTTGCCGCGCCCCTCTGCGGTGCTGGGCACCTTCTATCAGCTCTATGATACCGGCCTGCTCTGGCAACATCTGTTACCGTCACTACAACGACTGATTGTCGGCGCTTCGATGGGGATTTTCGCCGGTGTGCTGCTCGGCACAATGATCGGACTGTTCTCCTATGTCCGTGCCGGTCTGGTACCGCTTGTCGCCGCTATTTTCCCGATCCCGAAAATTGCCTTGCTGCCGTTGTTTGTGATCTGGTTCGGCATTGATGAAATGTCAAAATATGCGCTGATTGCATTCGGTACTTTCACCCCGACAGTCGTGGCAACCTATGGTGCGGTTGATAATGTGGATCGCAGCCTGATCCGCATGGGGCAAAGTTTTAACCTGCGCTGGTGGTCAATCATCCGCAAGATCGTGTTGCCCGGTGCCCTGCCCGGCATTCTGTCAGGCCTGCGCGTTTCCATCGCCATCGCCATTATTCTGCTGGTTGCTGCCGAAATGCTCGGCGCGCAATATGGCGTCGGCGCCTATATTCTGGAAGCCGGTTCGCTCTATGATCTGGAGCGCCTGTTTGCCGGTGTTACTATCCTCTCCGTCATGGGGCTGATTACCAGCTGGATGATCGGCAGGGTTGAACATTATTTCCTCAGCTGGCGCTGATCCGGCATAACAACAAAAAAGGCGCGGACAATAAAACCTGTCCGCGCCTTTTTTGTATTTTGCTGAAAGACTTATCCCTCAATCCAGCTTGCGCTGTTATCCGGTGACTGACAACCATAAGGCGGCAAAGTTTTCGTGCCGAAATTCTTTTTCAGCTGCATACAACCCCAATGGCGGATCGGTGCAGGCATATAGGATTGCAGATCAATCCCAACCTCATCAAACGGATCTGTAGTATTGGTCACATAACTATACCAACGCTGTCCGGCAACAGCGATTGCAGCAATCACAACAATCAGAATAATTCGCAGCAGCTTATTCACGGGACCTCAAAATTTTACGTTTTCCGCACAACAAAGCAGCGGTTCAGAATGAGAAATCTGTTTGTCACCTAAATATCCCGCAAGCAAGAACAAAAAACCGGCAGCAATTTCTTGCTGCCGGTTTTTCCGATCACGCACCACACGTGAGTATAGAGCATAATTCCTTAAACTTGGATCAGCTTAAGAAATTATGCTCTACTTTTAAAGTGTTAGAGCGACCTTTGTGCGCCCAGCGAGGCGCACGGCGCTCTAATAGCGGGCATCTTTCGGCTTTTTGCCATTCGGCCAGTCATTGACCTTACCGGCAAAATCTGGACGCGGCATATGTGTGAAATATTCAGACACATCAACCGCTTCCTGATCGGTCAGCACGCCACCCTGCCCGAGCATACCGTCCTGATGGACGCTGACCGGCATATTATATTTAACGAATGCCGCAGCTTTATAGGTACGTGCCATACCAGCACCGATGTTAAAGCTGTCATCGCCCCAAAGCGGCGGGAAGACATAATCACCGAACTGATCTTTTTTTCCTTCGCCGTCATTGCCATGACAAACGGCACATTGGGTTGCATAAATCGCCTTGCCTTTGACAGGATCCGGCACCAGTGACTCATCAATTTTGCCGGCACCGGACACTTTCACCATATGCTCTTTCGGCAATCCCTGACCGAGCCATTTCATATAGGCAATCATAGCGCCCATTTCCTCGGACTTCGGATCAAGCGGCTTACCATTCATCGAACGCTGGAAGCAGCCATTGATACGCATCACCAGATTAACTTCCTTACCCGCCCGTGGCATCACCCGCGGATAGAAATTATAAGAGTTAATATAAGGCGCGCCTTTATCCAGCTTACCCTGCGCCAGATGGCAGGAGTTACAATTCAGTCCCGCACCGACATTTTCCGGCAGTAAACGGGCTGTTTCATTGAGCAGGCGCTTGCCATACATAATGGCTTCCGCATCCGGTTCTCTGGCAATCAGATCATCGCTCGGGATCGTATATTTGCCAACGACTTTGCCTTCTGCATCCACCACATCATAGGTCGGCAGCGGCGGCGCATCCACCCGCAACGGCTTCACCAGAAATGTCCAGCCTGCGCCTGCAGCTGCGATTGTTACGACAAGGGCTGCAGCTGTACCGATCCAGAATTGCTTACTCATTATTTTGCCTCCGGAACATAATGCACAGGCTTGTGCTCAATCAGATGCCGCATGCGGGCAATATCGCTATCCTTGATATGCGAACCGTGATTACCCCAACCATTACGGATAAAATTCAGAATATCCGCGATTTCCTTGTTGGTGAGATGGGCAAAGCCCGGCATCTTGAACACCATCGGATCATGCGGCGTGTCAGCCATTGCAGCACCATCCAGTGTCAGTTGGATCAGCGAGCTCGGATCTTCCGCAAAAACAATCGAATTACCGGCAAGCGCAGGGAAAACACGTTCCGCACCACGACCATCCAGACGGTGACAGGCCGCACAATTATCCACATAACCAACGACACCCGGAGCGGAGAAATCACCGGCACGCAGAGCTGCAGTTGTCACATCTTGCTTCGGTGTCCATTGCTGCGGATGACTGTCACGCGCAGGCAGGCTCTTCAGATAACGGGCAATCGATGTCAGATCGTCATCTGTCAGATATTGCGTACTATGGGCAACCACATCGGCCATACCACCAAAGGCGGCGGTGCGATCATTACGGCCGGTTTTCAGGAAGTCGGTAATTTCCGCTTCAGCCCAAGTGGAAAGACCTGTACCTTCATCACGCAGGTTCTTCGCATACCAGCCTTCAAGAACAGAGCCGGACAGGTAATTACCCTTCTTGTCATCGCTGAGTGCAGTTTCCTGATAACCGATACCACGCGGTGTATGGCAGGCGCCGCAATGGGCAAGTCCTTCAACAAGATAGGCGCCACGATCAATCATCGCATCCATACCGGTTGCCGAAGTAAATTCACGCGGCTGCGCAAAAGCAAGCTGCCAATAGGCCAGCGGCCAGCGCATATTCATCGGCCAAGGCAAAGTGGAAGCCTGATTTTCCTGTTCAACTTTTTCCACGCGTGACATGAAATAAGCATAAAGCGCTTTAATATCGTCATCTTTTACAACGACATAGGAAACATAAGGCATGGCCGGATAGAGTGCCACGCCATCAGGTCGCACGCCACGACGTACAGCACGCTCGAAATCGCCGTAGCTGTAATTGCCGATACCGGTTTTCTTATCCGGCGTAATATTGGTGGAATAAATCGTGCCGAGCGGTGTCTGCATACCCAGACCACCGGCAAATTCCTTGCCGCCGGGTGCAGTGTGACACGCAATACAGTCACCGGCACGGGCAAGATATTCACCTTGCTTAATCAGTGCCGAATCCTGAATATTAACGTCAGCTTCCTGTTTTGGTGCGTACCAATGGTGCGATGTGACCGCAATAGCGTAGCTTGCGCCAAACAAGCCCAGACCACATAGGACCAGTGTTTTAACAAGCTTCATGTTGAACTCCTGAGTCGTCTCTTCACCTCCATCTGAGACTGTCAGGAATGTTTCTCATTGATTCAGATCAATGAATCCATGCATTCACGATATTTACGTTCCAAAACATAGCCAGTTACAAGAACAACAATTTTCCATGATGCAAAATCAAAGAAAATTATACCATTAACCGGCATTTACGCAGAAAAACCGCTCAGGTCACTGTACCCCATTCTGTCCATGAGCCGTCATACAGACGGACATTTTCATAGCCCAGCAAATTGAGCGCAAGAAACAACACAGCGGCTGTCACACCTGAGCCGCAGGTTGTTACAACCGGCTTATCCTTCTTAACACCCTGTGCTTCAAAAATTACCTTCATCGTATCAAGCGCTTTGAAAGCGCCGTCTTCTACGAGCGATCCGTAAGGCACATTGACAGAACCGGGAATAGAGCCGGAACGGACATTCGCACGCGGCTCTGGTACGGCACCGGTAAACCGTTCAGCCGAACGGGCATCCGTAATATGTGCTTTTGCATGTTTGGCAATCAGCACCATTTCTTCAATGAAGACAACTTTTTCACCGGCATAGACCGGTTTGAATGCAACAGGCTCAGGTGCGACTTTACCGCTCTCTGTTTCAAAGCGCTCAGCCTGCCATGCAGCAATACCGCCACGCAGAATATGCAGTTTTTGCACGCCCATAATATGAAAAAGCCACCAGACGCGGGGCGCGGCAAACAAATCACCGGTTTCATAGATAACGATCTCATCATCAACGCTGATGCCCAGCTTGCCGACAGCATCCGCGAACACTTCCGGTGATGGAACAGTATGCGGGAAAGAAGAGCTCGGATCGACAATCTTATCCTGATCGAAGAATACTGCGCCCGGAATATGAACCTGCTCAAATTCCTCACCGCAGATGCGTTTTGTCGCCGGCATATACCAGGAGCCGTCAACGATTTTCAAATCGCCTGATTTCTGACGATCTTTTACCCATTGCGGCGATACAAAAATTTCTTCCGGAGTCATTTCATTCCCCATATGTCACTCATTCACACATAGAATATAAGTGTCTTTATCAATGGCAAGGAAGGAATTGAAGAAATCTGTATGATCTCTGCACATTAGCCGTGTGTAACCGGTTACAGTGCTTCTTATGCTCGCGACATTAACGCTCGCCGCCATATCCACGGCGTTTCCAATCCTGAAGCGGCATAATATCAGGCATTCCGCCACCTGCCTCATACCAGGAATCGACCGCCCAGCTCTGTCCAGAGATATCTTTAATAACTGCAGTCCAGTGCGGATAACGGCCATCGATGAATGAACCGCGTGTCGTTTGTTTTGAAACAGTATGATGCTTTAACCAACCGCGTGTTTCTAAGTAACGCAGGAAACTATCCGTGTTGATCGATTCATCAACGCAATCCATCTGCCCTTTAATACGCGCTTTGCCGAACTGCATTTTTGGTTTGTCGCGGACACTGATAGTTGCTGTACCCCGCTCTTCGAATATTGCGACAGCCATACGCAATGCTTTTCTCTCGTCATTTGCGCTACGAGTAGCCTTTTGCAACAGATTACGGATACGGCTCTCATCCTTTAAACTTAGCGTCACTTTGGTTCGGTAATAGCAATCATAACCGTGACAGACACGAAAAGTTTGAGCTGATGCCATTTCCAGTGGCAACATCAGGCTTACAAGAGCACCGGCACACATTAGTTTAATCATCAGGTACTCCGCATTCTTATAGAACCATCACAAATATCATTTTATTACTAAAAATTGATCCGACTGCCCAGAACCATAGCAATGCTTATAACCAGTAAAAGTGAATTTCTAAGTTCGCTTCCCCCCTCCCCCGTTTTTCTCATTCGCATGTTTTAAACACAAAAAGCTCCTCGCATTTCTGCCGGGGCTTGGGATGTATTTGGAGATTTTGTTGCGGCTTTGGCTTTGTTTCGTTCGTTGTGCAATTGATATTGTAATCGCTTGCTTTTCCTCCTGCCCCTTCAGGTTCTGAGGCTGATGAGGTGAGAGCGTATAGAAACCGATTGATTATCGATTTTAGCTCGAACGGGCTGGTCCCGGATGCATTGGCACGCCTATTGGAATGGCGTCTGGATCGTAGCTTTATTGCTTTGAGGGGATTTGGTTGCGGGGGCAGGATTTGTGGTTTTGTATCCCGCTTAGTCGGCTTTGCCTCCTTGCGGGCCCCTGACTAGGCTTAAAATCTACGACCCGTTACCAAAAAAAATCCCGCTCAAAGAGCGGGCTGTTTGTTTGGTTGCGGGGGCAGGATTTGAACCTGCGGCCTTCAGGTTATGAGCCTGACGAGCTACCGGGCTGCTCCACCCCGCGTCAAAGTTAGTACAAGCCTTTGAGGCCCGGGAGCGAAGTCAGCCTCTTTTTCAGGTTATGGGCCTGATGAGGTGAGGCCGTATAGCAATCGATTGATTATCGATTGTAGGCCGAACGGGCGCTCCACCCTAGATATATGATCGCTTAAGATTTGCTTTGAAGATTGTCTTATCGGTAAGCGATTGATTTGCGCGTTTAGCGCTGAATGTTTGAGAAGATGTTTTGATTTCTGTGCCTTTTGCAGACCTGGCAGCGACCTACTCTCCCGTGTCTTAAGACAAAGTACCATCGGCGCTGGAGCGTTTCACGGCCGAGTTCGGAATGGGATCGGGTGCAGCCGCTCCGCCATAACCACCAGGTCAGCAAAGGGCACAGAAACAAATAAGAAGCTGGGTTTTTCGTGCATAAGATCTTAGCGCCTCGGTCACGAACACACAGTGTTCGCAAGTGCGACCGCACGTCGGCCACTTTTGGCCGCCCTCGCGGAGGATCAGCAGCTTTAGCTGCGTACGATCCGTGAGCGCTAGTCTAATTCTATCAAACTCATCCATTGGATGAGCTTGATGGATATTGATAATGAGAACAATCAAGTCGATCGAGCTATTAGTACCGGTCAGCTGCATGCATTACTGCACTTCCACATCCGGCCTATCAACGTGGTGGTCTTCCACGGCTCTGATAGGGAATACTCGTTTTAAGGTTAGTTTCCCGCTTAGATGCCTTCAGCGGTTATCTAGTCCGTATATAGCTACTCTGCTATGCCGTTGGCACGACAACAGATCCACCAGAGATACGTCCATCCCGGTCCTCTCGTACTAGGGACAGATCCTTTCAATATTCCTACACCCACGGCAGATAGGGACCGAACTGTCTCACGACGTTCTGAACCCAACTCACGTACCGCTTTAAATGGCGAACAGCCATACCCTTGGGACCTGCTCCAGCCCCAGGATGCGATGAGTCGACATCGAGGTGCCAAACAACCCCGTCGATATGGACTCTTGGGGGTCATCAGCCTGTTATCCCCGGCGTACCTTTTATCCGTTGAGCGATGGCCCTTCCACACGGGACCACCGGATCACTATGACCGACTTTCGTCTCTGCTCGACTTGTCTGTCTTGCAGTCAGGCGGGCTTATGCCATTGCACTCGACGAACGATTTCCGACCGTTCTGAGCCCACCATCGCGCGCCTCCGTTACTCTTTAGGAGGCGACCGCCCCAGTCAAACTACCCACCATACACGGTCCTGGACCCGGATATACGGGTCGCAGTTAGACATCTATGACGATAAGGGTGGTATTTCAAGGATGACTCCACGAAGGCTGGCGCCTCCGCTTCAAAGTCTACCACCTATCCTACACATGTCGCCACAAATGCCAGTGTAAAGCTATAGTAAAGGTGCACGGGGTCTTTCCGTCTAACCGCAGGAACCCCGCATCTTCACGGGGAATTCAATTTCACTGAGTCTGCGTTGGAGACAGCGGGGAAGTCGTTACGCCATTCGTGCAGGTCGGAACTTACCCGACAAGGAATTTCGCTACCTTAGGACCGTTATAGTTACGGCCGCCGTTTACTGGGGCTTCAATTCAAGGCTTGCACCTCTCCTCTTAACCTTCCAGCACCGGGCAGGCGTCAGACCCTATACGTCGTCTTGCGACTTCGCAGAGCCCTGTGTTTTTGGTAAACAGTCGCTACCCCCTGGTCTGTGCCACCCTCATCTGCTTGCGCAAACAAGGGTCACGCTTCTTCCGAAGTTACGCGTGCAATTTGCCGAGTTCCTTCAACGCAGTTCTCTCAAGCGCCTTGGTATACTCTACCAGTCCACCAGTGTCGGTTTAGGGTACGGTCTATATGTGGGAGCTATTTCCTGGAACCGCTTCGCTGCAAGATCAATCCAATAAGACCTTACAACACACGCGATCCGTCACTACCCACAGGCCCACGAATATTAACGTGGTTCCCATCG
>NZ_CP075361.1:2755000-2997500 GCF_018436245.1 Pseudochrobactrum algeriensis
CGCCGATCATCCGGCAAGCCGCCAATATCCGGCATTTGATGCTATGGCTGTTTTCTCTGACGGCGCTAAACAGCAGGTACAGGCTGCGAGTACCGGACAAATTTACGGCGCGAAGGTTGAAAGTGAAATCAGTCTGCGCACAATCGATTTTCCGGTTAATGCCGGAAACTATGATTCAGCATCAGATCTTACCAGTGACGAAGTTGAAAAAGTCGTCCGCAGCACCGGTCAGCTGCTGACTGACGGCGATGTGCAGATCGCGTCTCTTCATTATGTCGATCCGCTGCGCTTTGGTAATAGTGGTGACTCCCCTTATACGCTGACGCAACCGCTTGGCGTGCGTATCACGCAGGAAAATGTCAGCGTCAGCAACCGCCTTCTCGATGGTGAAACCAATACCGGCTTCTCCGAAGATATTATTCCTTTCCGTTCGGATTCGAAAATCATCGATGCTCTGAATAAGAGCGGCTATGAGGGGGAAGATGCGGATAATATTGCTGAAGCCCTGAGCAAGTTGATGAATTCGCCGCGCCTGAAGGCTGGCAGCGTATTGCGTGTGGGTGTGACCTCTTCTGAAGAAGAAGATCATATTGTCCGTGTGACACTCTATAACGGAACAACCCATATTGTTACGGTCGCTCTTGATGACCAAAACCAATATGTTCCGTCTGATGAACCGGAAATGACCCCGCTTCTGCAAACTGCATTTGATGATAATGCACCACCGCCGACAATCCGCGGTGAGCTGCCATCTGTTTATGATGCCGTTTATAAAGCAGCTCTTGCCTATGGCATGACCAATGATATGGCGCGGCAGCTGATAAAAATGCTGGCGAATGATGTCGATCTGCAATCCAAGATCACCCGCTCCGATGCGATTGAAGCATTCTTCTCCCTGCCGGAAGATTCCGAAAGTGCCAACGAAGAATCTCAGCTGCTCTATGTCAGCGCCAATATGGGCGGCACGACCAAAAAATTCTATCGCTACCAGTCGCCGGAAGGCGGCGTGGAATTTTATGATGAGAACGGCCGCAGTGCCCAGCAATTCCTGATCCGTAAACCGGTTCCGAACGGTGTTTTCGGTTCGCCATTCGGCGGACGACGCCATCCTATCCTCGGTTATGTCCGCATGCATACGGGTGTTGACTGGCGTGCACCGCGCGGCTCCCCGATTCTCGCTGCCGGTAATGGTGTTGTTGAAAAAGCCGGTTGGGCCAATGGTTACGGTAATCAGACCATTATCCGTCACGGCAATGGCTATCAGACCAGTTATAACCACCAGAACGCAATTGCTTCCGGCATTACACCCGGCGCACGTGTTCGTCAGGGACAGCTGATCGGTTATGTCGGTTCAACCGGTCTATCGACCGGCCCGCATTTGCACTATGAAGTGATTGTGAATGGCGCAAAAGTGGACCCGATGCGTATCCGTATGCCGCAAAGTCAGTCTCTGGGCGGAAAACAGCTGGAAGTCTTTACGCGTGAACGTAACCGTATTGATCAGCTGCTGGATGGTAAGGGAGATGCCCCTGCCAAGGTTGCCAATACATCTCAGGCAAAAAGCTGATAAATTTTATAGAACAAAAAAGCGGCCTTTCAGGCCGCTTTTTTATTTCTTATTCCGTAAACTCCACGGTCACTCCGGGTTTTACAAGCTTGACCAGTTCTTCCGCATCCCAGTTGGCAAGGCGGATACAACCGTGACTGGCTGTTTTACCGATACGGGACGGATCAGGGGTGCCGTGAATACCATAAGTCGGCTTTGACAGCGCAATCCACACAGTCCCCACCGGCCCGTTAGGTCCCGGCGGCACAATCAGCACCTTGTCATTATTGCCCTGTTTGAAATTAATCTTCGGATTATAGGTATAGTTCGGATTGGTCGCGATACGTTCAACCGTCACAATGCCGGACGGCGAAGGATTATCTGCCGAGCCGATTGTCGACGGATAGGCCACAACCAGTTTGCCGTTTGCATCATAGCCGCGCACTTGTTTTCGTGCCTTATCCGCAATAATTTTAGCAATAGGCGCACGCTTCTGCTTGCCCAGATTAGGCACACGGATCACTTCGCCGGGCTGGCGGAAACTGATACCCGGATTGATTTCCTGAAGATAGTTTTCATCAATGTGGAATTTTTCAGCCAGCATTTCACGCGGCGAGACATAGGCCATTTCCGGCAGCTTTGCCTTCTCGCTGTAATCATTGGGGACAGAAGCCAGATAAAAACGCCCGATATCCTCATTGGTAATCGTATATTCTGTGAAAGCAGGGCCGCCTGTGGCTTCGAGCTGGGCATTGACCTGCGCTTCATCTGCAGGGTTAATGCTCAGACCCGTTACTTCCAGATAAGATGCCGCCGCCTTGTCAACATTGCTGCCTGCTTTGCCGTCGATCACGCCCGGTGATGTACCGGCACGATCCAGCATGATCTGATAGGCTGCAAATTTAGCTTTCGCACCCTGACCTTTCGGCATCACAACTGACGGTGTCTGCGAACCGGACATGCCGGAGGACGTGTTCGGATATTGCCCGTAAGGATCTTCAATCGCAGGTTTGAAATCATTATCATCCGGTGATGGTGCAGCACCGACATCCGGCAAAGCAGAACGGTCAACCGCAGCATTATTCACACCCGTATTGCCACGCGGTGCTGCCGGAAAATAATCCGTACCGGCATCATCCGGCACATTGGCAAAGCCGTCATAAGGCACGCCGCCGCCGACCGGTCCGTTCAATGTCCAGTTATCATTAGAATCCGGCTGCTGCGGAGGCTGTTGCGGATAGCCGCCCGGCTGTTCCTGAATACGCAAAATCTTGCCGCTATTATCCATGGTCACCTGACGCCCTGAAGCATCAATATAGACCCGTACTTTATTATCCTGATAAATAACTTCACCCGGATCATAAAGCTGTGCCATCAACACGGGACGCTCCTCACCGGAAGCAGACCCACCAATATCAAAAGGGGACGCATAAGCGGTCGCCGTTGTCAGACCCGTCAGCGCTGTCACCGACAGTCCGAGATAAGTCTTCCGTAGAATTCCCCGCATTTTATGCATACCACACCCTTTAAAGCGCAAATCTTGTTTCTTCAGCCAGTCGCCTGACCTGAAATGCCTTAGTCACAGATCAGGCCATTTTTATGGTTAATAACTTAACTGCATATGAAGAAGACAATCCGCAACAGATATTTTTTATAAAGCATGACGCAGCTCAATGGACTCATTGAGCGTACGCGAGCATGCGACAATTCAATAAAGCCAGAGCGCCATGAAAAAGCGGCACCACATTCAGTGATGCCGCTTACCATCTCTTCACTCAATCAGGGTGTATTGTACCCCTGAAACTTAGTGTTTCGGCTTAGGCTGGAAAACCAGCCGGTCTGATCCGGCCGAAATATCCACAACCGAACCATCGAGGATATCGCCGCCAAGAATTTTCTCAGCAAGCGGATCCTGTACCTGTTTCTGGATCACCCGTTTCAGCGGGCGGGCACCATAAGCAGGATCATAGCCCTTATCGGCCAGCCAGTTACGGGCATCATCCTCAACATCCAGCGTGATCTTGCGGTCACTCAGCAGGTTCTGCAACCTTGCCAGCTGAATATCGACAATCGCACCCATTTCAGAGCGGCGCAGGCGATGGAACAGAATAATCTCATCCACGCGGTTGAGGAATTCCGGACGGAAAGATGCACGGACAACACCCATGACTTCTTCACGTACGCTATCCACATCCTGATCTTCATTCAGCGCAACAAGATATTCCGCACCGAGATTGGAGGTCATGATAATCAGCGTATTGCGGAAATCCACCGTACGCCCCTGACCATCAGTCAGGCGACCATCATCCAGCACCTGCAACAACACGTTGAAGACATCCGGATGTGCCTTTTCAATCTCGTCGAACAGGATCACCTGATACGGACGACGACGCACAGCTTCTGTCAGCACACCGCCTTCTTCATAACCGACATAGCCCGGAGGGGCACCGATCAGACGGGCAACCGAGTGCTTCTCCATGAATTCGGACATATCAATCCGCACCATGGCTGTTTCATCGGAAAACAGGAATGTGGCCAAAGCTTTGGTCAGTTCTGTTTTACCAACACCGGTTGGTCCTAAGAAGATGAACGAGCCGATCGGACGGTTCGGATCCTGCAGACCGGCACGGGCACGACGCACCGCACGCGAGACCGCCTGCACCGCTTCACCCTGACCGATCACCCGCTTGCCGAGTTCGTCTTCCATCCGCAGCAGTTTTTCCCGTTCGCCTTCCAACATCCGGTCAACAGGAATACCTGTCCAGCGGGAAATGATCTGCGCGATGTGATCCGGTGACACAGTTTCTTCCAGCATTGTGCCGGTATTTTCCTGTGCTTCCGCATCGCTCAGCTGTTTTTCCAGCTGCGGGATCGTACCATAGGCCAGTTCACCGGCTTTCTGGAATTCACCATTCCGCTGGGCAGTGGCCAGAGCATTACGCGCATCTTCAAGCTGCTTTTTCAGATCTGCCGCATGGCCGAGTTTCTGCTTTTCTGCCTGCCACTTGGCGGTCAGTTCAGCGGATTCCTCTTCCAGATCGGTCAGTTCTTTTTCAAGACGCTGCAACCGGTCTTTCGAAGCCGTATCAGTTTCCAGCTTAAGCGCTTCACGCTCAATCTTCAGCTGCATGACACGGCGATCCATCTCGTCCAGCTCTTCCGGCTTGGAATCCACCTGCATACGCAAGCGCGCAGCCGCTTCATCCACAAGGTCAATCGCCTTATCCGGCAGAAAACGGTCAGTGATGTAGCGGTTCGACAAGCTTGCGGCTGATACCAGAGCAGAATCCGAGATACGCACTTTGTGATGCTGCTCGTATTTTTCCTTCAGCCCGCGCAGGATCGAGATCGTATCTTCAATGGTTGGCTCATTGACAAATACCGGCTGAAAACGACGGGCAAGAGCCGCATCTTTTTCAACATATTTGCGGTATTCTTCCAATGTTGTTGCACCAACACAGTGCAACTCACCACGCGCAAGCGCAGGCTTCAGCAGATTGGATGCATCCATCGCGCCGTCCGATTTACCGGCACCGACCAGAGTGTGCATTTCGTCGATGAACAGGATGATTTCACCTGCCGCCGCTTCAACTTCCGTCAACACAGCTTTCAGACGTTCTTCAAATTCACCGCGATATTTCGCACCGGCAATCAGCGCCCCCATATCCAGCGCCATCAACCGCTTGTCTTTCAGCGATTCAGGCACGTCACCATTAACGATACGCAGTGCCAAACCTTCGGCGATCGCGGTTTTACCCACGCCCGGTTCACCGATCAGCACCGGATTATTCTTGGTACGGCGCGACAGAACCTGAATGGTACGGCGGATTTCTTCATCACGGCCAATCACCGGATCAAGCTTACCGGAACGCGCATCCTCGGTCAGGTCACGGGCATATTTTTTCAGCGCTTCGAAATTGGCTTCAGCAGAAGCACTATCGGCAGTCCGGCCTTTACGCATCTGATTAATTACCTCATTCAAAGCTTTGGCTGTGACACCGGCTTGTGTCAGAATTTCATAGGTTTTTGCGCTTTTTTCCAGTGTGAAAGCGGTGAGCAGACGCTCAACCGTGACATAACTGTCACCGGCTTTGGTGGCCAGTTCTTCCGCAGTGGTCAGGATTTTTGCAAGTGCTGGCGACAGATATAGCTGTCCGCTACCGCCGGTTACTTTCGGCAGTGCAGCCAAGGCACTCTGCAATCCGAGCTTAAGATCAGCAAGGCGACCGCCTGCCCGCTCGATCAGGCCGGAAGCCAGACCTTCTTCATCATCCACCAAGACTTTCAGCAGATGTTCAGGGGCAAATTGCTGGTTATCAGAATTCAATGCAAAGCTTTGCGCTGACTGGAGAAACCCCTGTACGCGCTCGCTGTATTTTTCAATATTCATAGTGTCTCCTTTTCGCCCGCCAGCCCTTCAAGGCACCGGCAGATCATGGGTGACGGCTCCCCCTTAAAGGCAGGAACCATTATTCAGCAGACTTAGATAAACGGGACAAAATATTCCGGCAAAAATCAGAACCAGTTTCACTGGAAATGCATGGAATAAATTGCTCCGGCATCCTGTCATAAGGGATATGGGGCGATAGCCCTCTCCCTGCAAGGGCTGAAAGCATGAAGGTGAAAAATTATTATCACAACAGGGGTTAAGCCCCGCCCGCAGTTATGCAAAGCCGCAGCCATGCCCGCCCGCACATAAAAAAACCGGCAGATTTCCCTGCCGGTTTTTATTCTCTCTTATGCAAACAGATTATTCTGTTTCAGCAAAAGCGGTATCCTGATCCTGATTTTCACCATCAGCCTTCGCTGCACGGCTTGTCGTGCGGCGCGGGCGCAGAACACGGCGGGTGCGCGGTGCCGGTGCTTCATCCGCACCGGTTGCTTCAGCAACAACATCCTGCTTCGCTTCCACTGCCGGTGCATCATCACCGTCCTGCATAACAGGCGCAGCGGCACGCGGACGACGACGGGTAACAGGCGCTTCCGCAACTTCAGTCACAACCGGTTCAGCAAAATTTGACGTGACAACCGGCTGTTCAGCAGACTGGTCAAAAGGCACCTGTGCGGCTGCAACCGGCGCTTCCTGTCCCTGATCTGCACCATATTCCGGACGCTGATGACGGCGCGGGCGCTGCATGCGACCCTGACGGTCATTGTTGCGGTCGTTACGATCATTGCGATCATTACGGTCGCCGCGATCCTGACGATTATTCTGCTGACGGTTATTACGGTTGGAAGAACGGGAATTTTCTTCGCCATACATGACTTCAGCAGGCGTGCCTTCGATCACAGGCTGCGGGCCGCTGCCATCATAAACTTCCTGATGCGATACGGACTGGCCGGAATGACCCTGCTCCATACCTTCTTCATCATCAAAGTCATCATCAAAAGCTTCATCGCGCTGCACCGGCGCAGGATTTTGTGCCTGTGCCGCCAGAATAATGCGATTGTAATGTTCAGCGTGCTGCAAATAATTTTCTGCAATCACCCGGTCGCCGGTCGCCTGCGCATCACGGGCCAAAGTCATATATTTTTCGGCAATATGCTGCGCATTACCCCTGATTTTTACATCAGGTCCGTTACTTTCGTAATTACGGGAAAGAGGATTAGGGCCCTTACGGTTATTATTCCCCCGTCCACGCATGCGCCTGTTCTGCTGTCCTGGCCTCATACTCATCTCTTTTCAGATTAGGGGCGAAGAAATCATTTCAGCTGAAAGGGCTGAGCGACTTCATAACTACAATAACAGAAAGCGCGCCCCGCACTTTCAGCGTATAATTTTAATTTAAGTTTTGTGCTGCCGTGTCAGCAACTCCGCAAAGGAGGTCGGTTGAAAAACCACCGGACAGCTGCTGATCAAAATGTCTGAATCACTCATAATTTCGCGTCGCATGACACGGTTTTATAAAGATACAAATTCAAACATATAATTTCAGGCTGACAACCCTGTCCGACATACCAATGCATAATTCTTTAAATCGCTGCCGGTTTAAAAATGAGATTACGCATTAGTCCGAATTGTTACCGCATCTTTCATCCATCCTACAGGACATGCGATGCAGTAGCGGTGACAGGAAATTAGACGTGTTTGCCGTAAATTCCAAGTCTTTTTTGGGCATATTAAACATTAAAGTCAACGCTGAAATGACAATGCCCGTTTATGACCGGCCAAATCTTCGGCTACGCTTGTCAGACGGAATGAATATTGTGCAAAAATTGCCTCCGTATCATCCGCCTGTCCTGCCCCGATTTCCACAGCAACTATACCATTATCATGTAGGTAGGCGCCACTGTGCTTTGCAAGAGCACGATAAAAATTTAATCCGTCCTCTCCGCCGTCCAGAGCACGGCGCGGATCGTAATCTTTAACTTCCCTGTCCAGTTCAAGCACTGTTTTTGCCGGAATATAGGGCGGATTCGAGACAATCAGGTCATATTTTCCGCGAACCGCACCAAACCAGTCACTTTTCAGAACAGCCAGGCGTGATGAAACACCCGCCAATTTTGCATTGATCCGTGCCGCTTGCAGGGCGCCTTCAGCAATATCAACAGCAACACCGCGCGCGGTCTTTATTTCATGCAACAGGGTAATCGCAATTGCCCCCGTACCGGTGCCCATATCCAGAAGATCAACGAAGCCCTTTTCTGAGCTTCTCTGTTCGAGAAACGGCAATACCAGCCCGATCAGCGCCTCTGTATCAGGGCGCGGCTCAAGCGTATCGGCATTTAATTTAAAGCTCAGACCATAAAATTCGCGCTCACCGATGATTCGGTGTACCGGCTCACCGGCCAGCCTGCGCTGCATTGCACCCAGCACTCGCTCCGTCACATCCGGCGCGACAGCTGTATCCGAACGGGTTACAAAATCTGTCAGCGTCGCACCGGTAAAATGCTGCACCAGCAGGCGCGCATCCAGCTCGGCACCGTCGATTTCTGCCTGCCGCAACTCAAGCCGCACATGGGCTAAGAGCTGACCAAGCGTGTTATTTGTAGTTTCCGGTTTAGTCATAACGGCGATCAATTATCACCCAATTCCGCCAGCAATGCGGTCTGGTGATCCGAAATCAATGCATCCACCAGCTCATCAAGCTCGCCCATCATCACGCGGTCAAGCTTATAGAGTGTGAGATTAATCCGGTGATCCGTCACACGGCCTTGCGGAAAATTATAAGTGCGAATGCGCTCTGAGCGGTCACCGGAGCCAACCTGACTGCGCCGCGCTTCCGAGCGTTCGCTCTCTGCACGCTGGCGCTCCATGTCATAAAGACGTGCGCGCAAAATCTGCATCGCACGCGCACGGTTCTGGTGCTGCGATTTTTCTGCCTGCACCACCATAATCCCGGTCGGAATATGGGTGATACGTACGGCCGAGTCCGTGGTATTGACGTGCTGACCACCGGCACCGGACGCGCGCATCGTATCAATACGAATATCTTCATTGCGGATTTCAATATCAATATCTTCCGCTTCCGGCAGCACAGCCACCGTTGCCGCCGATGTATGAATACGGCCGCTGGCTTCCGTTTCCGGCACGCGCTGTACGCGATGCACACCGGATTCAAATTTCATCTTGGAAAACACACCCTTACCGGAAATTGTCGCAATGATTTCCTTAAAACCACCGGCATCGCCTTCACTGGCAGAGACAACCTCGACACGCCAGCCTTTATCGGCAGCATAACGCTCATACATGCGGAAGAGGTCACCGCCAAACAAGGCCGCCTCTGAACCGCCGGTACCGGCACGAATTTCCAGAATAGCGTTTTTCTCATCCGCCGCATCTTTCGGCAGCAGCAAAATCTGGACTTCGGCTTCCAGCGCCTCGACTTTTTCTTCCGTATCCGGAATTTCCATTTCAGCCAAAGCGCGCATTTCTGCATCGCCGGATGCATCATCGCGCATGGAAACCAGATCGCTCAACTCCTGACGGGCAGCCTGCAATTCACGAATTTTCAGCGCCACATCTTGCAGCTCGGAATATTCCGACGCCAGTTTGACATAGGTTTCCGGCGAAGGATTATTCGCCATCTGCGCTTCAAGCATGACAAAATGCTTTAACAACTGATCCATTCTGTCTTGCGGAAGCGCGACCATGCGATAATCCTGATAATATAATTATATGTCTGAAATTCAGTTTTCAGCTTGATGAGCGCACCCATAAAGCATTTCGCAATCAAACGGAAATGCCTGATTGCGAAATTTTCTGCACAAATGTCAGCGCTTTTTGTGGTCTGTTACAGAGGAATGCCCTGTTCGGTTGCAAAACGAACCAGATGCTCGCGGATTGAACCGTTGGCATCAGGTCTCTGCACGAGGTCGCTCAGAACCGTATTCAGCTGCGCCGCATCAAGCGACAACAGCATATTTTTCACCGGTCCGATTGCCGCTGCAGACATGGAGATCGAGCGAAAGCCCAGCCCCACCAGCATCATCGCCGTTAATGGCTTACCCGCCATTTCACCGCAGAGTGTCACCGGTTTATTGTGGCGCTTGCCAGCTTCGGCAATCTGCTGCAACACCCGCAAAAATGCCGGAGACAACTGGTCAAAACGATCTGCAATCTGCGCATTGCCACGGTCAACAGCCATAATGAACTGGAACAGATCATTCGACCCTACCGAGGCGAAATCCACTTCGCGCATCAGCTCATCCAGCTGCCACAACAGTGACGGCACCTCGATCATCGCCCCGACTTTCAGACTGCTCGGCGGCTGATAATCAAAACGGGTCAGGTAATTGACTTCCCGTTCGATAATCTCGCGGGTCGCTTTCACCTCTGCCACTTCTGTCACCATCGGCAACATAATGCGCAATTCACGACCGCCCGCCGCTTTCAGCAGTGCTCGCAACTGCGTACGCATCAGACCAGGCCGGTCCAGAGCAAGGCGGATCGCCCGCCAGCCCATCGCCGGATTTTCTTCATGGGCGTTGGAGCGGAAATAAGGCAGAACCTTATCACCGCCGATATCCAATGTACGGAAGGTTACCGGCTTGTCGCCGGCTGCTTCCAGCACTGCGCGATAGAGCTTTTCCTGCTGGCCGGAACGCGGGAAAGTAGAAGCCACCATGAATTGCAGCTCTGTGCGGAACAGTCCGACACCATCCGCACCGGATTCTTTAAGCTGCGGCAGATCAACGATCAGCCCGCCATTCATCAGCAAGGAAACCGGCTGACCATCTTTGGTAATCGTCGGCTTATCGCGCAACTCACGATAAAGCGCCTGTCTTTTAGCGCGGAAACGGACTTTCTCCGCATAGGCTGCTTCAACATCCGACTGCGGCCGCAGATGAACACGGCCATCTTCACCGTCAATAATGATCGCATCATTATTTTCAGCCAGTGCAACTACGCCTTTGGCCTGCCCGACCACCGGAATACCCATGGCACGCGCGACAATCACCACATGGCTTGTCGTTGCACCGTCTTCCAGCACCAGACCGCGCACTCGCTCGCGCGGGTAATCCAGCAATTCCGCAGCCCCCATGGAACGGGCAACGATGATCGAATCCTTCGCCATCATTTCCGCAGCGGTTTTCGGATCATAACCCATCAGCTGCCGCATCAGACGATTGGCAAGGTCATCAAAATCACTGAGACGCTCACGCATATAAGGATCGCTCAGATGCATCATCCGTGCGCGCGTATCGCTCTGTACCTTTTCAACCGCTGCTTCCGCGGTCAGGCCATTGCGGATAGCTTCCTCAAGGCGGCGCATCCAGCCACGGTCATGGGCAAACATCCGGTAGGCTTCAAGCACATCCCGATGCTCCCCCTCTACCGCCACATCGCGACGCGACAACATATCGTCGATTGAGAGACGCAGAGATCCCATCGCCTCATCAAGGCGGGTGATTTCATGCTCGATATCTTCATTAAAGAGATTGGTTACGACAATGCGCGGCTCATGCAGCAGCACATGCCCGAGACCTACACCATCATTATAGGCATGACCGTTGAAGCTGACAGAACGCCCGTTGGTCAGCTCCACACCGGGACGCGCAAGGCGGGTGAGATTGCCTGCGGCAACCATTTCCGCCAGCACCATGGCGGTTGTTTCCAAAGCTTCCAGCTCATCTTCGCGATAAGCACGCTTGGTGCGATTCTGCACGACTAGAACGCCCATCGTCCGGCCTGCGCGCAATACCGGCACACCGAGAAAGGAGTTATAAATTTCTTCACCGGTTTCTGGCAGATAAGTGAAAGCCGGATGGCTCTGCGCATCAGTCAGATTGAGCGGGCGAGCGGTTGCGGCAATCGTACCGACAAGCCCCTGCCCCAGACGCAGCTGCGCCAGATGCACGGCCTGCGGATTCAGACCTTCGGTCGCATAGAGCTCTAGAATTTCATCAGATCGGAGCACATAGAATGAACAGACCTCCGCCACCATATTTTGCGCGATTTCGCGCACGATACGGTCAAGACGTTCCTGCGGTTCGAGCGCTTCCGCCATTAAAGCGCGAAGACGCTTGAGCAAAATCCGGGGTCCGGCTGTCAGCTCACGCATAGGGTCTCAATGCTCCTCCATATGCCTCATGCCAATCTCAAACCACAATACACAATGTATATGGTTCGTTGTCGGCTTTTACCGATTTTCCGATCGGCCGGTCAGGCATTGTTTCATCCTGATACTACAAGACCAGTCCGATCACGAATCACACCGCTGTGTGCATAGCTCAGTTTGGTTTGCTTGTGAGCATTTTTCTCACAATCGTCCAGAGTACAATTATCAAATCTTATTATTCATTGTGCTCTTATTCCAGTTTACGTGTCTAAAATGGGGCATAAACCGATTAAAGCATCTCCATCAACAAAAATGATTTTATTTATCCCGCTGCCCGCACATGACCAAAGCCGGATCGTCCTGCTCTTATTTCCGCTCTTTAGCTATGCAGTAGCTGCATAGCTAAACCCTGTATTTCCGTTTACCCCTGAAAAGATAATAGCATGTCGCGGAAAAGTGGGTACCGGTTTTCCGATAGTGACATGCGTAAAAACAAGGAGATAGAACGAACGCCATGAATGTGATTAAACGCGGCACGGCCTGTTATAATGTTGCCGCCCAACAGAAATGAATAGAATACAGGCAGAAAAAAAGGCAGCACCGCGAAGCACTGCCTTTCTGAAACTTTATAATTTACGCAGCTGTTAGAGCATTTCACAGTCAAGTTGGATCAACTTGACGGCAGTGATAATGCGACCAAATAAAGAATCTAGAGCGAGCGCTATGATCCAATCTGGACGTAAACCGCTCTAGTGCTTATCCAGCCCGTAAACAGAATGCAGGGTTCGTACCGCCAGTTCTGTATATGCGCTGTCAATCAGGATCGAGATTTTAATCTCGGAGGTCGTGATTGCGCGAATATTGATGCCTTTTTCAGCCAGCGCCTTAAATGCAGTCGCTGCAACACCTGCATGAGAGCGCATACCGGTGCCGATTACCGAAATTTTTGCCAGACCGGTTTCCGACTGAATGGAGTCACAGCCGATTTCAGCTTTCACCTTATCCAGCGCATGTACAGCCTTATCCATATCACCGGAAGGTACGGTGAAGGTCATGTCGGTTTTCGAACCGTCTTCGGAAACATTCTGAACAATCATATCAACATTGATATGTTCTTCAGCCAGCGGGACAAAAATCGCCGCAGATACACCCGGGCGGTCGGCCACGCGGCGCAATGAGATCTGAGCTTCATCTCGGGCGAAAGCAATACCAGTTACAACCTGTTGTTCCACGATTTCATCCTCATCGCAAATCAGTGTTCCGGGAGGGTTGAGCGGATCACCCATGCCCGGCGCATGCGGATCTTCAAAGCTTGAACGTACAAATGTACGCACTTTATGCACCATGGCCAGTTCTACGGAGCGAACCTGCAGCACTTTAGCGCCAAGGGATGCCATTTCCAGCATCTCCTCAAAGGAAATCTTGGCCATACGGCGGGCTTTTGGCTCCACGCGCGGATCGGTCGTATAGACACCATCCACATCCGTATAAATATCACAGCGATCAGCTTTAACCGCTGCCGCAACGGCAACTGCCGAAGTATCGGAACCACCGCGACCGAGCGTCGAAATACGGTTGTCCGGGCTGATGCCCTGGAAACCGGCAATCACCGCAACCTGACCTTCGCCAAAACGCTTGATCAGGAAAGAACCGTCAATATCGGTAATACGTGCCGCACCATGCGTCATGTCGGTTTTGATCGGGATCTGCCAGCCCTGCCATGAGCGCGCATTCACGCCCATAGACTGCAGCACAATCGCCAGAAGACCGGCCGTTACCTGCTCGCCCGATGCAACAATCGCATCATATTCACGGGCATCATGCATCGGTGATGCTTCACGCGTCCAGGCAACCAGTTCATTGGTTTTACCGGCCATAGCCGAAACCACAACTGCTACTTCATTGCCGGAATCGACTTCACGTTTAACGTGACGCGCCACATTCCGGATCCGTTCAAGATCGGCCACAGAAGTACCGCCGAATTTCATCACAATGCGCGCCATTATGTCGACATATCCTAAATGAAAATGAGAACCAACGGAACCTGCCATCGTACTGAGAGGTACTCCTGACAGGTAAGTGATGCTGACATACCGAAATTATGACCACTTCGCAAGCGCAACAGGCGAAAAGATACTTGACTTTCATCAATGAACAGACAAGTCCATTGGTAGGAAATGGAGAAAGCTATGTCCGACACGTCCAGACAGACAGATACTGGCTCACAACAGCCACAGGAAGCCGTATCCGGCCGCACCACGATTGATCCCGCTGAAGTTGCGCATTTCTCGCGCATTGCCAGTGAATGGTGGAACCCGCAGGGCAAATTCCGCCCGCTCCATAAATTCAATCCGACCCGTCTGGAATATCTGAAAGAACAGATCTGCAAGCATTTCAACCGTGATCCGCTGGCGGCAAGACCGCTGGAAGGCCTGCGCATTCTGGATATTGGTTGCGGCGGCGGTCTGCTTTGCGAACCGATGGCACGCCTTGGCGCTACAGTTATCGGTGCCGATGCCTCAACCACCAATATTGAAGTCGCCAAAATCCATGCTGCGGAAATGGGCATTGAAATCGATTATCGTGCCACCACAGCAGAAGATCTGGCCGATGCCGGTGAGCAATTTGATATCGTGCTGAATATGGAAGTGGTTGAGCATGTTTCCGACGTCGATCTGTTCATGTCGGCGACTGCGAAAATGGTCAAACCGCAGGGGCTGATGTTTGTTGCCACCATCAACCGCACACTCAAAGCATGGGGTCTGGCGATTATCGGCGCAGAATATGTGCTGCGCTGGCTGCCGAAAGGCACCCATCAATATGAAAAACTGGTGCGTCCTGAAGAGCTGGAAAAACCATTGCAGGCTGCCGGTCTGACCGTGCTGGAAAAAACCGGTGTGAGCTATAATCCGCTCAATGATACATGGAGCCGCTCACGCGATCTCGACGTGAATTATATGGTTCTGGCACAACGCCGCTAAATTATGCTTGGAAAAAACTGATCCGTATATACGGATCAGTTATAGAGCATTTCACATTCAAGTTGATTCAACTTGAATGGCATGACAATGCGACCACTAAAGAATCTAGAGCGAGCACTGTGATCCAATCTGGACGTAAACCGCTCTAGTCCTCAGCCATTGAACCGGCACGGTTCAATTATAATCCTCAGGAAGTACCGGCAGCGGCAGAATTTCCACACCGTCTTCTACAAGTGATGTGATTTCTTCCTTCGTTGCCTCACCGTAAATGCCGCGTTCCTCCGTTTCACCATGGTGAATTTTACGCGCCTCTTCTGCAAAACGGTCGCCGACATAATCGGCATTTTCTTTTACCTTACGACTGATCTCACGCATCTCATCCAGCAGTTTGCGCTGGGCTTCACCCATGGTCGCAGCAATTTTCTCTTTGGTGCGACCGGTGGTGACGGACGGTGCCATCAGCGCCTTATTCACATTTGGCGAATGACAAACAGGGCACTGCACCAGACCGCGTGCGGTCTGGCTGTCGAAATCCTCATTATTACGAAACCAGCCCTCAAATTCATGGGACTGGTCACAGTGCAGAGAAAACCGCATCATGCCTTGATCGTTTCACCTTCCGCGACAATGGTTTCCAGTTTGAATTCCCGCGCATTTTTCAAATTCGGGATTTTATTGCGGGCAGCAGCGCTGTCCGCCACATCAATATCCGCATAGATCACTGCCGGATTGTCATGATCGGCTTCCGCCAGAACTTTGCCCCATGGTGAAACAATAATTGTGTGACCATAGGTCTGGCGATTGCCGTTATGCAGGCCGCCCTGCGCAGCAGAAATCAGGAAGGCACCATTTTCAATGGCACGCGCCCGCTGCAAGATATGCCAATGTGCCTCACCGGTCTGACGGGTGAAAGCAGCAGGAGCGGAAATCACATTAGCACCGGCATTGGCCTGCGCCTGAAACAGCTGCGGGAAGCGGATATCGTAGCAGATTGCCAATCCGAGTTTCATAAATGGCAGTTCTGCGATCACTGCGCGGTCCCCGGCCGAAATCGTATCGGATTCACGCCAGCTCTCACCATTATCCAGATCCACATCAAACATATGGATCTTGTCATAAGTGGTGATTTTCGAACCATCAGGCGCAAAAACAAAAGCACGGTTGGCGATCAGCCCGCTCTCAAGTTTAATCGGTGTGGAACCGATATGGAGATGAATGCCGTGACGCTTTGCCAGAACCGAGGCTTCACGCACCATAGGATCATCCTGCTCCGCATGAAGACTGGCATGGTAAAGCGCACGGTCATTCTGAATAATGCCGGTATTTTCAGGCGTCTGCACATATTGCGCACCTTGGGCGGCAGCCTCTCCGACCATACGGCTGAGGGCTTCAATATTGGCGGACATATCGCCATCAGAACGCATCTGCACTGCTGCAACTTTAACCATCGACATTATTCTCCCCTTTATGCCTTATAGATTAGTCTGCTTTACCGGTTTCCAGCAGAGTAACCAGCTTGCCTGCACGATCCAGCGCATGAAGATCGTCACAACCGCCGACATGCACATCACCGATAAAAATCTGCGGAAATGTTGTACCACCGGAGCGGGTCATCATTTCTTCGCGATATTTCGGATCAACACTCGCATTAAATTCCGTATAGCCAGGTGCGCGTTCATTCAGCAATTGTTTTGCACGTGCGCAGTAACCACAGCCGTCACGGGTATAAATTTCAACATTCATTTCAAGAGTCTCCAGAGTTTCAACTCTATATAACCATGCCTGCACAATCATCCAAGCATTTGCTGTCGGTTTGTTGTCGCGGGTATTATTTCTGTATGTCCGGTAAAACCCTGCCGAAAGTCAGCACATCCACTTCTGCTGCACCTGCTTTCAACAAGGCACGGCATGCGGCCTTCACCGTTGCACCGGTGGTATAAACATCATCAATCAACAGCACAGTGCGCCCCTGCACGCTATTTCGCCCTGCCTCCGGTACCTGAAATGCACCTGCCACATTGCGCAACCGCTCGGACTGGCTCAGTTCCGCCTGCTGACGTGTATCTTTAATGCGTTGCAATGCAGAAGGATCATAGGTCTTACCGCTGAGCTTCGCCAGAACCCGTGCCAGTTCTGCTGCCTGATTATAACGGCGTTTCCACAAACGTTTGCGATGCAGCGGCACCGGAATAATCACATCACATCCCTCAAGCAATTCATGCCCTGCCCGCTGCATCCAGCGTGCCATCCATGGAGCGAGATCAAGCCGGTCATAATATTTCAATGAAATACCGGCATGACGTGCCGAACCATCGTGGCAGGCGACAGAACGCAAACACCGGAAAGGCGGCGGATCGGTAATTGCCTCGGCTGAAAGAAAATGCTCACCAAAATCATGGGTAAAGGGCGTGCCCATCACCGGACACAACGGCGCTTCCAGAAAGCGCATCTCACTCCAGCAAGCTCCGCATAAAGTGCCTGCCTGTGAAACAGGACTGTCGCAGCCCTCGCAAAGTGCCGGAAAAATCCTGTCCGGCAGCGTTTTCAAACAGGTCTGCATACTTTGCAGCAAGCGCCGAAAACCTGTCTCTCTCACAACAGTTTCATGAGAAAGCGGCAATTCCCCCATTGCATTCGCCCCCGATTGAACGCATTTACAACACCATGCCAGATGCACCGGTGTAGTCCAGAGAAATATCGGGATACGAGAAATGCCAGCAACAGAAACCACTCCAAACATCATCTTCGACAGCGCATTGCTGCAACAGCGCCTGAAACGGGCGATGCAGCGCAATGTAAGTGGTGCGGATTTTCTGCTGGAGCGCACGGTGCAGGATCTGGAAGACCGGCTTTCAACGGTTGAACGTCAGTTTTCCCGCGCTGTGATCGTCAATCCCTATACGCCGTCTGCTGCTTTATCTTTGCAGCAATCCGGCAAGGCAGCAGTGATTGAAAGCATTGACTATCAGTCAAAAGACAGCACGGAATATCTGCCGCTGGCACCACAAAGTGCTGATCTGATTATCTCACTGCTATCATTACAATTTACCAATGACACGCCGGGACTGATGATGCAGATCAAACAGGCGCTGAAGCCTGACGGATTGTTTCTCGGTTGCATGGCGGGTGCCGGCACACTCGGAGAGCTGCGTGAATCACTGTTGCAGGCAGAGTCTGAACTGACCGGCGGCGTCAGCCCCCGTGTGGCACCTTTTGCCGATGTGCGTGATGGTGGCGCCTTGTTGCAGCGTGCCGGTTTTGCACTACCGGTGACGGATATTGAGAATGTCACTGTGCGCTATGACAATATGTTTGCGTTGATGGCCGATATCCGCGCCATGGGCATGGCCAATATACTCACCGGCCGTTCGCGCAAACCGGTTGGCCGTCGTCTGTTCATGCGGGCCGCGGAGATTTATGCCGCGCGCTTCAGCGATCCTGACGGACGCATCCGCGCAACATTCTCATTCATCTGGATGTCCGGCTGGGCACCGCATGCCTCGCAGCAACAGCCGTTGAAACCGGGATCGGCCAAGGCTTCACTGGCTGAAGCCCTGCTTGCTACGGAAAAAGAACCGAAAAAGTAACAAGAAAGATCAGCAGTCGCCCTGCTGGGAGCCGTCACGGGCAATCACACAAACCGCCTCCGGTGAGGATTGCAGCAGGCTTTTGCGCTCAATATAGGCTTTGTCAGTATTGCCGCGCTGAATAGAACCGGTGGACATCATATCCACACCGGCAGGAAACAGCGATTGCGCGGTCTGCTTATTAGCTTTCTGGCTCAGCACCGGCACGATGACCAGCGTCAATGCGAGAATTGCGGAACCGAACAGCAAAATGCAACGGACAAAGCCGCTTTTGGCAACAGGCATAAAGCCCGATTTTGTCTCTTCATCATCTTTAAAAAAGTCTGTCAGAAATTCTGACTGATACTGACTGCGATTGCTGCTCATCGTCATACTCCGGCGCGATGATCCCACCATGCGGCATGTCAGTGAATCATCCCTTAACAAAATCGTAAAAACCCGTCTTACGACTAAAAATAACCGGCAATTATCAAGGATGTGCAGAGAGATTACAGGAGATCCATCAGGAAAGGGATCAGCGGCTCATCGGCAGGCGGCATCGGATAGGAGCGCAGGTCTTTTGGTTTGACCCATTTCAGCGCCTGTCCTTCCATCGAACGGGCAATGCCCTCATAGCGCCGGCAGATATAAAGCGGCATCAGCAGATGGAATTTATCGTAAGAATAGCTGGCAAAAGTCAGCGGCGCGAGGCAGGCATGTTTGGTGATGATCCCCAGCTCTTCCTGCAATTCGCGGATCAGCGCATCTTCCGGTGTTTCACCGCTTTCAACTTTACCGCCCGGAAACTCCCAAAGACCGGCCAGATTCTTGCCCTCAGGGCGCTGTGCCAGCAAAATACGGCCATCCGTATCAATCAGCGCACAGGCTGCCACCAGCACAATCTTTTTGCCCTCAGTCATCAAATACTACCTATCTGCAATAATAAATATAATCATAGACAGTGGTGAAGCCTAACCCCTGATACAAAGCACGCGCTGCTGCATTCGCGCTTTCCACCTGCAACCAGAAACAATGATCGCCGCGGGATAAGGCCTGCGCCATCTCATTCAGCACCAGTGCTTTTGCAAAACCACGCCGTCTGAACGCCTCACCAATACACAAATCCAGCAGACCGGTATAGCCGTTCTCACTCACACAAAGCAGTGTTGCAGCAGGTTCAGCACCGGAAAATCCGGCAATGACATATTTCTGCGGTTTGATTGAACGAAGAACTTCCGCCAGTCCCTCCACCAGCGGCTCAGGGCGATCATGAAACGCACCGGATATCCGGCTATAACCAATCTCCTGCCCGTCACGAAACTGCACAAGCCGCAGTGGCAGGCGCGGCTGCGGCGTTTTCAACGCTGCGTTATCACGCAAATCACAGGCCATCACTGATGATGCGCCTGTGGCCGTATAGCCGCGCTTTACCAGATAATCGGCCAATGCGGGCGGTGCCAGCGGTGTCAGCCGGAAAACCGGCTGTTTGTCCTGCGCTGTAAACAGCGCTTGACAGGCCTCCACCCGCTGCGCCAGATTCGCGTCATCAGCCGGATTCAGCAGATTGACCGAATTGCCGCGCTTTGACGGATAGTAAGGTGTCAGTTGAACAGCCCAGTCCCCTAAATGCGTGACCTGCAAAGCGGGCCATGCATGAAAACCAAGCTCTTCAAACTGACGGATTTCAGACATCACGACCGGTAATCACCGTTAATCGCCACATATTCCTTGGTCAGATCACAGGTCCAGACCGTGGCTGTGCCCTCGCCCATACCAAGCTCAACCGTGATGAGAATATCCTCGCCCTTCATATAGGCAGAAGCAGCTGCTTCCGAATAATCAGGATCGCGCTCACCATCGACCGCCACACGAATATTACCAAAGCTGATGGCGAGACGATCACGGTCAGCCGGTTCACCCGCTTTACCAACAGCCATCACCACGCGTCCCCAATTGGCATCTTCACCGGCAGCCGCTGTCTTCACCAGTGGTGAATTGGCAATCGACAGACCAATGCGCTTGGCAGACACATCAGACACCGCACCTTTCACGGTGATTTCCAGCATTTTGCGCGCGCCTTCACCGTCGCGCACAACCTGCAAAGCCAGATTTTTCAGAAGCTTACGCAAAGCGCGGTCAAATTCTGCCAGACGATCATCATCAGCTGATGTTACAGCAACAGCGCCGCGCTCGGCGGCTGTGCCAGTTGCAAACAGCATCAGCGTGTCAGATGTGGAAGTATCGCTGTCCACGGTCACGGCATTAAAGCTGGAATCCACCGCTTTGGACAACAGACCCTGCAAGACATCAGAGGCAATCGGCGCATCCGTCACCACAAAAGACAACATGGTCGCCATATCCGGCGCGATCATACCGGCACCTTTGGCGATGCCATTAATCGTCACCGGTACACTGCCAAGCAGCACGGTTTCCGTTGCCACTTTCGGATAGGTATCGGTGGTCATGATCGCTTTGGCCGCTTCCAGCCAGCCATTATTATCGGCACGCGCATTCATATCGCCGAAGAGATGCGCGAACTTACCGGCATCCAGCGGCTCACCGATCACACCGGTTGAAGCGAGAAAGATTTCATGAGCATCACAGCTCAGCGCTTCGCAAGCGGCTTTGGCTGTGGCTGTCGTTGTTTCACGACCTTTTTTACCGGTAAAGGCATTGGCATTACCCGAATTCACAATCACGGCTTTGGCTGTGCCGTGCTTGAGACTCTCGCGGCAAAAATCCACCGGTGCAGACGGGCATTTGGAGCGGGTGAAAACACCGGCAACAGAAGCAGGCTTATCAAAAACCATCATCAGCACGTCTGTTCGGTTTTTATATTTAATTCCCGCCTCAGTAGTCGCCATTCGCACACCGGTAATCACCGGCATGGCAGGATAATGTTTTGGTGCAAGCGGAGAAACAGAAGAAGACATGCGTGCCTCAAGAATAAGAGCATTACCGGCAAAACCGAAAAATGATTTTGCGTCAGGGTCATGCGGCTAAATACCAATGAATTTTAACCGAAATAAAACAGCTCGTATCTTGCGTGCCATTCAAATGCTCGGCACATCAAATCACCCGCCATTTCACCTCAGGTTGAGGCCAATAAATGACGGATAGGCATAAAATGCAATCACCTGCCCGAAATAATCAGGGCAGGTGATCATTTTTATCAAAATTCGCCTTAAACTTACCAGATTGGTAATCACATCAAAGCAAAATGTAAGCTTATTGAGCGGCTTTCGCAGCTGCATCCTGTGCGTCAGCAGCTTCTTTCATCGCTTTGGCAACAGCTTCGTCTTCATAAGTGATTTTCGAACCGTCACGCAGCTTCTTGACCATTTCGATATATTTTTCACGAATGACGATCGAGCGAACCTGATCTTTCACTTCATCAAATGCAGGCGGCTGCTGCTGGCGCTTATCTTCCAGCTTGATGATGTGATAGCCGAACTGCGACTTCACAGGCTCTTTGGTATAGCTACCGACTTCCAGTGCAAAGGCAGCTTTTTCGAATTCAGGCACCATCATGCCTTCGCCGAAATAGCCCAGATCACCGCCCTGTGCGGCAGAGCCGTCAGTGGAGCTTTCTTTTGCCAGGTCTTCAAACTTGGCGCCGCCTTCAAGCTTCTTGATGATTGCTTTGGCTTCGTCTTCAGTTTTTACGAGAATATGACGCGCTCGGACTTCGTTTTTCGCAGGCATTGCTGCGATTTCCTTGTCATAACGGGCACGTACATCTGCATCGGAGATCTTGTCTACGATTGCAGTCTGGAAATATTCATTATGCAGCGCGCGGTCTTTCAGAAACTCGATACGCTGTTTGAAATCTGCACTGTCGTCGAGTTTTTCAGTTTTCGCGGCAGCGGCCAGAACTTTGATATCAACCAGAGCAGCCAGTGCAGCAAGACGGCGCTGATCATCCGGCAAACGGGAGAACTGCGGATCCAGATCGCTCGAAGCCTGATCAACTTCGCCCTGTGTCAGCTTAACGCCGTTTACAGTGGCAAGCACTTTGTTCGGATCGGCTTTTTCAGCCGGTTTTGCTGCAGTTTCAGTCTTTGCAGCGGTGCCTTGCGCATAGGCAGAGCCTGCAGCAGTGGTCAAAAGCAGACCGGCTGCAAGCTGAATCAGGACTTTACGGGTACGGGTCATCAGTGATTTCTCCTTCGGGGACGAAGTACCGTCCCAAGAATAAGGCAGAATTTTGCTGCTTCGCTCTCATTCGGATAAAGCAGAATAGTTTTTAGGCGATATGGCAATTTTCTGCACAATATATATATTTCAGCAGTAATAGTCCCTTTTGTTATGCGCATATAATCGCATTGCTCGGGACTATGACTGTTGTCAAATCATTGACATCGCCGCACTCCCCTCTTATCTGTCCATCGGCTTTGCGTCCAGAGAGCTGCCAGAGAGAAATTGCGCGAAATGTCTTTTCGACAGCGTGTTTTCTTGCCATAAGTCTCGCATAAACAAATAAAGCCGATGACAGAGCGCCGCGCAGGCGGCGACACACTTGGCTGAAGATTTAAGAAAGGACCAGCGATGGTCAGCTTTGGCGGTCTCGCCCGTATGATTTTCGGCTCATCCAATGAGCGTCGCATCAAAGGCCTTCGTCCTCGCGCAGCAGAAATTACCGCGCTTGAGAAACAATATGAAGGCTTAAGCGATGCTGAGCTTCAGGCTAAGACCGATGAATTCCGTGCCCAGCTTAGCAGCGGCAAAACACTGGATGACATTCTGCCTCATGCTTTCGCCACAGTGCGTGAAGCGGCAAAACGCACACTTGGGATGCGCCCGTTTGATGTGCAGCTGATCGGCGGCATGGTGCTGCATGACCGCTCCATCGCGGAAATGCGCACCGGTGAAGGTAAAACCCTGATGGCAACCCTGCCGGTTTACCTCAATGCGCTTGAAGGCAAAGGCGTGCATGTCGTGACAGTCAACGACTATCTCGCCACCCGCGATGCGCAGACCATGGGTGTGCTTTACAACTTCCTCGGTTTGACTGTCGGCGTGATTGCTCATGGCCTTGATGACGATCAGCGCCGCGAGGCCTATGCCTGCGATATTACCTACGCAACCAATAACGAACTCGGCTTCGATTATCTGCGCGATAACATGAAATATGAGCGCGCCCAGATGGTGCAGCGCGAACATAACTACGCCATCGTCGACGAAGTTGATTCGATCCTGATCGACGAAGCCCGTACCCCGCTGATTATTTCCGGCCCGCTGGAAGACCGCTCAGACTTCTATTCACTGATCGACACTTTCATTCCGCAATTGCAAGCGGAAGATTATGAAGTTGACGAGAAGCAGAAGACTGCAATCTTCACCGAAGTCGGCACAGAAAAGATCGAAAGACTGCTGGAAGCTGCAGGTCATCTGAAAGGTGAAAGCCTTTACGATGTTGAGAATGTGGCTGTTGTTCACCACCTCAACAACGCCCTGCGCGCCCATAAGCTGTTCCAGCTCGACAAGGATTATATCGTCCGCAATGACGAACTGGTCATCATCGACGAATTTACCGGTCGTATGATGCCGGGCCGTCGTTATTCCGAAGGCCTGCATCAGGCACTGGAAGCCAAAGAAAAAGTAACGATCCAGCCGGAAAACCAGACACTGGCTTCGATCACCTTCCAGAACTATTTCCGTATGTATAAAAAACTGGCCGGTATGACCGGTACAGCGGCAACGGAAGCGGAAGAATTTGGCAATATTTACGGCCTTGATGTTGCAACCATCCCGACCAATCTGCCGGTTGCCCGTATTGATGCCGATGATGAAGTTTACCGTACGGTTGATGAAAAATATAAAGCCATCATCCGCGATATTCGTGAATCCCACGAAAAAGGCCAGCCGGTTCTGGTTGGTACAACTTCCATCGAAAAATCCGAAATTCTGGCTGAACGTCTGAAAAAAGACGGCGTGAAGAATATTCAGGTTCTGAATGCCCGTTATCACGAGCAGGAAGCCTATATTGTTGCACAGGCCGGTGTTCCGGGCGCGATCACCATTGCGACCAATATGGCCGGTCGCGGTACCGATATTCAGCTCGGTGGCAATCTGGAAATGCGCGTGAAGGTGGAACTGGCGGATGTACCTGCCGGTCCTGAGCGCGATGCCAAAATTCAGGAAATCAAAGCGGATATCGCTCAGAAGAAAGAGCAGGCACTGGCTGCCGGCGGTCTTTACGTTCTGGCGACAGAGCGTCACGAAAGCCGTCGTATCGACAATCAGTTGCGTGGCCGCTCCGGCCGTCAGGGCGATCCGGGCAAGTCGAAATTCTTCCTGTCTCTGCAGGACGATCTGATGCGCATTTTCGGCTCTGACCGTATGGACAGCATGCTGCAGAAGCTGGGTCTCAAAGAAGACGAAGCCATTGTGCATCCGTGGATCAACAAAGCGCTGGAAAAGGCTCAGAAAAAGGTCGAAGCCCGCAACTTTGAAATCCGCAAAAACCTGCTCAAATATGATGATGTGATGAATGATCAGCGTAAGGTGATCTTCGAACAGCGTCTGGAAATGATGGATGCAGAAGATCTGACCGAAACGGTCGATGAAATGCGCCATGAAGTAATTGAGGATATGGTGCGTGCCCATATTCCTGAAAATGCCTATGCCGAACAATGGCGTGTGCCGGAGTTGAAGGAAGAGGTACTCAAAGTTCTCAATCTCGACCTGCCGGTGGATGCATGGGCGGCAGAAGAAGGTATTGCTGAAGAGCAGATCGAAGAGCGTATCAAGGAAGCTGCTGATAAGGCTGCTGCAGAGCGTGCAGAGCGCTTCGGCCCGCAGATCATGGCCTATGTGCAGAAATCCGTTATCCTGCAGTCTCTGGACAATCTGTGGCGCGAGCATCTGGTCAATCTTGACCATCTGCGTTCCGTTGTCGGTTTCCGCGGCTATGCCCAGCGCGATCCTTTGAACGAATATAAGACCGAAGGTTTTGAACTGTTTCAGGCTATGCTGTCTAACCTGCGTGAAGTTGTGACATCGCAGCTGATGCGCGTGGAAATCATGCGTGAAGAGCCGCAGCCGGAACTGCCTGAAATGCATGGTCACCATATTGACGGCACCACAGGCGAAGATGATTTCGGCGAAGGTTCTGAAGGCCCGCGTCTGGCAGACAGCGACCGCTTTGTTGATCCGGCAGACCGTGATCCGGCTGATCCGTCAACATGGGGTCGTGTTGCCCGTAACGAAGCCTGTCCTTGCGGCTCCGGCAAGAAGTTCAAACATTGCCACGGCGCATTCGTTTAAACGATAATATAAACTGATAAAGAACACCGCCTGTCTTTGCAGGCGGTGTTTTCTTTTGTGGTAAGCACATAGACTGACTTTTAAACTATTCTGTGCAACAACAGCTGCATATCAAAGTTTTTCCGAGAGACGCATTGCCTGCAAAATTTCAGATCACGTCACTGGCTGAAAGATTCCTGCCTGCAAAACGGGCAGAACAGTTGCGTCCTTTTTTGCTGCGGGCAGAGGGCTTATTCTCCGGTGAGGATGAGCAGGCTCAGGCCAAGCGCTCTTCGCTGATTGCTTTTGCAATTCGTATTGCCGGTGCGGCTCTGGCACTGCTCAGTCAGGTTGTGCTTGCCCGTCTGATGGGCAGTTTTGAATTCGGTATTTATGTCCTTGTCTGGACAGTTACGCTTATTCTCGGCGACCTTGCCTGTTTCGGGTTCCACACCACGATTATCCGCTATGTTCCGCAATATTTGCAGAAGAATCAAACAGATGATGCACGCGGCATTCTACGTACCGGTCCCGTTTTCGCACTCATCAGCGCAAGCATCATTACCCTGATTGCGATTATTCTTCTCAATAGTCTGAGTGCGCAATTTGCGCCCTATTACTGGCCTGCTTTCCTCATCGGCATTCTTTGTATTCCGGCGATTGCGCTCGGCAATATTTATGACGGCACAGCACGCTCACAGGGCTGGATTCTGGCAGCACTCAGCCCCGGTTATATTCTCCGCCCGCTGATGATGCTGCTTATCTTCATCTTGTTGCTACTGACAGGATGGCAGCCGCAGGCCACCACAGCACTCATTGCAGCCTTTTCCGGAACAGCGCTGACCGTCATCAGCCAGCAACTATTCCTGCGTAAACGCATTGCAACAGTTCTGCCAAAAGGTGCGGGAACCTATCATTTACGGGAATGGATACGAGTATCCCTGCCGATATTCCTCATTGAAGGTTTCTTCTTCCTGCTCATCAATATTGATGTGCTGATGGTCGGCCGCATGATGGAGCCGGATAGTGTGGCGCTGTATTTTGCGGTCACCAAAGTACTGGCACTGGCGCATTTCGTTTATTTTGCCGTCAAATCCAGTGTGGCGCAGCGCTATTCTCAGCTGCTTCATGGCGGCGACAGACAGGCCTTCAACGATTTCGCCCGCAACTCCGCCCGCTGGACATTCTGGCCGTCTTTATTGCTCGGCATTCTGCTGCTGGCCGCCGGTTGGCCTTTGCTGGCATTGTTCGGTCATGAATTCACCAAAGGCTATCCGCTGCTGTTCATCCTGATTTTCGGGGTGATTGCGCGTGCCAGTGTCGGCCCTTGTGAAAGCCTGCTCTCCATGTCCGGCAATCAGAATATCTGCGCCTTGCTCTATGCGCTGGCACTGATCGTCAATATCGCGCTGAATATCACCCTGATCCCGCTTCTGGGCTTAAGCGGCGCGGCAATTGCCACGGTCTGCGCTATGGCGACAGAAGCAGCCACCCTCTCCTTTGTGGTTTATAAACGTCTGGGTATCACAATGTTTGTGTTTGCACCTTCAGCCCGCCGTGCCGGAGATTAAATCATGATGCAAATCTTGCAGAAAGCTGAAGCTCTTGAGCATCTGAAAAATTTGCAGATTCCGTCTGTTGCAGAAACAAATATTTTTAATCATCCGGATTTTTTGCGCCCTGCATTTGCACATTTCGCATCCGATGATTGCGCGGTGCTCCTTAATGATGATCCTGAAACCGCATTTCTGATGCCTTTTCAGCTTGCCCGCACCGGACTTGGTTTTAAAAAATCTCTTTGCGGCTGGAGCAATATCTATGCCACGCAAGGCACGCCATTAATCGCTGCACGCACCCTGACACACACTTTGGAAACAGCACTGACTGTATTACAGCAACCGGAGCGCGGATTGCCGGATACGCTCATTCTGCCGGATATCAATCTCGAAGCCCCTGTTGCAATTGCGATCAAAGAACTGGCACAGTGCCAAAATCTGCCGCTTCATATTGTGCGATATGAAGAACGTCCGGTTTTGTGTAATGGAAGTGATGCAGAAACCTATCTGACCAATGCAATCGGCAAAAATCATCGCCGTGAATATCGCCGTCTGTGGCGCAGACTGTCCGAAACAGGCAGTCTGGAGTACCGCATTATTACAGACAAAACAGCGCTCAAAAATGCATTCAATGACTTTCTGTCACTGGAAGCTGCGGGCTGGAAAGGCACACGCGGCACGGCTTTTCTGAGCAAACAGGCTGATACGGATTTCGCCCGTGAAACTGTCAGTGCCTTGGCCGAGCGAGATCTGGTACGCATTCACACCCTGACACTGGATAACAGGCTCATTGCCAGCCTTGTGGTCTTTGTGCAAGGCGATCAGGCATGGACGTGGAAAACCGCCTATGACGAAGCTCTGCGCGCCTACTCCCCCGGTGTGTTGCTGATGATTGAAGTATTGAAAAACCATCTGGAAAATCCGGCATTGCGCATCACCGATTCCTGCGCCATTCCCGATCATCCGGTTATGTCGCGCCTGTTTCATGAGCGCGAGAGTTTCGGCACGATCATTCTTGGCCTGAGCGCCCAAAGCCAGCAGAGCGTGCATAAAATAGCCCGCCAGCTCGACCGCTATGACCGCCTGCGCTCAGCATTACGCCACATCAAATCCCGCTTGCAAAAACGGCTGCAACGCTAAGCGTCAGACTTTACGTGCCTGTACACGCTGCCCGAGCCAGACGCTGAACAGCACAATCGCCATACCGGTGATTTGCAACAAGTTCAGTTGCTGCCCCAGCAGCCCCCAGCCAAGGATCACAGCGGTCAGCGGGCTTAAAAAACCGAGCGAAGCAGCGACAGATGATTCCAGCCGTGCCAATCCGCGAAACCACAGAAGATATGTGACAGCCCCGCCGATCAGACCGAGATAAATCAGCCCCAGCCAGTTTGTCAGTGTCAGTACCGGCAAAGCCGGTTCCAGCGACAAAGCTATCGGCACCAACAACAACCCACCGGCCGTCAACTGCCATGCGGTAAAAGTAAGCGGAGAAACCGGCGGCTGCCAGTAGCGGCTCAGAACAGTACCCGCCGCCATCGAAAATGCACCGGCCAGCGCCGCTATGATCCCTGTCTGATCCAGAGCGCTGTCAGGCTTCAGCACCAGCAATGCCACGCCGACAATGCCTGCCAGAGCTGCGGCAACCGCAACAATGCGCAATCTCGTTCCTAGCACCATTCGCGCCAGAAACACGACGATCAGCGGCTGTACAGCCCCCACTGTGGCTGCAACGCCACCGGGCAAGCGATAGGCCGCGACAAATAACATTGCCCAGAAAAATGAAAAATTCAGCGCACCGAGAATAAACACCCGCAGCCACCAGATACCCTGCGGCAATTGGCGGACGAGCAACAAAAGCAGGAGCCCTGCAGGCAGAGCACGCAGCAACGCGACTGTCATCGGATAACCGGCAGGCAGCATTTGCGTGGTGACAATATAGGTACTACCCCAGATCGCCGGTGCCAACGCTGTCAGCAGCAAATCCGTGCGTGTCGATGTCATATATTGTCTCCGTAAGTTCTCATATGCCGGTACAGCGCACCATAATTACAATTATTGGAGATGATAATTTCTTGTTTTACGATTATATTACCAACCAAAAGTTTTGAATATTTTGATTACAGGCAAGATATGGATCAGCTCAGCGCATTACGTCTCTTCCGCAAAACCGTTGAACTTGGCAGTTTTGCCGAAACTGCACGCGCAAGCGGTCTGACTGCGGCAGCGGTCGGAAAAAGCATCGGTGAGCTTGAAGCCCATCTGAAAGTCCGGCTGTTCAACCGCACCACGCGACGCATGAGCCTGACAGAAGCCGGTACGCTCTATTATGAGCAGATTGCCCCGATCATCGAACAGCTTGAAGAAGCTGACCGCTCGCTGACGCCGCATAATAATCAGCCATCCGGGCTGTTGCGCGTGACAGCACCGCTGACCATGACGATTGTCAGCCTGTCCCGATTCATACCGGAATTTTTAGAGCGCTATCCTGAGATCACACTGGAACTCAACCTCGATGACCGCCAGATTGATATTGTCAGGGAAGGTTATGATATCGCCGTCAAAGGCAGCGACAGTCTGAAAAATTCAAGTCTCATAAGCCGGCGGCTATCCACACTCCATCATGTGGTTTGCGCAGCCCCTTCTTATTTCGAAAAGCACAGTAAGCCCAAGGAACCAGCGGATCTGCGTCACCACAACTGTATCCGCTACAGCCTGTCCGGACATGTCCATGAATGGGAGTTCCGCAAAGGGGAGCGGACAGAGCACATACCGGTGACCGGACGCTATATTGTTTCATCCAGCTTTGCAGTGCGTGATGCATTATGCGCCGGTTTCGGCCTCAGCCTGATCCCGCTCAGCTATGTGCAAAATGATCTTGCGGAAGGTAGGCTGGTTACAGCACTGGACGACTGGCAGCAGATGAAAACCGGTATTTACGCCTTTTATCCGTCCCGCCGGTATCTGGCACCCAAGGTGCGGGTCTTTCTGGATTTCTTAAGCGAAAAGCTCGAAAGTTGAGAAAATCAGTCACGGGCGCCCGGAACCTGTCCCCAGCGCTTCTTGGTGAAACAATTGATGTAAAGTCCCCATAAACCGGTTTTACCACGGACAAACACTCGCTTCACTTCACGCTTCAGCCTTTGCAACTTGGCCGGCGGGCAATATTGCGAAGACCGCTCGGGGCTCAATGTGCTCTCCAGCCCTGCCTGCATACAAATTGCAGGGCTGACCTGATAAACATTCATTTGCGGGAAGAAACCACAAGATGGCGTAAAGAGGAGATGATCGATCGGCGAGGCCGCATCATTCATACGGCACAGTAATTTTCTCGCGCAATCACGGGAAACAATATAGCCGGCAGCAAGAATATGCTGGCTGCGCAATTGTGCCACTGTATAGTGACCGGCAATTGTCACAACCGGCTTGTCAGTCAGAACTTTTTTGCCCTGAGTTTCAATTTTAATCAGCTCGGCATTGTCCGGAATCCAGTCTGTGGATTCAAAAAACTGCCGCGTATCTTTCGACAGGGTTACATCATCTTCAAAAATTGCTGCGAAACGATCTTCACCCTGCGCTATAAGCTCCAGACACTTCCGGTGGCTCAGAAAACACCCGATTTCTGTTCTTGTCAGAGGCTCTTTCCAGGACGGTATACGAATGATGGACGCCAATTCCTGATCGCTGAGATTTTTGCCATCCACAGCCGCGACACGTTCAAAAGGAACTGACGCTTTGGCAAATTGCTCCTGCATGCGCACCAAGCGTTCAGGACAACGATCCAGATTAATCAAATAGGCTTTCACTGCAATTTCCGCCCTAGAGAATATTCTCTTTCGGTAAAATATGTCCGCATATCTTTCAAGAGATATTAGGTATATTTTACTCAAGTTTACGGTAAAAAAGTGAAAGAAAGTTGCGGCGAAATTTTGTCAGGTAAAAAGTGGTGCGGGTGGTCGGAATCGAACCGACACTCCTTTCGGAACCGGATTTTGAGTCCGGCGCGTCTACCAGTTCCACCACACCCGCACATTCGCAGACACTTCATACTCAAAGCGCTGCACTGGTGCGCCGAAATATAGTGAGAACCACCTTCCCGTCAACTGCAAAACCTGTTTGTTTCAAATTATTTCAACAAAATTCACCCGCGCAGAAAATTCAGCCTTTGCTCACGGATTGTAAAACCATTCATAACGAATTCCGGCACACATTGCCCTGCGAAGTTTTTCGTTTTACACACAGCATCAAAATTCCGCATGGCTTTGGCCTGTACCATCATAATTGCTGAGAACCGACAGAGGCCATCATGCTGCGCAAACTCTACGACTGGACCATTTCCCTTGCAGCGCGCAAATCCGCGGCTGCATGGCTGGCCGTCATCGCTTTTCTCGAAAGCTCGGTTTTTCTGATTCCCGCAGATGTCCTGTTCGTACCGATGGGTATCGCCCGCCCGAAAAAAGTCTGGCATTACGCACTGATTGCCACGGTCATGTCCGTGCTCGGCGGTATTCTTGGCTGGTATATCGGTCATTATGCCTATGAAACCGTCGCCAAGCCGGTTCTGCATTTTTACGGCAAGCTCGATACATTCGAAGCCATGCGCGGCAGCACCAGCGCCGATATGATTCTGCTGTTGCTCATCACTTCCGGCCTGTCTCATCTGCCGCCGATGAAAGTTGTAACCATTCTCTCCGGCGCCGCAGGCGTCAATATCTGGCTGTTTATTCTGTCAGCTATTATTACCCGTGGTGCACGTTTCATATTGCTGGCATGGCTGTTGCAGCGCTTTGGCGAACCGATCCGCAACTTCATTGAAAAGCGTCTCGGATTGATCGCAGCCACGGTTGCCGTCATCCTGATTCTGTTATTTATGGTCGTCAAATATCTTCACGCCTAAAAAGCATCAGGCAGCCATGTTTATGCCATAAGGTCATGGCTGAGCTGGGTTTAAACTGATTTTTGCAACAAGGATTTTCCTGTGTCTTCAACCGGTACTGCTCAGACACCCCGTTCGCAACATACGCTTATTTCAGCATTTCTTGCGGTAAGCATGGCCGGTGTCGTGGGCTCCGCACTGGCGTTTCAATATATTGGCGGTTATCTGCCGTGCAAATTATGCCTTGAAGAGCGCATTCCCTATTATATCGGCGTACCGCTGATGCTTCTCAGTGCATTGCTGGCAGCACTTGGAAAATCGGAAAAACTGACCCGTCTTTTCCTGCTGATCGCCGGATTGCTGATGACCTATGGCCTGATTCTTTCGATTTATCATTCGGGTGTGGAATGGAAATTCTGGGCAGGTCCTGCTGATTGCGCAACCGGTGCAGTATCCATCACCACCAGCGCAGGCAATCTGCTTGGTGATCTCAATGCAGTTAAACCGGCCGCCTGCGATGTTGCCGCCGGACGCTTCCTCGGTATTTCCTTTGCCGGATGGAATGGTGTTGCTTCGCTGTTCCTCGCCATCATTGCCTTTTACGGCGCATCGCTCAAAATCCGTAAAGCGTGATCTAAAAAACCGGAGCTGTATCTTTACGGCTCCAGTTCCACATCCCAGTATAAATAATCCATCCAGCTTTCATGCAAATGGTTCGGCGGAAACCGCCTGCCGTTTTTATGCAAGTCAAAAACACTCGGCATATAGGGTTTTTGTCGCGGCCACATTTGCGCTTTGGCAGGCATCATGCCCCCTTTGCGCAAATTACAAGGGGAGCAGGCAGCAACCACATTTTCCCAGGTTGTTTCGCCGCCGCTGCAACGCGGTATGACATGGTCAAATGTCAGCTCATGATGGGCACCGCAATACTGGCACTCAAAACGATCCCGCAGAAACAGATTGAATCGTGTAAACGCCGGATAGGTCGGCGGGGCAACATAGGTTTTAAGACTGATAACACTTGGCAGCCGCATGGAAAAAGTCGGAGAGTTAACTTCCGCATCATATTCCGCAACAATATTTACGCGTTCAAGAAAAACAGCTTTGATCGCGTCCTGCCACGACCAGAGTGATAAAGGATAATAGCTGAGCGGACGAAAATCCGCGTTCAGAACCAGTGCCGGCAATTTGCCGGCAAATGCGGCAATGTTCAAGAAACACCTCCTTTGTGCATCTTGCAACACTGCGGTTCATGCGATTGCAAAACGCGGCTTCAAAGAGGCAGAGCAAACACGCGGTTTACCCTGCTTGCATTCCATTCCGTCTCTGCCAGCTATATTTTTGAGGCGCTTCACTCTTCAATGTACCTGACAGAATGATACGTGAAAAACGAATGCTTTTACCGGTCATAATATGTAAGCAGGACATGTCAGTATTGTGAAGCCAGACTGTTTATCAGTCAATTTCTATTCATGCTGCCGATGGATAATCCTGCAACAAAATCAGCCCTCAGCTTTCAAAATTCCGTGCTTAGATAAGGAATTCAGACCTGACAGCGTAAACAGTGTTTGATTATACGCATTATCGGCTTTGAATATTGTAGACAATTATGTAAACATACATTGACAGCTTTGACAAAACAAAGCCGTAACCATGCTTGTCCATTGCCGCCCGTTCAGACTAAGCTGCAAAGGACAAGCTGGTTAGCACAGAGATCAGACAGGGAGCGAGTGATGAGTGGTCGTATTGAACATGCAGGTCTGCAGGTTGATCAGGAACTGAGCAATTTCCTGACAAGGGAAGTCTTGCCGGAAACCGGCATTACAGCAGATGCCTTCTGGAGCGGTCTTGCCGGCATGGTCAAAGAACTGGCGCCCCGCAATAAAGCCCTGCTTGCCAAGCGTGATGATATTCAGGCCAAACTCGACACATGGTACAAAGCCAACCGCAATTACGCGATGTCGGATTATCAGACCTATTTGCGCGAAATCGGCTATCTCCTGCCGGAAGGGGAAGATTTTCAGGTCACCACCGCCAATGTAGATAGCGAAATTACCAGCCTTGCCGGCCCGCAGCTTGTTGTACCTGTCATGAATGCCCGCTATGCGCTCAATGCTGCCAATGCGCGCTGGGGTTCGCTCTATGATGCGCTTTACGGCACGGATGCTATCAGCGAAGACAATGGCGCGGAAAAAGGTAAAGCCTATAATCCTGTACGCGGTGCAAAAGTTATTGCATGGGCAAAAGCATTTCTTGATGAAGCCACCCCGCTGAGCGATGGCCGCTGGGATGAAGTTGCCGGTTTCTCTGTCACCAATGGCCAGCTTGTTCTCGCACTTGGCAACAACAAAACAACATCCCTGAAAAATACCCAAGGCTTTGCAGGCTATCAGGGCGATGCATCTGCCCCTTCCCTCGTGCTTCTGAAGAACAACGGACTGCATATCGAAATCCGTTGTGATGCTGCTCATGTCATCGGCAAGACCGATCCGGCACATATCGCTGATATCACGCTGGAATCTGCACTCAGCACTATTCAGGACTGTGAAGATTCCGTTGCAGCAGTTGATGCTGCCGATAAGGTTCTGGCTTACCGCAATATTCTCGGCCTGTTTAAAGGCACTTTGTCGGAGAACTTTGACAAGGGTGGCAAAACCATCACCCGCAAACTCAATGCCGACCGTAGCTATACCGCACCGGATGGCTCCACCCTCACTTTGCCTGGCCGCTCAATCCTGCTGATCCGCAATGTTGGTCATCTGATGACCAATCCGGCCATCCTCGACAGCGAGGGCAATGAAATTCCGGAAGGTATTCTTGATGCAGCTTTCACCGCTGTTATCGCCCTGCATGATATCGGTACGCAGGACGGCAAACTCAAAGGCACGCATCTCAATTCCCGCACCGGTTCGGTCTATATTGTGAAGCCGAAAATGCACGGGCCGGAAGAAGTGGCCTTTGCCGCAGAAATTTTTGCGCGTGCCGAACAACTGGCAGGTCTCAAACCCAATACCCTGAAAATGGGTATCATGGATGAAGAGCGCCGTATGACAGTGAATCTCAAAGAAGCCATCCGTGCTGCCAAAGAACGGGTATTCTTCATCAATACCGGCTTCCTCGACCGTACCGGCGATGAAATCCATACTTCTATGGAAGCAGGACCTGTTATCCGCAAAGGCGAGATGAAACAGGCGGCATGGATTGCAGCTTACGAAAACTGGAATGTGGATACCGGCCTTGCCTGTGGTCTGACCGGCCATGCACAGATCGGCAAGGGCATGTGGGCGATGCCGGATCTGATGGCTGCCATGCTGGAGCAGAAGATCGCCCATCCGAAAGCCGGAGCCAATACCGCATGGGTGCCGTCCCCGACAGCAGCAACATTACATGCCACGCACTACCACAAGATTGACGTGGCAGCGGTGCAGAACCAGCTCAAGTCCCGCACAAAAGCAAAACTTGAAGACATTCTGACCATTCCTGTTGCCCGTGACACCAATTGGGCACCTTCAGACGTGCAGGCTGAAGTCGACAATAATGCACAGGGCATTCTTGGTTATGTGGTGCGCTGGATCGATCAGGGCGTTGGCTGTTCCAAAGTGCCGGACATCAACAATGTCGGCCTGATGGAAGACCGTGCAACCTTGCGTATCTCGGCACAGCATATCGCCAACTGGCTGCATCATGGCATTGTCAGCGAAGCACAGGTGATGGAAACTATGAAGCGCATGGCCGCAGTGGTAGACGCGCAGAATGCCGGTGATGAAGCCTATCAGCCGATGGCTGCGGATTTTGATGGCTCTATCGCTTTTCAGGCAGCCTGTGAGCTGGTCTTTAAAGGCCGCGAGCAGCCAAACGGCTATACCGAGCCGGTTCTCCATGCCCGCCGTTTGCAGTTCAAAGCTGCCCAAAAATAAATTCTTGACGCTTTTCACAAGCGGCATAAAAGTGGCGGACAAGATCTTCTTGTCCGCCACTTTTATTTTTGTTTTTGCGCATTAACCTACGCAAAACCGCTTCACACTTTTGCTGGAAATGCTTTGAGGCCGATCATGCTGACCATACAGCACGCTGACACCACCCACCTGCCCGCAATCCTTGATATTTATAATGATGCGATTGCCAATACGACGGCCGTTTTCATCAGCCAGAAGGTCAATTTGCAAAACCGTGCAGAATGGCTGACATCACGCCAAAATGCGGGTTTTCCGGTACTGGTGCTGACTGAAGGGGACGAGCTGCTCGGCTATGCCAGCTACGGCGCTTTTCGTGCTTTTGAATGTTATAAACACACGGCAGAACTCTCGATTTATATTGCCGGTCATTCGCGCGGCAAAGGTGCCGGTGACAGGCTGATGCGCGCCTTGTTGGAACATGCAGCGGGCAACAATATCCATGTTCTGCTTGGTGCGATTGAAGCACAGAATACCGCCTCTCTCCGCCTGCATGAGAAACATGGCTTTACACAAACCGGTCTTCTGCCGCAGGTCGGCCGAAAATTCGACCGCTGGCTTGATCTGGTACTGATGCAACGCATTCTCTGAACACGCACTAATCTGGTCAAGCTCTGCAAAAGGAGCTTGATTTTAGAATTATTCCAAACTATTAAATTTAGAACAATTCTAAAAAGGAACTTCCATGTTCTCCTCCCTTTTCTCGCCGTCGCGCCGGTCTTTTGAAAGTCTCTCCGAACAGGAAATGCTGGCACTTGCCATTTCCTCCGAAGAGGATGATGCCCGCATCTATCTCAGCTATGCGGATGGTCTGCGTGAGGCTTACCCACAATCGGCGAAAATTTTTGAGGCGATGGCCGAGGAAGAGCACAATCACCGTGCACGTCTGATTGAACTGCATCGCCAGCGCTTCGGCGAAACGATTCCGCTGATCCGGCGCGAACATGTGCGTGGCTATTATGAACGCAAGCCCGACTGGCTGGTGCGCCCGCTCGGCATCGATAAAGTACGCAATATGGCGGCACAGATGGAGGAGCAGGCTGCACGTTTTTACGAACAGGCAGCCATGCGTGTTTCCGATGCTGCCACGCGTAAATTGCTCGGTGATCTGGCGCTGGAAGAAAAACATCATGAACAGCGCGCCCATCATCTGGAAGAAAAACTGACACCGGATAATGTGCAGGATGAAGAACGTGCCGGTGAGCGCAAACAACTGATCCTGACCTATATCCAGCCAGGCCTTGCAGGTCTGATGGATGGTTCGGTTTCCACGCTGGCACCGATTTTTGCCGCGGCCTTTGCCACGCAGGATACATGGCAGACTTTTCTTGTTGGTTTGTCTGCTTCCGTCGGTGCCGGTATTTCCATGGGCTTCACGGAAGCTGCCCATGATGACGGCAAGCTCTCAGGCCGTGGCTCGCCGGTCAAACGTGGCCTTGCCAGCGGTATCATGACCACTGTCGGCGGCCTCGGTCATGCCTTGCCCTATCTGATTACCGACTTCTGGACTGCAACCGGCATTGCGGTGTTCGTCGTCTTTGTCGAGCTCTGGGCGATTGCCTATATCCAGAACCGCTTCATGGAAACACCGTTCATGCGTGCAGCCTTTCAGGTCGTACTCGGTGGTGCACTGGTGCTCGCAGCCGGTATTCTTATCGGTAATGCCTGATAAAAGTTAGCCTGCCACAACAGCAAGCGTTGCGGCAGGCTTCACTACAGACTGCTCGTCCATAAACGGCTCAATGCAGATATGATTGGGCTTGTTAATGGTCACAAAACTATTGCGCGGCACCGCCATCCAGTTTTCAGCAACACCGTCCAGCGGCTCAGACACAACACATATTCCCGTAGAAGACGCCATTTTGGCGGTGTAAAGCGTTGGTGCATAAGTATCGCTGGCATAGCGTACTGCAAACAGTGAATGACCATCTGAGAATGCTGCTGTCAGACGGATAAAAGGCGGCACTTTTGCACTTTCCGCAGCCTCATAAATTGTCTCGACAGTGCGCGTCAGAGCACGGAGCGGATCATCATCCAGCCCGAAATGCAGCATCAGCAGGAAGAAGAGTTCTGAATCGGTCGAACCCGATTTATGGCTGTAAAGCGCATCCGGCAGCAAACTCTCCAGCGGACGGCGCAAACGGTCAAAACTGCCGATCTGACCATTATGCATAAAGCTCCAGCGCTGAAACACGAACGGATGGCAATTTGCACGACTGGTTTCACCACCGGTGGAGGCACGCACATGCGCCAGAAACAGGCGCGAATTAATCTGGCGCGCAAGACTGCGCAAATTCTGGTCAGACCATGCAGGCAGAAGATCGCGGTATAATCCCGGCTCCTCGCGTGTACCGTACCACGCCACGCCAAAGCCATCGCCATTGGTCGCGGTTTTCGCCTCAGTCGCATGATGGCTTTGCGCGATCAGCGAATGACAAGGCGAAGTGATAATATCTTCAAGATACAGATCAGATCCGAAATACGCAGCCCAGCGGCACATGAAACACACTCTGACAAGTGAGCGAAAGATAGGAACCTGCCGTTATTTATAGCCGGTTACAACAGTGATCTTCCGCCACTATAGTTAACAATTCACTATTCAGCCGCGCGCTTATGCGTTTTGGCGTAAAGCTTAGCGACAATAGTGCTGGCTGTTTTGTCGAATAAAAATGGCAAAATTGCATGGATCAGAGCTGCAAAAGCAGCTGCAAAAAGCTTGAATGAAAATTTGCCCGCAAAAGCCATATGCTCAAAATAGGTTTCGTTGACGGATGCCGGATGTTCCGTAAACAGACGTGAAATTTTGGTTTGCATGAGTTTCCCCGTTATCAATTTTCAAATCAGCAAGATAGGTTTCTGATTTAAAATACTAACACCGCCAAACACATATTTTGTCTCAAAAAATCCTTGATAATATAAGTTTTTGGGACAATTATCCCTATATGGCACATAATATAGACGAAACAGACCGCCGCATCCTTCAGGAATTACAGAAAGATGCCACTCTATCGGTAGACGCGCTTTCCGCCCGTATCCATCTGTCGCGCAATGCATGCTGGCGGCGGCTGAAACGGCTGGAAGATGACGGTATTCTCAAAGGCCGTGTTGCAATCGTGGATGCCGACAAGCTCGGCCTTGGCCTCACCGTTTTCATGCTGATCAGAACCAGCAATCATGATCCGAAATGGCTGGAGCAATTTCGCGCGGCAGTCACATCGCTGACAGAGGTTGTCGGCGTTTATCGCATGAGCGGGGATCTTGATTATATTATCCGTGCCCGCATTGAAGATATGAAAGCCTATGACCGGCTCTATCAGAAACTCATCACCCGTGTGCCGCTGTCAGATGTCTCTGCGTCCTTCGTAATGGAAGAAATTAAGGACAGCACGGAAATCCCGCTTTTCGGTTACACACCATAAGAAAAGAGCCGCTAATTATTTTTGAAATCAGCATACGGCTCTTTCAAAAAGACCCTCAATATGTTTAGTGCTCATTTTAAATCATATATTGCTGAAAAGGGTTTATCATGTCTGCCAATTCCCCTTCATCATCCAGCCGCCCGAAGCTCGGAATTGTCCGTCTTGAACATGCTGCAGGCCTTGATCTGCCGGCCTATGAAACATCAGGTTCCGCTGGTGTTGATCTGCGTGCTGCCGTACCGGAAGACCGCCAGATCGTGCTGCTGCCGGGTCGCCGTACACTTGTACCGACCGGCCTGATTTTTGAACTGGAAGAAGGTTATGAAGCGCAAATCCGTCCGCGCTCCGGTCTGGCTTTCAAACATGGCATCACCTGCCTGAACACTCCGGGCACCATCGACAGCGATTACCGCGGCGAAGTCAAAGTCCTGCTGATCAATCTCGGTGATGATGATTTCCGCATCGAGCGCGGCATGCGTATTGCACAGGCTGTGATTTCACCTGTTGTGCAGGTTGAAATAGAAGAACGCTCAGAAGTCGGCGAAACCGAACGCGGTGCCGGTGGTTTTGGCTCAACCGGCCATAAATAAGAGTGCTGTAAAGCTGAAAATTAAAAAGCCCCGCATGAAACTCATGCGGGGCTTTTTAATGCTGTTATATCAGTTGAATTTGAAAGGCACCTGAAACGGAATCCGTGCAGCTGCCATTGCCGGTGGCGGTGCCGGAACCGGTGAAGCCGCTTTCACAGCTGTCAAAGCAGCCTGATCCACCTGCGGATTGCCCGATGTCCCCGAAATACGGGCAGACAATACATTACCCCCTGCATCAATCACAAAAGCAATCTGCACAATACCTTTATCGCCGCGTCCAAGCTTGCGCTGTGCTGTGCGCTTCTTACGTTCAAGATGTGCCTGCACTTTCGACTGCCATTTTGCCGAACTGACACCGGCAGATGCCGAGCTCTGGCGATTGGCATTGGCCGCAACACGGGAAGAATTTTTCGCATTGATCTGCGGAGCGGAAGCGGCCTGTGTCTGCTCAGCTTTCTGAGTTTTCTTGGCTTTTTCTTTAGGTTTCGGCTTTTCTTTCGGCTTTTCCTGCTTTGGTTCTTTCTTTTCGACCTTAGGTTTTTCAACAACCTTCGGCAGAACCACTTCAGGCTTAGGCGCTTCAATGATTTCCGGAACTTCTTCTTCTACCGGCTCCGCTTCAGCCACTTCCTGAGGCTCTTCAACAGGTTCTTCAGGCGTTACTTCTTCAACCTGTTCCACCGGTTTTTCCGGTTCGATTTCAGCTTCATCGGGATTTTGAGAAGCCTCGGCAGAAGGGGCAATGGAATCTTCTTCTACTTCCGGTGCCTGAGGAACCGGATCAAGCTCCATCATAATCGCTGCAGGCGGCTCACCATCCGGCACCATTTCCGGTACCGATGCATGTAGAGCATAAGCACCGGCTGCATGCGCCATCAGCACGGCGGCACCGGCACCCAGCCAGCGCACCATATCTTTCCAGAGACCGGATGACGGTTCAACTGCGGAACCGTTTTTCATACCCCGAACCGGCGGATGATCGATCGGTAATTCCTTCACGTCTCACTCTCCTGCATTCTGGCCCGAAGTTTGACCCGAGCTTTGAGCTTCAGGCTGACCTGCCGGTGATCCCGCTGCAGGCGCACCGGTTGCATCACCCGCACCAAGCGTTTCCAGACCGACCAGCGCGATTTTGAGATAACCGGCCTCACGCAGCAGGTTCATAACATTCATCAGCTCGCCATAGCCGACAGTCTTGTCTGCGCGGAGGAAAATACGCGTGTCTTTATTGCCTGCCGCCAGACGATCCAGTGTCGGAGCCAGCAAATCACGATTAACCGCATCATTGCCAAGGCTGAGGCTCAGATCTTCCTTCAGCGTCAGATAAACCGGCTTGTCAGGGCGTGGCTGCGGCGTAGCACTGGCCGCAGGCAGATCAACATTAATATCAACGGTTGCCAGAGGCGCTGCCACCATGAAGATAATCAGAAGCACCAACATCACGTCGATAAACGGCGTTACGTTGATTTCATGGCTTTCCTGCAGTTCATCACTGGCATCTTCACGCAAACGGCTGCCCATATTCTTTACTCCGCTGCTTTCGTGACCGGAACAGTCTGAGCCGCATTCTGACGGGCTGCCTGTTTCTGCACAATGTCACGGGCTGCACGCATATCCAGATCACGGCTGACAAGACGCTCAACACCGGCACTCACATCGGCCAGCAGATGGCGGTACGCGGTCACCGAACGGGCAAACATATTATAAATAATCACTGCCGGAATAGCGGCGACAAGACCGATCGCCGTTGCCAGAAGCGCCTCGGCAATACCCGGCGCCACAACAGCCAGATTGGTGGTCTGCGCTTCGGAAATACCGATAAAGGAATTCATAATCCCCCATACAGTACCGAACAGACCGACAAATGGTGCAACAGAACCAATCGTTGCGAGAATACCGGTGCCTTTGGCAAGACGTCGTCCTGCACCGGCTTCAATACGGCTGAGGCGGGAAGCAACGCGTTCTTTCAGGCCTTCCCCGCCGACATAGGCAGCAGCAGATGCAGATTGCGTTACTTCTTCCTGTGCCGCACGGACAAGATGCGCACCGGGACCACGGGTTTTATCCAGCGCCTGCACTGCAGAAGCCAGATTGTCCGCATGAGATACTTCTTTCAAGGCGCGGCGGGCACGGCTGCGGGCACCGGTAATTTCCAGCGTTTTGGCAAGCCAAACTGTCCATGTGGCCAATGATGCAATCGCCAGACCGATCATAACGGCTTTAACAACCCAGTCAGCAGCCATGAACATGCCCCAAGGGGAAAGGTCATGCGGAATCTGCAAGCCGTTATCAGCAGTGCGAACCGGTGCGGCAGCCTGAGACTGACCGGCTTCCGGTGCAATAGTGACCGGCTGACCGGCAGGTTCTGTTTGCGCAGGCGTTACTGCAGACGGTGCGGACTGGGAGGATTGAGCTGCCGGATTGACCGGAGCAGGATTTGTTGCTGCCGGAGCAGTTGTGCCTGTGGCTGACTGCGAGGCAGCAGGCTCACTGGCAGGAGAAGATGTGGCCGGAGCGGACGTCGGTGCCTGTGCCGCTGGCGCTGCAGCAGGAGCAGATGGCGCTGCCTGAGGCGCAGATTGTGTTTCCGGAGAGGTTTGCGGGGCAGTCTGCTGTGGCTGCGCTTCCTGCGCCATAACCGGCGCTGAAAGTGTCAGCACATTACCGCCCGCAAGAAATGCGGAAAGAATGAAAGCTGACAATCCTGTCTTGAATGATATTGCTGCCTTGGACACTGTCTTAACCACCGCGACGACCTCACTGCATTTCATTATCAGGGACAGCCGGCCTGTATTATTTCCAGCCTGTACAGGATCAACCTGCTCCGCATTTATGCGAATGTACTGCATCAACCAGCAACTGCCTTTTTCGGGTTATGCAATACAACCATCAAACATGACTTCGCAAGTCATGTTTTAAAAAAACCCGTCATTCTGCTGTTATTTGACCGGAAAGCGGAAGTTATTCACCAAAACAAACGGATGTTTTACGAATTTCATCACTGCTGCAAGGATTTCTCACATCCGCAATGCAGCTCCGGTGAGTCGCAGCTCCAAGTTATGCGAGCACTATAACGGCAAAACCATAATATGACAATTTGAAACAAGTTTGAGCGTAAATCCGACAATCAGGGAAATATTAAGATCCTGACAAGGAACAATCATAAACCTGACGCATTAAAGCCGCATAATGCAGTGCATACCGTTATTGACTGACACCAATATCATCATGCTCCGGAGACAGTAGATGTTGCACAAAGACATGCAAACCATTGAAACTGCCGCCCGTACCGCAATGGCGGGATCTTATGAACCGGAACAACAGGAAAACGCGGTCTTACGTACCGGTTTTTATGTGACAGCCGGCTGTATTCTGATTGCAGCTCTCATTCTTATGATTGCCTGACACTCCTGCACCTTCTCACAGGTTTCCAATACAGGCTATGCCCGGCATATGCCTGTCTGTTCCCGCATGAGCTGAATTTGGAAATTGTGGCAATTAACCTTGGCAGCCGAATGTCCTCCGCACCGGCAACTGCTCTCTGGCGATGAATGCACGGAACCATTACGTTAAAGCCACGTTATATTTCTGAACCCAGACAATATTACTGAGCAGTTTCAAAGAAAATGAAATTGCTCAGCAATTTGAAATTTCAGCTTCCGGAGGCATCCATGGCTCGTGATACCAAAATCGTAAATGACATTCAGGACGACAGCACAGCAGAATTGCAGGCACAGATTGCCCAGCTTAAAGAAGATATTGCATCGATTGCCGCAACACTGACAGAAATGGGCTCACGAAAAATCAATCAGGCCAGACAAGATGCATCCGATGCCTATCAGGATATTTATGAACAGGGCGAAGATGCTCTGAGTTCCCTGAAGGACAGTGCCTGCTCCCTTGAGCAACAGGTCACCGATTATGTTCAGGAACGTCCGGTCACATCGATCGCTCTGGCAGCCGCGTTCGGTTATCTTTTCGCAGCTCTGACACGGCGCTGATATGCTGAAATTGTTCACACCGGTCATTTCAGCCATTATCGGCAGCGAAGTGCAGGCCGCAACGCAGCGTGCCAAGCGCAGTGCCATTCTCTATGCGATTATGGCCGTGGCGCTGCTCACAGGTGCGTTCTTTCTGCTCCTCGCAGTCTTTTTCATTCTCATGATGAAATACGGTCTGATTATCGCAGCTCTGATGATCACAACCGGCTGTGTGGTGCTGGCGATCCTTGCCTATATCGTCAACCGCGTGATGGATAAGGCCGAGAAACGCCGTCTAGAAGAAAGACGCGCTGCGATTGACACCAATGCAGCGCTCACAGCAGCAGCGGTTGCCGCCGTGCCGACCTTGCTCAAGAAACCGCTTTTAACTTTAGCAGTACCGCTTGCAGGACTGATTGCAGTGACATTGCTGTCGCGGGACAAAAAATCCGGCAATAAAAAGCAGGATCAGGGCGGATAAGTTCCGCCCCCTCTCCCTTCGCAGTGTTAGAGCCGCAATGTTCGGGTCAAGGAGTTCAGTCCGCAAAGCCAAACCCTAAGGAGACCATTGATGACCAGTTCGACAAAAGCACAGCTTAATGAGATCCTCGCAGATATGTCCCTCACCAATCTGGATAAATCTGCTGCTATTCTGAAACTTCAGGAAGATGCACGCGATCTTCAGCGCGCCGCAACAGAAGGCGGCATGGACCCTGATGACGGGCTGAACAAGGACCTGCGGGAAATTGAACTTGCACTGGAAACACTCGGCGTCAGTTCGGATGAGACCGGCGCAGCAACGCTTTAGAGCTTTTCTGCCAGAGCATGTCGCGGAAAAATGGGCACCGGTTTTCCGATAACAACATGCGCGACACAAGGAGACAGAGCGAGCGCAGTGGATACAATTAAACGCGTCACGCTCTGATTGCTCCGGCTATAAACAACACCGCACAAAGCGATTTGTGCGGTGTTTTCATGCGCTCGCCAATTCTGACCAGTCAAGTTCTCACTCTGCGGCACCAGCACGCGCAATGCCGCCGGATGAATACGGATATCCAGTTCGGCCGGTAATGGCAGTAGTTCACCGTCAACAGACATATACTGATGCGCTTTATGATTGAGGATTGTCAGCTGAACTGAACGGGCATGGTCTTCCTCAATTGCCAGATTACTGCGCCACTGTCCGCGCGCAATATCCCAAAACAGCTTAAGCATACCGCTGACGGGAAGAGGCTTTGCCAGATAAAAACCGAGATGGCCTGTCTGCACATCCGGTGCGACAGGCAGCACGCTGTCTCCGTAAGGATTGTTCGACACGGCAAGAGCAGAATACACCCCTTTGACTGCACGCCCGTCAATATCTGCAACAGCTTTCACGCGCGGTACATGGGTAATCAGCTGCCCCATAGCGCGGAAATTCGCCAGAATTTTCCCCACCCGTGAAGCATAGCTGTATTTTTCACGATATCTGACCAGCATCGGATGCAGGCCTATTGCCACCTGATGCACAAAGGACTGGCCGTTACAGGTGCCGATATCAACATTTTCAGCACCGGCCTTTGCCAGTGCGTGAATGGCCTCGGTAACATTTTGCGGAATATTCAGTGAGCGGGCGAAGAGGTTCATCGTACCGGCTGGCAACACGCCCAGAATTTTATCATTCTGCCAGGCCAGTGCAGCTGCCGCAGAAATCGTGCCGTCACCGCCTCCGGCCAGAAGCACATCATAATCATGATTTTGTGCGGCTTTTTCCAAAGCAGCAAGAATATCATCACCATCCGTCAATACACAGGAAAGTTCATGCCCTTCAGCAGCAAAAGCAGTGCATGCGTCATCAATAAACGCATCAATATCCATCGTCCGCAAAGTGCCGCTTTGACTGTTGAGAACAGCAATAATCTTCAAATAAATCTCCGCTCCGGATGACAGCTAATCATTCGGTCACACTCTGATGATCGCAAAAACCGTTTAGAAAGAGCGCATCGTCACTTGGGACGACGTATCATCGGGGCCGTAATCGGAATTACCTTTAACATCGAGCAATTCCTGCAGCCGGACACGCGCACGGCTGACACGGCTCTTGATTGTACCGACAGCACATTCACAGATTTCCGCAGCTTCTTCATAGGAAAAGCCGGAAGCACCGATCAGAATAATGGCTTCACGCTGATCATCCGGCAATTCGTTGAGAGCCTTGCGAAAATCCTGCAAATCCAGCGATCCGTATTGAGACGGATGAACGGCCAACCGCTCCGTATACAGCCCGTCCGTATCCTGTATCTCACGGCCGCGCTTACGCATCTGGCTGTAAAATTCATTACGCAAAATCGTAAACAACCAGGCTTTGATATTGGTGCCCATTTCGAAACTGTCGCGCTTGCCCCACGCTTTCATAATCGTATCCTGCACCAGATCATCAGCCTTATCCTGCTGACCTGATAAAGATACCGCGAAAGCCCGCAAACCCGGCAAGGCCGCAAGCATCAGCCGCTTGAATTCGTCTCTCTCCTCCGCCATTCCTGTCAATTCCTTGAATGAGAAGCAGATTTACGTTCAGCCTGATCCAGTTTCTCCAAAAGATCAAGAAAACGGTCAGGAATCGTTTCATCCTGAATACTGGAATAAAGAGCACGCAATTTGGAACCGATCTCGGAATTGGGTCCCAGTTCATCGCCTTTATTCAAACTGCCTGCCTGCGAACTGCCTTGCGCGGAAAAATCGCGCGAAAATGAGGTCATAGCGTTGTCTTGATCCTGAAGCGGTTTCTTAGTGTTGGTCATCTCAGTCGTATTCCGGTTAATGCCACCAGAGCTCAGTTGCGGCTCTGATGTGATCTTGATGCGGCCTTGGTGCGGCCCTGTTTCAAGCACTAAAACCCTGCCCGATTGAGACGCTGTATCCAAGTCATAATGCGGGCGTGAATAATTAGTTCCCAAACACAGGAACAATTTTTATAGTCAGCCGTTAGAACCATAAACAGGCTGTAATCCTATCAGCCCATATAAATGGAGCATTCAATGTCATTGTCCACGCGTATTGCACCACATTTGCCATATCTGCGCCGTTTCTCGCGCGCCGTGACCGGCTCTCAGTCAGCCGGAGATGCATATGTTGCAGCAATTCTCGAAACTCTGATCGATGATATTTCTGTATTTCCTGAGGCCTCATCCGATAAGATAGCGCTCTATCGTCTTTATTCCAGTATTTTCGACCGTACTTCTGTCGAAATTCCGGAAACCGACTCTCAGCATGCATGGGAAAAACGGGCAGCGAATAATTTGGCAATGCTGACCCCGCGTTCGCGTCAGGCTTTTCTTCTGGTTTCAGTTGAAGGCTTTAATGAAAAAGAAGCCGCAGAGATTATGCAGGAGGACGAAGCCGGTTTTTCCGCCTTGTTGACGGAAGCCTCGGAACAAATTTCCCGCCACGTTGCTACCCGCATTCTGATTATTGAAGATGAGCCGCTGATTGCCATGGATATTGAGCAGATGGTGGAGACGCTCGGACATGAAGTTGTGGGCATCGCCCGCACCCATCAGGAAGCGCTGACACTTTATAAGGCAGAAAAACCATCAATGGTTCTGGCGGATATTCAGCTTGCAGACGGCAGTTCAGGCATCGATGCAGTCAATGATATTCTCAAAAGTGATACAATTCCGGTTATCTTCATTACCGCTTTTCCGGAACGTCTTCTGACAGGGGAACGCTCGGAACCGACCTTCCTCGTCACCAAGCCGTTCAATCCGGATATGGTGAAGGCGCTTATCAGTCAGGCGCTGTTTTTTGAAGAAGGTTCGCTGGCAAGAGCATCATAATTGGCAAATTGAACAGGGATTTGAGCTGAAAATGCTTTAGCCGGAACCAAAACCCGCAACGGGCGTTATTTTAACATGCAATGACCTTCAAAAATCCGGTCATTCCATAAAGCGGGCAATTCTTTACCTGCCTGCAAGAGGAGGTTGACATGTTATATTATGCTGTTGTTTTTCTGATTATCGCCATTATCGCCGGTGCTTTGGGTTTTGGTGGTATTGCCGGTGCATCAACAGGCATAGCGCAAATTCTGTTCTTTATTTTCCTCGGCTTACTGTTGCTGTCACTAATTGCCAGCATCATAAGGAAAGCATAAATGCTGCAAAGCAATCCGATCCGAAAACATCTGAACGGGACGCCCGCGACGCGTCCCGAACCTGTCTTGTGCGGAGCAATCCTGTACCGCAGCTTATGCCGGTTTTAAGCACAGAAAGCGCAGACTATGGCTCCTACTTCGCCCGTTTCAGGATATAGCAGTGCCGCTCAGATACGGTTGCGCTCTATGTTGCGAGCCATAAGAAACAGTAATGTTTCGGTTTTTTATCAAACCACGGACATGAATTACACCTGGGTGGAAAATCTGCCGGAGTTCTGGCTTTTGCCATGGCGCACGGGCATCAGCGAAAGCGACCTGATGCCCAAAGATATTGCGGCCAGACTGACAACTGCCAAAAACCAATTGCTTACGACCGGCGATGCCCAGCGTCTGGAAATTTCGTTCCCCGACAAGAAAAATCCCCGCTGGTACGAATTCTTCATCGATTCCGACAAGGATGAAAGCGGCGAAACTATCGGCATCGTCACGACTGCCGTTGAAATAAGCGAGCTGAAACACCGCGAACAGGTTCTCAAAATTTTGTTGCGCGAAGTCAGCCACCGCTCAAAAAACCTGCTGGCCATTATTCAGAGCATCGCCATGCAGACAGCACGGTTCTCCGGCTCGGTGGATCAGTTCTTGCAAAAATTCCGCGGCCGTCTCTATTCCCTGTCCAATTCGCAGGATCTGGTAACGGATTCCAACTGGCATGGCGCAGCCTTTCGGGAATTACTGCATTCACAGCTGGAAAAATATATCCACCCCAAAGATCCGCGCCTGACGATTACAGGCAAAGATGTTTATCTGTTCCCCGGAGCAGCGCTGCATGTCGGCCTTGCTTTCCACGAATTGATTGTCAATTCCGCCTCCTATGGCGCACTGGCCTGTGAAAATGGCAGTCTGACGATTTCAGCGGAGCTGGAGCCGGACGGTGAAGGCGAGATGGATTTGATTATTCATTGGAAGGAAACAAGTCCTGCGGCGGAAAACGATCTGTCAGGTCGCCCGCCGGATATATTAGCTACAGAAAACCACATGCATGATGAAGTGTCAGACCTTAAAGTAAAATCCTATGAAACATCCCGTTTCGGCAGTGCAGTTTTGCTGCGGATCGTTCCTCAGGCCGTCAGCGGTACGGCCTGCTACAGGATTGAGGATAAGAGCGTAGAATATTATCTGCGCATTCCCCACCGGAATTTTGATTTTTAAGCTCGCCCGAAATGCCCGCTGCTGAGCCATTGCGCAATATTAAATCTGCTGCATCAGAGCGGTTTACGTCCAGATTGGATCATAGCGCTCGCTCTAGATTCTTTATTTGGTCGCATTATCACGGGCGTCAAGTTGATCCAACTTGACTGTGAAATGCTCTAGAGCCCCATTGGGCGCACAAAGGTCGCTCTAACCTTTAATTCTCTTAGATGGCATAAAAAAATAGCGCGCTCCGGAACAACAGCTCCGTGAGCGCGCGGACCGGGGATTAGGGGGCGTGCCCGCGGTCGGTGAAAGGCCGAACTTGTGAGGGGGCGGAAAGTCAGCCTTTCACAAGGTTCATAACGCCCATCCAGGCAATAAGTTTCACACGAAACTGCATTATTTAAAAATAAATTCTGAAACGCGTCGGAATTTATTTCTTCAACTTGCGTCCATAGAGTTCAAAACGGTGATGGATAATTTCATAACCCAGCGAGCGGGCTATCTCTTCCTGCAATTTCTCAATCATTTCCGAGTGAAATTCGATCACATCACCGGTTTCCATATCAATGAGATGGTCGTGATGCTGATTGCCTGCCTGCTCGAAACGCGACGGCCCGCCGTCAAAAGCATGACGGTGAATAGCCCCCTGCTCTTCCAGCAATTTCATGGTCCGGTAGACAGTCGATAATGAAATACTGTTATCCACTTCAACAGCACGCTTGAAAATTTCCAGTGCATCCGGATGTCCGTCCGTCTGCGACAGAATATCCAAAATAACCCGTCTGGGGCGCGTGATCCGTACACCCGCATCACGAAGCTGTTTTTCATAATCATTTTTCATTATTAAAATCCCCATAGAACCCGACACTGTGCCTTAAACACAGCGCCAAGCGCAATTGCGGGTGAAACACGCATACTATGTCTGCACCATCAGCGGAACTGAACCGTGACGATTTCAGATGTCACTTTTACAAAACTTGGAACTCTCGTCAAACCGGCAGGAATGAAGAATCTCTGATGTGCAACTTATAAATGAATACCGGTCAGGCAAAGCCCTGATCCGGCCAGACTGTTGTTGTGCAATAGTTTATCCCGCACTTATATATGCCCAATATATGCCTGGCGGAAATTTACAGACAACAAAAAGCTCCGCACCGGTATTGTCCGGTGCGGAGCTGATCTGCCAAAACAGAAATCTATTCGAGATTGCCGAGGCGCATACGTCCGACAAAGCGCGACTGGCGATAGTCATAAATCATGATCTCGGTACCGCCATCCGGCAGCAGGGTCTCAAGCGATACAAGATTACCCGAGAGGCTCTGTGACAGGAGACGTGTCCCCGGAGCCAGTTCCAGCTGGGATTCAACCATTGGCAGCGGCTCGGCAGCTTTGCCTTCTGCATTCTGCGCCTGCGCGTCTGTTTTCGGAGCCTGTCCCGGAATATCCGATTGAGCTGTTTCAGTTTCTGCTGTATCGGGTGCCTTGTTGATTTTATAGACAACCGCAGCCAGCACCGCCATAAGACCTATCACCATAATGGCGATTGATATAATCAGCAGGCGAACCATTTTACGACGCACACGTTCCATAGCCGGATCGAGTTGAGGCTCCTGATACGTCTGAGCAGCATATTGCTGCTGTTCCGGGTGCTCTTGATAATAGTGGTCCTGCATTAAGGTCTCCGATTACTGATATCGCGAGGCGTGATAACGAAGGGAAGAGACGATTGAAAGAGCTAATTGCCGACGCAGATGCCGCAGGGAAGCGGCTGGATCAGTGGCTTGCTTCTCAACTCACGCCTGATCTTTCACGAAATCGCATCCAATCACTCATAAGTGCCGGCCATGTACAGGTAGACAACCGGACTGTGAGTGAGCCTAAGCACAAATTGCGCGAAGGTTCAACGATTGTACTGCACATTCCGGAAGCCGAACCCGCTGAACCACAGCCGGAAGACATTCCGCTTGATCTCCTTTATGAAGATAATGACATAATTGTGGTCAACAAGCCTGCCGGACTGGTTGTACACCCGGGAAATGGCAACTGGACCGGAACTTTGGTTAACGCTTTGATACATCATTGCGGTGACAGCCTCTCCGGTATCGGCGGCGTCAAACGTCCGGGCATTGTTCATCGGCTGGATAAAGACACATCCGGCGTGCTGGTTGTCGCCAAACATGACAAGGCGCACCAGAATTTAAGCGCACAATTTGCCGATCACGGCCGCAACGGCATGCTGGAACGTGCCTATATGGCATTGGTCTGGGGTATGCCTGAGCGCCCTGCCGGTACGATTGACGCCCATCTCGGCCGCTCACATCGTGACCGCACCAAACAGGCAGTGGTACGTGAAGACCGTGAAGATGCCCGCTACGCCATTACCCATTATACAATTGAAGAGCGTTTCGGTGAGAACAGCGATGCCACGGCACTCGCTTCCCTCGTAGAGTGCCGCCTTGAAACCGGACGCACCCATCAGATCCGTGTACATATGGCGCATATCGGCCATCCGCTGATCGGCGACAATGAATATGGCGGTGCGTATAAAACCAAAGCCAACCGTCTGACCGAGGAACTGAAAACAACCGTACAGAATTTTCATCGTCAGGCACTGCATGCACGGTTGCTGGCTTTTGAACATCCGATGACCGGTGAATTTATGGAATTCACGGCTGACATGCCGGAAGATATGCAGATTCTGCTCGAAGCCTTCCGCCATGGCGGTCTTAAAGCGGATTAAAACCTGTCCGCCATATTAAATAATTGTAACAATCGGGAGCGGCGGCATGTTTGCTCCCGGTTGTTTTTTCCTTACAGACATTCCGTCACAATAATATTATTTATTTTCAATATGTTAATTAAAACACGCTTCTAAAATTTAATTCTGTAGTCGTTTTGATAAAATTCTCGTGTTTTGTCGCTTTGACCGTGTTTTCGCCTAAATTCTTCCTATATACTCACTTTATGCGACGAACTGTCTGAAATGGTTATCATACAGACGCGGGTTCGCCTCAATGGGAACCTGTCACAAAAAGGAGGGTGCTATATGGCCCGTGCAACTTTACCGGCTATCACCGCAGGTGATGGTGGTCTGACACGATATCTCGATGAAATCCGCCGCTTCCCGATGCTTCAGCCTCAGGAAGAATATATGCTTGCAAAACGCTATAGCGAGCATGCTGATCCGGAAGCCGCCCATAAACTTGTTACCAGTCACCTGCGTCTTGTGGCCAAGATTGCCATGGGGTATCGCGGCTACGGCCTGCCGATCGGTGAAGTGATCTCTGAAGGTAATGTCGGCCTGATGCAGGCTGTCAAACGTTTTGAACCGGAACGCGGCTTCCGCCTCGCCACCTATGCCATGTGGTGGATCAAGGCCTCGATTCAGGAATATGTGCTGCGGTCGTGGAGCCTTGTCAAAATGGGTACCACCGCAAACCAGAAGCGCCTGTTCTTCAATCTGCGTAAAGCTAAGAATAAGATTCAGGCGCTGGATGACGGCGATCTGAACCCTGAACAGGTGAAAGAAATCGCTCACCGCCTGAGCGTTTCTGAGGAAGAAGTCGTATCCATGAACCGCCGTATGAGCGGCGACGCATCTCTGAATGCGCCAATCCGCGCTTCGGAAGGTGAAAGCGGTGAATGGCAGGACTGGCTGGTGGATGACAGCGCCTCTCAGGAACAGGTTCTGATTGACGAAGACGAGCTCAACAGCCGCCGAACCATGCTTGAATCAGCAATGTCCAAGCTCAATGACCGCGAACGCCGGATTTTTGAAGCCCGTCGTCTGGCAGAGGAACCGGTTACACTTGAAGATTTGTCGACCGAATTCGGCATCAGCCGTGAGCGTGTCCGTCAGATTGAAGTCCGCGCTTTTGAAAAAGTACAGGAGGCTGTTATGGCCTCTGCGGAAGCTGCATAAAGCGGATATCCCGTTTAGCATCCGGCAAAAACAAAACCGCCCTGTACAAAGTACAAGGCGGTTTTTTATTACCACAGAGCTTAGCGTGTTGAATCTGCGTCACACGCTCTTGCCCTGTTTATTCCTATCAGTTGGCTGCCGGTGCTGTGTTGCCCCAGCTTTTCAGCACTTCATCAAAGACCTTATCACCCGGCACACCTTTTTCGATGCTGATCAGCGCACGGCGACCATTACGATAGGTGATCGGAATATCAATCCATTGCTGACGACGCATCAGCGACAGATTCATATCAACAGCTGTACGCGCATCATTCAATGCTACAAGGAAGAAGTTATCCGCGATCTTCATCGGAATAGCTGCCAGCGGATTACCTGCTGCCTGTTCGGAATCCTTGAAGGTCACGCGCTGCACATTCTCAATCACACCGCCGTCGAAATCATCCGGCACTGTATAGATCATCTCGATCAGATGACTTGCAGGAATTGACTGATCCGCATTGCGGCGCAGGGTCATGCGCAGATTGATTTTTCTGTCCGGATAGCTGACATCGGCACGGATTGCCGGTTCATCCGGCACACCTTCGCCCGGTGAATCCTGCACCACTGACCAGACAACATTACCCTTGATTGCAGCCGATGTTTCACCGCCGCGCTGTTCTTCATAGAAGAAAGCCGGTTGTCCGACCGGAATAGTCTGCGCCTGTGTATTCGTGTTAGCCGCAGGCTGACCATTGGTCGCCGGAGCAGTTCCTGTCACCGGTGCATTGGAGGTTCCCTCACCGACTGTCGGCTTGTCACCGGAAGTCCCTGCATCCACTTCACTGCCATCCGGCAGCAAACGCTGGGTCAGCTTCTGTTCGCCTTCAGGCTTGGTCTGTGCCGGTGTTGTGTTGCTATCAGCATTACTGCCACTGTCATTATTCGTTGCAGGCGGTGTTGTTTCCGGCGGCGTTGTTGTTCCGGTGTCCGGTTCATCACCGCTATCTTCGCCTGCATCTGTCCCCTCACCGCTATCCGTTGAACCGGCTGTGAGTGAAGAAACATAATCCTTGATCTGATCCTGATAGGTCCAGCCTGCATAACCGGCACCGCCAAGCAGCAGAACTGCAATCAGTCCGGCAATCAGCCCTTTGGAGCTGCGGCTGCGCGGTTCTTCATCATAGTCATTATAAGAGGAGCGCTCGGCAAAACCGGATGTGTCATCACGGTCATTCTGCCAGTCATCCTGTGTATTGCCATGCAATGTGCTGTCATGCGGATCATCCGGCAAGACAGAAGGTTCTGCATTTTGCTCATCAGCAACACCGGCTTCCTGAACTGCTTTCAGAAAATCTTCCAGCGGATCAGTCGCCTGCTCCGGCTGTGCAGCTTCTTCAGCAGCGCGCTCGGCAGCACGGTAATCGGTTTCAACTTCCTCAATCGCCGCTTCGAGCATCTGGCGCTGACGCTGGGCAACCGCATCCGGCGCATTTGCAGCCGTAAGCTTCTGCTCGATCGTGGAGCGGGCCTTCGCATAGACACGCTGACGAAGCGCCTGATCAGGATTTTCCTGAGCATCAATTGTCTTTTTCAGTACCGCTGCAAAATCTGCCATACTCTTCCAAATCCGTTACTGGCGACTGAATCTGCCTCTCCAAGCGCTTTTGTACAGCGCCATATCAGCCTATTCATGAGAAAATCAGATGAAATCTGAATGTTTTATTAAACATAAGTCTTAACGAATGCAAAGTTTACTGTGTAATTCAACACCTTACAGACGAACATAAACGATAAAATACCGTTAAAAAGTCCCCTATCACCCTGAAATCGTCCCCTGATCAACATGGAGCACTCCGCTTGCGCAATCAAGGGGCATAAAAAGCAAAAAAGGCGGGATCGAAATCCCGCCTTTTTCAAATCACTGATTTCAGAAATTTTAGTCCTGAAACGGATCTGTTACCAGAATTGTATCGTCACGCTCAGGGCTGGTGGAGAGCATAGAAACCGGCGTGCCGATCAGCTCTTCAATATAGCGAACATATTTCACAGCCTGTGCTGGCAGCTCATTCCATGAACGGGCACCGGCAGTTGTATCTTTCCAGCCTTCCAGTGTTTCATAGATCGGCTTGACGCGTGCCTGTGCATCCATCGAGGCTGGCAGATAATCAATGCGCTTGCCATCCAGCTCGTAAGCCACGCAAACTTTGATCTCGTCCAGACCGTCAAGAACGTCCAGCTTGGTCAGCGCAATACCGGTAATACCGGAAGTGCGTACAGTCTGCTTGACCAGCACCGCATCGAACCAGCCGCAACGGCGGGAACGACCGGTATTTACACCGACTTCACGGCCAACGGTCGAGAGATGTTCACCGATTGCATCATCCAGTTCGCACGGGAACGGACCTTCACCAACGCGGGTGGTGTAAGCCTTGGTAATACCGAGCACATAACCGATTGCTGTCGGGCCAAGACCCGAACCGGCCGCTGCCTGACCGGCAACAGTGTTGGACGAAGTTACAAACGGATAGGTACCGTGGTCGTTATCGAGCAGCGCACCCTGCGCACCTTCAAACAGAATACGGGCACCGGCTTTGCGCTTGTCGTCGAGAATCTTCCAGACCTGATCCACATAAGGCAGGATCTTGTCAGCAACTTCTGTCAGTTCATGATGAATGCTGTCGACGGAAATCTCAGCCAGTCCCATGCCGCGGCGCAGCGCATTGTGATGGGTCAGCAGACGTTCAATTTTCGGACGCAGGCTTTCAGGCTCAGCCAGATCAATCACGCGGATTGCACGGCGGCCAACCTTGTCTTCATAAGCAGGGCCGATACCGCGTTTGGTGGTGCCGATTTTCAGACCGGCAGAACCGTCTTCACGGATCGCATCCAGTTCGCGGTGCAGAGACAGGATCAGAGGAGCATTTTCAGCAATACGCAGAACTTCAGGGGTCACTTCAACACCCTGTGCGCGCAGCTTTTCAACTTCTGTCACGAAATGATGCGGGTCGACGACAACGCCGTTACCGATAACGGAAAGTTTGCCGCGTACGAGGCCGGAAGGAAGCAGTGCCAGCTTGTAGCTTACACCGTCAATCACCAGAGTATGACCGGCATTGTGGCCGCCCTGATAACGCACGATTACATCAGCGCGTTCCGACAACCAGTCAACGATCTTACCTTTACCTTCGTCGCCCCATTGCGAGCCGACGACGATCACATTAGCCATGAAGAAAACTCCTCAGTACAGAATGTACAGCTTGTTTGGAATTTGAATCGAGCCTGTGACACATGCCGCTTTAGGCCCGCTCTTTCTAAAACGCGTACTTATGCAAGCCCGGATTTTTTACAGAACGTGAGCTTCTATACAGCGTCACAACAAAAAGTGCGACTCCCGATTGCCGGAAATCGTACCTCTTCCTGCAAAAACTGGCTTATTTTGCCAGATTGCGCATCATGAAACGGGCATCTTCGGAGTAACTGAGCAGTTTTTCCTGCAAATGCGGCACATCCTGCACGAAGAATCCCTGTTTTTCCCAATAGGGCTGCGATCCGTTCACGGCCACCAGCGACAGTGAGTCGAAACCATGCGCTTCAGCCGTTTCCACGAGCAGTGTCACCAGCTTGCGTGCGGCACCGAATGCACGTGCCTGCGGCAGCAATGCCACATCATGCATATAGAAACTGTCTGCGCCTTCCGGCACCTGATGTAAAAGCGTGTTCAGCGCCGGTGCGGAAAAACGCATCCACGGATGGCTGAAACTATAACCGAGCAATTGTTTGTCGCCCTGCAACACAAAAGCACCGGCAGCAAAGACACTCAGCCGGTCAGCAAAAATAGCAGGATCCTCAGGAAAATCCGGATGCACTATGCAGCTCATATCATGCACTTCCGCCAGGTCGGATGACTGCATCTGCCGCCAGTCAGCAGTCAGCGGCGCTTTATTCTCAGACATAATCATTGCCTTTATTCATATGACGGAATGTATCGTCACTTTCCCGTCAGTTGATAAAGCACATCCCGAAAAGCACAAAACGCTTTCCGGGATGCCTATTCATTTTAGATAATCGGGCTTAACGCCTTAATCAATCCGCAGCGATATCAAAGACCAGCGGACGTGCCTGCACAATGGCTTCATTGGCACGCAACACATCAAGAACCGCATCCGGAATACGCTCATCCAGATAGAGAAGCGCAATCGCATCGCCGCCCATGCGCTCACGACCAAGCGAGAAGTTTGCAATATTCACGCCGTGATTACCGCAAACAGTACCCAGCCAGCCGATCATGCCCGGCGTGTCATTATTGGTTGTATAAAGCATGTGCTGACCAACTTCCGCATCCAGATTGATACCTTTGATCTGGATAAAGCGCGGCTTACCATCGGAGAAGCAGGTACCGGCAATCGAACGGGTGCGGGTTGTCGTGCGCACAGTGATCTTGATGTAACCGTCGAACACGCCGGATTTATCGCGCTTCACTTCTGATACGATAATACCGCGTTCTTTCACCATTACCGGTGCCGATACCATATTCACATCAGAGACCTGCGGACGGATCAGACCGGCAAGCGCTGCACTCATCAGAGCACGGGTATTCATAGCTGCGGTGGAACCGTCAAACAGGATTTCGACTTCCTGAATAGGTTCATCCGTCACCTGACCGATAAAGGCACCCAGAACTTCAGCCAATTTTACAAACGGCTTGAGGCGCGGCGCTTCTTCCGCAGTGATCGACGGCATGTTGATCGCATTGGTGACAGCGCCCTTGATAAGATAGTCAGCCATCTGCTCGGCAACCTGCAGCGCCACATTTTCCTGCGCTTCCGAGGTCGAAGCACCAAGATGCGGGGTACAGACCACATTCGGCAAATTAAACAATTCGGATTCTGTTGCCGGTTCTACTTCAAACACGTCAATACCGGCACCGGCGACTTTGCCCGACTTCAGGGCTGCAACCAGATCAGCTTCAACAATCAGACCACCACGGGCACAATTGATGATGCGCACGCCGTCTTTCATCTTGGCGATGTTTTCAGCATTGATGATATTGCGGGTCTTGTCGGTCATCGGCGTATGCAGGCTGATGAAATCAGCGCGTGCCAGCAGATCGTCCAGTTCGACTTTCTCAACACCCAGTTCTTCCGCACGGCCTTCGGAGAGGAACGGATCGAAAGCCACCACATGCATTTTGAGGCCAATGGCACGGGTCGCAACAATCGAACCGATATTACCGCAACCGATGACACCGAGCGTCTTGCCGGTGATTTCCACACCCATGAAGCGGTTCTTTTCCCACTTACCGGCGCGGGTTGACTGGTCAGCTTCCGGCAGCTGGCGGGCAACAGCAAACATCAGCGCAATCGCATGTTCCGCAGTGGTGATCGAATTACCAAAAGGCGTATTCATCACGATGATACCGCGGCGCGAGGCAGCCGGAATATCCACATTGTCCACACCGATACCGGCGCGGCCAACCACTTTAAGGTTCTTTGCTGCTGCAATCAGCTTATCGGTCACTTTGGTAGCGGAACGGATCGCCAGACCATCATATTGGCAGATAACTTCGAGCAGTTTTTCTTTGTCTTTTCCGAGATCCGGCAAATAATCCACTTCAACGCCGCGATCTTTGAAGATCTGCACTGCGGTTGGCGACAATTTATCCGAAACGAGAACGCGAGGTGCCATAACGGCCTCCGTAATTGTGTGATAGCAGAAAATAAGGGTGGTGTGCCGCAACCGTCCCAACACAGTTGCAGCGGGCATTACAATTTTTCAGAAGAGCCTTGCGGCCGTATGAATGATCTTAGGAAAGCTGTGCTTTTTGTGTCTGAAATGCCCAGTCGAGCCAATGCAACAATGCCTGCAAGTCTGATGTTTCAACCGTTGCACCGGTCCAGATACGCAGCCCCGACGGTGCATCACGATAGGCACCGATATCAAAGGCCACGCCTTCTTTTTCCAGCAGGGTTACAATCGCTTTCGCAAAAGCAGCCTGAGCATCTGCTGGCAGCGCTGCAACCTGTGCATCTTTGATCGACAGGCAAACAGAGGTATTGGAACGCGTTTCCGGCACAATAGCCAGATTGGCAAGCCAGTCGCTCTTTTCCACAAAATCATTGAGCACGGCAAAATTCTTATTCGCACGCGCCATCAGACCCTGAAGACCACCGATCGACTGCGCCCATTGCAGCGCATCCAGATAATCTTCAACGCAGAGCATCGAAGGTGTGTTGATGGTTTCGCCGGTGAAGATACCTTCAATCAGCTTGCCGCCTTTGGTCATGCGGAAGATTTTCGGCAGCGGCCATTGAGGCTTATAGCTTTCAAGGCGCTCTACTGCGCGCGGGGAAAGGATCAGCATACCATGTGCGCCCTCACCGCCGAGTACTTTCTGCCATGAGAAAGTAACGACATCGAGCTTGCTGTAATCCATATCCTGCGCAAAAGCCGAAGAGGTGGCATCACAAATGGTCAGACCTTTACGGTCTGCCGGAATGAAATCTGCATTCGGCACACGAACGCCGGAAGTGGTGCCGTTCCATGTGAAAACCACATCACGGTCGAAATCCACTTTAGCGAAATCAACAATTTCACCATAAGGCGCATCAAATGTGCGGACATCTTTGAGCTGAAGCTGCTTTACAACATCGGTGACCCAACCGGCACCGAAGCTTTCCCACGCGACCATATCAACGCCGCGCTCACCAAGCAGTGACCACAAAGCCATTTCCATCGCACCGGTATCCGATGCCGGTACAATGCCGATGCGGTAATCTGCTGGAATCTGAAGAATTTCACGGGTCAGGTCAATCGCTGCTTTGAGCTTTGTCTTGCCGAGTTTAGCGCGGTGCGACCGTCCGAGCGGTGCATCTGTAAGCGCTTCCAATGTCCAGCCTGGACGCTTGGTGCAAGGACCTGAAGAAAATTGTGCATTAGCCGGACGGATGTCTGGCTTTGGAAAAGTCGTCATCTGTATCTACCCTTTCAGATAGCACGCTTCCCGTTGGGGAGAAGTGGCCCACTGACGAAGCTATATAAAAGCTGCACCACGCGCAAGTGGGTCAGAAACGAAACCGTCACAGAATTTATCATCTGCGACAAAATTACATCATCCGCATCAATCTTGACATTTAGTTAGGCGCCATACTATATGTTGCCGTATGAATATTTTGGAAATCAAACATCGCGCTCTTCTGGGGACTGAAACGCAGCAAACAAGCCATTATCAGAATATGCGCCTGTGTTTTGAGCTGCTCAGCACTGCCAAAATGATTGATCTGAGCTGCGCACAACGCCTCGCCCCTTATCAGCTCTCCGAGAGCCGTTTTGTGATTCTGTTTTTGTTGCAGCAAGAGCCGGAAGGTCTGGCACCCCATCTTTTGGCAGAGCGTGCCGGAATCACCCGCGCCACGCTAACCGGCCTGCTCGACGGACTGGAGCGTGATGGATTCATCCTGAGGAATCACAGCCAGACAGACCGCCGCTCTATTATCGTGACTCTGACGGACAAGGGAAAACAGACCGCAACATCGCTGGTGAGCGATCATTCACAATGGATCGCCTCTCTGATGGCACCGCTGAATGAACAAGAGAAACAAATGCTCAGTACTTTACTGGGTAAAATCTGGACAGCGGCACAGGAGCCGACAGACCATGACCAAAGCACCCGTTAAATCTGTCCGCCGCATGAGCGACATCACACCGGAACGATTGGCCGAACTGAATAACGGCACCGCTGAAACCACTGTGCTGACTGAATGTCTGGCCATTGATTTCGCCCTTTTGATGCAGGCTGTTTTTCCGGATATTCCGGCAGAAATACATCAACAACTCAGCGGTACTACGGCTGGTATCACCGCCCGCATGGCACTGGCAGCACAATTACTACACAGCCACGGGAAAATCAGCCTGAGTGATCTGAATATCCATCAATCAGACACAATCCGTGGCTGGGCATGTTATTTCATCGCCCAGAAACAGCAGCTTTCCCTGCAAGAGAAGCTGGAACTGATCCGCCCTCTTGCCGATGATCATCATTTTGGCGTGCGCGAATGGGCATGGCTGGCACTACGCAATGATCTTATCGCGCAACCGGAACAGAGCTTCAGCCTATTGCAGCCATGGACGAATGACCCGTCCTATAAAATCCGGCGCTATGCCTGCGAGGCTGTCCGCCCGCGCGGCGTATGGTGCGCCCATTTTAACCTGCTGAAAACACAGCCGGAACTGGTACTACCTATCCTTGAAGCACTGCGCAGTGATCCGGAAATTTATGTGCAGGATTCTGTCGCCAACTGGCTGAATGATGCCTCCAAAACCACACCGGATTGGGTGCGCGCCCTTTGTGAGCGCTGGCAAAAAGAAAGCACATCACCGGCTACCGCCCGCATTTGCAAACGTGCTTTGCGAACACTCGACAAGTAATCCTCCATTAAACGAGACTGATATGACCCATTATCTTGCAGAATTATACAACCCTAAAGCGGCATGGCTTGCCCTATTGCCTGAACAACGACAGGCATTTTTCGCCAGCATTGGCGCAGGCATGGGCAGCCTGTCTGAATTCGGTATTGAACCATTAGCATTTGGTCAGACCGATCCGTCTCAACTCCATCCGGCACAGCAGCAGTTTTTCGCCATCTGGAAATTCACAGATAAAGCGGCCGTTACAGCTTTGCTGGAAGCCATTCATGCAACCGGCTGGCATGATTATTTTGACACCATCAATGCAGCAGGTGAAGCAACCGATATGAACACACATCTGGCACAGCTCGCCGCCTGCTAAACAAAAAATGCCGCGTTTTTATAAACGCGGCATTTCAATAATAGCAGAGATTTTAACCTGCTCACCAGGTTGTCATGCGCAAACCTGCGCGAATCTGATGCGATTCCAAACCTTTATCCGCAATCGTCAGAGACCCGACATTTGCGGCATCACCGGATGAAATACGTGCATAGCGGTAACCAAGATCAAATTTGATATTCTCGGTTACATCAATTGCAGCACCGGCCATCAGCGCCCATTGCAGACGGGTCGTATCACGGCCATTAATGAAATCACCAACTGGTCCGTGCACTTTGTAATCGACTTTCGCCATACCAAGACCGGCACCGACATAAGGTGTTACACCTGAAAAATTACCGATGTCGTAATAGGCATTTGCCATCACATCCCAGATACCGGCTTCAATCGGCTCACCGCTGATCTTCATCTTGCGATAGCCCAAAGTCACATCACCACGAATATTATCGGTAAACTGATAACCGACACCCCCGCTATAAGCAGCTGTGGCTTTGGTGTCGCCGCGTCCTTCGCCCACCCAGTCATAGCCCTTCAGGCGAGACTTAACATTATCGGACGGTACATAGGCGATATCACCGCGCAGATACCAGCCTGATCCGATTTCCACGGGCTTATAAACGTCCTGCTCGACAGGTGTCGCATAAAGAATCTGATCGAGATCGGCGGCCTGCGCCACTCCGCTTGCAGCGGATAGCGCGAAAACTGCAATCACTGCTTTATGCAATGATGTGAATGAAGATTTTTTCATCATCTGCATCCTGTAATTCTGTTTTCCGCCTCACATGAGACTGAAATACTAAATGGAAATCTGTGCGGACTGTGCTGCGCCTTTTAGGGCGCAGCACAAATTCACTTACTTATAAACCGGTGTTGTCACATCATTGTAAGCGACCGGACGGCTGTAACCGCCGAACTGGTAACGCAGACCAACGCGGACATCGTGAATATCAAAGCTGCGATCAAAGCCACGGCCGATATCTTTTGTTGCACCGAACATTTCGCCACCTTCAATGCGGCGGAAGCGATAACCGGCATCCAGCTTCAGGCTCTGTGTCAGATCATAGGAGAGACCGGCCATCAAAGCCCAGGTAAAGCGCCAGCTTGCAGAACCGTAATGAACCGTCGAGCCAGACTGATCAAAGCCAGGATCAATCGTATTGGTCAGATCACCCCATTTGATGCGCGTACCACCGATACCGGCACCGACATAAGGTGTAAAACCGTTGAAATTACCCAGATCAATATAGGCATTGGCCAGAATGGAAAGCGCCGACATTTTCGCTGTGTCGTTAGATACGCAATCGGCATAAGCATTATTGGCTGTGCAAACGCCGCTCGTGGAACCGCTGAACTTCGCGCGGGTCAGATAATCGACCGTCAGATCTGTACGGAAATAATCCGTCACCTGATAACCGACACCACCGCCGAGCAGGAATGAACCTTTCAATTTACCATCCAGTGAATTTTCACCGAAGCTGGTTCCCGAGCAGGTGCTGCCACATCCCTTGTCAATCGTCGCATAATTGGCACCTTTGAATTTCGCACCGGCATAACCGATATCGCCACGCAGATACCAGCCGCCGACAGGCGCAGGCGGAACCACAACTTCAGGAATGATTGGTTCAGGGATATCGACGATATCCGCCGCAAAGACCGAGGAAACAGAGCCCGCCATTGTCAGCCCTGCAACACCGGCGATAAGCAAATTCTTTAAGTTCATCATAGCGTGTCCTATCGCATTTCCACGGCCATGTAGCACCGGGACGACTATTCTCAGACACACCATAATTCGGAAAGGTTAAATGCTACTTAACCTTGTTTATTCACGATATTTATTAATAATTGCACATGTAACCATATAAAAAAGAGGGGCAAAAAATTCCCCTCTTTTTATTGAAAATATTCAGTTTTATACATGAGCGATACAGAGTACCGCATATGAAAACAGGCACAAATTCGTAAATCAGCCCGTTATTTTGCTGCTGTTCTGATCGATGTGATAATATCATCGACGACAGTTTCAACCAGTTTATGGTCGTCACCCTCAGCCATTACGCGGATCAGAGGTTCAGTCCCTGAAGGACGGATCACAACACGGCCAGTGCTGCCAAGAGCATTTTTGCCTTCTTCGATCGCCTGAATAACTGTTTTATTCTCAAGCAATTTTCCGCCGGCAACGCGGATATTTTTAAGAATCTGCGGCACGGGCTGAAATTTACGGCAAACTTCGCTCAGCGGACGTCCCTGCTCCTGCATAACAGCAAGAATTTGCAGCGCAGAGATCAAACCATCGCCGGTCGTACCAAATTCAGACAGCACAATATGACCCGACTGTTCGCCACCGACATTGAAACCGTTCTCACGCATATGTTCAACAACGTAACGGTCACCGACTTTGGTGCGCGCCAGTGTCAGCCCCTGATCGCCGAGGAAACGCTCCAGACCAAGATTGGACATAATGGTCGCAACAATACCGCCGCCAACGAGACGTCCGCTCTTTGACCAGCTTTCCGCAATCACAGCCATCAGCTGATCGCCGTCAATGATGGTGCCGTTTTCATCAACCATCAGCACACGATCCGCATCACCATCAAGGGCAATACCAACATCGGCGCGGGTTTCATGAACTTTACGGATCAGACCTTCCGGATGGGTGGAACCACAATCCTCATTAATATTCGTACCATTCGGTGTATTATTAATGGTGATAACTTCAGCACCGAGTTCCCACAAAGCAGCCGGTGCCACTTTATAGGCTGCACCATTGGCACAATCGACTACAATACGCAGACCATTCAGCGACAAATGACGCGGCATCGTACGCTTGGCAAACTCAATATAGCGATAAATATCACCGTCAACGCGTTTCGCCCGACCAACTTCGCCATGGCTGCTCATATGCGCGCTCATGTCATCATCAATCAGCTTTTCGATCTGCAATTCCAGCGCGTCTGACAATTTGTAACCGTCAGGGCCAAACAGCTTAATACCGTTATCATAATAAGGATTATGCGAGGCGGAGATCATCACACCAATATCTGCACGCAATGAACGGCACAGCATGGCAACAGCCGGTGTCGGGATCGGCCCCAGAAGAAACACTTCCATGCCCATGGAGGTAAAACCGGCAACAAGCGCATTTTCCAGCATATAGCCCGAACGACGTGTATCCTTGCCGATCACCACACGCTGTCCCTGTCCGCCATCACGGAATGACAAGCCTACAGCCATACCGACCCGCATAGCGATATCCGGCGTCATCGGAAAAGAATTAGCCTTACCGCGAATGCCGTCAGTACCAAAATATTTACGGGACATATTCAAGCCTTTTCTTTGCGCAGTGCCATACCTGCCTTATTCTAAAGAACAGAAAACAGGCTTCTCTTAAAACTAGCAATGCAGCGATTTTATATCTCTTGTCAAATATCCAGACCATGAAACTCATCATCTGGTAAACAGATCCGCTCAGGATATTTAAATTGCTGTCTCCGAATGACACAGCGTGCCCGTTCAGATCAACGAAATAAAAAACCGGGCTTTAAAAGCCCGGTTCTTATTTAACACAGTCGTTACCGGTACAAGTCTTATGCCTGTGGTTCAGGCTTCATATCCTGTCCGGCTTCCGGCTCGGCATCAGGCTTTTTGCGCGATGCACCGGCTTTAGGAACACCCGATCCGCGCGATGAGGATGAGTCATCACCTGTGTCGCGGTTCGGTTTCTGACCGGCGATCAGCTGTTTGATCTCTTCACCGCTCAGGGTTTCATATTCCAGCAGGCCTTCAGCAATGGCGACCCATGCATCATGCTTTTCTGTCAGAATACGGCGTGCTTCAACATAGGCATTGTCAATCAGCTCACGAACTTCCGCATCAATCAGCTGGGCTGTTGCTTCAGAAACATTCTGCGTACGCGATACGGAATGACCAAGGAAAACCTCTTCCTGATTTTCACCATAGGCAACATAGCCGAGCTTTTCAGAAAAGCCCCAGCGGGTCACCATTGCACGGGCAAGCTTGGTTGCCTGTTCAATATCGGATGACGCACCGGATGTGATGTTTTCCTTACCGAATTTCAGTTCTTCGGCAATACGGCCACCCATCATGATTGCAAGGCGCGACACCATCCATTTATAGCTCATGGAATATTTGTCGCCTTCCGGCAGCTGCATCACCATACCCAGCGCACGACCGCGCGGAATGATGGTTGCTTTATGGACCGGATCAGCCACAGGCACATTCATCGCCACAATCGCGTGACCGGATTCATGATAGGCGGTCAGTTCTTTTTCTGCCTGCGTCATCGCCGAAGAACGACGTTCTGCACCCATCATGATCTTATCTTTAGCGTCTTCAAATTCCTGCATAGTCACCAGACGCTTGTTACGGCGTGCTGTCATCAGTGCAGCTTCATTGACGAGGTTCATCAGATCCGCACCAGAAAAACCAGGCGTACCACGGGCAAGAACTTTCAGATCGACATTCGGTGCAAGCGGTACATTACGCACATGCACTTTGAGGATCTGTTCACGGCCGCTTACATCCGGATTAGGCACAACAACCTGACGGTCGAAACGACCCGGACGGAGAAGCGCAGGATCAAGCACGTCAGGACGGTTGGTGGCAGCAATCAGAATAATATTCTCATTGGCTTCGAAACCATCCATCTCAACCAGCAACTGGTTCAGCGTCTGTTCGCGTTCATCATTACCACCGCCTAAGCCCGCACCACGGTGACGACCAACGGCATCGATTTCGTCGATGAAGATAATGCAAGGAGAGTTCTTTTTTGCCTGTTCAAACATATCGCGGACACGGCTTGCACCGACACCAACAAACATTTCAACAAAGTCAGAACCGGAAATTGTAAAGAACGGCACATTGGCTTCACCGGCAACAGAACGCGCCAGCAAAGTTTTACCGGTTCCCGGAGGGCCTACGAGCAGCACACCGCGCGGAATTTTACCGCCGAGACGCTGGAACTTCTGCGGATCACGCAGAAACTCAACGATTTCTTCCAGATCTTCCTTAGCTTCGTCAACACCGGCAACGTCCTGAAAGGTCACACGGCCATGCGCCTCAGTCAGAAGTTTCGCCTTGGATTTACCGAAACCCATTGCGCCGCGTGAACCGCCCTGCATCTGACGCATGAAGAAAATCCACACGCCGAGGATCAGGATCATAGGCAGCCATGACAGAAGAATACCGAACAGCGATCCCGAGCCATCGCTTTCAGGCTTTGCGGTAATCGCAACATTTTTCTCTTCAAGGCGGCCGATCAGGCTGGCATCCGAAGGGGAATAGGTCTGGAATGTCGCATTATTATCAGCATAGGAACCGACGATACGCGGGCCGGTAATGGTGACGGATTTAACCCGTCCGCCCGATACATCTTCAATAAATTGCGAATAAGGAATCTCACGAGACGACGCGCGCTGCGCCGGACTCTGAAACAGGTTGAATAATGCAACCAGCAGGAGAGCAATGATCGCCCAGAGGGCGAAGTTGCGATAATTTGGATTCATCTCGGGTCCAATCGATTACCAACGTCTTTCCGGCTCATCTGCCGTTTTGGCGCTTTCCGGAAAAATATTCAAACCTAACATAGGTTCGATGCACGGCCTTGCCAAGGCGGTGTACAGCTTCATAAGTGATTCTTCTGCATTCTTTGCAGAATTTACCTGTAATTATGGTTGAAAGGCATGGTTAAAAGCCCTTTTACAACCTGTGCGACCTCAAAATCATGGCCGGAAAGCACCCTGTCAAAACAGGCAAGAGTGCATTTTATCCGAACTTCAGAACTTTGCGGAACCAGACCGGACAATGCAGGAAAACAGGTCACCACCCCGTCACAAAAGACAGCCGGTGCAGCGAGCAAACTGTTGCGGTCAAAATATCCCTGTTTCCCCTCTCCTGTACCTATCTTGTGCTGTTGCAAATAAGCAGACAACTGCTTTTCACTCAGCGCAGCAATGACAAGCGGTTCTGTTCCCTCATTGCGGATATGATAACGCCCGTCCCACAAGGCCTCTTCTTCCCTCTGCAATGGAATTACGGGCAAATTACGTCGTTCACGGCGGATAATCGTCCCATGACGGGATTTTTCAATCACACAGCGATGCAGGGTTTTCCTTTGTCCGGCCGGTATTGAAGGTTTATCAAGCCAGTTGGTAAGCTCAGCACAATCCCGCAGTGCCGGTAAAAAAGCCTGCCCGCCGATAGCAGCCAGCAAATAACCCAGTGTCAGCGGGATAATATCCCGATCTGATGCGCCCCATCCGGCAGGTAAAAACAAACTGTCACCGGCAAGCAGCCTGATCTGGCTGTTTTCCTGTTTCAGCAAGTCAGCCACGCGGTGATTATCTGCACGTCTTTGCACTGCTGCGGCATCAACGGCCTGCAACAGAGCTGGCTTATCCAGCATTTTCGCAACCTGCCTCACTCGCGGGCGCTCATAGGCCGGATTCTCATTGCTCGGATCATCCACCCAACGGATATTATGTGCTGATAAAAAACCTCTCAGCTCACCCCGCCAGATATCCAGCAGCGGGCGGCACAGCAGAACCTTCGTTTGCAGCAGAGTTTGCACAGCCATAGCGGCAAGCCCGCGCTCAGCTCCGGCAAGACCAGCTGTCAAGCCTTCTCTTTCCCGACGCATCAGATATGTCTCGACCTGATCGTCAGCCGTATGTCCTGTCAGAATAATATCAGCCTGATGGTGGCGTGCAGCCTGTACCAGCAGATCATAGCGTGCAGAACGGGCAGCAGACGCAAGACCACTGGCAGGCTTTTCGCCGGTCCAGCACAAAATCTGATGCGCAATGCCGATGTTCTTACAAAACTCAGCAACACCCGCCGCTTCATCCGCAGATTCCGCGCGTAGTCTGTGATCGACAGTCACTGCGATCAGACGGCATTCCGGCAGCTTTTCTTGTAAATAAAGTCTGGTCTGCAGTAACAGTGCCAAAGAATCGCTGCCGCCTGAAACCGCAACAATCATCACCGACGGATGCTGCCCCGCCAGCGCATTATCAAAGCCTGTAAAAATTCGCGGCAGAAAATCCGGCATTAGCATAGCGGTGCCACCGTCTGAAATTGCCGTCTTCGCAGCATTCACATCCGTGCCCTGCATCCGGCGTCAGCCCCCTGTGCCATATTTTATGAGCAGCGGTTGAGTTTACGCTCTTCATCCGCACGTTTCAGCACTGCCGGAGCGGCTGAAGGAAAACGGCTGCTGATTTTTGCCAGCGTCGCACAGGCAACTTCGCGGTCATTTAGCTTGGCCATAGCCATACCGAGCTTCAGCATATTCTCCGCACCACGCTTAGAATCAGGAAAATCCCGCTGATTGTCGATGAAAACCGTAGCTGATTCCGCAAAACGATCCTGTCCGTACAGTGCTTCACCCAACCAGTAACGGGCATCCGATGTCATAGGATCAGCCGGATAGCGGTCGATATGCGCACGAAATGCCACTTCTGCCGAGCGGTAATCACCGGCAAGAATAAACTGATAGGCGGCATTATAAAGTTCGTTGGGATTGTCGGTCTGCGGCAGGGAAACCGTTTGCTGCGCAGGCTCATCACTCAGACTGCCGCCGATTACATTGCCACTGGAATCAAAGCGGATAGAGCCGAGCGCACGCGGAGCCTGCGATGTGACTGTAACCGGCGTTTGCTGACCAGTAGCAACGGAAGCGGCGGAATTATCTGTATTGGCATCCTGTGCAGGCTGGAAATCAGATGAATCCTGAGCGGTGTTGTCATTATCCGCACTCGCCGAAGCCGTCTGGCGCGGTTCCTTATCTGCTGAAGCACCGTCAGAGGATACAGCGGCAGAATCTGCCGCCGCTGTTTGTGTGGATTGATCAGAACCGGCGTCGGCCTTTTTCTTTTTTTCCAGCTCTTCAAAGCGGAATTCATTGTCTTCCTGAATTTTACGCATCTGCTCCTGCATCTGCAAAATCTGGAAGTTCATTTCTTCAAGCTTGCCGGTCAGGTCACGAACCTGCTCCTGCAACTGAATTACCCGCTGATCACTGGCCTGAGCAAAGGCTGTTGTTCCGCCCGTTGCCATAGCCAGCAGCGGCAGCAAACTGACAGCCAAAGCCAGTCTTTTTATCGCTTTCTTCATTCGCAATACCTCATGCGCCCGAATTCTGTTCCAAGGGTCATCATCACATTCTCAGATGGACCGGTTCAATCTTTATAATCTCAGTTGAAATGGTGCAATTGAGTGCGGCCAAATTTTGGCTTTTATGTTCAAACTGAAAAAAGCGACCCTGAGGCCGCTTTTCCCATAAGTCTGTGTCTTTTTTATCGCGCAATTATTACGAGCAGCGAAAAATGACTTTTTAACTGCAGATTAGCTGCCGGCACCGTTCAGAACGGTTACTGCACGACGGTTCTGCGACCAGCAGGAAATATTGTCGCAAACTGCAACCGGACGTTCCTTACCGTAGGAAACTGTGCGCATACGGTTAACCGGCACGCCGCGGGAAGCCAGATAATCACGGGCAGCAGCAGCACGACGCTGGCCAAGTGCCAGGTTGTACTCGCGTGTACCGCGTTCATCCGAGTGACCTTCAACAGTGATCGAATAGTTCGGATAGCGAGCCAGCCACTGAGCCTGACGGGACAATGTCTGCTGTGCGTCAGCGCGGATCACGGAGCTGTCGAGATCGAAGAACACGCGGTCACCGACATTCACGGTGAAGTCCTGTGCGGAACCGGCAACAGCACCATTGGCACCCATACCGTTCAGACCAAGGTCACCTGCATTGTTCGGCAGGTTTTTCTTGTTGGCGCAACCGGCTACGGCAAGCGACAGGAAAAGGGCAACAGCAAACGGGCTGCGGGCAATCGACTGGGAACGGCGCATGGCCCGTACTCCTTAAGAATAATGCGTTTACATGATGTATGACTAACCAGATGATTAATCATATTGAGGTTAAAAACCGTTCAAATAACATGGTTAATTGTTACTTAATCAGCATAAAAACTCAAGATTTCTCCGTCAAAAATCCGTATTTCGGCTCATTCACAGAGACAGCTTCAAGTGGTTCTTCCCTGATTTCAAAGCGAACCATTTATCGGCAACCTAGAAAGCAATGCGGCAAAAACACGGCTTGTTATCACAAAAGCCTGATTTGACTAAAGCATCAGCCCTCAAAAATAAGCTCTGTGTCCTATTCAGCACACAGAGCTTATCTCAAACTTAATTCAGCAATGGTGACCATGCCGGATCAGAAGCCGCATTCGGCGTCTGGATCTGACGTTCGTTACGACCGGTCAGATCAATCGTATAGAGACGGGATGTACCGCCACTTTCACGGAAGAACATCAGAACACGGCCGTTCGGTGCCCATGTCGGACCTTCATTATGGAAGCCGCTTGTCAGCAGGCGCTCACCTGAACCATCGGTTTTCATCACGCCGATCGAGAACTGACCGCCGGACTGCTTGGTGAAAGCAATCAGATCGCCGCGCGGGGACCAGACCGGTGTCGAATAGCTGCCGTTACCGAAAGAAACACGCTGCGGGTTGGAGCCGTCGGCCCCCATGACGTAAATCTGCTGGCGACCGCCGCGGTCGGATTCAAATACGATCTTGGAACCATCCGGCGAATAGGAGGCCGAAGTATCAATGGCCTGACTGCTGGTCAGACGGGTGGTTGTGCGCGAACGCAGATCCATCGTGTAAATATTGGCGCTACCATCATCCTGCAGCAGGCTCATCACCACTTTCTGACCATCAGGAGAAAAGCGTGGTGCAATCGTCATGCCCGGGAAATTCCCGACAAGTTCCTGCTGTCCTGTTTCCAGCTGCAGCAGATAAACGCGCGGACGGTCACCGGCAAAAGACATATAAGTGATTTCCTGACGGCTTGGTGAGAAGCGCGGTGTCAGCACCAGATCTTTACCATTCGACAGGTAACGCACATTCGCGCCGTCCTGATCCATGATCGCCAGACGCTTGACGCGTTTCTGCGCACTGCCGGACTCATCAACAAACACGATACGTGTATCGAAATAGCCTTTTTCACCGGTCAGGCGCTCATAAATCGCATCGGCGATAATATGGGCAACGCGGCGCTTGTTTTCCGGTGTTGTGAAAAACTGCTGGCCTGCAAGCTGCTGTCCGGCAAAAGTATCCCACAGACGGAACTCAGCTTTCAGACGGCCATCCGGCTGCTTGGTCACGCGACCGGTAACCAGTGCCTGTGCATTGATGACTTTCCAGTCTTCAAAACGCGGTGCCACATCCGGATTGCTGATTTTTTCAATGAATGCTTTTTTGTCGATCGGCGCAAAAAGGCCGGAACGCTCAAGATCCGCAGCGATGATAGAGGTAATTTCCGCACCCAGCGCATCACCGGACAAGAAGTCGGTCAGAGCAATCGGCAGCGGGTCAACATTACCCTTGTTAATATTTACTTCCACAACGGCGCGTGCAGGCAGCACTGCAGCCGTGCTCACTGCCGCAGCGACAGCGAGAACTGAAAATAAGGTTTTAAACAGTGTTTTCATGATGGCGTGGACCTCGTTTGTCCTGATCATATTTGGTTCTGTGAGACGTCTCACATGCTTTGATATTGAAGAGCTTCACAGAAAGCCCCTGAAACCGGCGCTACGCAGCGCCGGTCCGTATTCCGTTTAGAACATTTCGCTCGGGTCAAAATTCACGATGACCGTCGCCCAGGTTTCATATTTATCCCGCGGCAGATTGTAAGGCGCTGCACGCATCACCGCACGCCGCGCACTGTCTGCTGCCGCACGGCCAACGATAGAATCGCCGCCCGTATAGGTGACTTCCGGCGAGCCGTTAATCGAGCCGTCTTCGTTCAGCTGCATCTTAACGGTAATACGCAGATCAGCGGCATCGGCCACACCCGAAGGGATGCTCCATTTGTCACTGATCTGACCTTTCAGAGCATCCATTTCCGTCTGGCTGAGTTTAGCTCCGCCGGTCGTTTTCTTGGCACCAAAGGCTTCCTTGTCGGTAGAGCGTTTAGCTCCGCCACCTGCAGATTTCTCACGGTTCAAAAGAACGGCAACCTCGTCAGCCTTTGCATCTTTATCTTTCGACGTATTCTGCGCGGTTGTGCTTGGCTTTTCCGGTTTCTTCTCGTCTTTTTTCTTATCCTCAGCCTTGGCCGTTTCCGTTGGTTGCGGTTTCGGTTTGGCTTCCGGCGCCGGAACGCGATCCGGCAATTTGACTTCTTCAGCCTGTTCCGGCTGCTGCGCAATTGCTTCCGCAACAGGATCCGGCTTCACCTCAGCCTTTGGTTCCGGCTTCGGCTCCACTTTTGGCTCCGGCGGCTTCACCGGTTCAGGCGGTTTAACCGGCTCCGGTTTTGGTTCCGGCTTGTTTTCCTGTACAGGCTCCGGCTTTTCAGCCGGTTTTTCCGCAGGCTTAGCCGCTTCTGCGGTTTCAACAGGCTTCGGCTTTTCATTCGGCATCGGCGGTGTTTTCAGATCAAGCTCGCTGTCGCCGGCATTTTCCGCCTGCTCAACCGTTTTCGGCTTAGTCGTTGGTTTTGGTGCTGCTTTTTCCGCTTTCGGCGCTTTTTTATCGCCCTGCTGTACCTGTGAAATATCTTCAATCGGTACAATATCGACAGGGAAGGATTCAGTATCAGTCATGTCAAAAGGCTTCGGCGAAGAGAACGAGAATAGTCCCCAGCCGATAATGACCACATGGATGAGTGTTGAGGAAGTCAGACCTGCCTTCATGATGGCGTCAGCTATCCTGCTCCTGGAGGGTCACCAGACCGATATTCTTGAAACCGGCAGCGGAAATACGTGACATCACTTTCATCACAGTACCGTAATCGGCATTTTTATCGCCGCGCACAAAAACGCGCTCTTCATAGCCGGTTTTGGCGATAGCTTCGAGTTTTGGCACCACTTCTGCAATGTCGATCTCGGTTTCCTGCAAATAAACCTGCCCCTTGTCATTCACGGAGACGGTAATCGGCTGAGTATCGGCATTCAGCGCCTTGGCCTGCGTATCCGGCAGATCAATCGGCACACCGGAGGTGAGCAGCGGTGCGGACACCATGAAGATAATCAGCAGCACCAGCATCACATCCACGAAAGGTGTGATGTTGATTTCGCTCATCGGAGCCTTCTTGCCGCCGCGTCTGCGACGACCGCCTGCTCCGCCCTGACTTCCTAATGACATACCCATATCTGGAACCTTCCGGCCTTAATCTTTTGACCTGATATCCGGCCTGAATTTAAAACGACTGACGCACACAAACCGGATAATTTATCCGCGCGGCGTCAGCTTCTCATCAATTTGTCGCGACAGTATGGCCGAAAACTCATCGGCAAAACCTTCCATACGTGCGGTGATTTTTGCCGAGTCTGCGGTCAGCTTGTTATAGGCAATAACCGCAGGGATAGCGGCCAGAAGACCAATCGCCGTTGCAAGCAATGCTTCCGCAATACCCGGTGCCACAACGGCAAGGCTGGTATTTTTGGAAGCGGCAATCGCCATAAACGAGGTCATAATACCAACAACCGTACCGAACAGACCGATAAATGGTGCGGATGTACCAATGGTGGCCAGAAAACCGAGGCGTGATTCCAGCTTGTCGTTTTCACGCGCCAAGGCCACATCCATCGCTTTTTCGATACGCATCTGCAACGCAATCGGGGAACGGGCGCCTTTTTCGAAAGACTTTTTCCACTCGCGCATCGCTGCCATGAAAATGGCGCTCATGCCGGTGGTACGGCGTTCACCGAGATTGCGGTATAATTCTTCTAAAGACTGGCCGGACCAGAAGACCTGCTCAAAACGCTCAATCGCACTTGTTGCACGGCGATAGGCCAGTGTCTTGTCGACGATAATCGCCCATGTCCAGATTGAGGCAGCCAGCAAGCCCAGCATGACCAGTTTCACAACCCAGTTGGCCTGCATGAACAGTCCCCAGAGACTGACATCAGCTGTATGTGCTGCAATGGGTAGCGTTTCCATTTGTCACCTGTCCTCGAATCCAAACGCCCGGCTCATCACCGGGCGGCAAAAGCAAAACGGTTCACCGCGCAGTTTTCTGCGCAACCGTTTCGATCTGTTGTTACCTTAAGCGGTCCGGATGCATTGTTTGCCTGCACGGCCCGCCGAATTGCTTTGCGCCGTATCTGCATAGTGCCGGACACAATCTTGTGCATGACCGGCTGTTTTGCTTTTTACGGTTAATTTTGGTGAAAGGAAGGCGACAGGCAGATTCATGCCCTCACCTCTCCGTCTTAGACTAAAGATGAACTATTATGGTTAAAGATAAGTTAGGATTCGCACTATTGCGGGCAATTTTACGTGCTGCGCCTGATTTTTCGCCGCCGGTTTTGAGGCTGTGCCTATTCAGCACTGCCTGCGCGATCACACCCGATTTTTGATATGCCGCAGGATTATGCCCGCCCAATTGTCCCGGCTTGATGATTAAAATCTCTGCCGAAAATTAAGCTGTAAACAGCGCTTTCCACTCTTTGGGCATCCGTTTCGGACGACCCTGCTTATTAATCAATGCCGCTTCGACCTGTGCTTCAATCAGCAGCTCACCATTTTTGCGCTGAATGCGCTGGCGCATTGTCACCCGCGCACCGGAAGCTTCAGTCACGCAAGTCTCAATTACCAGCATATCATCAATGCGGGCAGGCAAACGGAAATCAATCTCCATGCGCCGCACGATCCAGACAATCGGCTCGCCAAGCTGCCCCTCTTCCAGTTGCGTATGGTGCACACCTTTCAGACGCAGAAAATCAGTGCGGCCGCGCTCCAGAAACTCCAGATAGCGGGCATGATAAACCACGCCGGAAAAATCCGTATCGGCATAATAGACCCGCGCCAGCAACCGGTGCCCTTCCGGTGTCAGCGTGCCATTAATCACTTCAGATTCAGCCGCGCTTAAATCGTCTGGAACTGCTACATCCGGCATCAGGCTTCGTCCTCAAACAGGGTGATCTGCCGTGCAGCCAGATCAGTCGGTGCCGTCAGCCCAAGATGCTGCCATGCAAGTGCTGTCAGCACACGACCGCGCGGTGTACGCTGCAAAAAGCCCTGCTGGATCAGATAGGGTTCAATAATATCTTCAATCGCATCGCGGGGTTCAGACAGACCGGCGGCAATCGTCTCAATTCCCACAGGTCCGCCGCCAAAATTGCGTGCAATCATATTAAGATAACGGCGATCCAGCTGATCAAGACCAATATTATCCACTTCCAGACGGATCAGCGCCTCATCGGCGATTTTCGCATCCACAATGTCTGCTTTTGCTACCAGCGCAAAGTCACGGACACGGCGCAGCAAACGTCCTGCAATGCGCGGTGTTCCGCGTGCACGCCGCGCAATCTCGCGTGCACCATCATCGGAAATATTCAGCTGCATCAGCCGTGCACCGCGGTGCACAATATATTCCAGCTCATCAACCGTATAGAAATTCAGCCGTACCGGAATACCGAAACGGTCGCGCAAAGGCGTGGTCAGAAGACCGAGACGGGTTGTCGCCGCCACCAGCGTGAATTTCGCCAGATCAATCTTGACGGAGCGTGCCGCAGGCCCTTCGCCGATAATCAGATCGAGCTGATAATCTTCCATCGCCGGATAGAGAATTTCTTCCACCGCAGGGCTGAGACGATGAATTTCATCGATAAACAGCACATCGCGGTCTTCAAGATTGGTGAGCAATGCAGCCAGATCACCGGCTTTGGCAATCACCGGCCCTGAGGTGGAACGGAAATTAACGCCGAGTTCCTTGGACATAATCTGCGCCAATGTGGTTTTGCCCAAGCCCGGAGGGCCGACAAACAACACATGATCCAGCGCCTCACCTCGGGTTTTGGCTGCTTCGATAAAAATTTTCAGATTAGCGCGTGCTGCCGCCTGACCGACAAAATCATCAAGGCTTTGCGGGCGCAAAGCCGTGTCCGTATCCTCCCCGCGCTTTTGCGCAGAAATCAGACGATCTTCATCACTCATCAGTTACACCCGCATTTCATTTTCTCAGGCAACGCTCTTATCGCGCCAGTTCTTTCAATCCAAGCCGGATCAGCTTGGCAGAATCTGCATCTTCTCCGGCCTCGCGCAAGGCACTGGCCACCGCATTGGCAGCCTGATCGCGTGAATAGCCGAGATTGCTCAGCGCGGAAACTGCATCACTCACTGCCGTGGAAGCCACACCCTCACCGATTTCCTGCTTCAGTCCGATATTGGCCACAGCATCACCGGCAAATGCAGGCGCCTTATTTTTCAACTCGGTCACAATGCGCTCGGCTACTTTTTTGCCGACACCCGGCGCACGGGACACCATAGCAATATCACGCAAAGCAATGGCATTGGCGAGTTCAGACGGCGTTAATGTGCCCAGCACTGCCAGTGCCACTTTGGCACCAACGCCCTGTACATTCTGCAACAGACGAAACCACTCACGCTCCAATGCCGTGCCGAAGCCGTAAAGCCGCAGCACATCTTCACGCACATAGGTCTCAATCAGCAGAATTGCCGCTTCACCCGCTGAAGGCAGATTGCCCAGCGTGCGCGCAGAACAGAAAGCCACATAGCCGACCCCATGCACATCAAGAATGACGTGATCGTCAGCAATTTCATCGACAACACCTTTCAGTTTCCCGATCATGATATGGCTGCAATCCTCCCGCTTTTCTTCAGTTCTGCCAAATTATACAGGCTGTGCCGGTTATGGGCATGACAAATGGCAATCGCCAGCGCATCCGCCGCATCGCTGGTATCAAAACTCGCCCGCGGCATCAGCACTTTGACCATCATATGAATTTGCTGTTTTTCACCGTGGCCGACACCAATAACGGATTTTTTCACCGCATTCGGCGCATATTCAGCCACTCGCAATCCGGCCTGTGCAGGCACCAGCAGCGCAATACCGCGCGCCTGCCCCAGCTTCAGCGTTGCCGCCGCATCTTTATTGACGAATGTATGTTCAACAGCCGCTTCATCCGGCATCATCTGATGCAGGACAGCGCTCAATCCTTCATGCAGCTGGCATAAACGCGAGGCAAGATCCATTTTGTCATCAGAGGTGACAGTTCCCGCTGCAATAAAATGCAGGGAATTACCCATGGACTCAATCACGCCCCAGCCGGTGCGGCGCAAACCCGGATCAATACCAATAATGCGAATCGCCTGTTTCATATGCTGACCTTACCTTGTGTAAGGTGCATTCAACAATCAAAATGTGAACAAAATGGAAACATCGCAATTTAAAGACAGGAGAAGATGCCAGAGCATGTCTGGCTCAAATGGGTTTATTTAGCGTTCGCGAACATGCGACAATTAAATGAAACCAGAGCGTGTGCATTTAATCATAGCCACTGCGCTCGCTCTGTCTTTATTTTTTACGCATGTCGTTATCAGAAAACCGGTTCCCACTTTTCCGCGACATGCTCCGGCAGATCAATTACTGCCAAATGCTGTGCGCAACAGAACGATCTGATCCGAAACCGGATTACCCTTGCACTCAACCAGTTCACGGATCGGCTGATGATAGCTATCACCATCCATACAGCGCACGCGATCCTGAAGATGCAGCGAATGCGCAATCATATCGCGGAAAGCCTGCGGCAGTTCTTTCCAGCCTGCAGTCTTTTCACCGGCAGAATGGGTTTCCAGACTGACCTTTGCCTTCTCTTTTGCCACCATTTCGCGCGGCATATCGCCGGAACGGCTGGCACGCAATAGCAAAAGCCAGGAGGCAATATGCATCAGACGCGAGGTCAGACGCATGGATTCTGCGGCATAAAGTGTTGCAGCCTTGTGAGACAGAGAACGCGCAGCGTCTTTCCCCTCACCGTCAAGATAAGCGGCGGCTTCTTCCACCAGCGCCATACCTTCACTGTAAAGCGGTTTGAAACTGTCTGAAAACACCATACGCTCCGACAGACGGATCATATTATCCGGCACTCTGTTTTCGCTGCGATGTGTCTGTTCCATCATCTTGTTCTGCTCACTGGCAACTGCAGTTCACTGAACCGCAATTGTAATTTTTGACAAGCATTCCGACCACGTAAGGCACCGTATTTTCTCCGGTTTATAACCGGCCAAACAGGCGAATCCCCTATAATCAGGCTGCACTTCACTCGTTTGCATCACAAAGCGTGATCGTAAAAAACCGTTTGGCTATGGCCTATCCAAGCAAAATGCACGCTCATACACGCTCGCGCAATAATATGGTTAAAGAAAGATGAATTGTGATTTTGTGCTTGCCAGAGCAAATAATGCTATCCAGACGAATAAAGTAAGCCTGTTCAGATAGTTAAACAGAATCGCCCGTATTTTCTGCCAACAGCAACGCCTGCCCGCAAATTTTCTCAGAAACTCTTTATCCACAAAGCGGCTCTCAACTGCGGATAAACAAAGCAGGTCCGGAAATAAAAAAAGAGCCGCAAAAGCGGCTCTCAGAAGTTTAACAGGGAGGCGTCATACAGAGGGACCAAGTCCACTCGGTAAGAATCCGGCAAAACCGGATAGCCTTATATTCTTTTGTTAACTTTAATATTTGGTTAATGCGGTAAGTTCAGTTTCTAGAGCCTATCGCATTTAATTGTATCCGCTGCGCTTGCTCTATTTCCTTATTTCTACGCATGTCGTTATCGGAAAACCGGTGCCCACTTTTCCGCGACATGCTCTGCCACTTTCAAGACGCAGGAACCGAACGCGGCTTCACAGCTATAGGAGCTGGTTTCCGGCTTTCTGCCGCCCGTGCGGATCTTGCGATTTCCGGCACTGGGCTTTTCGAAACTGCTTTGCCTTTCCAGCCGATGCGCGGCAGCCATTCCAGATAATAGACCAGCGCAAACTGAGCCATAATACCGCCTGCAATCAGCAAGGTGTCAAAGGACAGGCTCACCGGATAAACATGGCGCAGCGCCTGACCAACCATCGCCAGAATAGTACCGGCTACAAAAACCGGCAGCGAATGTTTACCCAGCAAGGCCAGCGGATGGTTCATATCAAGACGGGCTTTTTCCGACAGCGCAGGAATACCGGCAATCACATAGGCAAGCGCCAGCACATGCAACAAACGGGTTGCCGAGAGATAGGTCTTGTCAAAACCGGTCAGCACCGCAGGCAGGCCGAAGGAAATATCCCAGTTCGGATGCGTCACACGTAGCCACAGCAGGGAGAAAACCAGATAACCGATCGCCGCAATCATCAGCGGACGGTTCTGATCAAAGCGGCCGCCCTGCTTCACATAGGTCATCGCACCAATACCGATGGCGAACAGAAACTGCCACGACAACGGATTAAGGAACCACACGCCCTGTGTCGGATAATTCACCGGCGCAATATGATAATAGCCGGACAGAAACCAGATCGAACAGGAAATTGTCAGCATCAGCGAAATGCTGATCCGCGACAGATAAAGCATGACCGGCGCAAACAGCATCAGTACCAGATAGAGCGACAGAATATTATTATAGCCGAGCTGGTGGCCAAGCGTGGCCAGACCGACAAAAGCCTGCGCAGGCTGTTCCATCACAGTCTTGATATTAATCATTTCCAGCATTTCCGGCCGTTTCATATAAATGGCCGTAAAACCGAAAATCGCCAGTGTGATGAGCGTTGTCATCATCTGCGCCATATAAAGCGTCATCGACCGGCGTGCCATTTTCAATGACAGCAACAGACGATTGCCTTCAACAAATTTGGAACTATAGGCAAGCGCAACAGCCAGACCGGAAATCAGCACAAAAGCTTCAGCAGAATCGGAAAAACCGAATTCGCGATGCGTGAATTTCTCATAAATTGTGCCCGGAACATGGTTGATGAAGATCGTCAGCAATGCCATCGCCCTGAAAACATCAAGACGCGTATCGCGCATTTTCACCATCTGTCCTGCATTATGTATTGTCATTGCCAGCCTGCCTTTTGCCTGACTTGCCTGAATGTTTTCATCTCTCAAGAAGCGAAAACATGTCCTGCAGACAGTTTTTGTCTGCATACAACAATACGACTCAAATGGGACACGAAAGCGGCTAAGCTACTGCTTACCCCCATCACATTATTTTCCAGAACTAAACAAAACGACAATGACAATAAGTTGTTAGCATCAAGATCGAAGGGAAATTCGGGGAAAAGGACAGCGCTCCGATGTTTTTGCACCTGTCTTTAAAAACCGCGTTATCTTTTGGCAAATATGCTCTAAACAGAAGATAATGACCGGTATATTGCATATTTTACACTATGCAATTCCCGAACTTTGCCATTTTTATGGGCTATTGGCGCCCGCTCAACGAGGCTTTATCTGATGAAATTTCCTGCAAACCGTCCGCGTCTGGTGCTGGTTGTCCCCTCTCCTTCTTCAGAAGGGCATACAGCAGATACGCTGCTTGCCACGCTGGATAAAGCCCTGACTGCAGGCGACATTGCCAGCGTCATTCTCGACAATGGGAAAACCGACGAGGCATCCTTTCAGGCTTTTGCAACATTGGCCGTCGGCAAAATTCAGGCAGCAGGTGCCGCAGCCATTATTCTGAACGATACCCGCACTGCCGGTCGTGTCGGCGCAGACGGCGTGCATATTGAAGGCTCTCTGGCTGATATTGCAGATGCAGTTGAGCGCTATACGCCGAGAATGATTGTCGGCACCGGCAATGTAAAAGAGCGCCACACAGCGCTGGAAGTCGGTGAGTTGCAGCCGGACTATATGTTCTTCGGCAAAATCGGTGCAGATACCAAACCGGAAGCCCATCCGCGCAATCTTTCACTGGCTGAATGGTGGGCGGCAATGGTTGAGATTCCTGCTATTTTGCAGGCCGGTGCAAAACTGGATGATCTCGCGGCTTGTTTTGCCACACAGGCGGAATTTATCGCGTTGGGTACCGCTGTGTTTTCCGCAGAAGATCCTGCACAGGTTATTGCCGATGCAAACCGCCAGCTCGATGAGATGAGTGCGGCTGAGACTGAAGAGTAACAGAGTTAGACCATGCTGAAAAAATCCGTTTTGTTCAACAGCACCTGTGCTTTCTGGTTGGTTGCCGCAGCGGCATCTATGCCGGCAACCACTGTCATGGCTGCAGAGGCCGCAAAACCGGCACCTGAGAAAACAGTGCCTGAAGCTGACAAGTCCAAAGCTGACAAGCCCAAAACGGACAAAACAGAGACGGATAAACCGGCAGATCCGACCGGCGCATCTATGGATGTACCGGCGGTTTCAACCGGCTTCACTATTCCGGAACTTGCCGGATCATGGTCGAAAAATCAGGCTGAAAAATCTGATATGCTTCAGCAACCGGCAACGACCGATGCCATGCCCGCTTTTAACGAGAACCGGTTCGGAGACAAAATTGCCGATCCGGCCTTTGGTGCATTTCAGCGCGGTCTTTATCTGACAGCCTTCAACCTCGGCATGGAACGCGCCAAAGCCGGTGATCCGGCGGCACAAACGCTGGTAGCGGAAATCTATGCCCGTGGTCTTGGCGTCAAATCCGATCAGAAACAAGCAGCGCACTGGTATGGCTTAGCCGCAGAAAAAGGCGAACATGAAGCCCAGTTCCGCTACGCCGCCATGCTGCTTCAGGGCATCTATGTCACCAAGGACGCGAAAAAAGCTGAAGAGCTGATGCAAAAAGCGGCCGAGGCAGGCAATGCCATGGCGCAATTCAATTATGCGCAAATGCTGATGATGCGCCGTCCCGGAGCCAAAGGGCTGGATGAAGCCGCACCATGGTTCCAGAAAGCGGCAGATGCCGGACTGGCCGATGGTGAATATGCTGTCAGTCAGCTGCTTGCCAATGGCACCGCAACAATCAAACGCGACGATGCGCAGGCACGGGAATATTTATTGCGTGCTGCCCGCAAAAATTATGACACGGCACAGCTTGATCTGGGCACATGGCTGGTCGAAGGGCGCGGCGGTGAGCGCAATTATGATGCCGGTTTCCGCTGGATGCTGACAGCAGCGCGGGGCGGCAATATTGCAGCCATGGCGCGTGTGGCACGGCTTTATCGTGACGGTATCGGCACAGACGGCAATTCGGTTGAGGCTGCGGCATGGTATATTCTGGCGCGGCGCTCAAAACTCAATGCCAAAGACCTCGATTCTTTCATGGACGGGCTGACAGATGAAGAAATTCAGCAGGCCATCGCCCGTGCAAACAATCTGCGCTGACCGGTAAAATTGCATTTTGCTAGCATAGAGCGCCATGCGCCCGATTGGGCGCATAAAACTCGCTCTGACACTTTGAATGAGAGCATAATTTTCGCTTAAACTGATTCAAGTTTAAGAAATTATGCTCTAGTGCAGCCCGAAGTCCGGCAAAGCATCGTATCAGACTTGCTAAAATTGCAGATTTATGGTCTTGAAAACCCCGATTGATATGGCTTGAGAGCCCTCTGATACCGCCTGCGGCATTTTTTGCCAAACCGCCACCGGTTTTGCGCGAAGCGACGCAGAATTTCAAAGGGTAAATCAGAGAAAATTTCACACTAATTCCGGATTGAACGAATATGAAGATCAACGGTAACGAAATCCGTCCCGGCAATGTCATTGAGCACAATGGCGGCCTGTGGGCAGCAGTTAAATGCAACGCGGTTAAACCAGGTAAAGGCGGCGCCTATAATCAGGTTGAACTGAAAAACCTTATCGACGGCACCAAGCTGAATGAACGTTTCCGTTCCGCTGAAACTGTTGAGCGCATCCGTCTTGAGCAGAAAGACTTCTCTTTCCTCTATGAACAGGGTGAAGCTCTGATTTTCATGGATACCGAAAGCTACGAACAGCTCGAACTGAACAAAGACTTTGTTGGTGAGCGCGCTGCATTCCTGCAGGACGGCATGATGGTCACCGTTGAAATGCACGAAGAACGCCCGATCGGCATTCGTCTGCCGGATCAGGTTACACTGGCAATCACCGAAGCTGATCCGGTTGTTAAAGGCCAGACAGCGGCTTCTTCCTACAAGCCTGCAATTCTGGAAAACGGCATCCGTATTCTCGTGCCGCCTTTCATTGAATCCGGCGAACGCGTTATCGTTGACACCAACGAACTGACCTACGTATCCCGCGCCTGATCCGGCTCAAATACCCCCTGTACTCTTCAGGATTTAAATATTGTTTCATCCGCAAGGCATGCTTTGCGGATGAAAAAGCTGTTAAGCACATTGACATTTGTGAATAGATCCAGAAAACGAAAGCACTTTTCGGAGAATGTGCGCGTGCTCATATTATCGGGCTGCGTCGATCTGATCCGGCCGTGCCGGACTATGCTCTAAACAGTCTCTCGCTTTTAGCTCAGATATTATTTATGCATGATCTTTATGCATATAAAAGATTATCCGGCGAACAGACGCTGCTCACATTTAACGTCTGTGCCAGCCGGTTTCCACACATGAAAACTGCCCCTCGTCTTTGGTGAGGCTTAGCGGTTTTCTCTTTGACACGAACGCATAAATTGTACCGGCCGGCGATGCAGACTTCAGCCAGCACCGGACTTATGCACTGACAGGACGAAAAATATGGCGCGCTCAGCAATTCTCAACGTTATGGTTCAGGCCGCAATCAAGGCCGGACGCTCACTGGCGCGTGATTTTGGTGAAGTACAGAATCTGCAGGTCTCGCTCAAAGGCCCCGGCGATTATGTAAGTCAGGCCGATAAAAAAGCCGAAGATATTATTTTCAGCGAACTGCGCCGTGCGCGTCCTGATTATAGCTTTCTGATGGAAGAACGCGGCGCGGTTGAAGGTGCTGACAGCCAGCACCGCTGGATCGTTGATCCTCTCGACGGCACCACCAACTTCCTGCACGGTATTCCGACCTTTGCCGTTTCCATCGCTCTTGAGCGTCAGGGACAGGTTGTTGCCGGTGTGATCTACAATCCTGCAACGGACGAACTTTATACCTCTGAGCGTGGTGGCGGTGCATTCCTCAACGACCGCCGCCTGCGCGTTGCAGCCCGCTCCAAGCTTTCCGATGCTGTGATTACCCATGGTATGCCGCATCTGGGTCGCGGCAAGCATGGTCACTACCTCATCGAACTGCGCAATGTTATGGGTGAAGCCGCCGGTATGCGTGCGTTTGGCGCCGCTTCTCTGGAACTCGCTTATGTCGCTGCCGGTCGCGTTGACGGCTACTGGGATGAGCCGCTGTCCCCTTGGGATATGGCAGCCGGTATTCTGATGGTGCGTGAAGCCGGTGGCTTTATCTCCGACAAAAACGGCCAGCAGGACATGTATGAGCAGAAAAACATCGTAGCCGGTAATGAGCTCATTCACGGCCAGCTGCTGCGGACAATCAAAAAGCCGGTCTGATAAAACGATCAGGCTGAAATCACCAATCCCCCGTTCATCTCTGATGCGCGGGGGATTTTTTTATATCCTGTTCCCGTTTTCACCGCTCTAGAGAGCGTCGTATTTAATGATATCCGCAGCGCTCGCTCTATCGCCTTATTTTTACGCATGTCGTTATAGGAAAACCGGTGTCCACTTTTCCGCGACATGCTATAGCTTGCCACAGTCGGAAATATGACAGGAATAAAAGTTTCAGTTTTGAAAATTTTGCAGTAGCGTCCTGTATCACAAAGCGGTTTCAGACAATGCAGAACAGCATCTGAAGCAAAACACATCAGGCTCAGGCGAGAGAATATTATGGCGCAGCGGGATATCAGCATGGGAACAGAATACGACCCGAACCGGCTTTCCAGCCCGCGGCAGGTCATGATGATTATGATTATATTCCTCGCTCTTGTCGCTTTTCTGGCTCTGGTACTGGTACGGCAGATTCAAACTTTCTTCGTCACTAATCCCGGCCTCAACGGCCTGATTCTCGGTGTATTGCTGGTCGGTATCATACTGGCTTTCATTCAGGTTCTGCGCCTTGTGCCGGAAATCCGCTGGGTCAATTCTTTCCGCAACGGTGATGACGGCGCGACGGATCCGGTGCTGCTGGCACCAATGCGGGCGATGATCGGCCGTCGCCAGTCCATGGCACTATCCGCCACATCGATGCGCTCTATTCTTGATTCCATTGCCACACGCCTTGATGAAAGCCGCGATATTTCCCGCTATCTGATCGGGTTGCTGGTATTTCTCGGCCTGCTCGGTACATTCTGGGGTTTGTTGGAAACTATCGGTTCCATCGGTCAGACCATTCAGTCGCTTGATCCGAAATCCAATGATACCGGCACGGTGCTGGATTCGCTCAAGAGCGGATTGCAGGCACCGCTCAGCGGCATGGGGACGGCTTTCTCGTCCTCCCTGTTCGGTCTGTCCGGCTCGCTGATTCTTGGCTTTCTCGATTTGCAATCCGGTCGCGCCCAGAACCGTTTCTATACGGAACTGGAAAACTGGCTGTCCTCGGTCACCGATCTTAATTCCGACCTGCGCGTTGATGCGGAAAGCGGCAATACAACGCTGGAAGAAATCCGCCTGTTCTCCGACCGCCTGCAAACAATGCAGGATGGCAGCGGCACCAGCCAGCGCACAACCGCTGCGCTGGCCAATTTGGCAGACGGCGTACAGGCATTGGTGAAAACCATGCGCCACGATCAGCAGAGCATGAGTGACTGGGTTGAACGACAGGCCGAAGAGCAGAAAGCTCTGCGTCAGGCTGTCGAAAAACTGAACACCATCCTCTCCGCTACCAAGCGCGAACAATAAGGCGGAACCGATGGCCTTATCCCGTAACCGCCGCAGTGAACGCCATGTCGATTACTGGCCGGGTTTTGTGGACGCGCTGTCCACATTGCTGCTGGCGATCATGTTTCTGCTGTCCGTCTTTGTGCTGATGCAGTTTCTGCTCTCACAAGAGGTCAATAACAAGGATTCTGTGCTGAACCGGCTCAACAGCCAGATCAGCGAACTGACCGAGCTCTTGTCGCTGGAACGCGGCAAGGGGCAGGATCTGGAAGATACACTGGCCGGTCTTCAGGCTTCGCTCACCGCCGCGGAAAATGAAAAATCCCGCCTGCAGAGCCTGCTCGCTTCCGGTGGCTCCGGTGCAGCTGCAGAGCAGCGGGCCGGTGAATTATCTGCAACGCTGGATGCTGAAAAACAGGTCAGCGCCCGAGCCTTGTCGCAAGTCGAATTGCTCAATCAGCAGATTGCAGCCCTGCGCCGCCAGATCGGTGCGCTGGAAGACGCACTCAATGCATCCGAAGCCCGTGACCGCGAATCCAATACCAAGATTGCAGATCTCGGCAAAAGGCTAAATGTGGCACTTGCCCAGCGTGTGCAGGAGCTAAACCGTTACCGCTCGGACTTCTTCGGACGGTTGCGTGAGATTCTCTCCGATCGTGAAAATATCCGCATCGTCGGGGATCGTTTCGTCTTCCAGTCGGAGGTGCTGTTCCCGACCGGCTCAGCAGATATCAATCCGCAAGGCCTGATCGAAATGAAAAAACTGGCCGATGCAGTGGTAGAGCTTAACAAGGAGATACCGGACGATATCAACTGGGTGCTGCGTGTGGACGGGCATACGGATAATGTGCCGCTCTCCGGCACAGGCCGTTATCGCGACAATTGGGAGCTCTCCTCAGCCCGCGCAACGGCGGTGGTCAAATTCCTGATTGCCAATGGTGTACCGGCGAACCGGCTGGTAGCCGCAGGTTTTGGCGAATATCAGCCACTGGAAGCGGATGACAGCTCCGATGCCCGCAGCCGCAACCGGCGTATCGAGCTGAAACTCACTGAGAGATAATAAAAAGCCCGCGATAATCGCGGGCTTTTTCATTTCAATGCACCTGCTGAAACTGCAGACTTTGTTAGTTTACCGCCTGCTGAAACTGCAGGCTGGCAAGGCGGGCATAAATCCCGCCGGACTGGCTCAGGCTTGTATGGGTGCCCTGCTCAACAATGCGCCCCTGATCCATAACCAGAATATGATCGGCCTTCAAAACGGTCGCCAAGCGATGCGCAATCACCAGTGTCGTGCGTCCCTGCATCAGATGTTCCAGCGCTTTCTGCACCAGCATTTCACTCTGCGCATCCAGTGCCGAAGTCGCTTCATCGAGCAGCAGCACCGGCGCATCCCGCAGCAAAGCGCGGGCAATGGCAATACGCTGACGCTGACCACCGGAGAGCATTACGCCACGCTCACCGACCGGTGCATCATAGCCACCCTCAAGCGCCATGATAAATTCATGTGCCTGCGCAGCCTTTGCAGCAGCTTCAATTTCCGCATCACTGGCATCCGGCCGTCCGAAAGCGATATTCTCACGAATACTGGCAGCAAAAATCGTCACATCCTGCGGCACCAGCGCAATATTGCCGCGCAGATCATCCAGCGACAATTGCCGCAGATCCTTACCATCCAGCAGGATTTTGCCCTGTAGCGGATCATAATAACGCAGCAGTAAGGCGATCAGTGTCGATTTACCGGCACCGGAGGCACCGACGATCGCAACAGTCTTGCCCGGTTCAATCACAAAGCTCATATCGTGAAGGGCTTGGTGCTCCGGTCGTGTCGGATAAGCAAATTCCACATGGGAAAATTCAACGCGGCCTTCAGCACGGATAAGTCTGACCGGTTGCGCCGGTGAAGCGACAGCTGATTCTTCATTCAGCAACTCCACCAGCCGCTCCGCCGCACCGGCAGCCTGTGCCAGCTCCGCCCAAACCTCCGACAAAGCACCGAGCGAACCTGCCGCCACCACCGCATAGATCAGAAACTGCCCCAACGTGCCTGCAGACATCCGTCCGTTCATCACATCATGAGAGCCGAACCAAAGCACGGCCACAACGCTGGCGAAGATGATGAAGATTGCAAAAGCAGTCAGGATCGAGCGGGAGAGAATCGATTGTTGCGCCGCATCATAAGCATGATCAACAGCGCCGGTATAATGTGCAATCGCCGGTGCTTCATGGGTAAAAGCCTGTACGGTGCGCACTGCGGCAATTTTTTCTCCCGCATAGGCAGTCGCCAGTGCCAGCTCGTCCTGCGCACGGCGTGACCGGCGGCGGACAGAACGGCCAAAGGCTACCAGCGGCAATACGATGAGCGGAATAGCAGCCAGCACAAGCGCCGATAATTTGGGACTGGTGACCACCATCATTACCACCGCACCGATCACCAGAATCAGATTGCGCAAGGCGATAGAAGCCGTAGCACCGACAGCGGATTTTACCTGTGTTGTATCGGCAGTCAGACGGGAAACGATCTCTCCGGACTGCACTTCATCAAAAAAAGCAGGTGAAAGGCGGGTAACATGGGCAAAAACATCGCGCCGCAGGTCAGCAACAATGCGCTCACCCAGCGTAATCACGAAATAATAGCGTGCAGCAGAGGCCACAGCCAGAACCGCTGCCAGAACCATTAAGGCAGCAAAAGACGTATCAACCAGACTGCTCGAAGCCGATATCAACCCGTTATCCAGCAGGCTGCGCACAGCCACCGGCAGAACCAAAGTCGCCATTGCTGCAGTGACCAATGCAACCAGCGCACCGGCAACAGAGCGGGGATATTGACGGACGTAAGGAAAGATTCGCGCCAGCGGCTTTAAGGACCGGCGTGGCTTTTTACCGCTCTCGGCCTCAGAAACCGCTTTGTTTTGTAAATTCGTCGCTGTCATTCTGCTTGCTTGCTATATTGCGCCCTTGTTATTAGCTGCTGCCTGATGTATAGGCTCCCCAACCCTTTTGGAAGCCGTAGCCGTATTGTCTGCAGCTTCAATGAGACAAGTGGGCGTATCTGCCGCAGTTCCGGTGATGGCCGGGGCGTGGCTAAATGCCATAAACCTTTCAGGAAGCTGACTATGAAAGCAGACATTCATCCGGATTACCACACCATCAAAGTTGTTATGACTGATGGTACCGAATATTCAACACGTTCCACCTGGGGTAAAGAAGGCGATACGATGAACCTCGATATCGATCCTTTGAGCCATCCGGCATGGACCGGCGGCAACCAGCAGCTGATGGATCGCGGTGGCCGCGTTACCAAGTTCAAGAACCGCTTCGGCAATCTGGGTATCTAATCCTCGATTTCTTGACAAGAATAAAAAAGCTCCGCAATGCGGAGCTTTTTTTATGACCTGTCTCTTTGTTTTGTGCATTTGCCTGACGCAAAACCGGTTCTCACTTTTGCTGGAAATGCACCAGGCTTTAATAGGGTCGCACCGGCTCAAGTGGAATATCAACGCCAATCGCGCTGAGCATCTTCCGGAATGTCGCCAGATCATAGCGCTCATCTTCCGTCACCAATGCACGGATCTTCCCCTGCCCTTTTGTACCCTGTCCGATCCGTGAAACCATATCTTTGGCAGGATCGAGAAAATGGCACTGCGGACGGGCATTTTCGAAAAACCGGCGCAACCACGGCAAATGCGTACTGGAAAGGGTCAGCACATCAATCTCCGGATATTTGGCAAAAACCTGCGCCAGAAATGCATCAACCGCTGTCTGTGTTTTCTCCGGTGCAAACAGAAACGCACCTGATTCTACCAGCTCCACCATCGGTGAGGCATTAATCAGCGCCACACGGTCACTGTAAGCACTGTGTTCAGCCACGAATTCACCGATCATCGGACTTTCCACCAGCGACTGAACACCCATGATCCCGACATGTCCGCTATGGGATAAGCCCCATGCCTCACGCAAAGGTGGATAGACGCCGAAAAGCGGCAGATGAATATCCTGACTGAGTTCCTCCAGCACCATAATCGACGGCGCATTGGAAGCGATCACAATCGCACAAGGATTGAAGCTTGAGAGATAATCAATCGTGCGGCGCATTACCTGAATCAGTTCCGCGCGGCTTTTGCCGCCATAGGGAAAACTGGCACGGTCAGCAAAATAAATAATATCCTGATGCGGCAAGCGGTTGCGGATTTCCGCAACGACAGCATAGCTGCCGATACCCGCATCAAAAACAGCAATCGGTCTGTGCATAGATCATTCTCCCGTTTCCGTATTGCGGAACGGTGTCCGCCTCGAGAGCGATTGACGCCCCGATTGAATCACAGCAATCGCTCTCGATTCTTAGAGTCGTCGCATTTCATTGCCATCAAACTATTCAACCTGACGGTGAAATGCTCCGGCCAGTCTCAGATATGCTCTATCAATTTAGTGTCCCGATTTTACCTGCCAAGGTCAACAGGACGATTATATGGCACAAAAAGCAAAACCTCCGGCAACATCAGCTGCCGGAGGTTTTAATATTGAATAAGGAGGCTAAATTATACGCTCAGCTTGGCCAGCACTTCTTCGCTGACTTCAAAATTGGCGTAGACGTTCTGCACATCATCATCATCTTCCAGTGTCGAAATCAGACGCAGAACGGACTGTGCCTTTTCTTCGTCAACCGGAGCCGAAGTCTGCGGCTTCCAAACTGCCTTGATGGACTCAGCTTCGCCAAGTGCCGCTTCAAGCGCTTTGGAAACTTCGCCGAGATCTTCAAAAGCACAGATGATGACGTGGCCTTCTTCATCAGACTGCACGTCTTCAGCACCGGCCTCAATCCCTGCTTCCATAACGGTGTCAGCGTCACCGGCAGTAGGCTTATAGACGATCTCGCCAACGCGGGAGAACATGAAGCCCACGGAGCCGGTTTCACCCAGCGCACCGCCGGATTTGGTGAAAGCAGCACGCACGTTGGATGCGGTACGGTTGCGGTTGTCTGTCAGCGCCTCAACGATGACGGCCACACCACCCGGGCCGTAGCCTTCGTAGCGTACTTCATCATAGTTCTCGGAATCGGCACCGGCAGCTTTTTTGATCGCGCGCTCGATATTGTCCTTTGGCATGGACTGCGCTTTAGCGTTCTGAATTGCCAGACGCAGACGCGCATTCATCGACGGATCAGGCAGACCCTGCTTGGCTGCAACGGTAATTTCGCGTGCAAGCTTGGAGAACATTTTCGACCGCATGGCATCCTGTCTGCCTTTGCGGTGCATAATATTTTTAAACTGTGAATGGCCGGCCATAGCACCCCTGTTCAGGTTCTAAAATTTGGGCACGGGATTGAATATGCGGCGCAGCAAGAGCGAGGCATCCGCATTCATCCCTGCGGAATGTGCGCTTTATAAGGAAAATGGTGCGCCACGTCCAGCCACACCACACCGCACTTCTTTGCAGGCTGCGATAATATCGTCTTTTCATTGCAGATGATAGTTTTTTACACCGGTTCCGAGCCCTGCAACTGGACACGCTCTGATATGCGCCTTATCAATAAAGTGAATATATTATGCCGCATCTCTGGCATTATACTCATTCTCAAACCTTTATTTGCCCGTACCTTTATTTGAATCCCATAATGCTCTATCCACGGGCAAGCTCTGAAACTGCCCGTTACACCGGATATAGATTGACGTGACCGAACAGCCAGCCGCACCGCGACAGAAAAACGACACGATAGCCGCACAGATCAGTAAGATTCTGTCGCAGCGTATCATCGCCGGTGAACTGGAACCGGGGGCAAAACTGCGTCAGGATCATATTGCAGATGAATTCGGCACCAGCCATGTACCGGTGCGCGAGGCTTTCCGCCGTCTTGAAGCGCAGGGACTGGCCGTATCCGAGCCGCGCCGTGGTGTGCGTGTTGCCTCTTTCTCGCTTGCAGAAATCCGCGAAGTTGCGGAAATGCGCGCCGCACTGGAAGTGCTGGCACTGCGCCATGCTGCACCGCACCTGACCCGCGCCATTCTGGATGAGGCGGAAGAAGCCACCCATGCCGGTGATAATTCAAGTGATGTACGTTCATGGGAAGCGGCCAACCGCAAATTTCACCGGTTGCTGATTACACCTTGCGCCATGCCGCGTCTGCTGGCGACGATTGATGATCTGCACGATGCCAGCGCACGCTTTCTGTTCGTCTCATGGCGCGCAGAATGGGAAGCCCGCACCGATCATGACCATCTGGCTATTCTTGCAGCCCTGCGGGACGGCGATGTGGAGCAGGCCGCGAATATCCTCACCCGCCATGTGCAGTGGATTGGCCGCAAGCCGGTGACCAGCCCGTCAGGCAAAGTGCGCGATGCCTTTGCGATTGTCGGTTAAAATAAAACCAATTCCGCATAAATTATCTATAAAATATATCAATTCATAAGTCTCAGAGCAGATGCGGGCAGTTTTAAAACCTGCCCTTGCCCGGATAGCTGCAATCCGCTCTGTTTACGACCCGTCTATAAACAATTTTACGACAATTCTGTCTGGCCAAGTCGCGCAAATTGACCTAATGATTTTTACGATAGATGCGCATTGCAAACTATCTATAATTTTCACCAGAGTGTGTCGCATATCATTTTACCCGCTGCACCCGCTCTCAGTTTTTGTTTATTGCATGATCGTGCCCGTCAAATAAGATCATTTGAATACACATCATGCTATAAGGAGCTTTTCATGTCTCTCGCACATGCAGTTCGCAAACCGGCTTTCAGCCCGCTCAATCTCGACAATCGCAGCGCGGCCATGAAATTATTTGCCGTCATTTCCGGCACCATGATTCTCGCACTGACCTCCCAGATCACAGTGCCTATGCTGCCGGTGCCAATCACCCTGCAGACACTGGTTGTTCCGCTGATCGGCGCACTTTATGGCTGGCGTCTTGGCGCACTGACCGTGCTTGCATGGCTCGGTGAAGCAGCAATGGGCATGCCTGTTCTTGCCGGTGGCAACGGCACTCTGGCCGCTTTTGCAGGCCCGACAGCCGGTTACCTGTTTGCATTCCCTGTTATCGCAGCCCTCACCGGCTATCTGGCCGAACGCGGCTGGAACGGCAGCAGCCTGCCAAAAGCTTTCGCCGCTTTCCTGACCGCCAATATTCTGGCTCTGGTTCTCGGCGCAGCATGGCTGAGCCTGTCAGTCGGCGTTGAAAAAGCCGTACTGGTTGGTGCTACACCATTCCTGATCGGCGCACTGATCAAATCCGCTCTCGGCGCTTCGATCCTGAAAGCTTCTTTCCGTAAAGATGCTTAATCGCTTTTGAGCTTCGGTAAAATAAAAGCCCCGTTGCAGCGATCTGCAACGGGGCTTTTTCATATGCGGATTTTATACTGATTTACTCAGCAGGTTTATTACGGCGACGTGCCAGCATATTGAGGATTTCGACCAGCGCCGAGAAGCCCATCGCAGCATAGATATAGCCTTTCGGCACATGATAACCGAAGCCATCAGCAATCAGGGTCATACCGATCATCAGCAGGAAGCCCAGCGCCAGCATAACGATTGTCGGGTTCTTACCGATAAAGTGCGACAGCGGGTCAGCAGCAAGCAGCATCACTGTGACAGCACCGACAACAGCAATCACCATGATCACGATCTCATCGGTCATACCAACCGCTGTGATGATACTGTCGACCGAGAAGACCAGATCAAGCAACAGGATCTGTGTAATTGCAGCACCCATGCTCAATGTCACAACTTTACCTGCACCGGCTTTGGCACCGTCATGAGGATCAACCGTGTGATGAATTTCCTTGGTCGCTTTCCAGACAAGGAACAGGCCACCGGCAATCAGAATAATATCGCGCCATGAGAACTGATTACCGAACAGCTCAATCACCGGATCCTTCATCTGTACGATAATGGAAATTGTGAAAAGCAGTCCGAGACGCAGGATCAGCGCAGCACCAATACCGATTTTTCGGGCTTTTGCCTGCTGATGCAGCGGCAGCTTATTGGTGAGGATCGAGATAAAGATCAGATTATCAATGCCGAGAACAATTTCCATGACCAGCAATGTGACCAAGGCAGCCCATCCCGCAGGGCTGTTCAAAAAACCAAAATACTCAGCGAAAAATTCCATTCAGGCGCCCTTTGCGTCGAAGAATTATTGATAGATCTGTAATGTAAGCATATCCGGCAAATACCATGCGGCTTTGCATCAGATAGTGCGCAAAGCCAAAGAGACAGGTGAGCTGCGTCATTTTACTTATGACAAAACAGTTCAAAACTCAGTCCATGTTCCGGTTATAAACCGCCTATACAGGCAATAAAGACTTGAACACGCACAGATATTCTACAATCTCATGAAATCACGAGACAGGCACATGGGAAAAGAATGCCTGTTTTTCAATAAAACAGAAGCCCAACATTTTATTTCTGCCTGAAATATTTCGCATGTTCAGCCAAACAAAAAACCCGCATATCCGTAAAATATGCGGGTCTTATAATTTTATTCAGCAAAACGATGCTTCAGCGCCAGAAAGACGGAATGGTTTCTTCAAGCCGCGGTCCGATGCGCAATGGTGCCGCCTTTTCTGCCAGACCGGTTCGATCAGAGATTTCAACCCCGATACCGCTGATGGTTGCAGGGCCGCTGGCAGCCTCAAAGCGCCCCTTCGGCACTTTGGAGAGAAAACGGTTGAGCGGCTCTTCTTTGTCCATGCCCAGCGATGAATCATAATCACCGCACATACCGGCATCAGACATATAGGCCGTACCATTGGTCAGAATCTGGCAGTCAGCGGTCGGTACATGGGTATGCGTTCCCACAACCAGACTGGCGCGACCATCAACAAAATGGCCGAAACACTGCTTTTCACTGGTGGCTTCCGCGTGAAAATCAAAGATCACCGCATCTGCCTGTTCACCAAGCGGGCACGCTCCGAGAATTTCCTCACCGGCCTTAAACGGATCATCCAGATCAGGATGCATGAAAACGCGCCCCATAATATTGGCGACCAGCACGCGCGCACCGTTCTTAGCAATATAGAGACCGGAACCTTTACCGGCAGTGCCTTTCGGAAAATTCGCAGGGCGCAAAAAGCGATCTTCGCGGCGGGAGAAATCCAGAGCCTCGCGCTGATCCCAGACATGATTGCCGGTGGTCATGACATCAGCACCTGCACGGATGGTCTCATGAAAGATTTCTTCCGTCACCCCGAAACCACCGGCAGCATTTTCACCGTTAACAACGACAAAATCCAGTTTCAGATCAGAAATCAGACCCGGTAATTTTTCAAAAACTGCTGTGCGACCGGAGCGGCCAACCATATCACCCAAGAAAAGAAAACGCATAGATCCTTCAAACCTGCTTTTGAATTTTCCGCAAATATCACGCAAATATCACACTGGCGATGCCGCAATAAGTCCGGTTTCAGTCAGAATATAATTCAATGCCACATCATGCGGCTCATGGGCTATGTGATCTACCCGTTGGGCATCAAACGCAACACCTATCAGCAGCGGATGCTTATTTTTATGGTGTAAAGCTGCAATTGCACGGTCATAATAGCCCGCACCATAGCCGATCCGGTTGCCTGCACGGTCAAATGCCGCCAGCGGAATCAGCATAATATCGGGATCAACAACCGGCGCATCGGCCGGTGGCCCCATTGTACCAAAGCCCGTCTCAACCAGCGTATCGCCAAAAGACAATGCGCGGAATTCAATAGTCTGTTTATCCAAAATCGCCGGCACACAGAGTGTCATGCCGCGCGCTTCAAGCACCCGCATTAATGGTCGCGGATCAATTTCCGAGCGGATCGGCCAGAAACCGGAGACACAGGCCTTCTCAGGCAGAGTTATGCCATTCAGAAAGTTCTGAACAATGGTCTCAGAAGCAGTGTTACGGAAAATTTCAGGGAGAGCATTTCGCGCCTGCAGAACGGATTTTCGCAAATCGGCCTTCTGCATTTTCAGATCACCATCCGCCATACTCTTTTCCTTCACTTCACACACCTAGAGCGCCGTGTGCCATACTTGGCACACAAAACTCGCTCTAATACTTTAAAATTAGAGCATAATTTCACCTTAAACTGATCCAAGTTTAAGGAATTATGCTCTAAACGCCTCTTCCCGATTAAAACAGAAAGACGCGAAAAAAGGCAAATATGAAAAAGGAAAGAGCGGCGAACCACAGCGACCGATGAAGCGATTGATCCCGGGAACCTACAACGTAGGTGGGCACCATATGAAGAAGCCCTCGAGCCTCCTCAGGGACAGTTCCCTTAGAGATCAATAAGGCCCCGGGGATGTTAAACCTTCTGTCGTGAAGAGCAGTACGCCTGTATTTATTATAGGGATTCTGATGCCCCTGCACCAGAGGGCATTCTCGCGGATACAGATTTTTTTATTCAACTCATCACAATAAATCAGAACTGCCCGATCAATTGCCGCGTGGTGCAATTTTTTTAGCCAGACCTTCAATCTGATGGGCAGCACGTGCCACTGCCTGTGTCAAAGCGCTGTCGCTTTTATCGGCTCGGGACAAGGCATCATCACGGGAGCGGCGCAGCGTTTCCGCTTCATTCTCCAACCCCTGCGAGCGTTTTTGCAATTCGGCCAGCTCGTCCATCACCATAATACCGGCCATAACGGTCAGGCGCAGATCGCCGATTTCACCGAAAGAGCCTTTGAGATGCATGACATATTGGTCAAAACGGTCAGCCAGACCGGAGAGATGCTCTTCCTGACCCTCGTCACAGGCCATACGATAGGCTTTGCCATCGATTGTCACTGTTACTGTAGCCATGGGACCTCCGTTCTGCCGTTTTTTATTATTTTGCCGTGCAAGCTATAGAACATAAATAGCTGCTAAATTTTGTCCGGCAAGAGTCTCAACGATCGAGAACCGTGCGGATTGTTTCCATAGCCGTTACCAGCCGCCGCGAGACTTCACGATTGGCTGTCTCCAGCCGCTCGGCACGAGCCTCAGACAAATCAAGTTCCTGTGCCAGTTTGGAGCGGTCAGCATTCATACGCTGTACTTCCTCTTCCGCTTCCACAAAGTCCCCCTCTTTTTCAAGCCGCAATTCAACAGCCTGCTCAAGAGTAGTCATTGCTTTTTCCAGTTGTTCAATCGCCTGTCTGAGCGTAATTTCTGAAGCCATATTCTTTCCCTTTGCCGATAACGGCTTTTCAAAATAAGGCCGAATCGTCATGCCGGAAGCGGCAGATTTGCCATCACTTTAATAAGCACAATGCTGTGAAGCAACAAATGTCACACAAAGGCGTTAACTCATACACCATATTTACAACGGGGTTTGACAAGCGCAGTTGTAACTTCAACCGTTTTAAGCGCGCACACTGTGTCGCATGCAGGCCTGAAATCCCCTGTTATACGTGCAGAATGCCAGCGCTTTGTTGACTCTCTTCATGCAAATGTTATGTGTCGCCAACCCTTGCAGCAGAGCTCTTTTTATCTTTTTACTGCAAGTTATGTCCTAATGCTCACAAATCTGCCGATGTCTGAGGCTAACAGCTCTTTACACATTCTGCAGGCACCACAGGAAAGACAGCCGAAACCATGAGTAATTCCGATAAACAGAACCAGATGGCCAACGCAATCCGCTTCCTGTCTGTGGACGCAGTAGAAAAAGCCAATTCGGGCCATCCGGGCCTGCCGATGGGCGCAGCTGATATTGCGACCACGCTTTACACCCGTTTCATGTCCCATGATCCGCAGAACACCACATGGCCTGACCGTGACCGTTTTGTCCTGTCCGCAGGCCATGGTTCGATGCTGCTTTACTCCCTGATGTATCTGACCGGCTATGAAGACATCACGCTCGACGAAATCAAAAATTTCCGTCAGCTCGGTCACCGCACCGCAGGTCATCCGGAATTCGGCCATGCTGCCGGTATTGAAACCACAACCGGCCCGCTCGGACAGGGTATTGCCAACGGCGTTGGTATGGCACTGGCAGAACGTATTCTGAACGCAGAATTCGGTGATGCACTCGTTAACCACCACACTTATGTTCTGGTTGGTGACGGCTGTCTGATGGAAGGCATCAGCCAGGAAGCGATTTCGCTTGCCGGTCACCTCAAGCTGAACCGTCTGATTGTTCTCTGGGATGACAACAATATCTCCATCGACGGTCCGATCTCCCTGTCCGATTCCACCAATCAGTGCGCCCGCTTTGAAGCTTCCGGCTGGAACACGCTGAAAGTTGACGGTCACGATCAGGATGCAATTGCCAAGGCTATTGAATTTGCCAAAGCTTCTGACAAGCCGACCATGATTGCCTGCAAAACCACCATCGGTTTTGGTTCGCCGCACAAAGCAGGCACCAGCAAGGTTCACGGTTCGCCGCTCGGCGCAGAAGAAATTGCGGCCACCCGTAAGGCACTCGGCTGGGAATATGAGCCATTTGTTGTTCCGCAGGATGTGCTTGATGCATGGCGTCTGGCCGGCCTGAACTCCGCGAAGAAGCGTATCGAATGGGAAAAGCGCTTTGCTGCCGCTGACGCATCGGTTCGTGCAGAATTTGAACGCCGTATGCGCGGCGATCTGCCAAGCGCCTTCGATCAGGCAATCATCGACTATAAGAAAAAGCTCTCGGAAGATAAGCCGAAGGTTGCCACCCGTAAATCTTCGGAAATGGCTCTGGAAGTTATCAACGGCGTTGTACCGGAAACCATCGGCGGCTCCGCTGACCTTACAGGCTCCAACAACACGCTGACCTCGCAGACCAAGCCGATTACACCGGATAATTACCATGGCCGTTTCGTCCATTACGGTATCCGTGAGCTCGGCATGTCCGCTGCAATGAACGGTATGGCGCTGCATGGCGGTGTTATCCCTTATTCCGGCACCTTCCTCTGCTTCTCCGACTATGCGCGTCCGGCCATGCGCCTGTCCTCACTGATGGGCATCCGCGTTGCTTATGTCATGACCCATGATTCCATCGGTCTTGGTGAAGACGGCCCGACACACCAGCCGGTTGAACATCTGGCTGCATTGCGCGCCATTCCGAACCATTTCGTATTCCGTCCGGCTGATGCGGTTGAAACTGCAGAATGCTGGCAGATTGCGCTGAATTCGACCAAAACACCGTCGACACTGGCTCTGACCCGTCAGAACCTGCCGACCGTGCGCACCCAGCACGATGATGACAATCTCTGCGCCTATGGTGCCTATGAACTGGCAACGGCTTCGGATGATGCAAAAGTCACCATCTTCGCCACCGGTTCCGAAGTTGAAATTGCGCTCAATGCCCGCACACAGCTGGAAGCCAAAGGCATTCCGACCCGCGTGGTTTCCGTTCCTTGCTTTGAGCTGTTTGAAAACCAGACAGCAGCCTATCAGAAAGCACTGATCGGCAATGCGCCGGTACGTATTGCGGTTGAAGCTGCAATTTCCATGGGCTGGGAACGCTTCATCGGCGAAAACGGCACATTCATCGGCATGAAGGGCTTCGGCGCTTCCGGCCCGATCAATGATCTCTACAAGCATTTCGGCATCACTGCAGAAGCTGTGGTTGCCGCAGCAGAAGCCAAGCTGGGCTAATTTATCAGGAGTAATCAGGTCACCTGATTACTCCTTTTTCTCTCTCAGCCTGCAAAAGCAGACTGAAAAACATCGAACAGTTTCGGGAGTCATAATATGGCAGTTCGCGTCGCTATTAACGGTTTTGGTCGTATCGGCCGTAACGTCCTGCGCGCCATCATCGAATCGGGTCGTACCGATATCGAAGTTGTAGCAATCAACGATCTGGGTCCGGTTGAAACCAATGCGCATCTGCTGCGCTATGACAGCGTTCACGGCCGTTTTCCGGCAGAAGTGACTGTCAAAGGCGACACCATCAATGTTGGCCGCGGCGCGATGAAAGTTCACGCTGTGCGCAATCCTGCTGAACTGCCATGGGCAGCTGAAGGCGTGGACATTGCTCTGGAATGCACCGGTATTTTCGCAACCCGCGATAAAGCTGCTGCCCATCTGGAAGCCGGTGCCAAGCGCGTTATCGTTTCCGCACCTGCGGACAATGCTGACCTGACCGTTGTTTACGGCGTCAACCATGACAAGCTGAGCAAAGATCATCTGGTTATTTCCAACGCTTCCTGCACCACCAACTGCCTTTCACCGGTGGCTCAGGTTCTCAATGACGCAATCGGCATTGAAAAAGGCTTCATGACCACGATCCACTCCTATACCGGTGACCAGCCGACGCTGGATACCATGCATAAGGATCTGTATCGTGCCCGCGCTGCTGCCCTGTCGATGATCCCGACTTCAACCGGTGCGGCTAAAGCTGTTGGTCTGGTTCTGCCGGAACTCAAAGGCAAGCTTGACGGCGTTGCAATCCGCGTACCAACCCCGAATGTTTCCGTTGTTGACCTGACATTTGAAGCAAAGCGCTCCACAACTGTTGAAGAAATCAACAATGCAATCCGCGAAGCTGCCAATGGCCGCCTCAAAGGTATTCTCGGCTTTACTGATGAGCCGCTGGTTTCCATCGACTTCAACCACAACCCGCATTCATCCGTATTCCATATGGATCAGACCAAAGTTATGGACGGCACTATGGTGCGTATCCTGACCTGGTACGACAATGAATGGGGCTTCTCAAACCGCATGAGCGATACTGCGGTTGCGCTTGGCAAGCTGATCTAAGCATCTGCTCGGACCAAATATGCCGAAGCCGCGTGACCTCACTGGACGCGCGGCTTTTTTATTCCGCAAAAACCGGAGACCTCTTATGAATTTCCGCACTCTTAAAGACGCAGATGTTGCTTCAAAACGCGTGCTTGTCCGCGTTGACCTGAACGTACCTATGCAGGACGGCAAAGTCTCAGATACCACCCGTATCGACCGCATCATTCCGACCATCAATGCTTTACGTGAACGTGGCGCCAAAGTCATTCTGCTTGCGCATTTCGGTCGCCCGAAAGGCGAAGTGAAGGCTGAATTCTCGCTGGAACAGATCGTGCCTGCTTTGGCACATGCGGTTAAGCACCATGTTGCTTTCGCCAAAGATTGCATCGGTGATGCAGCCGCTGCAGCCGTTAACGCCATGAAAGACGGCGATGTTCTGCTCCTTGAAAACACCCGTTTTCACAAAGGCGAAGAAAAGAACGATGCCGATTTCGTCAAGGCGCTCGCTGCCAATGGCGATATCTATGTCAATGATGCTTTCTCGGCTGCGCACCGCGCCCATGCCTCGACCGAAGGTCTGGCACATGTTCTGCCTGCTTTTGCCGGTCTGACCATGGAAGCCGAGCTGACTGCATTGGAAAAAGGTCTCGGCCAGCCAGCCCGTCCGGTGATCGCGATTGTCGGCGGTGCCAAAGTTTCCACCAAGATCGACCTGCTTTCCAACCTTGTTGAAAAGGTTGATGCTCTGGTGATCGGCGGTGGTATGGCCAATACTTTCCTTGCAGCACAAGGCCACAATGTCGGTAAATCGCTCTGTGAACATGATCTGGCCGATACAGCCCGTGCGATCATGGCAAAAGCGGATAGCGCCAATTGCGCCATTATCCTGCCGGTTGATGCTGTGGTTGCATGGCATTTTGCAGCGGATGCCCCGCACCAGAATTATGGTGTGGATGCCATCCCGCATGACGGCATGATGCTGGATGTGGGCCCGCTCTCGGTTGACCGCATCAATGCGGCAATCAGCGATGCCTCCACTCTGGTCTGGAACGGCCCGCTTGGTGCCTTTGAACTGCATCCTTTTGATGCGGCGACTGTATCCGCAGCCAAACATGCAGCAGAACGCACCAAACAGGGCAAGCTGGTTTCCGTTGCCGGCGGCGGTGATACTGTTGCAGCGCTGAACCACGCCAAAGTCAGCGATGACTTCTCCTATGTCTCTACCGCAGGCGGCGCTTTCCTTGAATGGATGGAAGGCAAACCGCTTCCGGGTGTAGACGTGCTGAAAGCCAAATAAGACATATCCGAAAATCAAAAAAGCCCGCTGAGTTTCAGCGGGCTTTTTTTTAATATCTGATCATTTCGGTGTGAGGCGTAGTAACCGCCCCGGAATATCATCTTCGATCACATAGACGGAACCGTCTTTGGCAATCGCCACATCGCGGATACGGTTTTCCATATCATAGCGCTCCGCTTCATCAGCACTGCCATCCTCTTTGAACGCAACCCGTATCAAAGCCATGGAAGCAAGGCCGCCGATCAGCGCCGAGCCTTTCCAGTTTTTGAATAATACGCCTTCATAAAAAGCGAGCCCTGCAGGGGCAATCACCGGTGTCCAATAGACCACCGGCGGTTCAAATTCCGGCCGCGTATCATGGTGCGGGATCGGCTCACCACTATATTGCGTGCCATTCGACACCACCGGCCAGCCGTAATTCAAGCCCTGTTTAATCAGGTTAAGCTCATCCCCGCCTTTGGGGCCCATTTCATGCAGCCATAATTTGCCATCGGGAGCAAAAGCCAGTCCGTAAGGATTGCGATGGCCGGTTGTCCATGTCAGCGCCCGTGCATTATCCTCATCCTGCCCTGCCAGATCGGCACGCGGATTATCCTGCGGCACAGAACCGTCACGGTTAAAGCGCAGCACTTTACCCAGAGCCAGTTTCGGATCTTGTGCGGTTTTCGGGTTCATCCGGTCACCGGAGCTTAAATAGAGATATTTTCCGTCCGGTGAGAAAGCGATAATGCCGCCCGGTTGCCCCCATTTGCTTTTCGGCAGCTGTCGCCACATCACAGTCAGATCATCGAGCGAAGCTTTGCCATCCTTTTCGCTCAATTTTGCCCGTGCCAGCACCAGCGAACTGACAATATCTTTCCCGCTGCGTTCCGGCTCAGCATAGGTGAAATAGACCAGCCGGTCAGAGGTAAAATCCGGTGAAACAGCAATATCCAGCAAGCCATTCTGCCCTTCAAAAGACACGGCAGGCACATTGCTGACTTCGGTCTTTTTACCGGCCCGATCCGTCAGAAAAATATGTCCGGCTTTTTCCGTTACCAGCAGACGCTGATCCGGTAAAAAAGTAATCGCCCACGGCGTATTAAATTCGGCAATTTCCTGCACTTTAAACGGATTTTCAGCAACCGCTGCGCGGCCACCGGCATTAACAGATTGGGATGCAAAAACCGGCAAGCTGAACAGAGTGGCAGCTATTGCAGAGGCCAGAAAATAACGAATGCCTGCATGTTTCAGACCTGTAATCTTGACGCGTCCGTTCAGCACGCTCTCCCCCTTGACCGGTTGATTATGACTGGCTGTATCAAACGCAATCCGGCGGCTGTTGACAAGTCTGTTGTGCAGATAAACTTATCCGGTAATTTTAACCAGTTTTAAGAAAACTTGTCCGAACTTAATCGGTTAAAATTAATTCAATCGGTTCAAGTGCTTGGCACAGTATTTGTTTTATCCGGCACATCTGCTATCGGCTGGGTACCAATTTCCAACGCCCTTCTTAACACGGAGTTTTTTATGAGCGAACGTCTCGAAGATATTGCAGTTGCCATGGTAGCAAAAGGCAAAGGCATTCTTGCCGCCGATGAAAGCTCCGGTACTATCAAGAAGCGCTTTGACAGCATCAATCTGACTTCGACAGAAGATGCCCGCCGCGATTACCGCGAAATGCTGTTCCGCGCAGATGATGCGATGAAGAACTACATTTCCGGCGTTATTCTTTATGATGAAACCCTGCGCCAGAGCGCCCGTGACGGCACTCGTCTTGCAGACCTCATCAAAGCAGCCGGCTCTATCCCGGGTATCAAGGTTGATGCCGGTGCCAAGTCTCTGGCCGGTTTTGCTGACGAAACCATCACCGAAGGTCTTGATGGCCTGCGTGAACGCCTGAATGAATATTACGAACTCGGCGCACGTTTTGCCAAATGGCGCGGTGTTATCGCAATCTCCGATACTCTGCCAACATGGGGCGCAGTGCGTCAGAATGCACAGGCACTGGCTCGCTATGCAGCTCTGTGTCAGGAAGCCGGTATCGTGCCGATCGTTGAGCCGGAAATCCTGATGGACGGCGTACCGGGCAACCATTCGATTGAGCGTTGCTACGAAGTGACCGATCTGGTTCTGAAAACTGTTTTCAACGAACTCTATGATGCCCGCGTTAAGCTTGAAGGTATGATCCTGAAGCCAAACATGGTTATCGACGGTAAGAACGCCCGTAAGGCTTCTGTTGAACAGGTTGCTGAACTCACCGTTCGCGTGCTGAAAGCCAATGTTCCTTCCGCAGTTCCTGGTATTGCATTCCTCTCCGGCGGCCAGTCGGATGTTGAAGCAACCGCACATCTCTCCGCAATGAATGCCGGTTATGATATGCCTTGGAACCTGACCTTCTCCTATGGCCGCGCTCTGCAGGCTGCTGCCATCAAGGCATGGGGCGGTAAAGACGAAAACGTTCCTGCAGCACAGGCTGCCTTCACCCACCGCGCCCGCATGAACGGCCTTGCCGCGACCGGCGCATGGACTGAAGCACAGGAAAAGAATGCTTAATCAGTATTACTGATGCATTGAAAAAGCCCGCGTTAAACGCGGGCTTTTTTTATTTCGGACCTTTAATAACCGGTATGAGCCTGCAGCAAGACTGTAATCATCATCACGGCAATGGCCGCAACGGCAATTTTCCAAAAATCACTGCGCCGCTTCAACCCCGGCAATCCCAATGGCTTAAGCAGATGCAATCCCATCAGGATCAGCAATAAAACCGGTGCAATCTTTGCCATTGCGCATCCTCTGAATATTACTGCGACCTGACTTGTATCTTGCCCCCTCTTTAGTCGAATGGACGTCACTTTAACAGTGTGGATTAATATCGGCTGAGGAGAATGGCGTAGTTTATATTTTTCAAAACCGCACAAAGATCCGGTGAAAGTTATTCTGCGCCTGAGAGGTGCAAGCACAGCTTGCATTGCAATGGGAGGAATACATGACTTCGGCTTATCCCGAAATTTATCAGGCATGGAAAAATGATCCCCAAACTTTCTGGGGCAAAGCATCCGCGCTCATCGACTGGTATAAACTAGCGACAAAAATCTTCGATCCTTCACAAGGCCCTTACGGACGGTGGTTTGCAGGCGCTGAATGCAACACCTGCTACAACATGCTTGACCGTCATATCGAGGCCGGTCGCGGTGATGTTCCCGCCATTCTCTATGACAGTCCTGTCAGCGGCCAGAAGGCTCGTTTTACCTATAGCGAGACTCTGGAACAGGTCATGCGCCTCAGCGCCGTGATGCAGGATTTCGGCATTCAAAAAGGCGATCGGGTACTGATTTATATGCCGATGGTGCCGCAGGCATTATTTGCCATGATGGCCTGTGCCCGCCTCGGCGCTATTCATTCTGTGGTCTTTGGCGGTTTCTCAGCCGATGAGCTGGCAGCACGTATTGATGACGCCACCCCTGCCCTGATTATCGCCAGCTCTTGCGGACTGGAAGCCAATAAAACAGTCAATTACAAACCGCTGCTCGACAAAGCCATTGCCAGCGCCAAACATCAGGTAAAGCATTGCCTGATCCATCAGCGCGAACAATGCCGTTGTGACCTCATTACAGGCCGCGATCACGATTTTACAGAGCTTTGTGAGCAGGCAGCAGGACGTGATGTGCCTTGTGCATCCATTGCCGCAACTGATCCGCTTTATATTCTCTACACTTCCGGCACCACAGGTAAGCCCAAGGGCGTTGTGCGCGATAATGGCGGCTATATGGTAGCGCTGGCATGGTCGATGGGTGCCCTCTATGACATTCATGCCGGTGATATTTTCTGGACAGCCTCCGATATCGGGTGGGTCGTCGGCCATTCCTATATTGTCTATGCCCCGCTGCTGATCGGCGCTACAACAGTGCTGTTTGAAGGCAAACCGGTCGGCACGCCCGATGCTGGTACATTCTGGCGCGTGGTTGCTGAGCACAAGGTGAAAGTGCTGTTCACTGCACCAACCGCTCTGCGCGCGATTAAGCGAGAAGACCCCGAAGGCAAGCTGCTGCATCAATATGATCTCTCCAGCCTTGAAGCACTTTATCTCGCCGGAGAGCGTGCAGACCCGAATACGCTGGAATGGGCAGAGCAGATGCTCAACCGCCCTGTTATTGACCATTGGTGGCAAACGGAAACCGGCTGGCCGATTGCCGGTAATCCGCGCGGCCTTGGCATATTGCCGGTCAAACACGGCTCCACCTGTGTACCAATGCCCGGTTATGATGTGCAGGTGCTGGATGATGCCGGCCATCCGTCGAAAACCGGCGAGCTCGGCAATATTGTTATCAAACTGCCGATGCCGCCCGGCTGTCTGCCGACTTTATGGCAGGCCGACCAGCGCTTCCATGAAGCCTATCTTGATGAATTCAAAGGCTATTATAAATCCGCTGATGCCGGTTACATGGATGAAGACGGCTATATTTTCATCATGAGCCGCACTGATGACATCATCAATGTTGCGGGACATCGCCTGTCTACCGGCTCGATGGAAGAGGTGATTGCCGGTCACCCACAGGTGGCGGAATGTGCGGTGATCGGCATTGCCGATAAGCTCAAAGGGCAAATCCCCTGCGGCTTCATCGTGCTCAAGGCCGGTGTGACGCAAGCCCATAGTGAGATTGAAGCAGAATGTGTGGAGCGGGTACGCGATCAGATCGGGCCTGTTGCCGCGCTGCGCACAGTTCTGACAGTCAACAAATTACCCAAAACCCGCTCCGGCAAAATTCTGCGTTCAACCATGCAAAAAATCGCTGACCACGAGCCATGGAAAATGCCTGCCACGATTGAAGACCCGCAGACACTGGATGATATCCGTGACTGCCTTCATCAACGTGGCATCGGCACCTGCTCCGAAGCAACAAAACCTGCAGCCTGACAATTATCAGATACGAAAAAGCCGCCGAAGATGCTCCGGCGGCTTTTTAAAACTATAACATAAGCTGATCTTACAGATCGTCTTCTTCGTCTTCCGGTGCGCTCTTCATTGAAGAAAGCTTGGCGAAGACTTTATCCGCATCCAGCTCATCCGATTCGTCATTGCGGCTGTAATCCAGATTTTCTGTTGCCGATGCCGGCAGCAATGTATCACCGGATTCCGGCTCAATCGGACGATTGCGGGCTGCGCGGTCAACTTCAATATCCAGATCAATCTGCGAGCAGAGACCCAGTGTTACCGGATCCATCGGCTGAAGATTGGCCGAGTTCCAGTGAGTACGGTCACGAATCTGTTCGATGGTGGATTTGGTGGTGCCGATCAAACGGGAAATCTGGGCATCTTTCAGTTCCGGATGGTTACGCACCAGCCAGAGAATCGCATTCGGACGATCCTGACGCTTGGACAAAGGCGTATAACGCGGGCCTTTGCGTTTGGCTTCCGGAACACGCACTTTTGGTTCGGACAGTTTCAGTCGGTAATTAATGTCTTTTTCAGCGCGTGCGATTTCTTCACGGGAAAGCTGGCCGGTGATGACCGGATCAAGACCCTTGATACCCTGTGCAGCTTCACCATCCGCAATCGCTTTCACTTCAAGCACATGCAGTTTGCAGAAAGTTGCAATCTGGTCAAAAGACAGAGCAGTATTATCGACAAGCCATACGGCTGTTGCCTTAGGCATAAGAAGCTGAGTGGCCATAAGATATAATCCTCTCGTTCGCCCGCTCCGGTAGCGCGGGACGTGGGGTAAACCACAATTTCCGGGAATTCGTTCCCTCTATAACCAAATTTTACACAATGAGCAAGAAAACCCTGCACAGGAATTCAGCGCATTTGTAACTCACTCCCCCTGCTTGTAGGGAGATTTCGGTTATGGCGTGCCGAAAATGGTGTTTTTTGAGAACCGGAGCGGAGTGTACATTTAAAGTACATGAGCACCGGACTCACAGAAAAACGCCATTTGCAGGCCGCCAGAGGCGAAATATCAACCGACGTCGAGGACAATTTTGCCGATATGATTGCCCTCTTCCATGCGCTCATGGGCGCGCCAGGCATCTTTCAGCGGGTAGATCATATCCATCACCGGAGAAATAGTGCGGCTTGCCAGCAACGGCCAGACTTTTGATTCCAGTTCCGCTGCAATCTGCGCTTTGAAAGCAACATCACGCGCACGCAGGGTCGAACCGGTATGGCTCAGACGCTTGGTCATCAGCTTGGCAAAATTGGCTTTCGCCTTGGCTCCGCCAAGAAAAGCGATCTGCACAATGCGCCCCTCAATCGCCGCCGCATCATAATTACGGTCAACATAATCGCCGCCAACCATGTCGAGAATGACGTCTGCACCCTTGTTATTGGTGGTAGCTTTCACCTGCTCGACAAAATCCTGCTCACGATAATTAATCGCAACATCCGCACCGATCTTCAGACAGGCGGAGCATTTTTCCGCAGAGCCTGCTGTTACGATCACTTTGGCACCCAGTGCCTTGCCAAGCTGAATTGCCGTTGTGCCGATACCGGAACTGCCGCCGTGAATCAGTAATGTCTCACCGGCCTGCAACTGCCCGCGCTGCACCACATTGTGCCAGACGGTAAAAAGTGTTTCCGGTAGAGCCGCCGCTTCCACATAACCATAACCGGATGGCAGCGGCAGCGCATTGCCTTCACAAACCACGGCATATTCAGCATAACCGCCGCCTGCCAAAAGGGCAGTCACCGCATCGCCGACCTTATAACGCTGCACGCCTGTGCCAATAGCCACCACATCACCAGCCACTTCCAGCCCCGGCAAATCTGAAGCACCGGCAGGCGGTGGATAATGCCCTTGTCGTTGCAACACATCAGGACGGTTCACACCCGCAGCTTTCACACGGATCAGAATTTCGCCTTTACCCGGATGCGGCACGGCACGCCTGACCGATTTCAGTACCGATGGCGCACCGGCCTGTTCAATCGCAATTGCCATCATCTGGGAAGCAAGTTCCGTTGTCATATCCGCTCCTTAAATTCTCTGGTCCGCCCAAAGCGCGTTCCCTGATCTAGTGGTCAGATTACGACATTTGCGCCCGTTCGTGACAGGCGCAGAGCAAATGTCGCAATCAAAAAGACCACTAGCAACTAAATAATGCTAGTGGATTTTTCGAATTTGCCGTTTGAAACAACATTTGTGTCGACGGGAGCTCAAACGGCAAATTCAATCCACTAGCCATATTATGCAGAAAAGATGCAATGTATAAAAATCATATCGCTAATGATGCAGGTTTATGAGATGCTGAAAACTTATGTGGCCTGCCCGCCCTGCATTTAAAGGCAGACAGGTCACGAATATTGCGAACCATATTGAAAGCTGCCGTGGACAGGCTGCAGCAGGAAGTGAGGAAAACGCCATGTTCTTTGATGATAATGCGCAGGAGACAGCAACCTATAATCACCATATCGGTGAGGATGTGACCCTGCTTTCAGCGGCTGAAATCGACAATCGTATTGCCTTGCTTAAAGCGGAGATCCGCCGGTTGGAAACCGATCGCAATGACCGAAATCGCAGCCGTGCGGCTGCTGAGGCACTGTTTCGCCTGTAAGCCTTTGCTATTTCCGCATGCACCATAGTTTCAGAACCTCTGCTCTCAAACAGGCGGAGGTTCTTTTTATTTTACCTGACACAATATCTCATCAATACAAAGCCTTGCACTCTTTCAAGTGATAGGTCAGCATGGTTGCACTCAATCTGTCCGAAGCGGCAATTTCACCTTGCAGTTTCGGGCGAACAGGTTTCAAGATCAGAAAACTGTAAAATTGCCTGCAATAGAATAAAGGATTCTGCGTGTTCCGTTCTTATGTCCAGATTTTCGCACTGCTTTGCGGCACCGCTTTTCTGCTGATCGGTTCAGGTCTGCACGGTCTTTTATTGCCACTGCGCGGAAATGTGGAAGGCTTCTCGGTTACGGCTCTGGGTCTGATCGGCACAACATGGGCAGGCGGTTTCGTTGCTGGCTGTATTTTTGCACCGCGTCTGGTGCGCCGTGCCGGACATGTGCGGGCTTTCGGCTTTTTCGCATCCACTGCGGCGATTGTGGTTTTGCTGACCGGCCTGATGGTTGACGCTTCAATCTGGGTGGTTCTGCGTGCCATTACCGGTTTTGCGATGGCCGGTATTTTCATGGTGATTGAAAGCTGGCTGAATGAAAAAGCCACCAATGAAACACGCGGTAAAATTTTCGGCCTCTATATGATGGTCAACTACGGTGCTGTCATGACCGGCCAGATGCTGGTGATTACCGGCGATGTCGAAGGTAGTTCGCTGTTTATGATTGCCGCGATCTTCTTCTGCCTTGCGCTGCTACCAACCGCAGCTTCCAAAGCATCTTCGCCGCGCCCGCTGACCGAAGTGCAGCTTGATCTGAAAAAGCTTTATGCCAATTCACCTGTTGCCTTTGTCAGCGTGATCCTGATCGGCATTGCCAATGGTGCATGGGGTACACTCGGTGCGGTTTTCGGCTCGCTCAGCGGTATTGATAAAACCACAATCGCGCTGATGGTCAGCTTTACCATTGCTGCCGGTGCATTAATGCAAATCCCTGTCGGACGTTTTTCCGACCGTATCGATCGCCGTTATGTCATGGCCAGCGTTGCCGGTTCCGCCGCTCTGATCGGTTTTCTTATTTTCGCCATCGCACCAACCAACGGCACACTCATTCTGGTCATGACCGCGCTTTACGGTTCGCTTGCTTATGCGATTTATCCGGTTGCGGTTGCCCACGCCAATGATCACGCAACACCTGAGACTTTCGTCAAGGTTTCCGGTGGTTTGCTGCTGCTTTATGGTTTCGGCACCATGCTCGGGCCGCTGATTGCTGCGGAATCGATGAATAATTTATGGCCTTCCGGCCTGTTTCTGGTGACAGCGGTCTCGCATATTGCCATTGCCGGTTATGCTATTCTGCGCTCGCGTAAACGCGCCTCGCCGCTACCTTCCGAAAAAGAGCAGTTCCAGAGCATGGCTGCGGAACGCCCTGCCACACAGGAAAGTGTGCTGCTTGATCCGCGCTCTGAGGCTGCACAGGAAGACAAATCCGCCCCTGTACCGGAACCGGCAAAATCAGAGAACTGACGCACGGATAGTTAGCTCTTATACCCAATATAGCTATTTACGCGCATGAAGTGCTGCCTGCATCAGCCTGCGGAATTTTGGACATTCCGTATGGGTTTCTGCAGGGCATTCAGCTACATGCCGCAAAGCTTTGCTGAGTGTTGTCAGCTGGCGGACCTGCAAATCCAGCTGGTCTGCCCGCTGATGTAGCGCCTGCCGCGGCAGATCAGCCGAGCCGTCTTTGCCAAACATGCCTTTCATCTCGGACAGCGGAAAACCCGCTATCTTCCCCAGCGAAATCAAAGCCAGTTGCTGCAGTACCTCCGGTGCATATTGACGGCGCAAACCATGGCGGCTGAAGGATTCAATCAGCCCGATCTCCTCATAATAACGGAGTGCGGAAGGTGACACTCCGCTCTTCTCCGCCAGCACACCTATATCCAGAAGTTTCATACTTGACCTCAAGTTGACTTGAAGTGGCAATGTAACAGCGACTCAAACAAGCCACAAGAGGAACAGTTGTGCGTTTCGCCCTCTCTGATACTTCCCCTCGCCTAGCAATCCTTGCTCTTTCAGGTTCCATGCTGCTTGCCTCCATGGCCGTGAGCATCACCGCTGTCGCATTACCGGCGCTCAGCAGAACACTGGATGCTCCTGTGTCTGCTGTTCAGTGGATTGTGCTGATTTACCTGTTGTCCGTCACAATAGTGATTGTACTGGCGGGGCGTTGTGCCGACCTGTTCGGCCATCGTTTTATCCTGCTGACCGGACTGATAATCTTTACAATCAGTTCGCTGCTTTGCGCCGCAGCACCAAATCTCACACTGCTCATTGCAGCCAGAGCGATACAGGGCATAGGCGGCGCCATTCTCATGGCATTACCGGTCTCAATCATAAGAGGCATGGTTTCCGGCGAACAGACAGGCTCCGCCATGGGGCTTCTCGGTTCCATGTCAGCAATCGGAACTGCGCTCGGCCCTGCACTCGGAGGCATCCTGATTGCTGTCTTTGGCTGGCGCTCCGCCTTTATCCTGCTGGCAATATCCGGTTTTGTCTTACTGGTACCGGCTATCAAAGCGATACCGGCATCACCACCAAATCATAAAACCAGCCGCTCGCTGGATCTGTCAGGCGCGGCCTTACTGGCTATTGTGCTGTTTCTCAATGCAGTGATAACGACTGGAAATAAAAACGGGCTGAGCTGGGATATGGCTGTCACCATTCCGGCGGTTCTGGTTGCCCTGATAATTTTTGCGGGTGTTGAAATCCGGTCTTCTTCGCCGCTGGTGCCTCTGTCACTCTTGCGCAATCCTGTTATCAGCGCCTCGCTGATAACCAACCTGCTCATCAGCTCAGTGATGATGGCGATGCTGGTGGTCGGGCCATTCTTCTTGTCATTCGGCCTGCTGCTTGGGGAAGCGACAACAGGACTGGTTGTCGCTGTCGGCCCTGTTGTTGCAGCGCTGGCCGGTATTCCTGCCGGACGCATTACAGACCGGTTTGGTATAAGACGCGCGCTGGCTTACGGGCTGGCTGTCATGAGCATTGCTCTCATCTGCATGGCCTTACTGCCCGTCAGGTTCGGAACTGCCGGATATATTTTATCGCTGATAATGCTGACACCGTGTTTTCAGCTATTTCTAGCCGCCAATAATACAGCCATCATGCTTGCAGCACCGGAAGACCAGCGCGGTATCTTGTCCGGATTGCTGGGCCTGTCGCGCAATCTGGGACTGATGACCGGCGCATCTGTCATGGCCACAATATTTATTACCGCACTGGGACAGGAAGAGCTTGTTCATGCAGCTGCAAAATCCGTCGGATTTGCCTTTACTGTCACCTTGCTGACGGCAGCAGGACTTGCACTGCTTTCACTGATAATCACGCTCATCAGCATAAGGAAATAAATCCGGTGCGGGCCTGATATCCGGCCTGCACCTCATCTTTCAGAGCCTGCCCATCCGGCGGTTCTGTCTGAAACTGTGCTTTACAGTTTAGCGTAATTAATGTCGGGTGACTTGTGTCCTAAGCTTTTCTATCTGTTCCTTCAGATACAGCTTTTTGCGTTTAAGATCGGCGATCGTCAGCGTATCAGTAGCTGGCAATGCTGCGGCGTCGGAAATTTCCTTTTCCAGTGCATCATGCTTCTTTTCCAGTGAGGCAAGATGGGATTCAAGTGCCATTATTGCTTCTCCTTTATATTTACGCGTCACTCTCATTTTGTCAGCGGATCAGGCTCCAAGACCCGTTCGGTCTGCAGGAACCTGCTTGTGACAGTTCCCAGCCTCGAACCAGACTATGACAAAACAATGACAGTCTTGCATGAGATTTGATTAATGTCGAATTCATATTTGGCACATTTCAACTTTGCCAAATTTGTGCTACGGCAAAGCTGAAAAAGGGCGGATTATACTGACCTGCGGTGCTTCTGTGAAAATCGCAACCCATATTGGTGAGCGATAAATACAGATGTCTGCGGTTCTGTTCTCGCTGTGAAGACAAGATCAGATGGAATATGCCATGGCCGATCAGGAACAAGCCGAAATTCGCCTCTCCGTTGCACGGTTGCGCCAGGAACACACGGATTTTGATCTTGCCATTAATGCGATGATGCAGACCGGCTGTAACCAGCTCAGCATTCAGCGCATGAAAAAGAAAAAACTCGCGATCAAGGATCAGCTGAGCAAGCTGGAAGATAAAATCATTCCGGATATTATTGCCTGAGTTCGGCACCAAAACCGACTCGACCACTTTACATTCTCACAGCAAATAAAAGACCGGCAGACTTTTACGAAGCCTGACCGATTTTTTATTTTTTAAATCCAGCACCTGACAGGACATTTCATGGCAGATAACACTCCAACTTCCCCGAAAGTCGCCATCATTATGGGCAGCCAGTCCGACTGGCCAACCATGCGCAATGCGGCGCAGGTACTGGATACGCTGGGGGTTGCTTATGATGCCCGTATTATTTCTGCGCACCGCACGCCGGATCGCATGGTTGAATTTGCCAAAACGGCACGCGATCAGGGCTTTCATGTGATTATCGCCGGTGCAGGCGGTGCTGCCCATCTGCCGGGTATGGTTGCATCCATGACGCCGCTGCCGGTCTTTGGTGTGCCGGTACAGTCCAAAGCACTGTCGGGTCAGGACTCGCTGCTTTCCATCGTCCAGATGCCTGCGGGTATTCCTGTCGGCACAGTAGCCATCGGCAATGCCGGTGCCACCAATGCTGCACTGCTTGCCGCTGCGGTTCTCGCACTGCATGACAAGCCGCTGGCAGACCGTCTGGATGCCTATCGCAAAGCCCAGACCGATGCCGTGGCTGCCGCCCCGAAAGATGAGGACTGAGCCATGCTGCAAGCAGGATCAACAATCGGGATTATCGGCGGCGGTCAGCTTGGCCGCATGCTGGCCATGGCGGCAGCGCGCCTGAGTTTCAAAACCATTATTCTGGAACCGCAGGCGGATTGCCCTGCCGCACAGGTCGCCAATCACCAGATCGTAGCTGCCTATGATGATCGCGCCGCCTTGCTGGAACTGGCTGAAGCCTGCGATGTCATCACCTATGAATTTGAAAATGTGCCGGTAGAAGCCGCACAGTTTCTGGCAACAAAAAACATTGTCTCCCCGCCACCGCTGGCTCTGGAAATTTCTCAGGATCGCGTTGCCGAGAAACAGTTTCTCAATGAGAGCGGCATTGCCACCGCACCATGGCGTGTGGTTGACGATGTGCAGGATCTGGTCGCAGCGCTTGGCGCGCTGAACGAGCGCGGCATTCTGAAAACCCGCCGTTTCGGCTATGACGGCAAAGGTCAGGTGCGCCTGAACAGCCTCGATAATGACGCCGCGGCGGAAGCCATTGCTGCCATTAAAAATGCACCGGCAATTCTTGAAGGCTTTGTGGAATTTACCCGTGAGGTTTCTGTCATCGCCGCACGCGACAAGGCAGGCAATGTCCGCCTTTATGACATTGCAGAAAATGTTCACAAAAACGGCATTCTCGATACCTCAACCATACCGGCATCAATCAGCTCTGAAACCGCAGCCGCCTGCACCGAGGCCGCACAGAAGCTGCTTCATGCGCTGGATTATGTTGGTGTGCTCGGCTTTGAATTTTTCGTTCTGCCGGATGGTTCTGTCGTTGCCAATGAATTTGCACCGCGTGTCCATAATTCCGGTCACTGGACAGAAGCGGCCTGTGCTGTTTCGCAGTTTGAGCAGCATATCCGTGCCGTGGCCGGCCTGCCGCTCGGTGATCCGCGACGTCACAGTGACTGCGTTATGGAAAACCTGATCGGTGATGATGTACTCAAAGTTCCGGCGATTCTGGCAGAATCGGATGCGGTACTGCATCTCTATGGCAAGGCCGAAGCACGTGAGGGACGCAAAATGGGGCATGTCACACGCATTAAAAACGGAAAATAACACCGTTTTGCGGGTTCCGTGCGCATCAATGGTTGACAATTGACCCATTCATTGACTATTTCACCTCAACCATTCAAACGTGCTCTTTGGCTCGCTCTGAAACATGCTCCCAAATACGGGAAACGGTTTTGGGAACAAGGCATGTATAGAAACAAAGAGCTGGAACGAGCGCAGCGTTTCTAATGAAATGAGACACGTTCCAGGAATATGCCCAATTCGGGCCAAACACATTGGTGAGTAACATGAAGATCAAGAATTCGCTTAAAGCGCTCAAAGGCCGTCATCGTGACTGCCAGCTGGTTCGTCGTAAGGGCCGCGTATACATCATCAACAAAACTGCTCCTCGCTTTAAAGCCCGCCAAGGTTAATCTTGGGGTTAATGAGCTGAGTGAGACAGCTCTGAGAGTTGTTTCAGACAGTAAGTTGTAGAGAATTTTAACAGCGCCGGTATTAATTTACCGGCGCTGTTTTTATGCCTTTAATCAGCCGGTTTCTGCTTTATGATAGCACTATGACCAAGACACGCAGCTCCCTCACCGTTTCTCTGATATCAGTCCTGATGATAACAGGCGCTGCGGGCTTTGTTGCGGCAGAAGATATCAGTGCTACCGGCAAAACAGAGCCGCAGCCAATGCCGCCTGCCGTGACCATACCTGAAACCCCGAAACCGGCACCAATCAACAACACGGCGGTAAAAGCCAAGGAAAAACCGAAAAATCCCGATGTGGAAATGGCAGGGCCGCTCACAGAAACTCGCCGGAAGGAACAGGAGCAACTGTTCACGGATTTGCGCAAGGCATCCACACCGGAGAAGTCCCATGCTATTGCCAGCCGCCTGCGCCAGAGCTTTGTGCGCACCGGCAGCGATAGTCTGGATCTGATGCTGCGCTGGGCTGAAACCGCCCTCAACCAGTCCCGCGAGGCCGAGGCGCAGGATTATATTGACGAGGTGATGGCACAGCGCCCTGACAATGCAACGGTCTGGCAATTGCGCGCCCGCTTGCATCTGCGCCGCAACGAGCTGGCTCCTGCCCTCAATGACATCAGACAGGCAATGATTTTAGAGCCGCGCAATTTTGATGTTCTCATCAATTATGCAACTTTGCTGCGCGAAACCGGAAATCGCAAAGGTGCTCTCCGGCTCTATGAACAGGCTTTGAGTGTTTATCCGATGATGAAAGAAGCGCAGGATGAAATGCTGAAGCTCACTGAAGCTGACAGCGATACCGCCCTCTGAACCCGCATTAAAAAAGCCCGCTTTAAAGCGGGCTTTTTGCTTATTCGCTGATGATTTTCACACGGTCGCCCGCAGAAACCGTACCGCCGCTCGGCAGCGCATTCAGAAGGCGGAAGAGATCAAGCTTGCGATCAGTTCCCTGCATCCGGTTGGCCAGTGAGCCCAGCGTATCTCCGGCTTTCACACTGATCACACGGATGCGCAGCGGTTTCGCTGCAGCCTGCTCGGCCGGTGTCAGCACGCGGAAGCTTTGTGTGGTCGCCTGTGTCGTGGCACTCAAAGCACTGCTGTTTTTCGGCGCGGCGATGAGGAAGCGATAAACTTTCTGACCGGAAGCAATGACAACAATTTCAAACTGCCATTTGTCGGCACTGGCACGCGCAGTGGCTGCAGGCAAACCATTGATGGTGGTTGTCTGCACAGACTGCTCATCAAGACCTGTCACCCATCCGCTGCGCAAATAGGCTGCAAGATCGCCGCCCTGCGGCAGCGCTGCACCGTCAAAACGGATAGCCAGTTCACCCGGACCGCTGGCCATAACGGCACTGGCTGAATTATCAATCGTAAAGCCCTGCGGAACACTGAAAGTCACACCGAGTTTCGGGTGAATAAAAGTGCGCTCACGTACAAAACCTTCTTGCGGCGTGTCACCATAGAGCAGGCCGTCAATACCGTTCAGGAATGAAGGGCGGTCAGTGGTGCCGACACCCGGTGCACCGATGCGGCGTGCATGGCCGATGGCCAGATCAACGCGCTGTGGCGTGGCCGGATGGCTGGCCAGAAAGTCGAGGCTGGCATCGGTCGCACCGGAGACAGAGCGGAACCCCGTATAGGCTTCCATCGACTGCAGAAAACGTGCCGAGGCAAACGGGTCATAACCCGCAGCGCCGATCATTTTAATGCCGATTGCATCGGCCTGTAATTCCTGATTACGCGAGAACTGGGCAAGACGCAGCTTGCTGCGGATTGCCGCCTCACGACCGGCCGCATCATCATGCAGCACCTCGGAGGCAACGCGTTTGGCAAGCACCGATTCCGCTTCTTTTGCCTGTCGCAGAATACCGTGATTGGCCGTGACATGCCCCATCTCATGCGCGATTACAGCAGCAACTTCAGATGAATCATTGGCAAGCGCCAGCAAGCCGCGGGTCACATAGAGATAACCGCCGGGCAGCGCAAAAGCATTGATATTCGGGCTGTTGAGAATTGTAATACGGTATGTCTGGTCAGGATTATCAGAAACCGTTGTGAGATTGCCGACGATCTTTGCAACCATGCGCTCAAGCTTGGCATCTTTATATTCCCCGCCATAGGTGGCGAGAATACGCGGATGCTGCTGCGCGCCAAGCTGTGCCAGCTTGTCATTCTTGCTGACATTGGCAACCGTAACCGGATTGGACGACGGGCCAATCACATCGGGATCACTGAAATCTACAGTACGGCAGGCAGATAAAAGCGCGACCAGACCAATAGCGGCTGATCGTTTGAAAACTGGAGAAATAGAGGGCTTTTCCGCTGCGGAAAACCGTGCTGCCCTTAAAAGCATATCCAGTGTCGTGTCCCCGTTTACTTCAAAGCTGATTTGGCGGTGCCGGTTGCACGGCCTGTTCAGCGATTCTGTCTGCTCGTCTGCAAGCGAATTGCCCGCAATATAAACAATGCTCTTCTGAATAGAAGTGAAATGATTTTTGCGGTATTTCACAAATTGTCAGCTATTGCATCATTAGTAGATATAGGCTGGTTCTCTGTTTAACCAGAGCCGGTCGCATTAAATGATCGTAATGCATCCGCACCGGATTGCTTGAACAGCCGCATAGGCGGCGGCTCAAGTCGAGCATTTAACTGCGCATGCTTTGTGTCAATATCACGTCATTCGCTATGATAATCTGATTATCATATTGTAATCAGGATGTTTTATGCTCTGACGTGCCCATATAGTCACGCACGGGCTGAGGGCCGGAGGGCGAGAGCATCATGGCTGCATCACCCTGCTCTCTGATTTGCCCGTCTTTGAGAAAAAACAGCGTTGAATCGAAACGCAGTGCATCTTCCGGCGTATGCGTCACCATCAGAATGGTAATACCGGTTTCCTGTTGCAATTCACGGATCAGATCCAGCATTTGCTGTCGCAAGGCGGGGCCGAGAGAAGCAAAAGCCTCGTCCAGCAGCAAAACAGGCTTATCACGCACCAATGCGCGGGCAATCGCAACACGCTGCCTCTCGCCACCGGAAAGCGCTTCCGGTTTGCGGTTTTCTTTGCCTGTCAGCTCCACACGATCAATGGCATTCTGCACCGCAAGATGATCCGCTTCACTCAGCTTCAGCGCAGGTGACCGGCCAAGGCTGACATTGGCGCGCACATCAAGATGCGCGAACAGATTATTCTCCTGAAACACCATCGTAACCGGCCGGCCGGCGGGGGCTTCGCTGTTGATTTCCTCGTCACCGATCAGGATGCGGCCGGATAGCGGCGTTTCAAAACCGGCAACCAGATTGAGCAGTGTCGACTTGCCTGAACCGCTCGGCCCCACAATCACACCGGTTTCACCGGCCTTTAAATGCAGGTTAAACAGCATGTCTGTCACCCCAAAGGAGAAACGAACATTGTCGAGAGTAATTGCAGCATTATGTCGTGTCATGAGGCATTCCGCTCAGTAGATTTGCCTGAATTGATCCGGCTGCCGGTTTTATCAGTGATAAGCATCAGTGCAAAGCAGATAGCGGCAAGGATCAGGGCAAGGCCTGCCGCGTCACTGGTACGATAGCTGCCCATGCGCTGCAGCAGAAGATAAGGCAAGGTTTGCACCGCATCGCTGCCGAAAAGAGCAATCGTGCCGAGATCGCCCATAGACAGTGCCATGGCAAAGATAAAGCTCAGGATAAGCGGACGGCGGATGACCGGCCAGTCGATCAGACGCAGACGGTTGAGCCCGTTGATACCGAGCGACGTGCAGAGCCGGTTATTCTGTGCCGCTGCACTGTCCCATGCAGGGCGCAGCAAGCGCACCGCGAAAGGCATAGCCATAACACCATTCACCGCAATGACCATGAAAGGCGCGAGCGTGAACACATCGGTGAACTGGCGCAGCAATATGAACCAACCTGCACCGATGACAATCGGCGGAATGATCAGCACCAGACTGGAACCGCTGTCGAGCGCGGTGGTGAAAAAGCTGCGCAGCCGGTGCGGCGATTTCAGATTTTGTGCGGCGCTAAATTCGCGTGCGGTGACCAGCGTAAGCGACAACACGACACAAAGACTGGCTGCGCCAAAAGCCAGCAAAAGCGAGGTGATAATTGCCTGCTGCACCACGGTTTCATTCAGCAAACGCCACAGATCAGAACCCAGACCGGACAGAACCATCCCCAAAACAGGCAAAGCAATGAACAAGGTGGCAATGAGGATAATGATACCTGATGAGATTTTCGACCATCTGCCGTGGTGAATATAATCACGGTTGGTCGTGACCAGCGACAGCCCCTCTTCTGTCGGCTTGCCGGTCAGACGCAGCAGGCATAAAACGCCAATAGTCAGCAGCAGCTGGGTAAGCGTGAGGGCAACAGCACGCGCCAGATCAAAATCGAAATGCAGTGCCTGATAGATAGCGACCTCCAGCGTGGTTGCGCGGGGGCCTCCGCCCAAGGTCAGCACGATGGTGAAGGAACTGGCGCAGAGCATGAAGATCAGCCCTGCAATACCACTCAGGTTTCGGGCGATCACCGGCCATTCGATCAGCCGGAAACGGGCAAAACTGCCCATACCCAATTGCGCTGAGAGTTTCCAGTAATCTTGCGGAATGGATTCGAGACTGGCCAGCAGCAAACGTACAGCAAGCGGCATATTAAAAAACACATGCGCCAGCAAAATACCGGTCAGCCCGTAAATATCCGGTATCAGCGGCAGACCTAAAGCCGTACTGCCCTGCGCGATAAAGCCATTGCGCCCGTAAATACTGGTAATGCCGAAGACGGCGACCAAGGACGGCAAAGTCAAAGGCACAGCGAAAAAGCGCAGCAGTAATTTGCGGCCGCGAAATGCCGTATTGGCATGGAGTGCACGGGCTACCGGCAGTGCAAACAGCACTGAAAGCAGAACTGACAACAGCGCCTGCAGCAGCGTAAAACGCGTAATATTCCACAAATAACTGTCAAAAGCTGCAAGTGCATCGCTATCGGATTGCAGCCCCTGAATACCAAGTGACAGCAAAGCGCCGCCGGTCAGAACCAGCAGCAGCATCAGCGCGATAAAGCCTGAGACAGTTTTAAAACGGAAGGCCTGCATAATTCTCCGTAAATGCCCCGCCGCACGTTGCGGCGGAAGCAGTCATGTTGAGCTCAGAAACAGTTGTGCCTTAGCGGCTCATAGCTTTCAGCCACTCATCAACCCATGCTTTGCGGTTTTGTGCAACGGTTTCAGAAGCAATCAGCAAGCTCTTATCCGGTTTTGGCAGAGCATCAAAAGCCGCATCGAGCGGCGCAGAAGTGTCATAGGCAGGATACATCCAGTTGGTCTGCGGGATAACATCCTGAAAACCGGCTGTGGTCATGAATTTCAGAAACTCTGCAGCGCGCGGGTTTTTAGCACCGTTTATCGTCTGGCCGGCCAGTTCAATCTGGAGATAATTACCTTCCTCAAAAGTCACTGCTTTATAGCGCTCGGTTTTATCCGAGATCATGTGATAGGCGGCAGAAGTCGTATAGGACAGCACCATCGGTGCCTCACCTTTGGTGAACAGACCATAGCCCTCAGACCAGCCCGGTGTAACTGTCAGCACACGTTTGCTAAGCTTTTGCCACTGTTCCGCAGCCTTATCGCCATAGAGATCCTTCACCCAGAGCATCATGCCCAGACCCGGTGTGGATGTGCGCGGATCCATCAGAATGATCTTTTGCGAAGCATCACCGTCAATCAGTTCGGCCATGGATTTCGGCGGATTTTTCATCTTCTCGCTGTCATAGATCACAGCGAAATAACTGTAATCATAAGGCAGGAAAACATCGTCCTGAAAATTGTCAGGCACATTGCTTTTCACATCACTCAATCCGTGCGGGGCGAACAGGCCGGAGGCTTTGGCATCATTGATAAGATTGGTATCAAGCCCCAGAACAATATCGGCCTTGGTGGATTTGCCTTCCAGTTTCAGGCGGTTGAGCAAAGCCACACCATCGGCAACAGCGACAAAATTGACAGTGCAGCCGCAGGATTTTTCAAAATTCTCTTTAACCTTCGGACCCGGACCCCAGTCAGATGTAAAACTGTCATAGGTATAGATGGTCAGATCCTGAGCCTGTACTGCACTTGCACCGAGGCTTAAAACGGACAGAAGACCGGTTGTGAGAAGTAGATTTCTGATAAGCATGAGATAACAGCCGCGCGGGCTCTCCTCTGGTTATGAATTGATCCAAGGATTGAGCGCCGGAAGCCGGACAGCATCTAATCCCTCCGCCGGTACAAACCGGATCAGGTTCAGCGGGTTAGCCGGAGACCGGCCTCTCAGCCTCCGAAACCGAAGGCACCCCGTTAGAGCGAGCGGACAATAGGATAAAACAGCGTCACGGAGCAAGAGGATTGTTAGAGCATGTCGGGCTCAAATGGTTTCATTTAAGCTGCTGCGACCATGCGACAATTAAAAAATCCGGAGCGAACGCAGTGGGTATGATTAAACGCGACACGCTCCAGACTTCCGGTCTGTGAAACAGCGTGATATGCAGCACCATGTCAAAATTTCTCATTCTTCTCGGCGGTGATCTGACCGTCACTTCGCGGCTGAAAAAGCAAATTTCCGGTGCACGCGTCTTGGCGGCAGACAGCGGTATGCGCCATGCGGCCGGCCTTGGCGTGGTGCCGGAATTATGGCTCGGCGACTTTGATTCCACTGATACAGCACTGGCCGCACAATATGGACACATTGAGCGGCAGGTCTTTCCCGTTGCAAAGAATATGACCGATGGCGAGCTGGCATTGCATGAAGCCTATGAGCGCGGTGCAACAGAAGTGATTTTAGCCGGTGCTTTCGGCGGTGAACGCACCGACCACACATTTCTGCATCTCAGCATGGCAGTAGCGCAGGCACATACAGGACGTAAAATATTTCTCTCCAGCGGTCACGAGGAAGCAACACCGCTGATCTACGGAAAAACCGGTTTTGACCTGCCGGAAGAAACATTATTCAGTATTCTGGGCTTTGAGACATTAACCAGATTATCAATTTCCGGCGCCGAATGGCCGCTGGATAATGTGACTGTACCGTTTGGCTCTTCTTTAACGCTTTCAAATAGGGTAAAAGAAAACTTAACAGTGACGTTAGGTGGAGGCGCGGCAATTTTAGTCGCATCGCCTGCCATTGATTCAATCTGATGTGACTGAACGTAAAAACCTGTAAATTGTTTTGATAGTTGCCGTCTTCTTTTTGCTATAAAATGCAGGAGATTATGGCAAGTGAGTAGCCTCAACGGGAGTAACTTTAGATGAAATCACGTCTTTCTATGATCGCAGTAACAGCAGTGCTCGCGTTTTCGACTGTTGCCTGTACAACAGGCGAACAGCGCACCGCCGGTTACGGTGTGGGCGGCGCAGCACTCGGCGCGCTTGCCGGTGGCGCAATTGGCGGTAACGGCCGTGGCGCCCTGACCGGTGCTGCAATCGGTGCGGTTGCCGGTACGCTGCTCGGTGCAGCACAGACCCGTAACGGCGTTCAGTATTGCCGCTACCGCGACAATTACGGCCGCGTTTACGAAGCGCCTTGTAACTAATAGTTACAAAATTGAATTTAAAAACAGGCCGGTTTCCGGCCTGTTTTTTTATGCCCTCGTATCAAGCTCAGGAAATTTGCCGCGAGGGTTCCTGTTTGCAGCAATATGCAGTAATGAGCAGTAACAATCTTCGGCCTCTCTTTTTAAAGCGTAATTATCCATGGCTCCTCCTCTTCTCCGACTTGACCAGATCAGCCTGACTTTTGGCGGCACACCGCTGCTGGAGGATGCAGGCCTGTCGATCAGCGAAGGAGAGCGGATTGCGTTGGTCGGGCGTAACGGCTCCGGCAAATCCACACTGTTGAAAATTGCAGCCGGTATGGTTGAACCGACCGGCGGCGAAGTTTTCCGCCACCCTTCCGCAACCATTCGTTATCTGGCACAGGCACCGGATATGGATGGTTTTGCCAATGTGCGTGATTATGTGGAAGCAGGTCTCGGCCCGACTGATGATCCGTATCGCGTGGCCTATCTTCTGGAAAATCTGGGGCTGACCGGTGATGAAACACCGGAGCAGCTTTCCGGCGGTGAAGCACGTCGTGCAGCGCTGGCACGGGTCATTGCCCCGCAGCCGGATGTGTTGCTGCTGGATGAACCGACCAACCATCTCGATCTCGCAACGATTGAATGGCTGGAACAGGAACTGCGCCAGATCCGCTCGGCGATTGTGCTGATTTCCCATGACCGTCGTTTTCTGGAAAATGTCAGCCGCGCCACGATCTGGCTGGATCGCGGTGTGACGCGTCGTATTGAACAGGGCTTCGCGCATTTTGAAGAATGGCGCGACAAAGTTCTGGAAGAAGAAGAGCGCGATCATCAGAAACTCGGCCGTCAGATCGTCCGGGAAGAACATTGGTTGCGTTATGGCGTGACTGCCCGCCGCAAGCGCAATATGCGCCGCCTTGGCGAGCTGCATACAATGCGCCATGAATTCCGCACCCATCGCCATGCGCAAGGCGTGGCAACGCTGCAGGCCAGCGATGTGAAAGAATCCGGCAAGCTGGTAATTGAAGCAGATAAGATCAGCAAAGCCTATGATGAGCGTGTGCTGGTCAAGGATTTCTCCATTCGCGTCAATCGCGGTGACCGTATCGGTCTTGTCGGGCCAAATGGTGCAGGCAAAACCACATTACTGTCGATGCTGACCGGTAAACTTGAACCGGATTCCGGCACAATCCGTCTCGGTGTTAATCTGGATTTTGCCGAGCTGGATCAGAAGCGTGAGCTCAATCCCGATGAAACCCTGTCGCATTATCTGACCGACGGGCGCGGTGAATCGCTGGTAGTGAATGGCGAGCAGCGCCATGTAGTCTCCTATATGAAAGACTTCCTGTTTCAGCCGGAACAGGCACGCACGCCAATCCGTGAATTATCCGGCGGTGAGCGCGCACGTCTGATGCTGGCGCGCGTCTTGTCCCGTCCGGCCAACCTGCTGATCCTCGACGAGCCGACCAACGATCTGGATATGGAAACGCTGGATCTGTTGCAGGAACTTGTGTCCGGTTTTGCAGGCACCGTTATTCTGGTGAGCCACGACCGTGATTTTCTCGACCGCACGGTAACATCAGTGATTGCACCGGAAGGTGACGGGCGCTGGCTGCAATATGCTGGTGGTTATGCGGATATGATGGCGCAGCGCAAAGAAACCGCACTGGCACGCCGTCAGGTAAAATCTGCTGCACCCGCAGGTAGTGACAAGGCTGAAGCTGCACCCGCACCAAAACGCGATGAAAAGCGCAAACTGTCCTATAAACAGAAATTTGCGCTGGAAACGCTACCGGCGAAGATGGAAAAGCTGAGTGCTGAAATTACAGCACTTGAGGCGAAAATGGCTGATCCGGCACTTTATACCAAAGATCCTGCGCAGTTTGCCAAGATCGCTGCTGAGATTGAAAAGAAACGTAGCGAGAATGAAGCCCATGAAGAAGAATGGCTTGAACTGGAAATGCTGCGTGAGGAAATTGAAGGCTGATTTTTCCTTCGCACTGAAATGATGAAAGCCTGCCTGAAACATCTTTCAGGCAGGATTTTTTGTTTTATGCGCTGGCCTTGTTCAGAACATCCAATGCAACCTGATCGAGCGCCAGCTGAGTCGCTTTAATCAGCTCTTCCAATTGCTCAATCTTGGTGGCGCTGGAAATCGGCGCAGTGATTGACGGCTGAGCCATCATCCATGCAACCGCAATCTGCGCCACCGTCACGCTATAGCGTTCAGCCACCTGATCCATCGCTTCCAGAATCTTCAATCCGCGTTCATTGAGATAGCTGGTGCCGACCCTGTTACCACGCGGGCTGATGCCCAGATCTTTCTCGCTGCGATATTTCCCCGTGAGGAAACCGGCCGCCAGCGTATAATAAGGAATAACGCCAACCTGATTGGCGCTCACAACCGGTTCCAGCGTGGTTTCATAATCTTTGCGGTCATAAAGATTATACAGCGGCTGCAATGAGTCATAACGCGGCAGATTATGTTTCTCTGAAATTTCCAATGCATTTTGCAGGCGCTCGCCGGTGATATTGGACGCACCGATTGCACGGACTTTACCGGCCTTGATCAAATCCTGAAATGTACCGAGGACATCCTCAAACGGCGTATTCGGATCATCATAATGCGACTGGTAGAGATCAATATAATCTGTCTGCAAGCGCTTGAGCGAAGCGTCAACACATTCACGAATATGGGCAGGCGCCATGGTAAAGCCTTCGCCCATATCGGCACCGACCTTGGTGGCAATGATCATCTTGTCACGACTGCCACGGCTTTTTAGCCAGTTGCCGATAACGGTTTCCGATTCACCGCCCTTATGCCCCTCTACCCAGCGGGAATAGACATTGGCCGTATCAATAAATGTCAAGCCGGCATCGAGCAGACGGTCGAGTAAGGCAAAAGATGTAGTTTCATCGGCTGTCCAGCCGAACACATTGCCGCCGAAGCAGAAAGGTGAAACCTGTAAATCTGACCGTCCAAGTTGTTTCAAGCGCATTCCGTTTCCTCCGCAGGATATGCATTATTCGTTCGCAATGAATTATGACCAAAAAGATGCGGAGGGAAAGAAAAAGCATGGCAAACTATTCTGATAACACAGCTTTGTGTTTTATGCCGGAGTGATGTTCCCAAGGCTGAGCAACATAGAGCGTAAAAAATCGCCGTTACCATTCAGAAGATTGTTTTCCAGTTCTGCGTGGGTCTGCCGCCAGACAGGAACTGCTTCTGCCAGCAGAGCTAAACCTTTTGGAGTCAGCAACAATAAACGGCTGCGTCGGTCGGTAGCATCTGGTATAATTTCTATCAGTGCTTTTTTCTGAAGCGGTTTAAGTGCGGCCGTTAAAGTCGTGCGATCCATGGCCAGCAATTGGGCAACCGGTGCGATGGATGGCGGTTCAGGCCTGTTTAAAGCCATCAGCAAAGAAAACTGGCCGTTTGTCAGTCCGAAAGGCCTCAAAGCATCGTCAAAATAACGGGCTAAAGCACGGGCTGCGCGCTGTGCGTGCAGGCACAAACATGTATCACGGACTTCCAATGTGGTCGAAAATGGTACATTCATTGACATTTTACAATTATGTTGATATCAACATATTAAGTCAACGCAAGAATAAGGTTGCCCACAAGGAGGAGAATGAAAATGGGATATGTCGAGGGTTTTGTCGCTTCTGTTCCGGAAAACCGCAAAGAAGACTACCGTAAACATGCAGCTGAAGCGGCTGTGATTTTTAAAGAATTTGGCGCCACCCGCATTGTTGAGTGCTGGGGCGATGATGTGCCGGATGGCAAGCTGACGGATTTCCGTCGTTCCGTGCAAGCCAAAGACGGCGAAATTATTGTGTTCAGCTGGATTGAATTTCCGAACAAAACTGTGCGCGATACAACCTGGAAGAAAATGATGGAAGATCCCCGCATGCAGGCGATGGGTGAATCCATGCCTTTTGACGGCAAGCGGATGATCTATGGTGGTTTTGAAAAACTGCTTGATGTTTAACGCTGATTTTTAGCAATAAAAAAGGGGGCGAAAGCCCCCTTTTTGTTTCAGCGGTGCTGAAATCAGCTCATGCCGAGCGCGTCCATATAAAGCTGAATCATCGCTTCTTCTTCCTGACGCTCATGCGCTTCTTTCTTACGCAGGCGGATGATGGTGCGTACGGCTTTGGAGTCAAAGCCGGAGCCTTTCAGCTCAGCGAAAACCTCTTTGATATCATCAGAGATGGTTTTCTTTTCTTCTTCCAGACGTTCAATACGTTCAATAAATGCACGCAGCTGGCCGACTGCAATGGACTGGGCGCTGTCGCCGGTAATATCGTCGCTCAATATCATTCTCCGATTATAGACAAGACCATATGAAACGCCGGGCGAGTCGCAGGTCTTAAAACAGGTGGTCTTGGTTGCCTCACATGCAGCGCATGGTCAAGCAATGGATTTAAGAATCTTGAAATCTAAACTAGCCGCTAAGCGGTAAGATACTGGTTAAAATATCTGTTAGTGGCTTGGTTTTCGTGCAGAAAAAGCATCCTGCTGCGCCTGACTGGCCGGTGTCTGATATTTTTCCCGCCATTCATCATAAGGCATGCCGTAGATCTCGGCGCGTGCTTCGTCTTTGGTCAGCGCATTACCGTCGGCATTGGCGGCTTCCTGAAACCAGTTGGACAGGCAGTTACGGCAAAAACCGGTCAGGTTCATCATATCGATATTCTGAACATCGGTGCGGTTGCGTAAATGCTCAACCAGCTTGCGAAAAGCGGCAGCCTCATAGGCCAGACGCTGATTATCAGTAATATTTGTCATGCAATTTCCTTTCGCAGCTCAACCCCGTTCAACGAAACCGGTGCGTGAACCATAATGTCGGGTATCGTGAATACCATCCATCATATTGATATGTGTCAGCATCGGCGCAAGGCGTTCAGCCCAAACCTTCACACCTTCCGGCGTCGCAATCAGATCCTGCCGCACTTCAATCAGCACATTGGCATAGCCTTTAGCGGTACAATGGCGGAACAATGTGTCATTACGCAGAGCGCCGTCATAGGGCTCATTGTCGCCGACAGATAATGTGCCATCTTCACGCAACATCGACAGAAGCGGCGTAATCGCCCGGTCATCTTTATCCCAGAGCAATGCAACCTGCCACGGACGCGGTATGGTTTTCCAGACCGGTGTATAGGAATGAACGGAAACGACAAAAGGTGCACGTCCGGCAGCTTGCAGCATCTGTTTGCAGGCTGCATCAACAGCATTGTGATAGGGGCGATAAAAGCGATTTAGCCGGTTTTCGCGCTCTTCAGCCCGCATCGGATAATTGGCTGGAATAACAGCACCGTCAGACAGCTGCATAATCAGCGTCGGATCATCCTCACCGCGGTTCGGATCAATCAGCAGCCGCGAAAACCCGCCGAGCACAGCCGGACTGTTCAGCTTTGCTGCCAGCGCTCTGGTCAGCATATCAACGCCGATATCATAGGCGATATGGCGCTCAAAAACACGCGGTTCCAGCCCGAGCGTGCCATAATCCTCAGGCACTGCACGGCTGGCGTGATCGGCAATCAGCAGCAGACCTTGCGCAAAATCACCGTCAATGGTCTCAAAAGGGGAAAAACCTGTCATCTCGTTTCCGGCTATGGATTGGATGATCAACATATAAATAGATTGCAAGGAATTGCGAGCCATTTGTGACCGGCGCTCTGTCTCGCAAGATAGGCCAGAGCATGTCTGGCTCAAATGGATAGACGTAAAAACAAAAAGATAGAGCACGCGCAGCGGATATAATTAAACGCGATACGCTCTAGTATCCGGTCGGAGTGTGGGCTATAGACAAAACAGCAATTAAATCGATTTGATTATAATTGCGACAACTGAAAACCACTGAATTCGCAAAACAGGAGGTATTTTTCAGACTGTGATCCGTCACTATCTGCCGGAGATGATTGCAAAGGTTGCCGATAGCGGCTTGACCGGCAAGGCAGGCTATTTTGCAATTAGTTCTGATTTACAGCGGAAAACTGACCTCAGGCTCTTGAGTCTGCCTGCAACTTGCGTGAATTATGCGGCTTTACGGCATCGCATTTTCATGGTGAAGCAGATACGGTGCCGCAACCCGGTTGTTTACAGTGCTGTATCATTTGTTTCTGCCCGAAACAGAGCCGAACAAAAGATGCAGTCCGGTGGTAATGGTCAGGCTGTTACACCTTGCTGTCATATTTAAGCAGTACCGTGCGCTGAAAGGTTCTGGCGGATGCGTCTTCATTCTACCTTGTTCTATTGTCTGGCTTTTGTTTCGGTCACATTGATTTCTGTTATCTTTTCCGCACCTGAAGCCCGTGCCGATTTTCGCGTTTGTAATTCGACGCAAAATCTTGTCGGTGTCGCAATCGGCTATCGTGCCAAGAGCGGATGGATCACGGAAGGCTGGTGGCATATTAACGGATCAAGCTGCAAGACCCTGATCGAAGGCCCGCTGACCTCACGCTATTACTATGTTTATGCTGAGGATTCAGAAGGCGGCGGCCGCTGGGACGGCAAGGTCAATATGTGTGTGGCTGAAAACGAATTTAAAATTAACGGCGTGAATGACTGTTTTGCCCGCGGTTATCAGCGCTCCGGTTTTCAGGAATATGATACGGGCGAACAATCAAGTTGGATGGTGCAGCTGACTGATGATGCACCGGCCGGCAATGCCACAGTGACAGGAACCAATCACCAATGAGACGTGCGCGTAAGGTAAAGATCCTCGCAACACTTGGGCCCGCATCTTCGGATGAAGCGGTTATTGAGAAATTATTCGCGGCTGGTGCCGATGTCTTCCGCATCAATATGAGCCATGCCGATCACGATCTGATGCGTGAGCTGGTGCGCCGCATCCGCAATGTAGAGCGCAAACTCGGACGCCCGATCGGTATTCTCGCAGATTTGCAGGGCCCGAAACTGCGTGTCGGTAAATTCAAAGACGGTAAAGTCGAACTCACACCGGGTCAGATTTTCACGCTTGATGATGATGAGACACTGGGCGATGAAAATCGTGTTTTCCTGCCGCATCCGGAAATTCTGCAGGCCGTACAGGCTGGTGACCGTCTGCTGATTGATGATGGTCGTCTGGCATTGCTGGCCGAAGCCAGTGACGGCAAATCCATCCGCTGCAAAGTTGTTTCCGGCACTAAAATCTCTGACCGCAAAGGCGTAAGCCTGCCGGATACGACATTGCCGGTTGGTGCATTGACGGAAAAAGACCGCCGCGATCTTGATGCTGTGTTGTTGGAGGATATTGACTGGGTAGCCCTGTCCTTCATTCAGCGACCGGAAGATCTGGCGGAAGTCCGCAAGATTGCCCGTGGCCGTGTTGCCCTGATGTCCAAGATTGAAAAGCCGCAGGCTGTTACCCGTCTCGATGAAATCATCGAATTGTCGGATGCGCTGATGGTTGCCCGTGGTGATCTCGGTGTGGAAATGCCGCTGGAAAGCGTTCCGGGCATTCAGAAACAGATCGTGCGTGCCTGCCGCAAAGCCGGTAAGCCGGTTGTGGTTGCCACCCAGATGCTGGAATCCATGATTACAGCTCCGGTGCCAACCCGTGCAGAAGTCTCCGACGTGGCAACTGCCGTGTTTGATGGTGCCGATGCGGTGATGCTGTCTGCGGAATCTGCCGCCGGTGATTATCCGGTGGAAGCGGTTGCGACCATGGCGCGTATTGCCGAGAAAGTGGAACGCGACCCGAATTATCCGTCCATCGTCAATAATCAGCGTTCCGAACCGGAAGCAACCGGTGCCGATGCGGTATCGCTGGCAGCCCGCCAGATTGCTACCACGCTGAACCTTTCGGCGATCATCTGCTATACTTCATCGGGCACCACAGGCCTCAGAGCGTCGCGTGAGCGCCCGCTAACGCCGATTATTGCCCTGTCACCGGTCGTTGAGACAGCACGTCGTCTGTCGATCGTCTGGGGGCTGCATTGCGTGGTGACTGAAGATGCGCGTGATCTGGATGATGTGGTCAACCGCGCCTGTCATATTGCCCATCGGGAAGAGTTCGCTAAACCGGGTGATCGCGTGATTATCACTGTCGGCGTGCCGCTCAGAACTCCTGGCAACACCAATATGCTGCGCATTGCCTATATCGGTATGGACGGCCTGACAGGCATCTGATGACATCTACAATCTGAAAAGAAAAAGCCCGCTTTAAAGCGGGCTTTTTATAAGCACATTGGTAGTGCTCAGGCGTGATAGGCTGCAATACCATTCTGGGAAAGCAACGCAGCCCGCAGTTTTTCCAAAGCACGGTTTTCAATCTGGCGGACACGTTCTTTAGAAATACCAAGTTTTTCTCCCAGCATTTCCAGTGTCACGGCATCATCTTTCAAACGACGCTCGCGGATAATACGCAATTCGCGATCATTGAGTACAGATAATGCCTGTTTCAGCCAGCTGACACGTCGCTCGCTGTCGATCGTATTCTCAACAATTTCATCCTGCAGCGGGTGATCGTCGACCAGAAAATCAATCTTCTCCGCGCTGCTGCTGTCATCCGGCGAAACAGTCATACTTAAAGAACTGTCGGGGCCGGATAATCTGGAATCCATCAGTTCCACATCTTTTTCAGACACGCCGAGCTGATCGGAAATGCGGGTATATAATTCGCGCTTCGACAGGGTTTCATTGCTCTGCACCAGTTTGGCACGCAAGCGACGCAAATTGAAAAACAAAGCTTTCTGCGTTGAACTTGTACCGCCACGAACAATCGACCAATTGCGCAGAATATAATCCTGTATCGATGCTCTGATCCACCAGATCGCATAGGTGGAAAAACGCACCTCGCGCTCCGGTTCAAAGCGGAAAGCAGCCTCCATAAGCCCCACTGTCCCTTCCTGTATGAGATCGGCCATCGGCAAATCAAATTTGCGGAACCGTCCGGCGGTGGAAATCACCAGCCGCATATGGGATGAGGTAATTTCATCCAGCGCATGCTGATCGCCCTGCTCTTTCCAGCGCTGAACAAGTGCCTGCTCCTGTTCCCGTTCAAGATAAGGCGCGGACATAGCACTGCGAATAAGATTTCTGGAGGATACAAAAGAGACGGTACGTTTCGTAACTTCGGTGGAGGAGGACGCTACAGGCTTCATTTCAATCTCCATAACGAAAATATCAACGCAACCTGCTTATGAGGATCACGTTATCCGCTAGGAGTTAAACGCATCAATGGAAGGCCGGTTCCTTCATCTTCTGCTAATTTTATGATTTTTTTGAACAGAGAGCTTGAAAAACATTTTTTGTACTCCAGCACATGCTTCAGAGCAGATACATGCTGTGCAATCATTACTAGTAGCGAAAATATACATAAAACAATAACGCCGCTCTGAGTGAACAGAACGGCGTTATTGTTATAAAGGACTATATTTCAGCCTGAGTTGCGTAAAATTATGCAGCTTCGGCTTCATCATCCTCAACTTCAGCTTCATCAGTCTTCGCACCGCGTTTCGGTCCTTTAGCCAGATTAGCTTCAATGAGGCGTACAGATTCTGTATCAGACAGCTTGTTTACAGCTGCCACTTCACGCGCCATACGATCCAGAGCTGCTTCATAAAGCTGACGCTCGGAATAAGACTGTTCCGGCTGGTTTTCTGCACGGAAAAGATCACGCACGACTTCTGCAATGGAAATCAGATCACCGGAATTGATTTTTGCATCATATTCCTGAGCCCGGCGCGACCACATGGTGCGCTTGATACGGGCACGACCCTGCAAGACTTTCAAGGCGCGTTCTACGAAATCACCTTCTGACAATTTACGCATACCAATGGTAGCCGCTTTAGCCACCGGCACTTTAAGGCGCATCTTATCTTTATCGAAATCAATAACAAAAAGCTCAAGCTTCATGCCTGCAACTTCCTGCTCTTCGATTGCAACGATCTGTCCCACACCATGCGACGGATACACAATCGACTCACCCGTCTTAAAACCCTGACGGACGGCGGCCTTCTTCTGCTGGGATGACATACGCTTCAATACTCCCTGTAGTGTCCGGCACCTGGAGCGCCGGTTTACACGCGGTGATACAATCAGTCCTGCGACCAGCCCCGCGGGAAACGGAACGGGCATAACAGCTGATTAAAACAAGTGCCGAAACAGAATGTAAAAGGGATGCTGAGGCAAAACTTAAGCAAAAAAAATCACAGGATAAACGGTGGGAGCAAAATTTAAAAACAAACTTGCCCCGGCACTATTTCAGCCTGTAATTTATATCAGCCTTTCAGTGAATACCTGTAGCCGCCACGAAATGACGCCTGCTCATCGACATTATCGTGGACAGTAACACAAAAAACCGGCAGAATCAACAAAATGCCGTCACAAGCCGCCTGACCGGGCGATTTGTGTTAATAAACCGTTAATTGACAGGGCTGATCCTGTGGTTATCCCGGCATATCAGCGGAGAATCAATCGCCTTCGCCAGGCTCTGCCGAGAAGAACTGTTCAAGCTTATTAGCGACGCCATCCATTTCAGCGGCTTCAGGCATCTGGTCTTTTTTCACGGTGAGATTTGGCCATTTCGCTGAATATTCAGAATTCAGCTCAATCCATTTATCAAGACCCGGTTCTGTATCCGGACGGATTGCTTCAGCAGGACATTCCGGCTCACACACGCCGCAGTCAATGCACTCATCAGGATTGATGACGAGCATATTCTCGCCTTCATAGAAACAATCGACAGGGCAGACCTCCACGCAATCCGTATATTTGCAACGAATGCAGTTATCGGTCACGACATAAGTCATTGTCGAACTCCCAGAGCTTTGAACTGCCACACATAATCTGCGGCCAAAATTACAATCATATCATTTGGCATAACATCCGGCAGAGTGTCAGGATAACTGACTGATCCTGCCATCCGGCCTGCGAAACCGGAATGCCGTTTTTCAGCAACTGCGCTATATGAAATACGGCAGAAAACCTGTCTGTCAGGTAAAGGCTTTAGCCGCAGCTTGCAAGAGGGTTTTCCCTCAGCCGCGACGCTCCGCCGCAAAAAAGAACTACATTCTGTATCACCGTAATTTCTGAAAAACTGCGTCCCCGCTGGCTTTTAACAAAGCACAATCCTTCCGCCGCATCATTCTTCATTCCGGACAGAAAACAAGCCAACACGAAGATTTGAAAGAATGGTCAGACCCGACTCAGTATCTCAAGCATAGTTCAGCTTCTGAAAACACCGGTCAGCCTGCGGAGTTGTGCTCTGAATGCGACTCACATCAGCCCGATCAAGCAGTTCAGAAGTCATCAAAACCGGAACCACCTTGTTTCAGCCGTTCCGTTGCCCTGCGGTCGCGTTTTGTCGGACGGCCGGAACCGGCATCCCGTTTTTCACCAACCGCAGCCATCTGCTCTTCCGTCTTTTCAGCTGGCGGTGTCAGATCTTCATAGAGCAATTGCGCTTCGGGAAAAGAGCCGCGACGCTCTCCGAGTTCGCGCACTTTATAAATCAATATGCGGCGATCCAGCGTGACCGTCACCACATCTCCGATTTTAATGCCGTGAGATGCCTGATCTATTTTATCGCGGTTAATACGAACACGCCCGCCCGCAGCCAGTTTTGCCGCGAGCGAGCGTGATTTAACGATACGGGTGAAAAACAACCATTTATCAATGCGCTGTTTTAAAGCACCCGTATTCATGCGCTTATTTCTTCAGCTGCTCTTTCAGAGCAAGCAGCTTGGCGAATGGTGAATCAGGATCAATCTGCACCGGGCGCTCATTGCGCTCAACGCGTTTCTGATCCTGAGCATGATCCCGCTTGCCATGACGCGGCTTGCCGTGATGTTCATTACGGCCGGATTTCTGCTCACCGTTACGGAAGTCAACCCGTGCAGCTTTTTCAAACCGCTTGCTGCGACCTTCACGGTTCTGATTATCACCCGCATTATCTTTAGCTGCATCAGCCGGTGCGCCGTCTTTAGCAGGTGCACGGCGATTGCCCTGCGGACGGTTGCGGTTCTGCTCGCGTCCCTTGCCCTGCTCGCGGCCACGGTTGTCGTGACGCCCCGGACGCCACAGCAGAACCATTTTCACTGGTTCTTCTGCAACAGCATCAACAGTCTCAGCCGCTTCTGCAACCGGTGCTTCAGCTTCTTCCGTATTCACGGTTTCTGCCACAGCTTCCGGCTGTTCTTCAGTTTCAGCGGCAGTTTCTGTTACTGCTTCGCCGGTCTGCTTGGCAGCATCGGCTTCAGCAAAAGCATCAAGTTCTGCAAGCTTGGCAGCAACAGCCGGTGCTTCCATCGCTTCATGACGATAACCGAGGCTTTTCAGCACTTCTTCCATGTCTTCCGGTGTCGCACCGAGAATAGACATCATCGACGGCGTTACCATGAAACGGGCACCATCATAGGCACCTTCCGCGCGCAGACCTGCACCCGGACGCCAGGCCAGAGCCGGACGGATCAGATCAGCCAGACGCTCCAGAATGTCGAAACGCACAGCACGGCGGCCAAGAACGCGGTAACCGGCCAGCGTGTAGAAAACCGGATCGAAAGCCGGATCAACAACAACCGAGGTACGACCTGCTGCCAGAACATGAACAACATCACCGTAACCGGCACGTTCACGGCCGTCATTGCTCAGCGCCCAGAGCAGTGTCATCAGACCAGCAGGTGCCGGTTTCAGCAAGGCAGGGATAAACACATGATAGGCACCGAAGCGCACGCCGAAACGACGCAGAGCTGCACGGGAATCCTGATCGAGACCACGGATTTCCTCAGCAATGTCGCGACGCTGGATCACGCCGAAGCTCTCAACCAGACGGAAAGCCAGACCACGGGTCATGCCGGTCAGGGCATCAGCCTCAGTCAGATCGTGCAACGGCTTGAGAACTGTCTCAATATGATGAGCGACAAAGCGGTCAATACGGCTCTGTACTTTCTCACGGGAAGCACCTGTCAGCTGCTCGTCAGCCAGCAGAACGCTGCGCGGACGCATCACGCTGTCACCGGCAACCAGAGTTGCAACCGGAGCGCCGACCCAACGCAGAATGCCATCCGAGCCAAGGGCAAAATCGCCATTGGCCGCAGCAGAGAAGCGCTCTGCACGACGGTCATATTCAGCGGCCAGCGCTTTTTGTGCAGCCCCCTTTACCGCTTTCGCGTCCGGCCCTTCGGCCTTGACGTCGGCGGTAAATCGGAATCCTTCCAACTGCCCGACATTGTGGTCTTCGACAAGTACATCCCCTGTCGGGCTAATTTCTGCTTCTAGCATGGCATTCTCTCTCAGGCGCTTCATAAGCACGCTTGTCCTGCGGTCTACAAAGCGTTTCGTCAACCGTTCATGCAGCGCGTCAGACAACCTGTCCTCAATTTCGCGCGTCTTTTCTTGCCAATGTGCCGGATCTGCCAGCCAGCCCGGCCGATGCGACACAAAAGTCCATGTGCGAATTTGTGCAATACGATGAGATAGAGTGTCGATCTCACCGTCAGTCCTGTCGGACCGATGCACCTGCTCGCTCATATAGTCTTCATCCACAAAACCTTTGCGGATGATATCCTTATAGATTGCGGCAATAATATCGGCATGTTGTGCCGGCGCAATCCTTCTATAGTCGGGAAGCGCACAGGCATCCCACAAAATTTCCACACGCTTGGGTGTATCCGCAAGCCGCATAATGTCTTCATCACGCGCCAGATTTTCAAGCGCCTGCATGTCAACCGCAGGTAGCGCCCGTGTCAACCCTTCCAAAGGCGCTGAACGGTCTAATGAGTGCTTCAATGCGCGAACAGATGAAAAATCAAACTGAGCCGTGCGCCATTGCAACACTTTAACCGCGTCGAAATTATGTGATTCTATCCGCTCGACAAGATCTTTATCAAACGGATCAACCTGTCCGGTGACACCGAATGTACCATCGCGCAGGTGACGACCCGCACGACCGGCAATCTGCCCGAGTTCGCCGGGGTTCAGATCACGATACTGAAATCCGTCAAATTTACGCGCTTGCGCAAAGGCCACATGGTCAACATCAAGGTTAAGCCCCATGCCGATCGCATCGGTCGCGACCAGAAAATCCACATCACCGGACTGATAAAGTTCCACCTGCGCATTGCGGGTGCGCGGGCTCAAAGCCCCCATCACTACGGCTGCGCCACCGCGCTGACGGCGGATCAGTTCGGCAATCGCATAGACCTCATCAGCAGAGAAAGCGACAATGGCACTGCGGCGCGGCAGACGGGTAATCTTTTTCGAACCTGCATAGGCCAGATGCGACAAACGCGGACGGGTAATAATATTAATACCGCGCAGCAGCTTTTCGAGAATAGGCCGCATAGTTGCGGCACCCAGTAGCAGGGTTTCCTGCCGGCCGCGCAAATGTAAAAGACGGTCTGTGAAAATATGGCCGCGTTCCAGATCGGCAGCCAGCTGTATTTCATCAATAGCAACAAAAGCGGCATTGGTCTGACGCGGCAGAGCCTCAACGGTACATACGGAATATTTCGCACCGGCCGGAATGATTTTTTCTTCGCCGGTGACCAGCGCTACTTTTTCAGGGCCGACTTTGGTAACCAGCTTATTATAAACTTCACGCGCCAGCAGGCGCAGCGGCAGACCAATAATCCCGCTCTCATGGGCGAGCATACGCTCCAGCGCTAGATGAGTCTTACCGGTATTGGTAGGCCCGAGCACAGCGGTTACATCGCGCCCACTCACAATAAGCGGCGCTGTTCCCTGATGCAGAGACGCCGCCCCAAGCGGAGGCGTCAATGAGTTCTTCTGGTCATTCATGCGGAATTGATTATTCCCCGTCTCATGAAGTCGTTACACATGAAATCCGCCCCGCAGGTCAGCACCATATTTTGCAACATAGCTAACCCGATCCGGCAAACCCCATTTTTTCTGTCTGCCTGCCGTCAGCCAGTACAGATTGAGCAAAGCAGGTAGCATTATCTGTCTCTGACTAAAAGGGTAACAACGGCACCTTTATGACTTCTTTTGTATCAAAACTTCAGAAAATGACAGGAAACCATGCCAGCTCTTCACAAAAACCCGATCTTGTCAGAATTTTACGCGCATTTCAGGCGTTAGAATCCACTAAAATGCCCGCAAAAACCCTGTATTTTAATGAAAAGAACACGAGAAGAACAAAGAGGCTACGAATCAATGGTTTTAGCGAGTTCTTATTTTGTTCAAAACAACATCCTGTATTTTTTAGAAAAAGAGACACAATATGCAGATTCAGCAACATAGGAACGACGCAATAAAAAGCGGAGAAATTAACTTTTACCACTGACCGCACATAGCGATGTGGTAACATGCGGATAATACCAATTTAAAAACCCGCACAACATTAATAAAGATTAAAAATACATTACCGGAATGCGCTGCATTTCAGAGAAACAACCTGCTTTCATTAAGCTTTCGGCCAAACCCTGAACGAATCGGCGACGAATCGCTGATGAATCAAAGTTCCCGTTTCGTTTTCACAAAATACAGCATCAAAAAGATCAATGCGCACCACATATAGTATTAGGCCTTGGTGAAACGTAAATTCGCGGCAACAAAAAGCCCCGAAAAGGTTAATTTCCTTCGGGGCTTCAATTTTCGTAACAATGCGCCTTGTTAACTTATCGGCAAACGCGCTCAGTCGCGCTCAACACAGAGCGCAACCCCCATGCCGCCACCGATACACAGGGTCGCCAGACCTTTCTTGGCATCGCGGCGCTGCATTTCATAAAGCAGTGTGGTCAGAACACGGGCACCGGACGCACCGATCGGATGACCAATTGCGATAGCACCGCCATTCACATTGACGATAGCCGGATCAAGCCCCAGCTCACGGGTCACACAGCAAGCCTGCGCCGCAAAAGCCTCATTGGCTTCAACCAGATCAAGGTCTTTCACTGTCCAGCCGGCTTTTTCCAACGCTTTGCGCGAGGCCGGAATAGGTCCTGTGCCCATCACTGCCGGATCAACACCTGCTGTTGCCCAGGAGGTGATGCGTGCCAATGGTTTAATACCGCGACGCTCCGCTTCCGCTTCGCTCATCAGCACTGTCGCCGCCGCACCATCATTAATACCGGAAGCATTACCGGCTGTGACTGTACCTTCTTTGGCAAAAGCCGGACGCAGCTTCTGCAAAGCCTCAATCGTGGTGCCGTGGCGGATATATTCATCCTCGCTCACAATCACCTCGCCCTTACGGGTTTTGATGACCACAGGCACGATCTCGTCTTTAAAACGACCGGCAACCTGCGCGGCCTCTGCCTTGTTCTGAGAAGCAAGAGCGAAATTGTCCTGATCCTCACGGGTCAGCTGCCAGCGATCAGCAATATTCTCGGCTGTTACGCCCATAGGATAACCGTGGAAAGCGTCCGTCAGACCATCTTTCATCATGGTATCAATCATGGTCATGTCGCCCATTTTGGTACCGGAGCGCAAATGTGTGCAATGCGGAGCCATCGACATGGATTCCTGACCACCGGCAACAATCACCGATGCATCACCATTGGCAATCTGCTGCAAGCCCAGCGCCACAGAGCGCAGGCCGGAGCCGCAAAGCTGGTTCACGGCAAAACCCGTTGTCTCAATCGGGCAACCGGCAGCGATTGCAGCCTGACGTACCGGATTCTGTCCCTGCCCTGCTGTCAGCACCTGACCGAAAATCACTTCATCAACATCAGCGGCAGCAACACCGGCGCGTCCCAGCGCAGCCTTGATCGCTGTTGCACCCAGCTCATGGGCAGGCACATTGGCGAAAGCCCCGTTGAATGAACCGACAGGAGTACGCGCAGCACTGGCAATGACGACTGTTGTTTCTTTGCTCATGACAGATAATTTCCTCACATCCCAATAGTGCCTGTTTTCCGCATATACGCAGAACCGGCTTTTCCTCAGTATAACGTCAGTTACAAATGATGCTGGTACTAATTGCGATCAAGGTTTTGAATTTTTCGCATAACCCCGTGCTGCATTACAGGCAGATTGCCGTGCTTTTGCGCAAAACATAGCAGAAACAACCGGTCCTCGCTACGCAGGTGATGCGCTGGCGGAATAGACAGGCAAATTGCAGACAAAAAAAGACCGGCTGAAAAGCCGGTCTTTTTTAAAAGCTCCAAGAAAAAGCGAAATTACGCTTCCTTTGGCTCCAGAACCTGACGGCCGCGATACATACCGCTTTTCAGGTCGATATGGTGCGGGCGACGCAGTTCGCCGGAGTTCTTGTCTTCAACATATGTCGGAGCCTTCAGCGCATCAGCCGAACGACGCATGCCGCGCTTCGAAGGGGAAGTTTTTCGTTTAGGTACAGCCATTGATTCTGCTCCAGTGATTAGTCAATCGAATGTCCGGTGCCTCATAGCGAGGCTGTCACATCGGACATTGTTCCGGAAAGTTTTGCTGCCTATACACGCTCAAACGTCTTTTGACCAGCAGGACTCGCATTTTTTTTATGCGAATCCCGATTTACCGGCTTAAAAACCTGCTCAGAAATGTATTTCAGTCGCTGCCCTATAGCATCATTCCCGGCCAAAGGACAAAAGATTTCGCGCTTTTGCTCAAATTTTGCTGATTTTATTGCACGCAACCGACATAAGCGCCGCTGTTTTGGGCTCTTCGCTCAATAATACGGGAAATCCGCACCATACCGCGGCTTGGCTTGGATGCATCGCGGAGAATCGGATTCGGCAGCGTGACTGCAAGATAAGCGGCCTGCCGCGCCGTCAATTTGGATGCCGGACGCTTGAAATAATGCTGGGCAGCAGCTTCAACACCATAAATCCCGTCACCCCACTCCACGATATTGAGATAAATCTCCATCATCCGGCGCTTGGAAAGAATCAATGAGGCGGCCTGCGCCAGCGGGAATTCCAGTGCCTTGCGCACATAAGAGCGCCCGTTCCAGAGAAACAGATTTTTCACCGTCTGCATCGGGATTGTCGAGGCACCGCGGCTTGGCTCACCGTCACTGCCCAGCACCAGTTTCAGCTGATTCCAGTCAATGCCATAATGGCTGCAAAACTGCCCGTCTTCAGACATCATCACCGAATTGACCAGTACCGGAGCAATATCCTCCAGCGGCACCCACTGGCGTTCATAGCCTTTCAGCGTCACCAGATCCTTGATCATCAGGGTTGATACCGGATGCACAAAGGGCAGCTTGTAGAGAAAAAGCAGAGCGAAAGGCGCAATAGCCAGCAACAGCAAAATGCGCTTCAGCCAATACCACGGCCGCACGCTCACCGGATCCGCCACAAAGCTGGCGACGGTTTTCGGAGCTGCGGTTTCATGATGACCGTCCCCTTTATCTCCGTCCTCCTTATACATGACAAATTTTGTCATTGTGCCCGCAGTGTCTCCGTTACTTGCCATATCGTTACTGCATAATTTCAGCCGATTGAAAAGCCGGCGCTGCAAGACATATCAGTTTTCAGGCATTTTTTGTTGGTAAAAAACATTTCGCGGCTTTTCTGCATCACCTCTGATACAGAAATTTCATATTGAGCCGACCGGACAGGAGTTGATTATTACAGGCGAATGGTTCATGCCCTTGTCCATGAAAAACGATCATGACATTTCCGGTTTCGGACAGCGGCTGGCACTTCATGCCGCTTCCGTTGAGCAACTGATGGTCTCACTTCTGGATGAGCGCCCGCGTCTCGGCGAGGTTATCCGTCCGCCACGCCTCATGGCCGCAATCCGTCATGGTGCGCTGAATGGCGGCAAGCGCCTGCGCCCGTTTCTGGTCACGGAAACCGCCCGCCTCTATGATGCGGATCCCCAAGCTGCATTGCGCGTTGCCGCAGCGCTGGAATGTATCCATTGCTACTCGCTGGTTCATGATGATCTTCCGGCCATGGATGATGATGATATGCGTCGCGGCCAGCCAACAGTTCACAAAGCCTATGATGAAGCGGCAGCAATTCTCGCCGGTGATGGTTTGCTCACTTATGCTTTTGACATCATCGCTGAAGATGCCACAGAACTGCCGGTGAAAACCCGCCTTGATCTGGTGCTGGCTTTGTCCCGCGCTTCCGGTGTCGGCGGTATGGTCGGCGGTCAGGCACTTGATCTGATGGCAGAAACCGCCAGCCCTGATGAAGCAGACATTATTACCTTGCAAGCGATGAAAACCGGTGCGCTGATCCGCTTTGCCTGTGAAGCCGGTGCAATTATCGGTAATGCAAGCACGGAAGAGCGTGAGCGCCTTGCTGAATTCGGCTCGGCCATTGGTCTGGCTTTCCAGCTTGCCGATGATCTGCTTGATGTGACCGCCGATGCGGCCACTATGGGCAAAGCCACCGGCAAAGATGCCGCCGCAGGCAAAGCGACCCTTGTTTCACTGCATGGCATTGACTGGACAAAGAAACAGCTGGCCGGTCTGGTCGCGCAGGCAGAAGACCTACTGGCACCTTTCGGTGAAAAAGCACAGGTTCTGAAAGAAGCCGCGCATTTTATCGCTCTGCGCCAGAACTAAGCCAAATATCTTCAATAAAAAAACCGGCTAAAACAGCCGGTTTTTTATTATTCTTATTCTGCGGCTTCCGGCTTTTTTGCACCGAGCCCGTAACGGTTTTCGATATATTCGGCCACCATCTTCTGGAAATCTTCAGCGATTGCCGGACCGCGCAATGTGGCGACCTTCTTGCCATCTACGAAAACCGGTGCGGATGGTGTCTCACCGGTTCCTGGCAGAGAAATGCCGATATCCGCATGTTTGGATTCCCCCGGGCCATTAACAATACAGCCCATCACCGCAACAGACAGACCTTCAACGCCCGGATATTTCTCACGCCAGATCGGCATATTGGTGCGGATATCATTCTGGATGGTTTGCGCCAGTTCCTGAAACACCGTTGAGGTGGTGCGGCCGCAACCCGGGCACGCCGCAACGATCGGAATAAACTGACGGAAACCCATCACCTGCAGCAATTCCTGCGAAACCTGCACTTCGCGGGTACGGTCACCATTCGGCTCCGGTGTCAGGGAGATACGGATTGTATCGCCGATGCCCTGCTGCAGAAGAATGCCCATCGCGGCAGAAGACGCCACAATGCCTTTGGTGCCCATACCGGCTTCGGTCAGCCCCAGATGCAGCGCATGATCGCAGCGTTTGGCAAGCTCTGCATAAACAGCAATCAGATCCTGTACCTGACTGACTTTGGCGGAAAGAATGATCTTGTCGCGCGGCAGGCCGATTTCCTCAGCCAGATCAGCTGAAATCAGTGCAGATTGGATAATCGCCTCGCGCATCACTTCCTGCGCGGTCAGCGGCGCACCTGCGGCCTGATTGCGATCCATCAGCGTGGTCAGCAATTCCTGATCCAGTGAACCCCAGTTTACGCCGATACGCACCGGCTTGTCATAGCGGATTGCCATTTCGATAATTTCGGCAAACTGCTTGTCTTTTTTGTCTTTGAAACCGACATTGCCCGGATTGATACGATATTTCGCCAGCGCTTCCGCACAGGCCGGATGGTCTGACAGCAGCTTATGGCCGATATAATGAAAATCACCGATCAGCGGCACATTGAGGCCGAGGCGCTCAAGACGTTCACGGATTTTCGGCACGGCGGCAGCAGATTCATCACGGTCAACCGTGATGCGTACCAGTTCGGAACCCGCATGATGCAGGGCGGCCACCTGCGCAACTGTGCCGTCAATATCCGCCGTATCCGTATTGGTCATGGATTGCACAACCACCGGCGCATCACCGCCAACAATCACGCCGCCGACATTGACCCCGACAGATGTGCGGCGGGCAAAGGGATGGGCATAATAGTGCAGATTATCAGAAGCCATAATTATACAATCTTAAAGTGGGCAATCTTACAGTGATACGGGAACATCTCAGTTCAATGCTGTTCCATAACCGTGACGGAACAGCTTTTGAACCGCAATTGTGACAGTCTTACAGCAGGTCGTTCAAAACTTCTATTCTCTTTTCTGATCTGCGGCACTTGCGAGCGATGAAAGCATAAACACCACCACCAGCATCAGCGCCAGCACCATATAGACAGGGCCGAAACCGATATGCCCGCCGATATAACCGATCAGGGACGGTGCAACCAGAATGCCTGAATAGCCCATCAATGTGACAAGACTTAACGCCGTACCCGCATGAATGCCACTCTGATTGCCTGCCGCCGAAAAAATGATCGGCACAATATTGGCCACACCAAGTCCGGCAACGGCAAAAGCCAGAATTGCTATCCACGCATGTGGTGCAAAACCGCTGACAAACAAGCCCGCTGCGGCAATAATGATCGACACGCGGAATGTGCGCACAGCACCGAAGCGGTTGCGCACGCCGTCCCCGAGAAAACGAACCAGCGCCATGGTGGCAGAAAAAGCCGCATAGCCATAACCGGCTGTGGTCAGATCTGCGGAAAAGGCCTGCTGAATATAGACCGCTGCCCAATCCAGCACCGCACCTTCCGGTACCATTGCAAACAGCGCCATCATACCGATCAGATAGATCACCGGCTGATTAGGCAGGCGGAAGCGGATTTTCTCGCTGGTCTGCTGCTGACGATCCATGACCAGTCGCGGCAAAGTTATCAGCATAATAATACCGGCAATCACGCTCACCAGAACCGCATGGCTGAATGCACCCTGATAGTGCAGATAAAAGCTGCCAAGCGCACTGCCTGCAAAACCGCCAAGGCTCCAGAAACCGTGAGAGGAAGACATCAGCGCACGGCCGAGCGTTTTCTCCACCGCAACGGCATTGGCATTCATCGCCACATCCATACCGCCGAAGACCGCGCCCAGCATAAACAGCACCGGCACAGCCAGATAAAGATTATTGGTGAGGGCGACGACAATCAGCCAGAACGCCACGCCGACGGCAAAGCTTTTGGTGACGCGATCCGAGCCATAGCGCGCCAGCAACGGGCCGCACAGTCCCATGGCTGCCAGAGCGCCAAGACCGAAAACCAGAATGAGTAATCCGAAGACACCTTCAGAAACGCCCAACCGGCTCATCATCAACGGAATATGCAAAGCCCAGCTGCCGGTAACAAAGCCGTTGGAAAAAAATGCACCCGCCACTGCCCAGCGGTAATAACGCGCACCACTGTCTATGACAGCAGGCTGCACTGTGCTGATCCCTGCATCTCCGCTCACAAAACCGCTCCATCAGGTTCAGAACATTATTTAAAGCGTATCCCGAAAAGCGAGAGTTGCTCCTGAGCCTCTGTTTAGTCGATTTTTATGACAAAAGAAATCACCTAACCGTCACAAGCCTGTCAGCTGTTGCAGCCAAAGAAAAAGGCGGCCGAAGCCGCCTTTTGTCTGATTATTAAAGCCTTTATTTCATGCCCAGCGTATGTGGCAGCCAGAGCGTGATCTGCGGCACATAGGTGACCAGCCCGAGGAAGATCAACGTTGTGATAATCCAAGGCAATGTCGATTTGGTCACGGCCGTGAGCCCCATTTTCGATATGGATGAGGCCACATAGAGATTGAGCCCCACCGGCGGTGTACACAGACCGATCTCCATATTCACCACCATCATCACCCCGAAATGTACCGGATCAACACCGAGCTTCACGGCAATCGGGAACAGGATCGGCGCCATAATCAGCACCACAGCAGAAGGCTCCATCACCATGCCGATCAGCAGCAGGATGATATTGACCATCAGCAGGAAGCCGATCATGCCAAAGCCCTGCTCCACAATCCATGCACTCATCTGCTGCGGAATTTGCTCCGAGGTCAGGATGAAGGCAAACATCACCGCATTGGTAATGATATAGAGCAGCATCGCGCTCATCGCCGCCGAAGACAGCAGCACTTTCGGCACATCGCGCAGTTTAATGTCCTTATAGACAAAGACTGCAATCACGAATGCATAGACGGCAGAAACCGCAGCAGCTTCAGTCGGTGTGAAAATACCGCCATAAATACCACCCATAATGATGACGATCAGCATCAGCCCCCAGACGGAGGAGCGGAAGGCTTCCCAACGCTCACGCCAGCTGGCTTTCTGCATCCGCGGATAGCCGTTCTTCCATGCGCGCCAGATGGTTGTGCTGCCAAGCATTGCCGCCAGCATCAGCCCCGGAACAACACCCGCCATAAACAATGTGCCGATTGAGGCCGACATGACCGGCGCACCGTCCGGCCCCGTCACCACCATACCGGAGGTGGCCACCGCATACATCACCATCACAATCGACGGCGGAATGAGAATGCCCAACCCGCCGGAGGTCGCGATAACGCCGGTACCAAATTGCGGCGGGTAACCCTGCTTGACCATTGCCGGTATCAGGATGGAACCAACCGCCATCACCGTTGCCGGTGACGAGCCGGAAATTGCGGCGAACAGCGAACAGGCGGCAACTGCTGCCAGCCCCATACCGCCATACCAGTGCCCGACCATCGAGGTGGCAAAGCGGATCATGCGCTTGGCTACCCCGCCATGGGTGAGAAAGTTACCGGCAAGGATGAAAAACGGGATCGCCATGATCTCAAATTTTTCAATACCGGTGAACAGTTTCAGCGCAATTGAATCCATCGGGATCGAGGTGAACCCGAACAGGAAGGTGAAAACCGTCAGACCCAGCGCAATGGAAACCGGCATCCCTGTCACAAGCAACAGTGCCAGAATGAGGAAGATAATCAGAGCGGTCATCGTGCGGCCTCCGCATCTTCCAGCCCGTCAACATGACCATGATCGTGATGAGCGATAGTGCCTGTGGTGAGATAGAGCCACAGCGCCTGAATAAAGCGGAAGCACATCAAGGCAGAGCCAAGCGGCACGGCGAGATAAACAATCCACATCGGCATTTCGAGATCAGCGGAAATCTGGCCGGTTTTGGAAATATGCCAGACGAAATCCGTGCCGATCCACGCCACGATACCCGTGAACAGGATACAGGCCAGAAAAGCGATAATAATCATCAGGCGCTGGTTTTTCGGTGACATACGCTCCACCAGCACATCAACGCCGACATGGATGCCGATACGCACGCCATAGGCCGCGCCGAATTTCGCCATCCATACAAACAGATAAATACAGGCTTCCTGAGCCCAGGTCAGATTGATTGATGCCAGCCAGCGATAAAAGCTGCGGGCATAGCCCTGCAATTCGGCATAATCATTGGCGCGTGCCCAGGACAGCACATCGGCAACCAGCCCGATAGAATAACGGTGAGCAACCGCGACAAAGATCAGCACAACGGCCGCTGCAATCAAAAAAGACAGCAATATTTCTTCAAAGCGGTCGAGGATACGCAACACCATAGGATGCTCCTCATGTGAGGGCGCACCGCTTTTCGGTGCTCCGTCTTGTTAATTATGAGCGCAAAAAACCAGCCGTGATAACAGCCGATACGCACAAATGTGATTGAAAACAGAATTCGGAAAATGTGCCTGCCCCAAGCACCATCGTCAGGGCAGGCAGGCCCGCTGCAATCGGAGAAACTCCGGCAGCGGGGCTTGAGAGGATTACTCTTTCATACCGACGGCTTCATAAACCTGCTTAATCAGGTCAGCGCCCACGCGGTCAGCCATTTCAGTATGCACAGGCTTGAGCGCTGCAACCCATTCTTCACGCTCTTCCGGTGTCAGTTCGTAGAATGTAGTCGTACCGGCCGCCTTCATTGCCGCCAGAGAATCGTCATTTTCTTTCTGAGCGATTTCGTTGGCAAAGGCAGTTGATTCAGCCATGGCCTTATCAAGCTGGGTGCGCACATCTTCCGGCAGGCCTTCCCAGAACGCCTTATTGACGATCACCGCATAGCCCAGATAGCCGTGGTTTGAGACCGTGGCATGTTTCTGCACTTCATGCATTTTCTGGGTATACATATTGGATGGCGGGTTTTCCGTACCGTCCACAACGCCGGTCTGCAAAGCCTGATAGACTTCGGAGAAAGCCAGAACCTGCGGCACGGCACCCAGCGCCTTCATCTGTGCTTCCAGAATTTTGGAAGACTGAATACGCATTTTCAGACCAAGGAAATCATCCGGCACATGCAGCTGGCTGTTTGCCGACATCACTTTGAAGCCGTTATCCCAATAGGCCAGACCTTTGATGCCCTTGGCATCCAGCTTGTCGAGCAACGCACGGCCAACCGGACCATCGGTGATTTTGCGCAGATCATTATAGTCTTTCATAATGAACGGCAGATCGAAAACTTCAAATTCACGTACGCCGAGCGGGCCGAATTTTGCCAGAGACGGTGCCAGCATCTGCACAGCGCCAAGCTGCAGGGCTTCCAGCTCTTCTTTGTCCTTATAAAGCTGCGAGTTCGGATAGACCTCGACCTTCACTTTACCTTCGGTGTAGGATTCAGCGAGTTCCTTGAACTTCTCGGCGGCTTTGCCCTTTGGTGTATCAGGTGCCACAACATGGCTGAATTTAATGGTAATTGCCTGCGCAAGCGCAGTTGTACTCACACCAAAAGCGAGAATTGCAGCAAGACCGGCAGTTGTAAGAAATTTCATTGAGAGGCCCTCCCAAGCCTGCATCTGTCAGTAAAACATTCCGGCGGATAAACCGGCACGGACTCCAAACGGAGTAAAAATCAGATAAAATCCTTAAAAGGAGTAGAGCCGCAATTCTATTGTGGAATACCACAGTATTTCTATTGTGGTTTACCACAGGCATAACTTCGTGCAGACAAGAGGTTATGCTTATAAAGCATAGTGAGGATATTCAGACGAGCGCATGAAATTTCGTCATACAGCAGCAAATCCGCAAGACAATAGCCAGAGTCTCTCCGGCTTCCGCGCATCTGTGCGTGATTATACGCTGGCTATTCCCCTGCTCGCGATCCTGCTGATTGTGACCCTGATCGTTGCGCTGATTTGGATGACCTCGCGTGATAACCAGTCAGAAACGGAGAAAAAACTCACAACTGACGCGCTTTGGGTTGAGCAGTATCTGCGTTTTCAGCTGCAAACCTTTGAGACAGAATTACGCGATCTCGGGGCAGATATCGAACGCGATCCGCAGCAGAAAGACACGATCAGAACCAAGGCTCAGCATCTGGTTTCCATCCATTCGGAATTCATCGATATCAGCTGGTTCACGCCGGATGGCCAATTGCTGGAAAGCGCACCACCCGGTCTCAATGTTATCGCCGACTATAAACCGGCACTGGCCGAGCATAGCCGCCTGTTCGGCAAACCGGTCTATTCTTCTCCCCGCCATACGAGCGAAGGCTGGGTGGTCGATATGGTGGCGCCGGTTTACAATAATAACCGTTCCGCAGGCACAATCTGGGTCATCATCTCACTGGACAGGCTGCTCTCGCGCAATGTGCCCTGGTGGGTTGCGGGAAAATATCAGGTCTCGCTCACAGATTCCGGCGGCGATCCCCTGATCTCAAAATCCAGCATCATGCCGACCAACGATCAGGCGCGTCACACGATTTCTTTCGATCCGCCGCTGACCGGCACCTATATCACTGTCACGCCTTATCAGAGCCGTGCCGCCATCGGCCCGATTGTCATTTCTGCCGCCATTATCGGCCTGACCATTCTGGTGATTATCAATCTCTGGATGGCCTATCGCCAGAACCGGCGCAGAGCCGCAGCTGAACACGCTTTGCGCACCGAATATGCATTCCGGCAGGCGATGGAAAACTCTCTGACCATCGGCATGCGTGCCCGCGACCGCGACGGACGCATCATCTATGTGAATCCGGAATTCTGCCGCATGGTCGGTTATGAAGAAAAGCAGCTGATCGGCATGATGCCGCCGCATCCCTATTGGGCACCGGAAATCATGTCGGAAGGCATCCAGCGGCAGAATGATATGCGCAGCACCGGCATTGCCCCGCGTGAATTTGAAACGCGTTTCATCCGACCAGACGGCAAGCTGATTGATATTCAGGTCTATGAAGCACCGCTGATTGATGCGGATGGCACCCATATAGGCTGGATGGGTTCGCTTGTTGATGTGACCGAGAAAAAGAAACTGGAAGAGGCCCGCCAGACGGAAGCTGAAAAACTTCAACATAATGCCCGTCTGATTACGATGGGAGAAATGGCCTCCACACTGGCGCATGAGCTCAACCAGCCTCTGGCCGCTATTACCAGCTATGCGACCGGCAGTCTCAATCTGCTGCAATCAGGCACGGTACAGCCCGTTGATCTGACCGGAGCCTTACAAAAACTCTCCGATCAGGCACAGCGCGCCGGTACAATTGTCCACCGTGTGCATGATTTTGTGCGCAAGCGCTCCGTAACGCCGGAGCAACATGACCTGCGCAAAATTTTGCAGGATGCTGCCAGTTTTGTCAGTAGCGATATTATCAAGGGCGGCGGTTATATCGACATGCGCCTGCCCGATATGCCGGTAGCCGTGCGGGCTGATGCGGTGCTGATCCAGCAGGTCCTGTTGAACCTGATCCGCAATGCCCGCGAGGCAGCCATAGGCCTGCCGCGTAACCGGCAGAAATTACATATCAGCCTTGAGAGTGATGAAAATGAAGCCGTTATCACCATCACCGATCACGGGCACGGTATTCCGGAAGGCATGGAAAACGAGATTTTCACGCCCTTCATCTCATCAAAATCGGAGGGCATGGGCATGGGGCTACCGATCTGCCGTTCCATTCTGGAATCGCACAAAGGCCGCTTATGGTTGCAGGCAACACCTGACAGGCAAGGTGCCAGCTTCTGTCTTTCTTTACCGCTAAGCACGCAGGAAATCACGCAATGACCGTTCATATTGTTGATGATGATGAAGCCATTCGCGACAGCCTGTCATGGCTGTTTCGCTCCCGTGGTGTGGGCGTTGTCACATGGCCGTCCGGTGAGGCTTTTCTGCAAAACTGGTCGCCGGATCTTCAGGGCTGTATTCTGCTGGATATGCGTATGGACGGCATGTCCGGCCTTGAGGTTTTCGACAAGCTCATCAAGCTTCATGCCCGTCAGCCGGTCATTTTTCTGACCGGACATGGTGATATTCCGCTGGCCGTGGAATGTCTGAAACAGGGCGCTGCGGATTTTCTCGAAAAGCCGTTCAACGACAATAATCTGGTCGACAGGGTTCTGGCTGCCCTGCACAAAGCAAAAGAGCGTGCTGCCTCAGACCGTCAGCGCGATGAATTACGGCGCAAACGCACCCAACTTTCGCCGCGCGAGAATGAAGTCCTGTCGATGATATTGGAGGGTCTGCTCAATAAGCAGATTGCCGACAGGTTGGAGATCACCATCCGCACTGTTGAAGTGCATCGCGCCCATATTATGGAGAAAATGGGTGCGCGCAATGCCGTGGAACTGGCGCGGCTGATCAGTTTCAGCGAACAGAATTAACCGGCAGAGCAAGTACACTCTGCCGGTCTGAATTTTATGCATAAATAATCAGCAGATCCTTGGCATCAATCTGATCACCGGCGCGTACCAGCACTTCTGCCAGCACACCGTCCCGCTCGGCATGAAGGGCAGTTTCCATCTTCATCGCCTCAATCGACAGCAAGACATCTCCGGCTTTCACACTCTGTCCGCTAACCACCGCCACTGTTGAAACAATACCGGGCATCGGCGCGCCGATATGGGTCTCATTGTTCAGCTCGGCTTTGCGACGGGCGCCTTTGGCGGCACCGCGTGTACGATCCGGAACTTTGATACGGCGCGGCTGACCGTTCAGCTCAAAAAACACTGTGACCATGCCCTGATCGTCAACATCACCCACTGCCTGATTGCGGATAACCAGTGTCTTGCCGCGCTCGATCTCAACAAAGACTTCCTGCTCCTGCGCCAGCCCGTAGAAATAAACCGGCGTCGGCAGCACACTTGTCGGCCCGTAAAGGGTCTGTGCGCCAGCAAAATCGGTGAAGACTTTCGGATACATCAGATAGGACGCAAATTCCTGATCGCTGATTTTGCGCTCCAGTTTGGTTTCAATCTCTTTGCGCTCTGCTTCCAGATCAGCCGGTTGCAGCAACGCACCCGGCCGCTCTGTAAACGGCTTTTCGCCTTTCAGCACTTTGGCCTGCAAATCCTTCGGCCAGCCTGCAGACGGCTGCCCGAGATCACCGCGCATCATGGAGACTACGGAATCTGGGAACGCAATATCCTTGGCAGGATTGGTCACATCACCTGTCGTCAGATCCTGACTGACCATCATCAGCGCCATATCGCCCACCACTTTGGAAGACGGCGTGACTTTGACAATATCGCCGAACATCAGGTTCACATCGGCATAGGCCTGCGCCACCTCATGCCAGCGGCTCTCCAGTCCCAATGAGCGTGCCTGCTCCTTCAAATTGGTGAATTGTCCGCCCGGCATTTCATGCAGATAAACTTCCGAGGCAGGGCCTTTCAGGTCACTCTCAAAAGCTGCATATTGATTACGCGCCGCCTCCCAATAGAAGGAAATCCGGCGGATCGAAGCCGGATCAAGCTGCGGATCGCGCTCACTGCCCGCCAATGCTTCAACAATCGAGCCGAGGCATGGCTGTGAGGTATTGCCCGACAATGCATCCATTGCCGCATCGACAACATCCACACCGCTCTCCACGGCCGCCAGTACCGTTGCTGCGGCAATGCCGGATGTATCATGGGTATGGAAATGGATCGGCAGATCGGTTTCCTGCCGCAAGGCCGTGAAGAGTTTGCGTGCCGATTGCGGCTTCAGCAACCCCGCCATGTCTTTAATGGCGATGATATGCGCTCCGGCCTTTTCAACCTCACGCGCCAGTTTCAGATAATAATTGAGATCATATTGCGGGCGTGCCGCATTCATCAGATCGCTGGTATAGCAGATCGCTGCCTCGCAGAGCTTGCCCTCTTCCAGCACGGCATCCATCGACACGCGCATATTCCCAACCCAGTTGAGACTGTCAAACACGCGGAACAGATCAATACCGCCGCGTGCGGCTTCACGCACAAATTGCGTCACCACATTATCGGGATAGCTCTTATAACCCACGCCATTGGCACCGCGCAGCAGCATTTGCAGCAGCAAGTTCGGTGCGCCATCACGCACTTTGCTCAGCCGTTCCCACGGATCTTCCGTCAAAAAGCGCATGGAAACATCGAAAGTCGCACCGCCCCAACATTCCAGAGAAAACAGGTTCGGCAGCAGGCGCGCATAGGTTTCGGCAATCTGCGCAATATCATAGGTACGCATACGTGTGGCGAGCAAAGACTGATGCCCGTCCCGCATGGTCGTATCGGTTACCAGCACCCGCTTTTGCTCACGCATCCATTGCGCAAATTTCTGCGGCCCCAGCTCTGCCAGTTTCTGGCGGGTGCCGTGCTGAATATCACCATCGGGCACATAAGGCACTTTCGGTGCGGCCGCATTCATGTCCGGCAAGGCACGGCCTTTGGTTTCCGGATGACCATTGACCGTCACATCGGCAATATAGGTCAGAAGTTTGGTCGCGCGATCCTGTCGTTTCACATGCTCGAACAATTCCGGCGTCGTATCAATAAATCGCGTAGTATATTCGTTACTGCGAAATTTCGGATGCGTAATAATCGCTTCGAGAAAGGTCAGATTGGTCGACACACCGCGGATACGAAACTCCCGCAGTGCACGATGCATACGCAGGATCACCTCTTCCGGTGTCGACGCCCATGCGGTCACTTTCTCCAAGAGCGGGTCATAATAGCGGGTGATGAATGCACCGGAATAGGCGGTACCGCCATCCAGACGAATGCCGAAACCGGTTGCCCCGCGATAAGCGGTAATCCGCCCATAATCCGGAATGAAATTCTGCTCCGGATCTTCTGTCGTGATACGGCATTGCAATGCATGGCCGCGCAGAACAATCTTGCTCTGCTCCGGCACACCGGATTCCGGCGAGCCGATAGCTGCGCCTTCCAGAATACGGATTTGCGCTTTGACAATATCAATGCCGGTGACTTCTTCCGTCACCGTGTGCTCCACCTGAATGCGCGGATTGACCTCGATAAAATAGAATTTCCCTGATGTCACATCCATCAGGAACTCGACCGTCCCCGCACCGATATAATTGGTGGCACGAGCGATCTTCAGCGCATAATCGGCCAGTTCCTGACGCTGCCCATCATTGAGGTAAGGCGCCGGTGCACGTTCCACCACCTTCTGATTACGCCGCTGCACCGAACAATCACGTTCAAACAGATGCACAGCATTACCATGGGTATCGCCGAGGATTTGCACTTCCACATGGCGCGCATGTTCAATGAGTTTTTCGAGATAGACCTCATCCTTGCCGAAAGCGGCTTTGGCCTCGCGTTTGGCTTCCGTGACCTCACGTGCCAGATCTTTGGCCTCGCGAATGGCACGCATACCGCGTCCGCCACCACCCCATGAGGCTTTAAGCATCAGCGGATAGCCGATGCTATCAGCAATCTTGCGCACCTCATCCATATCCTCCGGCAGTGGATCGCTGGCAGGAACCACCGGCACACCGACCTCAACGGCCAGATTGCGCGCAGCAACTTTATTGCCGAGGCGGCGCATCGTGTCGCCTTTCGGACCAATGAAGATAATGCCGTTCTCAGCGCAGGCATCGGCAAATTCAGGACTTTCCGACAGCAAACCATAGCCCGGATGAATGGCATCAGCACCGGAGAGTTTGGCAACGCGGATCACTTCCTCGATTGAGAGATAGCTTTCAATCGGCCCCAGATCACGCTGCAGATGCGGGCCGCGCCCGACCTGATAGCTCTCATCGGCTTTAAAACGATGCAATGCAAGTTTATCTTCCTCTGCCCAGATCGCCACGGTTTTCATGCCCAGCTCATTTGCAGCGCGGAATACGCGGATAGCAATTTCAGAGCGGTTTGCGACAAGAATTTTATGGATAGGCAAAGCAGGTCTCCCTCACTGCAAAACTATTCTGACACATGTCGGTCGTTCCCGTGACCGGCAAAATTCCGCCTGCATACTGATCGTTTTTTTTGTGAAAGAACAGCGAAAATACGTCTTAAAATAACAATGCCCGACACAAGTGCCGGGCATTGCTGAGCCAATTATTCCAAAGTATTAGACCTCTTTTCGACAAAGAGAATACTATTCTAATTCTGCAATAATTCCCTGATTTCAAGAATTATTTTTTCTGGAAATAATTATATTTTCCGTCGTCGCCTTTGCGCCATTCAAACATGACATAAGGCGAAAGATTCGGATCGCCTTTTTCATCATAGGAAATCTCGCCGAGAACTGTCTTGAACGGGCCTTTTTCCTTCATGGCTGTCGCAACAGTCATAGGGTCATTGGTACCGGCAGCCTTTGCCGCCGCAGCCAGAGACTGCACTGCCGCATAGGAATAGAAAGTATAAGCTTCCGGCTCAAATCCGGCATCGCGGAATTTTTTAATCAGCTCGGCATTGGCCGGATCTTCACGCGGATCAGGGCCGAAAGTGTTCAGCACACCGGCAACCGCATCACCGGCAATCGAAGCCAGTTCGTTAGACACAATACCATCCCCGGAAATGAACTGTGCTTTCAAATCCTGATCGCCCATCTGACGGATAATCAGACCGGCTTCCGGATGCAGACCGCCCCAGTAAATAACCGTAACGCCGTCACGCTTCAGCTTGGCGATCAGCGCAGAATAATCTTTTTCACCGACATTCACGCCTTCATAAACTGTCTCTTTCAGACCCAGTTCATTCATCGCATTTTTGGTAGCGTCTGCAAGTCCCTGACCATAAGGGGTTTTGTCATGAACAATTGCGATTTTACCGTCTTTGAAATTATCGACGATATATTTGGCGGCAGCGATACCCTGATTGTCATCGCGGCGGCAGGTCCGGAATGTATTCCAGAGACCACGATCGGTATAAACCGGATTGGTGGTGCCCGGTGCAATCGCAAGAATACCGTTTTCAGCATAAACTTCCGAAGCCGGAATGCTTACACCCGAATTAAAGTGACCGATGACAAATTGCACACCATCGGCAGCAAATTTATTGGCAACGGACATGCCCTGCTTGGGATCAGAAACATCATCGCCATAAACAAGAACGATCTTTTCGCCGTTCAGACCGCCTTCTGCATTCACAACTTCAACAGCTGCTTCCACACCGTTTTTAATCTGTGCGCCATATGCGGCACCACCGCCCGTCAGAGGTGCACCAACACCGACCAGAATATCGGCCCATGATGAACCGCTAAAGGCCAGCATTGCAGACAGTGCAACACCGCAGAACAGAGACTTCTTCATATTTCCTACTCCCGTGAATATGCTCAAAAACTGACAAAAAGCAGGTTCTGAGGTCGCCGGAACACCGGCATTTTTCTGTCGGAATGAGACATCCGGCAGAATTTCTTTCGACAGTTCCTCTATGAAAACCGGTTTCACACGGAACTGTTCTGAAACAAAAACTGTCTCCGCTGTCTGCAATACAGCTTTCAATCAAACGGGGCCGGACTGAGCCGGCCCCGCTGATTTTCAAAGACAGGTTTACTGCTGAATGTAAGTGAACTTACCGTCAGCGCCTTTTTCCCACTTATACATGACATAGCCCGGCAGCTTCGGATCGCCTTTCTCATCGAAAGAGATATCTCCGAGCACAGTCTTGAATGTGCCGGACTTCAGTGCTTTCGCAACTGTTTCCGGATCATTGCTGCCTGCAGCTTTCGCTGCACCAGCCAGCGACTGCATCGCGGCATAGGAGTAAAGTGTATAAGCTTCAGGTTCGAAACCGGCATCGCGGAACTTCTTCACCAGATCAGCATTGGCCGGATTGTTGCGCGGATCAGGACCGAAAGTATTCAGAGTTCCTTCAACCGCATTACCGGCAATGGAAGCCAGCTCATTGGAGACGATACCGTCACCGGAAATGAACTGCGCTTTCAGACCCTGATCGCCGAGCTGACGAATAATCAGACCGGCTTCCGCGTGCATACCGCCCCAATAAATAACGGTAATGCCTTCCTGTTTCATTTTTGCGATCAGTGCCGAGAAGTCCTTCTCGCCAATATTCACACCTTCATACAGGGTTTCTTTCATACCTGCTGCATTGAGTGCTTTCTTGGTTTCATCAGCCAGACCCTGTCCGTAAGGTGTCTTGTCGTGAACAACAGCCACTTTGGCGTCTTTGAACTTTTCAGCAATATACTGACCTGCAACAATACCCTGCTGGTCATCGCGGCCGCAGGTACGGAATGTGTTCCACATACCGCGATCAGTATAAACAGGGTTGGTCGCACCTGGTGAAATCTCCAGAATGCCGTTTTCCTGATACACTTCTGAAGCCGGAATTGTTACACCGGAGTTAAAGTGTCCGATAACGAATTTAACACCGTCAGCGGCAAACTTGTTGGCAACCGAAATGCCCTGTTTCGGATCGGAAACGTCATCACCAAGGGTGAAAACGATTTTCTCTCCGTTCAGGCCGCCTTCAGCATTGATGATCTCTGCTGCAGCCTCGGCTCCTTTTTGAATCTGGAGACCATAAACCGCGTTCGGTCCGGTCAGCGGTGCGCCGATACCCACCAGAACATCCGCAAAAGCCGAGCCACTGAAAGCCACGAGAGCCGACACTGCTACGCTGTAGAATAAAGATTTTTTCATATTAACTGCTCCCATTACAATGATTATGCCGGAAACCGTCTGCCGCAGATCAGTTTCCTTGTTTTATTAAATACGGAGATCAAAGTTTTGCGGTGCAATACCGATGATCGGCCGGTCATTTTTATTACAATCATTAAGCAGAAACCGGTTTCCCGGGCAGTTCATACCGGCGTGTTACACCGGCGTATCACAATACTCACTTCGTTCCCGCAAAGCGGAATATTGCAATTTCAAAACACCCCCAAATTCAATAATCAACTCAGGGATGTTGTTTCTTGGTTCCTTTAAATCGCCTGTTATTTCGACTTATAGGAAAATGGTGAAGTCTGTTCATAGAGCCAGTTATATTGACGCACCATCTGCTTCACCTTTGTGAAACGATAGCCAAGCGTGCCAATCACCAGCAACACAACAAAATCGACCAGATAGTAATGCAGCGACAGCAATGTCCCTTCAAACATCGCAAAATGAATAAAACGAACCATCGCTGTCAAAGGCAGGAGATAGAGCACAAACATTGCATATGGGCGCCATGTTTGTGCGCAGGCCCGCCCTGTCATCCATGCGGCCCAGCCGCCGAGAATGCAGGTAATCAACAAAAACAGCCAGAATGACGGCTCTTCATAGAGAATGCCTTGCATCAATAATTCTCCCCAATTCACCGGATTTCTGAATGAAATTTCCGGCTGGTGCAATTTCCGGAAGTGAGGCTGATTTCTTTTAGCGCCCCGGCTTGTCAGAAACTGCGTTAATTCGTCTAAAGCTGAACATTATGAAGAGTGCCGGACAATTTGTCTGTCCGGCTTTCTCATCAATGACGTCCGCCTTCCAGATAGGCTGCGCGGACTTCCGGATTTGCCAGAAGCTCCTGCCCGCTGCCGCTCATAGTAATCACACCATTGACCATCACATAACCGCGATGAGCAAGTTTCAGCGCACCGAAAGCATTCTGCTCCACCAGAAACACAGTCAGTCCGGTAGTGCGGTTCAGCTCTTTAATCGCCTCAAAAATCTGTTTGACGATCAGTGGTGCCAGACCAAGTGACGGCTCATCCAGCATCAGCAATTTTGGCCGCGCCATCAATGCACGGGCAATCGCCAGCATCTGCTGCTCACCGCCCGACAAAGTACCGCCGCGCTGATTGATACGCTCTTTAAGACGCGGAAACAGATCAAACATCAGTTTCACATCTTCATCAAAGTATTTTTGATTATCGAGACTGGCACCCATTTGCAGATTTTCCATCACGCTCATGCGCGGGAAAATACGGCGTCCTTCCGGAGACTGCGCAATACGCAGTTTTGCAATCTCGTGAGGCGGCATAGAGGTAATATCTTTGCCCTCAAAAAGAATGCGTCCGGTGCGGGCACGCGGTGTACCGAAAATCGTCATCATCAGAGTTGATTTTCCGGCACCGTTTGCACCGATCAGCGTGACGATTTCACCGGATTTAACCGTGACATCAACACCTTTCAGCGCGCAGATATTGCCGTAATAGGTCTCAACCTTATCGATAACCAGAAGCGGGTTCTGAGCCTGCATCATTTACCCCCCTCAGTTTTCTTCGTCGAATCTGTCTCTTCGGATGTCTCATGGCTGGACGGTACTTTGCCGGCTTCCACACGGGATGAGAATTCCGTTTTTCCGCCGCTGGCCAGCTGACGTGCCTGCCCTACCCAGTCTTCACGGGCAATACGGCCGTCAAAGCTCAGATACATCTCAGCCTGTTTGATATCAGCTTCTGTCCACGCAGCAATCTGATCGAAATGATAGATGCCATGGGCATTGAGCTTGGTCTCATTGACACTGCCGATCCCTTTAATCAGGGTCAGATTATCAGCAATACCGCCACGCGGGGCATCCAGACCACCGGCAAGATGCTCCGGTGCTGCAACCTCATCCGCAGGATCAACATCTGCAAGCTGCGTGACCAGCTGATCAACTTCCCCGACGTCACCGCCGGAGCCTTCAATCAGATCGGTTACCTCATCATCATCAACACCAAGATAGGCGGCGATAACTTTAGGATCATTCTGCACAAAGCTCGGAGCGCCGTCAGAGATTTTCGTGCCGTATTCAAGCACGATCACATGGTCGGAAATTTCCATAACCACCGACATATCATGCTCAATCAGCAGAATGGACGTGCCTGTCTCTGCACGAATATCCAGCAAAAGCTTGTTAAGCTCCGCAGATTCACGCGGGTTCAGACCGGCTGCCGGCTCATCAAGACACAGCATTTCCGGATCGGTGCACATAGCACGGGCAATTTCCAGACGGCGTTGATCGCCATAAGGAAGATCACCTGCTGGATCATCAGCACGATGGATCAGATTGATCTTCTCAAGCCAAATACGGGCTTTTTCGACCGCGTCTTTCGCTGCCTTTTTATAGCCGGGAAATCCGAGCAGCCCCAGAAAAGTAAAGCCGGATGACACCATCAGCGGATTATGCTGGGCAACCAGCAGATTTTCCAGAACCGTCAGACCTGTGAACAGGCGGATATTCTGGAAAGTACGGGCAACCTTGGCTTTTTTGGTAATCACAAAATCCGGCATCCGTTCCAGCAGGAACTTATCGCCGTTTTTATGCTGCATCGTCACCATGCCGCCGGTCGGCTTGTAGAAACCGGTCAGGCAGTTAAACACAGTGGTTTTACCGGCACCGTTCGGCCCGATCACCGCAGTGATCTCGCCGCGCTTGGCTTCAAAGCTCAGATCATTAATTGCCACCAGACCGCCGAAACGCATGGAAAGATGCTCGACTTTCAGAATGGTATCGGCGTTTTGTCTTTTTTCAGCAAGTTCAGAATTTGCCATAGTATTTATCCCCGCCATCAACCGTGACCTTCCTTGGTAAAGGAACCGGACACCAGCTTACGCTCATTCAGGAAGGCGCTTGGTTCACGATGACCGACAAAACCACGCGGTTTCCAGACCATCACCACAACCATAGCCAGACCGAAAATCAGCATACGATAGAGTTCCGGCGTAAAGCTTTGGCCGAACACGGCTTTCAGGAATGAAAGTTCGCGCAGGATTTCTGTACCGCCGATCATCACGATTGCAGCAATCGCAATACCGATCAGCGATCCCATACCGCCAAGAACCACAATGGCAAGAATAACCGCGGATTCGAGGAAGATGAAGGATTCCGGGCTGACAAAGCCTTGACGCGCGCCGAAGAAGGCACCGGCAAAGCCGCCAAACATCGCGCCGGTTGCAAAGGCGGTCAGCTTGGTTGTTGTCGTATTGATACCCAGCGCACGGCAGGCAATTTCGTCCTCACGCAGTGCTTCCCATGCACGGCCGATCGGCATACGGCGCAGGCGGATTGTGACCCATGCGGTCAAAAGCGCCAGCAGCAGAATGACGTAATAGAGGAAGATTTTATAATGGGCTGCGGAAAATTGCAGACCGAACGTGGCAGCAAAACCATCAGGACCCGCTTTAAACGGAATGCCGAAGAAAGTGGCCTTGGCAATACCCGACACACCATAGGTGCCTTTGGTGACCGCCGTCCAGTTTATCAGCACAAGTCTGATGATTTCACCGAAAGCCAGTGTCACGATCGCAAGATAATCGCCTCGCAGACGAAGCACAGGGAAGCCGAGAATAATGCCCCAGAAAGCTGCGAGAATACCGGCAACCGGCAACAGCGTCCAGAAAGACAGACCGAAATAGGAAGACAGCAATGCGTAGGAATAAGCACCGACCGCATAGAAAGCCACATAACCCAAATCCAGCAGACCGGCGAGACCGACAACGATATTCAGACCCCATGCCAGCATGATATAGATGAGGATCTGCACACCGAAATTATCCACCCATTTCAGGGAACCCTGAAAACCGAGTGTCAGAACAATCAGCACCGGATAGATAAACAGGAACAGAATTGCCAGTTTCGAAAAGTTCTTACGGAAGAACGAAACATCACCGCTGGCAACAACCTGTTTTTCGGATTTCCCGCGCTTTGCCATATATGGCACAAGAAAAGCGCGGTGCAGAAAACGGCCGATACCTGCCAGAGCAACAAGGGTAAACAACAGACCCCAGCGCTGAACCAGCACCAGCTCATTATTGATATTCTGTTCGGTTTTGAAACCGACGATCAGTACGAACAGGCCGAATGCCAGAATAGCTGCAATGATACCTTCGCGGATACCGGCTGCAAAATCTGACGGTTCAGCCTTCGGTGCACCCGCCGGAGAAGTTTGAAAAGCATTGGTCATGTTACACCTTTTCAACTTCTGGACGGCCGAGAATGCCGGAAGGCATAAAGATCAGCACTATCGCAAGGATCGAGAACGCAGCAACATCTTTATAATCAATCGAGAAATAGGCAGACCAGAGCGCCTCGATCAGACCGATCAGCAAGCCACCGATCACAGCGCCCGGAAGCGAGCCGATGCCGCCGAGAACCGCTGCGGTGAACGCTTTCACACCCGGAATAAAGCCGTCTGTAAACGAGATAACCCCGTAGAATGTGAGATAAAGCGTACCGGCCACGGCTGCCAGTGCGGCGCCCATAACGAAGGTCAGAGAAATCGTGCGGTCAACATTGATACCGAGCAGTGATGCCATTTTACGATCCTGTTCGCAGGCACGCTGGGCGCGCCCCAAGGATGTACGGTTAACAATATACCAGAAGATTGTGAGCAAAACGATGGTAACTGCAATGATAACGATCTGTTTCAGCGAGATGATAACACTGGTACCGAATAATGAATAAGAGTCATTAATCAGCGAAGGGATCGGCTTGTTACGCGGACCCTGTGTTACCTGCACGAAGTTGGACAGCGCAATGGACATACCAATTGCTGTAATCAGCGGTGCAAGCCGGAAAGACCCGCGCAATGGCCGGTAGGCGACCCGCTCAATGGTCCAGCTCCACATACTGGTCAGGATCATAGCGACAATCATCATCAGCAGGATTGCAAGTACGACAGGTACTGCACCAACAAATGTTGTCAGCAATAAAAAAACAATAAGCGCCATAAAGGCGCCGAGCATAAAAACATCACCGTGAGAAAAATTGATCATGCCGATAATACCATAAACCATGGTATAGCCGATGGCGATCAATCCATAGATCGATCCGAGCGTGAGCCCGTTGATCACTTGCTGGATAAAATATTCCATTGCAAAGTCACCCTTTTATGATCTGAATTATTGTCACCTTTAACAGGCTCTTCCCTTATATTTCAGATCGTTTACTCCTACTGCACAATCCGGCAGGCAAAATCCGCCTTGGTACCGCCCAGCATTTATAGATCCGCCGCATGTCCCTAAGGACAGACCGGCATTATTCATTTTAGCATTTCAGGCAAAATTCTCCCCCGATAGTTTCTGCGTAGTCAGACAAGCTTCCCTCTGTCTTTGGCTGAACATGCGCCAAACCGGATAGCTCGCATACACAGAAACTATAGAAATAACGACTAGTAATATAGTATTATATTCCCCCTGCTCTGCTCCTGAAATTTAAGATTACTCATAATTTAATGCCGGTCAATCGCCCTTCTGCATTGTTTCAAAGATTGAACAATGTTCCGTTTGCGACGTCTTTAACGAACTACAAATCCGTGCGCGAACGGGTCACGGTCATCAATAAAAATCGTATTATATCCGGTCATGCGCGCCCAGCCGGCAACTGACGGAATTATCGCTTTCTTATCAGCAACTTGTACCTCTGCCTCCACACGTCCGTGGAACAGTGACCCGATCACAGATTCGTGAACAAAATCGTCACCTGCCTTCAGCTCTCCGCGTGCCGCCAGCTGCGCCATACGCGCCGAGGTACCGGTGCCACATGGTGAACGATCAATCGCTTTTTCCCCGTAAAAAACGGCATTTCGTGCATGAGCTTCCGGTTTCGTCGGTTTTCCTGTCCACAAAATATGGCTGAGGCGGTTGATATCAGCCAGTTCCGGATGCTGAAATTTATACAACTCATTGAGTCGCTGACGTAAAACAGGGCTCCAGCCGATCAGATCCAGTACCGAATAATCGGCAAGATCCGTGTAATTTTGTTGCGCCTCAACAATTGCATAGAAATTTCCGCCATAGCTGACATCAACTTTCAGCATGCCGAGATCAGGACATTCCACTTCCAGACCTTCCGCATAGAGGAATGCCGGAACATTGGTGAGCCGCACACTCTCCACATATTGGCCGTTCTGCTCATATTCGATCGCGACTTTACCGGCCGGTGTATCCAGATTGATCTTGCCCGGTACTTTCGGCGTGATCAGTCCCTGCTCAATCGCCATGGTTACAGTACCGATCGTGCCATGTCCGCACATCGGCAGGCAGCCCGATGTTTCAATAAACAGCACGGCCACATCGCAATCTTCGCGTGTCGGCGGATACAGGATGGAGCCGGACATCATGTCATGACCGCGCGGCTCAAACATCAGCCCTGTGCGGATCCAGTCATATTCCGCCAGAAAATGCGCCCGCTTTTCCATCATGGTTGAGCCATGCAGGTTCGGTCCCCCGCCGGCAACAAGCCGGACGGGATTCCCGCAGGTATGACCATCAACACAGAAGAAGGAATGTTTTGCCATGATGTTTCTCAAAAACGTTTCGGACTGAAAGCACTGACAGGCAGTGCGGTTGTTTCGTGATTAAGCAGCTGCGTTACCAGCCGTGCTGTTGCCGCCGATTGTGTCAGCCCCAGATGTCCATGACCAAAAGCATAGACAATATCTTTGGAAGCCGATGAATAACCGATGACCGGCAGCGTATCCGGCGTTGAAGGACGATAGCCCATCCATTGCCGTCCGCCCTCAATATTCATCTGCGGCAGGAACTGTTTTGCTTTTTTCAGCATAGCTTCTGAACGCGCATAATTCGGAGGTAACGTCAGCCCGCCGAGCTCGACCGCACCGCCCACACGCACGCCGGTCGTCAGCGGCGTAATCACAAAAGCATGTCCGGGGAATGTCAGCTGACGGCGGATGTCATAAGCCCCGACCGGCAGTGTCGTATTATATCCGCGTTCTGTCTCCAGCGGTACCGCATCGCCCAGCTGAGCACTCAGATGATGTGACCATGCCCCTGCGGCAACAATGAGTTTTTTGCACTGCAGCTTACTGCCGTCAGCCAGTGTGACTTCAGCACCGCCCTGCATATGCGCGATTTTAGTAACCACGCCCTGCCGGTAGCGGCTGCCGAGTTTCTCTGCATAAGCCCACAGAGCTTTACCATAAAGTTTCGGATCGGAGACATTCTTCCATTTCGGAACAAAACAGCCAACCACAAAACGCGGTGATAATCCCGGCTGCAAGGCTGCCAGTTCAGCGCCGCGCACCACACTATAATCAATGCCTGCCTGTTTTTTGGCTTCCCAGCCGGGCATAGCCGCCTGCAGTTCAGCTTCACTTTCATAAAGCTCAAGATTGCCTTCATGATGGATCATGTCCGTCACACCGGCACGTTCCGCCAATGCCAGCATTTCGCGTTCGGCAAGTTGCATCATCTGCCCTTGCACGACAGTACTGTTGCGCAAAGCCGAAGGACTGCTCGCACGCCAGAAGCGATAAAGCCATGGCAGCAATTTCAACAAGTAAGACGGACGGATAGCGAAGGGCCCCAGCGGATCCATCAGCCAGCCCGGCACTTTTTTCATCACACCTTTGGAAGCGAGCGGCAAGACTTCAGAAAATGCCAGTGCCGCCGCATTACCGGAACTTGTCTCCTCACAAATACCGGTGCGATCCACAACCAGCACAGAATGCCCCGCCTCGCTCAGCACAGCTGCTGCAGCGATACCGACAATACCTGCCCCGATTATAATAATTTCAGAATTATTCTGCTTCCCATCCACATTGACGCTATTGACCGACGCCATGTGCCCTCCTGCCTGCTACACTTATTGTTATTTCAGCTGGTGCAGACCTTACGCCGTAAAATACATTCTTGCTATGAAAAAACCCCGATTATTTTTGAATTAACCGGGGTTCAGATTGTCAGATTTTTGGCAGTTCAGGCCGTGTCGCCAGAGCCTGTTTTACAATCTTTTCGACCTGTGCGCGGCGCTCTCCGCTCAGCGGCTGGCGCGGCAGACGAACACGATCATTCGACTGAATCGCATGAGCTTCAATCAGCTTGAGGTTCTGCACCAGATAGGTTGAAACATCGAGATCAAGCAGCGGACGCATCCAGCGATATAGCGGCAGCGCTTCATCATAACGCTTCTGCTTGATGAGCTGATACAGAACCACAGTTTCACGCGGCAGCGAGGTCACAACACCGGCAACCCAGCCGATTGCACCGGTTGTCAGCGCTTCAAAAGCCAGATTGTCTACGCCGGTGAAAAGATCAAAACGATCGCCGAACTGATTGACGATATCGATTGTGCGACGGATATCATCTGAAGATTCCTTGATCGCAACAAACAGATCGTCCTTTGCCAGTTCTTCAAGGCATTCACCGGTCACATCCACACGATAGGCCATGCGGTTGGAATAGATCATCACTGGCAGACCACCGGCAGCAGCCATGGCTTTCAGCGTGGTGACAGTTTCCTGAGGATTGGTGAAATAGATCGGACTTGGCACAACCATCAGTCCGTCTGCACCGGCTTTCGCAGCAGCTTTGGCAGCAGCAGCACCTTCACGTGTACCGGCCTCGAAAACGGTCATCAGCACCGGACGTTTTCCGGCAACCGCACGGGCGGTTTTGAAAACTTCCAGCTTTTCCTCTCCCGACAGCATCGGGCCTTCACCCAGAGAGCCGCCGACAACAAAACCGTCAACGCCCGCATCAATCTGCAGACCGAAGCAACGCTCCATCTCTTTATGATCCAGAGCATCATTTTCGGTAAATTTTGTTGTGACTGCCGGAAAAATACCTGACCACATAACCACTCTCCCAATTGATATATTTCTGATATATCTAAATTCAAAATGCGCGTCAATTAAATTCTGCACGGGATAATGCAGACTTATAAACAATCGCCCAGTCAGGACGACCGGCACTCATATTGAGAAAACCGGCTTCTTGTAGTATCTCTCAGAAAAATATCATTGAAATTTATACATTCTGCATATTGCGCTTTAGCGATATCGGCTTCGCAAAAACTAAAAGCAGAGCACAGCTTGCCGCAAATTCTGCCGGCAGCAAAACTGCTTATCAATAACAAGGATAAAGCCTTTATGTCAGGGCAGTCAGACTATTCCGACGACCAGCAGACAGTAACCGCACTCAGCCTCTCGGATCAGGCTTACCGGCTGCTCGAACGCCATATTGTTACACTGCAGCTGCAACCGGGAAGTGTCACCAATGAACGTGTCCTGATCGAGCTCACTGGTATGGGCAGAACACCGGTGCGCGAAGCTATCCAGCGACTGGCATGGGAAGGCCTGATGGAAGTGCGGCCGCGCTCGGGTATTGCGATTACGGCCCTTGACCCTAAGGATTTCACCAAGGTTCTGGATGCCCGCGAAGGTGTCGAGCAAATTCTTTGCCGCGATGCAGCGCGTTATTCCGGTGCTTATGAGCATGAGAAACTGCGCGAAGCTGCGGTCATGATGAAGCAAGCCGCCACAACGCAGGATATCCCACTGTTTCTGGACGCCGATAAAGCGTTTGATGAAGTTCTTGGCAGCGCCTCACTCAACAGCTACGCCACACGTCTGGCCGCGCCTCTGCAAAGCCACAGCCGCCGCTTCTGGTTCCGCCTGCGCCGAGACAACAGCCTGCAGGATTCTTCAACTGCCCATACGCAGATGATTGACGCAATTGTCTCCCGTGATGAAGCAGCCGCCATTGAAAGCGCAAAACAGCTCATCGCCTATCTGCGTACACTCACCCCATAAGGGCCGTAATTGCTGCCGATAAGCCTGTTTCATCTCCGAAAGGCTTATCGGCTATATGTTTGTTTTTAATTCGCATTTTTCATTGAAATTATTAGCAGCACCTTGCCTGCTCTTCCTGTTCAGCAGTACCGGTTTTACGCAAACTGCTGAGAGTGATTATCAGGGGCCGGTTGTAACCAGCTGCAAGACCATTGGCACTCTTGCAGCTAAATGGGACAAAACATCCGAACAATGGCCGGAAATTACTCTGCAGGCAAAAGTCAAAGCTGTACATGAGGCCAATCCGATTGCCGTAACAGAGCTTTGCCCGAACCAGAGACTGCAAGTCATCTGTCTTGACTATGACAATAGTGCATTGAAAGCCGGAGATCATGTGGAAGTCAGCGGGATGCTAACCAACAGCTTTAAGGGTGGAGTGGTGATTGACCCCTGCTCCACCCGCTTGCAGCAGGACTAAGTTCCTCCTATTCGGCCATTCAAACAGGTAATTTATTAAATACAGGAACTTATTTCGCGCTGCATCGTTATCTCTTTGAATAGTTTTCTGAACCGGAAGATACCCGTCTCCGGTTTATGGCCATCACACAAGGAGATCACTATGGCTTCCAAATTGCGTAATGATGCAGAAAAGACATTTGAAGACCAGATTGCGGAACTGAAAAGCGAACTGGCTTCGGTTACCAAGAAACTCTCCGAGCAAGGTTCTGCATTTTACGATGATGCCCGCGAAAATGCATCCGAAACCTATGAAAATCTCCGTAAACGCGGTCGCGTTGCAGCAAGAGAAGTCAGACATCAGGCACAGGTCGTGACCGAAACAGCCAAAGAAAATCCTTTGGCAACCGCAGCGCTTGTCGCCGGTATCGGTCTGGTGCTGGCTCTGTTAGCCCGCCGTTAAGAGAATAATTTTCAGCAAGACAGGAGTGATCCCTGTAATACGGGGATCACCGAACAAAACTGCATATCTGAGGTCGTATGAATAAAAACGGATTATATATTCTGCTCGGTGCGCTCATTGTAATTATTATCGGCTTTTCGATTTACACCTATCAGCAGGAATCCAAACCCAAAGGTGTCGAATTGAAAATCGGTGAGCAAGGCGTATCGATTGAACAGAACTGATTTTGTAAATCTATTTAGATACAAAAAAACCGCGATAAATTTATCGCGGTTTTTTTATGATCAAAAGGCTGCAAACGCCCTGCATTATGCAGGCAGAATAGCGCCTTCAAGAGTTGTCAGTTGATGCAGGAACAATTCTGCAGCAGTACGATGCTCCGGTGAAGCAGCATCATCAATCAGTTGACGTGCATGCTCGATGCGGGCAGCAATATCTTCACGCTTAACTTCATCAATATGAAGTGCGGATTCTGCCAGCAATGAGCAGCCTTCCGGAGTAATGTCAGTGAAGCCGCCGAAAACGATATAAGCGTCGCTCTTACCGTCAGCAGTTTTGACTGTTACTTTACCGGGAATAATGGTGGTCATCAAAGGAGCATGACCGGCCAGAACTGTCAGATAGCCTTCGCTACCGGGAATGACCACTTCGCTCACTTCTGCAGAGAGCAACAGGCGTTCCGGTGATACCAGTTCGAATTTGAAGGTTCCAGCCATGATTCTCACTCAAATTTCCTGAACAAGCTGCTCTGAAACAGTGTTCCGGCGTTGAATTCTATAGGTCAGCGTATCGAAACAACGCTGTCAGTTTTAACTGTTTTACAAGAGGGTCTCAAGAGACACACCTGTTGTAAGAACGGTCAGGCAGACCAAAGCCTGCCTGACCAATCACATTAAGCGGCCTGTGCCAGCTTCTGTGCTTTTTCAATCGCTTCTTCAATCGAACCGACCATGTAGAAAGCTGCTTCAGGCAGGTGATCGTAATCGCCTGCGCAAAGGCCTTTAAAGCCTTTGATTGTATCCTGAAGATCAACCAGCTTACCTGGCGAACCGGTGAAGATTTCAGCCACGAAGAACGGCTGGGACAAGAAGCGCTCGATCTTACGGGCACGGGTCACTGTCAGCTTATCTTCTTCAGACAATTCGTCCATACCAAGGATGGCGATGATGTCCTGAAGCGACTTGTAGCGCTGCAGAATTGACTGAACCTGACGGGCAGTCTCGTAATGCTCTTCACCAACGATCATCGGGTCAAGCATACGGGATGTTGAGTCAAGCGGATCAACCGCAGGATAAATACCCTTTTCAGCGATCGAACGGTTAAGAACCGTAGTCGCATCCAAGTGCGCAAAGGAAGTCGCAGGCGCAGGGTCAGTCAAGTCATCGGCAGGAACGTAAATTGCCTGCACCGAAGTGATCGAGCCTTTGGTTGTGGTGGTGATGCGTTCCTGCATCGCGCCCATATCCGTTGCCAGTGTAGGCTGATAGCCCACAGCGGAAGGAATACGGCCGAGAAGCGCAGACACTTCCGAACCAGCCTGTGTGAAGCGGAAAATGTTATCCACGAAGAACAACACGTCCTGACCGTCATCACGGAAGCTTTCAGCGATAGTCAGACCGGAGAGAGCAACACGGGCACGCGCACCTGGCGGCTCGTTCATCTGACCGTAAACGAGAGCTGCTTTCGAGCCTTCGCCGCCACCCAGCTTGTTAACGCCGGATTCGATCATTTCGTGATAAAGGTCGTTACCTTCACGGGTACGCTCACCAACACCGGCGAATACCGAGTAACCACCGTGGGCTTTAGCCACGTTGTTGATGAGTTCCATGATGAGAACGGTTTTACCAACGCCCGCACCGCCGAACAGACCAATCTTACCACCTTTAGCGTAAGGGGCGAGAAGATCCACAACCTTAATACCGGTTACCAGAATCTCGGATTCAGGTGACTGTTCGATATATTCAGGAGCCGGCTGGTGAATACCGCGGGTCGCAGCAGTCACGATCGGACCAGCTTCATCAACTGGTTCACCGATTACGTTCATGATACGGCCGAGTGTTTCAGGCCCTACCGGAACGCGGATCGCATCGCCGGTATCACGCACGATCTGACCACGAACCAGACCTTCGGTCGAGTCCATAGCAATGGTACGTACTGTATTTTCGCCAAGATGCTGAGCAACTTCCAGAACGAGACGGTTACCGAGATTGTCGGTTTCCAGCGCGTTCAGGATCAGAGGCAGATGATCATCAAACTGGACGTCGACGACAGCGCCGATGACCTGCTTGATACGGCCGACTGCACCAGATGCAGCCTCGCCGGACTTAGCCTTTGCCGTGGTCTTGGTAGTTTTCGGTGTCGCTGCTTTAGCCATCGATCCTTACCTTCCGATTAGAGCGCTTCCGCGCCCGCAATAATTTCAATCAGTTCTGTGGTGATCTGAGCCTGACGCTGACGGTTATATGTGATCGACAGCTTGTTGATCATATCGCCCGCATTACGCGTTGCGTTATCCATCGCGCTCATTTTTGCGCCCATTTCACCGGCCACATTTTCAAGCAAAGCGCTGAAAATCTGGACAGAGATGTTGCGCGGCAGAAGATCGTCAAGAATAGCAGCCGCATCCGGCTCATATTCATAGATCGCACCACCAGTAGAAACCGCTTCCCCAGCATCACCAGCTCCGCCATTGGCAGATGCCGGAATAAGTTGCTGAGCAGTCGGAACCTGATTAATCACCGACTTGAACTGCGAGTAGAACAGTGTCGCAACATCAAATTCGCCCTTATTGAAAAGCGCGATCAGTTTGCGACCGATCTGGTCGGCATTGGCGAAACCAAGCTGCTTAACTTCGCGCAGATCAACGTGATCGATGATCTGACCGCTAAAGTCACGACGCAGAATGTCCGCACCTTTTTTGCCGACAGTAATGATTTTTACTGTCTTACCCTTTGCCAGCAACTGGCGGGCATGTTCACGGGCGAGACGTGCGATCTGCGAGTTGAAACCACCGCACAGACCACGTTCCGCAGTAGCGACGATGAGCAAATGCACATCGTCTTTACCGGTACCCGCCATCAGTTTCGGTGCATCATCACCGCTTACATTCTGGGCAATATTGGCCAGAACTGCACTCATCCGCTGAGAATACGGCCGTGCCGCTTCGGCTGCTTCCTGGGCACGACGCAGCTTAGCCGCGGCGACCATTTGCATCGCCTTGGTAATTTTCTGCGTCGCCTTAACCGAGGCGATACGGTTTCTCAGATCCTTTAGTGAAGGCATCCGTTCATCCCGTCAGAGTTAATCAAGCAAAGTTCTTGGCGAAAGCGTCGATAGCTGCCTTGAGTTTGCCCTTGATTTCGTCGCTGATTGCCTTCTGATCGCGGATCGCATCCAGCACATCTTTGTGCTCGTTGCGCAGCGATGCCAGAAGACCGGCTTCAAATTTGCCAACCTGATTAACAGCCAGCTTATCGAGATAGCCGTTAACACCGGCGAAAATCACAGCAACCTGTTCTTCGGTTTTCAGCGGCGAGAACTGTGGCTGCTTGAGCAGTTCAGTCAGACGCGCACCGCGGTTCAGAAGACGCTGGGTTGCAGCATCCAGATCGGAACCGAACTGCGCAAACGCAGCCATTTCACGATACTGAGCGAGCTCACCCTTAATCGAACCGGCAACCTGTTTCATCGCTTTAATCTGAGCGGCAGAACCCACGCGGGAAACCGACAGACCAACGTTAACAGCAGGGCGGATACCCTGGTGGAACAGGTTGGTTTCAAGGAAGATCTGACCGTCTGTGATCGAAATCACGTTGGTCGGAATAAACGCGGAAACGTCACCGCCCTGAGTTTCAATAACCGGCAGAGCGGTCAGAGAACCTGCACCGAGTTCGTCATTCAGCTTAGCCGAACGCTCGAGAAGTCGGGAGTGAAGATAGAATACGTCACCTGGGTAAGCTTCACGGCCCGGAGGACGACGCAGCAGCAGGGACATCTGACGATAAGCAACAGCCTGCTTGGAAAGGTCATCATAACCGATCAGAGCGTGCTGGCTGTTATCGCGGAAATATTCACCGATTGCACAGCCTGTGAACGGCGCCAGATACTGCAGAGGCGCAGCATCAGAAGCAGTCGCAGCGATAACAACCGAATATTCCAGAGCGCCGCGCTCTTCGAGCACTTTAACGAACTGGGCAACGGTCGAACGCTTCTGGCCGATCGCAACGTAGATGCAGAACAGCTTGTCTTTGTCAGGGCCGTTATCATGGATCGGCTTCTGATTCAGGAAGGTGTCGAGAATGATTGCGGTCTTACCGGTCTGACGGTCACCGATAACCAGCTCGCGCTGACCACGACCAACAGGGATAAGAGCGTCAATGGCTTTCAGACCGGTCGACATCGGTTCGTGAACCGATTTACGCGGAATGATACCAGGAGCTTTAACGTCTACGCGGCGACGCTCGGTTGCAACGATCGGGCCTTTGCCGTCGATCGGGTTACCAAGAGCATCAACAACGCGGCCGAGCAGGCCAGGACCGACTGGAACGTCAACGATGGCGCCGGTACGTTTAACGGTATCGCCTTCTTTAATGTCACGGTCAGAACCGAAAATAACAACACCAACGTTGTCGCTTTCAAGGTTGAGCGCCATACCGCGGATGCCACCCGGAAATTCGACCATTTCACCGGCCTGAACATTGTCCAGACCGTATACACGGGCGATACCGTCACCAACGGAAAGAACCTGACCAACTTCGGAGACTTCTGCCTCCTGGCCAAAATTCTTGATTTGCTCTTTCAGAATTGCGGAAATTTCCGCAGCGCGGATGTCCATCAGCCGACCTCTTTCAGTGCAAGCTTAAGAGAAGAAAGTTTAGTGCGAAGGGAAGTGTCAATCTGACGCGATCCCAGCTTCACAATGAGACCGCCAAGAATCGACGGATCGACAGTGACATTGATTGTCACGTCCTTGCCGGCCACACTCTTCAGCGTCGCCTTCAATTCATTTTGCTGCGCCTGCGTCAATTCGCGGGCAGAAGTCACATCAGCTGCAACTTCACCGCGGCTTTCGGCGGCGATCAGATAAAAAGCTTTGATCATGTCCGGCAATACGAAAAGCCGGCGATTACCAGCAACAACACGCAGGAAATTGCCGACCAGACCGGTGATACCGGCTTTGTCTGCAACTGCGGCGATTGCATGGAGCTGATCTTCAGCAGAGAAGACCGGGCTGTGGATCAGGCGGCGAAGTTCTTCGCTTTCACCGATCATAGCCTCGATGCGGCCAAGATCTTTCTCCACCTGAGCAACGGATTTAGACTCAAGCGCCAGATCAAACAGGGATCCAGCATAGCGCTGAGCAACACCGGAAATGAGCGAAGACGATCCTGTCACGAATAACCATCTCTCTTGGTTGAAATCCCGCTTTTAACGCATAGTTTATCCATGCACAAAAACAGCGATTTTATTGATGTTTTTCAATACCCCCGATGAAGTGCCGATTTGCACCGCCATCTGTGCCCTGCGGACGACCCGCCTGACTGCATTGAAATTCGAAAGCCGTCTAGCATAGACAATCAGGACTCGCAACACGCGAATCCCGCCGTTTCATGCGCTTTACAGTGCTATTTTGATGCTGCGGACAAGTTTCATGAGCTAAAGTTCATAAGCACTGCAGACTGCGAAAATCAGCACCGCTTATAATTATTCAAATATAACAATAGCTTAAATGAATATGCAGGATGATTTTACCGCGAAGAAAATGCCGGATTATCCAAACAGGCATTTCGCTAACCATTTGCAGAATTCCGGCAAAATTATGCTCACATCATACGATTTTTCTTTGGAGCATAATTCAGCCGCAACTGATTCCCGCTTCAGCCTCTGTCTGACAGATTCTGCTGAAGCGCGGCCTGTTTCAAGAGTCAGGCAACAAAGCCGAAAGCAAAGAGCAACGGACCTGCGGCCAGCATCAGCTCAACCACAACGGCAATCCAGTTATAAAAACTGTTAGCCTTATCCGACATCATCGAAATCAGACGGCCGAAAAGCACAAAGCCCCAGACGCAACCCAGCGCCATCCATAAGAACGGTTGCGCGAATAACAGGCAGGCCACGCCAAGGCCGATATAAGGCCCTGCAATTGTCGCCCGTACCGATGAAAGAGCATTGGCACGCAGATCAGGCGCGTTGAGACGCAGAATTTTCAGCGAAATTCCCGGTGCAAACATCAGGATCAAACCAAAGAGCAACGTGATAACGCCCACAGTCCATGCCAGCCATTCACCCTGACTTGAAGGTAGATAAAACGCCACGTTACACCTCTTAAAACCGTCGTTGTTTGTTCGTCAGAGCAAGTTTTTAGCCTGATGGAGCACCTGCCGCTCTGCTCTGACAGCACCGAATATAACTAATTTAACGAGCTATATTCCTGACCTGTGGCCATGGAAAGCAAAATTATCGACATGCAGTATGACAGCGGTCTTATCAGAGATTCTGAAATCCGCAGATTACAGGAAGCTTTGCGGATCAATATCAACCTGAACACGCAGAGAACCACGCGCTTTAGGCGCTGCCTGTAACAAAGCCCGCAGATAGGACTGGATGTCTGAACGCTTCGAGCCCTGTACCAGCAGACGAAAACGGTGCCGCCCGCGAATCACCGCTAGTGGCGCTTCTGCGGGCCCCAGCACTTCTATATCCCCGTCACGCGGTGCCGCACGCCGCAGTGCACGCGCATGGCTCTCTGCCTCTGCCCTGCTGTCAGCTGAAACAATCAGTGCCGCCAGCCGTCCGAATGGCGGCAGCATCCCGCGCTGACGTTCATCGATTTCACGCTCATAGAAAGCCTGCGCATCACCGGCAATAATCGCCTTCAGCACCGGATGATCTGGCTGATAGGTCTGAATGAGACCAACACTTTTACGTCCCGTGCGTCCTGCGCGGCCTGTCACCTGATTGAGCAGCTGGAATGTGCGCTCAGCAGCACGCGGATCACCATTGGCAAGGCCGAGATCCGCATCAATCACACCAACAAGCGTAATCAGTGGAAAATTATGCCCTTTAGCAACCAACTGGGTGCCGATCACAATATCCGCCTCCCCTTTGGCAATTGCCTCCATCTCCATACGCAAACGCGTCACGCCACCAGCCATATCAGATGAGAGTACGATAATGCGTGCATCCGGAAATGTTGCTGCGGCTTCTTCCGCAATGCGCTCCACACCGGGACCGCATGCCACCAGATGATCCAACGCCCCACAGGACGGACAGGCATCAGGACTTTTCTCGTGATAGCCGCATTGATGGCACATCAGCTGACCACGGAAGCGATGCTCCACCAGCCAGCTTGAACAATCCGGACATTGAAAACGGTGCCCGCAAACGCGGCACAAAGTCAGCGGCGCATAACCGCGCCGGTTGAGAAACAGCAAAGCCTGTTCTTTACGTTGCAAAACCTGCCCGACAGCTTCCGTCAAAGCAGGCGACAAAAACCGTCCTGCCGGTGGCGGTGAGCGGCGCATATCAACCGGCTTTAAATCCGGCAAAGCCGCATCAGCATAACGTCCCTGCAATGGCACATAGCGATAGCGTCCCTGATTGGCATTGACCAGACTTTCAATCGACGGTGTTGCCGAGGCCAGAATAACAGGGAACTTGCCGATAGAACCACGCACCACCGCCATATCGCGGGCATTATAAAACACACGGTCTTCCTGCTTATAGGCAGGGTCATGCTCTTCATCGACAATAATCAGACCGGGATTAGCAAAGGGCAAAAACAATGCGGAGCGTGCACCGGCAACAACCTTGACCGTACCTTCCGCAATCTGCCGCCAGACGCGCTCCCGCTGGCGGGGCGCCAAATCAGAATGCCATTCTGCAGGACGCGTGCCGAAACGGCTTTCAAAGCGATCAAGAAATTGCTGGGTCAGCGCAATTTCCGGCAGCAGGATCAGAACTTGTTTGCCAAGCTCGACAGCGCGCGCCACCGCTTCAAAATAGACTTCTGTTTTACCGGAACCGGTCACACCATGAAGCAGCGAGACCGAATAGGTTTGCTCTTCCACCGCTTCGACAAGACATTGTGCTGCAGCCTGCTGATCCTCGGACAGCTCCGCCTGCCCGTAAAACGGATCAGGTTCACCGACCACCGGCGGCGGCGGGATCATCACCTCTTCGAATAGCCCCTGTGCTTTCAGTCCTTCAACCACGCTGCCGGAGACACCGGCTGCATGGGCAAGGCCGGACTTCGTCCAGCTCAGACCATTATTGGCGACCTCCAGCACTTTTTCACGCGCTGCTGTCAGCCGCTCGGCTTTGCCGCCAATATAGCGCAAGCCCGGAATGAACGGTTCAGGATCGAAAGCTGCCGGTGCACGCAGCACCATTTTTGCCACCATACCGGGCGGCGACAGTGTATAATCTGCCGTCCAGCGGATAAAGCGCAGCATATCGCGGCTCACCGGCGGACAGTCAAAAACATGCAGAATGGATTTCAGCTTTTTAGGATCGACCTGATCGCTCGCATCATCAGTGACAACACCGGCCACTTCACGTGGGCCCAGCGGCACGCGCACAATTGAACCAGCCTGAACATCCATCTCCTCAGGAACCAGATAGCTATAGGGACGTTCCGCTGGCATCGGCACAAGAACCGGAACAACACGGCGCGTCTTAATCTCTGTTTTCCCGTTCAAAAAATTATCCCGATCAGTTCCGGCATGCTGTTTTCACCGCTATTTTGCACAACTGCACTTAACCGCAAACACTGCTTATATTCAATTCTTGATGAGATGCGCTGTTATTCACCAAAGGCAGTTTCGGTTTATGGAAATATGCGTTAAACAATCCTATCTTTGTCGGATATAATACCGTCTGTACAGCAAGCCCATAACGGAGGATAAGCTGAAATGAAATTCTTTGTGGATACCGCCGATGTCAAAGACATCCGTGAACTCAACGATCTGGGACTGGTTGACGGCGTTACCACCAATCCATCGCTGATCCTGAAATCCGGTGGCAACATCATTGATGTGACCAAGGAAATCTGCTCGATCGTTAAAGGTCCTGTTTCCGCAGAAGTCACCGCGACTGACTATGCAGGCATGATGAAAGAAGCAGCTGTGCTGGCGAAAATCGCCGACAATATCTGCATCAAACTGCCGGTAACGCTGGATGGTCTGAAGGCGTGTAAGGCTCTGACCTCTGATGGCCATGAAACCAACCTGACCCTGTGCTTCTCGGCCAATCAGGCATTGCTGGCAGCCAAAGCTGGTGCGACATATATTTCGCCTTTCATCGGTCGTCTTGATGATATCGGTCTGAATGGCATGGATCTGATTGGTGAAATCCGCACCATTTTCGACAATTACGATTTTGAAACCCAGATTCTTGCTGCTTCCATTCGTACAGTGAACCACGTTAAGGAAGCTGCACTGATCGGCGCGGACGTCATCACTGCACCGCCTGCCACACTGAAAGCCCTCGTCAAGCATCCGCTGACAGATAAGGGTCTGGAAGCATTTCTGGCAGACTGGGCAAAAACCGGTCAGTCGATTGCTTAATCCGGCAATAAACGAATGAACAAAAAAGCCCGCTTTTCAGCGGGCTTTTTTTATATTCAAAACAATGTCGCAGCGTTTTAGAGCGGTTGCGCTTTCCATTGAAACGTGGAACCGCTCTAATTCTTTGTTTATACGCATTATCCCACGCAAAACCGCTTCGTACTTTTGCTGGAAATGCTTTAAAAAAGCGGATGATCGTGACGAAAATGGTGATTTTCGAGAACCGGAGCGGAGCGTACTTATAGTACGTGAGCACCGGAAGAGAAGAAAATCGCCATTTGCAGGCCGATCAGGCGTTTTTTATGGGAGTTTCTGCATATCCTGAGCCAAAGATAGTACAAGATACTGTGCCAGCTCTTCGGCTGCACGCTGCTGGGCATCACGATGGGCACGCAGGTTCGCAAATTCCTGACGCGGACGGTCATAGGATGAACTGACCTGACGGCGGCCGGTGGCAACAACCTTGCCATCCCTGTCACGCAGCACATAATTTGAGCTCATACGAACAGTACCGGCAGATGCACGACCTTCCGTTGAATCACCAACATCCACTTCAACAGCAGATTCTGTACTTGTCGAGAAACCAAGCGCCAGATGATAGGCCGGCTGTGACGGTTCCCCTGCCCCGCCGGACAGCCCGAAGATCAGGCGGTTACGCACCGCCTGCGCCGGAATGGAATCCACATCATCCACTTTGATGGTTGCCAGCTTGGTTTTAACACTGGAAGGCACACCGCCGACACCGGCACTGCCACTTGATGAATAAAGCGGCTGCACCGTACAACCGGCAACAAACGCTGACAGGACGAGACCTGTCAGCACTGCCAGCCGCATTTTGCGAATCGGCGATTTGTCTTTAGTGTGATGATCAGACAACGACATTCACAATCCTCTGCGGTACAACAACAAGCTTTTTAGGCTGACTACCGTTCAACGCAGCCTGAACAAAGTCAAGAGCCAAAACCGCTGCTTGCACTGTTGCCTGATCCGCATCACGCGCAATTGTAATGTCACCACGCTTCTTACCGTTAATCTGTACCGGCAGCGTAATGTCATTTTCAACGAGCAATGCTTCATCAATCACCGGCCAGCCACGGGTGGCAACCAAGTCCGTCGCGCCCAGCACCGCATTACACTGTTCAGCCAGATGCGGCATCATCGGTGCAATCATGCTGATGAACATATCTGTCGCTTCACGGGTGGCAGCTTTGGTCACATCATCGGCTTTACCGGCAGCAACAGCCTGCAAAGGTGTGCTCAGCACATTCAGCAGCTCATAAAGACGGGCAATCGCACGGTTGAAAACGATTTTCTCGATATCGTCGCCAACGGCTTTCACAGTCTTATGGGCAGCCTTGGAAATCTGTGCGGCATCGCCTTCATAGGCAGCTTTCGGTGCAACACCTTTCAGGTTTTCACCGGCTTCAGAAATCAGACGCCAGACGCGCTGCACAAAACGATGCGCACCTTCCGCACCGGCTTCTGTCCACACGATATCGCGCTCCGGAGGGCTATCCGACAGAGTGAACCAGCGCGCGGTATCCGCACCGTAAGACGAAATAATATCATCCGGATCGACAACGTTTTTCTTCGACTTCGACATTTTTTCAATCGAACCGATTTCTACCGTTTCACCGGAATCCAGCATGGTTGCCGAACGAACACCGTTTTTGTCTTCAATACGGATTTCCAGCGGCGACACCCACTGACCATTATGCTTATAGGTCTCGTGAACAACCATGCCCTGTGTGAACAGACCCTTGAACGGCTCTTCCACTTCCAGATGACCGGCCACTTTCATGGCGCGGGTAAAGAAGCGCGAATAGAGCAGATGCAGGATCGCATGTTCCACACCACCGATATACTGATCGACCGGCAGCCATTCATCAGCAGCCTTGCGGTCAGTCGGTTCATTTTCCCAAGGAGCAGTGAAGCGGGCAAAATACCAGGATGAATCAACAAATGTATCCATCGTATCGGTTTCACGGCGGGCTTTATTGCCGCATTTCGGGCAGTTAATATGGCGCCAGCTGTCATGACGATCCAGCGGATTGCCCGGACGATCAAACGCAACATCATCCGGCAGCTGCACCGGCAGATCATTGCGCGGCACAGGCACGGTTCCGCAGGATTCGCAATGAATCATCGGGATCGGGCAACCCCAATAACGCTGACGGGAAATACCCCAGTCACGCAGACGATATTGTGTTTTGCGGAATGCCTGCGGCTTGCCATAGAGATCAGTCTTTTCCAGACGATCCGCCACTTCATTAAACGCAGCTTCCGGTGTCATGCCGTCGAGGAAACGCGAATTGATCAGCGTACCTTCGTCGCTGTAGGCCGTATCGGTGATTGTGAAGCTTGCCGCATCGGCACCGGCAGGCAGAACAACCGGTGTAACGGTCAGCTTATATTTATTGGCGAAATCCAGATCGCGCTGATCGTGTGCAGGGCAACCGAAGACCGCGCCTGTACCATATTCCATCAGCACGAAATTGGCGACATAGACCGGCAATGTCCATGAAGGATCAAACGGATGCTGAACGCGCAAACCAGTATCGAAACCTTTTTTCTCAATGGTTTCGAGCGTGGCAACAGATGTGCCATGCTGACGGCATTCAGCGGCAAAAGCAGCCAGACCTTCATTACTTTCCGCCAACTGCTTCGCCAGCGGATGATCGGCAGCAATCGCCACAAAAGACGCACCGAACAGCGTATCCGGACGGGTTGTATAAACCTCAATATCGCCTTCGCGTTCAGCAAGCGCAAAACGCAGCTGCAGGCCTTCCGACTTGCCGATCCAGTTCTTCTGCATCAGACGCACTTTGTCCGGCCACTGGTCAAGCGTATCCAGACCGGCAAGCAGTTCTTCGCTGAAATCGGTGATCTTGAAGAACCACTGGGTCAGTTCGCGCTGCTCAACCAGCGCACCGGAGCGCCAGCCACGGCCGTCAACAACCTGCTCATTGGCCAGAACCGTATTATCGACCGGATCCCAGTTGACCTTGGATGTTTTGCGGGTCACCAGACCTTTTTCAAACATATCAAGGAACAGCATCTGCTGACGGTGGTAATAATCCACATCACAGGTCGCAAATTCACGAGACCAGTCCAGCGACAGACCCATGGTTTTGAGCTGACGTTTCATGGTGGCGATATTCTGATAGGTCCATTCTTTCGGATGAACCTTGTTCTGCATCGCCGCATTTTCTGCTGGCATACCGAAGGCGTCCCATCCCATCGGATGGAGAACATTAAAACCGCGTGCGCGCTTATAACGGGCAATCACGTCGCCCATTGCGTAATTGCGCACATGACCAATGTGAATGCGGCCGGACGGATAAGGAAACATTTCCAGCACGTAATATTTTTCGCGTGGATCATCATTGGACGTTTCGAAGATCTTGTTTTCTTCCCAGATCTTCTGCCAATGGGCTTCGCTTACGCGCGGATTATATCGTTCGGTTGCCCGTTCAGTTACCATGGCTGTATTTACTCATGCAAAGAGAATGGAATATGTAGTGCGACCTTCATCATGGATTGGCCAAAGCGTCAACCTTCTCCCATAGTGAAGCGGCAGAAAAAGGAGATTTATACCATGAATGCACCCGCCAGCCCCCTTGCTGACAATCTCAAAGCAGTTTGCACGGCCATTGCGCAAAGTGAACACGAAGCGCAGCGGACAGCAGGTTCGGTGCAGTTGGTTGCGGTTTCCAAGACCTTTGATGCCGCAGAAATCACACCTGCATTGGAAGCTGGACAGCGTATTTTCGGTGAAAACCGCGTTCAGGAAGCTGAAGCCAAATGGCCGCAACTGCGTGAGCACTTCTCCGGTATTGAGCTTCATCTCATCGGCCCGCTGCAATCCAACAAAGCGGCGGATGCTGTAGCCTTGTTCGATGTGATTCAGACGGTTGACCGCGAAAAGATTGCCGCAAGTCTTGCCGGAGAAATCAGGAAGCAGAACCGCGCTGTTAAATTATTCGTTCAGGTTAATACCGGCAGCGAAGAGCAGAAAGCGGGTATTGATCCGCGTGAAGCTGTTGCCTTTGTTGCCCGTTGCCGTGATGTGCACGGGTTGGAGATTGCCGGTCTGATGTGCATTCCGCCGGTTGATGAAAATCCGGGCCCGCATTTTGCCCTGCTACGCAAGCTGGCGGCTGAAGCAGGCGTTTCTGAATTATCAATGGGTATGTCCGGTGACTTCGAGACCGCCATTGCTTTCGGCGCGACTTATGTGCGTGTCGGCTCAGCAATTTTCGGCAGTCGTCCGCCTTTAACAAAGGCCTGACCAAATCTTCTTTCCAGGCTGTGCAGTTTTTCACTGTAATCTTACAGTACAACAACTTGTCGCAAATAATTGTCTTGCTTCACCCTGTAACAATTATAAACTCCGGCGCAATTCCGACAATTGTGCCGGAGGGATTACGCCGTCATTGAACCCTATGAGGGAACGCTATGTGGCACCCCGACACCAATACGGGAGCAGATCAGACTTTTTGCCTGATTTACGATGCGAACCGCACGCATTAACAATGGTGCGGTTTTTTATGCAATGTGCCGGCAAGGAGGGCCGCCGGCGCGAGGAGGAACTATGTCCGAGAAGAAATATCCGATTTTGCCGGAGGCGAAAGCGCGCGCGCTGATCGACAATGACACCTATCTTTCATGGTACAATGAAAGCATCAGCGACCCTGACGCATTCTGGGGCAAACACGGCAAACGTATTGACTGGTTCACACCTTATACCAAGGTGAAAGATACGTCTTTCGAAGATAACGTCTCTATCCGCTGGTATGAAGACGGCGTCACCAATGTCTCTTATAACTGTATTGACCGTCACCTGGAAAAGCGCGGAGATCAGACCGCGATTATCTGGGAAGGCGACAACCCTTATATCGACAAGAAAATCACCTATCGCGAGCTGCATGAAAATGTCTGCCGCCTTGCCAATGTGATGAAAAAACACGGCGTTCGCAAAGGCGACCGCGTTACCATCTATCTGCCGATGATTCCGGAAGCCGCCTATGCGATGCTGGCTTGTGCGCGTATCGGCGCAGTACATTCTATCGTCTTTGCAGGCTTTTCACCGGAGGCGCTGGCCGGTCGTATTATTGACTGTGAATCCACATTCGTCATCACCTCAGATGAAGGTATCCGCGGCGGCAAACCTATTCCGCTGAAAGAAAATACCGATACCGCAATTGATATCGCCGCTAAACAATATGTGTTTGTAAACAAGGTTCTGGTTGTCCGTCGTACCGGCGGCAAGATCAACTGGGGTCGCGGCCGCGATCTCTGGTATCATCAGGAAGTTGCAAGCGTCGATGCGGTCTGCGAACCGGAACCGATGAAGGCTGAAGACCCGCTCTTCATCCTTTATACATCCGGCTCGACCGGCAAACCGAAAGGCGTGCTGCACACCACCGGCGGCTACCTCGTTTATGCCTCGATGACCCATGAATATGTCTTCGATTATCATGAAGGCGATATTTACTGGTGTACTGCGGATGTGGGCTGGGTCACCGGTCACTCCTATATTGTCTATGGCCCGCTCGCCAATGGCGCAACTACGCTGATGTTTGAAGGCGTACCGAACTTCCCGGATCAGGGACGTTTCTGGGAAGTGGTCGACAAGCATCAGGTCAATATTTTCTATACCGCACCAACGGCAATCCGCGCTCTGATGGGTGCCGGTGATGAATTCGTAACCCGCAATTCCCGCAAATCCCTGCGCCTGCTCGGCTCGGTCGGTGAACCGATCAATCCGGAAGCATGGGAATGGTATTATAATGTGGTCGGCGATCAGACCTGCCCGATTGTTGATACATGGTGGCAGACCGAAACCGGCGGCATTCTGATTACCCCGCTGCCGGGTGCAACCGATCTGAAACCGGGCTCGGCAACCCGTCCGTTCTTCGGCATCAAGCCACAGCTGGTGGACGCGGAAGGTGCCGTGATCGAAGGCGCAGCCGACGGCAATCTCTGCATCACCGATTCATGGCCGGGTCAGATGCGTACACTCTATGGTGATCACCGCCGCTTCATTGAGGCCTATTTCACCACCTATAAGGGCAAATATTTCACCGGTGACGGCTGCCGCCGTGATGAAGACGGCTATTACTGGATTACCGGCCGCGTCGATGACGTGCTGAATATTTCCGGCCACCGCCTCGGCACTGCGGAAATCGAGTCGGCTCTGGTTTCGCACCACTCGGTATCGGAAGCTGCCGTTGTCGGCTATCCGCATCCGATCAAGGGTCAGGGCATCTATTGCTATGTCACGCTGATGACCGGCGAAGCAGAGCATGATGAAGATGCGCTGCGCAAAGAACTGACCAAGCATGTGCGCAGTGAAATCGGACCGATTGCAACACCGGATATGATCCAGTTTGCACCGGGTCTGCCAAAGACCCGTTCGGGCAAGATCATGCGTCGAATCTTACGCAAAATTGCGGAAGATGATTTTGGTGCACTCGGCGATACATCAACACTGGCCGATCCGGCAGTGGTGGATGATCTGATCGAAAAGCGTCAGAACCGTAAGTGATAGAATAGAAAAGGCCGGTTTAACCGGCCTTTTTATTTATATAGGTATCGGCCATTGCAGCCATATCCGGCTGGCCGTCATGATAGGTAAAACCAGCTGCCTTCAGATCATTGCCATCAATAATCAGATCTTCAAAAAGCTGCTCATAGATGGCTTTTTTGCCCAAGAGTGTCAGCCCTGCTTTCATCAGCGGGCGCGGCACCGGCACCATTCTGTTCGCTTTGCCCATTGCCTGCCGCAACCTTGTGACAAGCTGTTTTGTCGACAGCAACACCGGATCAGCCAGATGGAAAATCCGGTGATCAATCTGCGCCTGATCAGCCTGAGCCATAAATTCCAGTGCCCGCACCACATTATTACAAGAAACAAAACTGCGCTGATTATTGGCACAGCCAAAGGGCAGAGGCACAGCACTGTCGCAGAGCTTCAATAACAGGCGCAGATTACCGGGAGCACCGGCACCATAGACCAGTGCAGGCCGTGCAATTCCGATCTCAATGCCCTGCATTTTCAAAAGCCCCTGTTCCGCCAGTGCTTTTGTATGCCCGTAATCAGACAGCGGGCGATAGGACAAATCTGTTGTCAGCGGTGACGGATGCCCCGCTACCACATTAATTGTCGAAACAAAGATAAAGCGCTTCACGCCCGCTGTACGAGCCTGTTCAGCCAAAGCCACAGCCAGTCGATGATTAACTGCATCCATCTCTGAGGGATCGGCAGCATTTTTTCCGCTTCTATGCGCAATGCCGGCACAATGAATCACGCATTCCACACCGGAGAAGTCAGGTTCACTCAGTTCATGACGCGCAATAATCTGCACCTCATGCGCCTGCTCCCGCAGATACACGACCAGTCTGCGCCCGATAAACCCGCCTGCACCGGTAACCGCAATTTTCATCTGTCAAATCCGTATCTGAAATCGTACTTTCTCTGATAGCAATGCTCTGACAATAATCATACCGCTTTGCAGCCAAATGAGACCGGATCATGCATTTTCACTTCAGCCCCGCACGTTCAGAAGATTTCAGCAGATTATTGGAGCTGCGTCTGCTCACCATGCAGGAAAGCCTTGAACGGATCGGCCGTTTTGACCCTCAGCGGGCATTTGAACGTTTTCAAAATAGTTTCCGCCCGCAGCACACACGCTTAATCTTGATCGGCAACCAATTCGCCGGATGTGTTGCGTTGGGGCCTGACGAAGGCGACTGGCTTCTGGAGCATTTTTACATTGCACCGGCTTTTCAGGGGTGCGGTTTAGGAAGGCTCGTCTTAGCGCAACTGATTACCGAAGCTGAACAGGCGAAGAAAATTATAAAGCTCAGTGTCTTACAAAGAAGCGATGCTGCAAGGTTTTATGAAAAACACGGCTTTCACAAAACCGGCGAGGATGAATGGGACATCTATTATGCCCGCCTCCCCACCATTTCACGTGAATCATAGAACCGGAAAAATCTGCCTTTAAAAATCAATCGTGCGGCCTTTGATTTCCCAATCACCATAACGCGCCGGATCTTTACCACCGCGACCACCGATTTCTTTTGCCGTTTCTGCCTGCTGTTCTGCGGCGCGGCGCTCTTCAGCCTCCAGCAAAGCGCGCTGGGCAGCAGGCGGCAGGTCTTCAAATTTTTTGCGTGCTGCAGGAGCATCCGATTTTTGATAATCTGCCAATGAAACCACATTATTATTCGCTGATGGTGTTTCATTATCCATGGTTTTTGTCCTGTCCGTCTGCAGCATATATCAAATTAAGTTTTAGCAGTGCTATCATAGCCCGTGTCTTATTGAAGATATAGTCTGCAAGCCCCATTTTATCATCACATGAAAATGACCTTATTGACGAACCGGAACGGAGATACTGAATGAACATGATGCGTACTGCCATGCTGATTGCCTTCATGACAGCCATGTTTATGAGTATCGGTTATCTGATCGGCGGCTCAGGCGGCATGATGATTGCTCTCGTGATAGCTGTTGCCATGAATTTCTTCAGCTACTGGAATTCTGACAAGATGGTGCTGCGTATGTATAATGCGCAGGAGGCGGATGAAAATATTGCACCGGAATATTACCGCATCGTCCGTGAATTGTCAGATCGCGCCGGTCTGCCAACACCTAGAATCTATGTCATCAACGAAGATCAGCCCAATGCTTTTGCCACCGGCCGTAATCCGGAAAATGCAGCTGTTGCTGCCACCACCGGCTTGTTACAGCGCCTGAACAAGCAGGAAGTTGCTGCTGTGATGGCGCATGAACTGGCGCATGTGCAGAACCGCGACACGCTGACCATGACAATCACCGCGACGCTTGCCGGTGCGATTTCCATGCTCGGTAATTTCGCTATGTTCTTTGGCGGCAATCGTGAAAACAACAATGCGCTGAGCATGATCGGCACGATCATCGCGATGATTGTTGCACCGTTTGCGGCGATGATTGTGCAGATGGCTGTCAGCCGCACCCGTGAATATGCTGCTGACCGGCGCGGCGCGGAAATCTGCGGTAATCCGCTCTGGCTGGCCTCGGCTTTGAACAAGATTGCGCGCGGCGCCCATGAAACTGTGAATGAAGAGGCGGAGCATAATCCGGCAACCGCGCATATGTTTATTATCAATCCTTTGAGCGGCCGCGGCGCGGATAATCTGTTCTCCACCCACCCTGATACGGCAAACCGTATTGCCGCTCTGGAGGGCATTGCGCAGGAAATGGGCATTAATTCTGTCTATGATAATACAGATAATGGTTTTCAGAACCGTCAGTCTGGTGCATATAGCCCGACAAATAACCAATCACAGAACCGCCCGCGCAGCACACCGTCACGGAATAATCCGTGGGGGCAAACGCCGCAGAGTGGTTCATCACCGGATGATGAGCCGGAAAAACCCTATAAAGGACCGTGGTCTTGAACGATAAAAACCCTGCCGCAAAACGCACCGGCTTTCGCTCAGATAAAAAGCCGTTTGATAAGCAGAGTCAAAATCAGGATCATAATCTTGGTCAGTCTGAAGTCGAATATCGCGCAAAGCTGGAAGCAGAACATCCGGGTCTGAATGTGCGCCAGTGTGCTGCCAAACTGCTCAATGCGGTGGTTGCCAAAAACACATCGCTGGACGGCCTCACGGATGCGCATCACGGCCATCCGCAATATATGGAACTGGATGACCGCGACCGTTCGCTTGTGCGTGCTATTCTCGGCACGGCTTTGCGCAATCGCAACACCATTGAAACAACCTTGTGCAAGCTGCTCGACCGTCCGCTGCCTGCCAATGCGACTGCCTTGCAGCAATTGCTCCATGTCGGTGCGGCACAAATCCTCTATCTCGACGTGCCGGATCATGCAGCCGTTGATCTGGCTGTAACTTCCGCCAATATCGATCCGCGCAACCGCAAATATGCCAGCCTCGTCAATGCCGTGCTACGCCGCCTCACCCGTAATAAAGAGCGCGCCATTGAGTTGAAAATTCCGAATGGCCCTGAATGGTATATTGAAAGCCTGTCCAAGACCTATGGCAAAAAACAGGCAGAAGCTATTCTGGCGATGCAGGCCTATGAGCCATCCATTGATCTGACGGTTAAAAACAATCCGGCTGCATGGGCTGAAAAGCTCGGCGGCACACTGCTACCAAACGGCTCTGTACGTCTTGGTTCTTTTGAAGGCGCCCTCACCTCGCTGGAAGGTTTTGCGGAAGGCGAATGGTGGGTGCAGGATGCGGCAGCAAGCCTGCCTGCAACTTTGCTCGGTGACATCAAAGGCAAACGCGTTGCCGATCTTTGCGCCGCACCCGGCGGCAAAACGGCCCAGCTGATTATGGCCGGTGCTAAAGTCACTGCATTCGATATCAATAAGAACCGCCTCAAGCGTCTCAAAAGCAATCTCGACCGTCTGCAACTGGACGCAGAGCTGATCGCGACCAATATTCTCGACTATCAAACGGACGAGTTGTTTGACGCCATTCTGCTGGATGCGCCTTGCTCATCCACCGGCACAGTGCGCCGCCATCCGGATGTACTCTGGACAAAAACACCGGATGATATTGTCCGGCTGGCACAGGTACAGGCCAAACTTCTTCGTCATGCCATTTCTCTGGTCAAACCGGACGGGATTATTGTCTTCTCCAATTGCTCGCTCAACCGCGAGGAAGGCGAAGACATGGCACAGGCTATTCTTGCAGAAGGCGTGCTGAAATCCGAACCTTTCAAGGTGCAAGAGCTGAAGGGCATGGAACCGCTGATTACAGATCAGGGCTTCCTGCGCTCAACGCCTGCTGATTTGCCTCATGATGAGCCGAAAATGGCCGGTCTTGACGGTTTCTTTGCTGCACGCTTCCGTCGTCCGGCCTGAAAACCAGCCAATAACTTATCTGTTTCTTAAAAAAACATGCCGATCCACATCATTCCGCAGCTCTTGGTTAACAAAGAGTTCACTATTGCCGTGGAATGATAGATCATAGCGCATGAATAACGAAGCATATCGCCGCCGGATTTATCCATGCGACATGCTCTAAGGAGTACCCTGCCGTGAATGTCGCGCTAAGCGAAACCCCGCATCTGTGGACACTGGCCGTTGCCCAAGGCTGGCGACGTTTCAGCAGACGTGTGCGGCGCGGGCCGATGTTTCGCTGGCGTTTTTCCGGCTTTACACCGGAGCGGGTTCTGATTGCCCCGCCGGATTTGCGCGTTGCCGATCCGCAGCTGGCACAAGAATTTTATCACGGCCGCTATGCGCTGGCCGGTCGTCTGGTGGAAACCGGCGGCATCTCCCCTTTTGCCATTGAACCGCCGACAGATGCATGGGAAGCCTCGCTGCATTCCTTTGGCTGGCTGCGCAATATGCGCGCCGCCGGAACCGAACTGGCTATGGTCAATGCCCGCGCTCTGGTCGAAGACTGGATCCGTATGCATGGCAAGCGCATTGAAGGCATTGCCTGGTCGCCAGAAATTACCGCGCAGCGCATTATCGCATGGCTCCAGCATTCCAACATCATTCTTGCCACCTCCGATCTCGCCACCTATCGCAAATTCATGCGCTCGCTGGCGATGCAGGTACGCTACTTGCGCACCATGACCGGTGTGATGGATGATGGTGAAGATAAATTACGCGCACGTATTGCACTGGCTTTTGCCAGTCTTGCACTGCCGGTCTCGCAATCCATGGCGCGCTCAGCACGCCGCCATCTTGAATATGAACTGAACCGGCAGATACTGGCCGATGGCGGCCATATATCGCGCAATCCTGCCGCTATTCTGGAATTGCTGGCCGATCTGCTGCCACTGCGCCAGACCTATAGCAATGGTAATGAATCGCCGCCCAAAGCGCTGATTGAAACCGTTGAGCGTATGCTGCCCGCTTTGCGTTTCTTCCGTCATCAAGACGGCAGTCTGGCATTGTTCAATGGCGTGGGGCCTACCTTGCCGGAGCGTCTGATTTCCGTGTTGCGCCATGACGAGACAGATGGCGCGCCGCTCACTCATGCGCCGCATTCCGGCTATGAGCGCCTGCATATGGGCTCAACCACTATCATTGCCGATACGGGTCTGCCGCCACCGGTTACCGCCTCGCGCGATGCCCATGCCGGTTGTCTGGCATTTGAAATGTCCTCGGGTCGCCAGCGTTATATTGTCAATTCCGGTATCGACCGTTACGGCCCTCCGGAGTTCCGGCCGCTTGGCCGCACCACGGCAGCGCATTCAACAGCGACGATCAACGACACATCGTCATGCCGCTTCAGCCTCAATTCCAGCATTTCCAGCGTACTCGGCACGCCGATTATTGCAGGCCCGACCAGCGTCAGACGTCAACGGCTGGAAGGCATGGGCGAACAGGGTTTTGTTGCCAGTCATGACGGCTATGTACGGCTTTTCGGTTATACCCATGAGCGGCAGGTTGTACTGTCTCATAATGGCAGTCTGATTGAAGGTGTTGACCGCTTTATCAAATCGCATCTGAAAACCACGCGCAGCGGTAAAAACAAACAGCAATCCGATCTGGTGACAGTGCGCTTTCATATTCATCCGCAGGTCTATATCCGCATGGATGAAGACGGCGTGGTGCATCTGACCGCCGATCACGATGACAGCTGGGCTTTTTCCTGCGCTGATGTGATGCCGCAGCTTGAAGATTCCATCTTCTTCGCCGGTTTCCGCGGCCCTGTGCGCTCGCGCCAGATCGTACTGACCTTCTCTGCGACAGAGAGTGACCACGTCAGCTGGCGCTTTACCCGCACCGGTCTCGGTCAGTATGTATGAATGTCATAAAAATCTAGGATTCCTCGCGCGCCTGTGATACGCCGCCTTTGTCCCACTTTACCGGATTGATGTATGTGACGGGTAATCAGATCCGTCCAGACGCATTGTCCCGACATAAAGCACAAAGAGACCGTCATGGCTGTCAGCTCCAAACATATTCCCGCTCCTGATCTTTTCCCTGTGCGCCGCGCACTGCTTTCCGTATCGGATAAAACCGGTCTGGTAGACTTTGCCCGCGCTTTGCACGCAAAGGGCGTTGAGCTTCTGTCCACCGGCGGTACCGCCAAATCCATCGCAGCAGCCGGTATTCCGGTGCGCGACGTCTCGGAAATCACCAATTTCCCTGAAATCATGGATGGTCGCGTCAAGACATTGCACCCGGGCGTTCACGGCGGCCTGCTCGCTGTGCGCAATGATCCGGAACATGTTGCAGCGATGGAAGCCCACAATATTATCGGCATTGATCTGGTAGTAATCAATCTCTACCCGTTTGAAGAAGTGCGCTATCAGGGCGGTGATTACGACACCACCGTTGAGAATATCGATATCGGCGGCCCTGCGATGATCCGTGCTTCCGCCAAGAACCATGCTTATGTGACGATTGTCACCGATCCCAACGATTATGACAGCGTTGTTGCTGAGCTGGAAACCGGCAATGGCTCTTTGCCTTATGCCTTCCGTCAGCGCATGGCCGGTAAAGCCTTTGCCCGTACCGCTGCTTATGATGCCGCAATTTCCGGCTGGTTTGCTGAAACTACAAAAGAAGAAGCGCCGCTGCACCGTGCACTGGCCGGTAAGCTGCATTCCGTAATGCGCTATGGTGAAAACCCGCACCAGCAGGCAGGTTTCTATCTGACCGGTGAAACCCGCGCCGGTGTGGCCACTGCTACGCAGCTTCAGGGCAAGCAGCTCTCCTATAACAATATCAATGACACCGATGCAGCTTATGAGCTGGTGGCAGAATTTGATCCGGCGAAGGTCGCAGCTGTTGCGATCATCAAACACGCCAATCCATGCGGTGTAGCTGAAGGTGCATCGCTGAAAGAAGCGTATCTCAAGGCCTATGCCTGCGATACAGTTTCAGCCTTCGGCGGTATTGTCGCTCTCAACCGTACACTGGATGCGGAAGCTGCTGAGGAAATCGTCAAGATTTTCACCGAAGTGATTATCGCACCGGATGCAACACCCGAAGCACAGGCAATTGTTGCAGCCAAGAAGAACCTGCGTTTGCTCGTTACCGGCGGTCTGCCGGATGTGCGCGCACCGGGCATTGCCGCGAAAACCGTTGCCGGTGGCCTGCTGATCCAAAACCGTGACAATGGCAATGTTGATGATCTTGACCTTAAAGTCGTGACCAAACGCGCACCAACCGAACAGGAAATGATCGACCTGAAATTTGCCTTCCGTGTTGCCAAACATGTCAAATCCAATGCGATTGTCTATGTTAAAGATAGTGCAACTGTAGGCGTTGGCGCAGGTCAGATGAGCCGCATCGACTCTTCCCGTATTGCAGCACGCAAGGCAGAAGATGCAGCAGCCGTTGCCGGCGGCGAGCCACTGACCAAAGGCTCAGTTGTAGCCTCTGATGCGTTCTTCCCGTTTGCTGACGGTCTGATCTCGGCAGTTGAGGCCGGTGCCACAGCGGTTATTCAGCCGGGTGGTTCTATGCGCGATGATGAAGTGATTGCAGCGGCTGATGCAGCAGGCATTGCCATGGTCTTTACCGGCATGCGCCACTTCCGCCACTAAGCTATATATCCGAACAAAAAAGGCGGCTTTTCAGCCGCCTTTTTTATGTGGGTTACACTGGATTTTTAGCCGGATAAGGAGACTTGATCGCCAGATATAAACCAGCCACGAAGAACAGTACCAGCACTGCAATACCAAGACGTGGGGAGCCGCTAGCCGCTGTCATACTCGCCACCAGAAACGGCGCCAGAAAGCTGGTTGCGCGTCCGGCCAGCGCATAAATACCGAAATAGCGTCCTGCTTCATGCGGCTCGACACTACGGGCAAACCACGAGCGGGAAGATGCCTGCACCGGCCCGAAAGCAATGCCGATCAGCATCCCGAAAGCCAGATAGGCCTTTTCTCCGCCGGAGGAAAACAGACCTGTATTACTGTCCGGCGGAAAATGCACCAGACCATAAAGCGTGTAATCCGGCCCTGTGGAAACGATGCCTAAGGTGGCAATCAGCAACAGCACCAGCGATATCACCACCACCCATTTGGAGCCGAACCAGCTATCGACATAGCTGGCAAACCAGCAGCCGAAAATTGCCACGACATTGAGGATAATACCGAACAGACCGATCTCGGTGATTGACCAGCCAAACATGGCCGCAGCAAAACCGCCGCCCAGCGCCAGCAATGCATTGACACCATCCTGATAGATCATCCGCGCGATCAGAAAACGGAACAGAGCCGCTTTTTTGCGCACTTCATGCAGCGTTTCTTTCAGCTCTGCCAAACCTTCGCCAATGGCAGCTTTCAGCCCCATGCCTTTTTCCTGATCCGGCGTGAAGATAAACATCGGCAGAATGAAAATCAGATACCACAGTGCCGCAATCGGCCCCGTGATACGGGCATCCTCACCTTTCAGTGCATCCAGATGCCAGAATGGTTCAATCCCGATCAGCGTTTTGCCGGTTTCCGGTGATGCCGCCAGACAGGTGACGACAAAGATCAGCACGATCATTCCGGCGAGATAACCCAGCCCCCATGCAAAATTCGACACCCGTCCGATATGCGAGGCTGGGATCAGCCGTGGCATCATGGAATCGTTGAAAACGATAGAAAACTCTGCGGCAACGGAAGCGCAGATGAAGGCCAGCAGAACCCAGACATAGCTTGATCCCGGCTCGGCATACCATAGCAAAGACAGGCTGATGATTTTGATAATGGCAAAGAAACCGATCCACGGTTTTCTTGCACCGGTTTTATCCGCAATAGAACCCAGTGCCGGAGACAAGATAGCGATGATGATACCGGCGAAAGCCACGCCATAGCCCCATGCCGCCTGCCCTGCCACCGGATCATCCGACATACGCGAAATAAAGTAAGGGCCGAAAATGAAAGTGGTGACGACTGTAAAAAACGGCTGAGCCGCCCAATCGAAAAACATCCAGCCCCAGATGCCCTTGTTCCACACGCTGTCATGCGTTGGTCGTTCTGCAGACGGATGTGTGATGCTCAAATCACTGCCCTCAATTCATCATTCCAGTTAGTTAAAACAAAAAGGCCGGTGAAATACCACCGGCCTTTTTGAATTTCGCAAAATGAGCAAGATCAACCCGCAAGATCAGCCATGAAACCGGCTGCCACGGCCAGACGGGAAACACTCAGATCTCCGCCTTCGGTCAGCGCAATCATGCGCTGACGCACACCGTCAATCCGCTCGGCATCACGGGTCAGCCAGCTCTGTACCGGATCAGCCTCACCTTTGAATTTGGTGAGCGCTTCCATCGTCACAGCACGGGTTGCCTGTGTGATTGTGTCTGTGGCGCGCGACAATGCCAGACCATCATAATAATCTGTCACCGGCACCGCAGATGCAGCCTTTTCAATATTGGCAATGCGGAAAGCATCAACAATTTTGAAATAAGCCGTCGCAGCGGTCATCAGCTCTGCCTTGCCCTGATAGGCGATCAGCGCAATATCCGCCATCAGCTTGGCCGACTGCAGTCGGGCAAGTTTGCGCGCCAGCGCTTCACCGGCACCTTTGGCGATATATTTTGCTGTATCTGCGGTAATCAGATCCGCGATGAAATCAGGCATCAGCTCTTCGAGCTTCGGCTCCAGTGCCATGCGTGTCCGCTTCACCGCGCTGACCATTTCGCTCAAAGTCGCATCAAAGCGGTTATTGCGCAGTACCCATGCGGTGGTTGAGAACAGCATTTCTCCGACCAGCGCATAGAATTCATTCTGCACTTTGCCCGGAATCTTATTATCCAGCGCATTGATCGCCTGATAGAGTTGCTCGGTTTCAAAACCATCAGCCACAGCCACATAAGACCGCAGAATTTCTGCCGGTGCTTCGGCCGTCAAATCATTCAGACGGCTGATAAATGTTGGGCCGCAACGATTGATGGCATCATTGGACAGAAGCGTTGCAATGATTTCGCGATGCAGACGGTGATGGGTAATATCCTTGGCAAAACGCTCCTGCATTTCCTGCGGGAAATAGCCGAACAGGCGCGAATGCAAGTAAGTATCATCCGGCAGATTGCTGGCGATCAGATCATCAGACAGCACCATTTTGCCATAGGCCAGAAGCACGGCCAGTTCAGGACGGGTCAGCGCCTCACCGCGCTTCTGGCGGTCTGCCAGCACCTGATCATCCGGCAGATATTCCACCTTGCGATCCAGCAGCTTACGACGTTCCAGAGACGACATCATCCGCATCAGATATGGCAGTTCAGATGCACCGCGTTTTTCAACGAGGGACAGAGCCAGCGGCTGCTCATAATTATTATGCAGAACCAGCGCTGCCACTTCATCAGTCATCTGCGCGAGCAGCACATCGCGTGCTTCGCGGGTCAGACGGCCATCCTGCAGGCTTGGGGTCAGGGCAATCTTGATATTGACCTCAACGTCCGACGAATTCACACCGGCCGAATTATCAATCGCATCCGTATTGCTGCGTCCGCCATTGAGGCTATATTCGATACGGCCACGCTGGGTGGCACCCAGATTAGCGCCCTCGCCGATCACCTTAGCGCGAACTTCACGACCGGTGATACGGATCGCATCATTGGCACGGTCACCAACCTGCGCATCATTTTCCTCATTCGCACGAATATAAGTGCCGATACCACCAAACCACAGCAGATCAACCTGCGCGCGCAGGATAGCACCGATTACTTCATTCGGACTTGCGGTCAGTTTACCCAGACCAATCGCCTCGGCTGCCGCTTCAGACAACGTAATGACCTTCTGCGAGCGGCTGAATACACCGCCACCGGCAGAAATTTTTGAGCGGTCATAATCCTGCCAGCTGGAACGCGGCACGTTAAACAGACGCTGACGTTCCGCAAAACCGATATCGGTATCCGGCATCGGATCAATAAAGATGTCGCGATGGTCAAATGCAGCTACCAGTTTGATTTTTGGCGACAGCAACATGCCATTACCGAAAACATCGCCGGACATATCGCCCACACCGGCAACAGTGAACGGCGTGGTCTGGATATCAATATCCATTTCGCGGAAATGACGCTTCACCGCTTCCCATGCGCCACGGGCGGTAATGGCCATTTTCTTATGGTCATACCCAGCTGAACCACCGGAAGCAAAAGCATCATCCAGCCAGAAATGTTGCGCCTGACTTATCGCATTGGCCGTATCGGAGAAAGTGGCTGTGCCCTTATCTGCCGCAACCACGAAATACGGATCATCGCTGTCCTGACGGATAACATCAACCGGCGGCACAATCTTGCCTTCGATAATATTATCGGTGATCGAAACCATAGTTGAAATGAAAGTGATATAGGCCGCACGTCCTGCTTCAAAGATAGCATTACGGTCGCCGCCAACCGGCAGACGCTTCGGATAGAAGCCGCCTTTGGCACCACCCGGCACAATCACCGCATTCTTCACCTGCTGTGCCTTAACCAGACCCAGCACTTCTGTACGGTAATCCTGCGCACGGTCAGACCAGCGCAAGCCGCCACGTGCCACAGCGCCAAAGCGCAGGTGAACACCTTCCACTTCCGGCCCGTAGACGAAGATTTCACGGTAAGGGCGTGGTTCCGGCAGGCCGTCAACAGCACGCGGGTTAAGCTTGATCGCCAGTGTCACCGGCGCATTGCCGTCCTTGTCATGCATATAGGCATTGGTGCGCAGAGAAGCTTCAACCAGATTGCGGTAACGACGCAAAATCTGGTCATCATCAATGCTTGGTACAGCCTGCAAAGCTGTCTCAATGGCTTCAACAACAGCGCGTTCTTTCGCTTCTGTATCCGCCTGTTTTGCCAGCACCGGATTAAAGCGCAGGTCAAACAATGTGTAGAGATGCGCGGCAATATCGGGATAACGATTGAGTGCCGCAGCAATAAAGTCCTGCGAATAGGTAATACCAGCCTGCTGCAGATAACGGCCATACATACGCAGGATCATAATCTGGCGCGCTGTCAGACGTCCGCTCTGTGCAAGGCCATTATAACCGTCATTATCTGCCTGTCCGCTCCATACAGTACGGAACACATCATCCAGCAGATCACCATCATCGCTGAGATCAACGGCTTTGTCCGATGCGCTGACAATCAGCATATCATGGACATGCACCATGTTCTTGCCGCCGGTAGCCGTCTGCACCGGAAGAGCGAAGGTCTGTTCACTGATGACACGGAAACCCATATTCTCAAGCAGCGGCACGCGCTGCGACAGAGCCAGTGCTTCACCGAAATGATAGAGTTTCAGGAAAGCCGCCTGCGGTTCCTGTGTGTCATAACGGTAGAAATCGACATAAAGCGGATTTTCTTCAGTCAGCGCCTCAATGCGAACGGCATCAACAAGTGCTTCGGACTCATTAAAAGTCTCACGATAGGATTCCGGAAAACCGGAAGCCAGACTGATCACACGCGGGGCGAAAGTCTGTGAGCTTTCCTCTGCCGCATCACGTACACCATCTTCCCATGTACGGACAAAACTGCGGATCTGCTTTTCCAGAGCCTCGCGTGCCATTTCGCTCACGCTGCCGTCATGGCGGCGGATGATGAACTGAACGCGGGTCACACCTTTATCAAGGAAAACCGGATGGAACTCCACGGATTCCCCGTGATAAACATCCATCAGATAATTGCTGATTGCTTCACGCACCACCGAGTCATAGCGGTCGCGCGGCAGATAGACCAGTACACTGACAAAGCGGCTGAAACGGTCAATACGCGGCAATACGCGGACACGCGGACGTTCATCCAGCGCCACGATCAGTTCGGCATGATCGGTCAGGGCATCCAGATCAATCTGGAACATGTCATCACGCGGATAATCTTCCAGCACACGCACAAGAGCCTTGCCGGAATGGTCCGCGGCATTGAAGCCCAGACGACCGATTACTGCTTCCGCTTTACCGCGAAGATAAGGAATTGTGCTCAGGAATGATGTATAGGCCGTCGAAGTGAACAATCCGACCAGACGCATTTCGCCGGTTACTTTACCGTCTGCATCAAACAGTTTGATACCGATATAGTCGATATATTCGCGGCGATGGACGAGCGAGCGGCTGTTGCCTTTGGTAATCAGCAGGCTTTCAGAACCTTTGAGGAAGTCCTGCAATTCCTGTGCGATCGAAGCATTATCCTGCCCCTGACGCAAAACACGAACGGCTTCATCACGCAGAATACCCAGTGATGGTGCATCGGCCTGAATAAGCGTGCCCTGAGCCGCATCGTAACGGAATTCACGCATACCCAGAAATGTAAAATTACCATCGCGCAGCCATTTGAGCAGCGCAATAGCTTCACGACCTTCCGCTGTTTCCGGCAGACCTTTGACCGCGCTATAAGAGGCAATCACCTCATCAAGACGCGCCAGCATCGGTTTCCAGTCACTGACAGCAGCATAAACCTGCCCCAGCACCATTCCGAGCGCCTGCTCCAGAGCTGTTCTTGCGCTTTCATCCAGTTGCGGGAGATGCAGCTGAATAACACTGACCTGTTCCGTACCTGCAACGGATTTACCGGAGGTTGCTTCGCCATGAACCTCATAGCTGCTGCCGTTAAAGGCAACATTGAGTACCGGATGCACAACCATATAGATCATGCCGGAGCGTTCGAGAATTTCCGCCATCGTCGAATCAAGCAGAAACGGCATATTGCGGTTGATCAGAGTTACAACGGTCAGCGGACGGCCGCGACGGCGCAGAATACTGTCATTATCGACGCTGATGACAGGCTTATCGGCCTGATAGGAACCAAGAGCTTTCAAAGCGAGCTTGGCAGCTTCTTCCATATCACCGGCATCATAGGCGGCAATATCTTCCGCCGGCGCCCATTCAAACAACAGCTTGGCGAACTGAGAAGCTACAGGCTCAGAGATATTCTGATAATCGACAACGAATTTGGTCTGAGCGGTATGGTCTGTATCGGCACTCACTGTAAAACTCCTCATTATACAGACCGCCTCTGCCTAAATTACCTTCGGCCTGCTCTTTCTCTCAAATAACAAGCAAATTGTGACAAAAGAACCGTTTTTTTCGATTTTTTCACCCGCAAACAAGCAAAAGTGAAATTAAATCGTTCTTAAAAATCATAAACCCGCTGCAAAAATAAAAATCAGCGGTGGATAAAATTCTTATAGTTCCACCAGATGGTCTTCCAGCTCGTTTTTGTCGCCGTCCTCTTTAGGAAAATGCTGCGCCAGCAGGTTGCCGGCTTTGGCAATCGACTCAACAAACCCATCCGCAACACTTCCCTGTGCTGCATGGCGGCTGAGCGTGGCAACAATCGCATTCCATTCCTGCTGATCGACCCGCTCATTAATCCCCGCATCAGCCACCACTTCCGCATAGCGCTCAGCGAGGGAGACGAATAACAGGATACCCGTGCGTTTATTGGTCAGATGCACATTACGGGCAATAAATTGCTGTAAGGCATTCAGATGTGCCCGCCGGTAGCGCACCCGATGCGGCACCAGCACCATGCGCAATGCAGGTATAAAAGCCAAAAGCGCAACCAGACATATGAAGGCCGCCATAATAGCCAGTGCGAATTTCGGCAGTGACAGATCAAACCAGTAATAATGCGCCACAAAGGCAGCAATCACTGCCGTGACGATCATACCACAACAAGCAATAAAACCCGCCACATAAAAATAATCATCGCTGCGCTGCGCCAGCACTGCATAAATTTCGCCACCTGTTTGCGCTTCCGCATCACAAATGGCAGAGGCAATACGCTGACGGTCTTCCTGAGAAATATGGTTACGCTGAGAATGTGTCATAGCCCTGCCCCTTTACCAGCTGCCCGATGCGCCGCCGCCGCCCGATGAACCACCGCCACCGGAGAAGCCGCCACCGCCGGATGAACCGCCGCCAAAGCCACCACCGAAACCACCTCCATAGCCGCCGCGTCCTGAAGAACCACCGCCGCCGCCCAGTGCAATCGTCACACCCAGCCATTCATATCGGCCGGGGCCGATTTTTCTGCCGAAAACCGGAGCCAGCAAAGTAAAACCAAAACCGCCGAAGAAAATACTGATCCAGAAAATCAGAAAAATAACTTCAATCCAGTCCGTCTGGTCTGCGGCCTCTTTTTGATTGCGTTTTGCGCGCGCCTGTAATTCTGCCCCTTCTCCACGCAGAACCTGCAAAATATCATCGACACCTTTGGTAATGCCGGTGCCATAGTCGCCATTGCGGAATTCAGGAATGATCGCATTCTGGATAATGATTGCCGAGAGAGCATCCGTTACCGTGCCCTCCAGACCATAGCCGACCTCAATACGCACTTTGCGTTCATTGGGCGCTACCAGCAGCAAAATACCGTTATTCTCGCTCTTCTGGCCAATACCCCATGCACGATAGAGCCGGTTGGCATAGGTCTCAATATCCATACCATTGAGGCTTGGAACCGTTGCCACCACAATCTGATCGGATGACTCTTTTTCATAAGCACTGAGTTTGTTAATCAGCTCCTGCTGCTGCGCAAAGGACAGCACCCCCGCCGCATCAACCACACGATCGGTTAAAGCAATAGCCGGTTTATCCGTGCTTTGCGCATAGGCAAGATTTGCGAATGCCAGCAGCAGCACCGCCAGAAGCATTTTCAGTGCAAACCGGAAAGCAGCTTGTTCCGGAATGAGACGCAGACCGGCGAGACGGGCAGAAATCATACCATTCTCCTAAATTGCCAGCAAAAGTTGAACGGGCAGGATTTCTCCTGCCCGCTGTCATCAGTTGAACTGTACTTTAGGAGCGGCCTGAGAAGCCGGATCAATGGTGAAAGTCGGCATCGGCTCATTGTTCCAGAACCATAATGTCTTCCACAACATGGTCGGCATGGTCTTCAGGCCGGTATTATAAACACGTACCGCTTCAATATAATCGCGGCGCGCGACAGCAATCCGGTTTTCAGTACCTTCCAGCTGTGATTGCAGCGCGAGGAAGTTCTGATTGGCTTTCAGATCAGGATATTTCTCAACCACAACCATCAAACGGGACAGAGCACTGCTCAGATTGGCCTGATTATCCTGAAACTGTTTGAACAATTCCGGATTATTCAGCATTTCCGGAGAAATCTGTGTCTGCGTTGCTTTGGAACGGGCTTCAATCACCGCAGTCAGCGTTTCCTGCTCATGGGCAGCATAGCCTTTAACGGTTTCCACCAGATTAGGAATAAGATCGGTACGGCGCTGATACTGGTTCAGTACCTCGCTCCATGCCGCTTTTGCCTTTTCCTCATTGGTCGGAATAGTATTGAAACCGCATGCTGCCAGAAGCGGCATGAACATCAATAAAACAAGTGTAAGCAGCGAGCGCATTTTCAGCGGAACTGTTGTTACAGCAGAAGTCTGACCGGTCATGGGTATCTCCTCATCTTGCACAAGTTTCGCGCAGATCATTGGTTATAAATAAACCGCAAAATCCCATTTGAAAATACACACTTAATAAATATGAAAAATACAAATAATACGCAGCTTTTCAAACCGGTCTTTTAAGACAAAAAAATACCGTGCCGCTTTACAGAGGCACGGTATTTTAATCACGGATATTAACCCGCAAAAACTTCAGAGCAAAAATTACTCTGCAGCCGGAGCTTCTTCAGCAGGCGCAGCAGCGGCAGCAGCTGCTGCTTCAGCGGCTTCTGCAGCCTTTGCAGCGGCTTCTTCTTCAGCCTGCTTAGCCATTGCCAGACGTTCCTGAGCTTTTTTGCCTGGTACGCCTTTGGTTGGGTTGTTGCCGGCTTCACGCTTAGCAATACCAGCCTGATCGAGGAAGCGCAGAACGCGGTCTGTTGGCTGCGCGCCGTGACCGATCCAATACTGAATGCGTTCTGCATTAACAACAACGCGCTCTTCTTTATTAGCAAGAGTTGCATTCCATGAACCCAGCTTTTCGATGAAACGGCCGTCGCGTGGTGCGCGAACGTCTGCAACAACGATGTGGTAGTAAGGGCGCTTCTTGGAGCCGGCGCGTGCCAGACGGATTTTCAGGGACATAGTGTTTTCCTTAAAGTTTATGTCGTGTCACTTAAACAGTAACAATTTCTGAAATACGACCGTTAAAACGATCGCAATGGTGTTTTACACCGCAAAACGAACATCACTGTCCGGTATGATTTGCGGCGGTATGCTCATGATGCCGGATCACTTCCTTCACGATGAAGTTCAGGAATTTCTCAGCAAAATCAGGGTCGAGGCTGGCGTCCTGCGCAAGGTTACGCAGACGTTCCACTTGTCGTTTTTCACGCGCCGGATCAGCAGCGGCCAGACCGCGCTCGGCTTTCAGAACACCGACAGCTTTTGTGCAGCGAAAACGCTCGGCAAGCATATGGATCAGCGCCGCATCAATATTATCGATAGATGCACGCAAAGCGAGCAGTTCGGCAGGAATTGTCTGTTGTTCGCTCATCGTGCTCACTTCTTCTTAGGCAGGCCAGGCAGACCGCCGCCAAGACCAGGAAGTTTCGGACCGCCAAGGCCCGGCAATCCCATCCCTTGGCCACCACCGAGACCCGGCATACCGCCGCTCTTACCAAAACCGGCTGCTTCAGCCTGTTTCTGCAGAGCTTCCAGCTGTTTCGGATCCATTTTAGACAGATCCGGCATTCCGCCCCCGAGGCCACCCATGCCGCCGAGGCCACCAAGTCCCATTTTACCGGCAAGGCCGCCCATCATCTGTTTCATCATGCCGCCTTTGCCTTTGCCCATGACTTTCATCATGTCAGCCATCTGGCGATGCATTTTCAGAAGCTTGTTAATATCGGCTGCATTGCTGCCGGAACCTTTGGCAATACGCTGCTTGCGGCTATGCTTCAGCAAATCCGGATTGGCGCGTTCAGCCTTGGTCATAGAACCGATAATTGCGAGCTGGCGGTCAAACAGCTTGTCATCAAGACCGGCAGCTGCTGCCTTGTCTTTCATGCCAGCCATACCCGGCATCATACCCATGATACCGCCCATACCGCCCAGCTTTTTCATCTGCTTGAGCTGCTCGGCCAGATCATTGAGATCGAACTTGCCGGCCTGCATTTTCTTGGCCATTGCCGCTGCTTTTTCAGCATCAATGGTTTCAGCCGCTTTTTCGACGAGCGAAACAATGTCACCCATGCCGAGAATACGGTCAGCGATACGCTTCGGATAAAACTCCTCCAGCGCATCCATTTTTTCGCCGGTGGCAATTGCCTTAATCGGCTTGCCGGTAACCGCGCGCATCGAAAGCGCTGCACCGCCGCGACCGTCACCGTCCATACGGGTCAGAACGATACCGGTAATACCAACGCGCTCATCAAAGTTACGCGCCAGATTAACGGCGTCCTGACCGGTCAGGCTGTCAGCAACCAGCAGAATTTCATGCGGATTGGCGGCTTTGCGGATATCCGCCATTTCCACCATCAGCGGTTCGTCAATATGCGTACGACCCGCAGTATCGAGGATCACCACATCATGACCGCCGAGCTTGGCAGCCTGTACGGCGCGCGCGGCAATCTCAACCGGTGACTGACCGGCAATAACCGGCAATGTGTCAACACTGGTCTGAATACCGAGCTGGCGCAGCTGTTCCTGCGCAGCAGGACGGCGCGTATCCAGCGAGGCCATCAGAACTTTTTTCTTCTGGCGATCAGTCAGGCGCTTGGCAAGCTTGCCGGTGGTGGTGGTTTTACCCGACCCCTGCAAACCGACCATCATGATCACAACCGGTGCCGGTGCATTCAGATCAATGGACACACCTTCGGTGCCAAGCATTTCCACCAGTTCGTCATGGACGATCTTAACGACCATCTGACCAGGCTTGATGCTTTTCAGAATTTCCGCACCAACCGCTTTTTCACGTACGCGGTCAGTAAATGAGCGAACCACTTCCAGCGACACATCCGCTTCAATCAGCGCACGGCGCACTTCTCGCAACGCGCCTGCAACATCGGACTCGGAGAGAGCCCCGCGTCCGGTCAGACCGTTCAGAATAGAGCCAAGACGCTCCTGAAGTGATTCAAACATCCAAATTTCCCAATCTCTGTTCAGACCGGTCATGTGCCGGATCTGAGTGCAGGTTCATCCCGAAATCATATATGACAGACGGTTTATAAACCGGAGCTGCATCCAAAGCAAAACAGCACCCGAGGGCGCTCTGCGCTGTCGGATGTTGACCTCCGGGATCTCTTTATACCATACGGGTCCCGGTCGGCTGCCTGAGAACATATACTCATAGCGGAATTATCGCGCGTTCTTTACATGATCTGCAGTTTATGAGTCAAGCTTTTGCTGCGTCCTTTACAGGGGAAGCAATCATCAGACGCGTGATTAAATATAAAATGCTTCCGCCCATTTTAAACTGTGACCTAAAAAACGCGGTCAGTCTCAAACGGGACTGTACAAAAACATTGCGCCTCATTCATACCACATTCAACAGACATCGCCGTCATTCATATATACACAGGCCGAAATTATATTTTCTGTAAAACCCTGTTAACCATATAAATCTATAAAGCATCCGAGCAAAGTTCTAACGAGGCAGCTTCATGCAGTCAAAGACTATCAAATCTTCTCTCCGCCAGTTGGCAATTCGTGTTATTGGCGGATCAATCGCTGTTCTGGCCGTTTCCGGCGTTGCACAGGCAGCCCAGTGCGGCAATACCGGCGCAGGCTTTCCGGCATGGGTGCAGGGCTTCAAACAGGAAGCAGCAGCGCGCGGCATCAAAGGCAATGCATTGTCCGCTCTGGACAATGTAAAATACGCAACAGCAACCATTAATGCTGACCGCAACCAGAAAAGCTTCAAGCTGTCACTCGACGACTTCATGAAGAAGCGCGGTTCAACCACAATCATCAATCGTGGTAAAACCCTGAAAAAGCAGAATGCAGCCCTGTTCGCCAAGATTGAACAGCGCTACGGCGTTCCTGCCGGCCCGTTGCTGGCCATCTGGGGCATGGAAACCGGCTTTGGCAATTATCTTGGCAAACAGCACACGCTTTCAGCTGTTGCAACACTGGCCTATGACTGCCGCCGTTCGGAATTCTTCACCAATGAACTTTATGCAGCTCTGCAGCTGATTCAGCGCGGCGATCTCAGCCCGAATGCTGTTGGTGCAATGCATGGTGAAATCGGCCAGACACAGTTCCTGCCATCCAGCGTCATTAAATTTGGTGCGGACGGCGACGGCAACGGCCATATCGACATGGTCGGCTCCCGTGCCGATGCGCTGGCTTCGACCGCCAACTTCCTGAAAGCTCACGGCTGGCGCGCCGGTGCAGGCTACCAGCAGGGTCAGCCAAACTATGTGGCAATTCAGGGCTGGAACGCTGCAACCGTTTACCAGCAGGCTATTGCCATTATGGGTCAGGCCATCGACGGTAAATAATCGTCACTTAAAGACAACAAAAAACCGGCTGAAAAGCCGGTTTTTTTTATTATCTGAATTCAGGTTCAGGCAGCCGGTGTTTCATTACTTTCAGGTTGCACCGGCATTTCATCCGTATCCGGACGAATAAAATCGCCGGTCTGCGAATCCATCACCCACAATTCACCGGTCGAAATATCGAACCATGCACCATGCAGGGAGAGACGACCCTTCTTCTCAAGAATATCAACGCATGGGAAACTGCGAAGATTATTCAGGGAGAAGCGGATTGAAATACGTTCGAGCGCAGTCTGTCGCTCTGTCTGTGTCATCAGCGTGTTGGATGTAACATTCTCTGCGGCCGGTGCCAGCAGGCTCATCCATTTGCCGATAAAGTCTCCCGGAGACAGCGGGCTGCTATCTGTATCAAGCGCCGCTTTAATGCCACCGCATCGCCCATGACCAAGCACAACAATATGCTTGACCTTGAGGCTCTGCACAGCGAATTCCAGTGCCGCAGAAGCAGCATGATATTCACCATCCGGCTCATAGGGCGGGATGAGATTCGCGACATTGCGCAAAACAAAGATTTCACCCGGACGGGTATTGAAAATGATTTCCGGCGCTGCGCGGGAATCACAGCAGGCAATGACCATCGTTTCCGGTGTCTGCCCCTGATCTGCGAGTTCCTTATAGCGCATTCTTTCATCGGCAAAATCCGATGCCATGAAGTTGCGGTAACCGGCGAGGAGTGTGTCTGGAAGATCTACCATGATTTTTCGATAAACCCATATTTTGCCAAGATCAATCAAAGATTAGTCAGAATTTCACACAGCACAGACATCGGGCAGAAATTGCCTTGCTCAATTTACCCTGCATTTTCCGGCTCAAACCGCAAAAACAACCTGTTTTCATCCAAAATCAGGCTATTTTCCGCTTTTTTTTGATCGCATCAAACAATCTATCAAAAAAAAATTTATCTACAAAAAATTTCAAGCTTTGATGCCCCACAATACAAAAAGAGCGCCTCTAAGGCGCTCATCCCGCGACCTGACCGTGATTTGGATGAACCAGACGACGCAACTGCACCATGGCCATCGGTCGCTCCAGACTCGCCGCATCGGCCTCCAGCATCAGTTCATCCGCACCGCGTTTCGCTGCGCGGGCAAGAATTTCGAACACGGCGGCTGTGGTCAGCTGCAATGATTTTTCTTCATTCATGCCGCTCATCTTACGGGCAAGGAACAAAGCCGAGGTCAGATCGCCCATGCCATTGCCGGGTCCGTGAACAATCCGGTGCTCAGCCATCAAAGCCTGCGTCCGTGTCACCAGAACATTACTGATACTATCGCGCATCAGCGCAAAGGCAGAAGTGACCAGCATGGTCTCCGGTCCGGCACGCAAGGCGGCTTCCATCAATTGCTGATTGTCAGCCGGTTCCGTTCCCGTCAACCAGCCCAGCTCATAACGATTCGGTGTGGCGATATCGGCCAGCGGCAGCAACAGATCACGAATGGCAACCGCTGTGCTTTCCGCCACATAAAGCCCCTTCATATCCCCGATCACAGGATCGCAAATATATTGCAGGTTTGGATTTTTGGCTTTCATGGCAGCTATGAGATGCGCGACGGCTTCAACCTGCGCAGCATTGCTCATAAAGCCGGTCAGTACAGCACTCACCTCACCCAGCCATGGCGCACGCTCCAGATCACCGATCAAGGAAGAAAACTGTGCGGCATCAGGAATAATCCGCCCCGCAGGCCCGTGCCCCGGATGCCATGGCAGAATAACGGTCGGCACAGCCCAAACCGGATAGCCAAGCCGCTCCAGTGCAAAGACAGCTGCTCTGTTGCCGATAGAGCCCCGCACCACATGGCTGGAAATAACGATTACGGCATTGGTGCTTGTCGGCGCAGAAACGGTCATGGAAGATATCCGGCATGAATATAACTATGTCGCTATAGAACCCCCGCCGGATTCTATAGTAAAGTCAATTTTATAAGAAACAGGGCTGCAGAGACGATAATCTGTCTCTCAGGCATCAGGCACACTCTCTGCCGGCATCTCGGCAGGCGACTGATCTGTCATTTCAGGCATATGTAAACGTCGTTTATTCACATGCCCTTCCGCCTGCCCCTCGCCTTCAGAATCCGGCTTTTCACCTTTGAAATAAAATTTCTGCCATGCCTGTTTAACAGTCTGCGCATCACCCTTCATAAGGTTCTGATTAAATTCTCGCCGCACCTTTGACCATGTCTCATATTCCTGCTGCAAAACCGGTGCGTCCTCGATCCTGCGGATCACCGGCTTGACCGCATCCATTTTATGATGCTCCGTCAGTTGAAAAAAACAGAACGGCTCCCCCTTTTTAAAGCGCACAATGCCCGGCCGTGTCATGATCCAGTTCATGGTAAAGGGAAAAGGCAGCCAGTCTGTCTCAACAAGACCGGTCAGAGGCTGAATACCATCTTTAACATGGTTGGGCGCACCACCTGCCAGCAATGCGCATTGCGGCGGTGTGCGGAACAGATAGCCGGTATGGAAAGTCACAACGCCGTGGCTGAAATGTGATTCCACAAAATGCGAAAATTCACGGTCGCGACAAGATATAGTGACATCTGTTTTATCCTTACCGCCATTCCAGCAAATCCGGATATCTGTCGGGCACAGAATTTCCCAACCGGTCGTATTCGCCATAGTCAGAGGCAGACAGCGATAAGGAAAACGGATGTGAAAACCATCCATCCAGTCACGCTCGGCACGACCGGAAATAATCTGCGGCGCATTCTCCATAACGCGAAAACATTCCAGATACATGATGCACAACTCCGCGTGTCAGAAACACCCGTTGACGACAGGAAGATTTCCCGTCACCGCAGGTTGTTTATCAATGGCACGGAGCAGCGGGTTTTGTTCACTGGCGGTTTTGTCAGGAAAGTTCACCAATTATGACCTTGCTTGCATAATAAAAACCCCGTTTTTGCAAACGGGGTTTCAGAATGAGGCGCTGCCAATATTTTGGTTATGGCGTGGCGAAAGTGGTGCTTTGCGAAAACCGGAGCGGAGCGTACTAAGGTACGTGAGCACCGGAAGTGGAGCAAAGTGCCATTTGCAGCCCGCCAGAGCCGAAATATCAACTCATTGTCGGAATGACGAATTCAGCCCCATCCTTTACACCCGACGGCCAGCGTGATGTCACGGTTTTGGTCTTGGTGTAGAAGCGGAAAGCATCAGGTCCGTGCTGGTTAAGATCACCGAAACCGGAGCCTTTCCAGCCGCCGAATGTGTAATAGGCAATCGGCACAGGGATCGGCACATTCACACCAACCATGCCAACCTGAACACGGGAGGCAAAGTCGCGGGCGGCATCGCCGTCACGGGTGAAGATCGCGACACCATTGCCATATTCATGGTCATTCGGCAGGGAAAGTGCTTCTTCATAAGTCTTGGCACGGACAACACTGAGCACAGGGCCGAAAATCTCTTCCTTGTAAATACGCATATCTCTGGTGACATGATCGAAGAGACAGCCGCCGAGATAAAAGCCATTTTCATAGCCCTGCATTTTGAAATTGCGACCGTCAACAACCAGCTTGGCACCTTCTTCTACGCCGAGATCAACATAACCGCGTACACGATCGAGCGCTTGTTTTGTCACCAGCGGGCCGTAATCGGCAGACACATCCGTTGACGGGCCAACCTTCAGCGCTTCGACACGCGGGATGAGCTTATCCATCAGACGCTCGGCGGTGTCGTGACCGACGGGAATAGCAACCGAGATCGCCATACAACGCTCACCGGCAGAACCGTAACCGGCACCGATCAGCGCATCAACCGTCTGATCCATATCCGCATCCGGCATAATGATCATGTGGTTTTTAGCACCACCAAAACACTGAACACGTTTGCCATTAGCGCAGCCGCGGGCATAAATATATTGCGCAATCGGGGTTGAGCCGACAAAGCCGATTGCCTTGACATCCGGATCATCCAGCAGCGCATCAACCGCATCTTTATCGCCATTGACCACGTTGAAAATACCGGCTGGCAGACCGGCCTCCATAAACAATTCCGCAAAACGCATCGGCACGCCCGGATCACGCTCGGAAGGTTTGAGAATAAAGGCGTTGCCGCAAGCAATCGCAGGTCCGGCCTTCCACAGCGGGATCATCGCCGGAAAGTTGAATGGTGTGATGCCCGCCACAACACCGAGCGGCTGGCGCATGGAATAAACATCAATGCCGGTACCGGCGGCATCGGTGAATTCACCTTTCAGCAGATGCGGTGCACCAAGGCAGAATTCGATAACTTCCAGACCGCGCTGGATATCGCCCTTGGCATCAGGAATGGTTTTACCATGTTCACGTGCCAGCAATTCCGCTAGGCTGTCATATTCGGCTTCAACCAGTTCCAGAAATTTGCGCAAAACACGCGCACGGCGCTGCGGGTTGGTCGCAGCCCAGGCAGGTTGCGCCGCCTTGGCATTTTCAACTGCTGCACGCACTTCGTCTTTGGTCGCCAGAGCAACCTGCCCCAACACCGCACCATCCATAGGCTGATAAAATTCTGCTGTCCGGCCGCTTGCGCCTGCCACATGCTTGCCGCCAATAAAATGCCCGACCTGTCTCATCACAACTCTCTCCCGGAATTTAAAATCTCTGTCTCATCATCGCCCTGCAAAAAATAGTTTTCAAGTAGGCGAAAAGCGTATCCGTTGTGCAAAAATATATATAAGCTTAAGCCATGAACTGGGATGATATTCGCATATTTCTGGCTGTTGCCCGCTCCGGACAAATTCTCGGCGCGGCCAAGAAGCTCGGCCTTAATCACACAACAGTCTCACGCAGGCTCACAGCGCTTGAAGGCAGCCTGAAAACCACATTGCTCAACAGGCGCACCAATGGCTCGGAACTCACGCAGGCCGGTGAAGAGTTTCTGCTCTCCGCAGAAAAAATGGAAGCAGAAATGCTCAGCGCCCATGCCCATCTGGCCAATGCGGATATTACTGTGGCCGGTACAATCAGGATCGGCGCACCGGACGGCTTCGGTGTGAATTTTCTCAGCCCGAGACTGGCGCGTTTCTCAGCACTCTATCCCGATCTGACCATTCAGCTCGTGCCTGTTCCCCGCTCTTTTTCCCTCTCACGCCGTGAAGTTGATATTGCCATCAGCGTCGAGCGACCGGAGACCGGCAGACTGATCGCCCGTAAACTCACCGGTTATAATCTCGGCCTTTATGCGCACAAAGACTATCTTGAGCGTTACGGCACACCGCAAACTGTTGAGGATTTAGATCATCACCGGCTGATCGGATATGTGGAAGATCTGGTTGCCACACCGACACTGGATTATGCACGGGAAATCAGCCGCGATTGGCAGCCTGCCTTTGAGGTTTCCAGTGCTTTGGGACAGGTTGAAGCCGTCAAAGCTGCAGCCGGCATCGGTATTTTACACGGTTTTATTGCCCGCGAATATTCCGATCTGATCGAAATACTGCCCCATAAACGTATCAAGCGCTCCTACTGGCTGTCTTATCATGAAACAGCCCGCACCTTGCGCCGCATCCATATTGTTGCGGATTACATTTCCGGTCTGGTGGAGCAGGAGCGCCATTTATTTATTTAGGCGCGATGCTCACTTCTCTTTGAGCCGGTAAAAAAACAGCATCAGGGTCAGAACCGCGACGGGCAGTAAAAGCGACCAGATACCCGTGCTGGTATATAAGACAGCCCCGCAGGCTGCACCAAAGACCAGTGAAAGCCACACATAAATATGCTGCAGCCAGCGGTACCGCGGAGCCTGCCCGCGTAAACTATGCGCCAGATCATTCGCGGCGTTAAAAATCGTTCCGGTCACGAAAGTTGTACCAAGCCGCGCTGCCCCATGCGGTTTAAACACAGCATTTTGCGCACCCATTGCCGCCGCCAGCAAAACAACCGGCATTGGTGCCAATCCTTGGATCTGACAGAGCAACATGGTGCTTAAGAGAAGTGTGATAACCAGCAGCATAACCCGCGCTGAATACCAGTGCTGCTCACGGGCACTGATAAAAGAGGCAAGAAACGCCCCGCTGAAAAACAGCCCGATCAGCAGCAGCGGCATAAACAGGCTTTGTCCGCGCAGCAATTGCAGCGCGCGACCATCAGGTCCGCTCATTGCCAGCCCGAGCTGCGTTGTATTTCCGCTCATGAAAGAGGCAAAATAACCGCCCAGCTCTATGAAAGCGAGCGCATCAACAAAACCGGCAACGGCAGTGAGAACCAGACCGGTCAGCAAACGGGCGGGAGGCGTCATCACAACTCACTAAAACAAGCGTCAGGACAAATGAAAGCCCGCCGGACTCTGTTCCGGCAGGCTGTAATAATGAATTTTAAAAGATCACGCTCGTTTTACAAGTCTCAGTATGACCAGCAAGATAACAGCACCGATAAATGCATTCACAATCGCGGCAATGACACCGCCACCGATCGCGAAGCCAAGACGCGGCAACAACCAGCCAGCCAGAAACGCGCCGATCACACCAACGACGAGATTTCCGAGCAAACCGAAACCACCACCGCGCACGACCTGACCCGCGAGCCAGCCGGCGACGAGACCTACGATAAGAAAGACCAGTAAACTTTCTGCACCCATTATTATCTCCGATATTAATTGCTGCCTGTTTCAGAATTTACTGCATCCCGCTCATTATTCCGACAACAATGACCGGTCGCATCATCAGGATAACGCATTAAAGACCACATGGCTGCATAATAAAATCAATAAATATAACAGGATCAGAGCAGTGCCGGTAAAATCAGGAGCCGGTTTTTCATAAACACAAGGCACAGACATAAACAGACGATACAAAGCCCGGCTTTGCAAATTAATACTATTTTAAGAAGCGCCTTATTTTCATCCTCAAAATCAGAGATACTGCCCTCCAAATATTCCGCTTGTTAAAATCGTGTAAATTTATACATTTGCTAAAGTACAAGCTCGCATGGGGGATACGCAGGTGGAAGCCAGATGGGATACCTCAGTCAGTAATCTTTTCGGATTGTCCGAAGCATCTTCATTATTTCAGGCTGTTTTACCGCGCTTTACAATCATGAACGGACTAAATGATCCGGTTCTTGATAATCTGGTTGCGCTGACTGCCAGACTCTGCGACGCACCGGTCGCGGCTATCAATCTCATTTCCCAAGAGCAGCAGATTTTTAAAGCCGTTTACGGCCTGACGCTGAACGCCCCTCCTCCCGGACATAATTTTTGCCGCCAGACATTGCTGGCCGATGATATTTTTATCGTCAGCGATGCAAGCACAACGCCGCTCTTTGCCGGCGAACCGTTTGTAACCGGCACCTCGCCTTACCGTTTTTATGCCGGAATAAAACTGACCGGCCATGACGGCACCATTTTCGGCACGATGCTAATACTCGATAAAAAGCCGCGCCATTTATCTGCCGAGCAACTCAAGGACCTTCGCAGGCTGGCACAGATCGCCGGTTCGCATATGGAAATGCAGGCGCGCCATCACCGGCAGCAACACAAAGAGCAGCTGAACCAGCTTATTATCGATAATGCGCTGGACTACGCGATTATCACCACAACACTGAGCGGTCAGGTCACCAGCTGGAATGCAGGCGCGCGCAGATTATTCGGCTGGACAGAAGAGGAAGTGCTGAAATCTTCCGTCGATATCCTGTTCACGCCGGAAGAGCGTGAAAAAAATGTACCGGAAATGCGCCGCGTCAGCGCCTTGCATCACAGGCAGGATGCGGTGGAGCGCTGGCATATGCGCAAAGACGGCACCCGGTTCTGGGCAAGCGGCCAGCTTTTGCCGCTCTACGATCAGGATGGCCATATGCAGGGTTTTCTCAAAATCCTCGTGGATCGCACATTCGTTCGCGAGCAGCAGGAACGCTTGCGCGAACAGGAGGAAATGCTTCGTCTTTCTCAGGAGGCCGGCGGGATTGGGGCATTCGATATAAATCTGATCAGCCGCACCATCACCGTCACTAACCAGATCCGGCAGATTTACGGCATTGCGCCGGACACCAATATTACGATTGAGCTTTTTGAAAAGCTGATGTCGCCGCGCAATTGTGACGAGCATAAAACCGATACGGCAAAATCCGGTTCTCTGGCATTGCCCCGTTCCGGCTATAGCGAATATCTTATTCACCGGCTGGATAATAGTGAACAGCGCTGGGCTGCACTTTCAACGGAACTCATCAGCGACGATCAGGGTGCTGTGGTGCGCATGCGCGGTATCGTACAGGATATTACAAACCGCAAAAATGCAGAAGAACAACAGGCTATGCTGACCGCAGAACTGGCTCATCGCAGCAAGAATATTCTTGCGGTTATTCAGGGCATTGCCAATCAGACATTGCGCAGTACGACCAGCGCGGAAGATGCAAGAGCCGCCTTCGAAGCCCGTATCATGGCGCTGAGCAAAGCGCAGGACGTGCTGACCCAAGGGGCAAAATCTGTCAGTGCCGAACTTGCGGATATTGTCACCAACAGCCTGTCCGTTCATGCAGGAACCGGTGAAAAACGCATAAATATCAGCGGCATTCCCGTTACGCTTGGTTCACGGCAGGCTTTATCCATGGTCATGGCTCTGCATGAGCTTGGCACCAATGCCGTCAAATATGGTGCGCTCTCAACACCTGACGGACATATCGAAATCAGCTGGCGTGTGGAAAACGGCCGTTTCCGGTTCTACTGGATAGAAAAGAACGGCCCGCAAGTGGAAAAGCCAGCGCGGCGCGGCTTCGGCTCGCGACTGATTGAGCGTACCCTTGCAGCCAGTCTCGGCGGCTCTGCCGAGCTGCATTATTTATCGCAGGGGCTGGAGTTCAGGCTCGATGCTCCGGCCAATAATATGCGCTACGATCCGGCATAAAAACGCCGCTCTTTCGGACAAGATAGCATCCAAAAGAGCGGCGCTTTTGTAAGAGATAAAATCTCAGACCAGATGTCTGAAAGCCTGAATGACTTCGTCATAAACAGGGCGCTTGAACGGAACGATCAGTTCCGGCAGCTCCATCATCGGTTTCCATGCCCACATATCAAATTCAGCATCATGTCCGCCCGGTGGCGGGTTGATTGCAATCTCGCTTTCGTCGCCCTCAAAACGATAGGCAAACCAGCGCTGTGTCTGACCGCGATATTTGCCATTTAAGGCAATACCGATCAGATGTTCCGGCAGGTCATAATTGATCCAGTTCGGCGCTTCTGCCAAAAGACTGACGCTACGCATACCTGTTTCTTCATAGAGCTCGCGCAACGATGCCGTTGCCGGATTTTCACCGGCATCAATACCACCCTGCGGCATCTGCCAAAGCTGCGTTGCACCTTCCATCTCACCATTCGGCTCAATGATACGGCGTCCTGCCCAGACTTTGCCTTCGCTGTTCAAAACCATAATGCCCACACAGGGGCGATAAGGCAGCGATGCGGGGTCACGCTTTTCAGTCATGTTTTTCATTCCGTTTATTTATCACCAGAGACAAAAAACGCGGGCACTGCCCCGCGTTTTTCTGAAGTGTACAAGCTTATTGTTTATCAGGCTTTGGCAGATCTTTTTTAGGATCCGGCGGGAATGCCGCATTGGCCATTTCACCGCGCAGCAGCTTCAGAGCTTCGCCAAGCTGAATGTCGTCCTTTGGCTCCAGCGGCACATAGGCCGAAGAACCTGAACCACTGTCATCTTCCTCAGCACCCTTGATATGGCCTTTCAGTCCGGCCTCACCCTTGGTTGTGACATCACGGCCTTTCAGCTCATCCGGCAGCGGCTGTTCCACCTTGATATCCGGTGTAATGCCCTTACCCTGAATCGACTTGCCCGATGGGGTGTAATAGAGCGCTGTCGTCAGACGCAGCGAACCGTTTTCACCAAGCGGAATGATGGTCTGCACGGAGCCCTTACCGAAGGACTGTGTCCCCAGAACCGTTGCACGACGGTGATCCTGCAAGGCACCGGCCACAATTTCAGACGCACTGGCTGAACCGCCATTGATCAGAACGATAACAGGTTTGCCTTTGGTCAGATCGCCTGCGCGGGCATCAAAACGGGTAACATCCTGCGGGTCACGGCCACGGGTGGAAACAACCTCGCCCTTGTCAAGGAACGCATCCGATACAGACACAGCCTGATCGAGCAGACCACCCGGATTGAGACGCAGATCGAGCACATAGCCTTTGAGCTTGTTCTCAGGAATCTGTGACTGAATATCCTTGATCGCTTTTGTCAGATCGTCAGAGGTTTTCTCGGTGAAGGAAATCACACGCAGATAACCGACATCATTCTCAACGCGGTAGCGGACAGCTTTGACCTTAATGATCGCGCGTTTGATCGACAGTTTGATCGGCTTGTCTGCCCCCTGACGGATCAGGGTCAGTTCAATCGCCTCATCAACCGGCCCGCGCATCTTGTCAACAGCATCATTCAGCGACAAGCCGCGCACTTCCGCGCCATTGATCTGCGTGATCAGGTCACCGGCGAGAACGCCGGCTTTCGATGCCGGTGTATCATCAATCGGTGCAATGACCTTAACCAGATCATTTTCCATAGTCACTTCGATACCAAGACCGCCGAACTCACCCTTGGTCTGCACGCGCATATCCTGCGCGGCTTCAGGGTTGAGATAGGAGGAATGCGGATCAAGCGAGGTCAGCATACCGTTGATGGCGGTTTCTATCAGCTTCTTATCTTCCGGCGGCGTCACATATTGCTGGCGCACACGTTCAAAAATATCGCCGAAAATTGCGAGTTCTTTATAGGTATCATTACTGGCAGCATTTGCACTTGAAGCCGGAGCCCCCTGCACAGCAACCATCGCCGAAGCCCCCATCAAGGCACCTGCGAAAAGAAGCGACAGTTTACGTATCATCTTGTGTCCTTCCGGAATGCCTGTCGGTCCACCACGGGGTCGGATCGACGGATTTCCCATCTTTTCGAAATTCTATGTAAAGCATCGGTGAAGAATTACCACTCCCCAGTGAAGCAACACTGGTTAAAAGCTTATCTCCCATGGTTCCGACCGGCTCACCCGCCAGCACAAACCGGCCCTGCGCAACATTGATTCTGCTTAATCCTGCCATCACGATATGATATCCGCTGCCAACATCAAGGATTAAGAGTTGTCCGTAGGAACGAAAGGGCCCCGCATAAAGTACAACGCCATCAGAAGGTGACGTAATCGTGGCGTTTTGCGGCGTTTGCAGCATTTCTCCTGCACGCGGGCGGCCAAAATCATCTTTCTGACCGAATTTTTGTACGATCTTACCACTGGCCGGTAGCACAAGCTGTCCGCGCAGAGATGCAAAATTCGCACGGGACACCAGCGAATTCTCGCCGGACTGTGCTGCGCGCTCCTGTCCGTCTGCCAGTCGCTGCTGCTCGGCATCGCGTGCGGCATCGGCCGCCGTGCGGACTTTATCCATCCGCTCCTGCAGCGAGGCAATCAGATCTTTCAGGCTGGTCGCTTTTTTCGCCAGTTCTGCGGCATGGGCACGTTCAGTCTGCAATTCTTCTTCAGACTGGCTGTAAAGCTTTTGCTTTTCTTCCAGCAGCAGTTCCTGTTTCTGTCGCTCTTCAAGTTGCGCTGTGCGACTGGCAATCAGCCGCTCCTGCTCATCTTTGATCGAAGCCTGCAAACGCTGCATCTCTTTCAGATCAGCCATCAGTTCCAGCGTCTGCGCCCGCATTTCCGGTACCACCGCACCGAGCAGCACGGCAGAACGCACGGAGGACAGCGCATCATCAGGGCGCACCAGAATGGCAGGCGGCGGGTTCAGCCCCATACGCTGCAAAGCTGCCAGCACTTCCGCCAGAACTTTACGGCGGGAACGCAATGACAGCCGGATACCATCTTCCTGCTCGCTGAGCGCAGTCAGTTTCTGTCCCGCAGCCTCAATATCTTCCGAGAGTTTCTTGTCTGTCTTGGCAGACTGGATCAGCGCAGCAGTAATGGTTGCCTGATCTTTTTTCAGTTCTGAAACGCTTGTTTCCAGCTGCTGCAGCTTTTCCTTGGAAAGCGCAATCTCGCTGTTAATAGCATCCAGACTGCCTGAGACTTTTTGATGCTGTTCTTCGAGCGGCACCGGCGGAGGAGCGGATGGTGCTGCCTCCTGCGCAAGAGCCGGAACCGGCAACAGCAGCAACAAACCGGCAGAAAACACGCATCTGACCTGTCCGGCACAAATGCGGCTCATCTTAAAAAGCCGGAAGAAAATGCTGCTGTTATTCATCAAAATTCGAATACTGATCCGTTGCGATCACTCAGTTATAGCGGTGAATCTATAACAAAGATTATCCGTGTCAAAATCCGTCTGTAAATGCTCTATTTATTTGTGATTACGCGTATCTTATCTGATCGGAGCGGGATAAGAAATCAGTTCGGTGAACTGATTTCCCCGCATAGGTGCTTCACATTTTTCGGGATACGCTCAAATTACACCCGGTGATAGGGATGACCGGAAAGAATAGTCACCGCACGGTATAATTGCTCGGCAATCAGAATACGTGCCAGCTGATGCGGCCAGGTCATTTTACCCATCGCCAGCACCAGATCAGCCCGCGCCCGCAATTGCGGATCATGACCGTCCGGCCCGCCAAGCGCTAAAATCAACTGTCTTTTGCCGCCGTCACGGATTTTACCCATTTGCTCGGCAAAGGCTTCAGAACCAAGTTCTTTGCCGCGCTCATCCAGCAGGATCAGAGCTGCGCCATTATCCAGAGCTTCATAGACTCGTGCAGCTTCATCGGCCTTACGCTGATCCGCATTGCCGCCCCTGCTTTCGGTAATCTCACTGACGCCGGTAAACTCAAATCCCAAGGCCGTTCCGGACTTGGAAAAACGGTCAAAGTATCGCTCGGCCAGTTCCCGTTCGGGACCGGCTTTCATTTTTCCAACCGCAAAAACTGTAACACGCATAATCAAAAAACCTCTGCCTGCCATAGCATGTCAGGCAGTTTGAGCAGCATGCCGTCACAATCCGGCATGCCTGATCTTACAAATCATCGTGCAAATTAATGCACTGACTTTTTACGCGGATTAAATTCATCCGCTTCCGGTGTGAGCCAGATTTTTTCGATATTATAGAACTCACGGACTTCCGGATGGAAAATGTGGATGATGATATCACCCGTATCAACCAGAACCCAGTCTGCTGCTTCAAGACCTTCGATCTGAACATCACGCACACCGATTTCTTTCAGCGCACGCAGCATATGATCGGCCACAGCACCGACATGGCGCTGGGAGCGACCGGAAGCGATCACCATATAATCGCCCAAAGCGGATTTACCGCGCAGATCAATGGAAATGATATCTTCTGCCTTGGAGTCATCAAGGCTTGCAAGCAGAACCTCTAAAGCATGAGACACAGTGGCTTCGCCGCTGACCTCAGCTGGTGAAGGCGTGTTAACACCCTTCTTTTCAATTGCTGTTCTCAATGAGTACCTTTCCGTAAAGAACAACGCCACACGGCAACTACTCCCCGTGTAACTATAAAAGTGGCAGAGTCCTGTGTCTGTTTCAAGACACGGACTCATGGAAATTTGACAGGAAAAATAACCTGCTGATTTTGCGTCTTATTCTCTCATCTCTTGCCGGCGCAATTGCGTGGATGAAAGATCAGACTGCGGCCCGTGGATAAAAACCCATGCCGGAGCCGGCTGTGTTGCAAGTTTTGCAGCATCTGTTTCAGGCAGGCGTGCCGCCTCAAACTGCTGCGCCATCACGGAATCTTCCGCCGCCATATTCGAACCCGGCCGGTTGATAACAGCAATCGGATAGGTACGGGCAATCTCATCCCATTCCTGCCAGTGATGGAAATTCATCAGATTATCCGCGCCCATAATCCAGACCAGATGCTTGTCCGGATTATGTTTGCGCACCAGCGCCAGCGTATCTGCCGTATAGCGCACCTGATAACTGGCTTCAAATGCCGTCACATGAATACGCTTATCAGTGATAAGCTCTTCACTCAGCGCAATGCGCTTGGACAGCGGTGCCAGTTCGCTTGTATCTTTCAGCGGATTGCCGGGTGTCACCACCCACCATACCTCATCCAGCCCCAGCCGTTCCAGTGCCAATTCTGCCACCAGAACATGGCCTGCATGAGGCGGGTTGAAAGAACCGCCAAACAAACCGATTTTAGCGCCAGACGGTGCAACAGGCATGTGCAGATAGTCTTCAGCAACATCCTGAAACGCTTGCGGCATCGCGGTCTTGTCTGATTGATCTTTCACTGGTTTGGACATGCGTGTGTTTAAACCCGTGTCTGTCCGTTACCGCGCACGCGGTATTTGAACGAAGTGAGCTGTTCAACACCAACCGGTCCGCGCGCATGCATCTTGCCGGTCGCGATGCCGATTTCCGCGCCCATACCGAACTCGCCGCCATCGGCAAATTGCGTGGATGCATTATGCAGCAAAATGGCTGAATCAATCTCGTTGAAGAACCGCTCAACAACCGCTGTATCTTCCGCAATCACAGCCTCTGTATGATGCGATGAATAGCGATTGATGTGCTGCAATGCACCATCAATACCATCAACCAGCGCTACGGAAATGATCGCATCCAGATATTCCGTTGACCAGTCTTCCGCAGTCGCCGGTTCAGCTTGTGAGTAAAGCGTGCTTACTTCTGCATCACCACGGATCACACAACCGGCTTTTGCCAGCTCATCCAGTACCGGCACCAAATGCGTCTCAGCCACTTTGCGATCAACCAGCAAAGTCTCTGCTGCGCCACAAATACCAGTGCGGCGCATTTTGGCATTGAGAACGATCTTCTTTGCCATTTCCAGATCAGCACTGGCATCAATATAAACATGGCACAGGCCTTCGAGATGCGCAAAAACCGGCACCCGCGCCTCTTCCTGCACACGGGCGACAAGGCTTTTACCGCCACGCGGTACAATCACATCAATCGCACCGTTCAGACCTTTGAGCATTTCACCGACTGCAGCGCGGTCTGTCACCGGCACCATCTGAATGGCAGCTTCCGGCAGACCTGCGGCCTTCAAGCCTTCAGCCAATGCGGCATGAATTTCACGGGATGAATGCGCGGAATCCGAACCACCACGCAGGATCACCGCATTACCGGCTTTCAGGCAGAGCGCACCGGCATCGGCTGTCACATTCGGGCGGCTTTCATAAATCACGCCGATCACGCCAAGCGGTGTACGGACACGCTCAATATGCAAGCCGTTCGGGCGATCCCATTCGGTCATCACTTCGCCGACCGGATCTCTCAGCGCTGCAATCGCGCGAATACCATCAGCCATTGCGCGAATGCGTGTTTCATCCAGTTTCAGACGGTCAATGAAAGATAAGGCAGTGCCTGCAGCTTCCGCTGCTGCAACATCCAGCACATTGGCATTAAGGATCAGGTCTTTGCGACGCAGCAAGGCATCGGCCATAGCAATCAAAGCTGCATGTTTGCGCTCGGCACTGGCAATCGCCAGCGGACCAGCCGCAGCACGCGCTTTACAGCCAAGCTCTGCCATCAGTTCAGCAACTGCCAGAGTGTCCTGCTTATCCTGCATTGCACATTTCCCCCTCAGCGCTCGCAGCACCTTGCGCACGGCTGCCACGGATCACCAGATCATTGCGGTGCACCATCGAAGAACGCGCGAAATAGCCGAGAATTTCCTCAATCTCACCGCTCTTATGACCGGCGATCTTCACGGCATCGGCAGCATCATAACCGGCCAAACCACGGGCAACCTCACGGCCTTCCAGATTAAGGATGGAAACCGTATCGCCGCGCTGGAAATCACCGCGGACTTCCCGCACACCGGCGGGCAAAAGAGACTTGCCTGATTTCAGCGCTTTCAAAGCACCGTCATCAATCACCAATTGCCCTGCTGCATCGAGATGACCAGAAATCCAGACTTTCCATGCATTAACCGGCGCATCGGACGCTTTAAACAAAGTTGATCGCTCACCACGATCAATCGCCGCCAGCGGGTTCATCCGGGTGCCGGAGGTGATAATCATCGCAGTTCCGGCCGCATTGGCAATCTTACCGGCATCCAGCTTAGTTTTCATGCCACCGCGCGACAATTCAGAAGCAGCAGCACCGGCCATAGCTTCAATATCCGGTGTAATCGCTTCCACAACCGGTAAAAACTGTGCATTCGGATCTTTATGCGGCGGCGCGGTATAAAGGCCGTCAATATCAGACAACAGAATGAGCAGATCAGCGCCAATCATTGTGGCAACACGGGCAGCTAAGCGATCATTATCGCCATAACGGATTTCGTTGGTCGCTACTGTATCATTCTCATTGATAACCGGCACGGCCTTAAGCTTCAGCAGCGTTTCAATCGTTGCGCGGGCATTGAGATAGCGGCGGCGCTCTTCCGTATCAGACAATGTGAGCAGCACCTGCCCTGCCATGATCTGATGGGCACCCAGCACATCAGCATAGGCTTTCGCCAATGCAATCTGCCCTGCTGCTGCTGATGCCTGACTTTCCTCAAGTTTCAGAGTGCCCGAAGGTAGTCCCAGAACCGTGCGCCCAAGTGCAACCGCACCGGAAGACACAACCAGCACTTCCACACCTTGCGCCTGCAAAGCCGCAATATCGGCAGCAAGACTTGTCAGCCAGTTCTGCTTCAACCCCTGAGCACGATCAACCAGAAGCGCCGAGCCGATTTTGATAACAATACGACGATAATTCTTCAGCGCCCCGATCGTCATGATCTGCTCACTTACCTTTATAATCCGACTTGGCTTTAGCGTCCGCTTTCGCAGCTTCGAGATCTGCTTCTTCCGCACGGCTCTGGTCGATGATCCGTGCCAGTTCGCGCAGCGTTGTCTCAATACCTTCACGGCTCACAGCCGACAGCAACAACGGTTCACGGCCACACGCCTTTTTCAGCGCCTTCATCTTGTCTTTGCGTGCATCGGGATCAAGCGTATCGGCCTGCGACAGTGCGATAATCTCGATCTTATCAGTCAGACCGTGACCATAAGCTTCCAGCTCACCACGAATAACCTTATAGGCTTTCGCCACATCTTCTTCCTGTGCCGAAACCAGATGCAGCAGCACACGGGTGCGCTCCACATGACCGAGGAAACGGTCACCGAGACCAATGCCTTCGCTCGCACCTTCAATCAGACCCGGAATATCCGCGATCACGAATTCACGCGCATCCACACGGGCAACACCAAGATTCGGATGCAGCGTGGTGAAAGGATAATCAGCGATCTTCGGCTTGGCAGCGGTCACACTGGCAAGGAAAGTCGATTTACCGGCATTTGGCAGACCAACGAGACCCGCATCCGCAATCAGCTTCAGGCGCAGCCACAAGGTGCGCTCAATACCTTCCAGACCCGGATTGGCACGACGCGGCGCCTGATTGGTCGAGGTTTTGAAATGCAGGTTACCGAAACCGCCATTACCGCCTTTGGCAAGACGGTAGCGCTGGCCAACAGTAGTCAGATCGCAGATCAGCGTTTCATTGTCTTCTTCAAAAATCTGCGTGCCAACCGGCACTTTAAGAATGACGTCATCGCCTTTACCGCCGGTCATATTACGACCCATGCCGTGCATACCGGTTTTCGCCCGGAAATGCTGCTGATAACGATAGTCGATCAGTGTATTCAGACCATCCACGACCACAGCCCAGACGTCACCGCCGCGACCACCGTCACCGCCGTCAGGACCACCGAATTCCAGAAATTTTTCGCGACGGAACGAAACCGCGCCAGCACCGCCATTTCCGGAGCGGATATAAATTTTTGTCTGGTCGAGGAACTTCATGTGCTTGCCTTTTCCGGCACAGGCCGGCTGTCGGATAGTCCGATATTAAGAGGTAATAAATTGCAGATATATGCGACCGCAATTTTAACTGAGATATTTAAACTGAGCCAATACAGCAAAAAACCGGACTTGAAAACCGCCGCCCGCTGCAGTTGCAAACTATAGTTTCAGTGCAGACGCACACAAAGTGAGCAGCGGCTTTTATCCTTATGTCGCAGTGCAGAGCATTATTGCCCTGCACCACGCAATTCCAGCCATTGCTGACGGGTCATGATATAGCACTCAACCGGCACATCTCCGTCAACAACAGAGTGACCAATGGCAGAGCCCGTATGTCTGAAACCGCATTTCTCAATCACACGCTTTGAGCCTTCATTGCGGCTTTGCGCACTGATATAAATCTGCTCCAGCGACAATTCACGGAACGACAAATCGATCAAAGCCGTTGCAGCTTCTGTGGCATAGCCTTTGCCCCAGTAAGGCTCACCCAGCCAATAGCCGATCTCATAGCCGGGGCCATATTTATGATCGTGCAATGTAAGGCCGCCGATAAACTCACCCGTATCGGCAAGCGTAATCGCATAAACAAACTGCCCGATCGCACCGGACGCTGCGAGCTTGATAAAATCAACCGCATGTTCACGCGAATATGGATAAGGCAACCGTGCCAGCATACGCGCCACATTAATATTGTTTGCCAATGCAGCGATCGCATCAATATCTTCTTCATGCGGCGGGCGCAGCACAAGACGCTCTGTGAGCTGCACTGGGGAATCCCGCAAAGTCACTTTCGCACCATAGGCTCCTGTCAACCCCGCACCTCTGAGATCATCATCGGTGGCCAGTGCAGCCTGTCTGCTTTCGCTTCTTAATTCTGTTCCGCTCTGCAATTTTGTCATTCTTGCTTTCAGGCCTGCCGGCCATCCTCCGGGAAAAATAAAAGGGGAGACGGTTTCCCGTCTCCCCTTCAATATTTTGTCCGTAAAGCGGCTTCATATATCGGGTTCAACAGGAACACCGGTATATGAATGGAGCACCGGTTACTCCGCAGCTTCAGCCATCGGGTTCACGGATACAAAGGTTCGGCCGTTTGCTTTTGTCTTGAAAGACACAACGCCGTCAGCCTTTGCGAACAGGGTATGATCTTTACCCATGCCGACATTTGCACCCGGATGCCACTGGGTACCGCGCTGGCGAACAATGATGTTGCCTGCGATAACAGCTTCGCTACCGAATTTTTTCACGCCAAGGCGTTTCGACTCTGAATCGCGACCGTTACGCGATGAACCGCCAGCTTTCTTATGTGCCATCGGTATTCTCCTTTAATTCGTTGATTACTCAGCAGCTTCAGCTTTTGGCGCAGCCTTTTTCGGCGCGGCCTTTGCTTTAGCGGATGGCTTTGCGCCACCGGTGAGGATTTCCGAAATGCGGATAGTCGTCAGTTCCTGACGATGACCGCGTGTACGCTTGGAGTTCTGACGGCGACGCTTTTTGAACGCGATAACTTTTTTCGCACGACCCTGTTCAACTACTTCCGCAGTTACTACAGCACCTTCAACGCGCGGAGCACCAACAGTGGCGTTTTCACCTTCGCCAACGATCAGAACTTCTGCAAATTCTACAACATCACCGGCTTCACCGGCAACTTTTTCAACTTTAAGCACATCATTGGCGGCAACGCGATACTGCTTACCACCTGTCTTAATGACTGCGAACATTTGTTTTCCTTTCGGGTCGTTCGTTTCCGGTTCTCCCGCCGAGCAGGGACCGTCTTCTTGTCAGTCGTGACAGTTTGATTATTTATCTTAGCAAAAACATCAGTTTAAGGTCTGATAAACACACAACAAAAGTCAAAGGGGATTCTCATCCTCCTGCGACGTGGCCGCATATAGTGGCAAAAACACCGCCGCGTCAAGGTTTTTCAGATCCTAAAGCACATTATCTACGAAATTATGATGCGTTCTGAACGATTAGGACTTGTCTAAATCCGCTGTCCGCGTTATGAGCGCGACACACATTCAGCAAATCGCATGATTTGATATGAAAACAGATTGTTTAGTCTGAAACTTTCATATGATGACACAGCGGAGAGGTGGCTGAGTGGTTGAAAGTACCGCACTCGAAATGCGGCGTGGGGGTAACTCCACCGTGGGTTCGAATCCCACCCTCTCCGCCAGTTTTATGATAACCCCTTAAAACAATTCAATAATATTTTGCGATGCGTATGCCACCGAGGCACTGGTACATTTCATTGGTACATCGGGGTACAATTTGTCTCGTAAAAATATGCCTCGGCTCTATCGTCGCGGCAACATTTTCTACTTTCGTGCAACGGTGCCGCATAAATGGCGCACAGCAATTAAAGCTTTAGAAATCAAGTTCTCCTTACAAACAGAAAATCGTTTACTAGCGAAAATCAGATGCCGCTTTCTGAGCAATTCATTCGACATTTTCTTTCGGGAGGAAAACTTGGCCAAAATTACGATTGCGCAAATACACGAAGTGGCGCGTGAGTACTTCCAAGATGAGCTTAACAAAGCGCTTGAACTCGTTACTGATGTGATTGACGACCCGCTGATCAATATCGACGAGGAAATATTCGGCCTTCATAAAAGCAGGAAAAAGCTTCAACAGACGCTTACCACCGGAAAATACGATGAACTCTGCACTCATGATGCAGAACTTATATGGAAAGAATTAGCTCAAGAAAAAACAGATCTGGAGATGCGTGATTATCTACGCCGCACAATTACTAAAGCGATGATTTTACGGAAAAGTTATTTACTCTCCGAATTAACCGGAACGACCTATGACGGTTATACTAACGACCCGATATTTAATGGGATAATGCCGACCCATATCCCCTTGCACCCTATGAGTGAAAAAGAGGAAGAAGCTGACAAGAATGAACAACCGTCCTTGCTGCTCTCAGACGCTATTCAGGATTATCTCAAATTAAAGAAACCTATCTGGGTAAAAAAAACCATCGGGGATAATTTGCGATCCCTTAACTTGCTTACTTCAGTCGCGGGGTGCGGTAAAAATATTGCTGATATTAATAAAGACGACATTATTAAAGTTCGAAACACGCTAATGAATATACCTGCCGGGGTTTTATTAGCTGAAAAGCCTCTGGATAAAAAATACATCGATCCTATAGACAATACCGGAACCTTTGAAAAACTGTCTTACACAACACAAGACAAGTACTTCACTATGATACGCACCTTCTTAAAATGGGCAGTAGATGAAGAGCGCATTCCAGTCATGCCAGGTTCCAGTATAAAAATCATGAAAAACCATAAAACTCATGCTGAAGGCGAGCGTGATCCTTATTCAATACCCCAATTAGAAAAGATTTTTAGCAGCCCTCTTTACACTGGGAGCAAATCTCCCTCCCGTCGGGCTAAAATAGGAAACTACACGAAACAAGACGCCTATTTTTGGATACCAATCGTAGCCCTTTATTCAGGTATGCGATTAGGTGAAATTATACAGCTTAGCATTAACGATATAAAGTTAGAGTACGATGTTTGGTTTTTCGATATATCCCGTGATGATGACGACGACAAAATTATCAAGACCTCATCGTCAATTAGAAAAGTGCCTATTCACCACCAGTTAATCAAACTAGGGCTAATCGAGTACTACCAACAAAATCGGGCAGCAAAAAAAACGCGTCTTTTCTATGAAATTAAACGTTCTGCCTCTGGCGGATATTCGGATAACTTCTCGAAATGGTGGACACGCTATATGGAAAGCACCAAAATTCGTACACCGAACACTGCTTTTCACTCCTTTCGCCATACCTTTATCGATGCTTTACGAGAAGGAAATGTTAACGAAGGCATTTCTAGATCTTTGACTGGGCACTCATCAAAACGTACGGGTGATGTGCATTCCAAATATGGCAAAGGGGCGAGTATCAAACGCCTGAAAACGGAAATTGATAAAGTAGACTACCCCTTCCTTGAAACACACTGGAGCGCAATAAAAGATGCTTTGTAGGCATTAATTTTTGTCACTTATTTTGCATCAAATACAACATAATAAGTGACAAAATTGCGTTGATATGTTATTCATATTTCATGCCTAATTATTACAGCTAGTGAAGCGAAAATTAGGTTTTGGGAATGCCGTTAACATTTGTTTATAAAAGCAAGTCTTCTAACAAGACAGAAACCCTCCCAGAAAAATCTAGTATCAATTTCATTCCTAAGCCATTCATAGATAAAATCTCTATCGTAGTTGATTTGCTGCCGCATGATGGACATGACTTCTACACACAGTTCTTTACTGATATTGCAGAGCCAGATGTTTACAGGGACGCTCCCAAAGCGAAGTTCGGCGGTTTTAAAACGGCGAAACGAATTGCATTACCAAGCCTAGTAAAAAAGCTGACTAGCGAGCCTAAAGCTAACAAAAGCATCATCAAAAAATACCCTCTCATCCAGCTTGCATATGACAAGAAGATCAAGCAGGTGAAAAAGCTTCGCCTTGAGTTTGTGCCTGTCGATCTCGGCAAACAAGGTATGCAAGAGCTTGCGGATGAAATCAGTGGCCTGATGCATGATGGTTGGGACTATCTATTACAGCACGGTCGCGTCACTCGCCTTGATGTCACCGTTGATTTTCCTCACCTAAGTACAGAGGATATCCATTTCCTGCCGCAGCAGATGCTAACCTATACAACGTGGGAGCTGGACGGTAAGCGACAGACCATTACAAGCGGCAAGAAGCAAGGTAATCAAACCTTGATCTATGACCGCGGCGCAAAACGCACAGCAATGGGACAATCCGCCGAAGGTAAGAATGGTGTGCGGATAGAACGTAGGCTAACCAAGATAATGCCTAGTCTGCAAGTTGCTCAGCTTACGAACTTTTCAAATCCATTTTTAATGTTGAGTTTCGTGCAAGAGTTAAGTGTCTTACCACAGCCAATCCTACCAAAATCATCAGAATGGATATGGACGATGTTCTGCGATAGCGTGAAGCAACGTTCATTGCAGGGCGCTTTAGCATTACTTTCAGAAGCGCGGCGTACACAGTTCCGTAGTCATCTAAAATTGCATGGATCACACTGGTGGCAACCTGAGCTCATCTGGGAAGAATGGAAACCTATGCTGAAAGAATTGCATCTGAGCAAATAGCGAGATTGTTGAATAATAGCCTAACTCATGTGCAATTGATTGCACACGGTTTAAAATGAACCGCCAAAGCTTTCTTGTGCAATTAATTGCACAAAATCCCGTTGTCACGGCCTGAGGCTGGCACAAGAGCCACACAACCCCATGGCCCCCCGTTTTTCTACCCATAATGGGGTAGCGTTATTGCGAAGAATACGCGCATAATATCCGAATGATAATTATTGAATTAATTGAATAATTACTTGGACTTAGATCGGTATTTGCTACGATTTCCTGTATAGAAACCTATGGAAATCTGTAATGAACAACGGCTCTGAAACACCAACACAAAATCCTTCCTTTGAATTTATAAACAACTGTATAAACTCGGCTGATCCTTGGCAGGCATCTAGCCTGTTGCAAAAGGCAATCCGGCGCGGTGAGTATGATATTGCAATACAAGCTGCATATCGGTTTCATAGTCTGAGAGGGAATGCGATTTGGCGGCGCCTGTTAATTATCGCCGTAGAAGATATCGGCATTGCCTCTATAAATGCCATGACATTCGCCGCGCTTGCTTGTGATGCAAAATGGCGGGGCGGTGTTGATAAGAGCTTGGCTGTAATTGCCAGTGTTGTGCGCTGCCTGTGTGATGCTCCCAAAGACCGGTCTACCGATTATCTGGCTTGCGCTGCCAGAAAACACTCAGCCTTCGAGCCATTGCGCTGCCGTGTTGGTAGCAGCTCTCTTGATGAGAGAATTGCTATGGCCGCTAGTTTACAACTCCCATTGGTTCTTAGAGGTGTTGCAGCGTGGTATTCCTCGGGAATTGAAGCCCGCGGTGAGAAGCGCGTCGGAGCAGGTAATCTTGCTGGCCTGCTGGACAGTTTCGCTGAAGCCCGTGTTCCACGCGATCTGCTGGAGATCACGTCGATTGCTTGCCGTCGAACCCGTGAACCAATGTGCATTATGCTTCCGGTTTTGTGGATGGAAGCATTTATGACCACGCCCCGATTTACCCCCTACATTCAGGACAAAAACTTATCAGCATCCGAATACACTCATGGCATGCCGCTATATTGCTTTGACAAGCATACCCGCATTGGCAAACTGGCCATCACACGGTTCTCTGTGCAAAATACTGAAGTGGCAGACTTCTTCAATCATTACATACCGGACTTCAGAATACGGGATGCTGTCGCAATGGCAGCTTATTATGTGGATGCCGTTCCTATATCGCGGCAGCTTGTATGGGATGGCTGCGCAGAACTGGAAAGACTAGGCACTGAAAGCGACTTCGAGCCATGCGGTGCTCCGCTTCATGCTGTGAGTAAATTAATCAAAGTTGTACGGAACAATCTTGGTCATCTGAATGCCATTCGCCACGAGCTGTTCATGCAGCAAATAAGCGACAGGGATTGAGGTCATGATATTCGCCCGACACCATCAAGAGCTGGCCTCCAACGATCACGACAGCCAAATTGCAATTAATTGCACACAACCCTTTGATGAAAATGCTTGTGCAATTACTTGCAATCTTAATGTCGATGCGATTAACGCCGCGCCAGCGGCTGTTCAGGCGGTGCTGCATCAATCAGTCTCCGACAACACTAAACGCGCCTACAGGGCAGATATGGCGCATTACGCCTCCACTCAGCGCCATCTCCCCGCAACACGAGAAGGCTTTGCTGAATATCTTGTTGAGATGGCAGGCAAATATGCTGTGGCCACAATTCAGCGAAGATTGATTGCCGTGTCTAAAGCGCACAAAGCACTTGGATATGACGATCCGGCAAAGTCGGAACTGGTGAGAGCGACAATGCGAGGTATCAGACGTTCTTATGGTGTGAAGCAACGGCAGGCAACCGCTCTGCTGCGTGATGATCTCTTTGCGATATTATCCAAATTGAGCAACCGCCCGAAAGATATCCGCGACCGTGCCTTACTGCTTCTCGGTTTCACCACAGCAATGCGCCGGTCAGAACTGGCGAACCTTGACTTTGCTGATCTGGAGTTTGTGACCAAGGGCTTACTCGTTCATCTCCGGCACTCAAAGACCGATCAGGAAGGTCAGGGCAGAATGATCGCTGTTCCATTTGGCCGAACCCGTCATTGTGCAGTTCAGGCCATTCAGGCATGGATCAGTCTGGCTAACATTCATGAAGGCGCTCTATTCCGTGGTATTGATAAGCACGGGCACATCAGCAACCAGCGCGTTTCCGGCGAAGCAGTCAGCACTGTAGTAAAATCCCGTATAGCTCAAGCTGGCTATGACCCAGCACATTACTCCGGTCATTCATTGCGTGCAGGCTTTGCGACCTCAGCAGCACAAGCCGGAGCATCCAGCTATAAGATCAGGCAAACAACAGGCCATAAATCCGAAACTAGCCTGAACCGCTATATACGCGATACCGATCTGTTCAATGATGCTGCGATAACGCGGGTTCTGTAAGCCCTGAGATATGCGCCGTTATTTTCTCGGCTTCAGTGCGGCTTCAATGATGCCTTTGATCCATAACAGCTCACCTTCATCCAAGCCGGACAACCGGATATTCAATTCGGATAGAACAGGATTGCGCCTTGTTGTTGGCAGTTCGGACGTAAACAGTTCCGCCGCATCAACCTTCAAAGCTTCAGCCAAGCGTTCAATAAACGGAAAACGCGCTCCGGTTGCTCCCGTTTCGATTTTGGAGATCATATCCACGCTTATATTCGCAACAGCAGAAAGCTGTTCTTGCGTCATACCGGCCTTACGCCGATGCACAGCAACCAAACGACCAAATCTTTTGCGTAAATCATCCATGGCACACTCCAGTGATGTGTGTACGTGGCAACTTGGTCAAAAAGCAGTGATTAGGATTGCGGAAAACTTTATTTCCGCCATCTACTTGCAACATCAGATAAATAGCTTACGGGTATAGGACATCATCAACACTGCACCGAGGTTGTTATGGGGCTGCGCAAAAATACGGATCAACAGTCGAGTGATCAGGCCGAATTGAGAGAAAAGAAGAAGCTCATACTCTCCGTTCCAAGCCGAGAAAGGGCTGGTTTGAAAGATCAGGCAACGCACTCCCCCAAAGGCAAGGCATCTCTTCCCAAGCAGCTTCTAGATTTACGTGTGCAATATTTAGCTGGGCAACTCAGCAGAGAAGACTATCAATCTGCCAAACGGAAAATGATGCAAAGCCCTGCGAATACAAAACCATCTAAAAATCGATATGCAATGATTGCAGCATTACTGGTTGCCGCTACGATTATTGGAATTGCGGTATTTTGGTAAACCGTTCAACTGCATGCAAAACTTGAGTGACAAACTTTATTCATAAGGGAAAGCTCTTATCAATAAACAGTAATTATACGTTGGTTCATCAGCATCATTGCGAGAGTGGAGCATATGAACAGCGTAGAAATTGAAGAGCTCAAGGGAACGGCAGCCAAATTAGCTGAATATGTTACACAAAATAGCACGTATGAGTTTGAAGGCTATTTCTGGCTAAAGAGCACGCGCATTTCAATTGCATCGCAGTTGAACGTAAATGAGCGCACGATCAGACGAGTTTTAGAAAAGCATCACAACACGTTTCGATATCTTGATTTATTGAATAGCAAAGAGGGCAAATATGTTTTGCTTCGTGTTGGTTCAGGTATGTGTCAATCCGATCATGTCGCGTTTCTACGCAGAACGTGGGTGCATGGATTAGTCTTCTTCAATGCAGACTTAGCTCGTAATCTCAAAATCAAACTAAATACTCTGCCCAATTTTGAGTTTGCAGCTACTGGGCAACAACAGCAAAAGGTAGAGCGTTTAGAAAAGCACATTGCGAAAGCAATACAAGGCGCATCAAATTTAGAGAAACTAAAAGCTGGTGAAAAAATCTCACTCACGGTCCAGCCAAGTCATATGGGATATCTGCGAGGAATAGTCCAAATCTTCGAAGAAGACGCTCAAGAAGTACTCAAGTGTGTCGTAAAGTACGAGGGCTGGGAAATGTTTATGGCGCACATTAAAGTCGAAGAACGTGAAACCAAATTTTACCATTGGCCTAATCTTCCAGTAGTTTTAAAAAACCCTGACATCGCACTAGAAACGTACCTAACTACCTTACAGTCAGAAGGCAGCGTACCTATCAAAGAAGCTAATAGATTGATGGCAAAAATAGCCAAGCTTCAGAAACAAACAGCGGCAAAGGATTAATGTCCACTACTCTATGTCCCCTGATATTAATTATATAACTTATCTATTTAACCAGAGGGACAGAGAAACGGACATATAGATAAGCTGAAAAGATCGCTACGCTCTCTTTTCACTTACGGGAAAGAAAAAATAAAAAATACCAAGGCAGAGCAGGACGCTTTTGGGTTTGAACTCCAAACGGAGTGCAATTAATTGCACACGGCCTCTTTGAAGATATTTGTCAGTTTGGATAACTAGCAATTATCGCGGGTTATAAAAGATCATCCACCAGCGTATAATGTTTTTTTACACAACTGAACCGCCCCCTTAAAAATGAATGGGTTCATACTGTTTTTGCAACTGCAACACGTAATATATTGGGTTACATAAAAAGGCCTGTTTGATTGCCTTGGTATTAGCTTGATCCACTTCATCTCGGGTGCAATAATGCGTCTTTATAATTGAGTTAATCGGCTGTTGAAGAGTAGCGATATAACCAGTGAATTTGCTGGCGTGAACGTGCTTCATGAAATATGAGTGACGAATGAAAGATATGACTTCCAAACCAAAAACGTCTACAACGGAGCCGTCTTTTAACATTGAGAAAAATGTAAACCTAATAACAATTGCGGAAAAATTAAAAACAATACGTGCAAAATATAATTTGAGCCCTGCTGACTTGGCTCTTCATTTGGGTGCATCACTTTTATCAGTAGTTCGCTGGGAGCGTGGAGATAATACTCCTAGTCTTCAAACTATCCGTAAGATCGATTTGCTGTATAATGATGCTCAGAACGAGCATAGCACTAAAAATCTACATACCGATCTCACATTTCGTTCTAAAGGAATTTTGCGAAAAAAAAATAAGGCTCTCCCACTTTTTAATCAAGATATTGCTCCTTTGGAGAATACCACTTTACCAAATATTATAACTCGACTTTTTGATGGTGAGTACTGGCAGGACGGGCGAAATAAATTAGCATATATGCTTTCAAAACACCTCGAAGCCGCAGAAACAATATCAGTTCCGGCGACAGGTGGAATATCTGCTGGCAAGAACACTTATACATATGACGCCCATACGTATCATACGAAAGTGCCACCTCAGGGTATTGCTGAAGTTTTAAAAAGATATCTTCCATCAGGCGGAGTAGTTCTCGATCCTTTTGGTGGAAGTGGGATGACAGGTGTTGCTGCGCGTTCACTTGGATATGATGTAATTATAAATGAACTCTCGCCAGCAGCTAGTTTTATTTCTAATCGGTTCATGGCCAAAGTTGACCCTACAAAATTTGCCGAAACAATAGAGCGTATTCGGCACGAAGTCGCGCCAATAGCTCAAAAGCTCTACACAACAACTTGCCGCGAGTGCGCAAAAGCTACAGAAATTCAATACACTGTATGGTCTTACATCGTTGGTTGCACCAACTGCAATACGCATTTTCCTTTATGGGATCATTGCAGAAAGTATGGCCGCACAGTACGCGAACATAAAATTCTTTCAGAATTCGAATGTCCATGCTGTAAAGTGAACCTGAAAAAATCACAATTGCCTAGATATGACGTTGTTCCAGTACTGGTAGGCTATAAATGCTGTGCTAAAACCATTAAGGAACACTCGCCTAATGAAGAAGATCTTTCATTGATACGAGAACTTGAGAGCTCAGAATTGCCGTTGCAAGGTTTCTACCCTCAAAACTCGCTTCCTGATGGGGTAAACTTGAACCAGCCTAAACGGCATGGCCTTACTTCCATTGATAAATTTTATACACATCGCAATCTGATAATGATGAGCCATATTTGGCAAGCAATACACCGAGTGGAAGATATCGAGTTATCAGCTAGTGCTGCATTTGTTTTCACCTCGTTGTATCAGCGCGTTACACGGCTCTCGGATTATAGATTTTGGGGAGGCAGCGGTAATACTGCCCGTTTCAATGTACCTCATATTTTTAATGAAGCGAACGTTCTTGCTACATTCTTACGAAAAGCACAGTCGATCCAAGATCATCTTGATAGCACCGCGCCTAAATATGAAGGACAGACTATAGTCCATACAGGCAGCGCTACCTCCATGAATTTCCTCCCTGACGAATGCGTAGATCTAATTTTTACAGACCCTCCGTTCGGCGCGAACATAAACTATAGCGAAATGAATTTTCTTTGGGAAAGTTGGCTTGGGACATTTACCGATGTCACAGACGAAGCCATCGTTAATAAATATCAGAAAAAAGATAATGTTGCTTATGGAGATCTAATGCAGCAAAGCTTGTCTGAATGCTATCGGGTACTCCGCGATGGGCATTGGTTGGTTCTTGTCTTTATGAACTCTTCTGAAAAAATTTGGAGCCAGCTTCAGCGAGCAATCGCAAATGCCGGTTTTCATATCGAGCAGGTAGATATTTTCGATAAACAACACGGGACTTCTAAACAATTTGTAAGCGAAAATACTACTGGCTGTGATCTGATGCTGCACTGTCGAAAAATCAAAGGCAAGACCTTTACTCAAGCCACATCTGACAAGATTGCAGTGAGCGTTGAGGAGTTTCTATCTGAACGAGTGGGAGCTTTTCCTATGCTTCCATTCCTTCACGTTGAGCGTGCCGATGATATCGATTACAGGCAGCTTTATAGTGAGTGGCTTGCGGTAAGCATTTTACAAAGAAGCGACACAATGGACTTCGCAAAGTTTCGCGATATTGTGAAATCTTATTTAGGATAAATAAAATGAGCCAAACACTCCCAGTTTTTTCGATAGATGAAGTACGAAAAGCAAAACTCCTGCTTGCAACCCAAGTATCCACAATGATGGGAAGAAAATTGGAGGAAGGTGATTGGTCAACAGTTTACTGTAAGAGCAAAGATATACCTGATGGTGGGTGGAGTAATTTACATATCGACATTGATTACAAAGGATTGGGCGTCGAACATAAACTTTTACGTTTTGCCAATCTAAATGGACGTACAATAAAGTCTGTGTGTGGAACAACACAAATGCACCCTTCCGCAACACGTTCAATCCGTATCGATGATCTGCTACGTCCGGCAAATGATGTAATGGCTGCTGTTTTTGAGCAATATTCCGAACTTATAGCCACGCGGACGGAACGAGTGCGAACTCATTTTCCAAGCGTCGAGCCTGATATGCGCACAGGCTGGTTATTGTGGGAGAGCTCGCTAACCGAATTTCTTTACTTTGAAGAGCGTATGGTTCCACCGAACCCCGAGCAATATTACGCAGAATGGAATGAGACTACTGCACGTGGGACACGTAAAGCAAGTAAAAGCCTTTGGGTTTATGACAGAGATACGAACCAAAAGCGATTTTCTGTGACTACAAATGCTGGAATAAAAATTCAACCATATTTCGACGTTCCACCACCTAATGATCCAAACTTATATTTTTTTAGGGTACAAAGCGAGCCAGTTGACCTTGATACAATATTCCTGTGGGTTGCATCCTCAACAGCCAAAGCCTTGAAAGCAGAACTCGGTGAACTTACTCGAGAAAGGGTTAGCTTAGCTGTAGCCAAGCTGGTCGAATTAGGTGCGCATAACATTGCTCCATCCGATCCAGAGGAGGATTATGCAGTACCAATACCCATTTCTATTGAAGCCCATATACTTTTGACACGCAGTTGGGAAGGTGTAAGTGATGAGCATTATGCTCAGCTGCTACTGAAATCTTTCGCCAGAAATCAATAATATCCTTAAATTTAATAAAATTATAAATTGCAACACTATTCACTCCATATCGTTTTATTGTTAGTGTTGCAATTTACGACTTACTAAGCTTTGTTAATTATAAATATAAAGTAATATTATCAATGAATATTTTAAACACAGTTCTACATGCTTCAATTGCTATTCTAAGATTTTAATATATTTAGGTGAAAATTGTAGGTATGGCCTCCCGCTTAATCCTACCAATTCAGCTATTCTGGTAAAATAGCTCTTATTCCTTTAACTTACCATAATCCAAAAGCTGCGGTATTATATCGGCGATCAGCTTAATCTCTGGCTCAAATTCCATCAAAAGCTGGCGAAATTTTTTCTCCATTTCATTCGTATCATGCACATCAAAAACTGCGATTGTATTTTCTCTCAAAAATTTTGAATACAGTCTTCCTTCTTCGGTAGCATTACTTTGAAAGTAAATACGATCCATATTAGCATCGTGCGCAGCTGATTTAAGTGCCTCAATAAAGCTCAATCGCAGCTGATAATCTGAGATTGGCCCAACCTCGGCGACCAGTTTTAAATGCCCCCTTGCGCTATCATCGACAGACCATACCTCTACCCAGACAATAACTGGAGAACCAGCCCACCAATTCTCACAGCCAGGCCAAACTCTGTTAGTGCGATCGAGAGCATCAAACCAGTTGCTAGGCAAAAAACTCACAAAGTTTTTAGCAAGCCCCCAGTACATGAGTTGAGCATTGTCAACCTTTACTAAATCACCTCGTTTAACATTATCTCCAAGGACGCGATGTACAGCCAATTGAAAATCAGAGCCTGCCCCATACTCAATTATAAAATCGAGCACCTTTTTATGATCACGATATAATTTACGTGCCAGATTTTCCATTTCTGTGCGTTCTTTGCTCATTCCTGAGAGCTCGTCCAGAATATGTAAATAGTGAGTGAGAAAAGTCATGACTTCAGGCGAAAGAAGATACGCTTCTTGATCAAGATATCGTTTTAAAAATATACATATTTTATCATATCTTATCGAGGTATATTCAGCGTCTTCAGCTATCTCCTTATGAAGCGTCAAGAAAATTCCCCCAATACTTATTTCAAGATTGCCTTCATCGCTCGCATCCTGCACGCGAAATAGCTCGATTATTCGTTCGCGGTACTTTAAAAGCTGACCTTTGTGCTGACGGCTGTGAACTTTATTTTCAATGATAAATGCCCAGCGATTTTTGGGTGACAGTATAAAAATATCAATACTATTCCATTCACAACGCACATCAGCATCGCGCATATCGCTCTGTGAAACCTGCAAGGCATTAGGTCATTTTCCATAGTCACCTCTGATCGCTTCAGGCACAAAGGACTTTAAAAAATGATCACCTAAACCGTGCGTTTCTTTAGGGTTGAGTAGCTATGCAAGTATGGCAGAATGGCGAATTTCCATTCCTTCCATCTTCATGACTTTAATTGGATTGAAGCGATTAATATTAGCCTCAATGATTTGAAGACTATCGTTATTTACAAACAACGCTTCAAGTTCATCGTAAGTTGGTTCGTAACACTTATTCATTATTCACATACAAGCCGAAATATGACCTCACTTGTAGGAAAAAGAGCAATAAATTAGCAAGTCTGTTTTGCATAGTCCTGCACTTTTAGCAGTTACCACGACTTAGTTAATAGGGTGGAACTTTACCGCTCTGCTAGATGATTGTTGTAAGTGCAATCAATTGCACTTTATAACTTGAATACTATAACGCCATCACATACGACTGGTACATAATCGCGGTACACTCTACCTACGCCGTCAAGGAGGGCTTACGCATAACATATTGTATTTATTGAATACGCGGAAACGGGAAACTTCTCCCACCCTCTCCGCCAGTTATTTCTATTAAATCAAATAATTATTGAATGATAATTCACTTTAATTGGCTTGACTTACACTATCTTCCGGCCATTATCAGTCGGAAACCACATTAGCAGTGCGAAGAAGGTCACACTGAAATACGGACTGCGCAGTTACCCATATTCGGATTATAACAACGATAAGTGGCCTTTCCTGCCGCTTTGGCCGCATATAAAGCCGTATCTGCATTCACAAAGACGTCTTGTGCTGAATCACCGGCTACTCTTGCGATACCAATTGATGCTCCGAGCTTCAGGAATTGCTTCTCGAATATGAACGGCTCGCTCAGACAATCAATAATCCGCTGTGCAAATTTTTGAACAGCTTTTATGTCCTGAATTTCACTAGTGATAATGGCAAACTCATCACCACCAATTCTGAATATCTCTTTATAAGAGTGATTAATCGATTTTAGTCGATTACTTATTTCTTTCAAACATTCATCACCTGCGATGTGGCCATATTCATCATTGATCGGCTTGAACCCATCCAAGTCAATTAACAACAGATATCCATGTCCGCTAGCTACTTGATCTCCTTGAATGGCAGATGATAGTTTCACAAGGAATTGGCTTTTGTTCGCTAAACCAGTCATCTGATCATATTCCGCAAGATACATCATATGATCAAATGACAGTTTTTGATCAGTGATATCTTGTTTCATGCCAAAAATCCGAACAGGTATGTCGTTCTGACACTCAATTGATGCCGTAATACGTATCCAGCGGCTCTTACCGCCAAAAGTTATTATTTCAGCTTCCAATGTAAAACCGCTACGCGCAGCAATTGCATCTGAACGTCGCTTCACAAGCTCCGCACGAGAGACTTCAGTATAACAAGCCAAGGTATGAGACCTATCAAGTCGAGTTCCTCGCGGCAATTCAAACAGATCATAGGTATAATCAGACCAAGTCAATTCCTCAGTAGGTAATGCGCACTCCCAAATACCTATTTGTGCAACGATAGAAGACTGACCATATATCTTTTTGTAGTGTGAAAATGTTTGAGCTTGCTCTTTTATAAGCTTCTCTTTTTCAGCCAACTCTTGCTTTAAACGCTTGATTTCTTTCTGAAGTTGGCTCGGCATAAAAAGTCCTACTGCTTGTTACAGCTGAAATTATAAATAATCATAACTTCTAAATTATTAAACTTCCAAAAACATACTTCAGCATGAACCTTTCTAGGTCACGCAATACAAAGGCATGTGAAGTAAGTTACCGTGAATCGGTGACATTGCGAAGAAGAGCACGACACGTAAATAGATGACATTAACGTGCCTATAGCGGCAGAAGAAGTTTTACCTTTATTTCCTTCGCTTGCTGGCGCTGCACCATCGAGCATAAAGTGGTAGATTGTCACCATTTTATGCATTCAAAATACTCAAGCGGAACATTGCTCATGCCGGTATGTTTTTATTCAGGTTGTATTCGGACGCCTATCGGTGAGCTGACCGTTATTGTGAATGATCAGGGCGCGGTTATGCGCCTTGATTTTGAGAATGACAGTCGTGTTCATTCAGCTACTACACAAATCCCTGTTACACAGCATGATGATGCAGCTGTGCGCCATGTCGCGGAACAGATACATCAGTATTTCGCACGAGAGAGACGTCATTTCGATCTTACACTAGCACCACTTGGCACGCCTTTTCTGAAGGCTGCCTGGCAGGAGCTTGCAAAAGTACCTTATGGTACAGTTGTCACCTATGGTGAACTTGCAGAACGTGCCGGTCATCGCGGCTCTGCCCGTGCCTTTGGCCGCGTGAATGCGATTAATCCGATTTCGATTATTGTTCCCTGCCACCGCGTCATCGGTGCCAATGGTCAGCTAACAGGCTTTAGCGGTGGCCTAGCCAAGAAGGAGGCACTGTTGCGTCTGGAAGGTAGCCTTTATCAGGAACGCTTACTCTAACTGCGTGAGTAGAGCTTCCCCTCATCCCCACTTAAGCGATTGAGGTGAAGCCCCTTATAGCCGTCGCTTGTCTATCGACTTTAGGCAGCACGGTCTGCTGCGAGAACTATGCTTGGTTTAGTAGAGTTATTGTATTTCGGATGTTTTATGAGGGGATTTTGGTTTCGGTTTTGGCTTTGTTCCGTTCGTCGTGCAATCAATATTGTATCGCTTGCTTTTCCTCCTCCGCCTTCCGGTTATGGGGCTGATGAGGTGAGAGCGTATAGAAACCGATTGATTATCGATTTTAGCTCGAACGGGCTGGTCCCGGATGCATTGGCACGCCTATTGGAATGGCGTCTGGATCGTAGCTTTATTGCTTTGAGGGGATTTGGTTGCGGGGGCAGGATTTGTGGTTTTGTATCCCGCTTAGTCGGCTTTGCCTCCTTGCGGGCCCCTGACTAGGCTTAAAATCTACGACCCGTTACCAAAAAAAATCCCGCTCAAAGAGCGGGCTGTTTGTTTGGTTGCGGGGGCAGGATTTGAACCTGCGGCCTTCAGGTTATGAGCCTGACGAGCTACCGGGCTGCTCCACCCCGCGTCAAAGTTAGTACAAGCCTTTGAGGCCCGGGAGCGAAGTCAGCCTCTTTTTCAGGTTATGGGCCTGATGAGGTGAGGCCGTATAGCAATCGATTGATTATCGATTGTAGGCCGAACGGGCGCTCCACCCTAGATATATGATCGCTTAAGATTTGCTTTGAAGATTGTCTTATCGGTAAGCGATTGATTTGCGCGTTTAGCGCTGAATGTTTGAGAAGATGTTTTGATTTCTGTGCCTTTTGCAGACCTGGCAGCGACCTACTCTCCCGTGTCTTAAGACAAAGTACCATCGGCGCTGGAGCGTTTCACGGCCGAGTTCGGAATGGGATCGGGTGCAGCCGCTCCGCCATAACCACCAGGTCAGCAAAGGGCACAGAAACAAATAAGAAGCTGGGTTTTTCGTGCATAAGATCTTAGCGCCTCGGTCACGAACACACAGTGTTCGCAAGTGCGACCGCACGTCGGCCACTTTTGGCCGCCCTCGCGGAGGATCAGCAGCTTTAGCTGCGTACGATCCGTGAGCGCTAGTCTAATTCTATCAAACTCATCCATTGGATGAGCTTGATGGATATTGATAATGAGAACAATCAAGTCGATCGAGCTATTAGTACCGGTCAGCTGCATGCATTACTGCACTTCCACATCCGGCCTATCAACGTGGTGGTCTTCCACGGCTCTGATAGGGAATACTCGTTTTAAGGTTAGTTTCCCGCTTAGATGCCTTCAGCGGTTATCTAGTCCGTATATAGCTACTCTGCTATGCCGTTGGCACGACAACAGATCCACCAGAGATACGTCCATCCCGGTCCTCTCGTACTAGGGACAGATCCTTTCAATATTCCTACACCCACGGCAGATAGGGACCGAACTGTCTCACGACGTTCTGAACCCAACTCACGTACCGCTTTAAATGGCGAACAGCCATACCCTTGGGACCTGCTCCAGCCCCAGGATGCGATGAGTCGACATCGAGGTGCCAAACAACCCCGTCGATATGGACTCTTGGGGGTCATCAGCCTGTTATCCCCGGCGTACCTTTTATCCGTTGAGCGATGGCCCTTCCACACGGGACCACCGGATCACTATGACCGACTTTCGTCTCTGCTCGACTTGTCTGT
>NZ_CP075361.1:3002500-3027500 GCF_018436245.1 Pseudochrobactrum algeriensis
ACACCCAAATCCGACCCAAACCACCCCAAAAACCCAGCCAAATATATCAAATCACATCACCAAACCCTTGTTTCGACTCATAAATTCAGATTCAAAACAAGAAATTGACCAGAATCGGCAGCACCAGAATCTAAAAATAAGCCACGCCAACAGATGTTGGCGGGGTTTTGTTCTCATAATGATTCCCGTGAAACACTTTAGGCTTTCAATAATGCTTCCACGGTAGCGCCAATCGTCAGAATTTTACGATCAGAACCATTACGGCCAACCAGCATCAGACCTGCCGGACGCTCCGGCATTGGCATCGGAATGGAAAGCGCAGTCATCGCGAACTGATTCACAATCTGCGTATTGCGCAGATACAGAGTTTCAAACCGGTCATATTCCAGTTCATCATTTTCTACCTGAGCAATCGGCACTGCTTTGACTGGCGTTGTCGGCAATACCACAACGTCAAATGCAGACATCATCTCATCCGCCTGTTTGACCAGTTCTCCGCGGAATGTCAGCAATGCCTCATATTCCGAAGCCGGAATTTTTAAACGGTCACGCAGTGGCACGCTGACACGCTCATCTACCGGCATCGATAAATCATTCAGCCACTCTTTATGTATATGTGCCGCTTCAATGCCGGTGAGTGATCCTTTGTTCGGGCCTGTGCGCAGTGTATTAATAAGAGTGTCAAAGCTGCACTCTGTAAATACCGCACCGGCAGCCTCCAGTTTTTTCAAAACGGACTGATAGGCCGCAGCCACGTCCTCTTCCATATCCTGCAGCACAATGCCCTGCGGAATACCGACTTTGAGACCTGCGAGTTCGATCTTTTCTAAAGGCAACGGCGCTTCACCGGCCATAATCGCATCGGCATCCGCACAGGCCGCAACAGTCTTGGCCAAAGGCCCGACGGAATCGAGGGTCGGCGACAGCGGGAACGCGCCCTCCAGTGAAACACGACCATGGGTCGGTTTAAAGCCGACAACACCATTCAATGCCGCCGGAATACGAACTGATCCGCCGGTATCTGAACCGATTGCAATATCACATGTGCCTTCGCCCGCGCTGACAGCTGCACCGGAAGAAGAACCGCCGGTCACCAGACTTGCATCATAAGCATTGCCAGGCACCGGATAATGCGGATTAAGCCCCGTAGCCGTGAAAGCAAACTCCGTCATATGTGTTTTGCCGATGATAATCGCACCGGCTTTACGCAGGCGCTCGACGATCACCGCATCTTTTGTCGCCGGCTTTGCTGTTTTACGAATGATTGAACCGGCAAGATTAGGTTCTCCCGCCACATCGAACAGGTCTTTGATCGAGACAATCTTGCCATCCAGCGGGCCAAGACACTCCCCTCTTGCTGCTCTCTGGTCTGCGGCATCGGCTTCAGCGCGCGCTGTATCCGGATAGAGTTTGACATAAACCGCTTCCGTAACCTTGCGATCTTCAAGACGTTTTAAAATTGCATCCAGTTTTTGGCGTGCTGACAATTCCCTGCCCTCATCATTGTGTTCAGTCACCATCTCACAGAATAAAAGGCCACGAGCCGTAACCGGTTCATGACCTTTTCTCTCTTTATAATATAGTATGCATCAATATCCGTCATTATCGCTGAGCGATAAACCGGACTTTATGCGTGTCGGCGACAGGCAGAAGCTCTGTTACCGGCGGCACGGTATAAACATCATGTTTGCCGAATTCCCGCGGATAATAATCATAGCCTGCAGGCGGTGGCGGAGCCTCATCCATACCGCTGCGTTCTTCACCCCGAACGATTGCAAACGGATCAGGAATCGCGCCCATCAATCGCCGTGTATAAGGATGTGTCGGATTAGCAAACACATCCTGCCACGGACCTTGTTCCACCACCTGACCGAAATACATCACCGCAACGCGGTCACTCATATGCTCAACCACACTCAGATCGTGGCTGATCATTATATATGAGAGCTGCAATTCATCCTTCAGTTCCAGCAACAGATTGATGATCTGTGCGCGGATCGATACGTCCAGCGCGGAAACCGGCTCATCCAGCACCACAACTTTCGGATTGAGCACCAGCGCGCGGGCAATACCGATACGCTGACGTTGACCGCCGGAAAATTCATGCGGCAGGCGCTTGGCGTGCTCCGGTTTCAGACCGACAAGCTTCATCGTATTCTCAACACGGTCATTGAGTTCCGATTTTGTCGTCACACCCTGCAGACGCAAAGGTGCTGCAAGCGAGGTATAAATCGTCTGTCGCGGATTGAGTGACGCATAAGGATCCTGAAAAACCATCTGCGCCATCTGTGCCCGCTCAAGACGGCTTGGCCCTTTTTCACCGGTAATCGGTTTACCTTCAAAATAGATCGTACCCGAAGTCGGTTTTTGCAGACCGAGAATTGACAGCGCCAAAGTGGATTTGCCGCAACCGGATTCCCCCACAATGGAAAGACATTCACCTTTATGCAGATCAAGACTGAAATTATTGACCGCCCGTACCGCTTGTTTTGATTTACGAAACAAGCCGGCAGCCACCGGAAAATGAACATTGAGATTTTCAATACGCAACAGCGGCGTGTTCTTCTCACTCATGATGATAACACCTCACGAAACCGCGTTTGGCTTCCGTATCCCCGTTCTGAATGCTTGCATTCTGTTCCAGCTCAGTTTGCGGCGGTACTTTTGTCAGGCAAATATCGGTCGCCCGTGTACAACGCGGCTGAAACCGGCAGCCTTTCGGAAAAGCCGAAATAGAAGGTACAACACCTTCAATCTCCTGAAGCTTTTTACGTTCATCCGGTTTCCGCTGCCCCAAAACGGGCAGTGAACTCAAAAGCCCGTGCGTATAAGGATGCGCAGGATGTCCGAACAAGTCCGCAACATTCTGCTCTTCAACCAGATGACCGGCATACATCACACCAACGCGTTTGCACATTTTCGCAATCACGCCGAGATCATGGCTGATCATCAGCACGGATGTTCCGCGCGATGAGCACAATTCCTGCATCAGTTTCAGAATTTCCGCCTGAACCGTCACATCAAGTGCGGTCGTCGGTTCATCCGCAATCAGCAGATCAGGATTGCAGGCCAGCGCGATGGCAATCATCACACGCTGACGCATACCGCCGGACATCTGGTGCGGATAGTTTTTCACACGGCTTTCCGGTGCAGGCACATGCACCTGCGCCAAGGCCTCAATCGCCTTCTTCTCCGCCTCATGCCATGTTGCGCCCTGATGGAGCACAAACATTTCAGCAATCTGCCGTCCCACTGTTGCCAGCGGGTTCAGTGCAGTCATCGGCTCCTGAAAAATCATCGCAATCCGGCTGCCGCGCAATTTACGCATATCGCGATTGCTCAGCTTGCGCAGATCCTGCCCTTTAAACAGGATCTCACCGGAACTCACTTCCAGAGGACGGTTCAAAAGCCCCATAATGGAAAGCGAAGTGATGGATTTTCCGCAGCCGGATTCCCCTACCAGACCAAAGGTTTCACCGGCACCGATCGAGAATGAAACATTCTCAACCACGTTAAACCGCGTTTCACCGGAAACCATATCAATATGCAGGTTTTTCAGTTCTAAGAGTGGTGTATCGCTCATGATTTGCGGCTCCTCATATGCGGATCCAGCACATCGCGTAAGCCGTCACCAAACAGATTAAGCCCCAGAACTGTCAGGAAGATTGCAAGCCCCGGGAAAATAGCTGCCCATGGCGCAATGGCAATCAGCTCACGCGCGTCGGTCAGCATACTGCCCCAGCTCGGGAATGGCGGACGAATGCCCAGACCGAGATAGGAAAGTGCCGCTTCTGCCAGAATAGCATCACCCATGCCGAGCGTACCGATAACCAGAATTGGGCCAATCATATTCGGCAAAATCTGGGTAATCATAATGCGGATATCACTATAGCCCAGTGTCTTTGCGGCCTGAACATAGCCCTGCTTCTTCAAAGACAATGCGGATGAACGGGCAATACGGCAGGTCCATGACCAGTTGGTCAAACCCAACGCAATCAGCAGACTACCAAGGCCAGGGCCGAGGATCGCCATAATTGCCAGCGCAAAAATCAGCGACGGGATCGACAGCATCAGATTGGTCAGACCACAGACAAAATCATCCCAGCGGCCACCGAAATAACCGGCGGAAATGCCCAAAGTCAGGCCGATAATGGTGTTGATGATCTGCGAGACAATACCCACAGTCAGCGAAATGCGTGCACCGTAAAGCACACGGCTGAACACATCGCGCCCCTGTGCGTCGGTGCCGAACCAGAAATCACCATCCGGCGGCAGTTCCGCATTAATCAGGTCAGCATCAAGCACCGGATCATAATGTGCCAGCAAAGGAGCGAAAATACCGGCGGCCAGAATAACCACACACAGCACTCCGCCGAATAACAGATTGAAACGTAATCTCATGGCGCTACTCGTGGCTGATGCGCGGATCAATCACCGCATAAAGAATATCGACAACCGTATTGATGATCAGGAACCACAATACGATCATGAGAATAGCACCCTGCACTACCGGAATATCGCGCATTGATACGCTGTCAACGAGCAGTGAACCGAGCCCCGGCCATGAGAATAATTTCTCGATAACAACGGCTGCGCCCATCAGCGAACCAAATTGCAGGCCGACAGTGGTGATAATCAGAACCAGCGCGTTACGCACCAGATGCCATGTGACCAGACGATAGGCATTCATACCTTTGGAACGGGCTGTACGGATGAAATCCGCGCCCATCACTTCAAGCACAGCCGCACGGGTGGTGCGCGCCAGCAAAGCCAGCGGTGCAACGCTCAAGGTTACCGCCGGCAAGATAAGATTACGAATACCGCCGTCGCCATAGCCGAAACTCGGCAACCAGCCCAAAGTCAGCGCGAAGAAATACATCAGCAGCAGACCAAGCCAGAACTGCGGCAGCGACAGACCGGAAACCGCACCAATCATCGTGAAAGTGTCTAATATACTGCCCGGTTTCAGCGCCGCGATAAAGCCGAGCGGCACACCAATCAGCACTGCAAGCATCATGGCGGCAATAGCCAGCTTCATTGTCGGCCACATCCGCTCCATCAGCACCTGTGTCACAGGCTGGCGTGTGCGGAATGATTTGCCTAAATCAAATTGCACCAGACTGACAATATATGTCCCGAACCGCTCATAAACCGGTTTGTCGAGGCCGAATTCCTTATTCATCTGCTCGGCGACTTTGGGATCATTACGTCCCTTACCGTCAGCAATCTGGCTGGATGTAAAACTGCCCGGAATAACACTGAAAATGACGAAGATAAGAAGAGATACCGCCAGAATAGTCGGTATCATCTGCAATACTCGCCTGATAACAAATCGAAGCAACCTGCGTGCCCCTTCCTACAGCATATCGTGAAAAATCCGGAAACATGTCCGCAGGATAGCCTGTTCAACCGACTGATTTTTCCTGCATCCGCTCCGTACCGATATGCGACGAAACAAAAACTGAGAGCATTTTGGACAATAAAACCCGCGCGACAGGCTCAATCCGGTCACGTGCGGTCAAAAACACAATGCTCTGAAGACTGAAATTGGACCGGAGAGCAGAAATCCGCTCTCCGGCACGCCCCCCGCCTCAAACGGGCACGGGTTTAACGACCGCTCGGAACGCTGTCGTCCACCCAAAGCTCTTCATAAGCCTGAATTGCAAGCTCAGCAGAGTTCGGCTGCAGGCCGTGCAACCATGGCTGATAGGCAATAACGGCCTTGTTATAGTTGAAGAACCAGTATGGTGCTTCATCCTGCAGGATATTATTGGCCTGACGCAACAGATCGTTGCGCTCATCTTCAGAAGCGGTTTTCTGAGCAGCTTCATATAACTTATCAAATTCAGCATTGTTGAATTTTGTATAGTTACAGGAAGACTGCGGTGTCTTGGAATAGAAGCACTGCAGCGCTGTCAGAGGATCCGGACCACTTTCCAGCGACCACATGAAGGACTGGAAATTGCCGCTTGGCACGTCTTCCGAAAGCACGGCGGATTCAACCGGCTTGGTTTTCAGCTTGATGCCGACTTTATCCAGCATAGGAATAATCGCTTCTGCGATTGTCAGACCCCAGCTTTCATTCTGCGTTGCAGTCAGCTCAAATTCAAAACCATCCGGATAACCGGCTTCAGCCAGCAGGGCTTTCGCTTTTTCCGGATCATAAGGATATGGCTTTGCATCCTTGTCAAAAGCAGGCGACGACAGCGGCAGCCAGCTGACAGCACGATAGGCTTTGTCTTTAGCCAGACGCTTGATGATCAGATCGGAATCGATCGCATAATTGATAGCCTGACGAACGCGCTTGTCCTGAAGCGGTTTCACATCACGGTTGAAACCCATAACGCGGGTATAAACTTCCGCGACTTCCAGAATGTTTTTCGACAGTTCCGGATCAGCTTTATAGGTCACATATTGTGCAGGTCCGAGAACCGAAACATCCACTTCCTTATTGCGGAAAGCAACATCACGCGCTGCGGCTTCACCCATCAGCATAATATTGATTTTATCGGCATAAGGCTTGTCTTTAAGGTAGAATTTTTCCCATTTTTCAACGGTCAGACGTGAGCCCGGAATATATTCAGCGAATTTGTAAGGTCCGAGACCCACAGGACGGCTTTTGAAGCTGTCTTTATCGGCTTCGCCATCCGGATAAATCACTGTGCTCGGCTGCATGAAAATAAAGCCCGGATCCAGCGCTTCATTCAATGTGACTTCGAGCGTGAAATCATCAATTTTCTTCAGGCCTTCGATTTCCTGAACTTTGCCTTCGGAATAAGCATCTGCGCCTTTAACATTGCTGATATAACGGGCACCGACATAGGCTTTGCCCGGTGTCATCGCGCGCTTATAGCTGTAGATAATGTCATCAGCAGTCATCTGCTTGTCATTATGGAAAAATGCATCCTGACGCAGTTTGAAAGTATAGGTCAGACGATCATCCGAAGCTTTCACTTCCGTTGCCAGATCGAGCTGCGGCTTGTTGGCTGTGCCATCCCATGAATAAAGGCGGCGATGCAGCGCTTTGGTCGGAAACTCATCCTGCGTTGCAGTGGTTGCCTGATTGTCCAGCGTACCGAAGCTTGAACCGTAAGGCGCAACGAAATTAATCGTGCCACCTTTGCGCGGTTCTTGAGCGGAAGCATTCATGGCCACGCCGGCCAGCAAAGATGCCGCCATTGTTGAGATTAAGGCTAAGCGTTTCATCATTGAGAATATCCCCTCCTCAGAATTTATTTTTATTCCGGCTGCGGTCTCCTAATCCCGCAGCCTTATTCTCTGCTTTTGCCGCGTATCTTATCCGAAAACCGCTTCACAATTTTCGGGATACGCTGCCGCTGTTTCAGCGTGCAAACACAATCTCACCGCCGCGCAATGTCATAATGCACTGCGTATCGCTGAGAATTTCCTCCGGTGTCGCTTCCAGCATATTGCGTGAGAACACGGCAATATCCGCGACCTGACCGGCAACCAGCTTACCTTTCACAGTCTCCATCTTCTGTGAAAATGCACCATATTCGGTGTAAACCTGCAAAGCTTCTTCGATGGAAACACGCTGGTTTTCATCCATTACAGTGCCTTTCCACGTCTTGCGGGTCAACATCGTGTAAAGATTCGGAAACGGATTCGGATGACAGACCGGGCTGTCGCTGCCGGTCGCCGGTTTGAAACCAAGATCGCGCCATGTCTTCAGCGGATAGCTCGGACGGGCACGTTCATCCCCCAGAACCGAAATATAAGCATCGCCGAAATCATAGATGAAAACCTGCTGCGGGCACGGATAAATACCGGCTTTGAGCATACGTTGATGCTGTTCATCGCTGGAGAAACCGCAATGTTCAATACGGTGGCGACGATCCGGATCAGGATAGGCAGCCAGCGCTTTTTCATAGGCGGTAATCAGCTGTTCAATCGCCATATCGCCGATCGCATGGCAAGCCAGCTGGTAACCTTTGGCGTGAGCATCCATCACCATGGCCTGCAAATCTTCATCACTGAGAATCTGCACACCAATATTGTCCACATCATCGCCGTGATATGGCACGGACATCCATGCGGTTTTGCCCCCCGCAGAACCGTCAAGGAAGAGTTTGACCGCACCGATGGTCAGCATATCATCGCCGACACCGGAAACCAGACCGCTTTCATAGCATTGCGGCACCACTGACTTGCCCGGATCACCAAGCAGAACCAGCCATGTACGCACCGGCAGACGGTTATCACGCTTGGCAATATTATAAGCACGAATTTCTTTATAACCGGCAATCTGACCGACCGCCGCATCCATGCAGGATGTAATACCATAGGAGAGAAGCATATTACCGCCGTCTTCAATGGCTTCAATAATCTGCTCTTCGCTTGGCTCAGGAATAACAGCACGCACCAGATCCTGCGCATTTTCAGCCAGCATACCGGTCAGAGCGCCGTTTTTCTGTTCAATCAATCCGCCATCCGGCACAGGTGTTGTTTCATCCACACCGGCAAGTTTCAGTGCAAAGGAATTGGCAATCGCCACATGACCGCAGGCGCGGGTCAGCAGAACCGGATGTTCGGGTGCCGCCTGATCCAGCTCGGATTTATGCGGATGACGGCCAATATCCAGCTTGGTCTGGTCATAGCCGCGCGCCAGAATCCATTCGCCTTTCGGCAATGTTGCCGCTTTTACACGGATCGCTTCCTGCAAATCAGCCAGTGTCGGTAAGACAGCAGGTGTTGCATCAATCCGCTTCAGAGACAGACCGGTTGAAATCAGATGCAGATGCGCGTCGTTCAGACCCGGTGTGGCGAATGCGCCTTTGAGGTCAACAAGCTCTGTAGCCTCCCCCTGAAACTGCAGAATATCCTGAGACTTGCCGCCGGCCAGTACCTTGCCCTGCCAGATGGCCAGTGCCTCAACAGTACCTTCTTCATAACCGCACCAGATGGTACCATTGTGCAAAATTTTATCGGCAATAATCATCCCGCTCGCGGACATGATGTGCCCTCCCCTTCATGCTGCTGCAGGCAATCGTCGCTTTGTTCCCGCGCATTCTGCTCTGCAGTATTATCACTGTTTCCCGTCATGCTGGTTCGCCTTACCCTTCCTTGCAAGGTATAAAGCTCCGGCATTTTTTTATCTTTGACTGAAGCCTTTCATTATACGAAATGAAAAGCAAGCTGCGCATTTGTTAAAATTAGACGTTATTTTTACGTCATTTTGCGCAATAAAACTTCGTTTCGACGATTTTTAGAATTTGAAGGCGACTATATGCACAGCCCTCATGAGGCTATGCATAAATTCGATAGATATATCACCTTGGTGATCTGCAAAATTGCGGGCAGATTCGCCCGTTTTATGTCTATACGAGACTGGATTTTGCCATCTGATGGAAGAAAGAGGCTCCGCACTCCAATATCTCATCATTAAAATTGTAGCGGCTGGTATGCAACCCGCTGCTGTCACCATTGCCAAGGAAAATATAGGCTCCCGGCACGGCTTCCAGCAAGAAGGAGAAATCCTCACTGCCCATCATCGGCACATCCAGCTCTTCGAAAGCATCTTCACCAAAGCTGGCAATGGCCACATCCCGCGCCAGTTCATAGGCCTGCTTGTTGTTGATGGTTGCCGGATAGCCCACAGCCCAGTCAAGCTGCACTTCCGCCTGATAGCTTTTCGCCTGAAAACGGGCAATTTCATCCACGCGATCACGCAGTGCTACCCGTACAGACGGATCCATTGCCCGCATTGACAGTTCAAGTACAGCCGTATCCGGAATAATATTACAGGCCGAGCCGGACTGGAAAGAACCAACAGTAAGCACCGCAGGCTGATGCGGAGAAATATTACGGGAAACCAGCGTCTGCAAAGCCATTACAATACTGGATGCAACCACAACCGGATCAACGGTCAGTTCCGGCATGGCACCATGGCCGCCGCTGCCTTTAACAGTCAGTGTCAGCACATCAATCGATGCAGCCATCGCACCGGCTTTTGCTGAAAATACCCCTGTCGCCAGACCTGGCATATTATGAATCGCGAAAACCTGCTCACAAGGGAAACGCTCAAACAAACCGTCTTCAATCATCATTTTGCCGCCGCCGAAATTCTCTTCCGCCGGCTGGAAAATCATATGAACCGCACCGTTAAAATCCTGATCCTGCGACAGTGCATAGGCTGCTCCCAGCAGCATCGCCGTATGACCGTCATGGCCGCAGGCATGCATCACGCCTTCATGCTGGCTTGCATAAGGCAGACCGGTTTCCTCCAAAATCGGCAAAGCATCGAAATCTGCACGAAAACCGATTGAACGGTTGCTGTCGCCGCGCTTCAGCGATCCGACAACGCCTGTCTGTCCCAGACCGCGCGTTACCTCAAAGCCCCATTTTGTCAGATGCTGCGCAATGAATTCCGATGTTTTAAATTCAGATAATCCGATTTCCGGCATCGCATGCAGCTGATGCCTTATCTTAATCAGCTCCGGCAAAAAGCTGCTGAAATCAAATTTTCCCATAGCCCACTCCCATTATGCCCCAATATGCAAATCACCTGCAAACCAGCGCGTCCATACCGGTTACGAATTCCGCATCACCCGATCAATGCACAGCCATAGTTACAGGATCAGTATTTCTTATACTATTCGATGGACGATTTGCACGAACATAAGCACCACCTATAATTGTTTTTCTTTGTTTTATCTTTCCGCCATTTGAATTTCACTTGCCGGAAACAAACCACTCTCTTAAAAGTGCTGGATATGCAATAAAACAGGCATACTGCAGGCTGCGGTTGCTGCCTGTTTCAGCCCATGGCCAATAAAACGGAGCAGAATGTGCGATTATCAATCAGTCTGATTTCTGCTGCGCTATTTGCTCTGTCCGCCTGCGCGTCCAAAGATGTCGGCCCGATCAACAGCCATGAATCGGATATTCAAAGCAAAAGAACCGACTATATCGCCGATCACGGTAATGACGGATCAACCGTTGTGGCGCTGGCTTTTTCCGGCGGCGGAACGCGCTCTGCCGCTTTTGCCTATGGTGTATTGCAGGCGCTGGATGAAACGGTCATTGATGAATATCCCTATAAGCGGCGGCTGATTGATAATGTCAGGCTGGTTTCCGGTGCTTCCGGCGGTGCAGTTGCTGCCGCCTATTACGGCATGACCGGCCCTGATAAATATCGCGACTTTCGTGAGAAATTTCTGTACCGCAATGCAGAGGAAGGCCTGCGCACCTCATTGCTGCATCCCGAAAATGTCGTACGCACCATCGGCGGCGGTCTGAATGACCGGAACGGATTTGCCCAATGGCTGAACGACAATCTGTTTTATGGTAAAACCTTTGCAGCACTCAGACGCAGTGATGCACCGACCGTGTGGATTACCGCATCCGATATTTATAATCGCACGCCGTTCCACTTTACCGATGATACATTTGAAGCTTTGTGCAGCGATCTCGATAAAGTCTATCTTGCCGATGCAGTGAGTGCCTCGGCTGCAGTTCCCGTGGTGTTCTCTCCGGTGGTTATCTCCGCCATGCACAAGAAGTGTAACTATCAGCCGCCACAATGGCTACAGGAGACACTCACCAATCCGGATGTTTCACTGCGTCTCAATGCCTATGCACGCAGCCTCTATGCTTATCGTAATGATCCGAAGCAACGCTATATCAAGCTGCTGGATGGCGCATTGACCGATAATATCGGTGTCACCCCATTCGCGCTGGCACGGGCTGGTGCAAAAAATCCTTACGGCCCGCTGTCTCCGGCAGAGGCGGTAAAATTGCGCAAGCTGATTTTCATTGTTGCTGATGCCGGTACTGAAGGTGAAGAACCATGGGCAACAAATGTAAACGGCCCGATATTAACCGAGGTCGCCGCTGCCACAGTCTATACAGCAATCTCAGCCTCTGTGCGTGAGGGTTTTGATGCTCTGAAACTGGCCACCAATCAATGGCAGCAAAATCTCATTCAGTATCGCTGTTCGCTGTCTGCAGCCAAGGTCAAAGAATATCGCGGTACTTTACAAGGCTGGAATTGCAGGGATTTGTCCCTGATTGTCGAAGCCGTCAGTTTCCGTGATCTGGATAGCGCCACGCAAGCCCGTCTCAACAAGATTCCGACCCGTTTCAGCCTGCCGAAACAACAGGTTGATCTGGCCATCGCTTCCGGTCGTCAGGCGATTTTGCAGCACGAAAAAATTCAGAATGCGGTTCTGGATATTCAGAAATTCGCTCAGGTGAAGCGCTCAGAACAGGTTGCGCCGGTTAAACGCGCCTCTGCCGCACTTCCTGTTTTTCATTAGAGCGCCGTGTGCCAGACTTAGAGCGGTTTACGTTCATGTTGGATCGCAATGTCCGCTCTAGATTTCTTAGTTTGTCGCATTATCCCGACGTCAAGTTGATCACAGCTTGACTGTGAAATGCTCTAGCACACAAAACTCGCTCGAGCACTTTAAAATCAGAGCATAATTTACCTTCAACTGACCCGGTTTTTTAAATTATGTTCTAAGACGACAGTCGTTTATACTCATATTTCGTGCCCTTTTCTGATCCGGTTATGATGATACAAGATCTTTTTTCAGGACTGACCTCCGCGCTACCAGAGCAGGAAAACCTTGCTCAAGGCGCTGTATTGTTACGCGGATTTGCTCTGTCAGCGGAACAGGATCTGCTCTCAAGCCTCTCTGCCATCACCGAACAAGCTCCGTTCCGGCACATGGTTACGCCCGGCGGCTTTACCATGTCTGTTGCTATGAGCAATTGCGGGCCACTCGGCTGGGTCAGTGATCGCAGTGGTTATCGCTACAGTCCTGTTGATCCGCAGACAGGCCGGAACTGGCCACAGATGCCGGAGAGTTTCTTGCAACTTGCCCAAAAAGCAGCGGCCAAAGCCGGTTATGCTGATTTTATGCCCGATGCCTGCCTCATCAACCGCTATGAACCAAAGACCAAACTCTCATTGCATCAGGATAAGGATGAAAAAAGTCCTGACCATCCGATTGTCTCAGTATCGCTGGGTCTGCCTGCAACCTTTCAGTTCGGTGGCTTGAAACGGACAGATCCGGTACTCAAATATGCATTGCAGCACGGCGATGTCGTAGTATGGGGCGGCGTATCACGCCTTTATTATCATGGTATTACGCCACTGAAAGACGGAGATCATCCGCTGCTTGGCCGTTTCCGCATCAATCTGACCTTCAGAAAAGCAGCTTAGGGCGCGTTGTGTATAATCTGATGCTTTATACTCGCCCTTTCGCTTTATTTTAACGCATGTCTACCCAAAAACCGGTACCTATTTTGGGGAGACATGCTCAAATTTAAAAATAAGATTTGCAGTGCAGGAACAAAATTCACGCGATAACCTGTGATCTATTCAAAGAAAGGTAAGATCGTGAACAAGCACGCCCGCATAGACGAACTCCTTGACGATCCGCGCTGGCAGGCTGCGCTGGATCGAAAAACTGATGCCGACGGCACATTTGTTTATGCCATCAGCACAACAGGTATTTATTGCAGGCCGACCTGCCCTTCCCGCAGACCAAAACCTGAGCATACGCAGATTTTCGACCATCCCCGTCAGGCTGAAACAGCAGGCTACCGGCCATGTCTGCGCTGTCTGCCACAGCGTCAGGAAACATTGCAGCAACAGCAGAACCGGATTGTCGAAGAAGCCTGCCGCCTGATCCGCGATAATGAAACCGCACCGGATCTCAGCAGCCTCGCCGCCCATGCCGGTTTCAGCACATCGCATTTTCATAAGCTGTTTAAGCAGGTTACCGGTATCACTCCGAAAAATTATGCCCAGTCACTGCGGATGCAAAGGCTTGAACAGGAACTCAAGAACAATAAAACCTCTGTGACAGAGGCGATTTACAATTCCGGTTATAATGAAAGCAGCAATTTCTATGCCTCAAAAAACAGGCTTTCCGGTATGACCGCATCTGCCTATAAAAAAGGAGGCGCAGACATCATGCTTCAATATGCAATTGCACCCTGCTCCCTTGGTAAAATACTGGTTGCTGCAACGTCAAAAGGCATCAGCTCGATTTTGCTCGGTGATAATACTGATGAATTACTGGATGATCTGAAAAAACGCTTCCCGAAAGCTGAAATCTCTCAGGGTGGCAGTGATTTTGAAACCACACTGAAGACCTGTCTGGAATTTATCGATCAGCCGCAGCCGCAATTTTCCTTACCGCTGGATATTCACGGCACGGTCTTTCAGCAAAAAATCTGGCAGATTTTGCGTCAGATTCCGCCGGGACAAACCGTCAGCTATGCGGAACTCGCCAGTCTTGCCGGCATGCCTAAAGCTGCGCGTGCAGTTGCCGGTGCCTGTGCGGCCAATCCGGTTGCTGTTGTCGTGCCCTGCCACCGCGTTGTACGCAATGACGGCGGTCTTTCCGGCTATCGCTGGGGTGTGGAGCGCAAGCGCACATTGCTCAGCAAAGAGAAAAGCTAGAGCGGTTTACGTCCAGATTGGATCATAGCGCTCGCTCTAGATTCTTTATTTGGTCGCATTATCACGGGCGTCAAGTTGATCCAACTTGACTGTGAAATGCTCTAGGTACAAGGCTAATCCGGCCTTGAGAAGAATGACTGTAACAGCCCTGCGGCTGTTACAGTCGTTTCACTATTAATGCTGTGCGAAAACAGAGCGCTCCGTCTTTGAGAAACGGATAACCTGATAAGGCTCACTCATACCGCCCTGCTCCATTCCCGGAGAGCCGACAGGCATACCCGGTGCGGCAAGACCGGCTTTTTCACCGCCCTCAGCAAGAAGTTTCTCAATATCCTGCGCTGGTACATGACCTTCAATAACATGGCCATCAATAATAGCTGTGTGGCAGGACTGAAGATCATCCGTAACGCCGTATTTGGCTTTGATCGGGCTCAGATCTTCAATATTGTGTTCTTTAATCTCAAAGCCCGCCGCTTTCATGTGGTCGCCCCATGCACCGCAGCAACCGCAATAAGGTGATTTATACAATTCAACCACTTTACTATTCTGGGCGGATGCTCCGGAGACAAACCCGCTCAGCAACAGGGCAAACATACCGGCACCGGCCACTTGCATAAGCTTCATTTTACAAAATCCTTCTTTGAACGGGTTATGTCATATTTTACGAACTGAACAGCAACACGCTGAAAACAGCAAACAATGCCAGATGCAAAATCCCTTGAACCGGTGAGGTTTTCTGCCCGATAAAGCTGAAAGCCGTGAGCGCAATTGTCAGCAGAAACAAAATTGTTTCAACGCCGGAAATGCCCATTGTCACGGTTTTATTCATCACCAGACCGATAATCAGCACCGCCGGTACAGTCAGCCCCACAGTCGAGACAAAAGCACCGAGACACAAATTAATCGCGCGCTGCATTTCATTATTCAGCGCCGCTTTCACAGCTGTAATCGACTCCGGTGTAAACACAATGATTGCAATCAATACGCCACCAAGGGCTACAGGCGCATTGACCGTCTCAATACCGTAATCAATCAGAATAGCCAGATCATGAGCCAGCAAAACAATCGGCAGGATCATCGCGATCAAAATAACAGAGCGGACAAGAATTGCCCGTTTATCCAAAGCTGCCGGTGCCGCATCCTTTTCGGCAAGCATTTGCGCTTCACTCGCCAGTACGGTCATGTCGCCCGATTTCGGTTGAATGAACAACCGGCTGTAACCGCCGATCTGCATCCACAGGAACAGACCATAGACTGCCATTGTAATTGCGGAAAATGCTATCGCCTGTACAAAATTGAACTCACCGGCGCCGGAAACATAATTCGGCAACACCAGAGCAAGCCCGGTCAAAACGGTAATCAGCGACAAGTAAGTGACAGCGCCCTGCGCATTATATTCCTGCTCACGATAGCGCAAACCGCCTGCAAGCAAACAAAGACCGGTCACAAGATTAAGAATAATCATCATGACGGAAAAAATAGCGTCACGGCCGATCGTCGGGAATTCACCCGGCCCAAGCAGAACCGATGCAATCAGAATAACTTCAATAGAGACAATCGACAGCGTGAGAATAAGCGTGCCGTAAGGTTCACCCAGCTGATGCGCAAGATGATCCGCCTCTCCCACAACCCCAAAGGCTGCCATGATGATTGTTGCAAACAGCGCAAGAAAACACAGGACTGCAATTGTGTTGTCAAACGGTTCGCTCAGCCACTGTTTGCCCCAAATGGCAAAAACAGCAACCACAAGCCATGCGATCAGAAGACGAATAATTGTCAGGGGCGGGAAAAGTGACCGCAGCGATGCAACCTTAGTTACGGCTAGCATAGCGGCTGGTTCAGATCGTTGTTTCATAAGGGCCTGCTCTCCATCTGTTAGAGCGCATCTGAAAAACAATTTCAGAACAATGCGCGTCATTCAAAAGGGCAGAATGCGGGTCGGAACACTCGGTTCTGATACGCTCTGCACCGGATAGAGGGGCCGTCCCCGTATGATGCAATGGCAGGTCGTCCTGCACTGTGGCTATATAATGATAGCCGTCGGTTTTCGCAACCTTTACATCGCCTGCGATTTGTTAGCCGGAACTGTCTTCAGCCATTTGCGCAAGCGCCCGCAGGCATTTTTATAGGGCGATGAAGTGTTGAACTGTATCATACGCCCCATCGTCCATTTGTCGTACCAGCCGGCACCATAAAGTGCTTCATCTGATCGCTCTGAAATTTGCTGAATGATTGTTTCTTTAGCGGCCTGCAAACGCAACAACAGCGCTTCATAAGTCAGAGCATCATAATCCCTGTAAAACTTCTGAGCCAGTCTGCCCAACTCATTCCATTTAAACCCTGTCTCCGGAAAATCGATCGGCTCGCCGGCGCAATCCTTCTCCAGCCATTTAATCACGAGCTCATTCCAGCCGGTGAGATAGGCCAGCAGATCCTTCACACTCATTTGCGTGTCTTTGGCATGACCATCGAGGCTTTTTTCTGTGATCCTGCCGGCAGGAACCTTGCGGACGAGCCGCATCAGACTGTCAAAATTTACAGTAACAGCCTCGGTCAACTCGTCTTTTGTCTGCGGAATCGCCATGTAATTTCACCTGAATTCTGCTGCCCCGCTCATGCAGCAGCAGTTTTAAACCACCTGCAGATACGTAACTTTGCGTAAATCTTACGTTTTAAAAAAGCAGAAATACAGATCCGGTTTAGAGAAACCATAGACAATAGGGATAATAAATTTACAGGCAGGTAAAGAAAGCCCATCAATATTATTATTCCGATTAATCAATTTTCCAGCATTTCAAAGCCCGAAACATACTTACAATCAGTTTCAGCAAAGCAAATCCGCTTTGTCAGCATATGTCATCAAACAATCAAGCCACACAAAGCCGGGCGTTCTCGCGCCCCGGAAAGGAGTTAGCTATGGCTAAACTGGGTATCCTATTGTGCGCTGGTATTATCAGTATTACTGGCGGTAACGCATTGGCGCAGTCCTTTACAATGGACAATAATGCCAATTCCAACTCTCAGTCAGGGGCAACGGCGATTGCCATTGGCAGTACCAATACCTCCCCGAACAGGATCAGAACAACTGTTCCTGCGATTTCTCCGGGGCTGGTAGCTGCAGGTGTTCATTCCTGCGCGGGCTCAGCCAGTGCCGGTATCGGTGCAACCGGCTGGGGTTTTGGCATCGGTTCGACCTATGAAATGAAGGAATGTAACCGTCGTGCCTATGCGTCAGCTCTGGCAGGTCTCGGGCACAGAAGCGCTGCCCTTGATCTGGTCTGTCTCAACAAAGAGGTTCGCGCCTCATTGAATGCGACAGGTATTGTCTGCCCTTCTCAGGGGGTGGCTGCACGGCAGGTCTCATACCGCACCACGCCGACAGCCGTAGCATCCGCTTCAGTTGCCCCCGCTCCGCGCGTACAGAGAGCCTCTGCTCCCGCCCCCGTCGGCAACAAACGGACTTACTCTGCGAAAGCCCTTGGTCTTTCCAGCAGTGATCTGGAAGCCAAAGGCTGCACACTGCGCAATGACGCGCAAAGAGGCCGCGCCTGGTTTTGCCCGCGTCCTGTGATGTGAGCAGACAGACAGAGCATGAAAATCAACCACATGACAAAAATTTTGCCATTCGTGGATATAGCCTTTTGCCCATGGCCAAGCCTTCTGAGCGGCCATGGGCAGCGGGATATATCGTCGGATATATCTGGCAAACGGGAGATTTGCCATAACAGTTGGAGGATATAAAAATGAAAAGACTTCTTGCTTTTGCAGCAGTCTCAGCGCTGGCTCTCGCCGGAGCACTGCCTGCTTCCGCACAAACAGTTGAATGGGGCGGCGGCTTCGCCGGTCAGACTATGGGTAACTCCGCAGTCAGCGGCGGCGGCTTCTTAGGAGCCGGTTCCACAGCTCAGGGCTATGGCACAACCAATGGCTGGGCCACCACAACCGGTATCGGCGGCGGCGTCGTTGTACCTGGCTTTGGTATCGGTGCTTCCGGATCTCTTTACAGCTCCGGTATTTCCGGTCAGTCAGGTGCCGTTGCAAACTCGAGCACAGGGTTTCTCGGTGGATCGTCCGCAGCCAGTGCAACCGGTGGTGCAATGGGCTCAGCCTCAGGCTTTGTCAGCATCAATCCCTGACTATCGCTGGATAATGTATTTTCTTGATGCCAGCGGTAATAGCAATCGCCGGCAGCCTGAAACTTACTCTTCGCCCCCAAAGAGTAAAATAACGGGAAGTTTCTACTTCTTCCGTTTCGAAAAGAATGAGAGTCCGAATCAATAGGATACCCGCTCTCATTCTGTAGGAGTGGACAACATCCACTCCTACACAATTTCTAGAGCATGTCTCCCAAAAGTGGGAACCGGTTTTGGGATAAAGACATGTGTAAAAACAAAAAGTTAGAGCGGTTCTACCGATTCAAGATGAACCGGAGCCGCTCTAAGATTCATCCGGCACAAGCGGGTCAGCCGGTTAAAATAAACGATGAAATGATCCGGGATATTAAACGACCGGAACTTGAAAATTATTTGAGCGCAAAGAAATCCTCACACCTTGCAATGCGCTCAAATAATCTTCTCAATTCCGGAGAATGTATTAAAATACATTTTGATATAAATTGTTCAATTTATAGGCGACTTCTGTCCGGTTTGTAGCACCGAATTTCTTCATAATATTATGCATATGAACTTTGACTGTCGCCTCACTCATACTCAGTTCATAGGCAATCACTTTATTTGCTTTTCCCTGTCGCAACAGCTGAATCACCTGAATCTCACGGGCAGTAAACAACCCGCTTAACTCATGGGTGTCTGTCTTTTTGGGCTGTGCTTTTCCGGTAATGCTGGTTGCCGGTATAAATGTCCCTCCGGCCATGGCCAGATGAACCGCTTCAACACAAACACGGATACCAACAGAAGTCGGGATATAACCACGGGCGCCAAGCTCGATGGCACAGACGACCTGATCCCAGTCTTCACATTCAGACAGCAATATGAGCGGCACGGGATCCCATTCCGCTTTGATGTTTTTAATCTCTCCGGAAAGCTCCGGATCTGTTACTTTTCTGGTGCCGATATGCAGCAATAAAACAGCTGCACTCAAACCGGCAGATTCAGCGTCGCTATGCTCCAATGTTTCGTAACAAACAATTGGCAGCCTCAAACCTGTATTAAGTAATCCATTATACAGACATTCGCGATCAAGATTATTTTTGCAGATGAGAACAAGACGTTTTTCCAGATTTTTCTCTGCGATCATCATCTTATACTCCCCTGCACCTTCGGAAGCTGCCCTGTATTGCATCCCCCCACTCCTCCCTACTCTACTTTATAAACATTCATCTTATACTTGATGTTTTTAGTCATAATAAGAGCGCAAACAGCTTCGCACCATCTGCGTTGCTTAAACAAAACTAATGCGGATGGTTTGAATTATTGCTTTTATAGGATAAGCTTGTCCTTAACCTAAGTTAGCAAAAATAAATTTTATAAATATGCGTGCCGAAATTTAATTACACAAATAGGGGTAACAACTACATCTTTTGATCTAGTGCGTTTCCGGCAAAACAGAAACCGGCTGTGTAATGGATCGTATATAAAAACAAATAAACAGAGCATTTCCAAAGTGTAAGTCTAATTCCGGAAATGTTCGGATACGCATCCCGAAGCCCGTAAAACGGTTTCGGAACAAAACCCATATATGAACGCCCTGATTTCGGCGTTTTCAGTTTAGTAAGAGCGGGGGGGAGGATGCATAATAAATCACAAAATGCCAATGGCGTTACAAACGCTCTGTCAGAGCTTCTCACATCACCGCCCATTGCAGCCGACTTCGGAACCACAGAGCTTCAAGCCATCTCCGGCTTGCAGGTTGAAGAGCGCCATTTTCAAACCGATCAGACTATAATCAATCAGGGTGAGCGCATCCGCAGTATCCATCTGGTGCAAAGCGGATGGGGCTGTGTCCATCGTGATCTGTCCAACGGGGAAAGACAGGTACTGGATTTTCCGATGCGCAGTCATTTTGTCGGTTTAAGAACCGCTGCAGGCCGCAGTTATAATACTGTCGCCGCCATTACCCCGATGACTGTTTTTGAAATCCCGCTGAACTCCCTCGCCCACGCCATTAACAGCGCTCCAAAACTCAGTTTTGTGCTCATTGAGCTTTTTGCACGACAACGATCTATGCTGATTGAGCATATTACGAATATCGGTTGCCGAAGCGCTCTGGTGAGAACCGCACATTTATTGCTGGAACTGGGAGACAGGGCGAAAGCCTGCGGCATGGGTGAAGATACGGGTTTCTACTGTCCTATCACGCAATATCAGCTTGCAGATGCGCTGGGACTAAGCCCGATTCATATGAATCGTATGTTGCGGGAACTACGGGAAGAAGGTCTTTTGATTTTCAAAAATGGTAAGGTCGAATATTTAAATCGCAAAGGTCTGGTTTATCTCGCTGAATATGACGGGGAGTTTATGAATATGTCCGTTTTCGACCGTGCAACACTGCAGTAAAAGACCAAGATATTGTTTTATGACCAATACAAAAAACACTGGCCGGAATATTTCCGGCCAGTGTTTTGCTTTTTAATTAAGCCGTTTCGCGACGACCAATGCCAAGAAGCTGGTATAAGACCAGTGCAGCAAGTGTAGAGGTACCGATACCACCCAATGCGAAATCACCGATCGTAACAGTAAAGTCGCCTGCACCAAAAATCAGAGCCACACCAACAGTGAAAAGATTACGCGGATCGGCGAAATCAACTTTATTCACAACCCAGATGCGTGCCATTGCAGAAGCAATCAGACCGAAAACTGAGACAGCCAGACCAGCCAGAACCGGAGCCGGAATCGTCTGGAGAATTGCACCGAATTTTGGTGACAGGCTCAAAGCCAGAGCAACAACCGCGGCGATAACAAAGACAAGAGTCGAATAAACCTTAGTCATTGCCATAACACCGATGTTTTCTGCATAGGTCGTTACACCTGTGCCACCACCGGAACCGGAAACCATAGTCGCCAGACCATCTGCAAAGAAGCCTCTGCCGATATAGCGATCCATATTCTGACCGGTAATAGAGCCAAGCGCTTTAATATGACCGAGATTTTCTGCAACAAGAACTATGGCAACCGGTGCAATCAATGTAATTGCAGGCCAGCTGAATTCAGGCTTCAAAAAATGCGGTAAACCAAACCAAGCAGCTGCACCGACAGCATCAAAATTAATGCCCGGAACCATACCCAATCCGTTACCAAAAATCAGAACGAGCAGATAGCCGAAGACCAGTGCCAGCAAAACCGCAACTCGACGTGTCGCTCTTGGTCCATAGGCGGAAATAATCGCCATGCACAGGACTGTCATCAGAGCGATCGTAATATGTGCATGTGTTCCTTTAAGCTGACTGACAGCAACAGGTGCAAGATTCAACCCGATAGCAACACCGATTGCACCGGTCACAGCTGGCGGCATCAGCCTTTCAACCCAGCCGGTGCCAACGCCCATGACGATAAGGCCAATCAAAGCATAAAGTGCACCGCAGGCAATAATCCCGCCCAAGGCAACGCCAATATTGGCATTAGCACCGCTGCCACCATAACCTGTCGCAGCAATAACAACGGCGATGAAAGCAAAAGAAGAGCCAAGATAGCTTGGTACGCGACCACCGGTGATCAAAAAGAACAATAATGTACCGATACCGGAAAAAAAGACCGCGACATTGGGATCAAAACCCATAATCAGCGGCGCAACAATCGTGGATCCGGACATTGCAAGAAGATGCTGAATGCCCATCGGGATTGCGGCAGACGTCGGCAATCGTTCATCAGGTAAAACGGTGACGTTATTGGTCAAACGCCAGGTTGGAAAATAAGCCATATTGTCCCCTTACATAATATGCAGATTTTTTCTTTAGCTATTTGTGTCAAAGATATCCACGAGGCACAGTGTAAAAACCGGTACAAATAGCCAAATTACACTGAAAACATGGATTGCATGCAAAGATACGGCACTACAGTCTGGCTCATCATTTTCTTGAAGATAAATTATTTCTTAGATTGAGCATCAGCCATGTTAACTTGAACGTGTATTCAAAGTTAATAAGTATATTTTGTCATCAACATATAATTCGCAGCATAAACCGCTCGCGTCATTATATTTACTTCATAAAAATGCAGATCTTACAATACAAACTGTAATTACAAAAACACTGACCGAGGCTTTTATGACATCCAGTTAATTGGCAAATCTGGATGCATTTAAAATCAGCAAGGCAACCAATGATAAGAATGTTTACCCGTACCTGACCAGAGTTGACGGCATCAGCCGTGAACAATATACGGTATAACGACCTCGAGCTGCTCGACCATTACTATGATCACAGTAATGCTGAGAAAGATTATATATTGTCTAGATGGAGAGGTTTGCCCCCTCCCCCGTTTTTCTCATTCGTATGTTTTAAATACGAAAAGCTCCGCGCATTTCTGCCGGAGCTTGGGGGATTTTCGGAGATTTGGTTTCGGTTTTGGCTTTGTTCCGTTCGTCGTGCAATCAATATTGTATCGCTTGCTTTTCCTCCTCCGCCTTCCGGTTATGGGGCTGATGAGGTGAGAGCGTATAGAAACCGATTGATTATCGATTTTAGCTCGAACGGGCTGGTCCCGGATGCATTGGCACGCCTATTGGAATGGCGTCTGGATCGTAGCTTTATTGCTTTGAGGGGATTTGGTTGCGGGGGCAGGATTTGTGGTTTTGTATCCCGCTTAGTCGGCTTTGCCTCCTTGCGGGCCCCTGACTAGGCTTAAAATCTACGACCCGTTACCAAAAAAAATCCCGCTCAAAGAGCGGGCTGTTTGTTTGGTTGCGGGGGCAGGATTTGAACCTGCGGCCTTCAGGTTATGAGCCTGACGAGCTACCGGGCTGCTCCACCCCGCGTCAAAGTTAGTACAAGCCTTTGAGGCCCGGGAGCGAAGTCAGCCTCTTTTTCAGGTTATGGGCCTGATGAGGTGAGGCCGTATAGCAATCGATTGATTATCGATTGTAGGCCGAACGGGCGCTCCACCCTAGATATATGATCGCTTAAGATTTGCTTTGAAGATTGTCTTATCGGTAAGCGATTGATTTGCGCGTTTAGCGCTGAATGTTTGAGAAGATGTTTTGATTTCTGTGCCTTTTGCAGACCTGGCAGCGACCTACTCTCCCGTGTCTTAAGACAAAGTACCATCGGCGCTGGAGCGTTTCACGGCCGAGTTCGGAATGGGATCGGGTGCAGCCGCTCCGCCATAACCACCAGGTCAGCAAAGGGCACAGAAACAAATAAGAAGCTGGGTTTTTCGTGCATAAGATCTTAGCGCCTCGGTCACGAACACACAGTGTTCGCAAGTGCGACCGCACGTCGGCCACTTTTGGCCGCCCTCGCGGAGGATCAGCAGCTTTAGCTGCGTACGATCCGTGAGCGCTAGTCTAATTCTATCAAACTCATCCATTGGATGAGCTTGATGGATATTGATAATGAGAACAATCAAGTCGATCGAGCTATTAGTACCGGTCAGCTGCATGCATTACTGCACTTCCACATCCGGCCTATCAACGTGGTGGTCTTCCACGGCTCTGATAGGGAATACTCGTTTTAAGGTTAGTTTCCCGCTTAGATGCCTTCAGCGGTTATCTAGTCCGTATATAGCTACTCTGCTATGCCGTTGGCACGACAACAGATCCACCAGAGATACGTCCATCCCGGTCCTCTCGTACTAGGGACAGATCCTTTCAATATTCCTACACCCACGGCAGATAGGGACCGAACTGTCTCACGACGTTCTGAACCCAACTCACGTACCGCTTTAAATGGCGAACAGCCATACCCTTGGGACCTGCTCCAGCCCCAGGATGCGATGAGTCGACATCGAGGTGCCAAACAACCCCGTCGATATGGACTCTTGGGGGTCATCAGCCTGTTATCCCCGGCGTACCTTTTATCCGTTGAGCGATGGCCCTTCCACACGGGACCACCGGATCACTATGACCGACTTTCGTCTCTGCTCGACTTGTCTGTCTTGCAGTCAGGCGGGCTTATGCCATTGCACTCGACGAACGATTTCCGACCGTTCTGAGCCCACCATCGCGCGCCTCCGTTACTCTTTAGGAGGCGACCGCCCCAGTCAAACTACCCACCATACACGGTCCTGGACCCGGATATACGGGTCGCAGTTAGACATCTATGACGATAAGGGTGGTATTTCAAGGATGACTCCACGAAGGCTGGCGCCTCCGCTTCAAAGTCTACCACCTATCCTACACATGTCGCCACAAATGCCAGTGTAAAGCTATAGTAAAGGTGCACGGGGTCTTTCCGTCTAACCGCAGGAACCCCGCATCTTCACGGGGAATTCAATTTCACTGAGTCTGCGTTGGAGACAGCGGGGAAGTCGTTACGCCATTCGTGCAGGTCGGAACTTACCCGACAAGGAATTTCGCTACCTTAGGACCGTTATAGTTACGGCCGCCGTTTACTGGGGCTTCAATTCAAGGCTTGCACCTCTCCTCTTAACCTTCCAGCACCGGGCAGGC
>NZ_CP075361.1:3032500-3145000 GCF_018436245.1 Pseudochrobactrum algeriensis
AGGGCAGTGTCTCTATGTCTGGCGTTGTGGATGAAGTTGAGCGCCACGCTGCCGTCCATATCCGCTATCAGGATCTGGACGGTAAAGAACATATAGAAGAGTCGGAAGGCTTACTGGCCGTATGCCATCAACACGAGATTGATCAGATGAACGGTATTTTCTGGATTCAACGTCTCTCGCGGCTGAAACGGGATCGTCTGATTAAGCGCTTTGAAAAATTGCAGCGCCGCTAAACATATACCCTATTATAAAGAAGCCTCCCGAAATCACTTTCGGGAGGCTTATTCATTTTAACTATGCAGGCCCGGTGCTTCCTGACCGGTGCTTTCCACATATTCCGTATAACCGCCGCCATATTGATGAATACCATCCGGCGTCAGTTCCAGCACACGGTTTGAAAGCGCTGACAGAAAATGTCTGTCATGCGAAACAAACAGCATTGTGCCTTCATAGGCAGCCAGCGCCTTGATCAGCATTTCTTTGGTATCAAGATCAAGGTGGTTGGTCGGTTCATCCAGAACAAGGAAGTTCGGCGGATCGAACAACATAGCCGCCATCACCAGACGCGCTTTTTCACCACCGGACAGAACGCGGCATTTCTTTTCGATATCATCACCGGAAAAACCGAAGCAACCGGCAAGAGCCCGCAGAGGTGCCTGCCCTGCTTTTGGAAAACGCTGCTCCAGCCATTCCAGAATCGTGCTGTCACCTTCCAGAATATCCATGGCATGCTGAGCGAAATAACCGAGCTTTACACTGGCGCCGAGGGAAACATTGCCCTGATCGGCATCAGTTGTACCGGTCACCAGTTTGAGCAAAGTCGATTTGCCCGCACCATTCACACCCATAATGCACCAGCGCTCACGACGACGGATCATGAAATCCAACCCGTCATAGATTGTGCGGCTGCCATAGGCTTTATGGACACCTTTGAGATTGACCACATCTTCACCGGAGCGCGGCGGCGTTGCAAATTCAAAGGCCACAGTCTGACGGCGGCGCGGCGGTTCTACGCGGTCAATCTTTTCCAGCTTCTTCACGCGGCTCTGCACCTGTGAGGCATGGGACGCCCGTGCTTTGAAGCGTTCAATAAATTTGATTTCTTTGGCAAGCATTGCCTGCTGGCGTTCGAACTGTGCTTGCTGATGTTTTTCATTCAGAGCACGCTGGCCTTCGTAAAAAACATAGTCACCGGAATAGGTAGTGAGATTACCACCGTCGATTTCAATAATCTTAGAGACAATACGGTTCATGAATTCGCGGTCATGAGACGTCATCAGCAAAGCGCCGTCATAAGTCTTCAGGAAATTCTCAAGCCAGATCAGGCTTTCAAGATCAAGATGGTTGGAAGGTTCATCGAGCAGCATCACATCAGGACGCATCAGCAGAATACGCGCCAAGGCCACGCGCATTTTCCAGCCGCCGGACAATTTACCGACGTCGCCATCCATCATTTCCTGAGAAAAGCTCAAACCTGCCAGCACTTCACGCGCACGACCGTCCAGACCGTAACCGTCGAGTTCCTCATAACGTGCCTGAACTTCACCATAGCGCTCAATGATTGTATCCATCTCGTCCATACGATCCGGATCGCACATTGCAGCTTCAAGTTCACGCAATTCTGCAGCTACGATGCTGACAGGGCCGGCACCATCCATCACTTCCGCAACGGCCGTACGTCCGCCCATTTCACCGACATTCTGATCGAAATAACCGATCGTCACGCCCTTCTCGACCGTAACCTGTCCTTCATCCGGCTGTTCTTCGCCGGTAATCATGCGAAACAGAGTGGTTTTACCGGCACCATTCGGCCCGACAAGGCCGATTTTTTCGCCACGGTTCAAAGCGGCAGACGCTTCGATAAACAGAATGCGATGGCTGTTGGACTTACTGATATTGTCAATGCGGATCATGAAACAGGAGGCCTTGTGATTGTGCGCCCTCCTATGCCACGCCTTAGGCGCGCTGTCACGTCTTACAAGTTCTGCAATTTAATACACTGTCTCGCCAACATTATTGAGAACTTCAAACCGGAACTGGCCTGTTCGTCATCCGCAGTCGGTATTGAGTGCTTGACATTTAATTAGGACTCCTACTTAATATTTACATGAGTCAGATATCAACAACACTCCGGCACCTAAAGACGGGCTTTGATCGCCTTGCTATCATTTTGCGAGCTGAACTATGGGCAGCGGCAGCAGCTGAAGGGATGAACCCGGCTCAGGCACAGGTTCTTGCTTTGCTTGTGACGCGGCCCGACGGTATGCGCTCAAAAAATATTGCCGCGCAACTTGCCGTTTCCGGCGCCAGTATCACGGAGACAGTAAACGCCCTTGTCCGGAAAAAACTACTGATCCGCACCGCTGACACCTCTGATGCACGGGCAAGCATCATATGCGCGACCCCTGAAGGTCATGCAGTCAATGCTGCGATAGAAGAGAGTTCATCACGCTTTTCTGAGGCGCTGGCGAGCTTACCTGCTTCGGTACAAAGCGAATTACTCGCCACACAAATCAGACTCATCCATGAATTACAGCAAGCCGGTGCTATTCCACTACAGCGCATGTGCGTTTCCTGCCGTCATTTCCGCCCGAATATTCATCCCGGATCATCACACCCGCACCATTGCACATTTATCGGCGCAGACATTGCCGGTACGGATCTCCGGCTGGATTGCGGGGAACATGAAGCCGCAGACCAGACTGCTCAGGATGTGAACTGGGCAGCATTCACCCAAAACCCTGATAGAAATATCTCCGGCACACAAAAACTGCCGGATACCGTTGTTCACGGCCCATAAGCCGGAACTGAAAACGGCCCGGTGACTGCCATCACCGGACCGTTCATTGACCCAACTCCACGCTACAGAGAAGGATTATCTATTATGGCACATATTCATCTCATTGATCCAGCGTCTGCCACCGGTTCTGTCAAACCGGTGCTCGATCAGATTAACGGTGCTTTCGGCACTGTCCCGAACATGTTCAAGGTTGTTGCCAATTCACCAGCCGCATTGCAAAGCATGTGGGGATCGTTCGGCGCTCTTAGTACCGGCAAACTCGGTGCGCGTCTGGGCGAGGAAATCGCTGTTGCGGTCGCCAATGCCAATAATTGTGCATATTGCCTTGCCGCCCATACAGCGCTCGGACGCAAGGCCGGCGCATCAGCTGCCGATATGGCGGCTGCCCAGACCGGACAATCCTCAGACCCGCGGACACAAGCTGTTCTGAACTTTGCCCTCAAAATCACCCGCGACCGTGCCGCAGTGACAGCAAATGATATTGCGGTGCTGAAAGCCGCAGGTTTTGACGATGAGGCTATTGTGGAGATTATTGCCCATGTCGCTCTCAATCTCTTCACTAATTATATCAATGTCGCGCTGGATGTACCGGTAGATTTTCCTGCTGTCGCATTAAAACCGGCCGCCTGATCTTCCGGCAAAACAAACACAAAGAATAAAACTGCCGGCCTCCGTGACGGAAGCCGGTAGTTTCCTTTTACAAAATATCTGATGGATCAGAACTTGATGCCAAGTTTGGCATTCACAGAATTACTCTGAAAGCCTGATCCGAACTGACCACGATAGCTGATACCGAAAACCGCCTGTTCACTGGCCTTGATATCAAAACCTGCCTGAACCAGCGCCGTATCCTCTGCCACAGGAACACCGGAAATATCAAATGCAGAACCCGTTGCAAAAGATGCGCGGCTGACCGGATCAGTATCAGCAAATGCATGCTGCCAGCCAAGCGTACCATTCAGCTCGGCTTTGATACTACCAAACATCATCTCTGTTGCTCCGCGAATACCGAGCGTTGTGAACACGGTGCTCATTCTGTCACCGTCAACGGTCAGAGCAGCCTGTCCGCCGGTTTCGGTAAAACTATCCGTCTTCACTGCAACATAGGCAAGATTGGCGAAAGGCTCGAAGACCGCATTACCGGTTTGCAGCTTATGGCTGAGTTCACCGAAAGCCTGCATAGTGCCTGCATTATAATCAGCTGCGAGTTTATCCGAGAAATCAGCAAAACGGACTGAACGGCTGATATCTACCGAGTGCCAGCTATAGGCAAGACCGGCGCTCAGAGCAGTATTGCCCCATTGCGAACCACCGTAGATGCCGAGATGATAATTATCACTCTCGCCGGATGAGGCACGGTCATCAACATCAAAACTGGTGCGGCTGTAACCGGCAAGTGCACCAAGGCGTGTATTCTCTGCAATTTCTGCATCATAACCGGCAAAGACACCACCCGTTGTCTGGCTGAGTTTTGCAGCATTGTTGTTTGCAGAATTCTCAACCCATGTGCCGAAGCTCTGCACCCATAAAGCAGCAGGCGCATCTTTGGCTGAGACAACCTGAGCACCCTTCTGTGCATGTGTATCCCCGACAGCGGAACGAAGACGACCCTGTGCCGCGTTACGCAAATCGCTGCTCGTATTCATCAAAGCCGTTTTAGCGGATGCATGTACCTCACCTGTCAGCAGATCAAAAGCAGCCAAAGCCTGTTCTTTGCTTTCCAGCCCGAGCACAGCATCATAAACAGCATTGCCACTTGCCAGAGATTCAACAGAGGCTGCGACAGAACGCTGATTAGCCGTTTCGCCGATATCGTCAAACGCAACCTGATTGCGCAGCACATCCAGATAAACCGCCTTCGGATCGTAAATCAGGCCGAGATTAATGAATGGCATATTCTGGCTGAGGTCAGCGAAAGTACCGTTCACACCGCCATCCGCTGTGAGAATGGTATAACGGCTGCCCGGTATATAAGAGCCTCCCGCCTTATCGACATAAACGCGGGCACCGTCGATTGTTGCAGTACCGGAAGCCTGAACGAGATCAGATGTACCATCCGGATTGATTTCCGCATGATAAAGAGAGCCTGCCTCCATCACCAGATCGCCGGAAGTTTTCAGCGTGCCGATTGAGTTACCCGGTGCCAGAACAGCATCCGCAGCAATATGAATACCACCGAGTGTTCCTGAACCCGCAAGAAATGCACCATTGCTGACTTTAATCATACCGCTCATTGAAGCATCCGTATGATCTGCATCACCGACAATCAATCCGCCGCGCTCTACGGATGTGCCGCCGCTGTAGCTATTGGCAGCATTCAGTGTCAGTACGCCCTCGCCGCGTTTGATGAGAGCACCGCCGCCGCTGATCTCCTGATTAACTTTCAGGTTGTTGGCAGCTTCAGTCACATCAATCCAGCCATTGCCGTCCAGCACGATTTTGCGCTCAAGACTGTTCATTGCCAGACCGGCCACGCGCAGACCACCATCATTCAGACGTAAACTTGCTGATGCACTGCCCAGCGCCGCATCTTCAAAAACAATCACCGTTCCGCCATCGGAAACCGAGGTTTCGCCAATGAAATTGTGATTATCAATACAGTAATCTCTCACAGCCTGCGCAAAGCGTGCATCCGTTGTCTGGCAATTGAGCAGTGTTTGTTTTTCTTCCTGCGTCAGATCTTTCAGGATCGGTTTGCCGTTTTCATCCGCGACCTGTCCAAGATAAACATCATTACGGTTATTATTACGGGTCAGGAAAAACTCTTTGCCTTTGGTTTTAAAACCGGATGCACCGGCGCCCCAGATCAGACGGCTTTTCTCAACATCGCCGTCTTTATAAGTCTCAAGCTTTGGCCCTACCCAGCGCAGCTCCTGTGCGACCGGATCGTGATCCGACAGCGAATTACCATTTGGCAGTAATGACGGTTTGGAAAGTGTGCCGGACCATTGACCATTATCAACAATCTCAACCCATTTGGCGAAAGGTCGGGAAACCAGAATATGATCAATATTCACACGATCCCAGCTCGGCCATGTATTGGTGGATTCCTCCCCGTCACTGGTCCAGGTCGCACGTTCATCACCAACGTCACTTGGTTTGAACTGCTCGCGGTTCCGCTCAAGCTGAATCAGCTGATATTGTTGTTTCAGAATATTCATCGTCACCGGAAGATTATTGTCTACCGGATAGGTCTCTCCGGCAAAGCCTATATCTTTTTGCGCCTGATAGGCTTTGTCCAGTGCATTGCCCCACTGCTCCCATGACAAATTGTCAATATTGGCATTCGGGTGTTCGGCTTGAATGATTGCACGCCATTTTGCTGCATCCGCCCGCTCAAGATATTCATAAGCCAGCGTTTTATAAAATGCGTTACCAGCGGCTTTTTTTATCAGACGCAGTTGCGCATCCACACTCAGCAGACCACGCTCGGAAATATCACCGGCATTCAGATCGCCGAGCAATATTGTCGGCGTCAGGGTAGATTGTGCCAGTTTGTTGGCATCTTTTGCCTGAGCGATACGACCAGATGATGTGTCTGCATAATTGAAATGGCGACCGGCGATAACTGTATCAGGGAAGCCATTACCCGGCTTCACGACAACCGTATTCGCCGCCAGATATTCCGTTTCACCGCTTGTAAAGACCATGCCTTCGCCTTCACGGGAACCATGATCTTTGATTTTTTCAAATGCACCCAGCTTGTCTGCTTTTTCATTCAGCAGATCCAGAGTATTTTTCACATGGGCTTTAACAACCGTCGTATCGCCAAACGGCCTGCCGCTATTGTTGTAAAGTTCCGGCATAACCAGCACATCAGGGGCAACGCCACGCAGCAAATCCTGCATGGCCTTATTATAAATCAGCTGGTCATTCTTTTTTGCTTCCGCATCCCACATTTTGGAATCAAGGCCGTTATTCCAGATGTTAAAACCCATCACGGTCAGAGAAAAATTCTGTGTTTTTGCTGGTTCTGCCTGTGCATTTGTATTCAGCGCAGCCAGCAATATTGCACTCGCCACCCCTGCCGTTAATTTACGCTTATGCCTTGTGCCTGACCGCTGCTGTTTCATCATATCATCCTGATAATAAGATTTGAGACATAAAATGTCACTTTTCTTACATTAGACGAGTCATATGTCAGTTTTTATACAATCCGGATGATTGTCAAAAATCATTTTCTTGACGCATAATTTTTTTTGTCCGAAATACGTGGAGTACAGGGGGGCGCTATGCGATTTGACAATTCGGCATCAACCGGCGGCAACAAAAAAGACAACCGTCAGGCGTTTCTGCTGCAATATCTCGAGCAAAATCATTATATTTCGCTGGAAGAAATTGCGCATCTCTGCTCGGTGACGATGCAAACTGCACGCCGCGATATCATGGCGCTGGAAACCACAGGCAAAGTTCGCCGTATCCATGGCGGCGCGACGATCGCAGCTCCGATGGATGCCGGAACCTATCGTCAGAGGCGTCTGGATCAGGCCGCAGAAAAACAGGCGATTGCCGCATTTGTAGCCGATTACATTCCCGACAACACAACGATTTTCATTGATACGGGCACAACCTGTGAGGCCATTGCCGCTGCGCTGATAAAAAACAGGCAGGGCTTGCGCATTGTCACTTATAGTCTGCGTGTAGCATCACTCATCAGCGAGAATTCCGACTTCGCACTGGCAATCCCGGGTGGTTTTGTCCGCGCCGTAGATGGCGGCATTTTTCAGGAAGACACACCCGATTTCATCAACCGTTTCAAATTCGACTATGCGGTGATTTCTGTCAGCGGCATCGATGATGACGGTGACCTGTGTGATGATGACCGGACAGAAGTGGCGGCCGTGTCCAAAGCACTCAACCAGTCCAGACACAAATTACTGGCTGTCGACAGCAGCAAATTTGGCAAGCGCGCGCTTGTCAAACTCGGCGCACTGAATATTGTCGATGCCATTATCACCGACAAAGCACCGGCACCGCATATTTTTGAGAAAATACAGACGCATAAACTTCAGTTGCATCTGTGTGAGATCGCTGACCGGCAAAATACCTGAATTTGCCGGTCATAGAGCAACGATCCCGGATTATTCAGAAATCAGACCGATTTCCTGCGCATTGAAAACAGTGCTGAAAATTTCATTCCGGCCGGCACGTTTACTCAGATAGAGCTGGCGATCAGCATGTGCCATCCACTGAGAGGCAGACATTTCCGGCAGACAACATGCCGAAGCAACGCCGATACTCACCGTGACACAAGTGGAAACCGTTGAACCCGGATGCGGAATTCTTAAAGAACTGACCTGTTCCTGTATTTCTTTGGCCACCAGTACTGCCGCATCATGATCCCGCCCCGGCAAGACACAGACAAATTCCTCACCGCCATAACGTGCTGTCACATCTGTTGCCAGATGCACCGCGCGTGTAAGAGCCGCCGCAACCATCGCCAGACAACGATCACCGGCCGGATGACCAAATGTGTCGTTGAACAGTTTGAAGAAGTCGATATCGACCATGATAACCGACAGCCAGTCGCCTGTGCGGGCCAGTTTCGTGGTTTCCGTCGCCAATGTTTGTTCCAGATGACGGCGGTTGCTTAAACCGGTCAAAGCATCTGTGACAGCCATTTGCGCCAGCTGATCGCGCAGGCGTTTCAATTCGACATGATTGGCCACGCGCGCCAGCAGAATAACCGGCTGAATAGGCTTGGTCACATAATCGATCGCACCGGCAGATAATCCGCGTACTTCCGCATCCTGATCATTCAGGCCGGTTGTAAAAATCACCGGAATATCCGCAAGCATGCGATCTTTTTTCAGACGCTGGCAAACTTCATATCCGTCAATACCCGGCATCAGCACATCGAGCAGAATAAGGTCCGGCAACACCGTCTGTGCAACTTTTAATGCTTCCTCACCTGAAGTCGCAAAACATACTTCATAATCGTCCTCGAGTACTGCACTCATAATCTCAATATTTGAGATTTCATCATCCACAATGAGGATGACCGCGCGGTCTGTCATAATTATTCTCCGATACGCTCAGTGTCCGGTGAAGCTTGCAAAACATCAGCAAATTCAGCATCCAGCAATGTGAGGGCGCGATTATAGTCAAGATTGTCGAGAGCGACCTTCACCGGATGAACCTGCAGAGTGTCAGGTGTCATACCGAGCGTAATCGCCAATTTTTCAAAACTGCTGCGTGCCTTCAGACTTCTGCGCTCCAGAAGCCCGCGGAAAACCAGAATCTCCGCCTGAATATTGACCGGATCAGCTTGTCCTGCCGGAACCGGTTTATTATCATCTTCTGTTGTAGTTACAAGACTCTTAGCCGCTTTTATTGCCGGTTTCAGCACCTGCTCCAATTCAGCAATCAATATATTAGCCGCAACCACATCGCCTTGTGCCAATGCAGCTTCAGTCTTGGCAGACTGTTCATAAACTTCTGCCAGTTCCAGCGATCCCGCCACACCTTTCAGCGTATGGGCGCTGCGCCGTGCATCATCCAATGCACCGCGGCCGATCAGCTCGTTGAGCTCTTCCGGTGTTGCAGCAAATCTCTGTCCAAAATCAATAATCAGCTTACGCAATAGTGATGTTTTACCATTCATACGCGCCAGCGCTTTTGTAAGATCAAACGGCGGCAGGCTTTCCGGTAGATCACTTACAGGCTTCACTGCAACCGGAGCAGACTCTGCGACCGGACGCGAAGCTTCTTTGCTGCGCGGCTTCAACCAGCGATCAAGCGTGCGCACCAGCAGAAACGGATCAACCGGTTTGGCCACATGGTCGTCCATACCCGCAGCAAAACATTTCTGCCGTTCTTCCTCATAGGCATGGGCGGTCATGGCAATAATCGGCAATTGCTCCGCAGACCATTTTTTACGGATCTGCAAAGTGGCTTCAATACCGTCCATTTCCGGCATCTGGATATCCATCAAAATGCCGTCATAGGGCAGCGGATCCTGAAGAACGAGATCGCAGGCGATACGGCCGTTTTCAGCAACATCAACCACCAATCCGGCATCTTGCAGCAGCTCAACCGCGATCTCACGGTTAATCATACTGTCTTCAGCCAGCAGAACCTTCAGCCCGCGCAGCTGCTCCGCCACCATCGGAATAGTCTGGCCGATTTCCGCATGCGGTGCATCCGCCGCTGTTTCACGGGCAAACAAGCCGGTAATCGTGTCAAAAAGCACATTCGGGACAATCGGCTTGGTCAGGAAGGCAGCAATACCGGAACGCTCGGTTTCCGCGCGGAAGTCCTCATTACCATAGGCCGTCACCATCACCACATAAGGCAGCGGCGAAAGATTCTCATTACGATGAAGCGCCTGTACTGTTTGCAGACCGTCCATGCCAGGCATTTTCCAGTCCAGAACCACCAGATCATAAGGCTGGCCGGTTTTGCATGCTCCTTCAAGCGCGCCCAGAACTTCCTCACCGGAAGCAACCAGATCAATATTCAAGCCCCATGAATTAAAGACATCATGGAAAATCTCACGCGAGGCCGGATTATCATCAGCTACAAGCACACGCAAACCTGCAATCTCTGCCGAAGCGAGGCGCTCCGGTTCAGCCTGCATTTCACCAATTGCCATATTGACGGTAAAGGTAAAAGTACTGCCCACACCCGGCATGCTTTCCACGCCGATTGTGCCGCCCATCTGCTCAACAATCTGTTTGCTGATGACAAGTCCAAGTCCGGTTCCGCCAAAGCGGCGTGTCATGGAACTGTCGGCCTGTGTGAAAGAATTAAACAGCAAAGCCTGCTGTTCCGGTGCCATACCGATCCCCTGATCGCGCACCGATATGCGTAGTTTGACACCTGCATCCTGCTGCTCTTCAGCATCAACCGTGACAGTAACAGTCCCTTTTTCGCTGAACTTCACCGCATTACTGACGAGATTGAGCAGCACCTGATTCAGGCGCAATTCATCGCCGACCAGAACCGCAGGCACATCATTCTGAATTACGGTTTCAATGCTGACGCCTTTATTCTCCGCATTGATTGCCGCCAGATTAAGCTGGCTCTGCAAAGAAGAGCGTAAATTGAACGGACGTGTCTCGAGAGAAAGCTTGCCTGCCTCATTCTTGGAGAAGTCGAGAATATCGTTGATCAGACGCAGCAAAGCCGTGCTGGCATTGCTGATTTTCGAGACATATTCTTTTTGGCGCAGATCCAGATCCGTGCGCAGCACCAGATGGCAAAAGCCCAGAATGGCATTCATCGGTGTGCGGATTTCATGGCTCATATTGGCGAGGAACATGCTCTTCGATTTGCTTGCAGCTTCCGCTTCCAATGTGCGCTGTTCCAGTGCCGCATTCTTGGCAATGATTTCATCGCGCATGGCATTAATGCGATTGAAGCAATCGACAAGCATATCGCCGAACCACACCAGCACCGCGGCCTGAAACGCAACAATCACCGCATGAAGCAGAACGCGCTTGATATCCCCGCCTTCAGGAAACACCGCTGCTGGCATCAGATAATCCAGCGTTAAATGATGCAGAGCCACGGCAGCGGCGGCAAAAAGAACTGCACGCTTGTCACACCACGCAACCGTGAGCGCCAGCATAGCAAAGAAATACATATGCATATCCATTTGCCAGAGCTGACCGCTCATAAAATACAACAGCAATGCGGGCTGCCCCATCAGGGCAACACCGGAAATATAGCGCGTTACCGGAGCAATGCCTGAGCGCAGCCACGACATATGATAGGCACCGGCCAGTACCACGCCTGCCAAAGCTGCGCCGACCGGCGAATGACCGGTGATATAAGCAACCAGCGCCAGAAGCGGGACATGCAGCCAGAATAAAATCACCAAAAACCGGCCAAACCGGCTGCGAAGGTCGTCAAGTTCTAGGATCATGCGGCTGTCGTCCGTTCCTGAATGGCATAACAACCACCAGGCAGAAGCGGTTCAAAAACCAGCCACTCACCGGCACTGTAAAGCCTGTTTGGGAAATCTTTATTTTCGGAATAAACTGTAATCAGGCTGGATGAAGCATTGATAGAAATAATCGCGCCTTCAGCGGCCTGAATGGAGCTGATAACAGAGTTCAATGTGCGCCAGGGAGCGACCATAACAATATATTGGTCATCCTTGCCGGTTGGCTTGAGAAAAGCCACGGCAATCCCGCCAAGCAACAGAACCAGCAATGCAATCGCTGGCATAAGATCACGGATATGACACCGCTGATCACCGGTCTGCCCGTTCATGACATTATTCCTGCTTCAAATATTACTGATATTAGCAGGATTAATATCGTTTTCCGGTAAATACCGCCTTAAGATTTTATAAACGTCACAACAAGACAGACCAATAGGCCATCAGAACAGGAATCCTCAGCGGCGCAACACTTTTCCGGCTCTGTTACCGGTCGGTTTGCCTGCTGCAATCACCGCCTGTCCGTTGACTAAAACATGGCTGATACCAGACGGCATCTGTGTGGAATTTTCAAATGTCGCGTGATCTGTGATCGCATCTTCAAACAGCACCAGATCAGCAGCCATCGCAGGACGTAACAGGCCGCGGTCATGCAGAGAAAAACGCTGCGCAGCAACCGAAGTCATCCTGCGCACGGCATCCTCCAGCGGGAACCATTTTTTCTCCCGCCGTAAAGGACCGGCAATGCGCGGGAAAGTCCCGAAAGCACGCGGGTGCGGCTTGGAACCCGGACGCGGCAAACCGTCAGACCCCGCCATAAACAAACGGTTACAACAGGCTGCATGAAGATCATCCTCATCAAGCTGAAACAGGATAATCCCCGTCTGTCCGTCATCCTCTTCAACAAAACGCACCAGCAGATCGAAAGGCGTTGTGCCAAGCGTAAAGGCAGCTTCACGCATGGTCTGCCCTTCCAGATGTTTCAGTTCCTCAATACCGATTGCTGAAAGCCGCACATTCTCCCAGCCTATCAGCGAGATTTTGCTCTGGCCGTGATAATCATCACCGCCATGCTCCACCCAATGCGCCAATTTCTGCCGCCATGCGGTGTCCTGTAAGCGCACTTTCAAAGCCGGCAAACCACCATCCATCACCGCCGCTGGCAGAAGTTGCAATATCCATGTGCTGCCTGCCGGATAAGGATACATATCAAAGCTGATATCCACACCGTCAGATCGCAGGTTTTCCAGATAGTCAATCACAGCCGGTACATTACCCCAGTTCGGTCGTCCCGCCGATTGCAGATGTGACAGCAATCCGGCTGCACCGGACAGGCGCACAGCCTCACCGAATTCTTCGGTCGCCTGCATCAGCCCTGCCTCATAGGAACGGATATGCGCAGCCAGCACCCCGCCGAAACCGGCCACAGTTTTTCCAAGCGTCACCAGTTCTTCAATCTCAGCAAAAGCACTTGGCGGATAAACCAACCCCAGCGACAGACCTGCCGCCCCCTGTACCATTTGCACTTCAAGCAAGCTACACATCGCTGCAAGCTCGTTCTCTGTGGCAGGCCGTCTGTCATGCCCCATCACTGCCAGCCGCAAAGCCGCATGGCCAACAAGTGAGATCAGATTGAGAGCAATCCCCTCTCCTTCCAAAGCTTGATGATAGCCGGAGAAATCATCAAAAATCTCATCAGATCGCGTTTCACCGAGAAGGCCGGAGAAATGCTGACGCAGATATTCGCGGGACTGTTCTGCTGCCGGATAGAGCGAAAAAGAGCAATTGCCGACCACAATACTGGTCACGCCCTGCATCGCCTTTTCCGGCCTGTCCCGCTCGCGCAGAAAGATCAGATCATCATGACAATGGGCGTCGATAAAACCGGGGCTTAAATAACGCTCATCCGCATCAATGATCTGCGCATCGCCATTTGCTTTGAGCCCCCTGCCGACCTGCCGGATCAACCCGCCGCCCAGCAAAACATCTCCGCGATACCAGGGCGCGCCGGTGCCATCAATGATACGGGCATTACGAATGAGCGTTTGAGTCATATCCGGCTCCGGCACTTCATTGAGCATTAAAGGGCAGCAACTGCTGTCATTTCAACCCGCAGATCAGGATCAGCAAGGCGCGCTTCCACACAGGCACGCGCCGGCGGGTTTTCCGGATCGATCCATGCATCATAAACCGAATTCATCGCATCAAAATCAACAATGGCCGGAAGAAACACATTCACCGCCAGCAATTTGGAACGGTCAGTGCCCGCCTGCTGCAAAAGCTGGTCAATCTTGCCCAAAACATCACGGGTCTGCTCTTCAATGGAAGCCTTGCGGTTTTCAGCCACCTGACCAGCAATATGCACCATGCCGCCATAGCTCACGGCCTGACTCATCCGGCTGCCTTTTTGATAACGCATAATCATACCCGTATTTCCTTCTGTCATCGTCACTTCTGATTGTAAACTTCTGCTTGCCTGCATGATAAAATCCAATATAACAGACATAATAACATTATAGCGCTCATCGGAGGCAGCATGTCAGACAGTACCGCAACCGCTCCGGTCACGCCCAAAGAAGACAGCAGCAAACGTGCGCGCGGTCTGGATCGTGCCTTTGAGATACTGGATTTTCTGCGCAACAAACGTGAGCCGCTGAAACCCAATGAAATTGCCGCGCAGATCGGTGCCCCGCGCTCCTCGGTTTACGAACTGGTCAATCTGCTGCTGCGCAACGGCATTCTCGAATTTACCGGCGGTGACGGCCGTGTGTTTCTCGGACGTAAACTTTATTTTCTCGGTGCGGCCTATGAAGATCATTTTGACTTCATGCGCGCCTGCGATGCCGCACTGGAACGCATTGCCGAACAGACCCGCGAAACAGCGCAATATTGCGTGCTCGATGGTAATAAATATACCGTTGCCCGTATGAAAGAAGGCGTGCGCCCGTTTCGTATTTCCTCGGATGTCGGCCATTCCGTGCCTATTCCGTGGACAGCTTCCGGTCGCCTGCTGGTCGCCCATCTCAGCGATGAAGAAATTACCAGTTTCATTCCCGCTGCCGATTTCCAAATGCCCAATGGCAGCTGGCTTGATCCGGCTGAATTTATCGCGCAGGTGCGTGAAGCCGACAGAACCGGCCAATTTACCTTCAACAGCACGGTCGATAATTTCACTCACTGTTTTGCCGTACCAATGCGCGATGCGCAGGGCATTGCCACCGCGACGCTGTGCCTTGTCGCCCCACGCGATGACGGGCTGAAGAACCATGCTTTCTATCTGCAATGCCTGAAGGATGCCGCGCAGGCGCTCAGCGGCAAGCACTGACTGGAAGAAGCAGACTTGTTTCACCGGATCTATCATTGGAATATGAAATGCCCTTCTGATACTTCGCGCATCTGCCGCTGCACCGGTACATAATCCGGCGCACGGACAGGGCTGTGCAATTCATCCGCAATCTGCCCGCGCCGCATGCCACGCCGCGCCGGATCAGGCACCGGCACTGCAGCCATCAGTTTCTTCGTATAAGGATGTTGCGGATTTTCAAACACCGCTGCACGTGGGCCGATCTCAACAATCTCGCCCAGATACATCACCGCAACACGATGGCTGAGACGTTCTACCACCGCCATATCGTGCGAAATAAACAGAAAAGACAGGTTGAGACTGGATTGCAGATCGAGCAGCAGATTGATGACCTGCGCCTTGATGGAAACATCAAGCGCTGAGACAGACTCATCGGCAACGATAAGTTTTGGATCAAGCGCTAACGCGCGGGCAATACAAATACGCTGACGCTGCCCGCCGGAAAATTCATGCGGAAAGCGAGACGCCATATCGGCTTTTAACCCAACACGCTCCAGAAGATCGGCTACACGTTCCCGTGCCTGATGTTTTGTACCGAGCTTATGCTCCAGAAACGGCTCCGCAATCGACGCCCCTACCCGCATACGCGGATTGAGACTGGCATAGGGATCCTGAAAAATCATCTGCATGGTACGGCGCAGACCTTGCAGCTCATGCCCTGCCATGGCCATCACATCCTGCCCGTTGACCATAACGGAACCGCTTTGCGGCTCTATCAGCCGCATGATCGAGCGGCCGGTCGTCGATTTACCGCAACCGGACTCGCCCACCAGTGACAGCGTTTCTCCCGGTTGCAGCGAGAAGGAAACATTCTCCACCGCATGAACGCGCCCTGCCAGCTTCCCGAATAGTCCGCTGTGAATGGTAAAGCGTGTCGTCAGCCCTTTCACATCCAGAACCGGCTGTGCATCCTGTGCAACTGTATCGGCAGCTTCAACCGGCGGTAAAGCCGTACCGGTACGGATATCAACGACCGGAAAACGCAGCGGACGCGCACGACCTGTCATAGACCCGAGCGCCGGTACAGCCGAGAGCAAAGCCCGCGTATAAGGATGTTTTGCATCGCGGAAAATCGTGGCCGTATCGCCGGTTTCCACCGCATCGCCATGATACATCACCACCGTGCGGTCAGCTATTTCTGCAACCACACCCATATCATGGGTGATGAACAGTACCGAAGTGCCTTCCTCTTCCTGCAGGGTTTTAATCAGGTCGAGAATCTGCCCCTGAATAGTCACATCCAGCGCTGTAGTCGGCTCGTCGGCAATCAGCAGTTTCGGGCGGGTGACCAGCGCCATAGCGATCATCACCCGCTGGCGCATACCGCCGGAGAAACGATGCGGATACTCATTGAACCGGCTTGCGGCAGAAGGAATACGCACCTTATCCATCAGTCGCAGAGCTTCAGCCTTTGCCTCTGCCTTGCTCATATTGCGATGGCATAACAGAGCTTCACAAATCTGGTCTCCCACCGTGTAAAGCGGGTTGAGCGATGTCATCGGCTCCTGAAAGATCATAGCGACATCATTGCCGCGTATTTTTTGCATTTCCTGCTCGGGCAGCTGCAAGATATCTTTACCTGCAAGCAGAATATTCCCCTCAATCCGGCTGGTATCTGGCTGCAACAACCGCATGACAGAAAGAGACGTTACACTTTTTCCGGAACCGGATTCCCCGACCAGCGCCACGGTTTCCCCTGCACCGACATCAAAGGAGATATTTTTCACAACCGGTCGCCAGCCATCCTCACCAAGAAAAGAGGTTGTGAGATTTTGCACGCGGAGCACAGGCTGTTTGTCTGATAAATGGCTCATCATGCCCTCACATATCTTTACGCAAACGCGGATCGAGAAGATCGCGCAATCCGTCACCGACCATCTGCAAAGACAGTACGGCGAGAATGATGGCAAAACCCGGAAACAGCGTCATCCAGTCTGCCTGTCCGACATATTGACGGCCGGAGGCAATCATCGTGCCCCATGTCGGAATTTCAGGACTGACACCAAGCCCCAGAAAGGACAAACCAGCTTCGGCAAGCATGGCCTGCGCAAACAGAAACGTCCCCTGCACCAGAATAGGTGACAGCAGATTACGCAACACATGGCGGGTCATAATATGCGGCGTGGAAATGCCCAGCGCACGCGATGCCTCGATATAAGGCAGTTCGCGAATAACGAGTGTTGAAGCACGCACCACACGCGCCAGTCTCGGTGCATAGACAATCGACAAAGCCACAATCACTGTTGTCAGCGAAGGGCCAAGTGCGGCCACCAGCGCAATCGCCAGCAGAATATCAGGAAAAGCCATCATCGCATCAATCAGACGCGCAATCGGCGTATCCAGCCGCTGGAAAAAACCGGCCAGCAAGCCGAGTGTGATACCAATCAGGCTTGCCAGAACGACAACCGCAGCACCGACTGCCAATGACAGCTGCCCCGCATAAAGTGTGCGGGAAAATACATCACGGCCAAATTCATCGGTACCGAAAAACCATGTGCCGTTCGGCGCGGTCAGACGATTGCTGATCGACAATTTACCTGGTGCATAGGGGGCAATTAGTGGTGCCAGAACGGCTAGCAGCACGAAAACGATCAGGACGAACAGGCCGAATGCAACCGTACGGCGGCGCAACAGGCGACGGATAAACAACCATGTTTCTGAGGATTTTACACTGGAGCCGGTCATCAGTAACGCACCCTCGGATCGACGGCCAGATAAAGCATATCAATGGCAAAATTAATCAGAACATAGAGCGCGGCAATCACCAGCAAGGCCCCCTGAATAACCGGATAATCGCGGCGCATCACAGCCGACACCACCAGATTGCCAACCCCCGGCAAGCCAAACACCGTCTCTGTCACCACTGCACCGGAAATCAGCACAGCTGCGGTCAGGCCGATCACTGTCAAAATCGGGATCAGCGCATTTTTAAACGCATGTTTCATCACCACGCGTCTGCCATTCAGCCCCTTGGCTCTGGCAGTGCGCACATAATCATCGCCCAGCACATCCAGCATAGAAGCGCGGGTAAAACGCATAATCAAAGCGGAGGATACAATACCCAGCGCGAAAGACGGCAGCACCAGATGCATCATTCGTTCGCCGAAACTCGTATCCGGCCCGCCATAACCGGAGACCGGAAACAAGCCGTAGCGCACGGCAAATACCTGCATCAACAACAGGCCGAGCCAGAAACTTGGAATACTGGCGGCAAACATCGCCAGAGCCGTTGCGGTCTGATCGAAAAATGAGCCACGTTTAACCGCAGCATAAATGCCGACCGGCAATGCAATCGCACTGGCAATCAGAATGGAAAACAATGTCAGAAAGAATGTCGGCTCTGCCCGTTCCGCCAAGGCATGGACAACCGGCTGACCGAGAAAGATCGATTGGCCCAGATCACCGCGCAGCAATTGCAGCAGGTAATAGCCATATTGCACCGGCAATGAGCGATCGAGACCGAGCTTTGCTCGCAATCCTTCAATATCAGCTTGTGTCGCTTCCGGCCCCAGCATGACGGCTGCAGGATCACCCGGTGTGACGCGAACGATCACAAAAACAATCGTCACAACCAGAAACATGACCACGATCATGCCGATCAGACGCTGTATGATATAGCGTAGCATTCAGTCTCCACCCAATTCGGAAATACCCAAAACTTAAAGCCGCGCCGCCTCTCCTCCGAAGCTGGCGCGGCCTGTTTTATTTACTGTGTAACGGAAGCATTCCAGAAATAAGGCCATGGTGCAGGCGTCACACCATCCAGTTTCTTGGATTTGGCAGACAGATTGTTGAAATTACCGACTTTGATAAACGGTACTTCGTCAAACACGACTTTCTGCACATCCGCCCAGAGTGCCGCACGCTTCTGCGGGTCCGCTTCCGCATTAAACGCATCCATCACCTTGGCACGCGCCGGTGTATTCCACTTGCCCGGTGCGCTCACTGAAAGCGGATCAATCAGAGCCGGTTCCGGCAGGAACGGACTATGCGTAATGTAAATATCCCAGAGCGCCGGATCAGCACGGCGCTGGGTGAGCGTTGCCCAATCCACCACCTGCATATCAACATTGAAACCGACCAGTTTCAGATATTCAGCGGCAACCTGAGCCATTTTATAATGGAACTCATATTGGCGGCTGGTGAGAATACGCAACGGCTCGCCATTATAATTGGCGGTTTTAAGCAGTGCCTTTGCTGCTTCCGCATCACCGACATTATAGCTGCCTTCTGAACCGGCATCGGTACTCCAAATGAATTGGGACGGATAGAGCGATGGCTCGGCGCTGAAGAAATCCTTGCTGCCATAGGCGGCAGTCAGCATGTCCTCATTATTCAATGCGACCTGAACAGCTTTACGCAGATCACGGTTTGCAGCAATGCCTTTGGAAGTATTCATAATGAAAACCGGCCAGCCGAATGGTTTGAGCATCACGGCATCCGAAGACGCCGAGCCGGACACGCGGTCAAAAGCCTCAACCGGCAGCGCATCCACATAACCATACTGGCCGGAAACTGCAGCTTCTACGCGGGTATTGGCATCCGGTACCGGTACAAAACGGATTTCATCGAGATTTTGCTGGCGGCCACCGGCATAACCGCTCGGCTCGCCTTCCTGCGATTTATAACCGTCATAACGCACCAGCTGAATATACTGATCCGGCTTACGCTCTTTAAACTGATAAGGGCCGGTGCCGACAAATTCGGTCATCGGCTCAGCCTGTTTTTCTGCAGGCAAAACAATCGCCGCGGAATTATTGAAGGCCAGCAGAGATGTCAGCGGTGCATAAGGCTGCTTCAGCGTGATCTTGATGCTGTAATCGTCAACCGGCTCAATGGCTTCAATCAAAGTTGCCGCCTGCTTGCCGCGCGAGGCAAGTGTTGTCCAGCGCTTGAGCGATGCCACAACATCTTCCGATGTCATGTCTGTACCGTCGTGGAATTTAACACCCTCACGCAGTTTAATCAGATAGGTTTTTCCATCGGCAGAGATTTCCGGAAGGCTGGCAGCCAGAAGCGGCGCCGGTTTCCAGTCTTTATCGAAAGTATAAAGCGTCTCAAACATATGCTGACTGACAATGCCGACGAGATCAGCCGTTGAGACCATCGGGTCCAGTGTCGGCGGCTCACCAATAGTTGCCACATCCAGCACGCCGCCTTTTTGTTGCGCGAAAGCGGATGGTGTCAATGCGATTGTCGCGGCACCCAATAACAGTGCCAGTTTCATTGCCTGCATTTTCTGAACCCCCAATTGTTTGCCTGCATCAGGTGATGCAGCTCCTCCTCGGTATGATTTTTCATTTTGTCCAAAATAATGGACATTAGTCTATTTTACCGGATTGACGTATCTCAATACAGTATGCATAACTTGTCAAGGGGGCGACCAGCCTGACCGGCACGTTTTTTGACGCCTGAAAGGCAAGTCAACAGGGTCGCGGAATTTGTGAGGAAAAATGGAACCAAAACTTGCGGACCAATTGAACACACCAGCAATTGTCGTTGATCTGGATATTGCAGAAAAAAATATCCGCAATTTTCAGTCCTATGCGAACCAACATGGTTTCAAGGTGCGCCCTCACATCAAAACGCATAAATTACCAGCGCTGGCCTATGCCCAGCTTGCAGCAGGCGCAGACGGCATTACCTGCCAAAAAATCTCTGAAGCAGAAGCCATGCTCGACGGCTTGCAAAAACAATATGGTCTCTCCCCTGACCTGCTGATTACCTATAATATTTTAGGCCATGAAAAACTTGACCGGCTCAAAGCGCTCGCGCACCGCACAAAACTGAGTGTGGTTGCGGATAACCTGACTGTGATTAACGGTCTGTCCGAAGCTTTCGCCAATGAGGCACAGCCGTTAACGGTGCTGGTAGAGTGCAATACCGGCGCAGACCGCTGCGGTGTAGCAACGCCTGAAGCAGCAGCAGAACTTGCCAAGGCCATTCATAACGCTGCAGGGCTGCATTTCGGCGGCCTGATGACCTATCCGCCAGCCAATGCCCATACCGCAGTTGAAAACTTCATGGAACAGGCAAAACAAAAAATCGAAGCATCAGGCATGACTGTGCCGCTCATTACCTCCGGCGGCACGCCCTCAATGATGAGTGCGGCCGATGCCCCTGTTGTTACAGAATACCGTCCCGGCACCTATATTTATAATGACCGCTCACTGGTTGAGCGCGGCGCTTGCAGTTACGATGATTGTGCGTTTTTTGTATTGGCGACTGTTGTGTCCGTTCCGTCTGACAACCGCGCGATTATTGATGCAGGCAGCAAAACGCTGACTTCTGACCTGTTCGGATTGAGTGGTTATGGCCATGTCCTCGGACGCGATGATATCCGCATCGATCAGCTGTCAGAAGAACATGGCCGTTTGGTTAGCGAAAAGCCGATTAACCTCAAGGTCGGCGACAAAGTGCGGATCATCCCGAACCATGTTTGCGTCGTTACCAATATGTTTGACAGCCTCTATATCCAGCGCAACGGCATGGTCACGGAAAGCTGGCCGATTGCAGCCCGTGGCAAGCTGGTCTGAGGTTAATCATGAGCGGACAGTTTCTCGCCATCGGTGAGGCAATGATCGAGCTTGCCCCTGATGGCAGCGGCTTGTTGCGGCAAGGCTTTGCCGGAGACACCTTCAATGCCGCTTATTATGCCCGTGCGGCGCTGCCAGCAGACTGGCAGGTCAGCTATTTCACCCTGCTCGGGCAGGATGCAATGTCCGATGCCATGCTGGCATTCATGGCACAAAAACAAATCGGAACCGGCTATATAGGCCGCCATGCATCGCGCATGCCCGGCCTCTATATGGTGCATCTCAATAATGGTGAGCGCAGTTTCTCCTATTGGCGGTCGCAATCCGCAGCGCGTCTGCTGGCAGAAAACAAAACTGCATTGCGACAGGCCATTGAAGCTTCGGATAATATTGTTTTCTCCGGCATCACATTGGCAATCCTTGAGGGTGACGGGGCTGATAACCTGCTCTCTATTTGCCAAGAGCTCCGCGATACGAATAAGGTTATCGCTTTCGATCCTAATATCCGCCCGCGCCTCTGGGCAGATAAAGACCATATGCGCACACAACTGATCCGTGGTGCCAAAGCCAGCAATCTGGTGCTGCCAAGTTTTGATGATGAGGCCGCCTGCTTCGGCGATCTGACGACAGCGGAGACTATCAGCCGCTATCAAAGCTACGGTCTGAAGCGGATCATTGTCAAAAACGGTGCGGATGAAATTGAAGTTCTTTTTGACGGCCAGTCTTTTACTGTCAAAACAGCGCCCGTCGCACAGATTATCGATACGACCGGTGCAGGCGACAGTTTCAACGGTTCATTCTTGGGGCATTTCGCACAAACCGGCGATGCCGAGGCCGCCATCCGTTTTGCAGCGCAAACCGCAGCAAAAACCATTCAGCATTATGGTGCTCTGGTGGATTAAACACAAAAGCCCGCCGGAGTTTCCGGCGGGCTCTTTTTTCCTAAAAAGTGAAACACTTAGCGATAAACTATACCGCCGTCAGTCAGAATGGCCTGACCGGTAATATAATCAGAATCCGGCCCTGCGAGGAAAGAAACCAGCGCCGCCACATCATCCGGTGTTTGTGCACGGCCAAGGGCAATCCCTTCAACAAACTTCTTATAGGTTTCACCCTTCGGTGCACCGGTCAACTCAGAGAACCGTTCGTCAATTTCCACCCACATATCGGTGCCGACAATACCCGGACAATAAGCATTCACGGTAATGCCCGCGCTGGCATATTCTTTCGCCGCAGCCTGCGTCAGCGCACGTACTGCAAATTTGGTTGCGGAATAAACACCAAGCATCGCAAAACCGTCATGACCGGCAATGGACGACGCATTGATGATTTTGCCCTTCTGGCCGCGTTCCTTGAACTTTGCCGCCGCCGCCTGAATACCCCAGAGTACACCGTCAATATTGATCTTAAAGATCCGGTCAACCTCTTCCGGTGTGACCTCGGAAAGCGGCTTAACCTGCGCAATACCGGCATTGTTCACAATCACATCAAAACCGCCGAGTTCTTTCTCGGTATAATCAATGGCCGCGTAAATATCGTCGCGCTTGCTGACATCGGCAGCAAAAGTCGTTGCCTTGCGCCCGAGCGCTTCAATCTCTTTGGCAACCGCTTCAAGCTTGTCTTCTTTCAGATCAACCAGTGTCAGATCAAAACCGTCTTTTGCCAGACGCAACGCAATACCGCGGCCAATGCCCTGAGCCGCACCGGTAACTAACGCAACCTTATTGGTAACAGTCATAATCATATCCTTTTCGTCTTGAGGATCGAAAACCTGCCGGTCAACATGCCTGCCATACACGGCCGCAATATGGCCTTTTGCAGTGCATGTCTGCTACCGGATATGAGGGCAGAATTACAGATTTCCTGTATTAATTCATTGATTACAATCAATTTTTCATACAAGTCAGAGAACATCCATCAAACTATCGCCGTTTACGGCGCTTGTTACCCGGACAAATAATCTCTGAGAACAATTGCCTGATTATGGTCTGTATCTTTTGCTGAATAAAGCAGCGTAACCGCTCCCTCTGAACAATGCTGCAAAAGCAGTTTCACAGGTTCGGGATTATTCCGCAATTCCTCACGATAGCGCCCGCAGAATATCTGCCAGTTTTCCGGACTGCTTTCCTGATGATGAAACCATTGCCGCAGTTCCGTTGTCGGCGCGACCTCTTTGAGCCACAGATCAAGGGCAGCGTGCTCTTTGCTCATACCGCGTGGCCAGATACGGTCAATCAGCACTCTGAAACCATCATCCGGTGAGACATCTTCGTAAATCCGTTTCACTGTGATTTTCAACATTGCCCGTGCTCCTCCGGCATTGCCAAACATATTCAGGTTTATAGGATAATAAATGTCAGGTTTTTATAGTACAACTCCGGAACCGGTGTTATAGCAAAATCAGAACGGAAACAGGCAGAGTGAACAGTGCATTCAAAAGACCACACCGGACAAAGTGATAACAGACTTGCTGCGTTGGAGGTTTCATCCGTCAGCAGACATTTCGACACCACTGCCGCACTGCAGGATATTTCGCTGTCTGTTGCTTCCGGTGAAATCATCTGTCTTGTCGGCCACTCCGGTTGCGGTAAGACCACTCTGCTGAAGATTATCTCCGGTATTGATACGCCGGACAGCGGGTCGGTTTTCATTAATAATCAGCCTATCGTCAACGGTACGCATTTTATCGAACCGGAGCAACGCCGTGTCGGCGTAGTCTTTCAGAATTACGCCCTGTTCCCGCATCTGACAGTAAAGCAAAATGTCCTGTTCGGCTTGCGGAAAACACCGCGGGCAACAGCCTCGGCCCGTGCCGATGAATTGCTGGCTCTGGTCGGCTTGTCCCATATGGCATCCCGTTATCCGCATATGCTCTCGGGCGGTGAACAACAGCGCGTGGCATTGGCGCGCGCATTGGCTCCGACCCCGGACATTCTGCTGATGGATGAACCCTTTTCCAATCTCGATCAGGGTTTGCGCCAGAAAGTACGCAGTGAAACCATAGCTCTGCTGCGCCAGTTGGGTACCACCGTTATTATCGTGACGCATGATGCCGAAGAGGCTTTGTCTGCCGGAGACCGGATTATCCTGATGAAATCAGGCAAAATCATCCAGCAGGGTACAGCGCATGAAATCTACGACCACCCGAACGGACGTTACGCAGCTGATTTCTTCTGCAGTTTCAACGCTATTCCGGGCACAATCAAAAGCGGGACGATTGAAACTCCGCTCGGCACTTTTCCGGTCAGCAATACAGAGCTCAGCGACGGACCGGTAACAATGTATCTGCGACCTTTCCATATTCTTCCGGTGGCTGGCACAGATAATCTGCAGAACACAACTGAAGGCACAGTGACAGGCCGTCATTTTCTGGGCGAAACTGAAGAACTGCTCATCCGCACCGGTGATCTGCAAACGCCCCTGCGCATCCGCACCTCTCTCCGGTTGCCGGCCAATATTCAGAAAATACATTTGCAGCTTGATACGGACAAAGCGCTCTTCTTCCGCGATTAAACGCACATACAACCTGCTCACAAAGGCTTGACTTGACAGTCAAAGTCAACCAATAGTTGACTTTATTAATCATAATTTCTGTCCATGCAGTTTCAATCATGAAAGAGATACAATGACCAGAACCGGATATGCGCAAGCAGGCTTTGCTCTCGTCCTCGGAACCCTTTTCGCAGGCGCTGCGAATGCAGAGGAAGTCAATATCTATACCACCCGCGAACCGGGTCTGATCCAGCCTCTGCTTGATGCCTTCAAGGCTTCCAGCGGCATTACGGTCAACACTGTATTCCTGAAAGACGGTCTGGCTGAACGCGTTGCTTCTGAAGGTGAAAATTCCCCTGCGGACATTCTGATGACCGTTGATGCAGGTAACCTGATCGACCTGACAGAAAAAGGCCTCACCCAGCCTGTTTCGTCCAAAGTACTGGAAGAAGCCGTTCCGGCGCAGCTGCGCGATGCTAAAGGTGAGTGGTTTGCCCTGTCCATGCGCGCCCGCGTTGTTTACGCCGCCAAGGATCTGGATGTTACCGCTCTGAATTATGAAGATCTGTCCGATCCGAAATGGAAAGGCAAAATCTGTATCCGTGCAGGCCAGCATCCTTACAACACAGCCCTGATCGCCGATTACATCGCCCATTACGGCGCTGAAAAAACCGAAGAATGGCTGAAAGGCGTCAAAGCCAATCTGGCACGTAAAGCGGCCGGTGGTGACCGCGACGGTGCGAAAGACATTGCAGGCGGCATTTGCGATATCGCAGTTGCAAACTCCTACTATGTCGGCCTGATGCGTTCCGGCAAGGGCGGTGAAGAGCAGGTCAAATGGGGTGAAAGCCTCAAAGTCATTCTGCCAACCTTCAAAGAAGGCGGCACACAGGTCAATATCAGCGGTGCGTCCCTTGCTAAACATGCCAAGAACAAAGACGCTGCTGTGAAGCTGCTTGAATATCTGGTTTCCGATGAAGCTCAGAAAATCTATGCGGAAGCCAATTTCGAATATCCGGTTAAAGCCGGTGCGCCGCTCGATCCGATTGTGAAATCCTTCGGTGAACTGACAATCGACAAAACCCCGCTCACAGAAATCGTAAGCCATCGCAAACAGGCCAGTGAACTGGTCGACAAAGTAGGCTTCGACAATTAATAAAAAAGCGCCGCTCTTTATGAATAATGAAGAGCGGCGTTTTTTATATTAAAGCAGTTACAACGACGATTCGTTTCAACTGCAACACTGAGTGAAAGAGCGGTTTTCCGTTTCAGGACAAATCAAAGCCGCTCCGGATAATGGCGAGCCTTAATATGCCAGCATATTCTAAAAGCCGGTTTTTCCGTGCCGGATCTTTATGGCTCTGCCTTTCAGCAGTCAGCGCGTTTCTGGTTTTTCTGCCGGTGCTGGCGCTTGCTTTACAAGCCGCTCAGGGTTCTGACGGTTTATGGTCACATCTTCTGGCCACAACATTACCGGTTGCATTCATTGATACACTCATTCTGCTGACCGGTGTCGGCATTATTGTTGCAATTGTCGGTACATCTGCAGCATGGCTGGTAACAGCCTATGATTTTCGCGGGCGCAAGATTCTGGAATGGGCTTTGCTGCTGCCGCTTGCTGTTCCGACTTACATTATCGCCTATGCCTATCTTGATATTCTGCACCCGATCGGCCCTGTTCAAAGCGCATTACGTGCGCTCTTAGGGTTTGCCAGCCCGCGCGATTTTCGCCTGCCGGATATCCGCTCCATGACCGGCTGCATTCTGCTACTTGGTTTTGTGCTCTATCCTTATGTCTATATTCCGACACGGGCGATGTTCCTTACCCAGTCTTCTTCATTGATTGATGCGGCACGAACTTTAGGCGTCACCCGTAATGCGATTTTCTGGCGTGTGGCTCTGCCAATGGCACGTCCTGCCATTGCCGTCGGCATCAGTCTCGCTTTGATGGAAACACTGAACGATATTGGTGCGGCTGAATTTCTCGGTATCCGCACGCTCACAGTTTCCATTTATACAACATGGGTCACGCGCTCAGACCTGCCGGGAGCTGCACAAATTGCACTGGCGCTTTTGCTGATCGTTGTCTGCCTCGTCTCGCTTGAACGCTGGGCGCGGCGCAAACAGCGTTTTTCATCCAGTGCAAAACGCAGCCAGCAATTCACGCCACATAAAGTCAGCGCAACACGTGGCGGCATTTTCTTTTTGCTGGGGCTTACACCAATCCTGCTCGGTTTTGTCTTTCCGGCTATTTATCTGGCGACTGAAGCATGGAAACGCATACGTTTTGCCGGTATTTCGCCGCGCCTTTATGATGAAATCATCAATACGGTAATACTGGCTTCGGTCGCGACGATCGTTACACTCACCATCGGCCTGATCGTTGCCTATGCAATCCGGCTACGTCCGGGCAATGCCTCGCAATGGTTTTTCCGCTTTTCCACTATGGGCTATGCAGCTCCGGGAACGGTGATTGCGATCGGCGTGCTCATTATCACCGGCGCAGCGGATCGCTTTATCAGCCAGATCGCCATGTCATGGTTTAATATGTCGGTCAGCCTGTTCCTGCTGGGCTCCGGCGCAGCATTGATCTATGCCTATCTGGTACGCTTTCTAGCAATATCCGCCGGTAGTATTGATGCGGGGTTCAACCGTATTCCCGTAACCTATGATCAGGCATCCCGAACATTGGGTGAGACGGCAACCGGCACATTCCGGCACATTCATTTGCCTCTGTCCAAAACAGCGCTCAGTGCAGCTGCATTGCTGGTCTTTGTCGATTGCGTGAAAGAGCTTCCGGCTACTCTGCTGCTGCGCTCTCTCAACATCGAAACACTGGCAACCCATCTTTACGGAGAAGCGGCACGCGGTACCTATGAAGAAGCCTCGATTGCAGCACTGGCAATTGTTGTCATCGGTATCCTGCCGGTCATCGTCTTATCCCGTGTTGGGCGCCGCCTGTAAGCTACCTGCTCTCTGTAGCCGCTTCCTGATGCAGCCACTCAATAAACAGCTTCACAGCAGGTTTTTGTGCATTTTCGGGTAAGGTCAGCACATAATAAGCAAATTGTGTCGGCCAGGGGCGGTCTATGGCAAGAGCAAGACGCCCTGCCGCAATTTCCGGTCTGGCATAAATATCCCGCACAAGAGCAATTCCCTGTCCGGCCTCAGCAGCACGCAATAACAGGAAATCATCATCGAAAGCGGTGCCCCGCTCCACTTCCGGCGTCGGCTCCACACCGCAGGCAGTAAGCCACAAACGCCAGTCAGCACGATCTGAATCCTGCAGCAAAGGATAGGCCAGACAATCTGAAGGCTCATCAATAGCAGGCCCAGAAGCCAGCAATGCAGGACACATCACCGGCACAAGTTCCGGTGCTATCAAAGGCTGCACATCATAAGACGGATAATCACCAAGCCCGTGACGGATCGCTATATCGACACGCCCACCATGCAGGTTGGTTAAACCGGACGACGCCTCAACACGGACTTCAATCTCCGGATTTTGTTCCATAAATTTGCCCAGACGCGGCACCAGCCATGAAGCAGCAAAAGAAGGCAGTGTGCTGACAGTCAAAGTTTGCCGCTCCGTGCTTGCCTCAAGAGCGGCAAGACTCGCTTCAATCTGTGCGAATGCCCGCATCAATGCGGGATAAACACCCGCCCCTGCTTCCGTCAGTTCCACACCATATCGGGTACGCCTGAAAAGCGTTACGCCTGTCCGCTCCTCAAGCAGACGGATTTGCTGGCTTACAGCACCTGACGTTACTCCCATCATCTCAGCTGCACTTTTAATACTGCCCGTGCGTCCGGTCTCGGTAAAAGCCCGTAAAGCCAGCAATGGCAAAACCTTGCCCATAATTTAGTTTTCCTAAACTCAAAAATCAGAATTAATCGTTTTAGAAATACACTATTACCAAATAAATATGTCTTCAGATGATACTACCATAATTTAGATTTTCTAACACATCATCAAAAGGAAAAAATGATTGAACTTTATAGCGATTCATCCCCGAACGGGTTCAAAGCAACCATTGCCCTTGAAGAAACGGGCTTAGACTACACCCTGCATCATATTCAAATTGAACAGGGTGAACACCGCGGTGCGGATTTCCTGAAACTCAATCCGCATGGGCGCATACCTGTCATCACGGATAGTACAACAGGAATAGTGCTGTTTGAATCTGCTGCCATTCTGCTCTACATCGCTGAAAAATCCGACCAGCTCCTGCCAAAATCTTTTTCGGAGCGCTGGCAGGCACTTCAATGGCTGCAATTTCATTCGTCCAGCATGGGACCGATCTTTGGTCAGCGTGTTCATTTCGAAATCTTCGCTGAAACCAAATTAAAGCCCGCTATTACCCGCTACCAAAAACTGACAAACGATATTTATCAGGTGCTCAATCAACGGCTGAGTGACGCTGAATATTTTGCCGGATCAGAATATTCCATTGCGGATATAGCAGCCTTCGGATGGACACATATTGCTCAGATTTGCGGCTTCAGTTTCGATCACTATCCGTACCTAAGCAACTGGCATCAAAAAGTTGCTGCGCGGCCTGCTGTATTGCGCGGCATTGCTTTGCCGCAACCGGCTACCGGTCCCTAGCCTCCATCTGCCAAGTTTTCTATTCCTTGAAAGCCTTATCATGAATAATAATCAGTCTGCTTCAGAAATCACATCCGGTATGTCATCAGAAGCCTTTGCACACCATCCGGGTTACACCCGTATGTTTGCTGCCAATCAACTTACGATTGGCATATTTCTGCCGCTTCGCTTTTATCGAGGCGATATGCGTGTTCTTGAAGGTCAAACTACCCTCGTCAAAGACATTGACCAACGCGGATTTGCTTCCGTCTGGTTACGGGATGTTCCGCTATATGATCCGTCTTTCGGTGATGCCGGCCAGATTTTTGATCCATTCACCTATCTTTCCTATCTTGCCGCACAAACAACCAGAGTTTCACTGGCAACCGGCAGTGCGATTTTCTCCCTGCGCCACCCGATTGATCTCGCCAAAGCAGCAAGCACCATTGACCATTTGTCCGGCGGGCGGCTTGTTCTTGGAATAGCATCAGGCGACAGGCCGGTAGAGTTTCCGGCCTATGGTCTAGATCTGGATACAAGAGCTGAGCGTTTTGCAGAAACGGTCAGCTATTTTCGTCAATTACTGGCAGAAAGCTCACTGCCGATACGCTCGAGTTTGGGAGAACTTGCACAAGCAGAGTTTTTGCCAAAGCCAGCTTATGGACGGATTCCTTTGCTGGTCACAGGATCGAGCCGCCAGACACCTCAATGGATAGCCGAGCATGCGGATGGTTGGCTGACTTATCCGCAACAGACACATACGCAAGAAGGGTCTTTACGTCTGGCACAAAATATCCGTCGCTGGCGCGGTGCAATTCCTGACCGCGGATTTCGTCCACATGTGACCAATGAGTGGCTGGAATTGACGGAAGATCCTGATTTCCCGCGTACACCACTCAATGGCGGCTTTGTTTTGAAAACAGGACGTAAAGGACTGATTGACCTTCTTGGAGAATGGCAGCAAGCCGGAGTTAATCATGCGGCACTTGGTATGCAATTTGCTTCACGTCCGCCATCAGAGATTATACAAGAACTGGCAGAAGAAGTTTTGCCTTTATTTCCTTCGCTTGCTGGCGCTGCACCATCGAGCATAAAGTGGTAGATTGTCACCATTTTATGCATTCAAAATACTCAAGCGGAACATTGCTCATGCCGGTATGTTTTTATTCAGGTTGTATTCGGACGCCTATCGGTGAGCTGACCGTTATTGTGAATGATCAGGGCGCGGTTATGCGCCTTGATTTTGAGAATGACAGTCGTGTTCATTCAGCTACTACACAAATCCCTGTTACACAGCATGATGATGCAGCTGTGCGCCATGTCGCGGAACAGATACATCAGTATTTCGCACGAGAGAGACGTCATTTCGATCTTACACTAGCACCACTTGGCACGCCTTTTCTGAAGGCTGCCTGGCAGGAGCTTGCAAAAGTACCTTATGGTACAGTTGTCACCTATGGTGAACTTGCAGAACGTGCCGGTCATCGCGGCTCTGCCCGTGCCTTTGGCCGCGTGAATGCGATTAATCCGATTTCGATTATTGTTCCCTGCCACCGCGTCATCGGTGCCAATGGTCAGCTAACAGGCTTTAGCGGTGGCCTAGCCAAGAAGGAGGCACTGTTGCGTCTGGAAGGTAGCCTTTATCAGGAACGCTTACTCTAACTGCGTGAGTAGAGCTTCCCCTCATCCCCACTTAAGCGATTGAGGTGAAGCCCCTTATAGCCGTCGCTTGTCTATCGACTTTAGGCAGCACGGTCTGCTGCGAGAACTATGCTTGGTTTAGTAGAGTTATTGTATTTCGGATGTTTTATGAGGGGATTTTGGTTTCGGTTTTGGCTTTGTTCCGTTCGTCGTGCAATCAATATTGTATCGCTTGCTTTTCCTCCTCCGCCTTCCGGTTATGGGGCTGATGAGGTGAGAGCGTATAGAAACCGATTGATTATCGATTTTAGCTCGAACGGGCTGGTCCCGGATGCATTGGCACGCCTATTGGAATGGCGTCTGGATCGTAGCTTTATTGCTTTGAGGGGATTTGGTTGCGGGGGCAGGATTTGTGGTTTTGTATCCCGCTTAGTCGGCTTTGCCTCCTTGCGGGCCCCTGACTAGGCTTAAAATCTACGACCCGTTACCAAAAAAAATCCCGCTCAAAGAGCGGGCTGTTTGTTTGGTTGCGGGGGCACGCAACTACCGATACCGACATTCGCTGCAAGTTACAATCTAACGCGATCCAAGGCGCTTCAAAAGACGCCGTCAATAACGACGGTGTGCGCGTATGATAACGCCCTGCGGAGTACCAGTGGCAGCGTCGATGCCAACAACCATCTTGGTTTGGGGCTGTCTTAGCAAATCGACGGCCACAGCAAAGGCCGCTCCGGCATCAGTGATTTTCATGCCCTGCTGCACGGCCGGATTCTTCAGCACTTCGCTCACGCAATGACCTTTAAAATCCAGCAAGCCCTCGAGTTCTGATGCTTGGTCGGCCAGATACTCCATCGCTTGCCGGTGCGTAAACGCGCCGATAACGGCGCCGCCGTCCAAACAAACAAATGCGCAACAAGATTTTGCACCTGCATCACAAAGAAACAACAGGCTGTCGTCCGGCGCGACAGCGACAAAGTTGACATCTGATCGGCTGGCAAATGTCACCGGGGCCGAAGCAGCTCGACTAGGACGCGCCCGCATTACCAGACTGACGGTTGTATGATGCCTCATCCATGCAGCAGTGACAGCACATCGTAACTCGGTCAGCCGATGCATCTTCGCCAGCAGATCTGGGATATTCATATCGAGAATATGCTCGTGATGGGCAACGCGGTTACGAAGTCTGTTGATCTCCTTCACCAACGTCTGAACCTCGGAGCGCCCATGCCCGTGTGGCAGACCAGGAAACGCTATATTTGCCTTTGTTCTCCAAAGCCCCGCGTAATCGACACGGAAGAGATTCGACCAGAAATCAAAGGTCAGTTCAGCAATCACCTTTCCTCGTGCGTTAGACTTTGCCCGGATGATTGCTCTGTCGAGAGTATCAAGGCTCTGCGCCGTCAGCACTTGGTTCCGAAGCCCCGCATCTTGATGCCAGCTCGTCCCGTGGGACGCGACCAACGCGGCGTCGACTGCATTGCGTAAGGTCACTTCCGTGACACTCAGTGGGAACAGGAGAGATTTAGCAAGGCGGGCGTTGTAGAGATAGAGGGCGAATGCATAATGCTCATCGCCGCCCGCCTTAGCGAGGTAGGTCGCGAACCGCTGCGGCGACAGAGACGCCTTCAAGGCGTCGATCGACTGCGGGTCATAGGCATAGGGAACTTGACTTTCGGCCATCCGTTCTGTATCACTCATTCAATAGCAGTCGAAACGGCCCCACTGGCTTTGCTATGCGCCTTCGACATCCAGATTAAGAGCACCAGGTCGAGCTAGTCTCCACCTGGTGTTTCTGTTTAAGAACAATACTTTCCGTGCGAAAGCAAGGAATGCAGTGATTTCACTTCGGCAAAACGCTGCAGCCCTTGAGTTCAGCCAAGATTCTAATGCGCTTGGTGATGACATCAAGCAGCAAGAACGCGGTCATGAACGCCAGCCCCGCTGCGGTCAGCTTTCCGATGGCCCACAAAAGAACAGCCAGAAATATCATGGCGCGTGCAAAATCTTTCAACAGAACAGCTTGCATTCAAGTCCATTTTTGTAAGAGGTGAATGCACTGATGCAGAAAAATTATCTCTGTCCAAAGCCGAGAATCTCGCAAACCCGTGCCGTTTTCCTTGATTGATATGCCAAGGAAGCTGTTTTTAGATGGGCTGTTTGACGGATCGGCGCGCCTTCGCGAAGCCACGGTCCGTGGCGATGAAACGTCCCAACATTGGCACGATCAGCCGGATGGGATCGGCGGCGGGATGACCACTTTCGCGGGCTAGTACCTCGGCATAGGCGATCAGATCGCGGTGGAGCGCTCCCGGCAATTCCACCGTGACCTTTACGGGTTTGTCTTCAACGAGTGGCCCAAGTTTCAACTTTACCATGATCAATTCCTGTAAGGTTCGAGTAAAAGATCGCTGGTGACAATGACCCTGACCGGGAAGCCGGGCCGGATGGTCAGTGTCGGTGCGACCTGCAACTGGCGTTGGACGATCTGCTGTCCGGCCTGATTGATGGTGTCCTGCGCCCCGTCGCGGATGGCGCGGATCAAGCGATTTTCGTCATCGGTCGCCAGTTCCGTGCCGATGCCCAGCAGCGTGGACAGACCTGCCGCTTTCATCAGATCCCACCAGTGGTAATCGACGCCATCCTCCAGACCGGCATAGCCGGAAACGTCAGCACCGGGCTGGCGCTCCAGCACGATGGAGCGGCCATTGGGCAGGATCAGACGGTTCCAGACCAGCAGCACGCGGCGCTGGCCGAAGGTCACGCCGGCAACGTATTGGCCTATGATGCGTGTGCCCTGCGGGATCAGCAGCAGGCTGCCGGTCGGGCTGTCATAGACGGGCTCCGTAACTTGCGCGGTGATCTGACCGGGCAGATCGGAACGGATGCCGGTAATCATGGCGGCCGGAATCACGGCCCCCGCCTGAAGGATGTAGGGCGATGCTGGCGCCATGATACGATCCGCTGCGACCGTTTGCCGGTCTACCGGCCCGTTGAGAAATGCCGTGTGTCGGTCCTGCGTGGCGGACTGACCGCCAAGGTCAAGGCCAGCAAGGCCCGGCATATTAGAGCCAGGTTTCGTCGCTGATCGCTGCCCCGACTGGAAAAACACGGTACTCAGACGTGCGGCCTCTTCCTCAGCTAGACGGCGCTCCTCTGCCGGATCGGCGGTAGGCGTCAGGATCACGGGCGGCGCGACCGGCTGCCCCCGATTCTGAGCGTCGAGGATCGGACCGCCGAGATCGCCCGGCAACGCCGGCCCCAAGATCGGACCAGTATAGTCGCGCGGCAGACCGGAGAGGCCGTCCGCCGTGGCCCGGTTCTCGGTCGAATAGAGTTCTGCCCCTCCGTCACCAGAGCCGCGTGTTTGAAGCGCGTAGATCAGCGCCCCGCCGATACCGACCAGGGCGACGACCGCAACACTGGCGAGCATCTTGCGGGACAGTCGGGTGACGCGCGGCGGTTCGGCACGCAGGCGCATGGGAGCGGCATTCGTGGTCGTATTCTCGGTCATGACGACGATCCTCCTTTGTCTGCACTCCTCTGTGGCGGCACTACGGCCTGCCGTTGCTCAACGCGGACGATCCTGACGATTTGCTGCTGCTTGCTGCTGCCAAGCCGTAGCTCAGCCGCGCCGAACAGGCGATCCACGATCAAGATGTTCTTATGGATGCGGGAATTAACGATCTGCGGCTCGCCATTTGAGCCCAGAACGAAGATCGGCGGCATTTCGCCCTGCACGATGCCGCGCGGGAAGACGACATAGACGCGACGTCCATCATCGAAGGCGGAGATGGGCCGCCATGCCGGACTGTCTCCGGTCAGGCCGTACCGGTAATTGCGCGCGGTCTCGTCGGGAATGACGGGTGCTGCCGGAACGGTCTGGCGCTGACCTGCCTGTGGTACGGGATAGGCCCAGGCGATGGCGGGCATATAGAGCGCCTCGTGAGAACGCAATTCTATCATGTAGGTGCGGCGGTCGGTCGTCACGACGAGATTGGTCGCGATGTCGGGGCGGGTCGGTTTGACGAGGATATGGACGCGGCGGGTCGCGCCACTGCCACTCTCGGTGTCGCCGATGATCCAGCGGGCGGTGTCACCGGCCGCGATCGGCCCCGCGCCGGTCAGGCTCTCGCCGGGCTCCAGGGTAATGCTGGTGATCTGACCGGGCGCGGCATAGACCTGATAGAGTGCGCCTTCGGACCACGGATAGATCTGAATGGAATTGTAATAGCCCTCGCGGCGCGGCTCGACGCGCGCGGCGGTATTGGCGCTTTCAACACGGCCAGAGGGTGTTCCAGCGGTTTGTCCACCGCGCGCCACCGTCCAGGCCGGGGGCGTATGGAGCGGGCGCGGCCGATCATCGGTTACAGCGGCTTGCACCACGGGCAGCGGGGGCACGTCGGCGTCGTAGCTGAACTGCGGCGTCTTGTTGGTGGCGCAACCGGCGAGCACGGTGGCGGACAGGAGCAAGACGGCCAAGGTTGGTTTACGGAACACCTGTGTCATTGGCTCATCTCCCGCGACCACGAGATAGCATTGACGTAGATGCCAAGCGGATTGGCTTTGAGTCTTTCAGCGTCACGCGGCGTCTGGATCACGATGGTCAGGATCGCGGTCCATCGTTCGGTAGTTGAGAGCTGGCCATTCTCGTAATGCCGTTCGATCCAGGCCACACGGAAGGAACCCGGTGAAGCACGGATGACGCTCGATACTTCGACAGCGATCTGTTGACGTCCGACCTTGGTGAACGGGTCATTGGCGCGGGCATGATCGTTGAGCGCCGCCGCCCCGCGATCCGTTGTCCATTCGTAGGCGCGAAGCCAGTTCTGGCGGACGATGATGGCATCGGCGGGGATCGCGCGAACCTGCTCGATGAAGCGGCCGAGATGCCATGCGATCTGCGGGTCGGTCGGGAGATAATCAGCCACAGCTGGAGCAACGGTCTGAGCCTGGCCGAGATTATCGACCTGCACCACCCATGGCACGACAGTTCCCCGCGCCGACTGTAGGACAAGGGCGGCGGCGAAACCTGCCGACAGGATCAGCGAGCCGAAGGCCATATAGCGCCAGTTTTTCGCCTGAACTCGGGCCGAGCCGATGCGCTCGTCCCAGACCTGTGCGGCCTTTTTGTAAGGTGTCTCGGGTTCCGGCGACTTGCCGTAATGCGTCGACGGGCGCTTGAAAATACTCATGAGCGGTCACTTTCGGATAGATTAATAGTTGATCCGGAGCCACGGCTGTCGCCTGAACGCACGGTATGGGCGGCCATGGTCACGCCTTGATTGACACTCGGACCGCGCTGCATGCGCTGCGCCCAGGCGGGCGAACTGCCGGTCGGGAACAATGATGCGGAGGCCGGCGCAGCGCTTGAACCGCTAACCGTGCCTGCGGTAGATGTGCCGCCTGTCGCGCCGAAACTCGCGCGTGCACCGTCGCTGAAACTGGACTTGACGCTCTGGCTGGCGCGGGATGCCGCGCGCTTGAGGGGCGAGACGGCAGCCGAGCCGGCTGCGCGCGCGACACCCCCAACACCGGATGCAACACCTGATGCGCCGGTCTGGCCGAGCGAGCCAAGACTATAGGCAGCCGATGTCGCACCCGCAGCGGCTGCGCCCCCGCGAACGGCCGCGGCTCCACCAGACAAGGCGGCAGCACCACCCTTTGCGGCCATTCCAGCCGCAGCGCCACCAGCCAGAACCATGCCGCCTGCCGCAAGGCCCGTGCTGACAGCCGCGCCTGCACCAAGTTGTGGCCCGCCGCTGACAAGACCGGACGCGATGCCGGGACCAAAAATGCCGAGGCCGAGAAGGGACAGCGCGGCCAGCACAATCGCCATGGCGTCATCGATGCTCGGGGTTGCGCCGCCAAAACCCACCGTGAACTGGCTAAACAAGGTCGAGCCGATGCCGATGATGATGGCAAGCACCAGCACCTTGATGCCAGAGGAGACGACGTTACCCAAGACACGCTCGGCCAAGAAGGCGGTCTTACCGAACAGGCCGAACGGGATCAGCACGAAACCGGCGAGCGTCGTTAGCTTGAACTCGATCAGCGTGACGAAAAGCTGCACGGCCAGAATGAAAAAGGCAAGGATGACCAGTGCCCAAGCGAACATCAAGCAGGCGATCTGAATGAAGTTCTCGAAAAACGACCAGTAGCCCATCAGGTCGGAGATGGAATCGAGCAGCGGTCGACCCGCGTCGAGACCGGTCTGCGCCACTTTGCCGGGGCGCATCAGATCGGCGGCGCTGAAACTTGTCCCTGACGCCTGAAGGCCGAGACCGGCGAAGCTGTCGAAGATGATCTGCGCCAGACTGTTCCAGTTGCCAATGAGGTAGGCGAAGACGCCAACAAACAACGTCTTCTTGACCAACCGTGCGATGATGTCGTCATCTGCGCCCCAGCTCCAGAATAGCGCCGCCAGCGTCACGTCGATGACGATCAGTGTCGTGGCGATGAAGGCAACCTCGCCGCCGAGCAGGCCGAAGCCGGAATCTATGTAGCTGGTGAAAACACCCAGAAATGAATCGATGACGCCGGTGCCGCCCATGGATCACCGCCCTTCGCTGGATTGTGGTGCTGAGGGTGCAGGTTCGCGGCCAAGAAAGCGGTCGCGGGATTCTGCCCAGGTGGCGAGACAATCGGGATTGCTTACGGCCATCTGTCCAAGCTGCTGGCAGCGACGCAGGCTTTCGCGCATCGGATCTGGCGGCGGCTGAAGCGCCCGCGCCGGCCTGACTTGCGCCGGTTCCTCCTTGCGGGTCACCTCAATAGCCGTGGCGGTAATGGCGATGGCAACGAATATGATCGCGCTCAGTCGGGCCAGCATCTTGCCGTCCATGGGACGCCCCTCCCTCTTGTTATTTGTTGCCGTTGTTGAACATCTGCGCATTGCCGGGCTGATAGCCCGTGCCTGGCGTCAGGAAGCGCAGGCGTTGGACGCGTCCCTGCTCTGCGGCGGTGGCCCGCTCGGCTTCACCAAGCGCCTCCGCCCTGCCATTTGCGGACATCACCGCAATCAGATCTGACAACTGCTGCGACTGGAGGGCGAGAAGCTGGTTGCCCGCCTGCGTCGCCTGTAGCGCGCCGGCAGCATTCTGGCTCTGGCCGACGAGCGCGGACATCTCGGTGCGATTGCTGTCGACATTGCCAACGACACCTGCCTGCACGCGCATGGCGTCCTGCAAACCGCCGACCGTGTTCTGCCAGCGTGACCGGGCGTCAGTGACGAGTTGCTGGTCGGTGGCGGAGAGCGAGACATTACCGTACTGGCTCTGAAACATCTGGTCGATGTTCTGCACGTCGAAAGCGATGTTTTGCGCCTGTGCCAGAAGTTGCTGCGTGCGCTGGACGGATTGCTGAATCTGCTGGAGTGAAGAATGCGGCAGGCTCGCAAGGTTCTGAGCCTGATTGATGAGCATCTGCGCTTCGTTCTGGAGCGAGGTGATCTGGTTGTTGATCTGCTCCAGCGTGCGTGCGGCGGTGAGCACGTTCTGGGCAAAATTCGACGGGTCATAGACGATGCGGCCAAAGCCGAATTGCGCATGGACTGGCTTCGCCAGCATGGGTGAGAGAGCGACGGGAACGGCGAGCGCTAACGCAAGGGCCGAGGCGTTCGTCAAGCGGAACATGGGAATACGGATCATGGCAGGGTCTCCTCTTCTTGGGGGCGATCAGGTGCGACCGGCATGGCGGCTTCCGTCCGCTCAGTCAGCTTGGCGAGATTGGTGAGATTGGGTATAAGGTCGGCTGCCCAATCGACACCGCGATGGCGCAGCCACTGGTCAAGAAATCTATCGCGACCGTGCTCAGTGAGGATGCGCTCGATATCGGTCTGAACGGATTTTGAGGATGCGGCGCAGAGCGCGAGCCCGACTTGCGCCAGACCGAGATCGAACAGGCGATTGCCCCGCCGCGACTGGCAGTAATAGTCCCGCTTGGGGGTCGCCCGCGCGAGGATTTCGATCTGACGGTCATTGAGCCCGAAGCGGCGATAGATCGCAGTGATCTGCGGCTCGATCGCGCGCTCGTTCGGCAAAAGCAGCCGTGTTGGGCAGCTTTCGATGATCGCGGGGGCAATGGCCGAATTGTCGATGTCGGAGAGCGACTGCGTGGCGAAGATGACGGAAGCGTTCTTCTTGCGCAGGGTTTTGAGCCATTCGCGGAGCTGACCGGCGAACCCTTCATCGTCCAGCGCCAACCAGCCCTCGTCGATGATCAGCAGCGTCGGGCGACCGTCGAGACGGTCGCCGATGCGATGAAACAGATAAGCGAGCACGGCTGGGGCAGCGCCCGTGCCGACCAATCCCTCGATCTCGAACACCTGTACGTCGGAACCGCCCAGATGCTCAGCTTCTGCGTCGAGTAACCGGCCATAGGGGCCGCCGACGCAATAGGGTCGCAGCGCCTGTTTGAGGTCGTTGGACTGCAAAAGCACGGCAAGGCCAGTGATGGTGCGCTCCTCGACTGGAGCGGTGCTCAGCGATGTCAGCGCCGTCCAGAGATATTCCTTCACAACCGGCGTTACCGGCACGTCCTCGCGCATCAGGATCGCCACGATCCAGTCGGCGGCCCAGGCACGTTCGTGAGCTTCGTGAATGCGGGCGAGCGGCTGGAGCGAAACGGAACTATCCGAACCTTCTGTCAATCCGCCGCCGAGATCATGCCAGTCGCCACCCATGGCGAGTGCTGCGGCCCGGATACTACCCCCGAAATCGAAGGCGAAGACCTGAGCGTCCGCATAACGGCGAAACTGCAAGGCCATCAGCGCCAGCAACACGGACTTGCCAGCGCCTGTAGGGCCGACGACGAGCGTGTGGCCGACATCACCGACATGAAGGGAAAACCGGAACGGGGTCGAGCCTTCGGTCTTGCCGAAGAGCAGTGGGGGCGCGCTGAAATGCCCATCACTACTCGGCCCTCCCCGTTCCGGCCCCGCCCACACGGCACTCAGAGGGATCATGTGGGCAAGGTTAAGCGTCGAAATCGGTGGCTGCCGGACATTGGCATAGACATGTCCGGGAAGCGATCCGAGCCAGGCATCGACGGCATTGACGGTTTCCGACATGGCGGTGAAGTCGTGACCCTGAATGACCTTTTCCACCAGCCGCAATTTCTCTTGCGCCATGCGGGGATCGGCGTCCCAGACCGTGACGGTCGCGGTGACATAGGCCATGCCCGCCACGTCCGCGCCGAGTTCCTGCAAGGCCATATCGGCATCAAGCGCCTTGTTGGCGGCATCGGTATCCACAAGCGCGGATTGCTCATTGGTCATCACCTCTTTCAGGATTGCGGCAATGGACTTGCGCTTGGCGAACCATTGGCGGCGAATGCGGGTCAGCAACCGCGTGGCCTCCAGTTTGTCGAGCAGAATCGCACGCGTGCTCCACCGATAGGGAAAGGCCAGCTGGTTCATTTCATCGAGCAGACCGGGTGTCGTAGCGGTGGGGAAACCCGTAATGGTCAATATCCGCAGATGCTGATCGCCCAAGCGCGGCTCCAACCCGCCGGTCAGCGGCTGGTCAGCCAACAGCGCGTCGAGATACATCGGCACTTCGGGCACGCGCACGCGATGCCGGTTGGTCGAGATCGTGGAATGGAGGTAGGTCAGCGTGCCAGCGTCATCGAGCCAGCGGCATTCCGGCATGAAGCCGTCGAGTAACGCCAGCACGCGGTCGGTACGATCCATGAAGCCACGCAGGATTTCGTGCGGGTTTACACCGGATTGCTCGCGGCCCTCATAGAGCCAGGTTTCTGCGTGGGCCGCTTCTTCGGCCGGCGGTAGATAGAGGAAAGTCAGGAAATAGCCGGAGACGAAATGCGCGTCCGCTTCCTCGAACCCGGCTTTGCGCTCGGCGTCGAGCAGTGCAGATGCTGCATCGGGAAATTTGCTGTCGGGATAGGTCGCGGCTTCAGAACGCTGCGCCTCGACAAAGATGCTCCACCCGGAGCCGAGACGGCGGAATGCGTTGTTGATGCGGCCAGCGACCGCGACCAGTTCGGCGGCGACGGCGGAATCCAGATCCGGCCCACGAAACTTCGCGGTGCGCTGGAATGAGCCGTCCTTGTTCAGCACGATGCCCTGGCCAACCAAAGCGGCCCAGGGCAGATAATCCGCCAATCTGGCGTTGCGATTGCGATACTCAGTGAGGTTGATCATCGGTGTGCCTCCCTCAGACCGTGAGATGACTGGGGATGCGCAGATGTCGGCGACCGACTTCTACGAAGAGCGGATCGCGTTTTGCCGCCCATACAGCGGCGAAGTGGCCGATGACCCAGATGGCGAGGCCGACAAGCCAGAGGCGCAATCCAAGGCCAACAGCCCCAGCCAGCGTTCCGTTCATGATGGCGATGGCGCGCGGAGCACCGCCCAGCAGGATATGTTCGGTCAGTGCCCGGTGAACCGGCACTGTAAATCCCGGCACCGTATCGAGTTGTTCGAGGACCGCCGCCATCAAACGAGCGCCCCGCCGCCGAACGAGAAGAACGACAGGAAGAAGCTCGACGCCGCGAAGGCGATGCTGAGACCAAAGACGATCTGGATCAGTTTGCGGGCGCCGCCCGAACTGTCGCCAAAGGCGAGCGTCAGGCCGGTCACAATAATGATGATGACCGCAATGATCTTGGCGACTGGCCCCTCGATCGACTGGAGGATGGATTGCAACGGTGCTTCCCAAGGCATGGATGAACCCGAGGCATGGGCGGCAGGCGCAAAGATCATGGTAATGGAAACAGCGGCGGCTGCGGTTGCCATGGTGCGACAACCGCGCGAAAGGGTGCGGATCATGAAGGGTCTCCAGTAGTGGCTTGAGTTGAGAGATTGACGCGATAGTCGCCGTCGGGACTGAGCCCTTCGATACGGGCGAGTTCGCTCAAACGGCGTGCGGAGCCGCGTCCGGTAAGAACAGCAACGACATTGATGGTCTCTGCGATCAGCGCGCGCGGGACCGTGACGACGGCTTCCTGAATGAGCTGTTCCAGGCGACGCAGCGCTCCGAGCGCGGTGCCGGCGTGGATTGTACCGATGCCGCCCGGATGGCCGGTACCCCAGGCTTTGAGCAGATCGAGCGCTTCTGCGCCGCGCACCTCGCCAATGGGAATGCGGTCGGGGCGAAGACGCAGCGAAGATCGCACCAGATCGGAAAGTGTTGCGACGCCATCCTTGGTGCGCATGGCGACGAGGTTGGGTGCTGCGCATTGCAGTTCGCGCGTATCTTCGATGATGACGACGCGATCCTGCGTTTTCGCCACCTCGGCGAGCAGTGCATTGGTCAGCGTCGTCTTACCGGTCGAGGTGCCCCCGGCAATCAGGATGTTGGCGCGGGATGTAACGGCGTCGCGCAACGTTGCAGCCTGATCGGCCGACATGATCCCGACCGCCACATAGTCGTCGAGCGTGAATACCGCGACGGCGGGTTTGCGGATGGCAAAGGCCGGTGCTGCAACAACGGGCGGCAGCAGGCCTTCAAAACGCTCGCCGGTCTCCGGCAATTCTGCTGAGACACGAGGGCTTCGCGCATGAACTTCTGCGCCAACATGATGTGCGACAAGACGCACAATACGTTCGCTTGTCGCGGCGCTCATCGTCTCGCCTGTATCGGCCAGACCTTCGGAAAGCCGGTCGATCCACAAGCGCCCATCCGGGTTCAGCATCACTTCAATGATGGCTGGGTCTTCCAGATACCGCGTGATGGAAGGGCCGAGCGCCGTGCGTAACATACGCGCGCCACGTGCAACAGCTTCTGGTTTTTGGTGAGAGTTGGTCATGTTGCCCCGTTTTTTCTCGGGGCGCACGACAGTCAGTCCCCGCAATAGGGTCGATTAAAGGAGCCCGAAATCAGGTTGATTCAACAAGTATTTACGTGTGTGCGGCCATCAGCGGCGACCGGCGGCAAATAGGATGGGTTGAATATTCAGCCGAGATTGTCGCCGCTCTTTGAAATGCTGCTATCGGTCTCATCCAGTCGCGAATCGATATCTCGCGACATCTCTTTCAGGAACCTGTCACCCGTCGCCAGCCGGCGACCGAGTGACTGCATGAATCTCTCGAAGCGCTCTGCGCCTTTCGCGCGGGCGGATGTCTGCGCCGATTCCGACAATGGAGGTGTGACGGTCAGCCAGAAGCGGATGAAGAGAGAAAGAGCTTCACCGAGCACGGCGAGATCTTCGTCGAGCATGTCGATCTGACGGCCAAGCTTGTCCACGCGGCGCGACATGGCCGCTTCCAGCCGTTCCGACGTGTCGCCGGACAGGAAAGATGCGACCGCCGCCTCAATGATGGCGGATTTGGACACCTTGCGTCGCAACGACAGTGCCTCGACCTGTTTAAGTAATCCGGGGTCGAAATAGACGTTCATGCGGGTCTTGGTGGTCATGGGCGTGTCCTCAAAGTTCAATACCGTCGGCCGGGTCCATCGATGCCTGCCGTGCGATCATTCGTGTCCGCTGGCGCATGGTGCGGGCCTTTGCAGCATTGACGTCCGGCTCGTCGTCGAGCAGATCGAACTCCTGTGCTGGCGGCGGCGGGGTTACGACGATTTCTTCATGCTCAGGCAATTCCGGTTCGCAGCGGATACCGGCATTGGAGGGATCGCCTTCAGCGGCGTTGCCTACGGCGGCAGCTGTACTATCCTTCGTAGGGATGATGCGGCTAGACCAATCGTCGGATACTGCCTCGATCGTTGGAGAGGATGGCAACTCGGGCGGCGGCAGGATGCGTTCCTGCAACCGTCCATCCTCGAAATAGCGCGCCTTCTTTGCCCGGATCGGTGGCGTACCCGCCACCATGACGATCTCGTCGGCGGGCGGGAGTTGCATGATCTCGCCGGGTGTCATCAATGGTCGCGCCGTTTCCTGTCGCGACACCATAAGATGGCCGAGCCACGGCGCGAGACGATGGCCGGCATAGTTGGTGGAATCGCGTAATTCTGTTGCCGTGCCGAGGGAGTCCGACACACGCTTGGCAGTGCGCTCATCATTGGTGGCGAAGGCGACGCGGACATGGCAATTGTCGAGGATCGAGTTGTTCGGCCCATAGGCTCGCTCAATCTGGTTGAGGCTCTGCGCGATCAGAAAAGATTTGAGACCATAGCCGGCCATGAAGGCAAGCGCGGATTCAAAGAAATCAAGTCGGCCGAGCGCAGGAAATTCGTCGAGCATCATCAGCAGACGATGACGACTGCCGGATGTGGTCAGGTCCTCGGTCAGCCTGCGCCCGATCTGGTTGAGGATCAGCCGGATCAGCGGCTTGGTGCGATTGATGTCGGACGGTGGCACGACAAGGTAGAGGCTGACTGGCTTCTTGCTTCCGACAAGATCCGCGATGCGCCAATCACAACGCGCCGTCACCCGTGCCACGACCGGATCGCGGTATAGGCCGAGAAAAGACATTGCGGTCGAGAGCACGCCCGAGCGTTCGTTTTCGGATTTGTTCAGCAGTTCGCGCGCAGACGATGCAATAACCGGATGGACGCTGCCATCGCCCAGATGTGGCGTCTCCATCATCGCTCGCAACGTGGCTTCCACCGGGCGGCGCGGATCGGACAGAAAGTTGGCGACGCCGGCCAGTGTCTTTTCCTTCTCCGCATAGAGGACGTGCAGAATCGCGCCGACCAGAAGCGAATGGCTGGTTTTTTCCCAATGGTTGCGCTTGTCGAGCGAGCCTTCGGGATCGACCAAAATATCCGCGATATTCTGTACATCGCGGACTTCCCATTCGCCCTGCCGCACCTCCAGAAGCGGGTTGTAGGCGGATGACTTCGCATTGGTCGGATCGAACAGCAGGACACAGCCATACTTCGCTCGGAAACCCGCCGTCAGCGTCCAGTTCTCGCCTTTGATGTCGTGGACGATGCAGCTTCCTGGCCAGGTCAGCAGTGTCGGGACGACAAGGCCCACACCCTTTCCGCTTCGCGTCGGGGCAAAGCACAGCACATGTTCAGGGCCGTCATGACGCAAATAGTCACGATCGTAGCGGCCGAGCACCACCCCATCAGGACCAAGCAAACCTGCGGCATGGACTTCCTTGTCTTCGGCCCAGCGTGCTGAGCCATAGGTGGCGACATTGCCGGTCTCGCGCGCCCGGACAATCGACATCATAATCGCGGCCGCGATGGCAAGGAAACCACCAGATGCGGCGATAATGCCGCCCTCGACAAATATTGCCGGCGCATAAGCATCGAAAGAAAACCACCACCAGAAGAAAGCCGGCGGATAATAGACGGGCCAACCTGCCAGCTCGAACCATGGCCCGCCAAGCTGCGGCTGGAAGCCGAGGCGAAAGGCGACCCACTGCGTCGTCGCCCAAGTCATGATGAAAACAATGGTCAGGACGATGATGATCTGACCCCAGAGTATTCGGCCTCCACGCATAACGGCTCCTGTCGGCAAAAAAGATGGAGCCAATCAGAGAATAGAATGTGAAATAAGATGCAACAGTCGTGAGAATACCATAGTGCTATCGGATACAGATGGCGGTGAATAGGACGGATATAAACCGTAATTCCGGTCATTAGCTCACGCAGGCGGACAAATGAATTCTCCAGAACGCCGTAGCTCATCCGCTAGATCCAACATGTTTTGCACCGTAGGAGTAACATTACCGACGGGCCATACAGCCGAAAAAGATACAGGATCGGGCTCATCCGCGATTGGCAGAAAAACTACCCCATGAGTTGGAGTAAGACTAGACGCTGCGCCCAATAATGTAATGCCAAAACCCTGTCCCACCATTGAAAGCAGCGAACCACGCTCTACGGCAGCATGTAAAATCGAAGGTCCAGGTCTACGTCCCAGACGCATAAAAATATGATCAAGAACTTGCGGTCCTGTACCACTATTGCGGACCAGAAAAACCTCTTCTGAGATATCGGCCCAGGTAATGCATTCTCGTTCCGCAAGAGAATGATCGTCAGGAAGCGCAACAACAAGTGGCTCAATCCATATCAGACGGCTATGGTAATCGGAAAGGATCGGTGTTCCGACCATGAAAGCAATGTCTAGCTGACTGGTATGCAACTGTATAAGCGCATCACGTACCGTGTTTTCAGTGATTTCCAGATTAACTTCAGGATAAGAATGTCGATACGCGCCAATTAGTTCAGCAAGAAAGCTATGCTGCACCAAACCATGGACGCCCATACGTAGGCAGCCATGTTCGCCTTGTGCAGCAAGACCAGCGGTTTTCACGGCATCATCGAGCACATCAAGACAGGTTGTAATACGATCAACAAAATGACGTCCGGCATCGGTAAGACAGACGCCGTAGGCATGTCGCTCGAATATAAGAATACCAAGTTCTGCCTCAAGCGTCTTAACCCGTGTACTAATGCTTGACTGGCTAGTATTGAGTGCTCTGGCCGCGCGGTTAAAACTGCGATACTCAGCGACAGCAATAGTTTGGAGTAAGGCCACCATCGGAATGCGGCCGCGCAACAAAGCAGAGAAGACAGATCCTTGTGAGTCCTGCTTTAGCTTTCGTCTGCGCATACCGCCTCCGTTTATTGATCATTCACCAAACAGTTCCAGTTATGTGAACCACTGCCTATCTGAGGTGGCAGCGTCACAAACGCAGCTCATAGCTTTGAGACACTGCCGGAGCGGCTTTATTTGAAGAACAGTAAATACAGTCAAGGCCTTATAAGGTGATTACATCGAATTTGTCAGCTGCGACCATACGATCACGTGCAGGCCCATTCTTTAATTTTGCAAGAAGCACCTTTACTTTCGCATTGCTGAATGGCTTCAACTTCTGCGTCTTTACGGGTTTCAGCTGACGCTGCACCCCAGAGAGAAAATGGGGCATTTTTTTCTGCTCCCAATGCTAGTGCTGCGCAATGCTTGTAAGGAAATCCAGAATTGTCATCGTCATTCCAATGGCGGTGATTGCGGAAAGTGGTAACAACAGAACAGTCTGTACCTTTGTTATTTTCGCAATGCTTTTGCGCGATGCTGTCGGCTTCATTACGCTTGTCAGCCCCCCAGAAAAAACCGTATTTTCCATCAGATTCTGAATAGGCGATTGCGCCCCAAATACCTCTCTCGTCTAGAGATACTGAAGGTGGCACAGGAACATCCTGATACGCCTGAATGATATCAGCAGCAAAAGCAGCTGTTGTTGTTCCCAGCGCTATTAAAAGCGGAAGAAGGATACGTTTCATGATGATAACTCCTCAAATAGATGAATACCGGCCTGTTAGGCATTTTTGACAGGCAAGCGTGATTAACGAGTGGAAGCGTCGGAGGCTCGAACTATAGAAATCGCAACGCAAGTACTGCTCGTCGGCAACAACATTAACTCACCGCCATTATTGCTTAATTGATGTACGGTCACGCCATTAAGCGGCTCTGAAAGATTTGCACCTTCCGGTAAAGTTGCTTCCACCTCTGCACATGTTTTTTCAAAGGGAACAATACGCACCATTGTGCCCTCACAGGCCGAGCCGTTGGGGGCGGCAAAGACAATCCCAGCTGCAGATCCCGTATAAGCTTGCGTAGAAAACGTCATGCCAACATTAGACTGAACACTGTTCTGGTCAGGCTTTTTATTATGAAAACGGGTCTGCGCCTTATAATCAGTTCCATCGGTGAGCAAACTTCCTAGAAGCGGAAACACAGTACCGCAGGCTGACAATTTTGCTTCTTCGGCTTGTCTTAGAAACACTGAATCCGGTAAAGTTGGCTTGGGCTTAGCCTCAGCAAACAAGTTCATAGTCAGGTTTTCTGTCACGAAGAGCGTGCCACCGCCGATAATGGCACCCGCCAAAAGCAATAATGCTGCGACACTCATGGTCTTGCGGCGTTTACACTTACTCTGCTTGCCAGTGGTTGTAGTTTTAAATTCTACCTCTAACGGAGATTTTGTCTGGTTCATGATGCGATCATGTAATGATCGAGGATGTGTCTCGGATTGCGACATACCGCACTCCCTAATTAATCGCGGACAGGGCGTCAGACAGCCCTTTTAAAGTCGCTGGAATGGTCATAGTGCGGTTGTCCGTCGTCTCATAAGAAATACCGACGCCACTCTGTTTATTGATATGTTCACGAAACACCGGTCCAACAGGGGTTTTTGCAACACATATCTGGCTGTTACAGCCCTCAATTTTGATATTCACGGGCTGTTTGCGTCCCGGTAATTTGACCTGAACAGATCCTTTGGGTTGTGCATCAGCCCCTATCCTGAGGATCATAAACGGCTTACCGTCATGAGACGCAGCCAGTGACCAGCTGAACACTACCTCACCAGCTTCATTCACAATTGACTGCCCAATATTACAGACACGCTGCTTTGCCTTGAAGTTTTCATCGCAGATTGTCGTCCAGTTATCGAACGGTTGAATAATTCGGCGATACTGGCCGGACGGCACACCGTCCGGCACAGCAACATCGGGTTCTTTAATACGAAAGGTCAGCCCTTGACCTTCCGACTTTTCCTGCCCGAAGGCCGAGCCACCGGGCAGGAAAATGCAAGCCATAACGGCTAATAATGGTAAATAAGAATAGCGTGTTACGACTTGCATGCTGCACCTAGATTAATTGAAGGTGTAGCTTAGGCCGGCACCTACGCCCCAATGACCACCTGAAGTTGTGGCGGACAAGTTGGAGCGAATACGACCATCTTCACTGGTGTACCCCATACCAAGGGCAAGAGCGCCCTCACTACGCCAGAACCCACCACCAACAGCAGCACTTAGCTTACCTGGACGATCGTCAAAACGTAGAGATGCAGCGGCAAGCCCAACAGCTGCTGCCTGGCGGGCTTCCTTGCGAACATCACCGATTTCACTGCTCAACTGGTTGAACTTATTGTCGGTATAATTGTTCGCTTCAGTAAACTTCTGATCAGTATAGCTATTCGCTTCCGTAAATTTCTGGTCAGTATAGTTTTTACCTTCTGTCTTAACCTGATAGAGCTGACCACCGTTAACGGCTTCCGTCGAGCCACTCTCAACCTTGCCATCAGCAACATTAGAAATCAGAACAGGTGCATTCGGATCACCACCTTCAAGCGCAACTTCGTTCGACTTGCTACCGTCTGGGTTTTTCTTGTACTTGACTGCGCTATCGTCCAGATCGGCGATCTTTTCATTTGTTTCGTGAAGCTGAGAACCATTGACCGCATCGGTCGAGTCCTTGCTTACTTCGCCGTCCTGAAGATTAGTGATCTTGGTACCATCCTTGCCTTCCAGCGTAATAGATTCCTTATTCACGGTTCCGTCAGTATTTCTGTCATATTTGACAGCGCCTTCAACACCATCCTGAATGTTGGTGATGTCACCTTGAATGTTAGTGATATCCCCCTTAATGTCGACGATGTCGCCCTCAACATCAGTTACACGATCGCCGAGCTTCTCGACGGCCTGGTTTGTAGCATGAAGTTGAGAACCATTGACTGCATCAGTACTGGTTTCTGAAACTTCGCCAGCTGCGACGTTTGTAATAGTCCGCTCACTGTCCTTATCACCAACGCTGACAGTGCCCTTCGGATTGGTACCGGCAAAGTCATAATCATCGCCATTTATCGTCGTTCCCGATGTACCCTTAGCTTCGCTGGTCACTGATCCTGAGCCCAGAGCAACGCTATCAGCATGATCTGCCTTGGCACCTGCACCCATAGCAACACTACGGTCGCCATTAGCTACGGCTTCAGGTCCGACAGCAACACTATCCGTACCATTGGCTGCGCTATCCGCTTTCGTCGAGTTCGCATGGAAATACTTGATGCCGCCACCATTGGTAATATTGGTCAGCGAATTATTGATGGTTGTCAGACTATCATCGACTTCCTCAAAAGCTTGCTTGATGGTTGTCGCATTGCTGCCCTGAATGACATATGTCGGGCCGGTAATAGAACCGTCTGGATTAACAGTTCCCCCACCGAGGTGATTAACGATCGACTGTGACACACCAAATAGCTGTGTGCCGTTGATGGCATCTGTCGAGTCATTGTTGACAGCGCCCTGAGCTAGATTGGTGATCTTCGTACCACCGGTAGCACCACCATCGGTTGAAATTGCACCCTCAAGCGCGATGTTATCTTTGTTTACACTACCGTCAGGATTACGGTCGTATTTAACTGCACCGTCATTGAGATCGGCAAGGGCCAGATTAGTAGCATGAAGCTGAGAGCCATTAACACCGTCAGTTGACGTTGCTGAAACTCGGCCCGCAGCTACGTTAGTAATGGTGCGCTCAAAACCGACATTACCAATGCTGAGCGTGCTCGTTGGTCCCGATCCAGCAAAGTCGTAATTGGTTCCATTGATAGTCACACCGCTTGTGCCAATTGCTGTTGCTGTAACAGCGCCTGATCCCAGAGCAATATCACCAGCATTGTTCGCCCGAGAGCCGGAACCCAGCGCAATCGCATCCGCTACACCAGCAGCTGTCCGCGCATTTCGCCCCATGGCAATGGTCGAATCTCCAAGAGCGGCACTAATATCACCGATTGCAACGCTATTGCGGCCCTCAGAACGGTTACTTGTCCCTATAGCCAGGCCGGCCTCTTTGGTAACTACGTTATTCTGCCCCAGTGCTGTGCCCCTATATCCAGACACATTGTTTTGCATCCCAATTGCGGTCAGGCGATTACCAGACGTCGTATTCCACGCACCGGAAACAACGTTTCTGTCGCCATCAACCTTGTTACCCGCACCTTGGACGACCGTGTCAAAAGAGCGAGCAGTAATGGTATTGTCATGTCCGGTCACTATGGAGCCGGTTCCATTGACTTCGTTATTAGCACCAAAAACATAACTATCGTGTGTAGTGACCACATTGCTGCCGATGTTAAGATTACCACTCCCGTCTAATGGCAATTGTTGTGCCATTGCTGGTGCAAAGCTCATTGCAGCTGCGAGCGACGCACCAACAACACCAAGAGAACCAAGACCAAGACGCTTACGACTTGGCCCCATAGCCATGGATGACATACGCAGCACGGCCATCAGACGGCGACGCAGTGAACGTGTATCGGACGCTCCTGCAATCCAGTTATTTACAAAATTTGGTTTCGACATTCTGTCCTCCAAAAACCAGTTAAAGATTAGGTTGAAATGTTTCTGCATCGCGTCGGCCGAGAGATTCTACGGTCCTAATCACGCGCAGCAGGATGGGATGATCGGCATCAGGAATCCTGCGAATTGCAGCCTCTGCAGCCATAGGTGAGATGATGTCGTCTGCTACATAGCGCAGAACCGCGATCTGATCGGACGGCGCCAAGACGGGTTGATGCGTGGCGACGAAGCCATAGATGTAATGAAGGAAGGTGAGGTCGACCTCTTCGCGCGTCAGCTTGTTCACGAAACGCTCCCGCAAGGCCTTTTCTGTGACGCACGCCCTGTTCAACAGATGCGTAAATGCATCTTCGCCAAACATGGTCTTAATCCCCTCATCCCCAGACTTCACACTCATGCGGCGCCTCCCAAGCCAGAGACACCCGCGACACAAGGTAACTTGCAACGAAGAACGGAGAAACGCAGGGCTAGCTTAGGTGTTGGGTCGCCTTGCGCCTTCCTGCTGCCTTGCTGCCGGATGCCGGGCAACAGATTGCAAAGCTTTTGCGACCAACCCAAAAAGAAAGGGCAAGCCAGACGCAAACCTTCTATCGAGGTCCAGTTTGTCCCGTACATGATCTGTTTTGATGAATATTGGAAACTACCAAGAACTCGCCTCATGTTGTATCCCCGGCTGAGAACGGCACAGGCCTTGATAGGTGCCAACCCTGCACATGGGTCGCGCCAGCTTGTTCCGCACATAACAAATCAAGCTCTGTTTCAATGCCTTCAACAATCACAACAGGCGCAAAGGACGCAGAAAACTGAACAAAATGGTTCAGGCTTCCAAGCCAGCCGCCATGCTTGCGCGCAGCCCACACGAAACCGGCATCCAACTTGATAATGTCCGGGTTGAGCGAATAAAGCTGAACAGGCGGCAGATAGCCCGCCCCAAAATCATCAATCGCGATCCGGCAACCAAGGTTCTGTGCATCATCCAGATGGGTGTTCAACATGCTCAAAATACCGAGCGGACGTGTCTCAATAATTTCAAATACCAGCCGGTCAGCCAAATGCTTTCGCTCCTCGACCTGATCGAGGATGCACTGCCATTCCTTCTCCTTGGAAATCGTGTCTGCCGAAATATTACAGCCAAGTACTGCATGAGGATCAGCCTCAAGCTGGTTCAGAACCAGCTGGACCATGCAGCGGTCAAGCAGTGGAGTTTCGCCTAGGATTTCCAGTGCAGGAACGAATTCACTGGCTTCGTAAATTTCGCCTCGGGGTCCGCTTATACGGGCAAGACATTCGCTATAGAGAATCGTATCGCGATTAAGCACATCATGTATGCCCTGAACGTGAAAACCGATACGCTCCGTAGCGATAGCCGCAGACACCGCAGCGACAAATTTGCGGTCAAAAATATCAAATCCGGTGAACATTTAGGCCCCCGAAGATTTAAAATCAGGAGGCAGACAATGCACTGGAGTAATGATAACTGAGTGATCAACCCACTGATTTAGAACAATATTTTTATAATTAGAAAAAACTTGTTCAACCAGTGCGCGAGTGATCAAAAACCATCCTTTTTGACTATCTCAGCGTATGGGGTCATTTCGTGTCGGAATTTGCCGGATTGCCGGTCATTTCGCAAGATCAAGTAGGGGGATTTAATGGTGCGGCGTAAAGGATAGTTTATGTCAATATCATTCCGCTACTACTGGTTGCCTCTTTGTGATCCATTTTCAATAGTAGCGATTTCTAATTTATTTTTTCGTTTACGAAAGTCTCATCACAAACACAGGGGCACAGTAGAGAAAACAGCAGGAGAAGCACAGCAATGAGAATAGGTTACGCTCGGGTATCAACCGACGGACAGCGCCTAGACATGCAAATGGAAGCGCTTCATAACGCCAATTGCGATCATATTTTTACGGATGAAGGCATCTCTGGAACCATCTTCGCCCGGGAAGGATTAGACAAGGTTGTGGCATCACTGCAACAGGGGGACACACTAATTGTATGGCGGCTAGACAGAATCGGTAGAACATTGATCGGGCTTGTCGAATTCCTGACCGAACTAGGTCACCGCGGAGTGGAGTTATGCTCTTTAACCGAGAACATCGATACAAGTTCATCCGGCGGAAGACTGGTTTTCCACATGATGGCGGCGCTGGCTGAATTTGAGCGTTCCCTCATCAGTGAAAGAACATGTGCAGGCCTACAAACCGCGCGTAACAACGGCAAACAACTTGGCCGTCCGCCACGTTTAACTGTCATTGAGGCACGGAAAATAAGACATGCCGTCCTGATAGAACAAGAAAAGATAAGTAAGCTGGCTCATAAATATGACGTTTCATATCGTACCATCATGCGCATCGTCGCTAAAGAACCGGAAGACGAATCCACAGCACCATAAATGTGTCCATCAGGATCGGTCACGCCATACTTCTTTTCTTCATGTTCGTGGTTCTTTATTTTATCATCATGAGCACCTCAAACAACGTTTTCAAGAAGTTAGTAAAGTGCATTTTTTGCCCGTAAACTTAGAGACACATTCCTCTCTGTCTTCCAAGCTGCCACGAGACCGATCCACCTTGCACAATGCCCATGACCTCACGACCAAGCTGGCCGTCGATGGCAGGTCGCCACGGAACGAGGGTAAACTCATGACTCTTCTCCACGACGGCGAACTTGCCGCTCGATAGCTGTACGGTGCCGGTGAACTTCCCTGCCACAGTTTCACCGTCCTTGGCCGCCCGGCACGGTAGCGCTTTCGTCACCGCTATCTCGCCCCCGACTCGGGCCACCTCGCGCTCGCGCAAGGTAGCGAGCAGGTTGCGCCTATAGAGGATGCGTCCGTTTGGCTGCCGCATGGCATCGCCCTGTGCGATATGATGCTCAAGCCGCTGGTCCATAGCCTCTCGCACCTGCTGGCCGAACCCTGCAGGGGTAAGATCCGAAGCGTCCGACGTAACCAGTCGCTTGTCCAGCCAGGTCGCACCATCGGCACCGATTTGTTTTTCCAAATCGTAGTTCGAGACGAGACGGATGCTGGCCTGCCGATTGCGCCCCGCGTCATAGGCGGCAGCGCGGCTCTCGAAGTCCTCGGGGATGCGCCACTGGTCGGCGTCGATCCGCTCAGCGATCCCGGCGCGGCGCAGCGCCTCCAGTCGCCGGACATGAGCATCGACATAGCCTTCGTAATCCCCACCACGCACACGTCCCTCGAACTTCGCTTGTGCGAGATGGCGGCTCGGTCGATAAATACCGTTCTCCGATATCGCAGCGATGGTACGATCAGAAGGACGTTTTGCTGTATCGACGGGGCCTACTTCCACGATACTGCCGATCCGGGCATCTTCGACGCAGGCCGGATCAATGCCGGGAAGATGATGTGTTCGCCCGTCGATGCCGTCCACCACGAGCGTCAGGTTCTCGCCCATCTCATCAGTGAGATATTTGTCCACGACGCGGCCGGTGATGGGTGCTGCGGGTGCGCCGTCGTGAAGCTGGAATGTCATCGGATCACGTTCCTGCCCATCGGCCTTCAGCGCATTGTGCATGTTGCGGATGATGTCCCCGCGTTCACCGAGTTCACGCAGCGCCGGTTCCATCTTCGCGCCAAGCTCCCAGACGCCCGGCGCGTGTTCGGTGGCAAGCCCCATCTTTTCCAGTTTGGCGAGACGGCGCAGACGAATTGTGCGGTTAAACTGGCGGCGCGGATCTTCGGGTTCATGGCGCAGGTCGATGAACCGTTCGTCGGCCTCCTCGGTCATGGCGCGGTCAATGCGCGTGAAGCGGTCCTGATCGACTTCGGCAGAGAGCTTGCGGCTCTGCTCGATCTCGGTCACGGGGCCGAGTTCCAGCGTGGTCAGTTCGCTTGCCCGCTCACGAATACCATTGGCGAGATAGTCGCCATTGATGACCAGGTTCTCGCCCAGATCGTCCTTGCCCCGAACGATGACATGGACATGGGGATGGCCGGTATTGTGGTGATTGACCGCCACCCAATCGAGCTTCGTGCCAAGATCGACCTCGATGCGACTCATCAGATCGCGGGTGTGCTCGGTGAGATCGGAAAGATCGACGGCATCTTCGGGCGAAACGATAAAGCGGAACTGGTGGCGATCATCCTTGCCGCGATCAAGGAAGACATCTCCATCAGCGCGATCCTCCGTAGCGGAATAGAGCTGGCCGTGCTCACCATCACGCGATGTCCCGTCTCGCTGGATATAGCGCAGATGGGCAGCTCCTTTGCCATTCTTTCCCGCGCTCTGGACATAACGGGTTTTCACGACAACGCGGCGCACTCCGGCCGCACTGTGACGCCAACCGCCCGACAGGTTTCGGTCGCAGACAAAGGCTGCGCCACGGCCACGCTTGACGCCCGGCCCCTTGCTCGCCCACGATGCTTTCCCGCTCTTTCCGGCCGAACCAAATGAAGACGACGAGGAAGTCCGTGATGCGAATGATGATGATCGACCGGGACCGGTGCTATGCTGACGCGCCAGCTTCTTCGCCTGCGTCAGAAAGCTCTTCGCCTTGCCCGCCTTCGGCACGTCCGACCTGATGCGGCCAGGCTTCGGGCGAAAGCGGTTCTCGTCGTCGGCGCTCATGAGCGCATCCCATACCGTGTAGGCACGCAAACGACATATATTCGGCTATAGTGCCGGTCAAAACCCAGCGAAGCCAAGGCTTTGCGCCAAATCGCGGCACGCGAGGCCCAAAAGCAGGGTGCCGTGCGCCGCGCCTCAAAACAGTGTGCAGACAAGGGCTTGCCCAGAAACCGGCCCGACGTGGTGCCGGTTTCCTTTATCTTGCCCTCCGCCTTTCTTTCCCTTTTTGCCCTTCCTGCCGGGAATGCAGACAGGCGACCCCTTGCCTGACTGAACACCGGAAGCGGACCGAAAGCGCGTGGAGACGCCATGCTCATGGCGCATCTCCATTGCTCGCACGGGCCACGAACAGGCCGCCGTCGCGCGGCTCCTGATCGACGGAATCGTGCAGAGGAACGGTTGCGCGGACGTCGCCCGATGGCTGATTGGCCGCCGCCGAATTGCTGCCGGATTGCGCAACAAAGAGCGGAGCTTCGCGCCAATCCGGCGGTGACGGCGGCACAATCGTCGGCACATCAGGCGCAGCCATATGCCCGAGAACAGGTGCGAGCGTGGCGACATAGGCGCGTGTTTCTGCGGGCAAAGTTCGACCTGTCGCCAGATGCTCGTCATAGCGACCGGGACCGGCATTGTAGGCGGCAAGCATGGCCGCGACATTGCCATAGCGGTCCCACATCTCCCGCAGATACGCCGTACCTGCGAGGATGTTGTCGCGCGGATCGTAAGGATCGCGTCCGAGGCCATGGCGGCTGCGCAGGCCCGCCCAGGTATCGGGCATGACCTGCATCAGTCCCATTGCACCCGCCGATGAGATGGCGCGCACATCGCCCGCGCTTTCCACACGCAGCACGGCCCGAATCCAGTGCTCTGGAATGCTGAAACGCTGTGACGCCTCGGCAATGAAAGCAGCATGGGGATGCGCTGTAACAGGCGCGGGTTGCGGCGTGACCTGCGCAATGGCTGGCGTCAATCCGCTGCCAGCCGACAGAAGGGCCGTGAAGAGAAGAAGGGCGCGAGATCGCATGATTTCAGTCCCGATCTTCGCGGGGCCGCGGGCGGCTCCAGTGCAGCGACCATGACGAGCCTGCATCGTCGTCACGGAACAGATTGGCGCGGATCGGCTGCGGCAAGGCGTGATCGTCGAGCAGTACGGAGAGATATTCACCAGCCTTTTCGCCGGTGCGTTTCCATGCTGCACCGACCTCCGGCCCGTCATGCTCAATGTAATGGACGCGATAGTCCAGTGCATTCTCCGTATCGGAATGTTCAGCGGGCACGATGACGAGATCGCGCTTCATGGTGAGCGTGACGAGCTGACCGGCGAAGCCGGATGCGTCACGCGCAAATTGACCGATCTGTGGCATGGTATGTCTCCTGTGTTGGTGGATTTGGCGTGGGTTCAATGCGTGGCCGCCCGCCATTCGTAGCGGCCATCGCCTTCCTCATTGATCCAGAGCGGGAGCGCCCGGCCGATGACGGAACGGGCTGGAACAGGTCCGAAGTAACGACCATCGAGGCTGTCCTGAACATCCCAATTCATGAGGAAGAGTTCACCGTCGCCGATGATGCGGCAGCCCTGCCAGACCGGCAGATCGCGGCCCATGCTGTCGCGCTCCAGCGCGTCCCCCATCTCGACATTATCGACGGTAATGGTCGCACCGTTACGGCAGACGCGCTGTCCCGGCAGGCCGAGGACACGCTTCAGCAGCGGCACGCCGCGTCCGATATAGCCACGCTGGACCATGAACCTCTCCAGCGGCTCAGACGGCATGAAGGCGACCAGTTCGGGAACTTCGAGCGCATCGGCAGGAGCAACTGTGTAGAAGCCGATGGGGGCGCTGGCAGTCGCATTCCAGATCAGCCGGGTTGGCAGATCGGCAACCGCCGTGGCGACAAGCGTGCCAACGGCCAGCATGGGCGCCGCGAGGATATGACGGCGGCTCATGGCGCAATCCTCCGGCGGCTGACCCATGCGGCATGGCGCTCCGGGGTGTAGGGATTGGGCTCCTGACCGGCGCTCAAACGGTTGTGGACGTGCCGCCAATAGTCCGGCGCAACATCCGCCGGATCGACGCCAAGCGCGTCCACGGCATCAATTAGGACCAGCACCCGCTGGACTTGTCGCCAGCCGTCGATACGCAGCAGGATCTCGCCGCCAGGACGAACGAAGGGCACGGTCTGGTACGGTTCGCCGCGACCAACGGCGCGCAGGATGTCGAGCCGCGAGACAATGGTGCCGTAATCGTTGGAGGCCCAGCGGACGAAGGCGAAGATGCTTTCTGGCGCAAAACCGATCAGACTGCGGCGACGGTCGATGATCTGCTCAAAGCTATTGCGGCCGAAGCGTATCCAGCGCTCGACCTTCTTCTTCTGGAAGGTCAGTTCGACCAATGTGGTGAACGGAGCTGGCGCGTCCGCACACGGATGTTCATGCGCAGCGCGCCCGGTTTTGCCGGTCATGGCTGATCTCCTTCGATGGGTGGAAATTCGCGGACCAGCAGCTCACGCAGCATAACGGCGACGGTGACACCGCGCCAGAAAGCGGCAACCTTGATGCGTCCGCGCAGCTCGAGCGTGATGTCTATGGTCAGACGGGCGGTGAACAGCCTCCGCAGTCCTTCATGGTTGCGCCGCTCCGACCAGTCGGGTGCGGAGCCTTGTGGATTGGCATCGATCAGGATGACTCGCTTGCCTGCCGCAGCCCAGGCTTCGGCAAGATGCAGCGCCAGCGTGGTCTTGCCCCCGCCGCCTTTCTGATTGAGGAGCGCGCCGATCATGGCGTACCCCGCCCAGGTCGGCGGGAAGTGGCACTGGCACCGTGCCTTTCATGCGCGCGCGTCAAAGAAGAAAAGTTAGATTCTATGTTAGATTCTAAGTTAACATTCGGATTCTGCTTTTTGTTCCAGAGGCTTAGCTGGGGTTCGTGCGCCTGATGTGCCGATAGTGCTGCGCCTGATGTACCGATACCCTTTGCGCCTGATGTACCGACGGCATCCACATGGTTATCCACAGGCACTGTGGATAGATTTTCGGGACGGATTTGCAGCAGTTCTCGACGATCTTCGCGCAGGATCTTGAGCCTGTAGCCGGGCAACGGCTGGCGAGCAGCAATGCGGCGCAGATCCAGCGCAAAGTCCGATGGCCGGGCCATGCTGCCGGATTTCTGGTGGAGGTGCGCAACCTCGAACAGCCAGCCATGCGGCTGATGTCCGGCATGTTTGCGGGCGACACGGTAGAGCCAGCGCTCGATACCGCCTGTCAGCCGGAAATAGTCCGGGTCGATGGTCAGGACCAGCGAACGGTCGAGGACGCTGTTGTAGAACCACTCGGGCAGGACAAACTCCATGCCCTCGACGCGACCGTCGCGGGTGGTCATCTCTTCCCATTCGTTGATCCAGGAGAACTGGCGGCGGCGCCAATGCTTGCCGTTACGGATCGTCGTGGTGACGACTGTGGATTGCAGCCGGGCAAATGCTGCCTTCAGCAGCATATATTGCCGGTTTCCTGTGTCGCGCCCGATGGCGCGCAGCAGATGATAGGGCGTGAAGCGGAAGAAGCGGGATGTCTTGATGCCGTTGTTTTCGGCGGCGACGATCTGGCTTGCAGCCCAGATCAGCACATCAGCATCCCAGATCGTCGCCATTCCATGTTCGGGCATCCCGAACACCTGCACCTCGACATCGGCAGTCTTGTAGAGGATGGGCTTCGTGCGCGGCGTCTTCGCCAGCGAGAAGAAAGGCCGTTCCATCAGATCGCGCTGGTCGCGCGGACTGGCATCGCCGGTTGCGACCACGAAGGGATCAAGGTGGCTGCGCTCGCTACCGCCTTCTCTCCGCAAGGCGTCAGAGTGATCGACGCGCCGCATTCAGAGCTTGCTCCGCTCTTCAGGCGTCAAGGGGCGCGCCGGAAAGACCGTGCCGGCGCCCTCGTCACTGGTGGATTTGCGCGTGCCTATGTCAGCCCAGGACTGAAGATCTTCGACCGTGTAGAGAACCCGGCCACCGATTTTGCGATAGGTCGGGCCGGTCCCGTAGGTCCGGTGCTTTTCCAATGTGCGAAGAGAAATGCCGAGGAAACGGGCAGCTTCCTGAGTGCGCAGCATGCGCGGTGGCATTTCCGTGTTGCGGCGCTCAATCATGAGATCACCTCCGGTTCGTCAGGTTGATGCGGCTGCCGGAGACGGCGGCGCGCTATGGCGAACCATGGGGAGAGATCGGCGGCTTGTAGCGTGCCGCATTTGCGCCTATGCGCAGACGGCACCCCTAAAAGAGGCTGTGTCAGCGCGAAAAGACCTGAGATTTCAGCAACTCAGAAAGAGGTATGCGGAATTTCTCAAGACATCGGCGTGTAATTCGTTTAAGAATGTCGTTGGAGCAGACGCACTGCTCCGGGGCTTAGTAACCCCTGTTGGCGGTTGGTGTCGGCCGTGACGATGCCACACTCCTTGACCCTATGGTCGGGGAGCCCTTGGCGTATGTCCAGGGCTTCTCGCCTAAAGGCCATGGGGCCGTCCAACACGGTTACTAACTCCCCGATCACCAGGAGTCAGAGAGTTTTATTGCGGGGGCGAACCGCAGAAACTCTTCTGAAAGAAGGGGAATAACCGTGAAAACACCCGTAGAGCTTGATCCCGCTGTGGATGATCTGGCTCCGTCAGGCCATATCATCACCGCCTATGACGAGCAGCACTTTGTGACCTATCTGCGTATTCTGGACGCCAAGTCCGAGGAAGCCGACTGGAAGGAAGTGGCGCGAATTGTTCTGCACCGCGATCCGGCATCAGATGAGATGCGAACCCGGCGATGCTGGCAGAGCCATCTGGAACGCGCTCAATGGCTATCGCGGGAAGGTTACAAGCAGATACTGGAACAGGCTGCGACAAACAGGAATCGTTGAGATTGCCTCATTTGCCTTTTGATCGTGCAATCGGCTTGACCGGATAATGCAAAAGCAGCCGATAGCCGCCGCGCATCATCCTGATGCCGTGGGCAACAAGACGACGTGCCTTATTCTTGCGCGGATCAGTCTCGAAATCCTCCTTATTGCCACGGAAGCCAAGTAGGACTTCGGCTACGGCGCGATAGCTTTCGCCATGCAGCCGTGCGTCCAGTGCCCGCAGCGACAGAAGGTGCCATTGCCGAAGCTGCGCTGGCATGGCGCGAATATCCGGTCCCGGAGAGCGGCCTGTCAGACATCTCCAGAGGCGGCGGGCCGCCTGGGCACGTAATTCCATGAATTCGTCCATAGGCAGGATTGCAGCATAGAAAGCTGCAGCATCGATCGCGCCCTGCGGCAGCCAGAATTGGTGCTCCATCCCACCGATACGCCAAATTGCATGCGAGCCATCCGGCGCGCAGCGCAGATCGAGGTCCTCCAAACCGGCGAGAGCGATAAGCCTTTCAGTCGCAAGGCATACATTCTCGACAGGTGACAGGATAATAGCCTGAGGATTAGAGTAAGGCGACCAGAAAGGCGGGTTCAAGTCAGGCCGCGCGTTTGGGTCGTGCGGGAAATCGCACACCCCAGCGGCAAGCAAAGGCGTCCACCTCAGAAACACTCGGCTCTGCCTTCTGTGCAAGGCACGTGACGTCGTCGCGGTAATCTTCATTGCGGCGAAGATATTCCCAAGCGAAACCAGCAGCTGAAAGATCTTTGACGTGTTTATATGCCGCCGGAATACGCCAATCTATGCTTTGCATGGCGCGTCCTCCCATAATCAGACAACGCGAGACATCGCCCGATCCGGATAGGCTGCCGCAACTTCAGCGCCTCGTGTAGCCAGACTAAGAAGATAAGTGGATCGCCTAAACCGATAAGTCTGTTCAGCATTTCTCTCCAGTGCCCCAGAAACCAATCCACCCGTTTTTTCATCTGTTGGAAAACACATGAACCTCGCCATATGCGGTCTCGATGGTGAAGAACTCGCCGGCCATCTCAGCGTCACGTGCCATCGCATCCCAGTCGATATAGTAGCGCAGAGCGTCGGGGATCGTGACGCTCTCGGTGGTCAGTTCTTCCATGTACTCAGTAAGCTTCGTGAACTGACCGTGATAGCAGTCCTGCAAAGTGAATTCGGCTTGGTCTATGTCACCACCGAACTGCTCCAGCAGGCCAGCGCCTAGTGCGCCATGCTCTTCTATGAAAGCGGCCATTCGCGCCACGGTGTCGATCTCAGCATACTCGCTGATGTTGACTCCTTCGAAGCCCTCATAGTCGTGAATGGCGTATTCCTCCGCCTTCTTTATCGGGGAGCGCGCCAGCATGGCCGCAATCTCGTTCCTGATTTCGTCTGCGTCCTGATCCGCGTCGATCCAAGCCCCATGCAGATAGCCGTTATTGTAAGCGGCAAGGCAGGCAACATAGATACGAGGATTGTTGTTGGATACGTTGGTCATGTCCATTATCCTTTGGGTTTGGGTTCATAGCAGCGAAGCGCCGCTCTTGAACCCTTGCCCGTCGGCGAGACTGGGGTAGCAAACAGCAAGAGCGGCCAGGGTGGAGGGGGATCACCCGACCTGCACAAGCCTATTTAGGTGCGGAAGGATGGGGATACCGCCCTGAACGATTCACTTACCTTGCTGGCGCGAGGGCAATGCCCTTAGTGCCTAGGCACCATACTGCAGCACTCCTGCACCGCATGAGGTGATGATGAGAACTACGTTTACGCCATAGCCCCCTAAATGAACTTGCAGGTAGGACCAGCAGCCAGATTAAGCACAAAACACTCCATAAGTAAGTTTCCCGATGAACGGCCGATATGGGACCGGTTGCAGGCTGGCAGCTCTTGACTAATAGCATTCAAAAACGGATATTCTGAACGGGCGCAAACATTGCTTGTGTCGTGAAGAGAAATCCACCGGTAGGTTCGGATCCGGTGGCGATAGCTGTTTGCAGTTGGGGGAATTGCAGTTTGAGCCCGGAGATCCTAGCACGACTTCTCGCATCTATGAATGCCGGACGCCTTCTGGTGGTCTGTGGGGCGGGCCTCTCGATGGCGCCGCCCAGCAGCCTTCCTTCGGCCAAGGCCGTGGCGGAACGCTGCTTCGACAAGTACCGGCTCGAGGTCAATCCCGGGTGCGATATCGGACTACGCGATGATCTTGAAGCGCTGGCCGAGCATTTTGCGGCCAATAGCACTCTCCAGTCCGTTTTTATCGACCATCTGGTACCCTGGCCTGCGTTCGTGCGACCGTACAATCCCGGTCACGCCGCCATCGCGGATTTTCTGCTCACGCGGGCAGCCGTGGCAGGCATTTCCAGCAACTACGACATACTCATTGAACGCCGTGCCTGGGACTACGGAGCTGCCTTCCGGGGCTCACTCGACGGCGATGAGGCTAACGTCGATGCGGTGCGCCAAGCACCACTCCTCAAATTTCATGGTTGTGCGCACCGCGATCCCGCTTCGACAGTCTGGGCTCCGTCCCAGCTCGAAGACCCGGTTATTTCCGCCCGCATCGAGCGAAGCAAGACCTGGATGGCGGCCAACTTGAGGCAAAAGGACCTGCTAGTCGTTGGCTTCTGGTCTGACTGGGAATACCTCAACGCCGTGATCGGCGGCGCGCTAGCGGATGTCCAACCGCTGTCCGTGACTGTCGTTGATCTCTCACCAACCGAAGTACTGGAAGAAAAGGCGCCTCAACTCTGGCAGATAGCACACGCGGATAATGTTCATTTTGAGCATGTTCGCGAATCGGGAGCCGATGTCCTCGATGAGCTGCGACGGGCCTTCTCAATGAATTACCTGCGCCAGGTGTTAGCTGCGGGCAGAACCGTCTTCGAAGAGGCAACAGGCGTTCAGTGTAACCCTGACTGGCTCCAGGTTGCCGAATATGACAGTGAGACCCTGTATGGGCTGCGCAGAGATGCCGAGGGTATCCCGGCCGTTCAGCCGGCCACGCGCGTCCGACCCGGCAACGTTGAGGCACTGGGATACTTCCATCTGCTGTTGCGTCAGGCCGGGGCGACGCAGCGGGAGGATGGCTACGATCTGAATGGTCGCAGCATCCGGGTGATCAATGGGGCCGAAGCCATTCTGGGCTCTCTCAGAACGAAATTTATCGAACCTCCCGCTGCTATCGCCTCGGACGTCGTCGTCGCGGTGGGGGCCACTGATCTCGGTCTTCCGAGCAATGTCGTCCGGGGTGGCCGAACCGGCGACCTCATACGCCCAGACGCTGCCGGCGATTGGTTCGACGTGCACGGAGCAAGAGCGGAGCTGAACATCTGATGGACATCTCAACTCAAGCAGAAATCGCATTGCGCAACGCACAGTACAAGACATGGTCCTGGTCTGGTCCGGACGGCCCGGTCACATGTTTTGAAAGCACCGCAGTCATGGGCTTCGTACATGTATTCGAAAGCGCAGAGGTTCTCATGGCCGGGTGGCAGACCTGTCAGAAAACAGCTTTGGCGCGTCACGCCGCTTCCCTTCGGGGGGCAGGCGCCAAGGCTTGGAACGTCTATTCCGTGTTTCTCACGTCGGATCGCGCGCCGTCGCTTGCGCGTGCCATTGAGCGGATCGAAGAGAACTTTACGCTCACCCGGAAGATCGCCCGGGCGTCCGTAACGACCCCCGAGGACGTAGAAAGGTCGCTCCTTCCGTTGATGGCGATCCGATCGCAACCTCTGCTGGGCGCATCAAATTTCGAAGATCGCCTCCGAGCGCGTTTGAAGGACCTGCCCAACGACGCCGTAACAGCGTTCCTAAACGAAACCGCCGCGGCAGACGTTGCAAGTATTCTGGGAGCCAAGTCATGAGGCTCGACTATGTGGAAATATGCGGTTTCCGAGGATTCCGCGACAAGGTGCGGATAAACTTCGGCAGTGGCTTCACAGTCATTACCGGTCGCAACGGTGTCGGCAAGAGCACGCTTTGCGATGCCGTCGAATTCGCCATCACCGGGCTCATTGAAAAATACGCCGTCGAGAAAGCGGCCAAGGAAAGCCTCAGCGACTATCTCTGGTGGCGTGGCGCAGGAATTCCGAAAGCGCACTATGTCACCGCGGCGTTCATTCGTGATAGTGGCGAGCCATTCACTATCACGAGGACGCGCGAAAGCGGTGCCGACCGGTCACCGGAGGAGATCCAGGCGGCCTTATGCAGCGGCCCTGCTCCCGACGACGCACTGCGCCAATTGACGCGCACGTCCATCATTCGTGATGAATGGATCGCCGCGCTAAGTTTGGATCTATCCGAAACAGAGCGCTTCGACCTAGTCCGTTCTGCGCTCGGCGCAGTTGAAGGATCAGAAGCGGCCGTAAAAGCCAAAGAGGTCGTATCTGCGGCTGACGCTGCTCACAATCGCAACGAAGTTGCTTATGAAACCGCGCGCACGAGGCTGGGTGAACGCTTGACCCAGCAGTCCGAAATCCAAGCCACGCTTAGCCGCTCGGGCGACGTCACGGCAGCGCTTGAAACGATGGGTGCCGCCGTTCCGAACGCTCCATCGGACATGATTGCTCGCATTGAGGCTGCTCGCGGCGCCCTTGCCGACGGTCGTGCTCGAATTGCTCGGATCACCGAAGCCGTCGAGGCCGGGCGCAAACTCCTTGCACTCCAACGGACATTCAATGCCCCGAACGCAGTGAAGGTACGCGAAAGCGCAATGGCAGAGTTAGAAATTGCGAGGCAGGCAAAGGATATCGCCAACGCGGCGGTCACCGCCGCCGAAGAGCGACTGGCGCGAGAAGAGGATGCAGATGCGGTGGCCGCCTCGCTCGCGATTCTTGTGGAGCATGGTGAGAGACTTGGCATTCATGGCGATCAATGCCCTCTCTGCGCGGCCCATCGAACCTCTCAGGAATTTGCAGCCGGTGTTGCAGCAGCACGGCGGCGCATATCGAGCCTTGCCTCCGGCGTTCAGGAGGCGCGAACGGCACTGGCTTCGGCCAGCGACGAGGCGCGCGAACACTCCGCGACCTTTGCTATGGCGGAGGCTGACGTCGCGGTTCATCAAAGCGAGGAGCTTATCTTGCGCGAGGCAGAGCAAGCGCATGGCGCCTTCTTTGAGCGCTGGAATATAGACCGGCGCTTCCTAAATGACCCTGATGGCCTCGACGGCTATCTCGAAGCCGAACGCGACAGAATGATCAACCTCGAAAGAGCGTTGCTCGTACTCGAGGCGTCCCAGTCGGTCTCTCGCATGGCGTCGATCGAAAAAAACATCGAAGGGTTGCGAGAAGAGCTCGACAAACTCGCCGATACCGTAAGTCAGTCGCAAACTGCCTTATCCCACGCCCGCGACATCGAGCGATCGGTTAAGCGCGTCAGCGCTGAGATCATCGACGAGCGGCTCGCACAGATCAGCCCTTTGCTCAATGAACTCTATCAGCGCCTGCGGCCCCACGTAGATTGGAGGACAATCGACTACAGCATCCGTGGTGATGTGCGCCGGTTCCTGAGCTTGCGGGTCGGAGACGGTCTGAACCCCCAGTTCGTGTTCAGCAGCGGCCAGCGGCGTGCCGCGGGATTGGCATTCTTGCTGTCTGTCCATTTGGCCCGCGCCTGGACGCCGCTACGCTCCCTCCTGCTTGATGATCCCGTCCAGCACATCGACGACTTCCGAGCCCTCCATCTCGTCGAAGTCCTTGCCGCACTTCGTCTCGATCGCCGTCAAATCATCTGCGCGGTGGAGGATCCCGCCTTGGCGGATCTCCTTTGCCGGCGGCTGGTCAGCACGAGCGACGAGCCCGGTCGCAGATACGATATTGATCTAGGGCCCGAGGGCGCGACGAGCGTCCTGACGGCCGCAGATATCCCGCCCATGCCTGCCGGCGTCCTGCGGAGCGGCCTCCAAGTCGTTGGAGCTTGAGGCGACGCGAATGGTGAAACGGTCCGAAACGCGGTGCGCCAACGACACCGTTCTCGCGATTTGGCCGGAGTATAAGTCCTTTCACGGGCGCTGGTTCATGCAGGAGATCGTCGGCAACGACACCGGTGAACCATTTGTTCGCCGAACCTGTGTTATCATTAAGAGCGGTCTGTCATGCCTTCAGTACTTTCCCTTGATTTACCCAAGCCGAAAAACTGGCAAGATTTCGAGTCGATTGTTCTCGATGCGCAGCGACTGCGCTGGAAGGCACCTTCCCTTCAGAAAAATGGTCGCCCGGGCCAGGCGCAGCAAGGAGTCGACGTCTTCGGTCCTGACGACATTGGCCGGCGGGTGGGTATCCAGTGCAAGCGCTACGCTATAGCTCTGACCTTAGCGACCGTCGAGGAGGAGGCTGTGAACGCTGAAGCGTTCCAGCCAACCTTGAATACGCTGTTCATAGCGACAACGAACGATCATGATTCCAAGTTGCAACAGCAGGTCCGACTGTACTCGGATACCAGGGTGGCCGCTGGCAAATTCGCCGTGTCCCTCTTATTTTGGGAGGATATCGTCGGCGGTCTTGCACTCAATCCGGCCGTTTTCAAACTGCACTACCCCGCGTTTCAATTACCCACCGCCATCGCGACAGATCGGGATCATCTCTTGGCGGCGCTAGAGCTAGGCTACTATGGGCCCTACCTATGGGAATACGTCGAACTAACGTTTGCCGAGTTTGGATGGATGGCAAACGCGGATCCTGAAAACGTCCCCATCATCATCCGGCTTCTCGAGCAGCGTTCGCAGCAACTGCTCCCACCGGCTGACGCGAACGCTATTTTGTCAAGCCTGGCTCAGGTTTCGGAAATTGTCGTCGAGCCGTCAAAGCACTCTGAAGAGGGCTGGGCAGCAGTCTGGACTTGATGTGGTGGACGGCCTCCTGATCCGCTTTTGTGCGATAGTGTGGTTGTTTTTAAAAGCCACCAAGGAGAACGGTTATGTCAGAACTTGCGACGGTAGGAATTGATTTAGCTAAAAACGTTTTTCAAATTCATGGAGTTGATAGTCAGGAGCGTGTCATTCTACGTCGAAAACTGTCACGAAGCGATGTTTTGCCATTCTTCAGTCGCATCCCACGATGTCTAATTGGAATGGAGGCTTGCGCCAGTGCTCATCATTGGGCGCGCTCGCTGCAGGAATTAGGGCATGATGTGCGATTAATGCCAGCAGTTTACGTCAAGCCTTATGTAAAGCGGCAGAAAAATGATGCGGCAGATGCCGAAGCTATATGCGAAGCTGTTAGTCGCCCTACAATGCGTTTCGTACCTATAAAGAGCGAACAACAACAGGCCGTGATCATGCTCCACCGTGCTCGGGAACACCTTATTCGACAACGTACTATGATCGTTAATGCCATTCGTGCTCATGCAGCAGAACTTGGTCTTGTTAGCCGCCAAGGCGTTGTTGGCTCAATGCAACTTGTTGAGGTAATCGAATGTGAAGAAGATGCGAGCTTACCAACAGTTGCCCGCATGGCTTTATTGCCGTTAGTGCGCCAAATGAAAGCAGTTCACAACGAAATAATAGGCTTGGAGAAATCAATTCATGCTTGGCATAAACAAAATGAATTGAGCAAACGCTTGGAAAGCGTGCCAGGCATTGGGCCGATAATAGCAAGCGCGCTGAGCGCTACGATCACTGATCCTAGAGTGTTCAAGTCGGGCCGGGAGCTTGCGGCATGGATAGGTTTGGTTCCTCGCCAGAATTCGTCGGGAGGAAAGAACCGGCTGGGGAGTATCACCAAACAAGGTGATCCATATTTACGGCGTCTTCTTGTTCTCGGAGCACATTCCGTCTTACGCTTTCGCAAGAAAAGTACTGTTCAAACGACACAATGGGCCGCCGGGCTTTTGGAGCGCAAACCTTATATGGTTGCTGCTGTCGCGTTAGCCAATAAAATGGCTCGAATTGTCTGGGCGCTTATGGTGCACGGTTCCACATTTGGTGTGCAACGCATCTAACAAGTATTTTTGTCATTGTTGCTTCAGAGGCTGAACGCAACAAACAAGAGGTGAGATGCTCATGGTATGATGACAAACGGTCAAAAGCCGGGATTGAGACACTCCGCATTCCGGGGCTGCGCATGAAAGCGCGAGGACTTGTAAGGAACTCAATCTGCGGACTTCATCAGGGCCAGCGGCATGTTATAGCCGCATCAATAGGCCGGACACATGCCTGCACTCGACCAGCTTGTCAGAAATATCAAAAAACATCTTGCCAAACGGAGGCCGTCCACACATGCCTCGGTTTCGTTCCGGTCTTTTTGAGAGCATTATTTGTTATCAAGGAGACCATATATGTCATTAAAGCATAGTGATGAATTTAAGCGTGATGCAGTTCGCATAGCACTCACTAGTGGCTTAACACGCCGTCAAGTTGCGTCAGATTTAAGTATTGGGCTTTCCACGCTTGGGAAATGGATCGCATCAATTTCCGATGAAACTAAAATTCCGTAAGCGTTTGCTGGAGAACACGTGGGTTTTAACTTGACGGCTTAAAGCTCCAGGGTAGTAGCTCGTCGAGGCGACTTTGGGGATGGCCGTTTGCGATCGCTGTCAAAGTGTCCCTGAGATAGACAAAGGGTTCAACGCCGTTGATCTTGCAGGTCTCGATCAGCGAAGCGATACGACCCCAAGCGATGCCGCCTTCGTCGTGGCCTGCAAAGAGGGCATTTTTGCGATTAAGAGCGATGGGTCGGATCAGATTTTCGATGCAGTTATTATCAATCTCGACGCGACCATCACTCAGGAAGGCTTGCAGTCCCTCCCAGTGATTGTGGATATAGGCCAGCTTCTCGCCTAGTCGAGACTTGCCGGAGATCTTGCGGCGTTGCGCTTGGAGCCAGTCCCCAAAGGCTGTTACCAATGGGGCGCTTCGGGTTTGACGTTCAGATAATCGCTGACTGGGAGCGTGGCCACGGATATCGGCTTCAACGGCATAGATTTCAGCAATGCGCCGCAAGCCTTCAGCAGCGATTTCAGAGCCGTCGCGGTCGTAAATTTCTTTGAGTTTGCGCCGTGCATGAGCCCAGCAATTCGCCACACGAATGGGATCACCGCCCTTGCGCGAGGGGCGCGTCAACCGATTATAACCCTGATATCCGTCGACTTGCAGGATGCCGTTGAAGCCGCTCAGGAAGGTTTCTGCGTTTTCGCCTGCACGGCCGGGGGCGTAAAAATAAACCACGCCTGGCGGTTCCTCACTACCCCAAGGCCGGCCATCACGGGCCAGCGCCCAGAGATATCCCGTCTTTGTCGTCCCCCGTCCCGGATCCAGCACCGGGGCGGTGGTTTCATCCATGAACAGTTTGCCGGATCGCTTCAGATGTTCGGCCAAGCGATCAACAACGGGTTTCAAGTGGAACGCGGCCTTGCCGACCCAATCGGCCAAAACGGCGCGGTGCAAATCAAGGCCTGCACGCGCTAATATCTGGCTCTGGCGATACAATGGCAGATGGTCTGCATATTTGCTCACCAGAACATGGGCTATGGTGGCCTCGGTTGGCAGGCCGCCCATGATCAAATGCGACCGCGCGGGTGCCTGAACAACCCCGTCAGTGCAGATCCGGCAGGCATATTTCGGGCGTACAGAAACAATGACCCGTAACTGTGCCGGCACAATATCCAATCGCTCGCTACGATCTTCGCCAATTTTGTGCATGATGCCACAGCCACACGGACAAATCAGGCTGTCCGGCTCGATGATTTCCTCGATACGTGGCAGCACATCAGGAAGGTTACCGATAGTGCGCTTGGGGGCAAGTTTATTCCTCGTTCTGACCTCGGCTTCTTTGTCCGCACACTTCCCCTTTGCTTCTTCGACCTCGCTCAAAGCAATGGACAGATCCTCAAATGCCAGCTGCCGCTCATCCGCGGTCAGCTTTTCAGACCGTTTGCCATACAAAGCATGGTTCAACTCGGCGATCAGATACTCTTGCCGCTTGGTGATTTGCGTAAGCGTTGCCACTTTTTCCATCAACATCAAAACCGCCGCGCGTTGCTCGGCAGGAATGGCACAAAGGTCGATGGCAGGCGTATTTGACATGTGCCAGAACTATCATAAATCTCCGGTAAAAACATGCATAAACAAGCCGTTGATTCATTCTGCCGCAACTGGCGGGCGTGTTTCCAAAGCTTTGACTTTGCGCCAGTCGAGCCCAGCAAACAGCGCCTCAAACTGGGCATGGTTCAACGCTATTACCCCGTTCTTGATGGCAGGCCAGATAAAGGTTGTAGCCTCTAACCGCTTGTAGGCCATCACCAGACCAGTACCGTCCCAATATAAAAGCTTCAATCTGTCCGCCCGACGCGAGCGAAAGACAAAGACTGTGCCCGTAAACGGATCCTTGCGCAGCACTGATGACACAATTGCAGTCAGGCCATCATGCCCTTTCCTGAAATCTACAGGCTGCGTCGAGACCAGAACCCGCACGCGGTTCGACGGAAATATCATGAGCGCGACCCGATCGCCCACACGATCTCGGCAATGCGCATAGCCCCCGTACCGCCATCAAGCCGGATTATTATATTGCCTGTCACTATCTCGACCGGTACCGCCTTCGTCGCGTCACCTTTATTCGATTGTTCTGAGATGGAGGGCACAGCAGCATCGTGACCGACATCCGACAGCACAACAGGTGCAAAACACAAATCGTCATCTTCAACCGCTGGCAAAACCAACTTGCCGTCACGCGCCCGGCTGCGCCATTCAGAAAGATGGTTCGCCCGAAGTCCATAACGCGCTGCAACTGCGTTCACTGTTGCACCGGGCTTCAAGCTTTCTGCCACAATCCGCGCCTTTATATCATCAGGCCAGCGCCGCTGACCATTCCCACGGATATCTATGCCATAGCCCTTGAGAAACTCCACCGTAGTCGCCATCGCGAAACTCCCGCCAAATCTACACAAACGGAAATCGCAGATATAGAAGGCAGACAAAAGGTGAGATCCAGAAAACGCTTACAAAATTCCTACCCAAGACACTGATCTTCTGCGTGAGAATGAACGTTTACGCAAAGAGAACCGTATCCTTCGGGAGGAGAGGGAGATATTAAAAAAGGCAGCAATATTTTTCGCAGTACAAAAGCTGTGAGATTTCAGTTTATTACGGATTACCGTGGCTCTCTCTCACGTTCACGCATATGTCGTTTGATGGGCGTAACAGATCGTGGTTTACGCGCATGGAAACGCCGTCCTCCATCACTGCGCCAGCGTCGTGATCTTATACTTCTAGCGCATATACGTGAGCAGCATCGGTTGTGTTTGGGGAGCTATGGTAGGCCGCGTATGACAGAAGAGTTGAAAGCGCTGGGCCTGCAGGTTGGGCAGCGTCGGGTTGGACGTTTGATGCGCCAGAATAACATTACAGTTGTTCGAACGCGTAAATTCAAACGGACAACGGATAGTCATCATACCTTCAACATTGCACCGAACCTATTAAAACAAGACTTTAGCGCAAGCGCACCCAACCAGAAATGGGCAGGCGTTATCACTTATGTTTGGACCAGAGAAGGATGGGTCTATCTTGCTGTTATCCTTGACCTGTATTCCCGTCGCGTGATTGGCTGGGCAACAGGTGATCGATTAAAGCAGGATCTTGCATTAAGGGCACTGAATATGGCGTTGGCTTTACGCAAACCACCACCGGGTTGTATTCAACACACAGACCGTGGGAGCCAATATTGCGCTCATGAATATCAAAAGCTACTGCTCAAACATCAATTGCTGCCGTCCATGAGCGGGAAAGGCAATTGTTTTGATAACTCCGCAGTAGAAAGCTTCTTTAAATCATTAAAGGCTGAGTTGATTTGGCGCAGACACTGGCAAACAAGGCGAGATATTGAGATTGCAATCTTCGAATATATAAATGGCTTTTATAATCCACGCCGAAGACATTCAACACTCGGCTGGAAATCGCCGGTGGCATTTGAGAAAAAAGCCGCTTAAAATGAGAGATAGACCGGAACACAACCGGTGCAAGACCAATTTTCCCCACGCCTGCGGCGTTCCTCGCGATCCAAAATCGCTTGGCTTCGCCGTCCTCCACTGTGTTCCGGTCATTACCGGTGATGCAGAGCCTGAGTTCGCTCCGTTTCATCCGCATTGGCACAAGAAATGGAGAGGAATACTCTGATGACGAACCTAGTGAACTACATCAAGTTTGACGGCGATAAGGTCGCCGGAAACATTGCAACCATCACGTTCGATATCGACCTCGTAGGCGAAGCGGTTAACAGCGAAAATCCCAAAGCTCCTGTTTACCGCCTTTATGGCAAATCCCCCCGCAATCGCCGGATTGAGATCGGCGGCATCTGGCGTAAGAAAAATCAGCGCGATTGCGATTACTACACACTTACCGTCAGCACTGGCTTTGCCAAGCTGAATGCCAACCTCGGGCGCTATCCGGGGCAGGACGATGACAGCCTGATGGCCGTGATCCCTTGGGACTGAAGCAATAAGGGCGGCGACAACGCCGCCCCTTCCCTGCCACGCCGCAAGGGCGGGCAGCACATAGCAAAATCCCCCATTTTGCTTTATGTAGCATCTCGGAAGTGAGGTGCTTTATGATTCCGAAAAACTTGATCTTATGCGCGCTTCTGGTCGCGATCGGCGGTGCTGATGCGGCTGCGCAGAGCATCAACAAATGGCCGATCTGTGGTCGTGCCAAGCGCATTACCTGCATTGTCGATGGCGATACATTTTGGATGGGTCGTGTCAAATACCGGCTTCAGGGTGTGGACACGCCTGAAACCGGCGATGGTGCCAAATGTGCGCGGGAACAAAAGCTTGCTGATGCTGCAACTCTTGAATTGCAGCGGCTCATGGAAACGAACCACCTCTATTTCCAGCGTCACCACAATGACCGCTATGGGCGGGTTATTGTGACTGTGCGAACGCAGTCAGGTGATGACATTGCCGATCTGCTTGTTCGCAGCGGTCACGGCCGCCCCTATTATGGCGGCCGTCGCGATGCATATGAATGGTGCCGTGGCGGCTGATTAAACGCGGATTGCCTTCGCGACTGTTTCAGGCGCTTGCTGGATGACCTTCAAAAACAGAACTGCGGAACGATCAGGTTGACGGCGATTTTGCTCCCAATCCCTGATTGTTCCAGCGGACAGGCCGTAGCGCTTGGCAAATTCGGCTTGCGACAGTTTCTGACTTTTGCGGATCGCGGCAACATCGATCGTTTCTGGAACGAACACCGCTGCGGGTTCAGCCCGACCTTCAGCGATAGCAAGTGCTTCCTCGGCACTCTGGATAAGCTCTTTAGCAAAACTCATGCTTTGTCCTTTCTATGCCTGTAGGCATCAGCAAGCTTTGGCAGGATTCGGGCCAGCTCGTTGCGTTCCGCCTGTGTCAGATTGCCCTTCTCGTTCTTGCCGTAGATTGCGAGGGCAAAGACTGGAATATCCCCGCCCCCGAAATAATGTATCGTGCGGAAACCTCCGCTTTTTCCTTGGCCTTCGCGGGCATGGCGCAATTTTCGCGCACCGCCTGTTCCGGCCATTAGCGCCCCAGCTTCGGGATCGGCGGCGATCATGGCAATAATTTCCTGAAGCTCGTCGTCGGAAAGGCCACATCGCTTAGCCTGCGCCAGAAAGATTGTTGTCTGGATTACGCTTTGCATCGGTCATCACTATACGGCATTGCCGTATAGATTTCAAGACGCTATACGGCAATGCCGTATAGCGTCCGCGCATGCGGATTGGGTGGGGAAGGTGCGGAAACGATGTTGTCACGTTAAGTCTCTCTGACCGGAAAGGCCCGTGGCTCGTAGATATTCAGGCGAAACAGGCCGCAATTTTCCATGCATCGAAAGCTTCGAAGCGATGGTAGCGAATTGTGTGTGCGGCTCGGCGACGAGATGGAACAGAGAAACAATTGCGGGTCGCTGAGTGCATGGAGACGAACCGTTGCAACGCTCCAGGCGACCGATGACCTTGCATGGTTCGCTCCCGTTTCCTAAACGGCAGATGGCTATTTTCGGCCCGATTATTGAGGCCCTTGTGCGACCAATGGTCAAGGCCGGGTGCCACTTCTGCCTTTGCTGCACCGTAGGAGCGGAGCTTATCGGTGATGATCCGTTTGGGAGCAAAGCCATAGCGCTTCATTAACGCCACGAGCAGTCGCTTTGCCGCCCTTTTATCACGCCGCTTCTGCAAGATTTCTTCGAGAACGGAGCCATGTTGATCCACCGCACGCCAGAGCCAGAATTTCTCTCCAGCGCATTTGACGACCACTTCGTCCAAATACCAAATATCGCCGGGGCGCGCCTGACGCCGCCGCAAGTTGCGTGTGACCTGGGGTCCGAACTTGGCGATCCAACGACGAACTGTCTCGTATGATACGTCAATTCCACGCTCAAGCAGCATTTCTTCAACTTCACGCAGACTAAGGTTGAACCGCAGATAAAGCCACACCGCATGAGCAATAATCTGTGGCGGAAAACGGTGACGCTTGAAGATGATATCTGATGTCTGCATCGCCAAAATTTACGCCCAAACCGTCAGGCAGGCAACTGTAGCCCAGTTAACGTGACAACACCAGTTCGAGGCAAAAACACAGTTCGCTGTCGTCTTCGGCGAGCGTTTCATAATCCAATGAAAGGCGCCTCAAGCACAAAATTCCTGACAGTCCCTTTTCAAGCTGGCCACAGCTTCATGCTGACTTAGAAAAATCTGGCCATTGAGATGTTTCAGGAAATCCGTACCCTTCAGCCGGTCCATGACCGGACCTTTCACCTCCGAGAGATGGAACCCAATGCCTGCATCGAAAAGGCGGCGATTGATTTCCTCGAGACTCTCAAGGGCTGATGCATCGATGGCGTTAACCGCAGAGCACATCAAGACGACCTGTTCAACGGCCGGACGTTCCGCAACCTCAGCAGCGATAGTATCCTCAAGAAAGCGCGAATTGGCAAAATAGAGGCTCTCATCAATGCGAATCGACAAGAGTCCGGGATCGGTGAGCACCGAATGCCGCTCCATATTGCGATAGTGCTCGGTGCCTGGCACCTGTCCGACAATGGCAGTATGCGGCTTGCTGGTGCGGTAAAGGTGTAGCAGCAAGGAAAGCAGTACCCCGGCGACGATACCCAGTTCCACGCCCCAGCCTAGCGTAACGATGATCGTGGCGGCCATGGCGGCGAAGTCCGATTTCGAATAGGCAAAGACCCTGCGCACCGTTCCGAAATCGACCAGCGACAGTACGGCGACGATGATAGTCGCTGCAAGTGTCGCCTGCGGCAGGCTGGCGAGTAAAGGCGTCAGGAACAATGCGGCGAGTGCGACACCGACAGCGGTGAATACGCCGGCGGCCGGCGTTTGAGCCCCGGCGTCGAAATTGACCACTGAGCGCGCAAAGCCGCCGGTGACGGGGTAGCCCGAGGACAGGCCCGCCGCGATATTGGCGGCGCCCAGCCCGATCAGTTCCTGGTCGGGATCGATGCGCTGGCGACGCTTGGCGGCAAGGGTCTGGCCCACGGAAACCGATTCCACGAATCCCACCACCGAAATCAGGAAGGCCGGCATGAGGAGTGCCGTGATGAGGTCGAGCGAAAGGGCCGGCGCGCCAAACGCGGGCAGGCCCTGGGGAATAGCGCCGACGAGCGCGACGCCGCGCGCGCCCAGGTCAAGACCGGCAGCAAGAGCGACGGTCACGGCGACGGCGAGGATTGGCGCGGTTTTCGCCATCATGTCGGCGAGGCGCGCCGGGACACGCATCGCGACCAGCAGGGGTTTGAGATATTTGCGAGCGAAATACAGGAAAGCCAGGACGCCGATACCGATGGCAAGCGTGACCGGATTAACGGCTCCAAGCTGGCCCGACAGAGATAGGAGAATATTGGGAAGCGTGTCCCCGCCGCCTGACACGCCGAGGATATGGCGGAGCTGGCCAGCGGCAATCAGCAGGCCGGATGCGGTGATAAAACCCGAAATCACCGGATGCGACAGGAAATTGGCAAGGAAACCGAGACGGAAGATCCCCATGACCACGAGCATGCCGCCCGAAAGCAGCGCCAGGACAATGGCGGCGGTGAGATAGTCGAGCGTCCCTTTGGCGGCGATCTGGCCGATGGCGGAGGCGGTCATCAGCGAGACCACGGCGACCGGCCCGACCGCCAGCGTGCGGCTGGTGCCGAAGATCGCATAGGCTACGAGCGGTAGGATCGACGCGTAAAGGCCGACTTCCGCCGGCAGACCGGCCAACATGGCATAAGCCAACGACTGCGGGATCAACATGATGGTGACGATCACCGCCGCCAGCAAGTCGCTGGTCAGAACGGTGCCATCATAGGCTTTGACCCATTGCATGAACGGGAAATATCGGGAGATTTTTGACATGAATGGCTTGGAGCGTGAGAAAACCTGGTTGGGCGCTGTCACGAAGAGGGGGAAGTGACATCGCCCGATCGGACAGTAGGGGGGCTACTGCCCGATTAATGAATAGAGCGCCGCAGAGCGGGCACCGGAGCGGCAATAACCTAGGACCGGCCCGTCAATAGCCTCCAAAGCTTCTTCAAAACGATCGACCTGTGCGGCTGACGGCGCTCCCGCAACAGGAATATGAATCGCCTTCATCCCGTGCTTTTCGGCTTCTCGGGCGACGGCTGCGAAGGCCGGCTGGCCCGGCTCCTCGTTGTCGGGCCTTGCACACACGATCGCAACATAGCCGTCCCGGGCGAGTTGTGCGACATCCTCAGGACGAACCTGACCCGTCGTCGCAAATCGGTCGTCGATCTTCTTGATGTTCATTTTTCCGGATTTCCAAAAAAGATTGAATGGCCACATATTCAGGTTGCCTTCGCGGTCGCGCGCAGCCGCAGAATGTCGCGCAAGGCGCGCGACAGCGATGCCGCCGACCATAGAGCCGACGAACAGCCACGCATCACCATGGCCGAGGCCGAGCGCGGGAATGGCGCCGCCCGGGCAGAAGCCGGTGATGCCCCAGCCAATGCCGAATACGGCCGAGCCGGCAATGAGCGGGAAATCGAGATCCCGGCGCGGGGACAGGTGGAACATGCGATCAAATACTGGCGCCTCGCGCCGGAGGACAAATGCATAACCAATCGCGGTGACGATCAGCGCGCCCCCCATGACAAAGGCGAGCGAGGGATCCCAGGTTCCCGCGAAGTCGAAGAAATTCAGCACCTTAGCGGGATTAGCCATGCCCGAAAGCGCGATGCCGGACCCGAAGACCAGTCCGATAATGAGAGCGGAAAGAACGCGAACCATTATAAACCTCCGATGACGTGGCGGACGATAAAAACGGTGACGGCAGTCGATGCCATGAAAGTCAGCGTTGCAACGATCGAGCGGGGCGAAACACGCGCCATGCCGCAAACGCCATGCCCGGAGGTGCAGCCCGAACCGAAATAGACGCCGGCCCCAACAATCATCCCCCCGACAATCAGCCACGGTGCGGGGGTGGGGCTTTCAAAGGGAATGTCATAGCCGGTCATGACGACGATCAGCGCCGGCGCGCCGACGGCTCCGGCAAGGAATGCCGCCCGCCAGCCCCAATCGTTAGAGAAGGGCGGCACAAGGCCGGAAAGGATTCCGGTCATACCGGCAATACGGCCGTGAAACGCCATTAACAACACTGCGGCGAGGCCGATGAGGCTGCCGCCAAACAGCGACAGCCACGGGGTAAATTCTGTCATTGATCCTTGGTCCTTGATGTCGAGAGATTAAAGAGTGCATAGGCCGGACAGAAGCGGACGAGGCCGGTCACCGCGAGCACGAGCCCGACAATGACGAAGATCCAGGTCCACAGCGGGTTGGTGAACAGCGCCCAGCCGGTAACGAAAGGGGCGACCAGCAGGAGGACACCGATGATGAGGCGGGCGATGCGATCCGGGGTTCTGACATTGAGTTTCATAGCTGTTTTCTTTCGCTAGCAGAGGTTGAAAACGCAAGAATAGTCGGATTTATGTATCTACGCAATTACGAAAATATTAGGTAGAATTGAGACCCCGGACAGGTGCGCCACCCGCCTATTTGCAGAACAGCTGATACATGGTGTGGACGAAGGTTTCGACGCGCGGATCGGCCAACCGGTAGAATACCTGCTTCCCCTCCTTGCGTCCGACAATCAGGCCGGCCTCGCGCAGTTCAGCGAGCTGTTGCGAAAGACCTGGCTGGCGGATACCGAGCCCATCCTCGAGTTCGCGCACCGACCGTTCGCCCTCGACGAGAGCACAAGCGACCAGCAGGCGATCAGGGTTGGCGAGCTTCTTAAGGAACGCAGTGGCTTCACCGACTTTCCCCCTCAGCTCCCTTGCTTCATCCGTGATCAGCATCATTTCCATCAGTCGTCCCAGGCAGCGCCTTCGAGTAGGTTCATCGGAATCTTGAGGTAGCGCCTACCGTTTTCCTCGGGTGCAGGCAGACGTCCCGCATTGGTGTTGATCTGGAGGGCGTGCAGGATCAGCTTGGGCATCGCAAGTGTCTTGTCACGCGCGTCGCGTGCGGCAATGAACTCTGCTTCGGTCTTATGAACCGACATGTGGATATTCCTGGCTTTCTGCTCGGCCACGGTCGACTCCCACAAAGGTTCGCGGCCGCCCGGCTGATAGTCATGGCCGGTAAAAATGCGCGTCTCGTCGGGCAGCGCGAGAATGTCCTGAATTGATTCCCACAATTGCTGCGCACTGCCACCAGGGAAGTCGGCGCGGGCCGTGCCGCTGTCGGGCATGAACAGCGTGTCGTGAACGAAGGCAGCGTCTCCGATTACGTAGGTGATCGAAGCCAGCGTATGACCCGGCGAGAACATCACCTTCGCGTCGATATTGCCCACTTTGAAGGTCTCGCCATCGGCGAAGAGCTTGTCCCACTGCGAGCCATCGGCCGGGAAGTCGGGCCAGTTGTAGAAATCCTTCCAGAGCGTCTGGACCTCGACGACCTTCTCGCCGATGGCCGTCGGCGCGCCGGTCTTGTCCTTAAGATAGGCGGCGGCGGAAAAGTGATCGGCGTGCGGGTGCGTGTCGAGGATCCATTCGACCTCGTAGCCCTTCTCGGCAATGAACTTGAGAATATTGTCGGCATGCGTCGTGGCGGTCGCCGCCGACTTCTCGTCATAGTCGAGCACCGGATCGACGATGGCGCATTTTTTCGTCTCCGGGTCGGCGACGACATATTGGATCGACCAGGTGCGTGGATCGAAGAAGCCAGTGACTTCAGGCTTGGTTGTCATGGGATTTTTCCTCTTGCTCATTTCTTGCGACCGCTGAGCGGCTGACACTCACATAATATCGCTTACATTTTTTCGCAAGCATTATTTTGTGATTGATAAGTTTTGCCTTGTGAGCCTATTCCGCCGGCGTCGCGGGCACGGTTCGGGCGCTCTGCCAAAGCAGCGGCACGAGGATCAGCGCGACGGCCGGAAAGATCATCCAATTGATCGTCTGCCAGCCGGACGCATGCAGCAGCGCGCCGGCGAAAAAGGACGCCGCGGCTACCGTCCCGAAGATCAGGAAGTCGTTGGCTCCCTGCGCCTTTCCGCGCTCGGCCTCAGTATGACAATCCGTGACCATGGCGGTCGCGCCGATGAAGCCGAAATTCCAGCCGACGCCCAGAAGGATCAGCGACACGTAGAAATGGACGAGCTGCAATCCGGCGAGAGCGAAGACGGCCGAAATCGCAATCAGCAGGAGCCCGAACGCCGTCACGCGTTCCTTGCCAAAGCGAGCCATCAGATGGCCGGTGACGAAGCTCGGCGCAAACATGGCGAGCACATGCCACTGGATGCCGAGCGCCGCGTGATCGACCGAATGACCATGGCCGACCATGGCGATGGGCGCTGCCGTCATCACGAACACCATCAATCCATAGGAGACGACGCCGGCGGCGACGGCCAACATGTAGCGTGGCATCAGCAGGATCTGGGTCAACGGCCGTCCGGTGTCCTCGCGGCTTTTCCCGGCTGCTGCTGCCTTTGGCGTACGCAGCAGCAGCAGAATGGGAACCGCCATCAATGCAAGCGCGGCCTGGCTGAGAAAGCTACCGACATAGGGTGTCCCGGGAACCGCATCGCGGGTCCAGATCACGAGTTGGGGACCGATGATCGCGGCGATCAGGCCGCCAATCATTACCCAGGAGATTGCTTTGGCCTTGAGTTCACCGGTCGCCGCATCGGTCGCCGCGAATCGGTAGCTCTGCACATAGGCGGCGTAGAAGCCGGCGATGAAAGTGCCGATGCAGAAGATTGCGAATGAAGTGGCAAAGATGCCCCATGCCGCCACGAGCCCCGCCGCCATGCCGAAACCCGTCCCGAGCAGATAGCCGTTACGCCGTCCGATCTGGCGCATGACAAAGGCTGCCGGCAGCGTGCCGACGGCAAGGCCGAGGTTGAAGAGGCTGACCGGCAGCGTCACCAAAGCCGGATCGGACGAGAGCTGCTGCCCCACAAGACCCCCGAGAGAAATAATGATCGGCGGGCTGGCCGCACCCAGCGCCTGCGCGGCAGTGAGCACATAGATGTTGCGTCGGGCAAACGCCTGATTGTCCGGGTCATGTGTGGACGGCCTCCGTTTGGCAAGATGTTTTTTGATATTTCTGACAAGCTGGTCGAGTGCAGGCATGTGTCCGGCCTATTGATGCGGCTATAACATGCCGCTGGCCCTGATGAAGTCCGCAGATTGAGTTCCTTACAAGTCCTCGCGCTTTCATGCGCAGCCCCGGAATGCGGAGTGTCTCAATCCCGGCTTTTGACCGTTTGTCATCATACCATGAGCATCTCACCTCTTGTTTGTTGCGTTCAGCCTCTGAAGCAACAATGACAAAAATACTTGTTAGATGCGTTGCACACCAAATGTGGAACCGTGCACCATAAGCGCCCAGACAATTCGAGCCATTTTATTGGCTAACGCGACAGCAGCAACCATATAAGGTTTGCGCTCCAAAAGCCCGGCGGCCCATTGTGTCGTTTGAACAGTACTTTTCTTGCGAAAGCGTAAGACGGAATGTGCTCCGAGAACAAGAAGACGCCGTAAATATGGATCACCTTGTTTGGTGATACTCCCCAGCCGGTTCTTTCCTCCCGACGAATTCTGGCGAGGAACCAAACCTATCCATGCCGCAAGCTCCCGGCCCGACTTGAACACTCTAGGATCAGTGATCGTAGCGCTCAGCGCGCTTGCTATTATCGGCCCAATGCCTGGCACGCTTTCCAAGCGTTTGCTCAATTCATTTTGTTTATGCCAAGCATGAATTGATTTCTCCAAGCCTATTATTTCGTTGTGAACTGCTTTCATTTGGCGCACTAACGGCAATAAAGCCATGCGGGCAACTGTTGGTAAGCTCGCATCTTCTTCACATTCGATTACCTCAACAAGTTGCATTGAGCCAACAACGCCTTGGCGGCTAACAAGACCAAGTTCTGCTGCATGAGCACGAATGGCATTAACGATCATAGTACGTTGTCGAATAAGGTGTTCCCGAGCACGGTGGAGCATGATCACGGCCTGTTGTTGTTCGCTCTTTATAGGTACGAAACGCATTGTAGGGCGACTAACAGCTTCGCATATAGCTTCGGCATCTGCCGCATCATTTTTCTGCCGCTTTACATAAGGCTTGACGTAAACTGCTGGCATTAATCGCACATCATGCCCTAATTCCTGCAGCGAGCGCGCCCAATGATGAGCACTGGCGCAAGCCTCCATTCCAATTAGACATCGTGGGATGCGACTGAAGAATGGCAAAACATCGCTTCGTGACAGTTTTCGGCGTAGAATGACACGCTCCTGACTATCAACTCCATGAATTTGAAAAACGTTTTTAGCTAAATCAATTCCTACCGTTGCAAGTTCTGACATAACCGTTCTCCTTGGTGGCTTTTAAAAACAACCACACTATCGCACAAAAGCGGATCAGGAGGCCGTCCACCACATCATGTCCATTCTCGCTTTGCCCTGGCGAAGAGCATCGCGAGGGGTTGAGGTCGTTAAGGTCAGGTGTCGGGTTCGCAGTAGTGAGCGTAGAGCACGCTCACGACCTCGCGGGCGATGTCGGATTCGATGCGATACCAGATCGTCTGACCATCGCGGCGGTTGGCGATGATGCCTTCACGGCGCAGCAGAGCGAGATGCTGCGAAACGGTGGAATCACGAATTCCCACAAACTCCGCGAGCTGGCCAACGGACTTCTCTCCGTCGATCAGGCGGCAAAGGATCAAGAGGCGGTGATGGTTGGACAACGCCTTCATCAGTTCGCTCGCCTGATCGACGGCGGCGCGCATTTCATCGGGGTTGATAGCGACTTTACTATTCATTCTTGCGTATCTACGTTATTTCGTATATCTAGTCAACAGAAATCCTCCTCCATCAAGCCGGAGGCGGGCCGTCAACGGAGTATCGATCATATGTCTGGTAACCACCAGATCGTCTGTCCCGGATGCGGCGCGGTTAATCGCGTGCCTGCGGACAAGCCCGCGGCGGCGGGCAGGTGCGGAAAATGCGGCAACGCATTGTTCAGCGGCAAGCCGCTCGACGCCGATGCCGAGATGTTCGCACGTCAAACCACCCGTTCCGACATTCCCGTTCTCATCGATGTCTGGGCGCCCTGGTGCGGTCCCTGCCGCATGATGGCACCGGCCTTCGAGGCCGCTTCCGCCATCCTCGAACCGCAGATGCGCCTGCTCAAGCTCAATTCGGAGGCGCACCACGGCGTTGCAGGCCGCCTCGGCATCAGAGGCATCCCGACCATGCTGCTTTATGCCGGTGGCCGCGAGATCGGGCGGGTATCCGGAGCCATGAACACCCAGCAAATCGTTGGATGGGCCAAAGACCAGCTCTCAGGGGCTCCTGCCGCGCACAAAACAACTTAACCCCAAGGGAGGGAGATATGGAAAGACGGCAATTTCTGGTGGGAGCGGCAGCTCTTGCCTCAGTCGGTTTGAGTACGGAAGCCGCGCAGGCTCAAACGTCGAACTCAAGAGCCCGTATCGTCATAGCAGGTGCAGGCGCAGCGGGATTGGCTCTTGCGTCGCGGCTGCGCCGCGCCATGCCCAACGCGACCGTCACCATCATCGACGCCAAGAAGGAACATCATTTCCAGCCAGGCTTCACCTTGGTCGGCGCCGGGATCTGGTCTCCGGCCCAGGTGACGGAGCGAAATGTCGACTACATGCCGCGCGGCGTCGAATGGGTGGAGGCCGCAGTTGCCGAATTCGATCCCGAAGCCAACGCCGTGGTGACCACGACCGGGCAGCGGATCGACTATGATTTCCTGATGGTCGCAACCGGGCTCAAGCTCAATTACGAAGCCATCGAGGGCATGGATGTTTCCCTGATCGGCCGCGATGGCATCGCCTCGATCTACGCCGGCCCCGAACAGGCCAGAGCTTCGGCAGCCGTCATCGATGGTTTCATCGACGCTGGCGGCGTCGGCCTGTTCGGCCGTCCTGCCGGCGAGATGAAATGTGCCGGCGCTCCCCTCAAAATCACCTTCATCACCGACGACAAGGCGCGCAGCCGCGGTCGCCGTGGTTCGGTCGAACTGATCTACAATGCGCACAACCCTGCGGTCTTTTCCGTTGTGCCGGTCAATGACAGGGTCGCCGAAATGTTCGCCGGCCGCGATATCGCCGTCAATTACAGCCATGTGCTGAAGGCGATCGACCCCGGCGCGAAGCAGGCGACCTACGCCACCGAAAGCGGCGATATCACGCTCGATTACGACTTCATCCATGTCGTCCCGCCGATGCGCGCACCGGATGCCGTGCTGGCAAGCCCCCTGCCTTGGCAGGACGGCGCGCTTGCCGCCGATGGCTGGATTGAGGCTGACAGGGCGACCCTGCGTCACCCGCGCTATCCGAACGTGTTTGCCGTCGGCGATATAGCCGGAGTGCCGCGCGGCAAGACGGCGGCCAGCGTCAAATGGCAGGTTCCCGTTGTCGTCGACAATCTCGTCGCCGAAACAGCCGGCCGGACACCGCAGGCGGTCTACAATGGCTACACCTCCTGCCCGATGGTCACCGGCATCGGCAAGGCGATGCTGATCGAGTTCGACTATGACGGCAATCTGATCCCCTCCTTCCCGTTCATCGATCCGCTGAAGGAATTGTGGGTGTCCTGGCTGATCGAGGAAAAGGGCCTGCTCGGGGCCTATCGCGCCATGCTGCGCGGGCGCGCATAGGGAGAAGCGACCATGAGCGATTTTGATCTCACGACGATCTATTTCATCCTCTCCGAGAGCATGGGCGGCTGGCTCTGGGGGTTCGTCGTCCTCGCCGTCCTGCTTCTCGCCGCGATCGTGGCCGGCATCATGACGCTTCAGAAGAACGGCACGCCGGCCCGGCGCCCACTGGTTGCCGCGCTTGGGGCGGGCCTGGTGACCACGATTATCTTCACCTTCCTCGTTCCAATCTGGACCTTGGCCGGAGCCGGCGCGCTCGCCGCACCCATCGACGTCCTGTTTGCGGCTCTCTTTGCCCTTGTGCCGGGCGGGGTGGTCGGATCGGCCGTGTTCATCATCATGGCTTTCGCTTCCAATCGGCGGGTGGCGGCAATCGCCTGATTAAGGCCGAGTAAGCATTTCCGATGGCCCGCCTGGCGGGCCATCGTCGGTCAAACAACAAATCATTCATGTTCAGCAAAGGTATTCTGATGGTCTTCCCACAGGTGACGGCGTTCTATGCCGCTCTGCTTGGTCTGGTTTTCACAGGCCTGTCGTTCTGGGTGGTCAAGGCTCGTGCGCACCACAAAGTCGCAATGGGAGATGACGGGCAATTCTCGCTGATCCTGCGCATCCGGAGCCATGCCAACTTCGCGGAATACGTGCCGTTGGGGCTGATCCTGATCGCATTCAACGAAATGGCCGGCCTGGATCCCTGGGGAATTCACGCACTTGGCGCAGTCCTTGTGCTTGCGCGCATCGCTCACCCTATCGGCATGGCCGCGTCTGAGGGGTCGCCGCTGCAAAAGCCATTTCGCGGCTTCGGCGTCCTTGGCACCTGGGGCGTGATCCTGATCTCTTCCCTGATTGTGCTCGCCGGACTGTTCTGAATTGCTCAGGCCTGGAACGCCGCCGCAGATGGCTTGCCGGTTTCGTTCAACCCGCTGATTCTGGCGCATGTCGCCGGCGGCGTGCTGATCCTGGCTCTAGTCGTCTGGCGACTCGTCCTGAAATCGCAAAGGGCCGCGCCTCCGCCGCCGGACAACGAACCCGCCCTGCTACGGATGGTGGCGCATTGGAGCCTCTATGGCCTGCTCGCCGCCATCCCGGACATCGACATGGCGGCCTGGTTCGGTGGTGTCGAGGCGGCCGCGACCGCTCACGGTGTGCTGAAGGTCCCGCTGATCGCCTTGATAGCCCTTCATCTGCTTGCGGTCATTTTCCATCATCTGATCCTGAGAAACCCGATACTGAAACGGATGGTCTGACATCAAGGCACCGCACGCGAGTGAGGAAGTTCCGGCCTTAAGCCTGCCTTAAGGATCGAGAGCGAGCAATCGGCCGACCATGAACTCCACGTACCAGGCTGAACCAAAAAGCATGAAGAAGCTCCTGCTCACCGCGGCCCTTGCCTCCGCGCTTTCCGCGTGTAGCGATAGCGATGAGCCCGGGGGCCGTCCTGTGAGCAACACCGACGCGCCAGTGCTCGATACCCTGAAAGCCCAGGGGCTCACCATCCACGGCCCGCTCGATGTGCCCGGCGGTCTCGATGCATTCGCTGCCAGCGTGGGTACGCAGGCGCTCGCCGTCTACGTCATGCCTGACTCCGGCTATGCTCTGATCGGGACGTTGATCGACGAAGCGGGCAATCCGGTTGCTGACGAAGAGCTGCGTCGCATCGTCAGCGAGCCGATTGAACAGGGTGCGTGGGACTCGCTAGAGGCCGCCGGCTGGGTCGGTGATGGCAGGCCCGATGCCGAGCGTATCGTCTATGTCTTCACTGACGCCAATTGTCCGTTCTGCAATCAACTATGGACCTCGGCGCGACCCTGGGTCGAGGCCGGCAGGGTGCAGTTGCGCCATGTCATGGTGGGCGTGATCCGGGCGGATTCAGCCTCGAAGGCAGCAGCGATCCTCGAAGCAGAGGACCCGGAAGCTGCCCTGGCCTTCAACGAAGTCCATCATTCCGAAGGCGGGATCGCCCCGCTCGAAACCATTTCCGACGAAAGTAATGTCCAGCTTAACGCCAATGTCGAACTGATGCGTCAGCTCAGCTTCAGCGGCACTCCGGGGCTGATTGCCAAAAGCGACGATGGATCGCTGAGATTCCAGAGCGGTGTTCCGCGCGGGGCGGCGCTCGAGGAGCTGTTCGGACCGCTTTAGCAAGCCGAAAGTCACAAGAGGCAGGAACGATGCAGCCAGAAACAGCGCAAACAAGGGAAGAAAAGCGAGCGCGATTAACGCGGCGAGCGCTTCTGGCGGGCGGCCTTGCCGCGCCGGCTGTGCTGCTGGCGACACCGCTTTGCGCTGGTGGACATCAGGGCGGACTGGTGCGCGGTCTGCCATCGTATCGAGCGCGAAATCCTTTCCCACCCGACGGTGAGGCGAAATCTTGAACATGTGCCGCTGCTGAAGATGGACGTCACGGCCATGGACGAGGCCAATCGCCAGCTTCATGCTCATCTTCGCGCCAGCGGACCGCCCACGTTCTTCGTCGTGGACGCCGCAACGGGCGCGGAATACGATCAGACCCGATCGCTGGGATCGTTTTCAAGACGCAATCTGATCCGGCGCCTGGCGCCGTTTTCGGGGATCTGAAGGAACTACGGATGACGGTAAACCGCTGGGACGAACGCTATCGCGGCGAGGACTATCTATTTGGGCGCGAGCCGAGCGCCTTCCTGAAGCGTGAAGCCGATCGCTTCGCAAAGGGTAGCAGCGTCCTTGCGGTCGCCGATGGCGAAGGACGAAACGGCGTGTTTCTCGCCGGTCTCGGTCTCAAGGTACATGCCATCGACGCCTCATCTGTCGCGCTGGAAAAAAGCGCGCGCCTGGCCCGTGAATCAGGCGTTGAGATCAAGCTTGAACAAGCCGATCTTGCCGATTGGTGCTGGCCACGCGAGACCTATGACTACGTTGTCGCGATCTTCATCCAGTTCGCGGACCCGGCAATGCGGGCGCAGCTCTTTGAGGCGATGAAGCGCGCCCTGAGACCAGGCGGGCTCTTGCTGTTGCACGGCTATCGTCCCGAGCAGGTGGAGCTTGGCACAGGTGGGCCGCCGCAGCGCGAGAATATGTATACGCGCGACCTGCTGATCTCAGCATTCGGCGACTTCGAAATCCTGCACCTGCAGGAGCATGATGCGACGATCCACGAAGGCAGCGGGTCATAGCGGGCCTTCGGCCCTTATCGACCTCGTCGCACGCCGGCCCGCCGTCAGCCCTTAAGGTTGGCTTAAGGTGACGCCCATGTCCTGCGCACACAGCAAGTGACGCAAGGACACTGTTTTGAGTACGCAGATTCGTTATCCCAATACGCTGGGGCGGCGCGGGTTTCTTATTGGTGCAGTTGCGCTGGTCCTGGGAGGCTGCTCGGCGACAACCCGGCGTTCTCAGACGACAACGCCGGCAACTCCGCCTCCCCCCTCACGTCCAATACCGCCCATGGTGTTGTCTCGTTAAGTTTCTCTGACCGGAAAGGCCCGTGGCTCGTAGATATTCAGGCGAAACAGGCCGCAATTTTCCATGCATCAAAAGCTTCGAGGCGATGGTAGCGAATTGTGTGTGCGGCTCGGCGACGAGATGGAACAGAGAAACAATTGCGGGTCGCTGAGTGCATGGAGACGAACCGTTGCAACGCTCCAGGCGACCGATGACCTTGCATGGTTCGCTCCCGTTTCCTAAACGGCAGATGGCTATTTTCGGCCCGATTATTGAGGCCCTTGTGCGACCAATGGTCAAGGCCGGGTGCCACTTCTGCCTTTGCTGCACCGTAGGAGCGGAGCTTATCGGTGATGATCCGTTTGGGAGCAAAGCCATAGCGCTTCATTAACGCCACGAGCAGTCGCTTTGCCGCCCTTTTATCACGCCGCTTCTGCAAGATTTCTTCGAGAACGGAGCCATGTTGATCCACCGCACGCCAGAGCCAGAATTTCTCTCCAGCGCATTTGACGACCACTTCGTCCAAATACCAAATATCGCCGGGGCGCGCCTGACGCCGCCGCAAGTTGCGTGTGACCTGGGGTCCGAACTTGGCGATCCAACGACGAACTGTCTCGTATGATACGTCAATTCCACGCTCAAGCAGCATTTCTTCAACTTCACGCAGACTAAGGTTGAACCGCAGATAAAGCCACACCGCATGAGCAATAATCTGTGGCGGAAAACGGTGACGCTTGAAGATGATATCTGATGTCTGCATCGCCAAAATTTACGCCCAAACCGTCAGGTAGGCAACTGTAGCCCAGTTAACGTGACAACACCCAAACTGGAGTTAATCCGGAAGATGAAGGCAGATGGCGCGCATGTCGCCATGGTCGGCGACGGTATCAACGACGCGCCGGCGCTTGCCGCCGCCGACACCTCGATTGCCATGGGCGCGGCCGGCAGCGACGTCGCCATCGAGACCGCCGACATCGCACTCCTGAAGGACGATCTCGGCAATATCCCCGAAGCGATGGCGATCTCGCGCGCGACGCTGGGCAATATGCGGCAGAACCTCGTCATCGCGCTGGTGACGGTGGCGGGGCTGCTGGCGGGCGTGTTCTCTGGCAATGTCCACATGGCCGGCGGCATGCTGGTCCACTAGCTTTCGGTGCTGATCGTCATCGCCAACGGCATGCGTCTGCTGCGCGTGCCGAAGGCCTCCGCACCCGGCGGGAGGGCTTCAAAAGCCGCCACTGCCCTTCCCGCAACTGAGGCCGCACGAGACTGAAGCCTTCCTGGCAAACCCCGCTCCGGTGAGCTGACCCAACCCTGTCTCATCGCTCGCAGCTGCCGGAAAAAATCGATATGAATACCAGGACCGCCCCGTGGAACGACGTTCTCGACTTCTGGTTTCCCGAAGGCCGCTCGTCAGGGATAGCGGCTGGAACTCATCGCGATCACTGATCGTGGCGGCTGCACGGCGGTGCGGACGACAAAATCGTCGCGCGCTTCGCCGACCTCACGAGCAGCGCAGCTTCAGGTGATCTCAACGACTGAGCCAGCGCCCCCGAAGGCAGGCTGGCGCTCATCATCGTGCTCGACCAGTTCTCGCGCTCGCTTTGGCGCGGCACGCCACGCGCATTCGCGCAAGACTCTGCCGCGCTGTCGCTGGCGATGGAGGGGTTCTCCAACGGCCACTACGCATCGCTGGGCATGCCCTGGTTCAGGATCGTCTACAGTCAGCCCCTTGGCCATTGCGAAGGCCCGGATCAACTCGGGCGCATCGATCTCTCATCAAGCTTCGCGAAGAGATCGCAGCGGACACGCCTGCTTCCCTTCAGCCGATATACCAGTCACTGGTGAAACAGGCCCGTGATGTTCGCAAGGTCATCGCCGCTTTCGGTCGTCACCCGCACCGCAATCAGGCCCTCGGCCGAGAATCGACGCAGGCGGAAGAAGCTTACATCGCGAAAGGTGATTTCCCGCACGAAAGGGCGTTTCAGGCGTGACGCCTGGAGGCGAAGCGTATCGCGGGTTGATGCTTTCGTCGGCTGCTCGGATAGATTACGGTTGTTGCGTATTCATATTCTCTGAAAGGAAAACATCATGGCTGACACTTGGCTTCCCTCACTCAAGACAGCGACCCCGCAGGAGGGGTTCGACCTTGCCACTAAAATGGCGCGGGTCGGCGTCAAGGTAACCCAGCCTTCCGCCGAGATTCGCGACAAGTTGCGCGCGGTCTACGATCAGGACACCGCGCAACTGATCGCTTCCTCACAGGTGATCGCCATCCATTTCCAGACGGTCGCGGCCGACAACAATTACTGGCGCGACTGAAGCCCTCGCCTACGACTGACACCCTGGTGTCAGTCGTAGGCATTTCAGTCAAAGTTTCAGCCCTCGCAATCGCAGCGCATTGGCGATGACACTGACCGACGACAACGACATGGCGGCGGCCGCGATGATCGGTGACAGGAGCAGGTTGTTGCTCGGTATGGTCATCGCCACCTTCGGCCGTCATTCGAACCACAGGTTCTTAACCGCAATCGACACCTGCTGAAGAGTAATCATTTTCCTCATCTATGCGCGTTTCGGACGGGATTGCCGCCATCCGATCAAACTCCTGACTGATATGAAGGCTCTACAGGATCGACGTCCGGTGCGCGACGCAGTGAGACCTCACTGCGCGCCCGGATTGGATCTGCAAGCAACCTGAGGCCGTTCAGCACCACCAGCACCGTGCCGCCTTCGTGTCCGACGACCGCGAGGGGCAACGGCAGGGCGAAAAACAGGCTCGAGGCGACCAGAAGCAGCATCATGCCGATGGCGAAAATCAGATTCTGACGGATGATCCGGCGGGTGCGGCGCGCCAACCGATGCGCGGCGGCAAGGCGGGCCATGTCCTCCGACAACAGTGCGACATCGGCTGCCTGCAAGGCGACGTCGCTGCCCGCTGCGCCCATGGCGATGCCGACATCGGCCCGCGCCAGCGCGGCGGCGTCGTTCACCCCGTCGCCGACAAAGGCCACCTTTCCATTCTTTGCCAGTTCGCCCACCAGTCGGACCTTGTCTTCAGGCAGCAGATCGGCATGGACATGTTTTGCCTCCAGCCCGAGTTCCGCGGCGATCCGCAAGCCGACAGGGCGCCGGTCGCCGGTCATCATGGCGATAGTATCTACCCCAGCCGCCCTGAGCCCAGCCAACCCCGCGGCCGAGGTCTCGCGCGGACGGTCGGCGACGGTGAGTGCACCATAGACCCGATCTCCCCGCCCCAGCCACACCACGGTCTGGCTACCGTCCGTCAGTTGCGCATATTCTGGATTGTCGAGCGATGCGCCCATGCGCGCCGCCATACGCGGATTCCCGGCCCAGAGCGCACCTACGGCATCTTCCCCGGTGATCCCCTCACTGGGCACGGTTTCGACATCGCAGACCTCGACGGCGGCGATACCTCTCTCCTCGATGTAGAGGCGGATAGCTTCGGCAATTGGATGCTCGGAATGCGCCTCAAGACCGGCGATCAATGACAGGAACCGCTCTTCGGGTTCCTGCGTCACAATTTGCGTCACCTCGGCCTTGCCGGTGGTCAGCGTACCGGTTTTGTCGAAGGCAAAGATATCGACCTCGGCCAGCGTCTCCAGCGCCGCGCCGCCCTTGAACAGAACACCGCCCCGCGCGGCCGCCGCCAGCGCCGAGAGGATCGCGGCCGGAACCGATATCACCACCGCGCAGGGGCTGGCCGCGACCAGCAGCGTTGCTGCACGATAAAGCGCATCCTGCATCGTCCAGCCAAGCGCGAGAAATATAGCGAGAGCCAGCACCGCGCCAGCGAGAACCGCGATGGTGTAGCGCTGGCCGAACCAGGCGCTGAACCGTTCGGATGGAGCGCGCGACGCCTGGGCCTCGGTCACCAGTTCGATCATCCGCGCCACGGTGCTTTCCGCGACCGGACGGGTAACGCGGACGAGCAGCACGGCGTTGAGGTTTACCGTGGCCTCGAACACCTTTGCGCCGGGGCCTTTGCCGACCGGCATCGATTCGCCGGTGATCGTCGCCTCATCGAGCGAGCCTTCGCCTTCCGCCACCTCGCCATCGGCCGGCACGCGCGCACCGGGGCGCAGCACCACCAGGTCGCCAGCTGCGAGATCGCCCACCGGTACCTCGGTAACCGTTCCATCCGAATTGCGCCTGAGCGCGGTGTCGGGACGCAACGCCATCAGCGCCTCGACCGCATGACGCGCCCGGCTCATCGCCCGCTGCTCCAACGTGGTCGACAAGCTGAACAGCGTCAACAGCACCGCTCCTTCGAGCGTAGCACCCACCGCGGCGGCGGCAAGGGCGGCCACGATCATTAGAAGATCGATGTCGAGAATCCGCTCACGCCAAAGCGACGTCAGGGCCCGGACTCCGGTCGGCACACCACCGGCCAGATAGACCAGCACGAGACCGACCGGCCCCCAAAGGCTGGGGCTCAAAAAGGCATCGACAGTCGCAAGCGCCATCCCGGCAAGCGTGATGCCGGTCAATGCTGTCATAAAGCGGTCGGAAGAAAGGTCGATTTGCACGTTGTGTTCCTGGCTGTGCCGCGACGGCGGTAGTGGCTGGAGAGCCCGGGCAGCGGCGCGCCATACGGGCTGGCGTTACATTCCCGGTCGATCAGGTTCCGTTATTCCTTTTCCATCACAGCATCGAGCTTACCTCCAGGACCGCACCATACAGAAGAGATAAGGATGAATCATACCATGCCCGTCCGGAGATCGCTCGTCTGCGGGCGACGACCCTCCAGAAGGTCGGCGTCGGTGGCGAGCGCACCAGCCATGAAATCCATGAAGGCACGGATACGGGCGGTGTTGCGCAAATCCTCATGGGGCAGCAGCCACAGATCGAGCTGGAAATCTTCCGGAAACATGGCGACCCGGACAAGGTCGGGCGCGCCGTCGGCTACAGCGCAGGGCAGCGGCGCAAGGCCGATTCCGGCCCTCGCCGCGGCAATGGCGGCCGCAATCGAATTGGTGCGGTAGATCGGTTGCACTCCGGGCAGCCAATCGGCCAACTGATGACCGACCGCTCCATGTGACTGGCCGAAGCCGATCCAGTCGTTGCTTGCAAGATCGTCATCGATCCCCCGGGTGGTACGGTCTGCCGAGGCGTAGGCTCCGAAGGCCAGCCGGCCGACGCGCCGACCGACCAATATTTCCTGCGGCGCGTTGCCGATGCGCAGTGCGACATCGGCCTCGCGTCGGGTCAGGTCCAAGGGAGTGTCCGAAACGATCACTTCCAATTCGATCCCTGGCTGCGCTGCATGAAAGGCGGCCAAATGCGGCGGCAATAACCCGATCGCCAGCATATCGATAGCTGTGATGCGGATAAGCCCGCTCAGGCGCTGGTCCTATCCGGTCACCTGACGCGACAGGGCGATAATTTCCTCGTCGATCCGGATGGCGGTCTATTGCATGGCCTCTCCGGCGCCCGTCAGCGCAGATCGTCCCAGTTCTGGTTCTGTACATCCATGAAAGATCACCCCTTCCAAGCCTGATCCCATTGCCGGCAGCATGCCGCCATCTTGCTGGCAACACCGCGCGTTCGCTTTGCCCGTCAGAAAAGCTTGACCACGATCATTGCTTCATTTAAGTATGTGATTGCTCACTTACTAGGTGCTTTATGCGAAAATCTACGGAATTACGCAAGGCCGAAATCGTCGCGGCCGTCCTCGACCTGGCCGACCAGATCGGGCCGGATCGGGTGACGACAGGTGCTGCCGCAGCGGCTGTGGGCGTCAGTCAGGCCGCCTTGTTCCGGCATTTCCCGACCAAGGCCGCGATGTGGCTTGCCATGGCGGATCATGTGACCGGGGAACTGGCAATAGCCTGGCAACGGGCCATGACTGGGACTGATGGCCCCATCGACCGGGTCACGGCGCTGGTGGTCGCGCAGCTTGGGCAGATCGCGGCAACCCCGGCGCTACCCATGCTGCTGTTCTCGCGCGAGCTGAATGTTGGCAATGAGGATTTGCGCGCTGCCTTTCGAGGCCTGCTGATGAAGTTTCAGGGGCTGATCGTGACCGAACTGGCTCGTGGTCAAGACGCTGGCCTCTTGCGCCGCGAAGTCGCTCCAGAGGATGCCGCCGTTTTGCTGACGTCGCTGGTGCAGGGCATGGCGATCCGCTGGTCGTTCGGCGCGCGCAACTTCTCCCTGATCGGGGAAGGCAAGCGGGTCCTTGAAATACAACTTCGGCTTTTGACCATGAAGGAGGATTAGGCCATGCGGCGGCGGTGGATGTTCGGTGCGGCGGCGGCGGTTCTGGTGCTGGGCGCGGGTGTGCTGTTCCTCACCGAGCGGCCGCTCACAGTCAGCGTGGTGCAACCAGAGCAGGATGTGGCCCTGCGCATCTACGGCCTTGGCTCGGTTGAGGCGAGGATCCTCAGCCGGGTCGGGTTCGAGGTTGGCGCTACCCTGACCGGGCTGGCCGCTGACGTCGGGAACCGGGTAGTCAGAGGGCAGGAACTGGCGACCATTGATCCAGCCGAGCAGGAGGCGCGCACCGCCCGCGCCCGCGCTGCGGTCGAGGCCAATGTCGCCGCGCTCGCCCGCGCCGAGGCCACGGTGGCGCGGGCCCGCAGCGTACTGGCGCAGCGCCAGGCGGCAAATCAGCGTCAGCAGGGATTGGCGCAGCGCGATGTGACCTCGATCCAGCGCGCCGAGGAAGCGCAGCGTGACGAGGATGTGGCCCGTGCCGATCTTGCGGTCGCCGAGGCGGATGTGGCGGTGATCCGTGCTCAGCGCGCGGACGCGGCCGCCGCACTGGAACAGGAAAAGGTTCTCCTCGCCCGCCATCGGCTGAGCGCACCCTATGACGCGGTGATCGTCACGCGCCATGCCGAAGCGGGAACGGTGGTACGGGCCGGCGATCCGATCTTCACCCTGATCGCTCCCGAAACGGTCTGGATACAAGCCTATGTCGATGAGGAGCGCGCCGGCCAGCTTGCGCTTGGCCAGCCCGGCACGATCCGGCTGCGCTCACAACCGCAGGCTGAGTTCCAGGGTATTATCGCCCGCATCGGGCTGGAAAGCGATCGGGTGAACGAGGAACGCCGGATCTGGCTGACCTGCACGGACTGCCCCCAGCCGATGTATCTCGGCGAACAGGCCGAAGTGCGCATCACCACCGGCAACCGCAACAGTGCACTGATGGTGCCGGAGGTCGCGATCACCGGTTTCGAGGGGCATCGCGGCCGGGTCTGGCTGGTGCGGGACGGACGGCTGGAGCAGGTCGAACTGACCTTCGGCGCGCGCGACGATCGGGGCCGGGTCGAAGTCACGGGCAGCCTGCCGGACGATGCCGCCATCGTCGCCCAGATACCGCAAGGCGCAACCGAGGGGCGGCGGGCGCGGACCAGGACCACGCCATGAACCTTGCTCTCAAGGATATACGCCACGGACTGTTCCGCTTCGTCCTCACCTGTTTCGGGTTGGGGCTCTTGATGACGGTCGTGCTGTCGATGATCGGCATCTATAACGGCCTTGTCGCCGATGCGCTGGCGGTCGTGAAGGCTCCGGCGGCGGATGTCTGGGTGGTCGAGAGCGGCACCAAGGGCCCGTTCGCCGAAGCTTCGAACATCCCGCTGACCACGCGCGATGCGGTGGCGCGCATGCCCGGCGTGGCCGAGGTCGGTGCGATCAACTTTCAGAACATCGAAGCTTCCCATGCCGGCGCGTCGCTCCGGCTCTACGTCATCGGCTATGAGCCGGGACATCCCGGCGGGCCGCAGCGCATCGCCGAAGGGCGCAGCATCGGCACAAGCCATTTCGAACTGGTGGCAGACCGCAAGACCGGTCTTCTGACCGGTGAGACGATCCGTCTCGGGCGCAACCGTTTCACCGTGGTCGGGCTGGTCGAAGGGGCAATGAACGCGGGCGGCGATCCAGCGGTCTATATCACGCTGCCCGACGCGATGGCATTGCAGACCGAGCTTGACCCCGCAGCCCAGCGCGTTCAGGCGGCGCGAGGCGCCGTTTCGGTCAAGTCCGCTTCGGTCGCGGCCGTGATTGCAAGGGTAGCGCCGGGCGCGGATGTCGAATTGCTGACCGCGACCGTGCGGCAGTGGAAACATCTGGCAGCCCTGACGCAAGCAGAGCAGGAAGACATTCTGGTCTCGTCAGTGGTGGATCTGGCGCGGCGACAGATCGGTCTGTTTCTCGGCATCCTGCTCAGCGTTTCAGCGGTAGTGATCGCGCTCATCATCTACACGATGACGATGGAGAAGCTGAAGCAGATCGCCACGCTGAAACTGATCGGCGCGCCTGACCGCACCATAATCGGGCTGATCGTGCAGCAGGCGCTGATCCTCGGGGCTTCGGGCTGGGGGATCGGGCTTATGCTGATCCTGACGGTGAAGGACTATTTCCCGCGCCGGGTGGTACTGGAGCCGTTCAACGTGATGGTGCTGGCCGGGATCATCTTCGCCGTTTGCATCGCCGCCTCAGGCCTTGGCGTACGGGCGGCGATGAAGGTCGATCCCGCTACGGCTCTGGGGAGCTGACATGGCGGGCGGTGAAATCCTCATCGACGTGAAAGGTGTGGCCAAGCATTTCGGCGAGGGCGAAACCCGTGTCGATGCGCTGCGCGACGTCGACCTTCAGGTCCGCGCCGGCGAGGTCATTGCGCTTCTCGGCCCCTCGGGTTCGGGCAAGACTACACTGCTCAACGTCATCGGCTGCATCCTGACGCCATCGGCGGGCCGGGTGACGTTGGACGGCGAGACGGTGTTTGACGGGCAATGGCTGCGGCGCGACCTGCGGAGGCTCAGGCTGGACAAGATCGGCTTCATCTTCCAGACGCACAACCTTCTGCCCTTCCTGACCGCGGAGGAGAACGTTGCCGTGGTCCTCGACCTCGCCGGCTGGCCGGTTGAGAAGGGTCGGACGCGTGCCGGCGATCTGCTTGGCTATCTCGAAGTCGACCACCGCGCCGCAGCCAAGCCAGCGCTCCTATCGGGTGGCGAGGCGCAGCGAGTAGCCATTGCACGGGCGCTGGCCAACCGTCCCCGCATCATCCTGGCCGACGAACCGACCGCCGCGCTCGACAGCAAGCGGGCCGGGCTGGTGATGGACCTGTTGCGCAAGCTTGCCGTCGAGCAGGAAGCCTGCATCGTCACCGTCACCCATGACGAGAAGATTTTTGACCGTTTCGACCGCCTGATCCACCTGCGTGACGGCCGGCTGGCGGATGCCTGACACGGGAGGATTGCCAGAAAAATGAGACCCCTGAGCATTTCCATCGCCGCCGGTTCGGTCCCGTCGACAGGTGGAACGGCGCACGACACTGACCGATTTTGAGAACCCAAGCGACCTTGAAAAGGTGTAACCAAGATGCAACCGATATCCTATTCCAAAGCCCAGATCGTCCTGCACTGGACCATTGCGGCTCTCGTTTTCTTCCAGATACTCATGCATGAAGGCATCGTTCAGGTATGGGACGGGCGGATGAAGGGCACACTGCCGAACGAGCCGACGATCAATCCCCACGCCATTGCCGGCGTGCTGATCCTGGTCCTGGTTCTGTGGCGGCTGGTGCTGCGTCGTCAACGCGGCGTTCCGGGTCTGCCGGAATGCGAACATCCGGCCCTGAAGGCCCTGGCCACGGGCACGCATTGGTTGTTCTATATACTTCTGATCGCCATGGCGCTTTCAGGGATGGCTGCCTGGCTTCTTGGTTTGGAGACGGTGGGCACCGTCCACTCCATTGCGCGATACGTGTTGATCCCCCTCATCGCACTCCATGTCGTGGCAGCTTTTGCCCAACATTTCTGGTTCAGGACGGATGTGCTTCGGCGCATGCTCGGACTGGCTTAGAGCCTTGGACGAACAACCTGCAAACGGTCTGGCTGTTTTGGGATGACCCTCCAACATTCTCCCGGTTCAAGCAGATCACCCCCGAGGCAGGAAGCTCGATCGCTACAGTGACCCATAAGAGGCCGTGCCGCAACCGACTGCCCGACACCTAACACTGGAGGATTGCTATGACCGCAAGACACCTGTCTGTTTCCATCGCCGCCGGCGTGGCAGTGGTGTTTGGCCTGGCTACCGTCGTTTCCGGCGGCCGCGCACTCTTCGGCGGCGTGGACATGGGCGCGGTGGTTCCATTCGTGCTCTGGTTCAACTTCGTGGCCGGCTTCGCCTATCTGCTGGCAGGGCTCGGGCTCTGGCGCGGCGCGGCCTGGGCACCTGCCCTGTCCATCGCTATTGCAGCGGCTACGGCCGTGGTCTTTGTTTGCTTCCTTTGGCACATCTGGGACGGCGGGGCCTACGAGAGCCGTACGATGGCCGCGATGGTCCTGCGGCTCGGCATCTGGGTTGCTATTTCGACAGTTGCGGTAAATATCCGATGGCCACGATAGAGGCTCGCGACGACTGCGCTGGCGAGTCGACAGGCATTCGCTTTGTCCCGTGTCGCGATATCGCGAAGTTGGTGGATTGGGATTAACTGAATTTGGCGCCGACCAGCTCATGCAAATGCTCAAGGTATGCGGCCAAAAAATTCTTCAGAACCCATAATGGTGTTGTCTCGTTAAGTTTCTCTGACCGGAAAGGCCCGTGGCTCGTAGATATTCAGGCGAAACAGGCCGCAATTTTCCATGCATCAAAAGCTTCGAGGCGATGGTAGCGAATTGTGTGTGCGGCTCGGCGACGAGATGGAACAGAGAAACAATTGCGGGTCGCTGAGTGCATGGAGACGAACCGTTGCAACGCTCCAGGCGACCGATGACCTTGCATGGTTCGCTCCCGTTTCCTAAACGGCAGATGGCTATTTTCGGCCCGATTATTGAGGCCCTTGTGCGACCAATGGTCAAGGCCGGGTGCCACTTCTGCCTTTGCTGCACCGTAGGAGCGGAGCTTATCGGTGATGATCCGTTTGGGAGCAAAGCCATAGCGCTTCATTAACGCCACGAGCAGTCGCTTTGCCGCCCTTTTATCACGCCGCTTCTGCAAGATTTCTTCGAGAACGGAGCCATGTTGATCCACCGCACGCCAGAGCCAGAATTTCTCTCCAGCGCATTTGACGACCACTTCGTCCAAATACCAAATATCGCCGGGGCGCGCCTGACGCCGCCGCAAGTTGCGTGTGACCTGGGGTCCGAACTGGCCGGACACATGCCTGCACTCGACCAGCTTGTCAGAAATATCAAAAAACATCTTGCCAAACGGAGGCCGTCCACACATGCCTCGGTTTCGTTCCGGTCTTTTTGAGAGCATTATTTGTTATCAAGGAGACCATATATGTCATTAAAGCATAGTGATGAATTTAAGCTTGATGCAGTTCGCATAGCACTCACTAGTGGCTTAACACGCCGTCAAGTTGCGTCAGATTTAAGTATTGGGCTTTCCACGCTTGGGAAATGGATCGCATCAATTTCCGATGAAACTAAAATTCCTACCCAAGACACTGATCTTCTGCGTGAGAATGAACGTTTACGCAAAGAGAACCGTATCCTTCGGGAGGAGAGGGAGATATTAAAAAAGGCAGCAATATTTTTCGCAGTACAAAAGCTGTGAGATTTCAGTTTATTACGGATTACCGTGGCTCTCTCTCACGTTCACGCATATGTCGTTTGATGGGCGTAACAGATCGTGGTTTACGTGCATGGAAACGCCGTCCTCCATCACTGCGCCAGCGTCGTGATCTTATACTTCTAGCGCATATACGTGAGCAGCATCGGTTGTGTTTGGGGAGCTATGGTAGGCCGCGTATGACAGAAGAGTTGAAAGCGCTGGGCCTGCAGGTTGGGCAGCGTCGGGTTGGACGTTTGATGCGCCAGAATAACATTACAGTTGTTCGAACGCGTAAATTCAAACGGACAACGGATAGTCATCATACCTTCAACATTGCACCGAACCTATTAAAACAAGACTTTAGCGCAAGCGCACCCAACCAGAAATGGGCAGGCGATATCACTTATGTTTGGACCAGAGAAGGATGGGTCTATCTTGCTGTTATCCTTGACCTGTATTCCCGTCGCGTGATTGGCTGGGCAACAGGTGATCGATTAAAGCAGGATCTTGCATTAAGGGCACTGAATATGGCGTTGGCTTTACGCAAACCACCACCGGGTTGTATTCAACACACAGACCGTGGGAGCCAATATTGCGCTCATGAATATCAAAAGCTACTGCTCAAACATCAATTGCTGCCGTCCATGAGCGGGAAAGGCAATTGTTTTGATAACTCCGCAGTAGAAAGCTTCTTTAAATCATTAAAGGCTGAGTTGATTTGGCGCAGACACTGGCAAACAAGGCGAGATATTGAGATTGCAATCTTCGAATATATAAATGGCTTTTATAATCCACGCCGAAGACATTCAACACTCGGCTGGAAATCGCCGGTGGCATTTGAGAAAAAAGCCGCTTAAAATGAGAGATAGACCGTAAGCGGTGTTTTGGCCCCACATTCTGTTTGATTTTCTGATCTGTCATTAAGAGGCTTTGAATGGACAGACCGGAGTTTCTCGATGGAGCCTCGAATAGAGTTTCTCACAACAGATCAGAGTAAGCGTGGTAAACATCGCCAGTGGTCGACCGATTTAAAGGCGCGGATTGTTTCGGAAAGCTTGCGGCCTGGCGTGAGCGTCCAGCAAGTCGCAGAGCGTTATGGCGTTCGCGCAAATTACCTGTCTTCGTGGCGCACACTGGCGCGCAAGGGCAAGCTTGTGTTGCCTCCACCTGAGGATGAAGTGGAGTTTGCAGCAATCGTTGTCGAGAAGCAAACCATCGAACCGGTAACACCAACCACTTCTCGCGTTGAGATATTCAGCGGTTCGGTCATTATCAGATTGGAAGAAGGTGTGTCCGCGTCCCGGATTGCAGCTGTTGCAAGCGCGCTTGCGGCTCAATCATGATCTTTCCTTCAAATCGGGTGCGGATCATGGTGGCAACAAAGCCTGTCGACTTTCGTAAGGGCCATGACGGGCTTGCTGCATTGGTCAAAAATGAATTGCGCAAGGATCCATTCACGGGAACAGTATTTGTCTTCCGTTCGCGCAAGGCAGATCGATTAAAGCTGATTTACTGGGATGGCACAGGCATGGTGCTGGCTTATAAGCGTTTGGAAGCACATAACTTTAGCTGGCCAAAGATCCGTGATGGGCTGATGTCATTGAACCACGTACAGTTTGAAGCCTTGTTTGCAGGACTGGATTGGCGGCGCGTCCGCGCTGTGGAGATACGAGCGCCGATCACTGTTTGACAGACAATAGAATGCTCTAAAAATAGCTGCGGCACGATGACTCTGACAGCATATTCAACAAGCAAATCAAGGCAGAATTTGGTAAGATCGGTCCATGTTAAACGCAGCTGATCTTCCGAATGATATTGCTGAACTCAAAGCGCTGTTAATCGCAGCAACTGCGCTTGGGGCTCGTAAAGATGAGCGCATTGAACGGCTGGAGAAACTGGTTGCAGCCTTCAAACAGGCAGCTTTTGGGCGCAAGTCAGAAAAGGTCAATCCAGAGCAGTTTGATCTGGCACTGGAGGATCTGGAAACTGCCATTGCGCAGATCCATGCAGAGGACGAAGCTGATACAGCTTCGATCAAACGAACATCCAAGACGCGTTCCGTCAATCGTGGTTCTCTGCCAAAACATCTGCCACGTATTGATGAAGTAATTGAGCCGGAAAGCCTGATCTGTACCTGCGGTGGCTGTCTGCATTGCATTGGCGAGGATGTTTCTGAGCGACTGGATGTGATCCCTGCACAGTTCCGTGTCATTGTCACGCATCGTCCCAAATATGCATGCCGTGCTTGTACGGATGGTGTCACACAAGCTCCAGCACCAGCCCGATTAATTCCGTCAGGCCTACCAACAGAGGCAACTGTTGCTCATATATTGGTATCCAAATATGCCGACCATCTTCCGTTGTATCGGCAAGCCCAGATTATGGCCCGTCAGGGCATAGATATTGATCGCTCTACGCTGGCCGATTGGGTCGGACGGGCAGCGTATGAATTACGACCTGTCTTTGATGCGCTGATTGCTGATCTCAAGCGATCGAACAAACTCTTCATGGATGAAACGCGGGCACCGGTGCTTGATCCGGGATCAGGAAAGACCAAGACAGGCTACTTCTGGGCTTTGGCACGTGATGATCGGCCATGGGCCACGTATGGGGGCGGCAATGCACCGCCTGGTGTTGCGTTCACCTATGCGCCGGGACGTGCAGGACAATATGCGGAACAGATATTGCAAGGCTTCACAGGCATCCTGCAGGTCGATGGCTATGCAGGCTATAATCGGCTGATCGCACCAGAGCGTGTTGGACCCAATATACAATTGGCTTACTGCTGGGCGCATGCGCGTCGCAAGCTCATTGAGATCGTACGGACTGGTTCATCACCAATTGCAGAAGAGGGCATAAAACGGATCGGTGATCTCTACAGGATCGAAGCGGAAATCCGCGGTCTTAACCCGGAAGCGCGCTTGGCAGCCCGTCAGGAGCAATCAAAGCCAATCATAATAGATATGGAAACATGGCTTGTTTATCACCGTACACGGGTATCGGCGAAAGCTCCGTTGGGCGAAGCGTTGAAATATATAGCTAAATACTGGAACGGCCTCTGCCTGTTCTTATCCGACGGCCGTATCGAGCTGGACAACAACGCTGTCGAGCGAACGATCCGTCCAATCGCATTGAATAGAAAAAACGCACTCTTTGCAGGCCATGAAGCAGGTGCTCATAACTGGGCTACAATCGCCTCACTCATTGAAACGTGCAAACTTAACGCCATCGATCCGCAAAAATGGCTGACAAGCACGTTAACTGCGATCGTTAATGGCCATAAACAAAACCAAATTGACCAACTTTTACCATGGAATTATCCAAGCAAGGTGTGATCGAAACATCGCTTACGATAGACCGGAACACAACCGGTGCAAGACCAGTCAGAATTTTGTGCACGCGCGTCGCAACGCGCATTAAGACACTCGCGGCTATGCCGATCTCGGAAAGCAACATGTTGGAAGTAGGCCGCCGATTGGGTGCCATCTATCATCATGTCGATGATGCCGTGCCCGCAGACCTAAGCGAGGAAATCAGGCGACAGCTTCGCGCAGTGTTGCCCGCAGAGAGCCATGCCATCATTGATGCACGAATTGCGAGGGCGAATGCGGCTCAGTACCCCTACGGGTACCACTGGGCTCCGTCGATATACACATGTGTTGAGCGAGAGATTAGGTACACGAGTTTTGCCTAATCTGACCGATCGGAGCTGCAAGAGTTTCGATTTTTAGATGTCCCTTCTGGCAGCGCAGGGCCGCGCCGGTCGGTCCATTGCGCAAGCGCGATCTGAAGGCGCGTAACGGTCCGGCGACTACCGACCCCATTGTCACCATTCTGGGTGCTTCTGTTCCCGCTCGAAATCTGCCATTCGTTTGCTTTTCCCAGACGGCATAGCCGGGGCCAGAAGGAGGCTGCATTAGTGGGTGATACTACGCGCTCGCCTGACGTGCTAGCCCATCTAGCCTGATGTAAGCGTCATCAAGCTTCACGCTTTGATCTGCCGCTGTACCGTCGTCTAGCAATTTTCGAAGGTCTCGTGGCACGGGATAGGCGTCTGGGTCGATAAGGACATTAGTCAACTGGATGAACGCCAACGGATAGTGTGCCACCAAAGCATCATGCTTTTCGTCCAACCGCAAAGTATGGGAGATCTCGTACAGTCGATAAGGGATTAAATAGTCTGAAACCCTTGCTACGGCGTTTGGCAGTGCATCGCCGCAATCGAGGACCATGTGGACTAGGTTTTGTGATGTTCGTTCATCACGCAGGCTAGCATCTAGTGGCCAAATTGCAGAAAATAACGGGCCAACAACGTCATTCCATAGATTCGACGGGGATGCTGGCTGATCGTCTGTTCCATCGTCTGCATCTGACATGACACGCCAAAGCATCCAACTTACGTGATTCCGAAGGCTTGGTGGTCCTAACGTCAGCAATCGCCTCAGTTCCGCATCTGAAAGCTCGAATTCCGCACCTTCGCCACTATGGTGCCAAATGGCGACGCTGACCAGACTTGCCAGTATGTTTTCTAGTTCATTGTCTCCTAGCTTTCGTTTTTCGATGGCCTCAAGCATGGTTGGTTTAAGACGGTTGAAAACGTTTGCGGCTCCGATGCGACTTCTTGCGTATCCCTGCCACAACACCTTTGCTTCATCGTGATCCCATTCAAGCTTCGGTATCAGATTCCGATGCGCCCAATCTGGGTCTATGAAGTTCAGATAATTGAGCCGTTCGGCTAACAGAACCCTCGCTAGCAAACCGGCACGTCCGTTGGCTGCTATCATCTTGTCCAATCGTTCACGAAAATTCTCTGGCAAGCCAGAGTCCTTCGCCGGCTGCGATTCACCTAGCGTATCAAGCAATGACCAAGCAAGTATCCCACCGGGTCGATTAAGGGCCTCAAACATCAGATTGGAATCGTCGGCAGAATCATCAGATTCAGCGTCCGCTTCTGGATAGGCCAACGTTGCCATTTTATCCCAAAGCGCAAAGAAATGCGTTCCGATGGGTTCGCGCTTGCGCTCAAGCCATTGGGTGGCTGGGAGTAAGATTTCCACCAAAGTTGCATCTGGCATGGCTAGAACTGAATTGACCAGCCTATCTTGAAAATCGGCAGCTTCGACGTTCATCGCCGCATTGATAAGACTGCGCCACGCCTCGGAATTCCAATTGTTTGCTTGTGCTTCTGACAACAAACCCCGCAAGGCGCGACCCGGGTCCGCTGCACAGAATACCCGCCAGATGTCGCCTTGGTGGAAGTTGCCTTCGCGTTGAAGACGCATGGCCTCGTCAACCAAACGTTCTTCTGAAACGTTGGCTAATTTTTCGGCTTCACCATCAGGTCCGGAACGCACTTCCATCCAATGGCTAAAGTCGTCTCTTTCGCCGGGACCGCCTGCCCATTCGGGATGCCGCCCCCGAATTTGCTCCAACGTGCCCACACTGTCTTGTGTTAGCTCACAGCCTGAACCTTGAAGTCGACCAAGACGTCGGAAGACCGAAGAATCTTGGATGGACTGCCACTTTTCCTCGTCGTCAGCAATTTCAATTGCATAGAAAGACTGCGGGATTCCCGAACGGAATCGATCTTCTATGCATTCTCGCGCTTCACCCCTAATGTCGGACCATTTGCCGACCAGCGTTCTCATCATCTCGACTGGCGAGTGACTGCCCCAGAAGATCTCATCACTTAGTTCGATCACCGCATCCGCAGCAAAGTTGGCATCAAAGATCGGGTTGTGTAAGGCATATAACCAAAGGCGCTGCACCAGTTCGAATTGCGACCGACGCCAACGTAAAGCAATTCCACGTGCCGCTTCGGAATCAAGTGTCGCAAGTTTATCCCAGAGGTCCGCTACTAAGCGTGTGATCGGATAGAAACCCGAACGGTGGGAATTTTGAGGGTGTTCGGCTACGGAGGCCACGTCGCTGCTAGCTCGGTCCCAACCGGACAAGAATTCGACGTCGCTGGCCGCTTCAAGTGAGTCAAGCAAGGCACGATCTAGCGTATTGAGTAATTGCCTGACTTGATCGAAGTCGGAAGGCCAAATTTTCATCACGTCCGATGGGGAAGGATATGTAGCCCCTTCGAAATCCACCCTTATGAGATCTGAAATCCGAATTTCTGCATCTTCGGCTTCGTCACCACCCTCCTCATGCAATTCATATCTGAAAGGCGTGCCAAGCCGCAGGCGCGGCCTAAAAATTTGTGCGATTGTTGATCGAACCTCAAAATCGGCGATACCGCGTTTTATTAACGGAACCGCGTAAAACCACTCCTGTCCAAGTTCGTTTTCGCCCAGGTTAGGTTGGCGAAGCATGAGACGCCACACTTGGTCGATAGCACTCGGGATGGTTTGCTTTTGATCACTGAGCGCTCGCCGCAATAACCACCGTCCTCGTTCATCGGCAATGCCGTGAGGCGCGCAAGCGCGAGCCATATCTGGATCATTGATCTTCGCTGCTGCCCAGCTACCAAAATGGGCACCACCATGTCGGAAGACTCGGCGTTCGACCAAGGGTTTGACCCATTTGGCGTCAGGTCCGATCGATCCAAGTATCTCCGAGGCATCCCCGTGGCCTAAGAGTGCAACACACTCAGTCATTTCATCGTCAGTTGCACTATCCGGTTCTTCTCCCAGCAAAACAGTCAAGCGTTGGGTGCGCCACGCGGTGGGGTCTAGGGAATAAGTCCACCACTCGAGGAGGGTATTGTACAATGCGGAATGATCGTGGCCGGCTGTCGGGTATAAGATAGGCTTCACACCTTTTGCCTTCCAAAGCGCCTCCTGCAATTCCTCATCGCCATCCTTCGCTGGGGCGAAGGCATATACTTGTCTTAGGTCGGAGAATCGTTCCCTATCCGCCTCAAGTGCTTCAAGAAGATACCGCATGGGCGGATCCTCTGCCTGATAACCAATCAGTACCAGCGTGTGTGATCGGGCCAAATCATACATGTACCTAGATGCCCAACCGGTACGCAGATATGCGTCCCCGAACTCTGCACTGGTCAAAACAATGTCGGTTTCAGAGAGATTCAGGGCTGCATCTGGATCGGAAAGGCGTCCATGCAGATGCAAGACCCCGGAAAATCCCGCTCCTCGTGGGGGAGGAAGCCCAACACCTGCATGCGAAGCAATTGCACCACCACGTCCCTCACTCCACGATCTTTCGAATAGCGTGTCGAAGTTGGTTGTTAGCAGCCGCGTCTTTCCGGCTTCGTCGCGGGATAGCTCCATCAGTGCCAAGTGGTTTTCCAAGGAACCCGCGGTTGATACGTCAAGTGCTGCACGCACCGCTGATCGAATACGGTCTCGCATGCGGCGATTATGGATGGGATTTGTTCCAGATAGTCGACGTTCGAGGCACCGCAACACTCGGTCATACTGACCTGACAGAGCGCCGTTTTCGCGCATGCCTTCATGCTCTGCCGCATGCAGCGACCAGTCTTCGCCGAGCTCCGCATATATTTTCTCGACCAGTTCCCTGAAGGATGGCAGCCCCGCAGCCATCGATACCCCGGCCCCGCACACAAAGATTGTTTCACCCCGTTCTTGGGCTTCCACAAGTTCGTTCGGGATAGCGGGACCGTTGTTTCTGAACTTCAAATCATCAACCGACAGATTATTAGGAGCGAAATGACCATAGAGCCTCTGTTTTGAACCTTATACTTATCCGAAACACCCGCCAACGCTTCCTGCTTCCGCCTTGTACGAATGTCTGCAACCTAGGAACCACCACACTTAATTGAATGACTGACATGCTGAGCTTCCTAGCCGAAGCTTGTTGGCCCAGTGGAAGGTAGTTTCGCGGCGTCGCGGCCCAAAACCTGCCAGTCCATTTTCCACCCAAAGTTAGACATCCTACATGAAGAGGTCAACGGCAGCTTTCGGGAAATCTTACAGCAGAATGAACGGCCGAAATGGCGCGCATAGCGGTCGTTTAATGCCCTATAAGCTAGGTCTACGCAGGGTCAAAAACGACCAAACGTCCGGAAGCGATTCGAACTCGACCGAGTACGAATTGAGCATATGGGCCTCACTCACCCTCTCTCCGACTCTGAGTGACCCATCCCTTTTCTACGCCAAAGCATCCTATTCACCGCACGGAGTGCCGCGAGCCCTTCCTCAATTTGGCATTCCACGCTTCCATGTCCCCTGCCCTTTCCGGACATGGGATATTGGAGACGATGGCGGTCAAGCAGAACAGGATCAATATCGAGGGTACACCATCGACCGGACCCGAAACGGACCGGCAAGTTCCTGCGCGTAAAGACGCTGCCGTGATGTCACTGGCTCGCTTGATTGGTCGCCAGATCGCCCGCGAGCAATTTGAACGCAAGCTGGCAGCGGAGCTGCAAAGTACAACGGCACCTGCGTAGCTGACCTGCAAATCCCCTTGCATATATACGTATAACACGTATTATATCAGCAGACCTATTCTCTTGGAGTCTGCGATGCCAACCACAACCTCCCTCGAATTTCAGCGCAAGTTCGGACAATATCTGAACGAGTCGCACCGTGAGCCGATAGAGATCACGCGACATGGCCGGCGCGAGTTTGTGCTGATGTCGGCCGCCCAATATGACGAGTTGCTGTCAGCGGCGCAACGCAGCGGCAAGACTGTAGAAGCCGCCTCAGAACCTGAACGCAACTAAGATACCTCCCCCGACACGGTACCTGAAAGGATTGCCGATATGACCCGCGTTGCGCTTTATGCCCGATATTCTTCCGACAATCAGCGCGAGGCGTCGATTGAGGACCAGTTGCTCATCTGCCGCGAACAGGCGAAGCGCGAACAGTGGAAGATCGTAGGAACCTACAAGGATGCTGGCATCTCAGGCGCGAGCATGATCCTGCGCCCCGGCATTCAGGCGCTCCTGCAGGATGCCCAGACAGGCCAGTTCGACATCGTGCTGGCAGAGGCACTGGATCGCATCAGTCGCGACCAGGCTGACGTCGCCACCTTCTACAAGCACCTCAAGTTCGCAGGCGTTCAGATTGTCACGCTGTCGGAGGGCGAGATCAGCGAGTTGCACGTCGGCCTCAAGGGCACGATGAACGCGCTGTTCCTGAAAGACCTTGCCGCCAAAACCCATCGCGGCATTCGGGGCCGCGTTGAGGACGGCAAGTCGGGCGGCGGACTGTGCTTTGGCTATAATGTCGTCAAGCAGCTCGATGCACGCGGTGATCCCATTCGTGGTGATCGCGAGATCAACGAAGCCGAGGCGAATGTTGTCCGGCGCATCTTCCGCGAGTTCGCCGCCGGCGTGGGTCCGCGCACCATCGCCCGCACATTAAACGAGGAAGGTGTCCCCGGTCCGGCTGGTAAGCTCTGGAGCGACACCACCATCCGCGGCCATGTGAAGCGCGGCACGGGGCTAGTGAATAATGAACTTTATATCGGTCGTCTGATCTGGAACCGGCTTCGCTACATCAAAGATCCATCCACCGGAAAGCGCGTCTCACGCCTGAACCCGGAATCGGAATGGATCATCAAGGATGTGCCGGAGCTGCGCATTGTCGATGACGAACTCTGGCATTCAGTTCGTGTCCGGCAGGGCGAGATCGCCGAGAAGTTTGCCAACGTCACCGAAGCCGTGCGCAAGCACCACAAAAAGAATCGCCTAAACGGCACACGTCGGCCGAAGTCCCTCCTGTCCGGCCTGGTGTTCTGTGGGTGCTGCGGAGGCCCCTACTCGCTTCGCGGCGCTGATCGGTATGCCTGCTCGAACCACATCAGCAAGGGCGCCTGTTCAAACAGCCGCACGATCCCGCGTGAGGAGCTGGAAGCCCGCGTGCTCTCAGGCCTGAAGGACCGCATGATGGCGCCCGAGATTGTTGAGGAGGCGATGCGCGCTTATGCAGAAGAGACCAACCGACTGAACCGGGAACGCCGCTCCAGCGGAGATGCCTGGAAAGCGGAACTGGTAAAGATCGAGAAGCAGATCCGCGGCATCATAGAAGCGATCAAGGCCGGCATGTTCCATGAGAGCATGAAGGCTGAGATGGACACGCTCGAAGCGCGCAAGTCCGAACTGAACACCCTGCTGGCCGACGCGCCAGAGGACACACCAGACATTCTGCCGAGCGCCTCGGCGATCTATGCAAAGAAGGTTTCTGTCCTGACCAAGGCGCTCAACTGCAAGGAAGAGCGGCAGGAAGCAGCGGAGACATTGCGCTGCCTGATCGAGAAGATTTCGCTCACTCCCGGCCCAGAACGCGGCGAAGTTTACGCAACGCTGCACGGCGAACTGGGCACAATCCTCAATTGGACGGAGCGTCAAGCCATTGGAAAGGCTGCAAAAACAAAAAATCCCGCAGCTAATGCTACGGGATTGTCGTTATCAGTGGTTGCGGGGGCAGGATTTGAACCTGCGGCCTTCAGGTTATGAGCCTGACGAGCTACCGGGCTGCTCCACCCCGCGTCAAAGTTAGTACAAGCCTTTGAGGCCCGGGAGCGAAGTCAGCCTCTTTTTCAGGTTATGGGCCTGATGAGGTGAGGCCGTATAGCAATCGATTGATTATCGATTGTAGGCCGAACGGGCGCTCCACCCTAGATATATGATCGCTTAAGATTTGCTTTGAAGATTGTCTTATCGGTAAGCGATTGATTTGCGCGTTTAGCGCTGAATGTTTGAGAAGATGTTTTGATTTCTGTGCCTTTTGCAGACCTGGCAGCGACCTACTCTCCCGTGTCTTAAGACAAAGTACCATCGGCGCTGGAGCGTTTCACGGCCGAGTTCGGAATGGGATCGGGTGCAGCCGCTCCGCCATAACCACCAGGTCAGCAAAGGGCACAGAAACAAATAAGAAGCTGGGTTTTTCGTGCATAAGATCTTAGCGCCTCGGTCACGAACACACAGTGTTCGCAAGTGCGACCGCACGTCGGCCACTTTTGGCCGCCCTCGCGGAGGATCAGCAGCTTTAGCTGCGTACGATCCGTGAGCGCTAGTCTAATTCTATCAAACTCATCCATTGGATGAGCTTGATGGATATTGATAATGAGAACAATCAAGTCGATCGAGCTATTAGTACCGGTCAGCTGCATGCATTACTGCACTTCCACATCCGGCCTATCAACGTGGTGGTCTTCCACGGCTCTGATAGGGAATACTCGTTTTAAGGTTAGTTTCCCGCTTAGATGCCTTCAGCGGTTATCTAGTCCGTATATAGCTACTCTGCTATGCCGTTGGCACGACAACAGATCCACCAGAGATACGTCCATCCCGGTCCTCTCGTACTAGGGACAGATCCTTTCAATATTCCTACACCCACGGCAGATAGGGACCGAACTGTCTCACGACGTTCTGAACCCAACTCACGTACCGCTTTAAATGGCGAACAGCCATACCCTTGGGACCTGCTCCAGCCCCAGGATGCGATGAGTCGACATCGAGGTGCCAAACAACCCCGTCGATATGGACTCTTGGGGGTCATCAGCCTGTTATCCCCGGCGTACCTTTTATCCGTTGAGCGATGGCCCTTCCACACGGGACCACCGGATCACTATGACCGACTTTCGTCTCTGCTCGACTTGTCTGTCTTGCAGTCAGGCGGGCTTATGCCATTGCACTCGACGAACGATTTCCGACCGTTCTGAGCCCACCATCGCGCGCCTCCGTTACTCTTTAGGAGGCGACCGCCCCAGTCAAACTACCCACCATACACGGTCCTGGACCCGGATATACGGGTCGCAGTTAGACATCTATGACGATAAGGGTGGTATTTCAAGGATGACTCCACGAAGGCTGGCGCCTCCGCTTCAAAGTCTACCACCTATCCTACACATGTCGCCACAAATGCCAGTGTAAAGCTATAGTAAAGGTGCACGGGGTCTTTCCGTCTAACCGCAGGAACCCCGCATCTTCACGGGGAATTCAATTTCACTGAGTCTGCGTTGGAGACAGCGGGGAAGTCGTTACGCCATTCGTGCAGGTCGGAACTTACCCGACAAGGAATTTCGCTACCTTAGGACCGTTATAGTTACGGCCGCCGTTTACTGGGGCTTCAATTCAAGGCTTGCACCTCTCCTCTTAACCTTCCAGCACCGGGCAGGCGTCAGACCCTATACGTCGTCTTGCGACTTCGCAGAGCCCTGTGTTTTTGGTAAACAGTCGCTACCCCCTGGTCTGTGCCACCCTCATCTGCTTGCGCAAACAAGGGTCACGCTTCTTCCGAAGTTACGCGTGCAATTTGCCGAGTTCCTTCAACGCAGTTCTCTCAAGCGCCTTGGTATACTCTACCAGTCCACCAGTGTCGGTTTAGGGTACGGTCTATATGTGGGAGCTATTTCCTGGAACCGCTTCGCTGCAAGATCAATCCAATAAGACCTTACAACACACGCGATCCGTCACTACCCACAGGCCCACGAATATTAACGTGGTTCCCATCGACTACGCCTTTCGGCCTCGCCTTAGGGGCCGGCTAACCCTGCTCAGATTAACTTTAAGCAGGAACCCTTGGACTTTCGGCGAGAGTGTCTCTCACACTCTTTATCGTTACTCATGTCAGCATTCTCACTTCTGATACCTCCAGGATCTCTCACGAGTATCCCTTCACAGGCTTACAGAACGCTCCGCTACCACGCACATACGTGCATCCACAGCTTCGGTGTAT
>NZ_CP075361.1:3150000-3436934 GCF_018436245.1 Pseudochrobactrum algeriensis
CCGGATTTTCGGAACCGTCTTCATTAAAGCGCATTTCCGCGAATAGACCTTTACCAAGACCTGTACGCTTGATTGTCTTCAGATAATCCTTAGGGATAATCATATCCGTATCGATATTGATGATCGGCAACGGAGCGGCAACGCCGGTAAGCTTGGTAAATTTTTCCATCGGTCTCGTAACCTGTAAGTCAAAATGCTTTTCTCATTGTGCTTTACACCAGCTTTTTGCAGAGTCAAAGACCTGAAATCCAAGCGAAGTGCCGCACCATGATAATAATGCGCCCCTCAACCCCAAAGGCAACTACCTTTTCAATGATTGCCTATGATATTCAATTCAAACAATATCCTGTCATTTTTGACTGGTTTTCAGATCAAAAATAACACGAACATCTTTGCCAGGGAGAAATTCTGAGTGACACTTTATCAGACGCGCCGTGCCGTGCTTTATGTTCCGGCCAGCCATCAGAAAGCCCTCGCCAAAAGCACACAACTACAGCCCGATGCCATTATATATGACCTTGAAGACTCTGTTGCCGAGCAAATGAAACATGAAGCACGTGATAATCTGCGCAAACATTTTCAGGAGCAGCACCAAACAGAACAAAGCCCGCTAAAAGCTATCCGTATCAACAGTCTTGCCACGCAATGGGGTGAGGATGATCTGAAACTGGCGGCAGAACTCAAAACTGAGGCTATTGTTCTGCCGAAAACAGAAACGCCGCAACAGGTGATAGATGCTGCCCGCAAACTTGATGATTATGATGCACCGGAGACCCTCGGCATCTGGGCAATGATTGAAACACCGCGCGGTATTCTCAATGCGGATGAAATTGCACGGCTGGCGCAGAAATCCGCTGCACGCCTCAAATGTTTTATCGTCGGCACCAATGATATTGCTCTGAGCACTGGCGTTAAAACCGTCAACCAACGCAGCGCATTACTGCCATGGATGATGCAGATTATTCTTGCCGCCCGTGCGGGTGGTATTGATGTATTGGACGGTGTTTATAATAATTTTCAGGATCAGGAAGGCTTCAAAGCCGAGTGCGAACAAGGAACAATGCTTGGTTTCGACGGCAAAACTCTGATTCACCCTTCCCAGATTGAAACCGCTTTGAACAGCTATTCCTCAACTGCCGAAGAAGCCGCATGGGCAAATCAGGTAATTGCTGCTTTTAATCTGCCGGAAAATGCTGCCAAAGGTGCCATCTCCTTGAATGGCTCTATGGTCGAGCAATTACATATTCGTCAGGCAGAACGCGTTCTTGCGCGTGTGCGCTGATTCTTTCGTGTTTCTGCAAACTACAGGAGTTTCCTATGCAGCTTTATCGTTTTCTCACCGGTCCGGATGATTCTTCCTTTTGTCATCGTGTTACCGAAGCCCTGAACAAAGGCTGGATGCTCTATGGCTCGCCAAGCCACAGCTATAATGCCGAAGAAAAGAAGATGTATTGCGGTCAGGCCGTAACCAAGACCGTTGAAGGTCATGAATATTCGCCGGATATCAAACTCGGTAGTTTCTAAAAATGAAAGCCCCTGCATATCTTGCAGGGGCTTTTTTTATTTAAAGGCCGCGTTTTTCGATCATCGCCTGCGGGCTTGGCATCCGACCACGGAATGTTTTGTACAATTCTTCCGGATCTTTGGAACCACCCGCCGCATAAATATGGGTCTTCAGCTTTTCTGCCAGATCGGCATTGAAGACATCGCCGCTTTCTTCAAAAGCCGCAAAAGCATCGGCGTCCAGCACTTCCGACCACATATAAGAATAGTATCCGGCCGAATATCCGTCACCGCTGAACACATGCAGGAAATGCGGTGTGCGATGGCGCATGATAATCGCTTCCGGCATATCCAGCTTTTTCAGAACTTCCGCTTCAAAAGCCAGCGGGTCAGTCACAGGCTTGTCACTGGTATGGAATGCCATATCGACCAGCGCCGATGAGGTGAATTCCACCGTGTTGAAACCGGCATTGAAAGTCGCCGCTTTCAGCACTTTATCAATCAGATCCTGCGGGATTGTCTCACCGGTTTTATAATGTGTGGCGAATTTCTCCAGCACCGGACGTTCGGTCAACCAATGTTCATAGAGCTGGGACGGCAGTTCGACAAAATCACGCGACACTGCGGTGCCGGAAATTGCAGGCCATGTCACATCGCTCAGCAGTCCATGCAGGGCATGGCCGAATTCGTGGAACAGTGTATGTGCATCATCCAGCGACAACAGAGCCACCTCACCTTTCGGCGGCTTGGCGAAATTCATCACATTATAAATGATCGGTGGCTGACCATCATCCAGACGATGAGACGACTGCAAAGCGCTCATCCATGCACCGGAGCGTTTGCTCTGACGGGCAAAATAGTCACCCAAGAACAGGCCGCGTCGTGAACCATCTGCATTGAACACTTCCCACACACGCACATCCGGATGCCATGTCTGAATACCCTGATGTTCTTTGAATGTCAGGCCGAACAAACGTGTTGCAACATCAAAAGCTGCTTCAATAATTTTATTGAGCTGCAGATAAGGTTTGAGATCACCCTCATCAAAAGCGAAGCGCTCGGCACGCAGTTTTTCTGCATAATAGCGCCAGTCCCAACCGGCTACCGGATGATTAAGCCCCTCACCGGCAATCAGCTTTTCCAGATCAGCCTGTTCTTCCGATGCGCGTTGTTTGGCTTTATCCCAAACCGGCATCAGCAAATCCATCACCGCATCCGGTGTTTTGGCCATTGTGTCATCGAGCTTGAACGCAGCGAAATTTGCATAGCCCAGCAGCTTTGCCTTTTCATCACGTAAGGCAACAATCTCTGTCACCAAAGACCGGTTATCAGTCTCACCACCGTTTTCACCGCGCTTTGCCCATGCTTCATAGGCTTTTTCACGCAAATGGCGAACAGAGGAGAAAGTCAGAAACGGTTCAACAATCGCACGGGAAAGCGTAACTGCCCAGACATCTTCACGACCGCGCTCTTCAGCTGCCGCTTTCATCGCAGCCCGCAACTGCTCCGGCAGACCGGCAAGCTCGGCCTCATCAGTAATGAACAGAGCCCATGATGCTTCGTCTTTCAGCACATTCTGGCCGAAACCGGCACCAAGACCGGCAAGCTTTTCATTAATATCAGCCAGCCGTGCCTTGTCCTGTGCATTCAGCTTGGCACCGTTACGCACAAAGCCTTTCCAGCTCTTTTCCAGCACACGCAGCGTTTCTGTATCCAGTCCGAGATCGGCACGGTTCTGATAAAGCGCATCAATTCTGGCAAACAGCGCTTCATTCATCATAATGCGTGAGTGATGGCGGGACATTTTCGGCGCGACTTCGCGCTCCAGTGCCTGAATATCCTCATTGGTATGGGCACCGGCACGCATCCAGAAAATCGCGGCAATGTGGGAAAGATCACGACCGGAAAGCTGCAATGCTTTCAGCGTATTCTCAATTGTCGGCGCATCAGGGTTCTGCAAAACAGCCTCCACATCCGCCCAGTCTTTTTCCAGAGCAATATCGAAGGCAGCCTTGAAATCCGCATCACTGAATTTACTGAAATCCGGCAGACCAAGCGGGCCGCTCCACTGGCTGAGTGCTGAATAGGCGGGCGTCATCTGATTGTGCTGCTGCATATCTCACGGTCTCCGGTTTGCAGAATTACATTTCAAACATTTAAGCAGCCCGCTTATCCGCCACAAGTGATTTATGCGGATAATTGACCGGTTTCAAAATAAATAGTAAGGAAACCTTATTATAAGGATGCCTTACAATGTTTACAGGAAAATCCTACGATCCCGATAGTTTCGGTTTCGTCGTCTATGATATCAGCCGGCTTTTCAGCCTTGAGCGGGAACGTAAGATTGTTGCTGCCGGTCTTGAGCTGACAGCTTTCGAGTCACGAACACTGGTTCATGTGGCGCGTTATCAGCCAGCCCGCCAGTCTGTCCTTGCCGAGAGCATGAATATCGAAGCCATGACCCTATCCGGCTATCTCGACAGGCTGGAAAATCGTGGCTTGCTGCGCCGTGAGCCTGATCCCGATGACCGCCGCGCCAAACTGATTTTTCTCAATGATACAGCCGTGCCGGTTCTGGATGAACTGAAACGCATTGCGAAAGAAACCATCGCCGATGCTTCACAGGCGCTGCCGGCGGAAGAATGGCAGAGATTTTTGAATAATCTGCTGACCGTCCGCGCACATTTAAGACAACTCAATCAGGAAAACCGGAAAAGCTGATCCGATTATCCGCAATTTAACTCCCAGCCATAAAGCATGCCGCTATGCCCGATTCATCACCCCGCGAAAAAACATCCCCGCTTGTTATTATGTCCGAGCGCCGCGTTGGCATTATCGGCGGTTTTCTTGCCGCCATCGGCCCGCTGGCTATGTCGCTCTATACACCGGCGATGCCGGAAATTGTCTCGGATTTCGGCACCACGGAAGCGGCAGTTAAGCTGACCCTGACCGCCTATTTCGGCGGCTTTTGTTTTGCTCAGCTGATCTGTGGCCCCTTATCAGACGGCTATGGCCGCAAACCGATCACTATTCTTTTCATGTCTGTCTATCTGGCAGCCAGTGTGCTGGCATTGTTTGCTCCGACGATTGAGATCATGGTGCTGGCACGTCTGTTACAGGGTGTGGGCGCTGCGGTCGGCGTTACCATGTCCCGCGCGATTGTCCGTGATCTGTTTACCAGCGACCGCTCGGCGCGGGTGATGAACCTGATTGGCATTGTCCTCTCCGTCGGCCCTGCCATCGGCCCGACACTTGGCGGGTTGACACTGGAATTCCTCGGCTGGCATGCGATCTTTCTGGTGATGATTTTGCAAGGGGCAGCCGTCATTCTCATGATGTTGCTGTTTGTACAGGAAACCGGCAAGCCCGATCCTTCCCGTGTCCGGCCACGGGCACTTGTGCAATCCTATTTCAGCCCGCTGAAAACCCCGCACTTCCTGTTTGCCAGTCTGGTGCTTACCGGCGCTACCGGTGCGCTTTATACATCAGCCACCATTATGCCCTTTATTCTTATGACGCGTGTGGGACTGTCACCGAGCACTTTCGGCATGGGGATGTTGTTACAAACTGCTTTCTATATTTCAGGCGGCATTATTTACCGCATCCTGATGCAGCGCGTGACCGTTTTCCAGATGTCCTGCATCGGGTTGCTCTGCACCGGCTCCGCCAGTATCCTGCTCGCTGTGTTGCTGCGCATTTATGAACCGGGCTATCTGCTGGTGATGTTACCGATGGGGCTTTACGTGATGGGCATTGCCTTTCTCACGCCGCAGATGACAACGGCAGCCATGGCACCTTTTCCGAAAATTGCCGGTTCGGCTTCCGCTTTGATGGGCTTTTTCCAGATGGGCGGTGGTCTGGTCGGCGGCATCATCTCAGCCTCTATGGGCGATCCGGTTATCGCCATGGCAACATTATTGCCGCTGATGGGATTACTGTCATTAATCAGCTATATCATGTGGAACAGGTTCAAACTGCCTCTGGCCCCTACCTTGGAGCATCCGATCACCCCTGAAAAATCTGCAGACCGGTAAAGTCAGACTCTCATAGAATTGTCAGGCAAAACAGCAGGGTTGACAAGCGCGGCCCGAGAGCACAAAACACGCCCAGACCATCAGGTCTGATTTTAACCGGAGTTTTACTCTTATGCCCAGCGACAGTCACAGTCGATTGTTTATGCCGTCAATGGCAGATCTGACCTGATCGCAGGAGCGATTGGTTTGTCACGATCTGCCATGACGGCGGATCGACAGAGAGGCAAACCAATGAACAACAATAACGGCACCTTCCGTGCTGCTCTCGATACAACGAATCTTGCAATCTCCGCGCTGCTTGAGCAGATCGGCCATTTGCGTACTGGTGATGCTGTTGAACTGATTAACGAGCTTGATCTCGACGATCAGGTCACTTTATTCCGCAGCATTTCAACCGATCAGGCTGTTCTTTTTCTGGATCAGCCGGAACTGCATTATGCAGACCAAATCATTGACAGCCTGGATAACGGACGCGCTGCAGAGATCCTGAACGGCATGTCTGCAGACCGCGCCACTGATATTTTCCATGATCTGGACTGGCCGTCCCGCAACCGTCTGTTTTCAGTTCTTTCGCCGGAAACCAAAACCGCACTGAAAAAACTGATGGGTTATCCGGCTGATACTGCCGGTGGTCTGATGACAACGGAATTTATCGCTGTGCCATCCACATGGACAGTCGAACAGACTTTAGCTCATATCCGGCAGGTCGAGCGCTCCCGTGAAACGGTCTATGCCATCTATGTTGAAAATCCGGAAACCCGCATTTTACAGCATGTGGTATCACTGCGCCGTCTCATCACCGCCAATCCGCAAGCCGGTATTGCAGAAGTCGGCCGTGATCAGGAACCGCTGACAATTCCGCCAATGATGGATCAGGAAGAAGTTGCACGTCTGTTCCGCAAGCACGATCTTCTGGCAATTCCGGTTGTGGACGAACAGCACCATCTGATCGGCATTGTCACCGTGGACGATGTGCTGGATGCCATGACCGAAGAAACTTCGGAAGATGCCTATAAATTTGGTGGTATGGAGGCTTTCACCAAGCCTTATATGCAGATCAGCTTCTTTGAAATGCTGCGTAAACGCGGCGGTTGGCTTTGCATTCTTTTCTTAAGTGAAATGCTGACGGCCAGTGCCATGCAGCATTTTGAAGTGGAACTGGAAAAAGCCATCGTTCTGGCACTGTTCATTCCGCTGATTATGAGTTCGGGTGGTAATTCCGGCTCGCAGGCCACATCCCTGCTGATCCGTGCCTTAGCATTGCAGGATCTCAAACTCGGTGACTGGTGGCGTGTGGCTCTGCGCGAAATACCAACAGGTCTGGCGCTGGGTTCTATGCTGGGCGTGATCGGCTTTGTCCGTATCGCAATCTGGCAGAAAACCGGCCTCTATGATTACGGTGAGCATTGGGTGCTGATCGGCATTACAATTGCCGTGGCACTGATCGGTATTGTGCTGTTCGGCTCTCTCTCCGGCTCGATGCTGCCGTTTGTTCTGCAGCGTCTCGGTCTTGATCCGGCCAGCGCCTCTGCACCTTTTGTGGCCACACTTGTCGATGTGATGGGCTTGGTCATCTATTTCAGTGTTGCGGTTATTTTCCTCACCGGAACACTGCTTTAAGCTTGGAATAGGCCGGAATTTTCCGGCCTTTTTCTTATGCTGAAAATGTCCGTCAGGCTTTTTATGCAGTCAGTGCACAGCAGCAATGAGATATGCAATATGCTAAAATCAGCCCGCCCCCTTTTAAAATTGGCGAAAAACCTGTAAGAGCGCCCCATTATCTGCGGCGTTCACGAGGGATATCCTTAAGCGTCCCAACCCCCTATTCAGAGTGATAACTCAATGCAATTGCGCAACATCGCGATCATCGCACACGTTGACCACGGCAAAACTACCCTGGTTGACGAACTTCTGAAACAGTCCGGTGTATTCCGCGACAATCAACGCGTTACCGAACGCATGATGGACTCCGGCGATATCGAGCGCGAGCGCGGCATCACCATTCTTGCCAAGGCAACTTCCGCTGTCTGGAAAGATACACGCATCAATATCGTTGATACTCCGGGCCACGCCGACTTCGGCGGTGAGGTTGAGCGTATCCTTTCGATGGTTGACGGTGTTGTTGTTCTCGTTGACTCCGCTGAAGGCCCGATGCCACAGACCAAATTCGTGGTCGGTAAAGCCCTGAAGCTCGGCCTGCGTCCTATCGTTGCGATCAACAAGATCGACCGTCCGGATGGCCGTCATGAAGAAGTCATCAACGAAGTTTTCGACATGTTCGCAGCGCTCGATGCGACTGACGAACAGCTCGACTTCCCGATCCTTTACGGTTCAGGCCGTAACGGCTGGATGGCAGAAAATCCGGAAGGTCCAAGCGATCAGGGTCTGGCTCCGCTTTACGATCTGATCGTCAAGCACGTTCCTGCACCAAAGGTTGCTGAAGGCCCGTTCTCGATGATCGGTACCATTCTGGAATCTGATCCGTTCCTAGGCCGCATCATTACCGGTCGTATTCACTCCGGTACTTTGAAGCCGAACCAGTCGGTTAAAGTGCTCGGTCAGGACGGTAAGCTACTGGAAAACGGTCGTATTTCCAAGATCCTCGCTTTCCGTGGCCTGGAACGTACTGCCATTGAAGAAGGTGTGGCAGGCGATATCGTTGCTATTGCCGGTCTTTCCAAAGGTACTGTGGCTGACACATTCTGCGATCCTTCAATCAACGAAGCCATGAAGGCTCAGCCGATTGATCCGCCGACCGTTACCATGTCCTTCATCGTGAATGACAGCCCGCTGGCCGGCACCGAAGGTGACAAAGTTACCAGCCGTGTTATCCGCGACCGTCTGCTGAAAGAAGCTGAAGGTTCAGTTGCTCTGCGCATCGAAGAATCCGAAGACAAAGATTCGTTCTATGTTTCCGGCCGCGGTGAATTGCAGCTTGCTGTTCTCATCGAAAACATGCGTCGTGAAGGCTTCGAGCTGAGCATTTCCCGTCCGCGTGTTGTGATGCACAAAGACGAAGACGGCAATCTGCTGGAACCGGTAGAAGAAGTCGTTATCGACGTTGACGAAGAATATTCCGGTACTGTTGTTCAGAAAATGTCTGAACGCAAAGCGGAAATGGTTGAGCTGCGTCCATCCGGCGGCAACCGCGTTCGTCTGGTATTCTTTGCACCAACCCGCGGTCTGATCGGTTACCAGTCTGAACTGATGACTGACACACGCGGTACAGCGATCATGAACCGTCTGTTCCACGAATATCAGCAGCACAAAGGCGAAATCGGCGGACGTAACAACGGCGTGCTGATCTCCAATGATCAGGGCGAATCGGTTGCCTATGCAATGTTCAACCTTGAAGACCGCGGCCCGATGATTATCGATGCCGGTACCAAAGTTTATCAGGGCATGATCGTTGGTATTCATACCCGCGACAACGATCTGGAAGTCAACGTGCTGAAAGGCAAGAAGCTGACCAACATGCGTGCATCCGGTAAGGATGAAGCTGTTAAGCTGACCCCGCCGATCCGCATGACTCTGGAACGCGCTCTGTCCTGGATTCAGGATGACGAACTGATGGAAGTAACACCAAAATCCATCCGTCTGCGTAAGCTTTATCTGGATCCGAATGAACGCAAGCGTTTCTCGAAGTCCAAAGGCATGTAATTATGCTTAAAAAGAAAACGGCGCTTAAAGCGCCGTTTTTTTATTCCCTGAAGAACTCAAGGCCGGTTATTTAACAACCAGAACCGGTATTTTGCTCAGCGACAGGACTTCTGCTGCCTGACTGCCCAGCAAAAGCTTGTTCATGCCACGGCGGCCATGCGATGCAACCACAATCAGTTCAGCCTGATGGGTCTCGGCAGCTTCAACAATACCCACGGCCGGTGACTGATTTTCAATATGCAAGCCTTCAACAGTCACACCTGCATCGCGCGCTTTGGCGATCGCCTGCTGCACAATGGCTTTGGCCTGCTCTGCCATGGAGGTACGGTATTCTTCAAAAATTTCAGGCGAAGTGCTTAAGCCCGGCGCTACAACAATGCCGTAGCTCGGAAACAGATCCGTTACAGTCAGCACTGTAATTTTAGCGGACAGTTCTTTGGCCAGACCAATTGCCTGTTCCAGCCCTTTATTGGCAAGCTCCGAACCATCAGTCGCCACTAAAATATGTTTATACATGTTCTCGTCTTTCCCTTTTACAGCATCCGCCGGAATGCACCCTGTCTATTATATGTGTGTTTCTGTTCCGGTTTTTCAATCAGCATCACCATAAACACGCAATATTCAGAATAGACTCCTGTGAAACACATCATAATATAAATCTAGGAATGAACAGGCCAAATTACATTGATCAGGATCAAAATGATTGTGATTTCCCGCATCGGAAAAAGCCTGAAAACTATATGGAATTTGCTGAACTGCGGCTCCCGCTCCGCCCTCATGCTATAAAATAATTCTAATATTTCACATTGATAGAATAATATTCTAAGTTACCCCTGCATTCTGGAAGCCTGCTTCTATAATCCTGAACGGTCAGGCTCTATGCTTTGCGAAAAGATCAGGAGATTTGGTATGAGCGATTCTAACAAACCAGGCCGCGGCCGTATTTATTCTTCTATTATTGATACAATCGGCAACACACCGCTTGTCCGCGCGGATAAATTTGCCCGCGAAAACGGCGTGGTCGCCAATCTTCTCGTTAAACTCGAATTCTTTAACCCGCTGGCCAGCGTCAAAGACCGTATTGGTCTGGCTATGATTGAAAGCCTTGAAGCCGAAGGCAAAGCTGTTCCGGGTAAAACCGTATTTATCGAGCCGACATCCGGTAATACCGGTATCGCACTGGCTTTTGCCGCCGCTGCCAAAGGCTACAGCCTGATTCTCACCATGCCTGAAACCATGTCGATTGAGCGCCGTAAATTGCTCAAATTGCTGGGTGCGGATCTGGTGCTGACCGAAGGTGCAAAAGGCATGAAGGGTGCGATTGCCAAAGCGGAAGAACTGGCTGCAGGCAATCCGAACGCAATTATTCCGCAGCAGTTTGAAAATGCCGCGAATCCGGAAATTCACCGTAAAACAACAGCGGAAGAAATCTGGAATGACACCAATGGTGAAGCGGATATTCTGGTTTCCGGTATCGGTACCGGCGGCACGATCACCGGTGTTGGTCAGGTGCTGAAAGCCCGCAAGCCGTCATTCAAGGTCGTCGCGGTTGAACCCAAGGATTCGCCTGTGCTTTCCGGTGGCAATCCGGGGCCGCATAAAATTCAGGGAATCGGCGCAGGCTTTGCACCGAAAACACTGGATACCGGTGTTTATGATGAGATCATTCAGGTCGCCAATGAAGATGCATTCGCTTTTGCACGCCAGATCGCCAAAGTTGAAGGTATTCCGGTCGGTATCTCTTCAGGTGCGGCACTGAAAGCTGCTGTGGAAGTCGGCAAACGTCCGGAAAATAAAGGCAAAAACATTGTCGTTATTATTCCGTCCTTTGCCGAGCGCTATCTCTCAACCGCTCTGTTCGACGGGCTTGATGCCTGATCTGCCTGCTTAACACCATCAGCTATAAAACCGGCGCAATCGTGCCGGTTTTTTTATGTCACTCTTTGGTTTCCGGTACTGAATCGCTCCCGTAAATAAAGCCACTACAAGCGAGAGCTTTGTCACCCATACCCGATACAGCCATCAGGTACAGGTCTCTCAGGTACAGACTCTTTCATCACGCAAAATTCATATCAGAAAAATATCCGGTTCTGTTAAATGGGAATAAGAATCGAACCGTACGGTTTAATACACTTAACCTATGTTTCAGTTCGTCTATCTCAGGAAAATACAAAAAAGATTTCACGTGAAACGCAAACAATCCAAGCGCAGAGCAACTGATCTATGACAGACAAACTTTCTGAACCATCTTTAATGCTGCCATTTCTGGCGCCTGTTTATGCCCGTTTTCATGATATTGCCTATGCAGTGATGCGTGCGGCGAGCGGCGGTATCATGGCGTTCTTCGGCTGGGGGAAGCTGTTCAACGGAGACATGCCACGCGATATCGAATTGTTCCAGCAACTGGGGCTGGAACCGGCAATCCCTTTGGCCTATTTCACCAGTATTCTGGAATTTATAGGGGGTATAGCCATAGCGATCGGCCTGTTCACCCGCCCTCTCGCCTTTATGCTCTTCATTCAGATGATTGTTATTTTGGTGATGGTGATGATCCCGCGCAGCAGCGGTTTCCAGCTTTCTACCGTCTGGTTCGGTGTCTTCATGTATCTGAGCGTGGCTGGCAGCGGACGCCTGTCGCTGGATCGCCTGATCGGCAAACAGTTCTGAAATACAAAAGCCGGCTCATGAGCCGGCTTTATTCATTTTCAGTTGACCGGATCTGGGAGCTATCCGGAAAACAGTAAAGCTAATACCTATACGCCCAGCGGGCGCACAGAGATCGCTTTAGTGCGAATGACGGGCAGCACAGGCCGGACCCGGGCCACGCATATAATGGCGTTCCGGACGATAGCTTGGTGCCAGAAACTCGCGAAGAACTTTAAAAATTTGACGAAACTGAACGATCAGACCCATCACACTACACCCTGATTAATTTAACATTATTATTTTTGCTGAAGCACAAATCACAACAGTGAATTTAAGGTAAATATTAGCGAAGAAAGGTGAACACGAAGTGAATTCACATGCTTAATGAGCGATTAAAAATAACCTTTTATTTATTAACCCGACAAAAAACCCTGCATTTCTTGACCAAATGCAGGGTTTTCAGCAATTTATGCACTCAAAATATTAACGGGTCGGTACCGGTTCGTCACCGCGATAGTCATAGAAACCGCGACCGGTTTTACGTCCGAGCCAACCGGCTTCAACATATTTCACCAGCAGCGGGCACGGACGATATTTCGAATCCGACAGTCCTTCATAAAGCACCTGCATAATCGACAAGCAGGTATCCAGCCCGATGAAATCGGCCAACTGCAACGGCCCCATCGGATGATTGGCACCAAGCTTCATGGCTGTATCAATGGCATCCACAGTGCCAACACCTTCATAAAGCGTATAAATCGCTTCATTAATCATCGGCAGCAAAATACGATTGACGATAAAAGCAGGGAAGTCAGCGGAAACCGTGATGGTTTTGCCCAGCTTCTGCACGAAATCCTGTGCAACGGCGAAAGTCGGTTCTTCTGTGGCGATACCGCGGATCAGTTCAACCAGTTTCATCACCGGCACCGGATTCATAAAATGAATACCGATAAAGCGTTCAGGACGATCAGTGGTAGCAGCCAGACGGGTAATTGAAATCGAAGATGTGTTGGTTGCCAGAATAGCATTGCTGTGAAGATGCGGGCAGACCTGCGCAAAAATCTGCTTCTTAATGGCTTCATTTTCTGTTGCAGCTTCGATCACCAGATCGCAAGGTGCCAGATCAGCCATGGTTTTGGCTGGCTTAATCAGCGCAAGGCTGGCAATACGTGCTTCCTCAGCCAGTTTGCCCGAAGCAACCTGACGCGCCATGTTACCGCTGATAGTGGCAATACCGTTTTCCAGTCGCTCATGCGAAGCATCATGCAGGAGCACATCATAGCCTGCCAGCGCGCAAACATGAGCAATACCATTACCCATCTGCCCTGCACCGATGATACCCACTGTTTTGATTGTAAAACTCATGATCCGCTCCGATCCCTTCGTATCAATAAATTTACAGCAATAACGCCAATTTTTCTCCGCCTACATGAGCAGTCTCATGCAGATAAGTCTATCCCTGATTAAAGCAAAACGCGCCCGGATTAAATATCCGGACGCGTTATAATATCAGAGACAATCATGCCTGATTGTCATGATCCTGATTAAAGTGCTTTTTCAAGCTCCGGCAAAATAGTGAACAAGTCACCAACCAGACCATAATCCGCGACCTGGAAAATTGGTGCTTCTTCATCCTTGTTGATCGCAACGATCACTTTGGAATCTTTCATACCGGCCAGATGCTGGATCGCACCGGAAATACCGCAAGCGATATACAATTGAGGCGCAACCACTTTACCGGTCTGACCAACCTGCCAGTCATTCGGCGCATAACCCGCATCAACAGCCGCACGGCTCGCGCCGATTGCAGCACCGAGCTTGTCAGCAACCGGTGTGATCACTTCGTTGAATTTCTCAGCGGAACCGAGTGCACGGCCACCGGAGATGATGATTTTCGCTGAAGTCAGCTCAGGGCGGTCACCGCCGGAGATTTTTGCCTCAACAAATTTCGACACAGCCGGATCATTGCCTGCATCCACACTCTCAACCGTAGCAGAACCGCCTTCACCGGCAGCCGCAAAAGAAGCGGTACGCACAGTGATAACCTTCTTGGCATCTGTGGTTTCAACAGTCTGAATCGCATTACCCGCATAAATCGGACGTTTGAAGACTGTCGGAGACACAACTTCGGTAATTTCCGAAACCTGTGCCACATCGAGAAGTGCTGCAACGCGTGGCAGTACGTTTTTACCCGAAGTGGTCGCCGGAGCAATTACAGTGTCATAGGAACCGGCAAGAGCAACCAGCAATGCTGCGGTTGGTTCTGCCAGACGGTTTTCCAGTGCATCGCTTTCAGCGAGCAGGACTTTGCGCACGCCTTTCAGCTTGGCCGCAGCATCAGCAGCAGCTTTGGCGCCTTTACCCGCAACCAGAACATCCACATCACCGCCGATAGCGAGCGCAGCAGTCAGTGCCTTTGCAGTCTGGTCAGAGAGGCTTGCATTATCGTGTTCTGCAAAAAGAAGAATAGCCATAATCGTTTTCCTGTCCTGACCGCTTACAATACGCCTGCTTCGTTTTTGAGCTTGTCAACAAGCTCAGCAACGGAAGCCACTTTCACACCGGCTTTACGACCGGAAGGCTCTTCGGTTTTGAGGTTTTTCAGACGCGGCGCAGTATCAACACCGTAATCAGCCGGTGCCTTCTCATCCAGCGGCTTCTTCTTCGCCTTCATAATATTCGGCAGAGAAGCATAGCGCGGCTGGTTCAGACGCAGGTCGGTCGTGACAATCGCAGGCAGCTTGACTTCAATCGTCTGCAAACCACCGTCAACTTCACGGGTCACATTGGCAGAAGCGTCTGAGAGCTGTACTTCCGAGGCAAAAGTTGCCTGTGCCCAGCCAAGCAATGCAGAAAGCATCTGACCGGTCTGGTTCGCATCATCATCAATCGCCTGTTTGCCGAGAATAACCAGCTTCGGTTCTTCTGCGGCAACAACGCCTTTCAGAATCTTTGCAACGGCAAGCGGCTCGACAGCATCATCGGTTTTCACGAGGATAGCGCGGTCTGCGCCCATCGCCAGAGCGGTACGCAGGGTTTCCTGCGCCTGTGCAGGTCCGATAGACACAACCACAACTTCAGAAACTTTACCGGCTTCTTTAAGTTTCAGCGCTTCTTCAACCGCGATTTCATCAAACGGGTTCATCGACATTTTGACATTGGTCAGCTCAACGCCTGAACCGTCACTTTTCACCCGGATTTTGACGTTGTAATCAACAACCCGCTTAACTGCGACCAGAACTTTCATTCGGTTAAGATCCTCTCCACTTGAGCAGCATTTGCTGCTCTCTTCGACCGGACATAAGCCCTTTTCTTGCCTGTGTCCGCCTGCCTCTTAGTCAGATACAGTTTTAAAGCATGGCCTCATAAACAACTTGCCTGAAGCCGACATACCAAAACTCTATCGCAAACACGCCTGATGCACCGCCAATTTTTGACGGAGATTTCAGAAATTTCATAAGACCGTAATTCTGAACCATAGAGAGGTCAATCATAACCGGCAGAAGGGCTATGAAATATCATCATAACTATCTTCGAAACATGACGGATGATGTCGCAAATATACAAAGATTAACGCGCATTTTGATCTGATCGTAGTGGGATAAGAAATCAGTCCGGTGGACTGATTTCCCCGCGAAGGAGCATACACTTTCCAGAATGCGCTCTAGAGCATGTCGCTTTTAATTCCACCCACTGCGCTCGCTCTATCCTTTGTTTTAACGCATGTCGTTATCGGAAAACCGGTGCCCACTTTTCCGCGACATGCTCTTAGCGTGTCAGCGCCGGTATCCATAAAATATCATCCCGCCCCTGATTATTCGCAATACGGGCAGCCACAAAAAGCAGATCAGACAAACGATTGATATAACGCAGGGCAGCGCCTGAAACCTGCTCATCAGTCTGCGCCGCCAGTGCTACCATGGCACGCTCTGCACGTCGTGCAATCGTTCTGGCCATGTGCAGATGCGCGGCGGCCGGTGAACCACCGGGCAAAATAAAGGAGCGGAGCGGTTCCAGTTGTGCATTCAGCACATCAATTTCCTGTTCCAGCCGGTCAACCTGCTTGTCCACAATCCTCAAAGGCTCATAGCCGAGATCTGCAGCAGTGCCGGAGGCAGGATCTGAAACAGCAGCGGGGGTGGCAATGTCAGCACCGAGGTCAAAAAGATCATTTTGCGCCCTTGTCAGCATAGCATCAACATCCGACAGGATCAGCGCGGTATAAAGCCGTGCCATACCGATCGATGCATTCAGCTCATCAATATCACCACAGGTCACGATGCGCAGATCATCTTTTCTGCGTCGCGGACCGCAGGCCAGACCTGTTGTACCGTCATCACCGGTACGCGTGTAAATTTTATTCAGCTTAACCAAAAATGCCTCACCGGTTACTGCTCATACAAGTGCAATTAGCGGCGGGCAAAATATAATGCACCAACCATCAGCACCACGGCAATGAACTGAAACATAATACGCAGACGCATCAGCTTGTTGGATGTATTGCCATCGCCGTTGCGCATCATATTGCGCAAGCCCAGCAACAGAACAATCGCCACGGCAATCATGGCAATGATCGCTGCAAATTTAAAACCGCTGTCCATTCTTTCCTCCCGATTGCTTTTCAGCAATCCTCCGTCTTTCCCGCTCAATGTGTAACAGAAGCTTTTTGCGGCAGATAGAGCATTTCCCGCAAAAGTGTGTAGCGGTTTTGCGTAAGGACAATGCGACTAAACAGACCAGCATTTCCCGCAAAAGTGCGAAGCGGTTTTACGCAAAAATAATGCGACTAAACAAACCGACATCTCCTGCAAAAAAGCACCTACCGGCTTTCCCTACGACTGATCGGCCAGCATTTTATAAAGCCAGCGTGCAGGCAGCAGGCGTTTGGCAAGTATGCCGAGTTTTGCCGGACGGGTAACCGGATAATGCGGGCGCGGACGATCACTTTCCAGCGCATGCAACAGAACCTCGTAAACAGCATCCGGCCCCAGTTTCACCGAGGATTTCGTGCCACCGCTTTGTAACTTGGCGAATTGCCGCCGGTAATCTTCTGCATGAACAGAATTGTCCATGTCGATATATCTTTGCGCATAGGCCGCGGCATTGGCTGCAAATTTACTGGTAATCGGCCCCGGCTCGATCATAGAAACAGAGATACCGGAACCTTCCAGTTCCATACGCTGCACCAGCATCAGCCCTTCCAATGCAAATTTGGAGGAAACATAAGCTCCGCGCCATTTCATCGGCACCAGACCGAGAATAGACGAACAATGTACCAGACGCCCCTGTTTACGCGCCCGCATTGCAGGGATCAGCCGCTGTGTCAGATCCTGCCAACCGAAGAAATTGGCCTCGAACTGCAAACGCAGTGCCTCCATCGGTAAGTCTTCCACCGCACCCGGTTGTGCATAAGCACCATTGTTAAACAGCGCATCAAGCTGATGATTACACAGATTCAGCACGCTCTCAGCCACAGCGGCAATCGACTCCGGCTCGCAATAATCCAGATAAAAAGCTTCAAAACCCTGTTCCCGCAAATAGGCCAGATCCTGGTCTTTACGGGCAGTGGCAAAAACCCGCCAGCCGCGCTCTTTAAGAGCCTGCGCACAATAGGCACCAATACCGCTGGAACAACCGGTGATTAAAATGGTTCTTTGCTGCGCAGATGGAATTTGCACATTTTTGGCCATATGCTGATCTTTATCCGTTGGTTTGCGGGCTGATATCATTGCAATTCCTGTCCGCAGAGTTTTTATACACGTTGAATTTTTGACTTGTGGTCGGTTATACCACACAAACTTGTAATCAGCTCTGCCACAGACGAAAACGAATGAGCCGAAATAAAGGAATTTTCTGTCTATGCGAAAAATAATCCGTTTCCTCAGACAGACCCTTACCGATGCAATCGGTCATTTTATATCCGATGATGGCTGGGCATTTGCATCCCATATCGCTCTCTCAGGACTGATGGCGCTGTTTCCGTTTCTGATTTTTGCAACAGCACTTGCCAGTTTTCTTGGAGCGGATGCATTTGCCGAGACAGCGGTGCATGTGATTTTTGATACCTGGCCACCCGCCATTGCCGCTCCGATCGCCCGTGAAGTGCAAAATGTTCTGACTATCCCGCGCGGTGACCTCCTGACTCTCAGTGTGATTGCTGCTGCCTATTTTGCCTCCAACGGTGTGGAAGCTTTGCGTGTGGCGCTCAACCGCGCCTATCGCGTGACCGACACCCGCTCTATTCTGTTTTGCCGTGCGCAAAGCCTTGGCTTTGTGATTATCGCCACGCTCAGCATCATGGCCATCAGCTTCCTGCTGGTGCTTGCGCCGCTGGCCATCCGCCTTGCAGAACAATGGGTGCCGGCACTGGAAACCATGTCGATTTCATTCGGCTTCTGGCGCTATGCAATTGCGCTTTCAGTGTTGGTTTTCGGATTATTTGTCGTGCATATCTGGCTGCCGGCCGGACAAAGATCATTGCTGGATATTCTGCCCGGTATTGCGCTGACACTGATTGCATGGCTGGCCGGTGCAACCGCCTTTGCCCGTTATCTTGAAAGTTTTGCCAGCTATGTCACCACCTATGCCGGTCTGGCATCGATCATGGTGGCGATTGTCTTTCTCTATATTATTGCCGCGATTTTCATCATTGGCGCGGAAATCAACGCCGCTATCATGCAATACCGCAATCGCGAGCAACAGTAGGATAATAAAAAGGCGCGGAAACCGCGCCTTTTTATTTATTATTTTCTCAAAAATCAGGCAGCTGATTTCGGCTTGATCAGATTACGCTCCAGCAACAATTCAGCGATCTGAATCGTGTTGAGTGCTGCACCTTTGCGCAAATTATCCGCAACGATCCACATGGAAAGACCGTTTTCCAATGTGATGTCTTCACGGATGCGCGAAATGAATGTTGCGTCTTCGCCAGCGCTTTCATAAGGGGTGATGTAACCACCGTCTTCATGCTTATCAACAACCTGACAACCCGGTGCATCGCGCAGGATATCACGGGCTTCATCAGCGCTGATCGGCTTGTCGAATTCAATATTCACAGCTTCAGAGTGACCGATAAAGACCGGTACACGCACGGCAGTGCAGGAAACTTTGATCTTTGGATCCAGCATTTTCTTGGTTTCCGCCATGACTTTCCACTCTTCTTTGGTGGAGCCGTCTTCCATGAAGGAATCAATATGCGGGATAACGTTGAAAGCAATGCGTTTGGTGAATTTCTGTGCTGTGACAGGATCAGCAACAAAAACCGCGCGGGACTGCTGGAACAGCTCGTCCATACCTTCTTTACCGGCACCGGAAACCGACTGATAGGTTGCAACAACAATACGCTTGATGGTGGCCGCATCATGCAAAGGCTTGAGTGCAACAACGAGCTGGGCAGTCGAGCAATTCGGATTGGCAATGATATTGCGCTTGCGGAAACCGTCAATTGCATCCGGATTGACTTCCGGCACGATCAGCGGCACATCGGCATCATAGCGCCATGCGGAAGAGTTATCGATAACTACGCAACCCTGCGCGCCGATTTTTGGTGACCATTCCTTGGAAATATTACCACCGGCCGACATCAGACAAATGTCAGTATCGGAAAAATCATAGGTGTCGAGCGCTTTAACTTTCAGTGTCTTATCGCCGTAAGACACTTCCGAACCCTGACTGCGGCGGGAAGCAAGTGCCACCACCTCAGAAGCCGGAAAACCACGCTCTTCGAGAATATTGAGCATTTCGCGACCCACATTACCTGTGGCGCCGACAACAGCAACTTTGAAACCCATGTGAAAAATCTCCTGTCCCTCTCCGCTTTCACACCAGAAAACCCGTGGCCACGCAGGTTCTCCGCCCCGGGCCTAACCCGGGAGAGGGTGAGCAGGCCAAGGGATCAGACCGTTTTGGTGGTCGTTTTCGAGGTGATTGTCTTCAGGGCAATCATGGCCGTTTTGGTAATACCGAATGCAGGAGAAGCTACACCCATAGCTCCGCCGCCGGAGAAATCTCCGGAAAATGCTGGCAAAACTGATGGCAAAGCGAGGGATTCCACGCGGTGTCTCCTAATTCACTGCTGCTTTTAACGCGATTTTGCCAAGAGTCAATTGCCGTTTATGTCGTCAAAGCCGCCAAATGTTTAAGAAAATACCAAATTTCCAATAAGCTGCGTTCGCATCCGCGCCGTAAAGAAAAATATTTCACCATTATTATACTAAAGAATACTGACGCAAATCCCGTTTTCAGTTCATTCTGTCTGCGACTGCTTTGCCAGGCGGCAATAGAAACCGCGCGACTGCAGGCACCTCCGGCCACACCGGCCACGAGACGAATTCCGCATATTGAAAGGCTGAGAATAATCAACACCCGGTGGCAATAAGGGAACTGCCGCAGGGTTTATCCGGGAGGACAAATTATGGCAGCAATTGATGGTGCGCGTGAACGCGCCCCTAAAATGACCAAGGAGGAGCGCAAAGTTATTTTTGCCTCGTCGCTTGGTACAGTATTTGAATGGTATGATTTCTATCTCTACGGCTCACTGGCAATTTATATCGGTGCGGCCTTCTTCAGTGAATATCCTGAAACAACCCGTAATATTTTCGCGCTGCTGGCTTTTGCGGCGGGCTTTCTTGTACGCCCGTTCGGCGCGTTGTTCTTTGGCCGTATCGGCGATCTGGTAGGTCGTAAATATACATTCCTTGTCACCATTGTGGTGATGGGACTTTCCACCTTCCTCGTCGGTCTGTTGCCGGGCTCGGCATCAATCGGCATTATCGCACCGATCATTCTGATTGGTCTGCGTATGCTGCAGGGTCTTGCACTTGGCGGTGAATATGGCGGTGCGGCCACTTACGTGGCTGAACATGCACCAAACGGACGCCGCGGTTTCTATACTTCATGGATTCAAACCACAGCGACTTTCGGTCTCTTCCTGTCTCTGGTGGTAATTCTGCTGATCCAGAATTCCATGACAGCTGAAGAATTTGCAGCATGGGGCTGGCGTATTCCGTTCCTGATTTCCGTCGTTCTGCTCGGTATTTCCGTCTGGATCCGTATGCAGATGAGTGAATCCCCTGCTTTCAAGAAAATGAAAGAAGAAGGCAAACAGTCCAAGGCTCCGCTGAAAGAAGCTTTTGGTCAGTGGAAAAACGCCAAGATTGCTCTGATTGCCCTGTTCGGCCTCACCGCCGGTCAGGCTGTGGTCTGGTATTCCGGTCAGTTCTATACGCTGTTCTTCCTGCAAAACGTGCTGAAGGTTGAAAGCATCTCGGCCAATATCATGATTGCTATTGCCCTTCTGATCGCAACCCCGTTCTTCCTGTTCTGGGGCTGGCTGTCGGATAAAGTCGGCCGTAAGCCGATCATTATGGCAGGTCTGGCACTGGCAATCTTCACCTATTTCCCGCTGTTTAAAGCTCTCACAGCAGCCGCCAATCCGGCGCTTGCCCGTGCGGAAGCAACAATCAGCGCAACCATCACCGCAGCACCGGGCGATTGTACTTTCCAGTTCAATCCGGTCGGTACAGCCAAATTCACAACATCCTGTGACGTGGCAACCGCCTTCCTGTCCCGCTCTTCCGTTCCTTATACGGTTGAAACCGGCGCAGCAGGCACACCAGCAAGCGTGAAAATCGGTGAAAGCACCATCACATCCTATGATGCGACCGGTGCGGATGCCGCAACACGTGCACCGGCTTTTGTTCACGATGTGAATCTGGCTCTGCAAAAAGCAGGCTTCCCTCTGGTGCGTAATGCTGCCAAAGTACCGGATGCCAAGCTGGATGCATTTGTTGCCGCCAATCCGGAACTGTCGCTGAACGCAGATACGATCCGCGCCGGTGAATCCGTCAGCATGACAGCCGATCAGATGGTTGCAGCCAAACTGGTTCCGGCGGCTGAAGCCGCAACAATCGGCGAGCAGAAAGTTTACACTATTCCTGATGCAGGCACCTTCAAAATGGTTGCCGATCCGGATGAAGTAAACTGGCCGCTGACCATTCTGATCCTCACCATTCTAGTGATCTATGTGACGATGGTTTATGGCCCGATTGCCGCTATTCTGGTGGAAATGTTCCCGACCCGCATCCGTTATACCGGTATGTCACTGCCTTACCATATTGGTAACGGCTGGTTCGGTGGTCTGCTTCCGGCAACCGTGTTTGCGATGAGCGCTGCCAAAGGTGATATTTATTATGGCCTCTGGTATCCGATCATTATCGCTCTGATGACTTTGATTATCGGTCTGATCTTTGTACGTGAAACCAAAGACCGTGACCTCAATCACGTAGAGTAAAAACTCTGCTGCAAAATAAAACCGCCGGAGCAGCAATGCTCCGGCGGTTTTTTATGATCAATCGGCTACTATAAATGTTAAGCAGACAATGCTTTGAACTTGGCGAGAATTGTGTCACCCATTTCAACAGTGCCGACTTTCTTCGAGCCTTCCGACCAGATATCACCGGTACGGATACCATCATCAAGAACCGCAGCAATCGCAGCTTCCAGACGATCTGCTTCTTCAATCAGGTTGAAAGAATAACGCAGGCACATTGCGAAAGAAGCAATCATTGCAATCGGGTTGGCAATGCCTTTGCCAGCAATATCCGGTGCCGAACCATGTACCGGCTCATACAGCGCTTTGCGTTTGCCTGTTGTTGCATCCGGCGCACCGAGCGAAGCGGATGGCAACATACCAAGCGAACCGGTCAGCATAGCAGCAACGTCAGACAGCATATCACCGAACAGGTTATCGGTTACGATCACGTCGAACTGTTTCGGCCAGCGTACCAGCTGCATACCACCGGCATCCGCCAGCATATGCTCAAGCTGCACATCGGCATATTTTGCTTTATGGGTTGCGGTGACAACTTCGTTCCACAACACGCCGGATTTCATCACATTGCGCTTTTCCATCGAGGTGACTTTGTTGCCGCGTGTCCGCGCCAGTTCAAAAGCCACACCGGCAATGCGCTCGATTTCATAAGTTTCATAAACCTGCGTATCGATACCACGCTTCTGACCATTGCCCAGATCAATGATTTCTTTAGGCTCACCGAAATACACACCGCCGGTCAGTTCGCGAACGATCAGGATGTCCAGACCTTCAACGACTTCCGGACGCAGCGACGAGGCATCAGCCAGTGCCGGATAGCAGATTGCAGGGCGCAGATTGGCAAACAGAGCCAGATCTTTACGCAGACGCAGCAGACCAGCTTCCGGACGCACTTCATAAGGCACGCTGTCCCATTTCGGGCCACCAACAGCACCAAACAACACGGCATCAGCGGCGAGCGCTTTTTCCATATCGCCTTCTGAAATCGCCTGACCATGGGCATCATAGGCGGAACCGCCGACAAGACCTTCCTCTGTCTCGAAGCCGAGGCCTTTTTCTTCATTCAGATAAGTGATGATTTTGCGGACTTCCGCCATTGACTCAGGGCCGATGCCGTCGCCGGGCAGAAGAAACAGTTTTCTGGTCGCCATAATGCCATGCCTTTTTTCAGATCGCCGGACGGTCTGTTCCCGCCAGCGATCTTCTTTAAATTCAGAGCACCCTCCCCCGCAATTAATCTCAAAGGCAAAGCGCTCACGCGAAAAATTCGCGTTATTCATAGCCCAGAATCTCAGAGAGGGGGAAGTGTCAAACGCAAGATTTGACTCATATTTTTGCGATTCTCGCAATAATCCTAAACGGCATGCATTCGGAGCTAACAATGCTACGGACTGCTATGCGACTTAGACGCTTGCCGCTTTTAGGAGACGCACTCTAGAGCGGATTACGTCCAGATTGGATCATAGCGCTCGCTCTAGATTCTTTATTTGGTCGCATTATCACGGGCGTCAAGTTGATCCAACTTGACTGTGAAATGCTCTAATCTAAAGAACGGGCTTCCGATGCCAGCAGAATCGGTATGCCTTCCCGCACCGGATAGGCCAGTTTTGCCTTTTTAGAAATCAGCTCACTGTGCTCGCGGTCATAATCCAGCACGCCCTTGGTCAGAGGGCAAACCAGCAATTCAAGCATTTTCGGATCGATCTGCTTTATACTATCCTGATCATGCATACTTCAGACCCATATATTCTCAGGCTATTGCAAGCCTGAACCATAATCATCGCCGTTGCGTACCAGAGCAATTTCAGTAATCGCGACCAGCGTTTCCGCACGGGTTTTCAGATCAGGCGCTTCCAGCAAAGCCTGTTTTTCCGCCTCACCAAAAGGCGACATCATTGACAGCGCATTGACCAGTGTTTCATTGCCTGCCTTGGCAATGCTTTCCCAATCCGCCTCAAGACCATTGGCTTCGAGATAATCGCGAAAAGCCTGCAACAGCGCTTCACGATCAACCTCTTTTTCGCCCTGCTCTTCTTCGAGATCCTGCAAATAAGGCGTGATCCGCGCCATACGGAACGGATGCGGTACCGGCAGTTCCTCCTCCAGCCGGAAGCGGCAAACGCCCTGCAATGTAATCAGCACACGGCCATCACCGGTTTCGGTATAGGATGTGATACGTCCGAGACAGCCAACTGCACTCAGTTCCGGCCTGTCCGTGCCTTTGGCAGCGCCTTCTTTATCTTGCACCGCAACACCATTGACGATTTGCGGCTGGATAATCCCGATCACACGGTCACCGGCCAAGGCCTCATCAACCATCACCAGATAACGCGGCTCAAAAATATTCAGAGGCATTTGCCCGCGGGGTAAAAGCAGACCGGCTACCAGCGGAAATACAGGAATCACTTCCGGTAAGTCTGACGCTTTTCGGTAATGGACATTGCCCGCCTGCATAAATTCACCTCACATCTCAATACCGGATTACTGTTCCGGTATTGTATCATAATTTAACAATCGTGCCCGCTGCTCAGGAGAATAGCAGCGACGACAATTTACGGCGACCGTTCAAAGTTGCCGGATCTTTAAAGCCCCATGCTTCAAAGAATTGCAGCAATTGCTTGCGCGCACCATCATCATTCCATGTACGATCCGCTTTCATAATCGCCAGAAGACCGTCAGCGGCTTCCTCACGTTTATCCAGCGCATTGGCAATCATCGCCAGATCAAAACGGGCCTGATGGTCGTCCGGATTGGCAGCCAGTCGTGCCTGCAACTCAGCAGGATTGCCGAGATGTGCAACCTGATCTGCCAAAGCGAGACGCGCCTCAACGGCGCGGATTTTCGCATCGTCTTTCTGCTTATCCGGCACCTGAGCAAGCACTTCCCGCGCTTTTTCAAGTTCACCGAGATCAAACAGGCATTCGGCCAGACCGGCAAGAGCGGTCACATTATCCGGCACATTCTGCAAAACCGCGGCATAAATCTGTGCAGCCTGATCCGGTTCGCCATGCTCCTGCATTTCTTGCGCAGCAGCCAGCGCCTCTTCAATCGCAGCCTGAGGGCCGCTTTTTGCACCGGCGCTTTTGGCAACCTTATCAATAAATTCTTTGATTTTGCTTTCCGGCAAAGCGCCCATGAAACCGTCAACCGGCTGACCATTGACGAAAGCAATCACGGCTGGGATCGACTGAATACCCAATTGTCCGGCAATGACCGGATGGTCATCAATATTCATTTTCACCAGCTTGACCGTGCCCTGCGCAGCATTGACAGCGCTTTCAATCAGCGGTGTCAACTGACGGCACGGGCCGCACCACGGCGCCCAGAAATCCACCAGCACCGGCTGATTGCGGGACTCACTGATAACATCCGCTGCAAAGCCCGCAGTCGTTGTATCTTTAATCAAACCGGCTGCGGAATCAGAAGTGCCAAAACCCGCCAGCGATGACAGCGCACCGGCACTGTCTTCAACCTCTGCCGGAGCTGCAGTTTCAGCGGACGTATTATAGGTCACGCTGGTATTACCCTGACCGGAGGCTTGGCCATAAGTTGCCCCGTAAGGGTTACCGCCATAAGGATTATTAGCGCTGTTCATTGTCGTCCCTTAATCCGTTCTTCCCGTAGCCATATTACATCATAAATTCAGCTGACTGCGAGCCATGCTGTAATTATGGCAGAATATAATATCTCTGCCATGTTAATTCGGCATTTTCAGCGGCGCTTTCAAGCCCCGCTTTAAGCCGGAGCTGTTTCTGCAGTGCTGACAGACACTATACGCGCTTCATGTCCGGTGGCTTCCAGAAACTTCAGCAAATCATCACGGTGAATCGAGGTCGTCGCCTCATTGGTCAACGGATGCGCATTGATAATCTCTTGACGCATCAAGGCTTCGTCCAGAATGATGCTGACCTGATGGTGCGTATCATTAATCGCACCGAATGCAGATACGGCACCCGGTATAAGCCCCAGATATTCCATCAGCTTTTCCGGTTTGCCGAAAGAGACCTTACTGGCTGCACCGATCAGCGTATGAATGGTCTTGAGATCAACAACCGCATCTTCTTCAACAGTCACAAGGAAGAAATTGTCTTTCTTGTCTTTCAGAAAAAGATTTTTAGTATGGCCACCGGCAATTTCCCCGCGCAAATTCTGAGAATCGGCAACTGTAAACAGAGGCGGATGTGTAACGGTTTGCACCTTGATCCCGAGCGTATCGAGATAATCATGCAAATCAGCAGCGGTTTTAGGCATTTTTGTCTTCTCCTCCAAAGCAGGCTGCATATCTCTTACAAGACAAGCATAAAAAGCTGCAAGAAAACGACAAAGATATGCGTTTGAAACAAAAATGCCGCCGCTTTCACGACAACAGCCTCAAATTAATGACTGCACCATGCTTCGACTCATTTATTTGCGCTCAAAATATCCTGCTCTCAGGGCTCAAGATCGAATCATTACAAGGATTTATACACCTTAAAACGGTGCTTCCCGATATATCAGGCCATCCAGCCGTGCGAAAAATGCCTGTATTCAGGGCTTATAGAATTATACACAAAACTGTTTGAAGTTTTTGCAGATTTCCTGTTGCAAATCACTCAGGCTTTTGCCATATAGCGCAGGCCTAACCAACAAACTGGCGCGAGCGGGTGTAGCTCAGGGGTAGAGCACAACCTTGCCAAGGTTGGGGTCGAGGGTTCGAATCCCTTCGCCCGCTCCAGTTTGGTTAAGCCTTCAAAAGCCGCGCACTGCGCGGCTTTTTGCTTTTCTGATGCAATTTCTCCGAATTATTGCTACGATAAAGCCACCTCTCAGTTTCGTCTTAAATCCTTTAAAAAAATTACAGATTTTTGCATTTTTCCTGTTGCAAATCACTCAGGCTTTTGCCATATAGCGCAGGCCTAACCAACAAACTGGCGCGAGCGGGTGTAGCTCAGGGGTAGAGCACAACCTTGCCAAGGTTGGGGTCGAGGGTTCGAATCCCTTCGCCCGCTCCAGTTTGGTTAAGTCTTCAAAAGCCGCGCACTGCGCGGCTTTTTGCTTTTCAGATTTCCGCTGCAATATAATTTTCAGCTCAAAAAAATATGGCGCCGCACTCACATGCGACGCCTTGCCTGCAGAGAATCGTTTTCTTGCATGAAGTTAAGAGGAGAAAACCTGTCTCTCCGCACGGGCAACACGGCGACGCGCAATAATAAACGCCGCAATGAACATCAATGTCATCAGCAGAACGATTGTCGGTGCCGGTGCGCTGTCGATAAAGAAGCTGGCATAAACACCAAGCCCAGACGCAGCGACTGCCACAACAACCGCAACAACCAGCATGGAACTGAAATTGCGCGTCAGCAGGAAGGCAATTGCCCCCGGTGCAATCAAAATCGCAATGGCCAGAATGATACCCACCGCTTTCAAAGCACCGACAATAGTCAGCGAGAGAATAGCCAGCAGACCATAATGCAGCAGCCTGACCGGCAGCCCCACAGCCTGTGCCTGCGCCGGATCAAAAGCATGCAGCAACAGATCCCGCCATTTCAGCACCAGCAGACCGGTAACAATGACAGCAATGATTGCTGTTTCAATCATATCCTGCTTGCCGATACCAAGAATGTCACCGAACAGAATATGATCCAGATGCACATCAGACTGCACCTTCACATACATCACCAGTCCGAGGCCGAACATACCGGAGAAGACAACGCCCATAATGGTATCTTGTTTGATCCGGCTGTTTTCTTTCAGAAAACCGGTTGCCAGCGCACAGAACATCCCTGCAACGAAAGCGCCGATCGCCAGCGGAATATTGATGATATAGGCCAGCACCACGCCCGGCAGCACTGCATGGGAAACGGCATCCCCCATCAGCGACCAGCCTTTAAGCACGAGAAAACACGACAATAACGCAGCCGGTATCGCGATCAGCATGGCAATGACCATAGCATTGACCATAAATTCAAAGCGAAACGGCATCATCAGAGTTTCAAACAGGCTCATGACTGCACCTCTGCTTTGAGAGTTTCAGCTGCCCGACGTCTTGCAGCCAGCATACCGTGTTTTGGTGCGAAGAAAAATGCCGCCAGAAAGATCAGTGTCTGCATCACAACGATAATTCCGCCGGTCGCACCATCGAGAAAATAGCTGATATAAGCGCCGGTAAAACTGGTGAGCGTTCCAATGATCACAGCAATCATCAGCAACCGCGGGAAGCGATCTGTCAAAAGATAGGCTGTAGCCCCCGGTGTCACCACCATAGAAATCACCAGAAATGCACCGACTGTCTGCATTGCTGCAACAGTACAGGCCGACAGCAATGTGAAGAAAATCACTTTCAGCACAGTCGGGTTCAAGCCGATAGAACGGGCATGACTTTCATCAAAGAAAGTCACCATCAGGTCTTTCCAGATGAACAGCAGCACGGCCAGTGATACAAAACCGATAATCGCCAGTTGCAGCGTATCCGCTGGTGTAATCGCAAGAATATTGCCAAGCACAATCGTCTGAATGCTGACTGCCGTTGGCTTCAGCGATACCATAAACAGGCCGAGACCAAAGAAAGACGTAAAGATCAGGCCGATAATCGCATCTTCTTTCAGCTTGGTACGCTCATTGAGAAACAGCATCGCGGCTGCAGCCAAGCCACCGGAGAAGAAAGCACCGATCGCAAAAGGCAGGCCAAGCATATAAGCACCCGCCACCCCCGGTACGATGGAGTGAGACAGAGCATCGCCGATCAGCGACCAGCCTTTGAGCATCAGATAGCCGGACAGGAATGCGCACACACCGCCAACCAGCGCCGAAACCCACATGGCATTGATCATATATTGATAGGAGAACGGCTCAAGCAGCAGTTCCATTACTCTGCTCCCTTACCGTGGTTGTCCTGATAGAGCACCAGCGGCCGCTCATCATCAGTCAGAATATTCACCGGATGCGCTTTGCCTTTATCGGCATCATTGAGCACGAAATGGCGCAGAACACCGCCAAAGGTTTTCTCAAGATTGGCCTGCGTAAAGATGGTTTCTGTAGCGCCATAGGCCAGAACCGTGCGGTTCAGCAGCACTGTACGATCACAGAATTCCGGCACACTGCCGAGATTATGGGTCGAGACAAACATCACCCGCCCTTCATCACGCAGATCACGCAACAGCTTGATAATGGCTTCTTCGGTTTTAACATCCACACCGGTAAAAGGCTCATCCAGCAGAATGACTTTGCCATCCTGTGCCAGTGCACGCGCCAAGAATACGCGCTTCTTTTGACCACCGGATAATTCACCAATCTGGCGCTTGCGGAAGTCACTCATGCCAACACGTGCCAGCGCCTCCGTCACGGCCTGATAATCGGCAGGCTTGGCACGGCGCATCATGCCCATATGGCCGTAGCGACCCATCATCACCACATCTTCAACGAGAACCGGAAAATTCCAGTCCACATCTTCCGACTGCGGAACATAGGCTACGAGATTACTCTTAAGTGCCTGCTTCACCGGAAGGCCGAGAATGCGGATATCGCCTTTCGCCAGCCGTACAAAGCCCATCAGGGCTTTAAACAAGGTGGATTTACCGGAACCATTCACACCCACCAGTGCGGTGATTGTGCCGGTCGGAATCTCAAAACTCGCATCACGCAGCGCTGTATGGCCATTGCGATAGGTTACTGTCGCCCCACTGACCATAAGCCCTGCTCCCGCATCGGATGATGCGGGAGACAGAGATGCCTTTGGGAGGACATTAAGCGGGGCATTCATTATTTTGCATCTCCGGATTTAAGGCCCTTCGCAATCGTGTCAGTCGTCACACGAAGCAGGTCGAGATAAGTCGGCACGGCACCGTCCGGCTCTGAAAGCGAGTCCACATACAGAACACCGCCGTAATTCGCGCCGGTTTCAGAAGCGACCTGCTGAGCAGGTGCCGGAGAGATTGTGCTTTCAGAGAAAACCACATTGATATTGTTCTTGCGAACGGCATCAATCACTTTACGCACCTGCTGTGGTGTGCCCTGCTGATCGGCATTGATCGGCCAGAGATAAAGCTCTTTCAGATTGAGATCACGCGCCAGATAACTGAAGGCACCTTCACTGGTCACCAGCCAGCGCTTGTCTTCCGGAATATCTTTCAGTTCATCCTTGATCGGATCAATCAGCGCCTTGAGCTTGGCCTTATAGGCTTCAGCATTGGCCTTATAGGTTTCGGCATTTTTCGGATCATGTTTCATGAAAGCATCGCGAATGTTATCGACATAGATCATACCTGCAGACGGGGACATCCATGCATGCGGGTTAGGCTTGCCGCTATACGGGCCTTCAACAATACCCATCGGCTCAACACCTTCAGACACCACTACACTTGGCACATCTTTCAGATGCTGGAAGAATTTTTCAAACCAGCGCTCAAGATTAAGACCGTTCCAGAAAATCAGCTGTGCGCCTTGCGCCTTCATAATATCGCCCGGTGTCGGCTGATAATCATGAATCTCGGCATTCGGTTTGGTAATAGATTCAACAATCGCAGCATCACCGGCCACATTGCGGGCAATATCCGCAATCACAGTAAAGGTTGTTACTGCCTTGAATTTTTCTTGTGCCGTAGCGGGCACCACCACCAGCGCGGCAGAGAAAGCTGTACCAATAATACCGGCCAGCAGCACGCGCCTCATTTTGCTGAACATCCTCAACTCCTCGATCCATACCAATTTTGTTTATTGCAAATAGAAAATCCTACTTGCAAATGATTGTCAATTGCACTCTTCGTAATGAGTCTGTAATAATTTTGCAAGTGAAAATCATTCGCAACTGAAACTGATGGATTTTACAATGCTGGAAGTGCCTGAAAAACTACGTGCGCAAATGCGTATGCAACGCCTGATACAAATGCAGGATACGTCTCTTATCCGGCCCATTCTGCAAAAGGCTGGCCTGCGCCCTACCCGTCAGCGCCTGATACTCGGGCAATTCCTGCTCAGTGGCCAGCATCAGCATATTTCTGCCGATGAGCTGCACCTGCTCACCATGCAATGTGGCTTCAGCATGTCACTGGCGACCGTCTATAATACGCTCAATCAATTTGCTGAGGCTGGTCTGATCCGCAAAATCTCTGTCAGCGGCCAGCGCACATTTTTTGATACCAATGCCCATAATCATCAGCATTTTTATCTGGAAGATGAAGATCGCATGATTGATATCGGCGGTGTCCCGCTCATGCTTTCACCAGCGCCTCAGGCACCGGCCGGTTATACGATTACCAAAATCGACATTCTGGTGAGCCTGAAGAAAATATAGGCAATGACCGATGTTACAATAGTGTCATCCGCCTGATGTTTGCTTGTCACTTACACAGTGTAGTGAACCCGCATTAGCGGCCTGTGTTCCCCGATTTGAAATACACATCCGCGTTTTTCAAATCTTAATGAGGGAGCAGATCCATGCGGATTGTTCAGATTACCGACACCCATTTCAGCCCGTCCAAAACACATTTTACTAAAAACTGGCAGCCTCTCGCCGAATGGCTGGAAGAAGTTAAGCCGGATCTCGTGATCCATACCGGCGATCTGGCCGTGGATGGTGCGGATTTTGACGACGACCTGACTTATTGCGTCGATCTTTTCAGTGAGTTGAACCTGCCGGTGCTTTGCGTTCCGGGCAATCACGATGTCGGGCATCTGCCTTCCTCCCTGCAACCGGTCAATGATGAGCGCCTTGAGCGCTGGCGTGATCTGGTCGGCCCTGATCGTTGGGTGCATGACCAATCCGGCTGGCGGCTGATCGGCCTCAACAGTCTGCTGATCGGCAGCGGCCATATAGAGGAAGAAGAACAATTCCAATGGCTGGAAGATGTTCTGAACGGTGCCGGTGGCAAACCTGTTGCAATCTTTGCCCATAAACCGCTTTTCGTCGATAGCCCAGATGAAGGCGACAGCGGCTATTGGGGCGCCTCTCCGAAAGATCGCAAACGTCTGATGGATTTATTCAGCGCATATAATGTCCGCCTTTATGCCAGCGGCCATCTGCACCGCGCATGGGCCGGTCATCATCAGGGCATTTCGCTGATCTGGGGGCCTTCATCAGGCTTTATCGTCGGACCAATGGAACGGGATTTGCCGGGCGAGCGTATTGTCGGCGCTGTTATTCACACTCTGACCGATAATGTGCATAGCGAAATCACCGAACTGACGCAGCTGCGCCCTTATCTGCTTGATGACGTGGTGCATGAAGTTTACCCGTCGAGCCACACTGCCGCCATTACCAGCGCCGATGCAACGGAGCAGGCATAATGGCGCATTTCGCACTGAAAAATATCTCCAAATCTTTCGGCGATCAGCACATTCTCAAAGATGTAACGATTGAAGCCGAAGACGGTGAATTCATTGCATTGGTCGGGCCTTCCGGTTGTGGCAAAAGCACAATCCTGCGCATTGCCGCCGGTCTGGAACATGCCGATGACGGTAATATCTGGCTTGGCGGGCGCAATATTACCGCCGCTCATCCTTCAGACCGCAATATCGCAATGGTGTTCCAGTCCTATGCGCTCTATCCGCATCTGACCACGCGGGAGAATATCGCCGTACCGCTGGCCATGCGCGATCTGACCATAACAGAACGCCTGCCACTGATAGGCAACTGGATGCCGGGTCAGGCAGCGAAACGTGCCGCCATTCAGCAACAGGTGCAGGCAACTGCGCAGAGCCTCAAGATCGATCATCTCCTCGATCGCAAGCCTGCGCAAATGTCCGGCGGTCAGCGCCAGCGTGTCGCTCTTGCCCGCGCTATGGTGCGCCAGCCGCAAGTCTTCCTGATGGATGAGCCGCTCTCCAATCTCGATGCCAATTTACGCGTGCATACCCGCGCTGAAATTGTCGATCTGCATCGCCGTGCCGGTGTGCCAAGCCTCTATGTGACTCATGACCAGTCCGAAGCTCTCAGCATGGCCGACCGCGTTGCTGTGATGATCGGTGGCCACCTGCTGCAAATCGATACACCGTCCGAGATTTATAATAATCCACGCCATATCGAAGTTGCCCGCTTTATCGGTAGTCCGAAAATCAATGTGCTGAGTGCCCGCGCCAGCGATCAGGGCATTATTCATTTTGCCGGAAAGCCGATTTTAAATCAGGTTGATATTCACGCTGGTTCTGCACTCAGTGTAGCGATCCGGCCTGAAGATCTGCAAATCCGCCGCGCCCATGAAAAACCTGCGGACAGGACGATCTCAGCCACAGTATCGCGTATTGAATTTCTTGGCTCTGAAGCGCTGATCTATCTCAATGCTCCGGGTGCTCAGGAATTGCTGACTGCGCGATGCAGTCCGGCCATGGCAGCAGATCTGCAACCGGAAATGCCGGTTTTTCTGACTTTTGATCCGCATAAAGCACTGCTGTTTGATACCGAAGGCCAGCGCCTGCGCAAACTTTCTCATACAGTTTCAAGCCGCATCAAGGCAGACAGCCATGTCTGATATTGCGCAAAGCTTTTCCACTGTAATGACAGCGCGTGAGGCAGCCAATGCCGCCCGCAAACGTGAAGAGCGGCTGGCATGGAGGCTGATGGCACCGGCTGTGTCGCTGGTGCTTCTGTTCATTTTACTGCCAACCTTGGCGGTGTTTTATCTCAGCTTCACCAATTTTGAACTCGGCTATGCGGATTATCAGTTCATCGGTCTGGAAAATTACATCGAGCTTTTCAAAGACCGTACCTTCCGTATTTCCCTGCAAAACACCGCACTCTACACGCTGATCGTCACCCCGCTTTCCGTTTTTCTCGGATTAGGTGCAGCTTTGCTGATTGAGAGTGAAACACGTGGCAAAGCCTTTTTCCGTACTGTCTATTTTCTGCCGGTTGCCTCGCTGCTCGTGGCTATGGCCACTGTCTGGCAATATCTGCTGCATCCGACAATGGGGCCGGTCAATGCCATGCTTGGCTTGCTAGGTATCGACGGGCCAAACTGGCTCGGCAGTTCGTCAACTGTGCTGCCAAGTCTTGCCATGATCGGCATCTGGCAATCCGTCGGCTTCAATATGGTTCTGTTTTTGGCTGGCCTTACCGCCATTCCACGCGAGTTATATGCTGCTGCCGAAATGGACGGCGCTAAAAGCGCATGGGAGCGTTTCCGGCTGGTGACATGGCCGCTGCTCGGCCCAACCACACTTTTTGTTCTCACTATCAGTGTCATCAATTCCGTCAAAGTCTTTGAATCGGTCAAAACCCTCACACAAGGCGGGCCGAATAAAGCCTCGGAAGTGCTGCTGCATACGATCTATCAGGAAGGTTTCGTGTTCCTGCGCGTCGGCTATGCCTCCGCCATGACCGTGATTTTCCTCATGGTGCTGATCGTGATGATGTTGCTGCAATATCGCGTGCTTGACCGCCGCGTGCATTATTAAGAGGCGGAAATCATGTCAGTCTTACGTTTTACCCGCCTCGGGATTTTGTCTCTCGGTGCGCTGCTGTTCCTTGTACCCTATATCTGGATGCTCTCCACGGCCGCTAAATCGCAATCGGATATTTTCTCCTCATCGCTCAGCCTCATTCCGCAAAACTGGGCGCTGATCGAAAATATCACCAAGGCCTTTTCCCGTGTACCGATGGGGCAATTGCTGCTCAACGGCGTTCTGGTCTGCGCACTCATTCTGGTCGTGCAGGTCATTATCGCTATCCCTTGCGCCTATGCCATGGCCAAGCTGCGCTTTCGTGCAGCACAGGTGATGATGAGCGCGGTGATGCTCGGCCTGCTGGTGCCGATCCACGCTACGGCTTTGCCGTTCTACTTAGGTTTTGAGCGCACAGGCCTGCTGAACACCTATTTTGCCATCAGCGCACCATTCTTCATCTCGGTATTCGGCATCTTCCTGTTTCTGCAGTTTTTCCGCTCGATGCCGGATGATCTGATTAATGCTGCCCGCCTCGACGGCATGTCGGAAACCGGCATTGTCGCCCGTGTTATTGTACCGAATGCATGGCCTGCGATTACTGCATTCTCGATCTTTTCCGTGGTTGCCCACTGGAATGATCTGTTCTGGCCGCTGATCGTTGTCACCAATATGGACATGGCCACACCGCCTCTGGGGCTGCTGTATTTCCGCGCTGCCGAAGCCGGTGATGACTATGGCGCACTGATGGCTGCCACGCTGATTATCACCCTTCCCCTCGTTCTTGCTTTTCTTGCAGCGCAACGCCGCTTCATTGAGGGCATTACCATGACCGGCCTCAAAGGCTGATCAACCTCACGTCTGTAACGCTCTTCCTCCCAAACATTTACGGAGCCTGTAATGACATTCTTCTCCCGTACTCTGACTGCTGCTGCCCTTTTTTCCGGTCTGTGCAGCACAGCTCTGGCTGAAACCACGCTCAATGTGCATTATCCTATGCCGGGCTTTTTTCAGGACGTGATGGCCAATATTTCCAAGAAATTCACGGAAGAAAATCCGGATATCAAAATCCATTTCGTCAATCCTTCCGCGACCTATGAAGACGGCATTCAGCTGATTATGCGCCAGAACGGCACCGCAGAGCTGCCGGATATCACTTTTACCGGTCTGAACCGTCTGCGCATTTTGAGCGAGCGCAATATCGGCCTTGATCTGAAACCGCTGGTCGAGAAAGAAACTGATTTTGAAGCTCAGGGTTTTACCCAGACTATTCTGAACCTTGCCAAAGTCGGCGACCGTCAGGTTGGTTTGGCTTTCGCCACCTCCAATCCGATCATGTATTACAATGCGGATCTATTTAAAAAAGTCGGCGAGAACCCGGATACGCCTCCGGCAACATGGGATGATGTCATCCGCATCGGCGGCAAGATCAAAGCGCTCGGCAACGGCGTTCAGGGTATCGATTTCCGCTGGCAGGGTGATGAGTGGATGATCTCCGCATTGCTGCTTGGTGCAGGCGGAAGAATGCTGTCAGAAGATGAAAAGCAAGTGACTTTCGGTGATGCAGAGGGGCAAGCTGCATTCAAACTGGTAGATCGCATGGTCAAAGAAGGCGGCCTGCCGGTCTTTACCAAAGAAGCCGGTGAACAGGCCTTTGCTGCGGGCAATGTCGGCTTTGCTTTCCAGACCACCGGTGGCCTGCGCAATACGATTAAAAATGTCGGCGACAAATTCGACATGCGCACCGCTAAAATCCCTCTGCTTAATCCGGAAAAAGGCCGCCTGCCAACCGGCGGTAATGCAGTTGTTATCCTGACATCCGACGACGCGAAAATTGAAGCCGCATGGAAATTTGCCAAATTTGCTGCCGGTCCTTACGGCGCTTCCGTTGTGGTGCCGGGCACCGGCTATGTGCCGAACAATGAACTGGCCGCAAAATCTGACGAATATCTCGGCAAATTCTATGACGAAAACCCGCTATTCAAAGCCGGTCTCAGCCAGATGAATATCATGATCCCTTGGTATGCTTTCCCCGGTTCGAACGGCGTGAAAGTAACCCAGACTATTGTTGATAATCTGTCCCGCGTTGTTGAACAGAAGGCCACACCGGAAGAAGCCCTTGCCGATGCGGCCGATGAAGTGAAAAAGCTGCTGCCGCGCCGCTAATCATATCAAAATAATGATCAGACCGGCAGCTTTAAGCGGCCGGTTTTTTCTTTTGTAAAGTTGCCAGTGCCACACCGAAAGTGGTCAGCACCATACCGGCAATCTGCACCAGCGTCAGCGTTTCTCCAAACAGCAGATAGGCCATAATCGCCGCTGTTCCCGGCACCAGATAGAAGAACGACGCGACTTTTGACACTTCACCCTGCCCGATCAGGATCAGCAGCAGCAAAATCGCACCGATTGACAGAACCAACACAAGCCAGAGCATTGCAAACAGCAATTCCGGCGACCAGATCACCGTCTGCGTTTCGAAAGTCAGCGACAACAAGCCGGTCAGAATACCTGCAGCGATATATTGCACGGTCGTACCGGTTTTCAGGTCAATTTTCACCGCAAAGCGTTTTTGCCATACCGTTCCGATACTGATCGCCATAACCGCTGCCAGTGCCGCACTCAAAGTCGCCGGATTAATCCCACCGGAACTCAACGAAAATTTCGGCGCAACTACCAGCGCCACACCACAGAAGCCGATCAGCAGGCCTAACCATTGCCGTGGCAACACAGTCTCTCGCAGGAAGAGTGCGGCAATCAGCGTGGTAATCAGCGGCTGCAAGCCGGAAACCAGCGCCGTCATCCCCGCAGGCAAGCCATGACGCACTGCCCAGAACACACCGGAGAGATAAATCCCGTGAATGAGACAGCCGACAATCGCGGCGTTCACAAGCCCGCGTTTGTCAGGCCAGCGGGCACCGGTTATCAGTGCCCAAACCGCCAGAATAATAGCAGCAATGAAAAACCGTGCGGTCATAAACCAGAACGGCTCAGCATAGGGCATAGCAAGCCCCGCACCGATAAAACCGGTTGCCCAGAGAAAGACGAATAAAGCAGGGAAATATTTGACTGGCATGATCTGTTCCACGAACTATACAACCGGCTTATCCCTGCCGCCCTGCCTCGCCAAGCGTTAAACGCTTGCCATTCACATTTGGCTTTGTCATGAAGCATGAATGACACACTCCGATGAAAACAAAACCATCTGCATTTATGTCGATGCCGATGCCTGTCCGGTTAAAAACGAGACCTATAAAGTTGCTGAGCGTCATGGCATCAGAACCTTTGTGGTCGCCAACAGCTTCATCGCTATTCCGCGTGATGAACCGCTGATTGAACGGGTGATCGTCCCTGCCGGTCTGGATGTGGCCGATGACTGGATTGCCGAGCGGTCCCGTGCCGGTGCGGTTGTTATCACGGCAGATATTCCGCTGGCACATCGTGCAGTCACCGCCGGTGCTGTTGCACTTGCACCGGACGGCCGCCTGTTCAATGCGGCCAATATCGGCAATATTCTTGCCACCCGCAATCTGATGGATGAACTGCGTTCCGCTAATCCGGTTTCATCCGGCCAATTCGGCGGATCAAAGCCGTTTTCACCCCGTGACCGTTCTGCTTTTCTCTCGGCGCTTGATCTCGCAATTGTGCGGTTGAAGCGTGACAGTTTCACCGCATAACAAAAAAATTACGAAGAGCGCATAGTTGCCGTTGCCACGCCGGCACCGATCAGCAATGTGCCGCCGGTACGGTTGAAAGCACGCAAAATCCGCGGGCTTTTAAACAGTGTGCGCGCACGATGCGCTGCAAAAGCGTAGAGAAACGCATTGCTGAAAGACAGCACCAGAAATGTGGCTTCAAAAATCAGCATCTGCGTCCAGAAATCACCATGCCGGTCGAGAAACTGCGGCAGGAAAGCCACGAAAAACGTAATGCTTTTCGGGTTGAGGGATGTCACCAGCCATGCATGCGCCAGCATTTTCACAGGTGATACATCGGCATCCCGCGCTTCTGCCTGCATCGAGGCACCGGAGCGGAGTAATTTGATACCAAGCCAGATCAGATAGGCAGCGCCAAGCCATTTCACGATTGTAAATATTGTGGCAGAGGCAGCAAGCAATGCACCGATGCCGAGCATCGACAATGTCATAGCCGTAAAGTCACCAAGCGCCACACCGGCGGCCATAGGCATGGCAGTGCGCCAGCCCTGCCCCAAGGCATAGGAAACCACCAATAAAATTGTTGGCCCCGGTATCACCAGCAAAACAATTGATGCAGCCGTGAAGGCAAGCCAGACATCCAGCCCCATAGAAAATCTCCCTTAAGATCTTCAGCAGAGCAGAAAACCCAAATCCTGTAAAATCACATTATACAGGATTTGGCGACCAATCAGTTACGCAGGCTCTTAGCGGTATTCACCAGATTAACAGCGTCCTGCCCCGCCCAGTGTGCTGGTCCGTTCATTGCCGCAATCTGACAACCGGTTTCATCAATCAGCAAAGTTACAGGTAAACCAAAAGCCAAACCTCTGCGTTTCAGATCATTAAAGACCGTCAGACTGGCATCACGATAAAAGCCAAGCTTTTCAACGCCGATTTCGTTGAGAAAATTCTTCGGCTTGGAAATATCGCCGGTGTCGATATTCAGCGCTACGACCTCGAAATCATCACTGCCCTGCTCGGCCTGCAATTTATCCAAAGCAGGCATTTCCTCACGGCACGGCGCGCACCAGCTCGCCCAGAGATTAACCAGCAGGGTCTTGCCCTTCATATCGCCGATGGTAGTTTTGGAGCCATCCGGCGCATCAAATTGCAGATGTGTCAGCAAAGCAGGCTTATCCGATGGCTGCATTCCGGCAACTTCACCGGTTGCAGCAGCGGAGAGTTTAGCTAACTGTTCCTGATTCAACGCACATTTTGCATCCTCTCCGGTACTTACTGCGGCATTACTGGCCGTATTCTCTGTCGGAACAACATTGCCAGGAGGCGGTTCCATCACGTATACCGCAAGGGCACCGGCCAGAAGTCCGGCAATACCGGCGAACAAAATCATCTTCGGGCTGATTGCGCTTTTCGGTTTTGTCTCTTTATTATCTTCGGCCATAATATCGTTCTTTTACTTCACAGTTCCGGCTCAGGGCATAAGCGCATGACGACAGAAAAATCCAGTAACCAGATGTGGGGTGGCCGTTTCGCCTCAGGACCCTCTGCCATCATGGAAGAGATTAATGCTTCGATCGGTTATGACCGCAAACTCTATGCTCAGGACATTGCCGGATCGCTGGCGCATGCTGCCATGCTTGCCAAGACCGGCATTATCTCTGCAGATGATCACAAACAGATCTCCGATGGTCTCAATACCATATTAGCCGAGATCGAAAATGGCAAATTTACCTTCTCGCGCAAGCTTGAAGATATTCACATGAATGTGGAAGCCCGTCTGGCTGATCTGATCGGCGCACCTGCAGGTCGTCTGCACACTGCCCGTTCGCGTAACGATCAGGTGGCACTGGATTTCCGTCTCTGGGTCAAAAATGAGCTGGAAAAGACTGCTGCCTCGCTGAAAATTCTGATCGAAGCCTTCCTGATCCGTGCAGAAGAACATGCAGCAACGGTTATGCCGGGCTTCACCCATTTGCAAACAGCACAGCCGGTGACTTTCGGCCATCATTGCATGGCCTATGTGGAAATGTTCGGCCGTGATCTCTCCCGCGTGCGCGATGCGATTGAGCGTATGAATGAATCTCCGCTCGGTGCCGCAGCACTGGCCGGTACCGGCTTCCCGATTGACCGTCACATGACTGCCGAAGCGCTCGGTTTCCGCGAACCGACCCGCAATTCCATCGACAGCGTTTCCGACCGTGACTACGCGCTGGAATTCCTGTCGATTGCTTCGATCTGCGCAACCCATCTGTCGCGTCTGGCCGAAGAAATTGTGATCTGGTCAACCTCGCAGTTCAATTTCATCCGTCTGTCCGATGCTTTCTCCACCGGCTCTTCCATCATGCCGCAGAAGAAAAATCCGGATGCCGCAGAACTGGTGCGTGCCAAGACCGGTCGTATCACCGGCTCGCTTGTCGGCCTGCTGATGGTCATGAAAGGCCTGCCGCTGGCTTATTCCAAAGATATGCAGGAAGACAAAGAAGCGGTTTTTGATGCAGCCGAATCCATCGAGCTGGCACTGGCTGCGATGAGCGGTATGGTTTCCGACCTCACCGTGATTGAAGCCTCGATGAAAAAAGCTGCCGGTTCCGGTTATTCAACGGCAACTGACCTTGCTGACTGGCTGGTGCGTGAGCTTGGCCTGCCATTCCGTGAAGCCCATCATGTGACCGGCCGTGCCGTTGCATTGGCAGAATCGAAGAAAGTCGACTTGTCCAAACTGACACTGGAAGACATGCAGTCGATCCATCCGCAGATTAATGATGCAGTGTTCGGTTTCCTGACTGTGGATAAATCTGTGAAAAGCCGTCAGTCTTTCGGTGGCACCGCACCGCAGGAAGTGCGCCGCCAGATCAAATACTGGAAAAAACGCCTGATTAAGGCCTGATCCGCCCCGCTATACAACAGACCGGAGGCCGTTCACGTCTCCGGTCTGCATCCCTTCAAAGATTTGTGTTTGTCTCCGAACAGTTTGCGTTGTTCCGTAATTCAGCTAAAACTGTCAGCGAAAATTACTCACGGCTTTGCGACCAACCACCAGTTTCAGGATATTTTTTGATGAATAGCCGCGTATTCATGACCTCTGTGATTATGCTTGTTGCCGTTGGCAGCATTGTATCCGGCTGCGGCCGTCGCGGCGCGCTGGAAGCCCCGCCAAATGCGACAGTGCATGATGACTGGCGCAAACCGGATAAAAAAGCTGTCGAAGAAAAACCATTTATTCTGGATAAGCTGATTTAAAGCGGGTCGCATTTCAACCTATCCACTGCGTCCGCTTCAGATTTTTTGAGCAGCCGCATGTTCGCTGAGGTTAAATTCAGTCAATTTAACTGCGCTAAGATACAGAACCGGATATTGAATGCCTGAACCGGACACCAGATCTTTTGAAAACGCAGACCGCAGGCTTTACCGTCTGCGGATCAAAGCGGCATTGGTCTTGTGCTTTGAGCGTTTATGGCCGCTGATATTACCGGTTCTGCTTTTAACCGCATTATTGGCCAGTCTGGCTTGGCTCGGTCTGTTTCAGGCCATGCCGCGCTGGCTGTATTTCACACTGTCTGCCGCTTTTATATTGGCCTATGCCTATGCGCTTTTCCGTTTCCGGCATTTTCAATTGCCGGGCGATCAGACGGTCAATAGCCGGATTGAGCGTGAAAACGGCTTGCAACATAGTCCGTTGCAACTGAGCGACGACCAGCTTGCCGGACAGAGTGACGATCCGCTGGCACAGGCGCTCTGGCAGGAACACCGCAAGCGTATGGCCGCGCTGACGGACAAGCTGCACGGATTTCTGCCCCATCCCGATATCCCGCAACGCGACCCCTATGCCCTGCGCACATTTGTCATTCTGCTGTTTGCTTCAACGGCGGCTTATTCCTTCAGCCCGTCTTCCGGTAAAATCAGTGATCTGTGGAACCCGCCTGAAGGCTTTGCTGGACCGGAAGGCCGCATTGATGCATGGATAACCCCGCCTGCCTATACGGGTAAAGCACCGGTCTTTTTGAGTGCCAATACAGATGTAAAACCGCTGGATGTGCCTCAGGGCAGTATTCTCAGCGTTCAGATCAGTGGCAGTACACGCAATCAATTGACTATGACCGGTCAGGACGGCAAAGCCTATTCTGTTGAAGCCAAACCGGCTTCCGAGACAGTAAAAACACAAGACAGCACCAATTTTGAACTGCTTCTGAATAAAACTGTCGCTGCCAGTCTGCAGGCCGGTTCACGCCGTCAGGCGTGGCAGTTTAACATCACGCCGGATACGCCGCCCATCGTCGATTTTACCCGTAATCCGACCTATGCTCTGAACGGCACACTGGAACTGCATTATAAAGCCGGTGATGATTATGGTGTGACTAAATTACAGCCTGTCATCAAACTGCTGGAACAGCCGGAAGAAGGCGCGCAATCGCTGACAGATGCGCCGGAACTGCGGCTGACTATACCAAAGCGCGGCAAAAACAGCGCGGACGAGACCACAGCCCTTCAGGATCTGACGATGCATCCGTGGGCTGGCAAATATGTTTCCCTGCAATTGCAGGCGATTGATGATGCAGGCCAGACAGGCACAAGCAAAGAAATCCGCTTTGTGCTGCCGCAGCGCCCGTTTATCAATCCGCTGGCACGCGCCGTTGCTGAGCAGCGTCAGGTGCTGGCGCTCGACAGCAATCAGAAAACACCTGTTGTACAAATGCTGGATGCGCTGACTATGCATCCGCAGACCACCATTGCCAATGTCAGCCATTTTCTGGGTCTGCGCTCTGTACGGGAACGCCTGAAACTGGCACGCAATGATGAGGATCTGCGCGAGATCGTCAGCTATATGTGGAATGTCGCGCGCGGCATTGAAGATGGTCAGCTTTCCGATGCGGAAAAAGCCCTGCGTGCAGCGCAGGAGGCGTTAAGTCAGGCATTGCAGAATAATGCCAGCCCTGAGGAAATTGCCCGTCTGACGAAAGAATTGCGCGAAGCCATGAACCGATACTTAAACGAAATGGCACGCCGCCAGCAGACCAATCCGAATAAAAACGCCCAGAATAATCCCAATACCCGCGTGCTCAGCCAGCGCGATATTGACCGGATGATGCAGCAGATTGAAGACCTCGCCCGTTCAGGCAATCATGCGGAAGCTCAGCAGATGCTGTCGCAATTGCAGGAAATGCTCAACAATCTTCAGCCTGGTCAGAGCGCTCAGCAAGGCCAAGGTCAGGGTCAGGGACAAGGCAGCGGCGCACAGCAACAACTGAACAAACTCGGTGATCTGATGCGCCGTCAGCAGGAGCTGATGAATGAAACTTTCAAACTGGATCAGCAATTGCAGGAACAGTCTGATGATTTCAACTATGACGGCGAAGGAGAGCAGCGTCCGCAAAACGGCCAGTCCCGTCAGGAAACCGAACAGGCTCTGAAAGATTTACAGCAGCAGCAGCGCGACTTGCAAAATGAGCTGAATGCACTGACCGATCAGCTGAAACAACAGGGGCTGGAATCTTCGAAAGAAATGGATCAGGCGCTGAATTCCATGGGGCGTGCAGGCCGCTCGCTGGGCAATGGCGAAAGCGGACAGGCCACAGATCAGCAGGCCGAGGCGCTTGATGCCTTGCGCCGCGGTGCCCGCTCCATGATGCAGCAATTGCAGCAGGCGCAGGGTGAAGGTCAGGGGCAGCAGACCGGCGAAGGTCAGGACCCGTTAGGGCGTCAAACCGGTCAGGGCAGCTCGGAAGGTACCGGCAATCAGCTGCCGAACCAGATTGATATTCAGAAAGCCCGCCGCATTCTCGATGAAATCCGCAAAAAACTGGGCGATGCGCTGAGCCCGCAGCAGGAAAAAGACTATCTGGAACGTCTGCTGAAACGCGATCAATAAAGCATTTTCAGAAAAAGTGCGAAGCGGTTTTGCGTTGGATATTGCGCAAAACAAAAGGATAGAGCGGTTCCAAAAATTCAGACTTAACTGGAACCGCTCTATTTCATAAAAAAGCCGCTCAGAATCATGAGCGGCTTTTTAAATTCAGCGAATGGTCGGAAGCTTATTCCTGCTCATCCATAACGCGGCCGACATAAGGCAGCTGGCGGAAAGAATGCGCCACATCCATGCCATAGCCGACAACGAAATAATCCGGACATTCAAAAGCTGTGAAATCCGCATAAAGATCAAGCTTACGGTGACCCGGCTTGTCCAGCAGCACGGCAATGCTCACACTGCGTGCGCCGCGTGACATCATCAGTTCACGCACAAAATTCAGTGTTTTGCCGGATTCAAGAATATCGTCAATCAGCAGAATATCGCGGCCATCAACATCGCTGTCGATATCACGCACCAGACGGATCTCGCCGCCTTTTGTGCCTGCGCCATAGCTGGAGACAGTGATGAATTCCACATCCGGCTCAACACCGGCATCATGCATGGCGCGGATCAGGTCTGCCGCAAAAATGAATGAGCCTTTGAGGATAGAAACTGCCAGTGGCCGTTCCAGCTTACGCTCGGCAATTTTTTGTGCCAGTTCACGATTGCGTTCTGCAATCTGCTCCGCACTGAACAGAATTTCAAGATTTCTGCCACCTACATAAGGCATAAACACGTCTCCGGTCTTAATCCGCACTAGGATTTTATATTACGCAGTTTCTAACGGATCGAAGCGGGAAAAGAAAACAATCCGGTGAATTGTTTTCCCCGCCGAGGCGGTTCCCACTTTTCCTGAAACTGCTTGAACCGAAATATCTCCGGCAAGAAAAAAGTAGCTGTTACAGTACTACGGCTTTTGCTGAAAGGGCAGTTTTACATTATTTACGCCTGTTCCGCATCAAATCTGCGTTTTAACCGGTTACACACAGCAGGTCTGTGCACAAAGCGCCGTAAAATTTCTATTCTTTTTTCAACCTCAAAATGCCAAACTTGCATGCAGATTAACGCGAGATTAACCACAAGGGTCAATGTTCGGCAACCATAAGAAAACCGGCAAAAAACATCGGGAAAATAATCAGTGATTCGCTTTGAAAATGTAGGATTACGGTACGGCATGGGATCGGAAATCCTGCGGGATGTTTCCTTTCATATTCCGCCGCGCTCCTTTCAGTTTCTGACCGGCCCGTCGGGTGCCGGTAAAACATCGCTGATGCGTCTGCTTTTCATGGCGCTGAAACCGACACGCGGCCTGATTACCATTTTCGGCAAAGACATCTCCACAATGCAGCGCAGTGAAATTCCGCTGCTGCGCCGCCGCATCGGCATCGTCTTTCAGGATTTTCGCCTGCTCGACCATATGACGACCTATGAGAATGTTTCATTGCCATTGCGTGTTCGCGGCAAGGAAGAAGCAACCTACCGCCATGAAGTACAGGAACTGATGCAGTGGGTTGGTCTCGGTGATCGTATGCATGTGCTGCCTCCGGTTCTGTCCGGCGGTGAAAAACAACGTGCCGCCATTGCCCGAGCGCTGATTGACCAACCGGAAATTCTGCTGGCCGATGAGCCGACCGGTAATGTGGATCCGCCGCTGGCACGCCGCCTGTTGCGCTTATTCGCGGAACTTAACCGTTCCGGCACTGCAGTGATTATCGCCACCCATGATCTGACATTGATGGATCAGGTAGATGCGCGCCGTATGATTCTCGATCAGGGAAGGCTGGATATTTATGGCTGACCTGCGTGCAACGATTGATCATTATCACGGGATTTTTCTCGAACTGCTGGGTAAGCGCAAACGGGAAAAACGCGGACCAACGCCGATTGTACCGCCGGTCAGTGTTTCCGGCACTACGCTGATTACCGTTATCGCAATCATGACCTTTCTCGCCTGCATCACTATTGGCGGGGTTAGTCTGGTGCGCGCATCAGCAGCCCAATGGCAGAGCCAGATTTCACGGGAAGCAACAATCCAGATCCGGCCGGTCGACGGACAGGATATGGAAGCTGCCCTTGCGCAGGCCAGTCAGATTGCATCCGGTTTTGCCGGTGTCACAGGCACCAATATTGTTGACCGTGCAGCTACAGCACGCCTGCTGGAACCATGGCTCGGTACAGGTCTGGATATTGATGAATTGCCGGTGCCGCGCCTCGTGGTGGTGACAATTGACGAGCAAAATCCGCCGGATTTTGAAACTCTACGCTCGGAATTGCAGAAGAATATTCCCGGTGCCAGTTTTGATGATCACCGCACATGGGTGGATCGTCTGGTGTCCATGGCGCACACAACCGTACTGATCGGTATGGGCGTCTTATTCTTAATGCTATCTGCCACTGTGCTGACAGTGATTTTTGCCACGCGTGGCGCGATGGCCGGAAACAGCCATATTATTGAAGTGCTGCATTTTATCGGTGCTGAAGCCCGCTTTGTTGCCCGTGAATTTGAATGGCATTTCTTCCGTACAGCACTCAAAGGTGCCTGTTACGGCGGCGCGGCGGCCTTGCTGGTATTTTTGATTGTTTCCTGGTGGACCAGCCGCAATCTGGCAACGCCGGAAGGCGATCAGGCCGCAGCTTTGTTTGGCAGTTTTGCCATCGGACGCGAAGGCTATATCGGCATTGCTGCCACAATTATCATTGTCAGCATTCTCACAATGCTGACCAGCCGTCTGACCGTGATCCGGCAGCTCAAAGATATGGACAGTATCAGCGGCAGCAAAGATTAGGCAGTCAGCGGACAAAGCAGTTTCCTCCGCTGTCCTGTCTGCTCTATACTATAAGACTGATTTGCGCAGGTTACAGCAATCTGCGCTGATACAAGAAAATGAACAGGCCAAACGGCAATGCATGTGCAAAACAATGCTTCAGACACTGCGGAACAAAACCGGCAGAATGGCGAGCGACCGGCAGAAACAACCGGCCGCGAAGCATCCGTGCATGTCGCTAAAGACGGCTTTATTCGTCATTGGCTGAAGCGTCTGCGCAGACGCATTCCGCCTGTCGCCGTTGTCTTGTTCTCGCTGATCGTCGCTCTCGGCATCGGCTTTGTCATTTTCAGCGAGCATGTCAGCAATTTACAGGCACCGCCTGCTGATCAGAAAGCCGATGCGATTATCGTGTTGACCGGCGGGAAATCCCGTATTGAAGTCGCATTGGAACTGCTGGCAGAGAAACGCGGCGAACGACTGCTGATTAGCGGCGTTCATCCGTCTACCAAACGTGAGGCTTTGCAACGGGTTACCAGAACAGATCCGGCTTTGTTTTCCTGCTGCGTAGATCTTGACCGTTCGGCGCTCAATACAATCGGCAATGCGGTTGAAAGCGCCAAATGGATTAAACAGCATAATTACAAGCGCATATTCATTGTAACCAATAATTATCACATTCCGCGCTCAATTCTGGAATTGTCGCGGCAGGTCGGTAATGTCGAACTCCTGCCCTATCCGGTCATTAACAGCGATCTGAAAAACAATAACTGGATGCGTCAGGGCGATACGCTGCGCGTGTTATTTACCGAATATGTCAAATATATTGGCGCTCTTGCGCATATCAGTCTCAGTCAAAATGATTAAAACACAAGCTGCTGATCGATACGCGATGATGTCCGGAATTGATAAGCACTGATTTTTCTTCTATTTGAAGAACCGCTCTGTTTAAAATCGAGCTATTTTACCTGTCATGCACGTATTAAAAGGCTGATACAAGATATGATAATAGTCATCCGGTCAGTGCTGTTTAATCTGGCTTTCTATATCAGTCTGATCATACAGATGATCCTGTTTTTACCGCTCACTCTGATTTTGCCGCGCAAAAAAGCATGGATCGTCCCTAAATTCTGGGCACGTTCCAATCTGTTTCTGCAAAAATATATTGTCGGCACCGATTTTGTGGTCGAAGGGGCGGAAAACCTGCCGGAAGGCGCCTATATTTGCGCACCAAAACACCAGTCTTTCTGGGATGTTTATGCGTTTTTGTCTTACACGCCCGATCCGGTTTATATTCTCAAACGCGACCTGATGCGTATTCCGCTATTCGGCTGGTATCTGAAGAAAATGAAAATGATCCCAGTCGATCGCGGTACGGGGATCAAGGCTTTGCATTCCATTTCCGGCGGCACGCAGGAAGCCATTGCTGACGGACGCCAGATCATGATCTATCCGGAGGGCACACGTCGCGCACCCGGTGCGCCGCCGGCTTATAAATATGGTGTCGTCCATCTCTATGCCAATCTCGGTCTGCCAGTCGTGCCGATTGCCCATAATGCCGGTCTGTACTGGCCGCGCCGTAAGTTCCTTCGCTATCCCGGCACCATCCGTTGCCGTATTCTGCCACCGATTGAAGCGGGTCTGGATAAGGAAGTCTTTTTGCAGCGTCTGATTGAAGCCACAGAAACAGCTTGTGACGAATTTCTGGTACAGGCCTCACAGGATAAAAATGCGCCGCCTATGCCGCCGACAGCCAAAGCCCGCCTCGCAGAATTGCAGGCGCAGCGCAATGAGGCTGAAACAAAGGCATAACAGCGCTCAGAATTTCACGAACATGACAATAAGCCGCTTTATCTGAAATTGCGTTTTTGTTGCACGGTTTCACGAAAACCGATATCAGAACGCCAAATGAAAGGACACGCCCATGAATATCGATGCCATTTCCATCGGCTCCAACCCTCCTGAAGACGTTAACGTCATTATCGAAGTACCGGTCGGTGGTCATCCGATCAAATACGAGATGGACAAAAGCGCCGGCGCTCTGATCGTCGACCGTTTTCTCTACACACCAATGACCTATCCGGGCAATTACGGCTTTGTTCCGCACACTCTGTCGGAAGATGGCGACCCGATTGACGTTCTGGTTTGCAACACCCGTCCGCTGATTCCGGGCTGCGTGATCAATGTTCGCCCGATCGGCGTTCTGGTGATGGAAGACAATGCCGGCAAAGATGAGAAAATCATTGCCGTGCCGTCACCAAAGCTGACCCGTCGTTATGAAAAAGTTCATAACTACACTGATCTGCCGGAAATCACTCTGCAGCAGATTGCTCATTTCTTCGAACATTACAAAGATCTGGAGCCAGGCAAATGGGTAAAGATCGGCGACTGGGGCGATGAAGATTACGCACGTAAATTCATCGTTGAAGCGATCGAACGCGCTAAAAATGCGAAATAACTGAAAAACTGGCCAGTCTCCCAAGTGGCCGGATTTTCAATCACAGATAATAAAAAACCCGCTTTCAAGCGGGTTTTTTTATAACTGATTAGCTCAACAACATCGGAGCCAATGTCGTCCACATGAACTGGCGGATAAAGAAGATCGCCAGCAGCAGAACAATCGGCGAAATATCAATACCGCCGAGATCCGGCAAAATTTTACGGATCGGGCGCAGTGCCGGTTCTGTCACCTTGTAGAGAAACTCACCGATCGAGGCGACAAAGCGGTTGCGGGAATTGACCACGTTAAAAGCATACAGCCAGGAAAACACCGCACTGGCAATGATGATCCAGGTATAAATATCCAGCGCCAGATCAACGGTGCGCAAAATTGCGAGCATAAATGTCTCCTACTCAGTCGGACTGTTCATTGCACCGGCACTTCAATCAGCACGGGCAAAGGTTGAGACACATTTAAACAGCGCTCTTGCTATTCACAAGATCACAGACCGGAAAAAGTCTGTCAAAGACAGGCAAAGATCGGGTAAAACTGCCAATCCTGTCAGTCTGTATGATTATCCAGCAGCTTTAAAACAGCTTCCAGCCGCTCATCCCAGATATCCATTGCCTGCAAATGACGGGCAGTATTGGCAACATAATCGCGGTTTGGTCCGGCCTGACCACTGGCGCGCCGGACAAGCAAAGCCATATCCTCAGCGCTGAGACCGCCTGCATATTGTTTATGTAAAGGATCAGCCACATAGACCAGCGCTTCGACATCACGGCCGTCTGCCAGCTCAACCGTCAGCCATTTTTCCACATAAACACCGCTGATCTGTTCGCGTTCACGCAGATAGTTCATCACCGGCAGTCTGTTGTCTGCCGTCACGCGAAATGCCTGCCCGTGGCAGAAACCGCCGCTGTTCAGACCCAGCACCAGCCCCGGCAATTCAGGTGTGCCGCGATAAACATGAGAATAGATGCATAAAGACCGGCTGAAGCCTGTCAGCAGCGCCGGAATATTCTCGGCACTGTCAAAACCCGGCCGCCACATCAGTGACCCGTAACCGAAGACCCAGAAGTCAGAACCGGAATCAGCCACATTATTCTGGAACACGAAATCCGTGTGTGAACTATCCATTGGGGTCATTTGTTTGCTTTTGCTTGTCTCGCCAAATTCATATAATGCATAGAATGCACAGGCATATAGTTTACACCCTGTGCCCTGCATTTCCCAACAGGCAAACATTTTTCCGGCATGATTTTGTGTAGAAAAATGTACCGCCGAATGACTTTTATCTGCAAAACAATACCGCATGATGTGTTGTCAACGCGGCATTGTGAATAAAAAGATTATAGAAGAGTTCTTCTGCCCTGTCAGCAGAATGCCCTTTGAAATCTGAGAGGCATAGCTATGGTAGCTAAATCGCGTCCTAACCCGCAAAGCTCAAAACGCATGACATGGGGCATTCTCTTTGCTCTGGTCATCGTCATTTTATACACGGCGGGCTGGTTTTATCTCGCTTCCATGGCCAAAGACCGCGTTCGCACTGAGCTAGCCAATACTGCCGGTCAGGGCGAAACGCTGGAATGTCAGTCCCTCTCGGCACGCGGCTACCCCTTCTCCATGTATATCAGTTGTTCCGGCTTTAACTTCCGTGACAAAGATCAGACGCTGAATGCAGCAACCAGCGCTGTAAATGTCGGTGCTTCCCTGTTCTCTTTCCGCACGGTGCAGACACAGCTCACCGGCCCTGCGGCACTTGCCATGTCCGGCGCTGACCCGTTGAAAGCAGATTGGGATAATCTCAAAGCATCTGCGCGCATTGACGGCCGCTCACCACAGAATATCAGCCTCAGTGCCGATAATCTGCGCGTGCAAACTGTGACCGCTGAAAATGCGGCTGCACCGGCAACACTTTCCCTCCTCGGCCTGCAATTTGATCTCAACAGTCTTGAAGAGCCGCTTCAGGCTAAAATGACCTTTGATGATCTACGCCTTACCGGCGACAAATCTCTGGCTGCCCTGCCAGAGCTCGACGGTCTGATTGATATCACCTCTCCGGCAAGCCTCGCAGCCTTCAAAGAGCCGGATGAAAGCGGCAGTCTGCTGCGCGGAAAATCCTTGCAGCTTAATCAGATGCTGTTTCTGCTGCCTTCCGGCGCCAGCATCAGCATCAGCGGCCCGCTTGCAGTCGACAGCGAAGGTCTGGCCAATGCGGATCTGAAAATCCGTCTGACCAATGCTCCGGCAATCGGCCAGACATTGCAAGCTGCCTTTCCTAATCAGGCTAAAAATATCAATACAGTGGTTTTTGCACTCGGTTCCATGCCGAAAGATGAGACAGGAGCAACAATTGTTCCGGTTGTCATCAAAGAAGGCAAAATCAGCGCCGGCTTTATCCCGCTGGGACGATTACCACTGCTCTAGAGCGGTTTACGTTCATGTTGGATCGCAGTGTTCGCTCTAGATTCCTTAGTCTGTCGCATTATCCCGACGTCAAGTTGATCCAACTTGACTGTGAAATGCTTTAATAAAAAACCCGCCGAAATGACGGGTTTTTATTTTCATATAACATCACTCAAACGTGCAGCTTCGCATATTACTTTTGCTTGCTTGCAGCTTCACGGCCAAAGTTCGGTGCATCCACTTCCTGACCGGCATCAATAATGCCACGGCGGATTGCGCGGGTTCGCGTAAACAGGTCAAACAAGGCATCGCCGTCACTCCAGCGGATTGCCCGCTGCAATGAGGCCAGATCTTCCGAGAAACGTCCCAGCATTTCCAGAATAGCATCCTTATTATGCAGGCAAACATCGCGCCACATTGTCGGATCAGATGCCGCAAGACGGGTAAAGTCACGGAAACCGGAAGCGGAATATTTAATCACTTCCGACTCCGTTACCTTCTCCAGATCATTGGCCGTGCCGACAATATTATAAGCGATGATATGCGGCAGATGCGAAACAATCGCCAGCACCAGATCATGATGCTGTGGATCCATCTGGTCTGTCTTGGAACCGCAGGCTTCCCAAAACGCATTGAGCTTTGCCAGCGCATCTGCATCCGTATCCGGCAGCGGTGTGAGAATGCACCATCGGTTGATAAACAGATCAGCAAACCCTGCATCCGGCCCTGAATATTCGGTACCAGCAATCGGGTGCCCCGGAATGAAATGCACATGATCCGGCAATTCCGGTTGCATCTGCGCAATCACCGAGCCTTTTGTAGAGCCCACATCGGTGACAATCGCACCGGCTTTGAGGCTGCCGGCAATCTGGCTGGCAACCAAACCGGAAGAGCCAACAGGCACAGAGACAATCACCAGATCAGCATCGCGGACAACTTCAGCATTATCCGTTGTGTAGCTGTCACCCAACCCCAGTTCTTCCGCGCGTTTCAGCGTTTCAGGACTGCGAGTAGCAATAGCAATATGACCGGCCAGCCCTTCGCGGCGGATGACACGAGCCAGCGACGAGCCGATCAGACCAATACCGATCAGCGCAATTTTATTAAAATGAATATCAGACATATCAAGACTTCAAAAATTCTGTGAGAGCGGCAATCACGCCGCGATTGGCTTCTTCCGAGCCGATGCTCATCCGCAGGGCTTCAGGGAAGCCATAGGATGTCACGCGACGCAGAATATATCCCTTGGACTGCAGATATTCATCAGCTTTGGCAGCAGACTTGTTCTGTGTGTCAGGGAAATGCACCAGCAGGAAATTGGTGACCGATGGCGTAACCTTCAGACCGAGCTTGGTGAACTCGTCTGTCAGCCACTGCGCCCATTCCGCATTGAACGCACAGGCTTTCTGCACATGATCGCGGTCGCGGATCGCCGCAGTACCGGCAGCAATCGCCGCGCTGTTCATGTTGAAAGGTCCGCGCACACGGTTCACCGCGTCTGTGACATGCAATGGTGCATACATCCAGCCGATACGCAGCGCAGGCAGGCCGTGAATCTTCGAGAATGTGCGGGTCATCACCACATTGTCGCTCGCAGAGACCAGCGCCACACCGGCATCATAATCATTCTTGCGCACATATTCCGCATAGGCCGCATCCAGCACCAGCAGAACATGCGGCGGCAGACCGGCATGCAGGCGCTTCACTTCCTCAAACGGGACATAAGTACCGGTCGGATTGCCCGGATTGGTGATGAAAACAACCTTGGTCTTGTCTGTGACCGCAGCAAGTACCGCATCCACATCAATCACCGTATCATTTTCTTTCACGATCACCGGTTTTGCACCGGCCGCCAATGTCTGGATTTTATAGACCAGAAAGCCGTGATCGGTAAAAATCGCTTCATCGCCCGGTGCCAGATAGGTCTGGCACAACAGGCCGAGCAATTCATCCGAACCGTTGCCGCAGAGAATATTCTCAATATTCAGGCCTTGCGTTTCCGCAATAGCCTGACGCAGCGCAATGACTTCGCCGTCCGGATAAGAGCTCAGATAATGATCGGTTGCACGATAGGCTTCAACAGCATACGGGCTTGCACCCAGCGGGCTTTCATTGGCAGACAGCTTGTGCACTTTGGCAACACCGTGAACGGTGGCTTTGCCAGGAACATAAGCAGCAATATCCATGACGCCGGCTTTAGGTGTCGGGCGTTGAGCTTTCGCGAAATCGTTCATCATTCTTATCCAATATTAAGAGCCTGTATTGTTGATAGAGATTATGTACGGAAACAGCATTGCAGTAACATTTGCCGGTCTGTGACCAGCGAAATATTCCCGCTGAAACCGAATGACTTTAGCGGCATAAACCGCATCGCAGAACAAGTCGAGAGAAACCTTGACTTTAAACCCCTCTAGCCCCTAGATCGCAGTAGTTTCAGATAAAAATATCTGAAATCATCAACGCGGCCGGCTAGTCAAAAATGCGCAAAACAGGCAGAAATTGCCTGCATATCCGCATCCAGTTCCGGTCACCGGACAAATTCTAACGCATAATTCCGAAAAACAAATCGGCTTTCGGAGAGGATTATGCGTAAAATCAGGGAATTAGAGCATTGGGTTTGTTGCAAACAGACCGGAAAATGCTCTGACGCAGACATGTTTTATGACGATATCAGCTGAAACTGCCGCCCTATCAGACAGCCGCAATCAGGAAGCTGTTCAGCCGAACAGTCCTGTGGTGTATTTTGGTGAAGACAAACCGCTCCAGCTCGACAGCGGTTCCGTTCTGAGCCCGTTTCAGCTCGCTTATCAGTCCTATGGCACACTCAATGCCGATAAGAGCAATGCCATCCTGATCTGCCATGCCCTGACCGGCGATCAGCATGTTGCCAGTACCAATCCGCTCACCGGTAAAGACGGCTGGTGGACTTCGCTTGTCGGCCCCGGCAAGCCGATTGATACTGACCGCTATTTTGTGCTCTGTTCCAATGTTATCGGCAGCTGCATGGGCTCAACTGGCCCTGCATCCATTAATCCGGCAACCGGCAAACCTTATGCACTTGATCTGCCGATTATCACCATCGGTGATATGGTGCGGGCACAGGCGATGCTGGTAGAGCATTTCGGTATTGAACAGCTTCTGGCTGTTGTCGGCGGCTCCGTTGGCGGCATGCAGGTGCTGCAATGGGCATCAAGTTATCCGGACAAAGTTTTCTCGGCTGTGGTTCTGGCCAGCGGCGCGCGTTTGTCAGCGCAAAATATCGCCTTTAACGAGGTTGGCCGTCAGGCGGTCATGGCCGATCCGCTGTGGCTCAACGGTCAATATCTCACGCAATCGGACTCCGTTCCGCGCAAAGGCCTGTCGGTTGCGCGTATGGCAGCGCATATCACCTATTTGTCGGAAGCCGCACTGCACCGTAAATTCGGACGCAATCTGCAGGATCGCACCAATATTACCTTCGGTTTTGAAGCTGATTTCCAGATTGAGAGCTATTTGCGCCATCAGGGTAACAGCTTCGTTGACCGTTTTGACGCCAATTCCTATCTCTATCTGACCCGTGCCATGGATTATTTCGACATGGCAGCGGAACATAACGGCTTGCTGGCTTCGGCTTTTTCCGGCACCAAAACCCGCTTTTTCGTTGCATCCTTCTCCAGCGACTGGTTGTTTCCGACATCCGAAAGCCGTCTCGTTGTCCATGCACTGAATGCTGCAGGGGCGTCCGTTTCATTCGTTGAAATCGAAACCGACCGCGGTCACGATGCTTTCCTGCTGGATGAACCGGTTCTTTTCTCAACCATTGACGGTTTCATCCGCTCCGCAGCCCGTGCGAAAGGTCTGTAATCCGATGACTGATACCAAGGCCGGTTCAGGCGACGCGACATTTTTCGCAGCTGAAAATACCGAAAACCTGCATATCCATAACCGTGTTGATTTTGATATTATCGCCTCACTGGTGCGCCCCGGAACACGGGTTCTGGATGTCGGCTGCAGTGATGGTGAATTGCTGCAATTGCTGCGCGACAGCCGCAATGTAGACGGACGCGGCGTGGAATTGTCGCAAAGCGGTGTGAACCAGTGCCTGATGCGCGGATTGTCGGTGATACAAGGTGATGCTGACCGTGATCTGGTCTATTACCCCGATTCCAGCTTCGATTATGTGATCCTGTCGCAGACTTTGCAGGCCACGCTCAATCCGAAAAAGGTTCTCAGCGAATTATTGCGTATCGGCGAACGCGCCATCGTTTCCATTCCGAATTTCGGTTACTGGCGGGTACGCGGCTCATTGCTGTTTCGCGGACGGATGCCGGTAACCAAAGAACTGCCATTCAGCTGGTATGATACGCCCAATATTCACTTCTGCACCATCCGCGATTTTGTCGATATGACCAAAGAGGTCGGCGCAACAGTTGAAGATGCTGTGGCACTGAACCGTAATGGTGAGCGCATGCCGTTCAGCCTGCCATGGGGCATGTGGAACCTGCTTGGCCAGCAGGCTGTTTTTCTGCTTAAACGCTAGAGCATAATTTCTTAAATCCGGTTTATTGACCGGAGCGCTCACGGTGATCGTGAATTTTCACCTTCACCGGCTGCTGCCGTGCTGTCCCCTGCGGTGTCAGCACCGGCACGAAAACACGGCGTGAAGCACGCTTCAGCACCGGCAGTCCCTGATAGAGGCGCTTATGCGCCTCCCCGATCACCACCCCGCCAAACAACGGCCAGAGACGGGTTCCGACCGTTTCTATCAGGCCGGATGATTGCTGCAGCCAACGCCAGCGTGTCGGCGGCACATGCAGCGCATTGACCACTTTTCCCGGTGTGAAATTAGCTTCTCTGAAAGCCTGCAATAACTGCCCGCGACTGAAGGGGCGTCCGCTACCGAAAGGCGTATGTTCCATACGCGCCCAGACACCACGACGGTTCGGCACCACGACGATCAACTGCCCGTTCGGTGATAAGACACGCCACATTTCTTTCAGCGTTTCCGCGCTGCTTTCAGAAAATTCAAGCGTATGTACCAGTAAGATGCGGTCTACAGAACTATCCGGCAAAGGCAGTTCCTCATCATAGACCAGCGCCGTGCTCAGCGCCTCGCCATGCGGCCAGCCGGTTGCGCCCTGCCGTGCAGGCATAAAAGCAAATGCACGCTCTGCCTGTGATGCAAAATGATCCAGATAAGGCAGCGTATAGCCGATCCCGACAAGCCGCTCCTGCGGCATTGATAGCCATAAAGGATCCAGTGCTGAAGTAATAACCGAAGCAGCCAGTTTGCCCAATGCTGTCGAATAAAATGACTGCAACTCTATAATATCCAGATGCATCATTTACCCTGAATCAATTGAGCAGCCCTGCATGTTTCAATGAAGCTGCCATGTCACACCGGCATATGGCTATTGCCAGCAACCAAGATTTTTACCCTTAAGATTATGGGAATCAATTTCCATAATCAGCGCAGGATCATCACGCATCAGCATGTAATAAGCACGCTGTTTCATATTAATCTTTTGCCATCCGGCGCATTCTTTTGGCAGTTCAACCTGTTCAATCGTGACTTTTTCAGTCCATGCCGTTGCAGTCCCTGTGCAACCTGCCAGTACAGCAGCCAAAGGCAAACAGAACAGTTTGAAATTAAAAGCCAGTCGGCGCTCGAACCTAGACATCAAGCCGGTACTCCGGAAACCGTTAATATTATCCCGAAACCTTATAAAGCGTCGAAACCGCTCATGAATTCCCAAGACGGTACAACACTTTAAAACACCATAACAGCCCGAAAAAATGAAAACCGCCACAATCCTGCAATCAGCCGTCTGTTGCTACCGGTTAATAACAGGATAGTTGCTTATCCTCGGCCTGACATCTGCGCCTATTTTATAATAATTATAATATAAGACAGAATATTTCTTTGTAAGACAAATATTTACACCAATTGTGTTCAAAAAAAGACTGTTCAATCCTGACAAATCTGTCCATATTCGGCGGGCAATATAAGTTCCGTGCAGATTTCATTTTTGTTCAATCGTCTACGGGGATTAACATGCAAGATACGCCTTCCATGATGAATAAATTGTCGGCAGAGTGTTTTGGCACCTTCTGGCTGGTCTTCGGCGGTTGCGGCAGCGCCGTTCTCGCTGCAGCCTTTCCGGAACTGGGTATCGGCTTTGCCGGTGTCGCGCTGGCATTCGGTCTGACTGTTCTGACAATGGCCTATGCTGTCGGTGGTATTTCGGGCGGACATTTCAATCCGGCTGTCACTCTCGGCCTTACTCTGGGCGGGCGCTTTGAGGCTAAAGACCTCATTCCCTACTGGATTGCACAGCTGGTCGGCGGCATTATTGCTGCTGCAATTCTGTATTTTATTGCCAGCGGTAAAGCTGATTTCAGCGCTGGCGGCTTCGCTTCCAACGGCTACGGCGATCTTTCACCAGGCAAATATAGCCTTGGGGCAGCCCTTGCCATTGAAGTCGTGCTGACTGCCTTCTTCCTGATTATTATTCTCGGCTCCACCTCATCACGGGCACCGGCCGGTTTTGCACCAATCGCGATTGGTCTCGGTCTGACACTGATCCACCTGATTTCAATTCCGGTGACCAATACATCCGTCAATCCGGCCCGCTCCACAGCTGCAGCCCTGTTCGCAGATACAGCTGCCATCAGCCAGCTCTGGTTGTTCTGGGTTGCTCCGCTGATCGGTGCCGCTATCGGCGCAATCATCTGGAAAGGTCTTCTCGCGAAAGACTGATTGACCGCAACAAATAAAAAAGGCCGTCAATGACGGCCTTCACTCTTTCAAATCCGCTGCTTTTATTCAGCCTTTTCGGCCTCGGCATTGGTCTGCTCTTCAGCCATGGATATCGAAGCCAAGGCATCGCGCATTGAACGGGCACGCTCAGCGACCCGTAATTTAATCCCGATGCGCTGCTCCTGATCCACACCGATCAGCTCGGCAATACGCCACATAATATTATCTTCGATTTCGCCGACATCACCATCGGCATAGACCATTTCCCACAGCACCTCGATAAAGCTCAAACGAGCCGGCACATCCAGATGACGTTTCAAAACACTGGTGAAACGATAAAGATCAATCGATTCCTGATCCGCAACTTCTGCCGCTTTAATCAAAGCCTGCAAGTCATCGCCCTGCAAATCATAGGCCTGCGACAGCAAATCCGACAGACGTTTGCGCTCTTTTTCGTGCTGCTCACCATCCGCTTCAATGACATGAAACATCAATGCAGCAGCGGCCAGACGTGGATCTTCATCAGAGAATGTTTGTTTTTTCTTCGAGGGATCAAAACCCGGCAATTCTTTGAAAAAACTGATCAGACGCTCAAACATACATGCTCCAGTGCTTATACAGCCTTTGACAGGTCTTACACATAGACCAGCATCCGGAAGGATGCCAAGCATACAGACATGTTTTGTCTTACAAGTATCTTCTAATCTTTCTCAGAGTCACCAAGCTGCAACAAAAATACTGTTTTGCAACGGAATTAACGGAATTCACTCTGTAAACCCGACCGGACGCAGTATTAAAACAGCCGGAACGTCCCTTCCTTGCGTATCGGCACATCATGTTCTGCCGCCACACCCGGATCATCAACAATCAGACTATGCTTATCCTTCGCAGCGTCGGAACTATCAGGCTGCGAATCCTTTGCGGCCTGTACCGCAGGATTATCGCCCGTCTCAGTGAGAATAGTTACTTTGGCATTGCGCAGATTATTGTCCTGCGGTTCCGTTTTCTTCGGAGCAGCTTTAGTTTTATCCGCAACAAGAGGCATAGTTTCCGCATCATCAGGATCATCGGCAAAGACCGGCTCCTTCACGGCAGGCATGTTTGACGTCTCAGCCTCTTCCGCACGCGAATAAGTGACGGGTAAAAACGGCTCTTTCAAACTGTCATCATCGAGAACCGGAGACGTATCCGCAGCTATTTCCGTAAACGGCACCTTCCATTCAAATGCGTTCAGACGGCCTGTCACCGGCGAGGCCGGCGCCCAATGGTCAGAAACAATACCGTCAGCCGTCCATGCCGGATCGCGCGGCGCTTTGACAGCCCGTGCAAGCCATTCACGCACGCGCCCCTGATCGCCTGTCTGCGCTTCTTCAATATCAGCCATCAGCAAATAAGCGCTTTCACGCGGATTAAGCTTCAATGCAGCTTCGGCATTTTCCCGTGCCAGTGTCAGCTCTCCGGCATCCAGCGCAGCCCGCGCAACAATCAAAACCGATTCCGCATGGTGACTGCGCAGACTTGCGAGTTGGCGCGCTTTTTTCAGCCGGTCAAGCGCCGTATCTCCGGCGCGTCCGTGAATATAGGCTTCGGCAATCTCAGGATGCGGCTCGCGTTTCCATGCCGCTTCAAGAATCCGATTACCCTTGCGGATACTACCGTCACGCAGCAAGCAACGCGCAGCAATCAATGCAGCCGGTATCAGTTCCGGTTCCAGCTTGAACGCCTCATTCGCTGCCTCGCGGGAAGCCACAGCATCCGTTTCAAAACTGTCCATCGCCTGTGCCGTCAGCAAAACCGCACGGTTGCGCTTCAATGTCTCACGGGCAGCTTTACCGTCTTTGCCATAAGGAATAACCGCTTTGCGTGCCTCCAGCACCCGCAATGCACCGGTAACATCGCCCTGCAAAACCTTATGTCCGAGCACTGCATTCGACGCCCATTCCAGCTGCGGTGCCATCGTACTGGCTTCCTGCGCATATTGGTAGGCTGCTTCCTGTACGCCTTCGCGGCTGGCCTCGAGATATAATCCCCGCAAACCCAGCAATTTGGTTTCAGGATCGGCAATCATTTCTTCAAAATAACGGCGCACATCATCTTTGCGCCCTTCCAGCAATGCGGTTTGCGCATCAAGCAGCCGGATCAGCGGCTCCTGATCCACGCTCAGCAATTTGGACGCCTGTTTACTCATACGACGCGCCGCTTCGGCATCACCGGCACCGGCAGCAATCAGGCCGGTTGAGAGTGACTGATAGCCACGGTCGCGTTTGCGGGCGCGAAAATGACGCTGCAAAATATAAGGCGAGCGAATAAGATTTTTGACGATCCACCACAACAGCATGGCACAGGCAATAGCGGCCACAACCATACTGGCGGCGGTCATCAGGGAAATATTGTGCCGCTCTCCGGCAAAAGTGAACACCAGATCACCGGGACGATCCGCCAGCCAGCCAAACCCCAGCCCCAGCAATGCGACTACAACAAGAAACAGGATTACCCGTATCATACCGTTCTCCCTTTCCTGTTTCGCTTATTGCGCAGGCTGTGCTGTTACAGCAATCAACTGTGCCAGCAATGCATCCGCATCGCGCCGTGCATTCAATGCATTATAAAAGCTCTGGCCAACCTGTTTGGCGGCTTCCGGCAATTGCGCCCATTCGGTCATAGCCCGCTGCACGTCACCATTCTGCAAAGCAAATTCAATACGGGCAGTCACCGGCCCGACACCGGAACCGGCGACATCACCGATTGGCCGTGACCGTACCAGATTTTTTGCACTGCCCACCAGCTGATCCCAGATACCGGCATCTGCTGCAGGCTTGTTAACTGCGGCCACCATATCATCAGCCAATGATGCAAATTGAGTGTTCAGGTGGCTTAGTGTCGGAATACCGGTTTCCGCCTGCGCCTCAAGCGCGGCAACAGAACCTGTCTGCTCCGGCAGCAATGATTTATAGGTCTGCAATTCATTCAGATAAGAACCGCCGCGATCAATCGCGGATTTCAAAGCATTAGCCGCAATAATCGCCGCCATATCCGGCTGCGTGGCCTGCGCATCAATCTTCGTCTGCAAAGCACCCAATTGCTGTTGCAGCGCTTTGACCTCGTCCGTATCGGTATTTAATGCGGCACTGGCCTGTTCTGCCTGAGAACCGATCGTATTGAGTTTTGTTTCCATCGCATTCAAGCGCTCGATCAGACCATTCACCAGCGCGCTATCCGCAGGCTGCGCCTGCCCTGCCAGTGCCTTCAGTTGCTCCTGCAAAGCTGTCATATCGGCACGGATCGCCTCATCATTTCCGGTTGGTGTTTCACTGGCCTGCGGCAGTGCATTCAGGCGTTGCTGAGCTTCTGCAGCATTTTTCTCTGCAGCTTCCAGACGTGTCAGTAAATCCGTATCCGGTTTGGTTGCGGCCTGCAAACCGGCAATCTGCTGTTTCAGATCTGCGATTTCTGCAATTGCCGCCTCATCACGATTGCTGGTCTGTGCCGGAAACAGACCCAGCCCCGCCCACTGCAGTGCGGTCGTGCCCAGCAGAACAATCACACCACCCGCCAGTCCGGCAATCCAGGGCGAAGTTGTTTTTTTCGTCTGCGGTGCGGAACTACTGGCAGAATTCATGGTTTTTCCTGATGCAAAAGGATTAGGGCCGGAAACACCGGCGGAAGAAGCCGGTCGGGATGTGTTCTGCGGCGGAACCGAGGTTGCAGGTTTCGCTTCGGCTTCAGATTTCGGCGCAGGCGACACAGAGGGTTTTATCGCTGGTTTCGGATCACCCACCGGCTCTGCATCCGGCACAGTTTTACCCGCAGATTTTGCAGCGGATGCCTCAACAGCTTTCACATCAGACGGATCAAGATCAATCACCACCGGTTTACGGGTGGTCTTGCTATGACGTGACACTGTGGATTTAGCCATGAGCCCTCTCGCAAAATCTGTATTTTAAACTTCAGATGCAACCTAAATGACGAAATTGAACAAATGGTTGCATATTTTCGTCAGATCAATGCCAGCAAGCGTAATAAAGCATCCTCATCCGGCGTTTCACTGATACGTACCTGTGCACTGCAATTATCTGGTAATTCTGCAGCAATCCGCTGCGAAAGACAAAAAATATATTTCGCGCCTTTGATAAAAGCCCCCTTTGCCTGCTTGTCCAGTGCAACAAACTGTCTGGCAGCGACAGCGGAATAGAGCAAAATCACCTCTGCCCTGCCGGTATCAGCAATCCGGTTCAGCTCGGCATCACTATAGGCAACAGGGCGGGTATCATAGGTCTCAGCAACCGTCAGATTGATACCAGCAGCAGACAATTGCGCCTCAAAATCCGGCCTCCGGATTTTGCCGGTCATATAAAGCACATGGCTGCCCGTTGGCATAACAGCTGCCACATGGCGCCCCAGATGCAGCCCCCAGCCATCACCGGCATAGATTGTCTCAAAGCCCGCATCCCGCGCTACAGATGCCGTTTTTTCACCCACCGCATAAAGCTGCAAATGCCGGTAAGGTGCCAGTAAATCAGGATTGATATGGCGCAAGGCATTGGCGCTGGTCACAGCAACGGCATCAAAACTGCCCAGCGGCAATGATGCGCCCGTCGCCACAGTTTCACTCACCGGCAGACAAACCGGCTGATAACCTGCCGCTTCAAGTTTAGCGGCGGTTAAAGCTGCATCCGGTTGCGGGCGTGTAACCAGAACCCTGCGCATGTTTCAAGCCCAGCTGGTGAAGAAGTCAGCACCGGCTTCTGCACGGATCCGCTCGGCAGCTTCCTTGCCCAACGCCGCCGCATCTGCTGCAGCACCATCAATGAAAACGCGATGCAGACGTGAACCGTCCGGTGTCAAAATCATACCGGAGAAATGCAAATACCCGTCTTTAACTTCCGCCAGACCGGCAATCGGCGTGCGGCAGGAACCGTCAAGCTGCGCCAGAAATGCGCGTTCGCAAGTCAGACGGATAAATGTTTCTTCATGATTGAGCGGCTTGAGCAGTGCATCGACACGTGCATCATTCACACGGCTTTCAATGGTGATCGCCCCCTGTCCCGGCGCAGGCAAAAACCGCTCGGTATCCATCAGCTCAGTCACCACATGCTCAAGCCCGAGGCGCTTCAGCCCTGCAAAAGCGAGAAATGTACCATCAACCTGACCTTCATCGAGCTTGCGCAGGCGGGAATTCACATTGCCACGGAAAATAATAACATTGAGATCAGGACGGATATGCCGGATTTGCGCCTGACGACGCAGACTGGATGAGCCGACCGTTGCCCCATGCGGCAGATCGGTCAGTTTTGCACTGGTTTTACCAACAAAAGCATCACGCGGGTCTTCGCGTTCGAGATAAGTGGAAAGATGCAAACCCTCCGGCAAAACCGTCGGCATATCTTTGGAGGAATGCACTGCAATATCAATACGCCCCTGCAAAAGCGCATCTTCGATCTCTTGGGTGAACAGGCCTTTACCACCAATCTCCGACAATGCACGATCCTGAATACGGTCGCCCTGTGTGGACATCGGCACGATTTCAACATCCGTTTCGCTTAAACCATGCGCAACCATCAGGCGTGCGCGTGTTTCCTCTGCCTGTGCCAGTGCTAAAGCGCTGGAACGTGTTCCGATTTTTAAACGTGGTGTTTGCATCTGGCTCTGTCCGTGATACGCGAATGTCAAAGGCTTCTCTAACTGCCTTTCACCTCAGGGGCAAATTCATGACTGTAATATCATGAATATAATGCCACTATCCGGTGCAAGACAGAAAGATCAGCGAAGTTTGTTTATTGAACGCATTCTCCTTATGCAAAAGTGCTCAGCGCTTTTTGCCGGAAATGCTTTGTTAATACGGGTCTAATCGCTTATGCGCGTGCTTGGAATAGAGACAAGTTGCGACGAAACAGCCGCAGCTATCATTGAACGCCATGAAAATGAACAAGGCGGGGTGTCTTCGCGCATCCTGTCTAATGTTGTTCTCAGCCAGATTGCCGAGCATGAACCCTATGGCGGCGTGGTGCCGGAAATCGCGGCACGCGCCCATGTGGAAGCGCTCGACGGGTTAATTGCCAAAGCACTTTCCGATGCGGATATGACCATCAATGATGTGGATGCTGTCGCTGCAACTGCAGGCCCCGGCCTGATCGGCGGGCTGATTGTCGGACTGATGACAGCAAAAGCCATGGCTTTTGCTGCAGACAAACCTTTCTATGCCGTCAACCATCTGGAAGGCCATGCCCTGACTGCGCGTCTGACCGACGGACTGGCCTTTCCTTATCTGTTGCTGCTTGTATCCGGCGGTCATACACAGGTTATTCTCGTGCACGGCCTCGGCCACTATGAGCGCCTCGGCACGACGATTGATGATGCGCTGGGTGAAGCTTTTGACAAGACCGCCAAGCTGCTGGGATTACCTTATCCTGGCGGCCCAGCCGTTGAACAGGCTGCACTCAAGGGCGATGCCTCACGGTTTGAACTGCCGCGCCCGCTCAAAGGTGAAGCACGGCTGGATTTCTCCTTCTCCGGCCTTAAAACCGCCGTGCGCCAGACAGCAACTCAGCTTGTACCGTTGAGCGATCAGGATGTGGCGGATATCTGCGCATCTTTTCAGACTGCGGTTGCCGATACGCTGAATGACCGTGTGAAGCGCTCACTACTCCGTTTTCGTGAAACCTATCCGGATAAAGCAAACCCGACGCTGGTTGTTGCCGGTGGCGTTGCCGCCAATAAAGTGCTGCGTAAAGGGCTTGAAACGCTTTGTGAAAAACACGGTTTCGATTTCCTCGCTCCGCCGCATATTTTGTGCACCGACAATGCAGCCATGATTGCATGGGCAGGTGCTGAACATGCAGCACGCACAGCGCCGGACAATCTCGATTTTGCACCGCGCTCGCGCTGGCCGCTGGACAGCACATCAGCGCCGTTGGTCGGTTTTGGCCGCAGGGGAGCAAAAGCATGAGTAAAAAGATTACGATCTTAGGTGGCGGCGCATGGGGAACAGCGCTCGGCTGCATGGCCGCGCAGAACGGACATGAGGTCGTGCTCTATGCCCGCGATCCGGCAACGGTTGATGATATCAACCACAACCACCGCAATGGCCGCTATCTTGGCAATATCGCCCTGCATGATAGTCTTCGCGCCACCAGCGATGCAACCGCAGCGCTGAACAATGCCGATACGGTTCTGGCCGTTATCCCTGCGCAATCCATGGCTGCCGCGCTGCAAGAGCTGAAACCACTCATTCCGGCTGATTGCCCTGTTGTGCTTTGCGCCAAAGGGATTGAACGCTCCACCGGACGTCTGATGTCGCAGATCATTGCCGATATTTTGCCCGATCATCCGATTGCAGCACTTTCGGGTCCGAGCTTTGCCAGCGATGTTGCCCGCGGCTTTCCGACTGCCGTGACAATTGCCTGTGAAAATATTGCCATTGCCGATGATCTGGCCACCCAATTTTCCGGCAGCACCTTCCGTTGCTATTCCTCCGATGATCTGACCGGCGTTGAAATCGGCGGCGCGTTGAAAAACGTCATTGCCGTTGCAGCCGGTGCCACGATCGGCAAAGGTCTGGGCGCATCGGCACAGGCAGCTTTGGTCACCCGCGCTTTTGCGGAACTGCGCCGCATTGCTGTAGCCTTTGGCGGGAGACCTGAAACCCTGATGGGATTGTCCGGCCTCGGCGATCTGATGCTGTCCTGCTCTTCACCGCAATCGCGCAATTACTCCTACGGGCTGGCCTTGGGACGCGGCGAACCGCTGGAAGGCCTGCTGCTTGCCGAAGGTGTGGCCACAGCGCCGGTGATTGCCGAGCTTTGCGCGCGCAAACAGATCAATGCACCAATCATCACCACAATTGCGGCTTTGCTCAATGGCAGTATTACCATTGATGCGGCTGTTACCGGATTATTGTCCCGTCCTTTGAAAAACGAAGATTAGGAACCTGACCTCATGCTGTTCGCCATTCTCTGCAATGACAAAGCCGACCATCTGCAACTGCGTCTTGATACCCGCCCTGCCCATCTCGATTATCTGAAAAGCCTCGGCGACAAGATCAAATTCGGCGGCCCTTTTCTGAGCGAAGCCGATCAGAAACCGGTTGGCAGCATGCTGATGGTTGAAGCTGAAACCATTGAAGATGCAAAAGCCGTTGCCGCGGCAGACCCTTATGCGCTGGCTGGCCTGTTCGACAATGTGACTGTGCGCCCGTGGAACTGGGTCATCAACAAACCTGCTGAATAAACCTGGCCTGCTGAATAAATCCGGAGAAAACTGTGGCATATTGGCTGTTTAAATCTGAACCATTCAAATGGTCGTGGGAAATGCAAAAGGCCAAAGGCGCTGTCGGCGAGCAATGGGACGGCGTGCGCAATTATCAGGCACGCAATAATATGCGCGCTATGCAGCTTGGCGATAAAGGCTTTTTCTATCATTCCAATGAAGGACTGGAAGTCGTCGGCATTGTGGAAGTTTGCGCGCTGGCGCATCCTGACAGCACAACGGACGATCACCGCTGGGAATGTGTGGATATCCGCGCCGTCTGCGATATGCCGAAGCCGGTGACACTGAAAGATGTGAAGGTCAATCCGCTGTTGAGCGATATGGCGCTGGTCACATCCATGCGTCTTTCCGTACAGCCGGTTAAAGAAGATGAATGGATCGAGGTCTGCCGGATGGGCGGATTAGATCACACAAAAATCTGAGATCATAAAGATGCAGAACGCAACCCAAACACTATTTCGGAAGCGTTCTGCATTTGCAGTCGCTTATCCTCTGCTTGATCCGGAGCGTCTATGCCCCTCCTGATCCCAGACGCAGACCGCGCAACACAATTCATCCTCCAAAATACCGGCATTCACCACCCGCCCCATGTGCCGGAAATCGCGCTTCATCTTGCCGATGAGGCCCATGAGCTTTGGCACAAGACCGAAGAAGAACTTTCCGAAATCGGATTACCGCCGCCCTATTGGGCTTTCGCATGGGCAGGCGGACAGGGCGTTGCCCGCTATATTCTCGATCATCCACAGGCTGTGCAAAATAAACGCGTACTGGATTTTGCCTCCGGCTCCGGTCTGGTCGGCATTGCAGCCCTTTTGAGCGGAGCAAGTTCTGTAACCACCAATGATATCGATCCTTTTGCCCGCCATGCCATCAACCTGAACAGTGTTTTGAACAAAGTATCCTGTGACTTCAGTGACGCTGATCTGATCGGTCAGGATGTGAGCGGCACCACCGATGTTCTGCTGGCCGGTGATGTTTTTTATGACAAGCCATTGGCCGACCGGCTGATCATCTGGTTTGACATGCTGGCTGCTAAAGGCGTGCAGATTATCGTCGGCGATCCCGGACGGTCTTATCTGCCGCGGCACCGCCTGACAGAGCTGGAAGTCTATTCCGTGCCAGTCACCCGCGCTCTGGAAGATGCAGACGTAAAGCGCACCACCGTCTGGCACTATGGTGAAATAAAAAAGGCGTAGCTGAACGCTACGCCTGATTTGTGTCTTATGCAGCACCTGCACATCGCTTCGCACATTTTTTAGTTTTGTCGCTAAGCGCTATATTTGAGCAATAGTGCTCAAATATAGCGCTTAGCTCCGGCAACACACATCACCACAACACAAGCCACAGCCATCATCGCGATGCTCACCGGTTCGCCAAGCACAAAGGCTGCCAGAGCGAGGCCAAAAAACGGCTGCAATAATTGCAACTGACCCACGCCTGCCGCACCGCCAAGTGCCAGCCCGTGATACCAGAAGAAAAAGCCGATCAGCATACTGAACAGCGATACATATCCCACACCCAGCCATGCAGGCGCTTCAATGGCCGCAAAATTATCCGGCCGCAATGCGACAGCCAGCACCAGCATTACCGGCAGCGCCAATACCAGCGCCCAGCAGATCACCTGCCAGCCACCAATCGTGCGGGACAGCCGCGCACCTTCCGCATAGCCATAGCCGCAGACAATGATCGACAACAGCATCATCACATTGCCATAGAGCGAAAATTCTCCACCCGACTGATCTTTCGCCAAGGCGAAAAATGCCACCGCTGCACTGCCCGCCAGCGAGAACATCCAGAACCTCCATGACGGATTACTGTCTCCCCGCAACACCGCAAAAATTGCAGTACTCAGCGGCAGCAGACCGATAAAGACAATTGCATGGGCAGAGGTCACATATTGCAAAGCCAGCGCCGTAAATAACGGGAACCCGACCACAACACCGCCTGAAACCAGCGCGAGTGAAATCAGCTCAGATGGCGTCGGCAATTTCTCGCGAAATGCCAGCAACAGAGCGCCGCCCAAAAGACCGGCTATGGTCGCCCGCAGCACTGTCAGAAAAACCGGATCAATCTGCAAAACAGCCAAACGTGTTGCAGGCAGAGAGCCGCTGAAAATTAAAACACCTATAAAACCGCTGATCCAGCCAGCACTTTGGCTATCCGCCTGCTTATTCATTTTCACATATTCTCGAAATTTATTGCGTATTTCGCGATAAATATTGATACACAGGCAAAATTGTCAGATACAATTTCAGTACAATTTAAACAAACTGTACTGCTCAATTCGGAGATACAGATGACTTATCATTCCGGATATACAGCGCCGGACGCGCTGCAAACAGCAAGCGATACGGCTGATCAGCTTTCCGTCAGTCAGGAAATTCTGGAAGCGACAACGCTGGTTGAGAAGGTGATGACAATCATCCGCGACCGTATCAGCGCCATGAGCCTGATGCCAGGCGCGCGCCTGCCTTCCATCCGCCGTCTGTCGGAAACCATGTCCATATCCAAATCCACAGTGGTGGAGGCCTATGACCGGCTGGTGGCTGAAGGCATTATTCAGGCGCGGCGCGGTGCCGGTTTTTATGTCGCTGAGAAAAATCATCCGCCGCTCATCAGCTCGGATTTTGCAGACACTCATAACCGCAATATCAATCCCTATTGGGTGATGCGGCAATCACTGAGCAATACAGAAACCACCTTCAGACCGGGTTGCGGCTGGCTGCCGTCAGACTGGCTGCCGGAAGAAGCCATCCGCCGCGCCTTGCGCCAGATCGCCCGCAACCCTGCATCGAATATATCGGAATATGACGAACCGCTCGGCCTGCCGCTGCTGCGCCAGTTGCTCAGCACCCGTCTTCGTGAACAGGGCGTTACAGCAGCCCCGTCACAAATCCTGCTCACCGATTCCGGCACCAATGCACTTGATCTGATCTGCCGTACCTTTATCCGTTCCGGTGATACGGTGCTGATTGATGATCCGTGTTATTTCAATTTCCGTGGCCTGTTACTGGCGCAGGGCGTCAATCTTGTCGGCGTGCCTTACACACCCCAAGGCCCTGATCTGGAAAGCTTCGCACGCCTTTGCACCCAATACCGGCCAAAACTCTATCTCTGCAATTCCGGCATTCACAATCCGACCGGTGCCACCATACAACCGGCAACGGCGCATCGCCTGCTCAAACTTGCCGAACAGCATGATCTGATTCTGGTTGAGGATAATATTTTTGCAGATTTTCATCAGAATCCGCCACCGCTCTTAGCAGAACTCGACGGTCTGGAGCGGGTGATCCATATTGGCAGCTTCTCCAAATCCCTGTCAGCGGCCACCCGTACCGGTTATATTGCCGCGCGTCCTGACTGGCTGGAAAATCTTACCGACATGAAACTGGCGACCAACTTCGCCAGTAATGCACTGTCCTCACAGATCATCTATCAATTGCTGACAGACGGCAGTTACCGCAGCCATATTGAGAAAATCCGCGTCCGGCTGGCAGAATGTCAGACACGGACGCGGCAGAAGCTTCTTAATGCAGGCTTCAAGCTCTGGTGTGAGCCGGTTGGCGGCATGTTTCTCTGGGCGCAATTGCCAGATGATCTGCCGGAGGGTGTGGACAGCGACATGATTGCCAGACGCGCTTTGGATCACAATATCGTTCTGGCGCCCGGTAATATTTTCAGCCAGTCACAAACATGCAGCCGGTTCATGCGCTTTAATGTTGCCCAGTCCGTTCATCCGAAGATTTTCGATACGCTCAGACAAATCATGTATCTGCCTGCGACATGAATGTGAGATAAATCAGCCGCGTCGCACACGGATAACCGTATCTCCCGAAAGATGCGGTAATAAACGCATCATGTCGCGACGGCTCAGAGCAATACAGCCTTCTGTCGGCGTATAGGTTTCCCGTGAAAGATGGAAAAATATCGCGCTGCCGCAGCCTTTTTTGCGCTCGGTAATATTCCAGTCCATGACCACGCAAATATCGTAGAGTTCATCCTTGCGCCACATCTTCTCATGGCTGCGCTTATAGGTGGCTGCGACCGGCCGGTTATAATTGCGGTCATTGGCGGCATCACACCAGCCATCCTGCAGCTGAGTAGCCCGAAAGCGCAATGCTGTTGCCGGCTGATCCCCGATCACCGGTGTCTGACGGCGATATCCGTAAAGCAGACGCATCTGCGTCAAAGGCGTTGCACCATCCCCTTCGCGCTTGCGGGAAGACACGCCGCCCTTGCCCAAAGCACAGCGCAGCACCAGTGGTCCGGCAACCAGATAACCCTGACTGCGATGCCCTGGACGCACATGAACATCCATAACTTTAATCGTGCGGGATGTTTTTCTGCCTGTGTCGCCCTGCATCAGGCCGCTTTGCTTTGCTTCTCTGCCGAGTATCATATGTATAGGCCCCCTCCGGACCGGTTTTGTATGCTATTTTCCGGTAACGCTCTGGAAACACCAGAGAATCATTTCCCATGCCATATATTTACACAGCTAATTTTATTCACATCCATAAACTGATGTCAGATCGCTTAAAAGCAGCATTAAAAGCGTATTTTATAAGGTAAATTTTGTTTCATCTGACCTCTCTTTAGTTTTTCTTCGTTAAATGTCATAAATCACCCATCTTGCTGATGTTCAGCTCCCGTTTTTGAAACCGAATGAGGCAGATATGATCGCCCATACACTTCTGATCGTTGATGATGATGAGGATCTTCGTTCCATCCTGATCGACCAGCTGTCACTTCATCCTGAATTTCAGATCCTGCAGGAAGACACTGCCGGCAAAGCAATTCAGACCGCACGGGCAAATAATATCAGCCTGCTGATTATGGATGTCGGCCTGCCGGATATGGATGGCCGTGATGCCGTCAAACAGCTGCGTGCCGGTGGTTTTACATCACCGATCATCATGCTGACCGGTCACGATACGGATTGCGACACCATTCTGGGCTTTGAGTCCGGTGCCAATGACTATGTGACCAAGCCGTTCCGTTTTGCAGTGCTGCTTGCCCGCATCCGCGCGCAGTTGCGCCAGCATGAACAGAGCGAAGACGCGACCTTTATCGTCGGGCCTTATACATTCAAACCAAGCCAGAAGCTGCTGCTTGACCAGAAAGGCGATAAAATCCGCCTCACTGAAAAAGAAGCGGCAATCATCAAATTCCTTTACCGCGCCGGTGGCGTGGTCGGACGCGATGTCTTGCTGGAAGAAGTCTGGGGCTATAATTCCGGCGTTACCACGCACACGCTGGAAACCCATGTCTATCGCCTGCGTCAGAAAATTGAGCTGGATCCGTCCAATGCCAGCCTGCTGATTACCGAAAGCGGCGGGTATAAACTGGTTCCCTGAGAATGAAGGCAGCCCGGCATTCATTCTGTCCGGGCTGCTTAATATTCTGCATAAAAGATGATTTTATCGAAAACTTTAGATATTTTTCGGTAATTTGGGTTACAGCATAATTCTTCCGGAACAGGACACGATTATTCCCGAGCGGGAACCGGTTCCGGAATAAGGATTATGTGTAAGAAAGAGACATATGGCGCTCGATGATGACATTCAGTTCCTGAGTACGATTGGCCTTTTCGAGGCCTTCTCGGCTCAGCACCTGCGGCTGCTTGCCTTTGGCGCAGAACGCATGGTTCTGCGTACCGGCAGGGAACTGTTTCATGAAGGGCAAAGTGCTGACTGCGCCTATATTGTTGTCAGCGGCAGCATTACCCTTTTTCATGAAGGCAAGCAGGGACGCGTCAATCTGCGCTCAATCAGCACCGGTTCAGTGCTGGGTGAAATGGCACTGATTGCACAGACCAGCCGCCTGACCGGCGCCGTCGCCGATACAGAAACCGAAGTCATCCGTCTCAGCCGCTCCATCTTCCACCGCATTCTGGAAGAATATCCGGAGCTTGCCGCTTCGCTCTATCTGCATATCAGCAATAATCTGAATGAGATGGTCGAGCAGATCGACAAGCTGTCATCCCGTTTTTCCGATTAAAGCATCTCCGGCTTTGCCTGACGTGCTTTAAAGCGGCAATTCGATACGCCGCGTAAGTGCGATTGCGTTCAAAAATACCTCATCATGGCTGGTAATCAGCAATGCGCCTTCATAGGAATTGAGCGCCGTTTCCACCGATTTTAACGCGACAATATCCAGATGATTGGTCGGCTCATCGAGAATAAGCAGTTCCGGCGCCTGAACACCACCCAGAACACAGGCCAAACCTGCCCGCAGCCTCTCACCGCCGCTGAGTTCTCCAACCTTTTGCAAGGCCGCATCAGCACGGAACATGAAGCGCGCCAGTGCGGCGCGGCAATCATTGTCCGTAGCTTCAGGTTGCAGAAGCTTGAAATTATCCCTGATACTCAGATCATCATCCAGCAGGCTCACATGCTGATCCAGCATGGCGTGACGGACATAATATTGTACGCTGCCCTGCTGCGGTGTCAGCTTTCCCGCCAACAGATGCAGCAAAGTCGTTTTTCCTGATCCGTTTGGCCCGCATAATGCAATGCGCTCCGGCCCTGTAATCTGCAAAGACAAATCCTGGAATAGTGGCTGACGATCATTAAAAGCCATTGTCAGATGTTCCGCAACGAGTACCGTTTTCGTTGCCGCAAGACTGAGATTGCCGAGAGCAAAATTCTGCGGGATCAGCCGCTCAAACTTGCTCTGCGCCTCACTCAGTGCCTGCTGGCTGCTTTCTGCCTGCTTTTGCGCCAGTTGATTATTACGACCGCCGGTTGCCTGTGCGCGATCTTCTCTGGCATCCAGCAACAATTTGCTTTGCCCTGCACTAAAACGTGATTTCTTACCGGCAGAATCCCGCTTTTCCTGCCGTTCCCTGATGAGCCGCGCCTGTTTCTCCGCCTGCTTGACGGCTGTTTCCGCCACAACAAGATCATGACGGGCAGCGGCAAGTTCTTCCGCTTTGCGCGTCTCATAAAAATCCCAGTTACCACTATAAGACGACACTCCAATCGGCGTCAGCTCAATAATCCGGTCCATCTCGCGCAATAATGTGCGGTCATGGCTGACCACTAGCGCCCCGCCACGCCAGTTGCGTAGCAGATGCAGCACAGCCTCACGCCCCTGCATGTCCAGATTGTTGGTCGGTTCATCCAGCAGGATCAGATCCGGCTCGTGGAAAATCAGAGCTGCCAGAGCGGCACGGGTTTTCTGCCCGCCGCTCAAACTATCCAGCTGCATTTGCGCGCTGAGTTTTGGCAGTCCCATTTGGGAAAGCGCATCCTCAATCCTGCTTTCCAATGTCCAGTCCGCATCAGCCAGATCATCGTCGCTGCCTTCACCTGCCAGAATACGCGCCTGTGCAGCCAGTTGCGCTGTCACACCAAACAAGTCGGCAATCGCTTCATGCGCTTCATTCGTATTCTGATGCAGGAAGCCGAGCTTGGCATGACTGGTCAGCGAACCACTGGCCGGTGCTGTTTCGCCCGCTATGATACGCAATAAAGTTGATTTACCCGTGCCGTTACGCCCGATCAGACCGGTACGTTCACGGGACAGATGAAGAGAAAGATTTTGGAAAAGACTACGGCCGTCAGGCGTTTGCGCAGAAATATTTTGCAGTGTGTACAGAGTTATCAAGAGCAGCATCCAGTGAAACAACAAAAACATCAGTTAAGAAAAACTGTGCTGTCTGCTTCATTGTGATGAACTCCTCAAATACACTTTTAACCTGCATGAGTAACCGTAACATTTATTTAGATAGGCATCGTGACTTATTCAAGTCACGATGCCTTGAATGTTTCAGTCGAGATCGAAGCGGGCAATAACCGGCACGTGATCGGAAGGACGCTCCCAGCCACGGGCATGGCGCAGAACCTGCAATTCTTTCATATGAGGTTCAAGATCTTTGGAACCCCAGACGTGATCAAGACGACGGCCGCGATCAGATGCATCCCAATCCTTGGCACGATAGCTCCACCAGGTGTAAATTTTCTGATCTGCAGGGATGACCTGCCGCATCAGATCACTCCAGCCGCCTTTCACCCGCAAATCTTCCAGTGTCTCGGTTTCAACCGGCGTATGGCTGACAATTTTCAGCATCTGCTTATGTGACCAGACATCATTTTCCAGCGGTGCAATATTGAGATCGCCCACCAAAATGGAAGAAAAACCATCACCGCGATCTGCCGTTACTGCCCGCATTTCCTCAAGGAAATTCAGCTTATGGGCAAATTTCGGATTGATCGTCACATCCGGCTCATCCCCGCCGGCAGGCACATAGAAATTATGGATGCGGATTGATTTACCACCCGCCTGCACAACACTGCTGAGGTGACGGCAGTCCCCCATATCACAGAAGCCAATAACTTCCGTATTTTCCATCGGCCTGCGCGACAGAGTGGCCACGCCGTGATAGCCCTTCTGACCGCTGATCGCGATATGTTCATAACCGGCATTGCGCAGCTCTTTGAGCGGAAACTGATTATCAGGACATTTGGTTTCCTGCAGACACAACACATCCGGTGTGTGCTTCTCCAGAAAGTCCAGAACCAGCGGCAAACGAAGGCGAACTGAATTGATATTCCAGGTGGCGACGGAAAAACTCATTAAACTGCTCAACGGGCTGAAGGGTAAAAGACAAAACAGGTGAGATCTCACCATAGTTTGCGTAACATAAGCCGCTTATGCAGGATGTGCAAATGCCGGATAAATAAAAAATGCCGCGCTAAAGCAGGCGCGGCATTTTCAATAGTTTTAACAAGGATCAGCGATTTTTGCGCTTCATAGCCAGACGCTGATAGTCAATCTTGAACATATTATCCGCAAAACGCACACCTTTCTGCACGTTGAAGATCATCACAGTGGTATCCTGACGCTGCGCATCAGTAATCGTCCACTGCTTCAGTTCCGCATTGGCCGGATCAAACATCAGCGCGATTGTGGCATCGGCAAAAACCGCTTTGTCGCCCAAAATCATGGTCAGCGCATCCGGTTCGTTTTTCAAACCGCGCAAACGGCCGCCGCCCAGATCAACATGGTCGCTCAACAAGAGTTTCAATGGTGTTTTCGACAGCGGATACAAATCCCATGTATCCAGCTTCTTATTATTGACGACGACAGATTCACCATCGGAAATCACGGTGATCGGCGATTTATCATAGTTGAAACGAATTTTACCCGGACGCTCAATGTAGAATTTACCGCCGGTCTGATCGCCTTTCGGGCCAAACTGCACAAATTCACCTGTCATGGTTTTCACAGCTGTAAACTGATTGGCAATAGCCTGTGCCTGTGCACCACTATTTGCTGATTGCGCCTGCGCAAAACCGGCAGGCAGCAGCACGCCCAGAGCAACGGATGCAACAGTGAGATATTTTACGACCATGAAAGGCAATTTCAGTTTCATCAGAGACATATGCTCCCGTATTCGGTATGACGGTTTTCACCGTGTTCTTTTATCTTTTAAACCGGCAGTTTGACCTGACTGTGGCAGAGCAGGATCAGTAATCATCATCCTGCGTCGGGACAAGAATATCACGTTTGCCCGCATGATTGGCAGGCCCCACAATACCTTCATCTTCCATACGCTCAATGATTGAAGCTGCGCGGTTATAGCCGATGCCGAGACGGCGCTGGATATAGCTTGTTGAAGCCTTTTTATCGCGCAGCACCACGGCTACAGCCTGATCGTAAGGATCATCGGAGTTTTCCAGATTGGACGTACCGGAAGGTGCGGAACCACCCTCGTCCTCATCATCTTCCATAACAGCATCCAGATATTCCGGCACACCCTGCGCTTTAAGGTGCTGAACCACCTGTTCAACTTCATCATCGCCGACAAAAGGCCCGTGAACACGCTGGATACGCCCGCCACCGGCCATAAATAACATATCACCCATACCGAGCAGCTGTTCAGCGCCCTGCTCGCCCAGCACCGTACGGCTGTCGATTTTGGAGGTAACCTGAAACGAAATACGGGTCGGGAAATTCGCTTTAATCGTACCGGTAATCACATCCACCGACGGGCGCTGCGTTGCCATAATAACATGGATACCGGCAGCACGTGCCATCTGCGCCAGACGTTGCACCGCGCCTTCAATATCCTTACCGGCAACCATCATCAGATCAGCCATTTCGTCGATAATCACGACGATATATGGCATTGGCGACAGATCCAGCTCTTCGGTTTCATAAACCGCCTCACCGGTATTGCGATCAAAGCCGGTCTGTACCGTACGGGAAATCTGCTCGCCTTTTTTCTCGGCCAGTGAAACACGGCTGTTGAAACCGTCAATATTGCGAACGCCGACTTTCGACATTTTGCGATAGCGGTCTTCCATCTCGCGCACTGCCCATTTCAGTGCGACAACCGCTTTCTTCGGATCAGTCACAACAGGGGTGAGCAAATGCGGAATCCCGTCATAAACGGAAAGTTCCAGCATTTTCGGATCAATCATAATCAGGCGGCATTCCTGCGGGGTCATGCGATAGACCAGCGACAGGATCATGGTATTAATCGCCACAGATTTACCGGAACCTGTGGTACCGGCTACCAGCACGTGAGGCATTTTGGCGAGATCGGCAATCACCGGTTCGCCATTAATGGTCTTGCCCAGTGCCAGTGCCAGTTTGGTTTTGGTCTGCATGAAATCGCGGCTCGCCAGCATTTCACGCAGGAATACCATTTCACGCTTTGGATTAGGCAGTTCAATACCAATGGCATTGCGCCCCGGCACCACCGCCACACGGGCAGAAATCGCACTCATGGAGCGGGCAATATCATCGGCCAGACCGATCACACGGGAAGATTTAATCCCCGGTGCCGGCTCCAGCTCATACATGGTCACAACCGGACCCGGCTTGACCTGAATAATCTCACCGCGCACGCCGAAATCTTCCAGCACACCTTCCAACACACGGGCATTCTGCTCCAGCGCTTCCTTTGACAATGACGGATCGCGTGCAACCACTTTCGGTTCGCTCAGATAATTGAGATCCGGCAGCATGAAGCGGCCGCCATTATTCACCGGATGCGTTGGTGCGCGGGCTGTCGGAGCTTTGCGTGCCGCCTGCATACGCGGAGCTTGTACAGCAGCAGGTTGCTGCGGCACCGGTGCATCATCATAATCATCATCGTCAAAATGCATGTCATCAACAGCATGACCGGCAGGTTCAAAGCCCGGTTCAAAGCGTTGACCAGCTCCCCGACGCGCAACTGTAACATCACCGAACGGATCATCATCACGGTTGCGTTTGCGCAATGAAGAAGGATTGCGCTTCAGACCAAACATGCGCCGTACCGATGCCTTGGCGCTCAGCATCCAGTGGGATGCAGCACCCAAGGTCGATGCGGACAGAGTTGAGAAGAAGCCCGCGCGAATTTCACCGGTTTCCTCATCATAGTCTTCATCAAAATGATCGTCTGCGACCTGACGTGCTTTGGCGCGGATAGGTTTTGTCAGGCTGCGCTCACGGCCGATCAGGCCGCTGGCAAAGGCGCATAACCACAAAGCCGGAACAGACAAAATAACGGCAATACCAAGTGCAATCACACCGGTAGGGAATTCACCTAAGAACACGCCCGGCACTTTGAGCACCATATCGCCGAACACACCGCCAAGGCCGATCTGCATCGGCCAGCTTTCCGGCGGCGTGACACAGCTGGCAATCGCAGCAAACAGCAATGATGCAAAAAACCATGCGGAAATACGTCGTGCCAAACGGTCAATACGACCATTGACGATCATCAAAATGCCCCAGAAAACCAGCGGCAGCAGCACAACAACACTGGAAAGACCATAAAACTGCATGGCAAGATCGGCAAAAACCGCACCCGGATAGCCTGCAGCATTGGTCACTTCATTGGCAGTCGCATGGCTGAAACTCGGATCAGCCACATTCCATGTGGCAAGTGCGGCAACAGCGCCCGCCACCAAAGCCAGCAGCAACAGGCCGGAGAAAATATCAATCTGACGACGCAGCAAAGCGCTGAGCCTCAGACGTTCTCCCCGAATTTCCTGTTCATCTGGCCCGTAGGACGGTGAATAGCCTTGCCGCATGAAACCTGCCTCAATTTTTTTCACCTGTTTCACCCCGCAGAAATGCGGAAGACAGGTAAATTTTATGAATCGCGTCCGATCATACAATAACGGTAGTTAAGACAGCATTAACCATGAGTCCGTCATTCCTTGACATATTCAGCAGGCTTAAAATACAAAAACACGCCCGTTTTCGGGCGTGTTTCTGTATTTTCACTCTGTTTTGCAGTGCATATCTCAATCGCGGACGCGGATCAGACCTTCCTGCGCCGTAGAAGCAATCAGCACACCGTCACGGGTAAAGATTGAACCACGGTTGAAACCACGTGCACCGGTCGCCATCGGGCTGTCCTGACTATAGAGCAGCCAGTCATTCAGCCGGCACGGATGATGGAACCACATCGAATGATCAAGACTGGCAACCTGCATCCCCGGATCAAACACCGCGCGTCCATGCGCATGAAGCGACGTATCCAGCAAAGTCATGTCTGAGAGATAGGCCAGAATTGCCGCCTGCAAGGCACGGTCATCCGGCACCTCACCACAGGCGCGCACCCAGACATTCTGCTCCGGCGGCAGCGGATCTTTGGTCAGATAATGACTGAGCGATACCGGTTTCATATCAATCGGCTGGTCGCGCTCCAGATATTTGCGCACGGCCTTTGGCGCCATCTGGATATATTGCTCTTTCATATCTTTGATGCTGAGCAGTTTTTCCGGCATCGGCACATGAAGCGGCATCGGAATCTGATGCTCAAGCCCTGCTTCATCAATCTGGAACGAGGCAGACAAAGTAAAAATAGCTTCGCCATGCTGGATCGCAACCACCTGACGGGTCGAGAAACTGGAACCATCACGCAGGCGTTCCACACGATAAATAATCGGAATTGAAGGATCACCGGGGCGCATGAAATAGCCGTGTAGGGAATGGACAAAGCGTCCTTCCTCAACGGTGCGTTGTGCCGCAACCAGCGCCTGACCGATCACCTGTCCGCCAAAAACCCGCTGCCAGCCCACCTGAGGGCTACGTCCGCGAAACAGATTATGTTCTAGCGGTTCCAGATCAAGGATCGACAAAAGTTCTTTCATTGCTTCAGACATAGGAAACTCATTTTCTGCAGTAGCTATACTATGGCTACAACCGGTCGTCTGACGGCGCAAGGGATTGCGGGTAAAAACTGCGGCATTTCCGCTTGAGACAAACCGGCTTAAAGCCTATCTACATCTATGTGTTATAAAGCACGAACTGGTTGAAAGAGAACTGACAGTCCTGCAAACCTGTCGTGCAGAGAAGGAAACCGTCATGGCCAAATCATCTCGCAAATCATCTACGGCTACTGCTGAAGCGGCATCTGCTCCGGTCAAAACAGATGTTCTGATCGCGGGCGCGGGTTATGTGGGGATGACCACGGCAGTTGCCATTAAAACCGGCGCACCTCAGTTGGATGTCACAATCATTGATGCCGCACCGGCCAGTCAGTGGAAAAAAGATCCGCGTGCTTCAGCGATTGCCGCCGCCGCAACCCGTATGCTGGAACAGCTTGGCTGCTGGCAGGCGATCAAACCGGATGCACAGCCGATCAATGACATGGTGATCACCGATTCCCGCGTGTCCGATCCGGTGCGCCCTGTTTTCCTGACCTTTGCCGGTGAAGTAAATCCGGGTGAACCTTTCGCCCATATGGTTGAAAACAAGGTTCTCAATGCCTCGCTCCATGCCAAGGCAGCTGAACTCGGCATTCATGTGATTGAAGGCTGCGGTGTTGACGGTTTTACCACCGAATCCAATGCCGTGACTGTAACACTGGCCGATGGACGCATACTGGAAACAAGACTGCTGGTCGGCGCCGATGGCGTGCGCTCACGCATGCGCGATCAGGCCGGTATCAAAACCGTTCACTGGAGCTATGGTCAGTCCGGCATTGTCTGCAATGTCTCCCATGAGCGTCCGCATGAAGGCCGCGCGATTGAACACTTCCTGCCTGCAGGACCGTTTGCCATTCTGCCGCTCAAAGGCAACCGCTCCTCCCTCGTCTGGGCAGAGCGCACTGAAGATGCAAACCGTCTGGTTGCGCAGGATGACTTCGTGTTTGAGGCTGAACTGGAACAGCGCCTCGGTCATCATCTGGGTGAAATCCGTATTGAAGGCAACAAGCGGGCTTTCCCGCTGGGTCTCACATTGGCGCGTGAATTTGTAAAGCCACGTTTCGCACTGGTCGGTGATGCCGCACACGGTATTCACCCGATTGCCGGACAGGGGCTGAATCTCGGTTTCCGCGATGCGGCAACGCTGGCACAGGTGATTGTTGATACCGAGCGCCTCGGTCTCGATATCGGCTCTTTTGCTGCGTTGGAAAAATACCAGACATGGCGTCGCTTCGACACCGTACAGATGGGCGTCAGCACCGATGTTCTGACCCGATTGTTTTCTAATGACAGTCTGGCACTGCGCACCGTACGTGACATCGGGCTCGGTCTTGTTGACCGCCTGCCGGTGATGAAAAACTATTTCATCAAACAGGCTGCAGGTTTCGGCAAGGAAAACCCGCGCCTGTTACAGGGTGAGGCGATCTGACAAAAATCTGCTTGGATTGCACTGGATAATAGGCACGTCAAAACTATTTCTTTTCATAGAGTCTCAGACACGGGATCAATTAGGAGAGAGACAATGAACCGAACTGCCACGGCCATCTGGAACGGCGACCTGAAAACCGGCACCGGAAAACTGACAACCCAGAGCACCGCACTCAATGAACTGCCTTACAGCTTTAAATCACGGACTGAAAATATACACGGTAATGCAGGCACCAATCCTGAAGAACTGATTGGTGCCGCCCATGCCGGTTGTTTTGCCATGATGCTGTCGTCCCTGCTTTCCACCAATGGCACACCACCAACGGAATTACAGGCAACCGCGACCATCAGCACCGTTCCGAATGAAGGCGGCGGTTTTTCCATTGCCAAAAGCGATCTGACCTTGCGCGCACGTGTTGCCAATATTTCGGAAGCTGATTTTCAGAAACTGGCCAAACAAGCCAAAGAAAATTGCCCCGTCTCCCGCGCTTTGAATGCGCTGGAAATCAATCTCACGGCCACATTGCTTTAAATCTGAGTACAATTAAAAAAAGCCGCAGATTTGATCTGCGGCTTTTTTCTTTCAAGCGCAGCCCGAAAAGTGTGAAGCGGTTTTCGGAATAAGATGCGCGTCAAATCATATAAAAAGAGCGGTTCTATCGATTAGCATTAACTGGAACCGCTCTAAGCGGGCATATGACAGACAACTTCTATCATATGCCCGTCAGGATCTTTTACCAACGCACTGTAATAATCGGCATGATAATTCGGGCGTAAAACCGGTGCGCTGTGCTCAACACCGCCTGCACTGAGTGCTGCCTGATAAAAGCGCTCAACCTCGCCACGTGTACCTGCCAGAAATGCCAGATGCATCTGCCCCTGATAGGCAGAACCTTTTTGCGAGCCGATCCAGAATTCCGGCTTGCCATGACGGCCATAACCCTGCCAGTTGCCGAATTCCGTGACAGCATCAATGCCCAGTGGTGCCAAAGCAGCAGAGTAAAAAGCCCGCGCCTTATCTTTATTGGTGACCATAAATCCGATCTGATCCAGCATAGCGGCCTCCGCCAAAGATTACACAACTTATGCAAACACGAAACGCTGACAGCGCGTAAGAGTTGCAGACTAAAGCATAAAAATTTAAGCGCGCTTAATCAGGCAGATTTATGAAGCCAATAAAAAAGGCACCGCGAACGGTGCCTTTTCTGGATAAATACTTGAGCAGCTTATACGCGGCGCTCAACCATCATCTTTTTGATTTCGCCGCCATGAGGCGTGGAAGCCGCAGGCTGACAGGGAAACAAGAAAAAAGCGATTGCCGCGATTACACGCGGCGCTCAACCATCATTTTCTTGATTTCGGCAATCGCCTTCGCAGGGTTCAGGCCTTTAGGGCATGTCTGCGCACAGTTCATGATTGTGTGGCAGCGATAAAGACGGAACGGATCTTCGAGATTGTCGAGACGTTCGCCTTTTGCTTCATCGCGGCTATCAATCAACCAGCGATAAGCCTGCAGCAATACGGCAGGTCCGAGATACCGATCACCGTTCCACCAGTAGCTCGGGCACGAAGTCGAGCAGCAGGCACAGAGAATGCACTCATAAAGGCCGTCCAGTTTAGCGCGGTCTTCATGGCTCTGCAGCCACTCTTTCTGCGGCTCAGGCGAAACCGTTTTCAGCCATGGCTCAATGGAGCGGTGCTGCGCATAGAAATGGCTGAGATCAGGCACCAGATCCTTCACAACCGGCATATGCGGCAGAGGATAGATCTTAACAGTGCCTTTGATGTCTTCCATGCCTTTAGTACATGCAAGCGTATTCGAACCATCAATATTCATGGCGCAGGAGCCGCAAATACCTTCACGGCAGGAGCGCCGCAGCGTCAGCGTCGGATCAATCTTGTTCTTGATATACAGAAGTGCATCGAGAACCATCGGGCCGCAATCATCAAGATCGACATAAAATGTGTCGAGACGCGGGTTCTGACCGTCATCCGGCGACCAGCGGTAAATCTTGAATTCACGCAGGTTCGTTGCACCCGCAGGCTTGTCCCAGACTTTGCCGGGACGGATCTGCGAATTCTTGGGAAGTGCCAGTTCTACCATTGCTCTTTCCCCAATCCTTAGTAAACACGCGCTTTAGGCGCAATTTTAGCGAGGCTGATACCACCGTCTTCTTCCTTGACCAGCGGGTCAAGATGAACTGGGCGGCTGCCAAGCGTAACTTTACCGTCTTCTGAGAGCCAGGACAGCGAATGCTTGCGCCAGTTCACGTCATCACGGTTCGGGAAATCCTCATGGGCATGGGCGCCACGGCTTTCCTTACGGGCTTCAGCGGCCACAACAGTGGTCATCGCATTGGCCATCAGGTTTTCCAGCTCCAGCGTTTCCATCAGATCGGAGTTCCAGATCAATGAGCGATCAGTCACTTTAATATCCGGCATTTCTTTCCAGATCGCGGCCATACGTTCACAACCCTGTTTCAGGGATTCTGAGGTACGGAACACTGCAGCATCTTCCTGCATGGTGCGCTGCATTTTTTCACGCAGAACAGCAGTCGGTGTGCCGCCGTCAGCAAAACGCAGACGGTCAAAACGTTCCATGATCTTATCGCAAGCTGCGAGATTGAGATCAGGAATTTTTGCAGCGCGGTCAATCACTTCACCGGCGCGGATTGCAGCCGCACGGCCGAATACCACGAGATCGATCAGCGAGTTTGAACCGAGACGGTTTGCACCATGCACAGACGCACAACCGGCTTCACCCACAGCCATCAGACCAGGCTGTACGCGATCAGGGTTCTCTTCCGTCGGGTTCAGCGCTTCGCCCCAATAGTTGGTCGGCACGCCGCCCATATTGTAGTGAACTGTCGGCAGAACCGGGATAGGCTCTTTGGTCAGATCAACACCGGCGAAAATCTTGGCGCTTTCCGAAATACCCGGCAGACGCTCATGCAGAATTGCCGGATCCAGATGATCCAGATGCAGATAGATGTGATCTTTGTTCTTGCCAACGCCGCGGCCTTCACGGATCTCAATGGTCATGCAGCGGGACACAACGTCACGCGATGCCAGATCTTTGGCGGAAGGTGCATAACGCTCCATGAAGCGCTCGCCTTCGGAGTTAACCAGATACCCGCCTTCACCGCGTGCGCCTTCAGTAATCAGGCAGCCTGCGCCGTAAATACCGGTCGGGTGGAACTGAACGAATTCCATATCCTGCAGCGGCAGACCGGCACGTGCAACCATACCGCCGCCATCGCCGGTGCAGGTATGGGCAGAAGTTGCCGAGAAATACGAACGACCGTAACCGCCGGTGGCCAGAACGACCATTTTGGCGGAGAAACGGTGAATTGTACCGTCATCGAGGTTCCAAGCCACAACACCGGTGCAAACACCGTCAGTCATGATCAGATCAAGCGCGAAATATTCGATAAAGAACTGCGCATTGTTCTTGAGCGACTGGCCGTAAAGCGTGTGCAGAATAGCGTGACCGGTACGGTCAGCAGCAGCACAGGTACGCTGTACCGGAGGGCCGTCACCGAAGTTCTGCATATGGCCGCCGAACGGACGCTGATAGATTTTGCCTTCCTCTGTACGGGAGAACGGCACGCCGTAATGTTCCAGCTCATAAACCGCCGCAGGCGCTTCACGGGCCAGATACTCCATAGCGTCTGTATCACCGAGCCAGTCGGAGCCTTTAACAGTGTCATACATATGCCACTGCCAGCTATCCGGTCCCATATTGGAAAGCGAAGCAGCAATACCGCCCTGCGCTGCAACCGTATGGGAGCGCGTCGGGAAAACCTTGGTAATACAGGCTGTTTTAAAGCCCTGCTCTGCCATACCCAGTGTTGCACGCAAACCTGCACCACCGGCACCGACAACCACAACGTCAAATTTGTGATCGACAAAGGTGTATTTGCTGCCGTTAGCAGCTGTGTCTTTAGTTGTTGCCATTTGGCCTATCAACCTCCGAAGCTGAGCTTGAGGATTGCAAATACACTCGCGCCGCCAACAACAATCGCAAAGAAGGTGTTGAGCATAACGCAAACAATCTTCAGGCCTTCGCCGTGAATATAATCTTCGATAATAACCTGCATGCCCAGACGCATGTGATAAACACCGGTCAGAACAAACAGCGCCATCACAATCGCATTAAACGGATGGGCGATTGCAGCGCGGACTTCTGCATAATCTGCACCATTGAGGCAGATAATCAGGCCGATGAAATAAATCACCAGCGGCACAAGTGCGACAGCACTCATACGCTGTGTCCAGAAATGACCGGTGCCTTCCTTGGCGGAACCAAGGCCGCGAACCTTACCCAGAGGGGTGCGCATATCTTGCATATATCAGTCCTCTCAGCGCAGGCTGTAAGCCACAACCCAGATCAGGATTGTCGCAACAACTGAAAACACCACCGTGGCCCAGGCCATTTTGCTGGCGGTGTGTTTTTCGAGGCCTGCGCCCATATCCCAGATGAAATGGCGGATACCGCCCGCCAGATGCTGCATCAAAGCCCATGTGTAGCCGAACAGCACAAGCTGTCCTACCCAGGAGCCGAACAGGCCATTAATGAGATTGAAGCAATCTTCACTGACGGCTGCGGAAATCAGCCATACGGCAAGCAATACAGTGCCGAAATAAAGAGCGCCGCCGGTAATACGGTGAATAATCGACGTCGTCATCGTGATTGCCGGTTTATAAATCGACAAATGCGGTGACAGCGGGCGCTGGCTTTTGACTATTGGTCTTGTTGTCATAGCTATCCTGGTAAATGTTACCGATAAACAGGCCTTGCTAAACATACCGGCAATCCGGCAAAATCTATGGTCTGTTCATGCCCAACAGAGTTTATATCTATGATGAACCTGCGCCCAGCATAGATATAAACTCTGTCATTTTAACATGCTGCGCAATTCTTGAAGCTTCACAGGCTCAGGAGCCGCGCAGTAGAGCGAATACGGCCAAGATCGTTTAAAGGACGACCATGTTAGGGCTTATCTACTGTGCTTTTGTCACCACGTCAAAGTCACAACCATGCGACCAGCCATGCAATTAGTCGCACCTGAGCAAGGAGAGGACGTTTTAAACGGTTTTATGCGGCCTATTACCTGACATCCGCGATAAAAATAAAATCCGGCGGCGTTTAAATTGTCCTGATTATGAGCCGCTGGACAGTGTTTCAACAGGTTTACTGAAGATGTGGTGCAAAACGAATCACAAAACTGCTCCAGTCGGCAGTTGCAGCCACCTGCTCATAGAGCTTGCGACCATCTTCCGGCTGACGCGGTGCATTGAGTGCCAGCTTGCTCCATGAGCGCTCTTCAGCCTTATCGGCCAGCACATCAATCAAAGCCTTGGCGATACCTTTTTTGCGGTGCTCGTGATGGACGTAAATATGATCCACCTGCCCTGCGCGCATACCCGATACCGGCTCCGGCAGATCGTAGAAAATCACAAAACCAACCAGCACGCCGTCGAGCCGTGCACCGAGCAATTCGGCACTGCGATCCTGCAGCAGCTTTTCCGCATAATATTCATCCGGACGGCGTGGTGCACCGCGCTTCAGCGCCTGCGCATAATCGGCTAGCAAAGGGGCAAGCTCACGGGCATCACGTAAGTGAAGCAATGAAATATCAATAGCGTGATCCTGTGTCATGATAGTTTCCCCATTGAGACTACGAAGCAGAGTAACTGCTTCTTTTAAAAACACCAGTCTAATCAGTGCTGTTTAGCTGAAAAGAAAAAACCGCCCATTGATCTTACGCAATGAGCGGGTTTTTTCTTAGGATCCCGAATTAATACCTGAATCAAAAAGCGACAGGCGCAAGCGAAAATGGTGATTTGCGAGCATCGGAACGGAGCGTACCTCTGCATAATCCTTTCATCATACGATGAAAGATAAGATTATGCAGCAACTAAAGATCATGGCGTCCTTTGCACGTCCTACGGACGTGCGGCGCCATGTGTACGTGAGTACCGAAGCACAGAAATTTGCCATTTGCAGCCAAGCATGGCGACTTTTAAATCAGCTATTTAGTTCCAGTCGCGGATATCAACAAAATGCCCTGCCACAGCTGCTGCCGCTGCCATTGCTGGCGACACCAGATGAGTACGGCCTTTAAAGCCCTGACGGCCTTCAAAGTTACGGTTAGAGGTCGATGCGCAACGCTCACCCGGCTTCAGACGGTCATCATTCATTGCCAGACACATCGAACAACCCGGCTCACGCCAGTCAAAGCCTGCTTCGATAAAAATCTTATCCAGACCTTCAGCTTCAGCCATTTCTTTTACAAGGCCGGAACCCGGAACAATCATCGCATTAACAGTGGAGGCAACTTTCTTGCCTTCAACCATGCGCGCAGCATCGCGCAGATCTTCAATACGGCCATTGGTGCAGGAGCCGATAAAGACGCGATCAATCGCGATATCTGTGATCTTGGTGCCAGGTTTCAGATCCATATATTCCAGCGCACGCCACTTTGATGAACGCTTGGTGTCGTCCTGAATATCATCCGGATTAGGCACTACATCGGTCACGAAAACCACATCTTCCGGTGAAGAGCCCCATGTGACAACCGGCGAGATTTCAGCGGCATCAAGGGTCACAATCTTATCGAAATGCGCGCCTTCATCGGAACTCAGCGTCTTCCAGTAAGCCAGTGCCTGTTCAAACTGCTCACCTTTTGGCGCGCGCGGCTTGCCACGGATATAATCAAAAGTTGTCGCATCAGGCGCGATCAGACCAGCGCGTGCACCGCCTTCAATCGACATGTTACAGACCGTCATACGGCCTTCCATGGTCAAAGAGGTGATTGCATCGCCGGCATATTCGATCACATAGCCGGTACCGCCGGCAGTGCCGATTTTACCGATGATCGCCAGTGTAATGTCTTTCGCAGTCACACCTGCTGCCAGTTTGCCATCCACACGCACCAGCATGTTTTTAGCTTTTTTCTGGATCAGGGTCTGGGTGGCCAGTACGTGCTCCACTTCGGATGTACCGATACCATGCGCCAGCGAACCGAAAGCGCCGTGGGTAGAAGTGTGGCTGTCGCCGCAAACAATCGTCATGCCCGGCAGGGTGAAGCCCTGTTCAGGACCAACAATATGCACAACGCCCTGACGCTTATCGCGCTCGGAATAATATTCAACGCCGAACTCGGCCGCATTTTTGGCCAGAGCTTCAACCTGAATACGGCTTTCTTCATTCTTGATGCCATTCACACGATCTGCCGAAGTCGGCACGTTATGGTCAACAACAGCAAGGGTGCGTTCCGGATGGCGCACTTTGCGGCCAGCCATACGCAGACCTTCAAAAGCCTGAGGGCTGGTCACTTCATGCACAAGATGGCGATCAATATAAAGCAGGCAGGTACCGTCATCCTGCTGATCTACCAGATGATCGTCCCAGATCTTGTCATAGAGTGTACGCGGCGCGCTCATGGCTCTTAGTATCCTTTGCAAGCGTTCTGCAGCCATTACCTCCCGGCAATCACAGGACCACAGAACCGATATGATTATGGTTCATATGCACCCGCTATGCGATTTCGTCAAGAAATGACAAGCGGAACAGGGTGTCGCAGCAAGATTATTACCCAAGCGGCATTTAATCTTTGCAAATAGAAAAAGGGCGACCCTGAGGCCGCCCTTATCCCTGGAAATTTTATAATCGCAGAAAGATGCAGAAAATTATTCTGCAGCTGCCTTGGCAGCAGCATCACGCTCAGCAGCGCGCTTGTCTGCTTCACGTTCAGCTTTCGAACGATTGTCTTTTTTCTCAACGATACGGGCAGCCTTACCGGTAAGGCCACGAAGGTAATAAAGTTTCGCACGACGGACTTTACCGCGGCGAACAACTTCAACGCCTTCAACCAGCGGAGAATAAACAGGGAATACGCGCTCTACGCCTTCGCCGTAAGAAATCTTACGAACGGTGAAGCTTTCCTGCAGACCTGCGCCCGAACGGCCGATGCAAACGCCTTCGTAAGCCTGTACACGGGTACGGGTACCTTCAGTTACGCGTACGAGAACGCGAACTGTGTCACCGGCGTCGAAATCTGGCAGAACGCGCTTTTCAGCAATCTTTGCAATCTGTTCAGCTTCAAGCTGCTTAATAATGTTCATAGTTTTAATCCTTCTGATTCTTCTCGAACAGTCAGAGCGCTATCACTTGCAAAACAGTCTTTGCCGTCATGCTATGCCGTTAAGGCAGGAGCGGTTTCACTACTCATTGATTTCAGGTCAACGAAAATCGGATTTCAGGAAATCCCGAAATGTGAGGCGGCAATACACCATTACCGCCTGTGAATCAACTCAACTCTGCAAGAAGTTCTGATTCAATTACGCCCGATACGCCCCAGATGCGTATCCTGAAAAGAGGACCCATATTTCAGCCCGTAGCCCAGCATCCGGTCAAAAGCGATATGGGCAGTCCAGATCAGCACATAAGGCCACAACCATTGCTGCCCTGAGACATACATCAGCAGACCAAGCGCGGCCACACTCAGAAAACTGTGACCGGCATTATAGACCAGCGCACCGATACGGTTGCCAAATACATAGCCTGCCATAGTAATGTCAGGCACCAGAAACAACAGCGCAAACCACCACCAGCCCTCACCGCTTTGCGCATAAAACCCCAGAGTAATCAGCAAAATAGCTGCATATTCCGCACGTCTCAGAATCTGCATTATTTACTCCTGTTCTGATAGGCCTCCCACAAATCGGGGCGGCGCTCACTGGTAATGCGTTTGGCTTCGTCCAGCCGCCACTGATCAACAGCCTTATGATTGCCGGAGGTCAGCACCGCAGGGATCGAGCGCCCTTCCCATTCCTGCGGACGGGTATAATGCGGATGCTCCAGCAGGCCGGTTTCAAAACTCTCGGTTTCACCGGATTCATGATTGCCCATCACACCCGGAATCAGGCGGACAATCGCGTCAAGCAGCACCAGCGCACCGGTTTCACCGCCGGAGAGAATATAATCCCCGACAGAGACTTCCATGAGATTTCGCGCTTCGATAACACGCTCATCCACTCCCTCAAAGCGCCCGCAGAGAATCACTGCGCCGTCGCCGCTTGCCAATTCACGCACCAGATCCTGTGTCAGCGGCCGCCCACGCGGGCTCATCAGAATACGCGGGCGATTATCCTGCTCCACACTATCCAGCGCTCTGGCCACGACATCCGGCTTCATCACCATACCCGCGCTGCCGCCAGCCGGTGTGTCATCAACCATCCGGTGTTTATCGAGCGCAAAATCTCTGATCTGGACGGTTTCAAGCTGCCATTTATCATCGCGCAAGGCGCGCCCTGCAAGGGCAGCGCCCAGCGGCCCCGGAAACATCTCAGGATAAAGGGTCAGGACAGATGCTTTGAAACTCATTACCGCGCCCATCCGTCATCATCAGTCTCAGGTGCCTCAGGCTCATCACCCTCTTCATCCGCAGAGGCTGAACCATCATCAACAAGACCTGCCGCCAGCGGATCAATCAGAATGGCACCTTCTTCCATCAGAATTTCCGGTACAGAAGTCAGTGTGAACGGGATCATAACCGGCTTTTTGCCGCTTTCCTTAATCTCCAGCACATCACCGCCGCCGAAATTAAACACGGCAGAGACTTTACCATAGGACACGCCTGCGCTGTCGCGCACGGCAAGGCCGATCAGATCAGTATAATAAAACTCGTCCTCATCAAGATCCTGCGGCAGCTGCGCATGATCGACATAGAGCTCTTTGCCATTCAGCGCTTCCGCCGCATTGCGATCCTCAACACCGGCAAAGCGCACCACGACTACGGTTTTACTCGGGCGGATCGATAGCACTTCATAGCTTTTACCGGATGCATCATAAAGCAGACCATAGGAGCCCAGATCCATAGGGTCGCCCGTATAGGTTTTAACGCGCACTTCCCCTTTGATGCCATGGGCAGCGCCGATAACGGCGAGCTGAACCGGATTATCAAGATTTGCAACCCGCACCGGACTGCCTTTTTTCTGAGAAGACATGAAAAACCTTAAACTGTGGCGGCAACGGTTCCGTAACCTCGCCGTGAGAAACTCTATTTTTATTAAGATAACCGGATTACAGATTCAATCCATGCAAACGGCCAAAACGGAAACCTCAAAAGCAGAATTTCTGATTATCGCTGCGCCCGACCTCAATCAGGCGCGTCAGGACTGGCTTGGCAGCTTAACCAACAGCCGCAGACTGGCCGCCCATACGCTGAATGCCTATGAGCGCGATACCCGTCAGTTTCTGCAATTCATGACCGGCCATCTGGGCACACCACCGGCTTTGAAAGATGTCTCGAATCTACGCATTACAGATTTGCGCTCCTATCTGGCCTCACGCCGTAATGACGGAGCCGGTGCCCGCACTCTCGGGCGCGGTCTTGCCGGTGTGCGCTCGCTGCTGCGCTATCTCGAAAAACAGGGGCTGGCCAATGCAGCTGGTGCCAGCGCTATACGCGCACCACGCCAGCCGAAATCTCTGCCCAAACCTTTGTCGGCTGATGCAGCTTTGCGGGTTGTCAACACACAGCAACAGCTGGCGGAAGAGCCATGGATTGCCGCACGCAATGCCGCTGTTCTCACTCTGCTTTACGGCTGCGGCTTGCGTATTTCAGAAGCGCTTGGTCTGACACCGGATGCCGTGGCCGACACAACAGCCCGCTCCCTGACAATTCAGGGTAAAGGCGGCAAAAGCCGCCTCGTACCGCTGCTGCCTGCTGTTCATCAGGCAATTGCCGAATATCGCCGCCTCTGCCCCTTTCATTTGAACGGCACAATGCCGCTGTTTCGCGGTGCTAAAGGTGGTGCACTCCATGCCGGTATTATTCAGCGGGAAATGCAGAAGATGCGCTCCGCGCTCAACCTGCCGGAAACCGCAACTCCCCATGCTTTGCGGCATTCTTTTGCGACCCATCTTCTGGCACGCGGCGGCGATCTTCGCACTATTCAGGAACTGCTCGGCCATGCCAGCCTTTCCACCACACAGGTCTATACCGGCGTGGATACCGATCGCCTGCTGGAGATTTACGACAAAGCACACCCCCGTGCGCATCCTTAAGCACCATCAATAGCGGCAGAAAATCTCCGATCTTTCTTGACAAGCAGCAGATCAGCAGCGATTGACTTTACTCAAGTGTTTCAAATGGAAGCACCGTCACGAGAAGAAGACGATGCCGAACCCAAATAAAAAAGCTGACCAGACGCATTTGCGCAGTCAGGCCGACGAAATTAAAGCCCTCCTGAACCAGCGCCCTGTGGTGCTTGTCGGACTTATGGGAGCAGGAAAATCCACCATCGGCAAGAAAATGGCCGCCATGCTGGATTTGCCGTTTTTCGATCTCGATACGGAAATCGAAAATGTCTCCCGTATGAGCGTTACTGAATTATTTGCCTCCTATGGCGAGCCGGAATTCCGCGATCTTGAACGCCGTGTCATGCAGCGCCTGCTGGAAGGCGGATCAATGATCCTCGCCACCGGCGGCGGTGCTTTCATGAATGAACAGACCCGCGAGAATATTGCGGAAGCCGGTATTTCCGTCTGGCTCAATGCGGAACTGGATGTGCTGATGGAGCGCGTATTGCGCCGTCAGGATCGTCCGCTTTTGAAAAATGACGATCCGCGTGCAGTGATGCAGAAGCTGATGACCGAACGTTATCCGGTCTATGCCACCGCTGATCTGAGTATCATCTCCCGCGATGAAAAACGTGAAGTGATTGCACAGGAAGTCATCACCTTGCTGCTCGATCATTTACGCAAGACCGAACCAATCCAAGACTAAATCATAATCACGAGTATCTCCCATGACATCTACCGGACATGTTGCAACCGAAACCGTTCATGTATCACTGGGAGACCGCTCTTATGACATTCTCATCGGCAGCGGCCTTATTGCCCGCGCGGGTGAGGAAATTGCTGCACGTCTGCCGGGCATCCGTGCGGCTGTGGTCACCGATGAAAATCTTGCCAAGCTGCATATGCCATCACTGCTCGACGCTTTGGAGGCTGCCGGTATTAATGCGACACCGGTTATTGTTGCAGCCGGTGAAAAGTCCAAAGGCTTTGCCACGCTTGAAACTGTGACCAACGACATTCTCAAAGCCCGTCTTGAGCGCGGCGATGCTGTTATTGCTCTGGGCGGTGGTGTGATCGGTGATCTTGCCGGTTTCGTTGCCGGTATTGTACGCCGCGGCATGAATTTCATCCAAATCCCGACTTCACTTCTGGCACAGGTTGATTCTTCTGTCGGTGGTAAAACCGGCATCAACACCGCTTACGGTAAAAACCTTGTCGGCGTTTTCAATCAACCGCAACTGGTGCTGGCCGATACGGATATTCTCGACACTTTGAGCAAGCGTGAATTTGCTGCGGGTTATGCAGAAGTTGCCAAATATGGTCTGATTGACCAGCCGGAATTTTTCGAATGGCTGGAAAACAACTGGCAGGGTATCTTTACAGGCGGTGCTGCACGACAAAAAGCCATTGCCACTTCCTGCCGCGCCAAGGCAGCCGTTGTTGCCCGCGATGAACGTGAAACCGGTGACCGCGCCTTGCTCAATCTCGGCCATACATTCGGCCATGCGCTGGAAACCGCCACCAATTATGATTCCTCACGCCTTGTGCATGGTGAAGCCGTTGCCATCGGCATGGTACTGGCGCATCAGTTCTCCGCACGTCTCGGCCTGATTTCAGAGGATATTGCTGCACGGGTTGAAGCGCATTTGAAAGCTGTCGGCCTGCCGGTTTCCATGAAAGAGATTGCCGGACTGCCTTCCGCAGATGTGCTGATGTCTTATATTGCACAGGATAAGAAAGTGTCGCGCGGCTCGCTGACTTTCATTCTGACCCGTGGTCTTGGCCAGTCTTTCATCGCCAAAGATGTCAATGCGGCTGATGTAGAGGCTTTCCTGCAGGAAAAACTGGCTTAAAGCTCGTATCATCAATTTAAAAAACCGCTCGCAAATGATCTTTGAGAGCGGTTTTTGTTTAAGCGCTTATGGCTTGTGACAGACAATGCCGACCAGACGCCGTACCAGCGGCAGCACCAGTAACAACACCGGAAATGCCACGATCCACGACAGCCCCCATGCGGGCATCCAGTGCGATAAAAGATCAGCCCTGAACCCGAGATTTTTCAGTGTGGCAATCAGAGACACAACAAAAGTCATCAGGACAGAGAGAATAAAAGGCATCACAACAGGAATGTAACGTGCCGGAAGTTTCGGAAAAGCAGGAACAGATTTGGAAGATTGCATAATCATTTCCGTAAATTTGCGGCCTTACACATCAGCACATCCCTCCCGCCCGAGGCAGGAGCTTGTCCAGTGTAAGACCGGCATGGATGCGTTGCTTAACGTTAAACGCTTACGGAAGAGCCAAAAGCTCACTGCCGTCTCATAACAGCAGATGACAAAGGAAACAAGTAACCGGAAGTCTGCGGTTACTTGTTTTGAATAATCAGGCCGGTTTGCGGGTACGGCGGGTCGGCTCCCCCGGTGCGCTCGGTTCCAGCGCAATCGCATGCAGACCCGATTGCAGTTCTTCATCCAGCTGCGCATTGATCGCACGATGACGGTCAACGCGGCTCAAACCTGTAAAAGCCTCTGCCACAATTATAACGCGGTAATGTGTTTCACCGGTACCGTCGAACACTTCCTCATGACCGCCGTCTGTGTGATGATGACCGGCATGAAGATGACTTTCATTGATGACATCAAGCAACACAGGCTGAAAAGCCTCAGATAGTTTTGCGGTAATCCGTTCTTGACGCGTCAAAGGAATAGACATTCTGATCTCCTGCCCCCATATAGGGACTATGTTATGTGCATGCGTTACCATTCCGGTATACATAATGCAGCTAAATCCCGATTTCACGTCTGCTTCGACTCTCGGCCCCGCAGGGTTCGGTCATGCGTCGTGAAATGTCAATTCTTGTATCATCAGATCTGACCCCGTAATATTGATATCATGGCAACGAATTCAAAATTTTTTGACAGCATCCGTATCCGTTCCCGCAAGGAAGACAAAAAACCGGCTGGCCCGCAGTGCCAGTGGGAAGGATGCGAAGAAACCGGAACACACAAAGCGCCTGCGGGCGGTGCGCGTGAAGGTCTTTATCTGCACTTCTGTCTGGATCACGTCCGCGAATATAATAAAAACTTCAATGCTTTCTCCGGTCTTAGCGATGAGGAAATCGCCAAGTTCCAGAAGAATGCGGCCGTTGGTGACCGTCCGACATGGACAACCACCAAAAACTCCACTTCGCGCCAGTCAGCCCCGCAATTTGCCCGTATGCGTTCAGGCACCGCAGCCTATCACAACAAGATCCGTGATCCGCTGAATCTCTTTGAACAAACACGCGCCCGTGCGGAAGCTGCGACCCCGACCAGACGCCCGCGTCCGCTCGAATCCAAGGCTTTTGCGACCCTGGGCATTGCGGCAAATTCGACCAGTGACGCGATCAAATCGCGCTATAAAGAGCTGGTAAAGCAGCATCATCCGGATGCCAATGGCGGCGATCGCGGTTCGGAAGAACGTTTCCGCGAAGTTGTGCAAGCTTATCAATTGCTAAAGACCGCAGGTTTTTGCTAAACAGGCAAAGACTAAAGCATGCCGCCCGAAAACGGATACCTGTTTCGGGTGAAAGACATGCGGTAAAATAAAGATTATTTGCAGGGAACAAAGGGAAATTACGGAAGCAAGAAACTTTCGTTCCCTGTTAACCTGCCGAAACAACTACACCGGCACAGCACTTCAGACAGTTTCAGCAAAAACCGGAACTGTTTGTGCCGGAAGAACTGAGCCAAGACGAACTGAAAGCGATAGAGGGGTTTTCCGCTGCAGGAAAAGGGAAAGGCTCTCTGAACATATGATGATACAGCGGCATGCAGGCGCCGCTCAGGAGGCATGATGAGCAAGGTTGATCTCGACATAAACAATATGCCGGACACAACTGTATCGGTGCGTGACGTGTTCGGGATTGATTCCGATATGATCGTGCCCGCTTACAGCAAAAAAGATCCGCATGTACCGGATGCAGATCCGGATTACATTTTTGACCGCCAGACAACCTTGGCGATTCTCGCCGGCTTTGCCTATAACCGCCGCGTTATGGTCTCCGGTTACCACGGTACCGGTAAATCCACCCATATTGAACAGGTTGCAGCCCGTCTGAACTGGCCTTGCGTGCGCGTCAATCTCGACAGCCATGTCAGCCGTATTGATCTGATCGGTAAAGATGCCATCGTTGTCAAAGACGGTATGCAGGTTACAGAATTCAAAGACGGTATTCTGCCATGGGCCTATCAGAACAATGTTGCTCTGGTTTTCGACGAATATGATGCCGGTCGTCCGGACGTGATGTTCGTTATCCAGCGTGTTCTGGAATCGTCCGGCCGTCTGACCCTGCTCGACCAGAGCCGCGTTATCAACCCGCATCCGGCATTCCGCATGTTTGCAACCGCAAACACTGTCGGTCTCGGTGACACCACCGGTCTTTACCACGGCACCCAGCAGATCAATCAGGCGCAGATGGACCGTTGGTCGATCGTCACCACGCTGAACTATCTGCCGCACGACAATGAAGTTGAGATCATTCTCGCCAAGTCCAAGCATTACCAGAATGCGGAAGGCCGTGAGATCGTCTCGAAAATGGTTCGCGTTGCCGATATGACCCGTCAGGCTTTCATCAATGGCGATCTGTCGACCGTTATGAGCCCGCGTACTGTGATTACATGGTCTGAAAATGCCAATATTTTCACCGATGTCGGCTTTGCATTCCGCTTAACCTTCCTGAACAAATGCGACGAGCTGGAACGCCCGATTGTTGCAGAGTTCTACCAGCGTGCTTTCGGACAGGAACTGCCTGAATCCGCAGTTAATGTCGTGCTTGCATAAAACGCACAAAGCGTCCCTGTCATCACAGGGGCGCTCTCGCTTCATTATGACAGCGAAACAAGGTTAAGTTCTTCTGATATAAGGCAGTTTCATCATGGCAGGCCCCGGCGATAACACACGTGAACGTCCTAAAGGTCCGGTCGATTCCGAACCTTTCAAACGCGCGGTCACAGCCTGTGTGCGTGCAATCGCCGGCAGCAATGAGTTTGAGGTCGGCTTCAGCCATGACCGTCCGGCACTGACCGGCAATCATGCCCGCCTGCCGGATCTGCCAAAGCGCCCGACTGCAGAAGATATTTCCATCATCCGTGGTCTTGGTGACTCAATGGCGCTGCGTCATGCACGTCATGATCCGCGCATTCATGCGCAGCTTGCGCCGCAAGGCCAACAGGCACGCGCAATTTACGATGCCGTTGAACAGGCACGCGTTGAAGCGATCGGCGCTCTGGCTATGGAGGGCGTGGCAAGCAATCTGTCGGCCATGCTGGCTGACAAATACAGCCGCGCCAATTATTCCGCGATTACCTCGCGCGATGATGCGCCGATTGAAGAAGCTATCTCCCTTCTGGTTCGTGAAAAACTCACCGGCTACCGCCCGCCGGTACAGGCAGGCAATGTTGTTGAACTGTGGCGCGACTGGATTGAAGACAAAATCGGTGACCGCCTCGAAACGCTCAGTGACCGCCTGAACAGCCAGCAGGATTATGCCCGTCTGGTGCGTGAAATGCTGGTTGCGCTGGATATGGCGGAAGAGCTGGCCGAACCATCCGAGAGTGACGACGAGGAAAGCCAGCAGGAAGAACAGGCTGATCCGGAAGAATCGCAGGAAGGTGCATCCGAAGAAGATGCAGAAAACCAGTCCGGCGACGGCGACAGTTCTGAAGATACCAATGATGACCGTGAGCGCGGCGATCTTGAAGCTGAAGATGCCGCCTATGAAGATGCTGATGACGGTGAAGAGGAAGATGCGGAAACACCGGGCGAAGCGCGCCGGTCTAACCAGCCGTTTTCCGATTTCGACAAGCATCATGACTATAAAGTTTTCACCCGTGAATTTGACGAGATCGTAGAAGCAACCGATCTCTGCGATGATGCGGAACTGGATCGTCTGCGTGGTTTCCTCGACAAGCAGCTTGCGAATTTGCAAGGCGTTGTCGGACGTCTCGCCAACCGCCTGCAGCGCCGTTTGATGGCGCAGCAGAACCGTTCATGGCTGTTTGATCTGGAAGAAGGTCATCTCGACAGCGCCAAGCTGGTACGTGTGGTGATTGACCCGACCCAGCCGCTGTCTTTCAAAACCGAACGCGATACCAATTTCCGCGATACGGTTGTGAGCCTGATTATCGACAATTCCGGTTCGATGCGCGGACGCCCGATTACTGTGGCTGCCACCTGTGCCGATATTCTGGCACGCACGCTGGAACGCTGCGGCGTGAAGGTTGAGATTCTCGGCTTTACCACCAAAGCGTGGAAAGGCGGCCAGTCCCGTGAGGCATGGCTCGATCGCGGCAAACCTGCCCAGCCGGGTCGCCTCAATGATCTGCGCCATATTGTTTATAAAGGCGCAGATGCGCCTTGGCGTCGCGCAAGACGCAATCTCGGCCTGATGATGCGTGAAGGGCTGCTGAAAGAGAATATCGACGGTGAAGCGCTGATGTGGGCGCATAACCGTCTGCTCGGCCGTCCTGAACAGCGCAAAATCCTGATGGTGATTTCTGATGGTGCGCCGGTTGATGATTCGACCCTGTCGGTTAATCCGGGCAATTATCTGGAACGTCATTTGCGCGCCGTGATTGATGAAATCGAAAACCGCTCACCGATTGAGCTGATTGCGATTGGTATCGGCCACGATGTGACCCGCTACTATCAGCGCGCGGTGACCATTGTTGACGCGGAAGAACTAGCCGGTGCGATGACCGAGCAGCTCGCCTCGCTGTTTGATGATCAGGACCAGCCAAAAGGCCGGACAGCACGGCGCTGATTTGCAATGCTGAATGAAAAGCCTCCCGAGGATGATCTCTTCGGGAGGCTTTTTTGATGTGCTTGTTCTGCAGGCGCTTACCGGATAGCCGGTTTAGTAGCATCGGATTTACCTGCGCCATAAATCGACGGGGCAAACAGTGCCAGAATCGCCCCGTAAGGCACCAGCATCACCACACTCATCAGAACCTTGATACCAAAGTCACCAAGCGCCAGAGACAGCCACAGTGGCATTGCAAGGCCAAACCACTGCACCTGATCGGTCATGGAGCTGTCAGCCAGCCCGAAAGCCGTATCAAGCATGCTGAACGGTGCCGCAAAAGCCAGCGAGAAGAACAGGATCGTATCCAGCACAGAACCGCAAAGTGCTGCCGCCAGCGGTGCTTTCCACCAGCGCAAACGACGCAAACGGCTGAACACACTGATATCCAGCAATTGTGCAAACAGAAATGCACTTCCTGAGGCCACAGCAAGGCGCGGGCTTGCAAGCCAGATCGACATGATAACACCCAGCGCAAAACCGGCATAAACGACCTGACGGGCGCGTTGCGGGCCAAAGCGGCGATTGGTCAGATCATTGACCAGAAAGGCAAACGGATAAGTAAATGCGCCATAGGTAAGAATATCCTGCAAGCCGAAATAATGAACCGGATATTGCACAAGGATATTGGAAGCGGCGACAGCCGCACACATGGCCAGAACGGGAAAAATCAACGCTTTAATAGCGGAATTATGCTGTAGAGGCATTTTTTTATCCTGGGTAATGGAACCAGCAAAAAGGCCGGACGAACCGGCCTTTAGCAAAACTAAATTCAGCCGTGAAAGCTATTAAGCAGCAGCTTCGGCCAGTTTCTTGGCAACCTGACGCTTCAGCAGACGTGCGCGCTGTGACAGTTCATTGTCAGAAGCTTTCGCAAGGAATGCATCCAGACCACCGCGATGCTCAACAGTACGCAGCGCATGCGCAGTAACGCGCAGACGGTAGCTCTGGCCCATTGCATCGGACATCAGGGTTACATTGCAAAGATTTGGCAAATAACGGCGACGCGACTTGTTGTTCGCATGGCTTACATTGTTGCCGTAGAGGACCGCTTTACCGGTCAGTTCACAAGCGCGGGACATTGGTCTCACCTTCAAAATTCTGTTTCAGGCCCCGGCACAAATATCCGATACCGTCTTCGCTACTATCATAATCAATCCGTGATTGATATGTCGCGGCGCGCAATATCGGACAGCGGCCCATTGGGAAAGTCGGGTTTCTATAGTGAAAGCAGCCCTTCCCGTCAAGCCGTTTCAAGCTGATTACGGGTTCAATTGCAGGAATGACAAGGAATTGACTGTCATTGACTGCATTTTGCCGCTTTTATCATACAAATAGCGGGCACAAAAGTCACCAGTTCTGCATTTTCAGACTGGGTGCTGCACATTATCCGCTCAGGTGAGTCTCAGGGAGATCTGAATGATGTTTACGGACAAGGCTGCAAGAATCCATACAGTAACCGGTCAAAACCGGATATTTGCAGCAGCAATTCTCACTGCCCTCTCCGTAATGCCCGCTACCGCTTTTGCCGCTGATTCCGGCTACCGCACGGAATATGGTATTTCCGTTTTTGGCATAACAATCGCGCGTTCCGAACTGAACACCAGAATCACGAATAATGCTTACGCACTCGACGGAAGTTTTCACAGCTCCGGCCTTGCCCGTATTTTTGACAGCACCAAAGGCTCCATCACTATTAATGGCAATATGCGCAAGCAAGGCGCAGCCGCCGCTGTTCAGCCCGTTTCTTATCTCACCACATATCGCAGCGGTAAAAAACACAAGCGCACAGCCATCAGCTTCAAAAACGGCTCGGTCAGTGCTTTTGACAATCAGCCGCCGATCCGGAAAAATGACCCGTGGGTAGAAACCCGCCCCGATGATCTGAAAGCAGTTTTTGATCCGATCAGCGCGATGATGATTACCAGCCCCACTGCCGCAGCAGTCTGCAACCGGACATTACAGATTTTTGACGGGCAGACGCGGGCACAGATAGTGTTAAGTCCTGCAGGCGCCGAGAAGCTTTCAGTGAAAGGTTTCGACGGCACCGCAATCATCTGCAATGCTAAATTTGTCCCTGTCTCCGGCTATGAGAAAGACAAGAAATCCGTGCGTTTTCTGGCTGACAAAAGCAAAATCACCATCAGCTTTGCCTCGCTGAATACAGATAAGCAGGGTGCAGGAATTTACGCCCCTGTGGCCGCCAGTGTCGGCACACAGATCGGCACGGTTAAAGTCCGTGCAACACGTTTCGAGCAGACGAAATGATTAGAGCGGCTTACGTTCATGTTGGATCGCAGTGCTTGCTCTAGATTCCTTAGTTTGTCGCATTATCCCGACGTCAAGTTAACCCAACTTGACTGTGAAATGCTCTAGCAATATGCCCAGAGGGTCAATTATTCGCCCAACAGCTTATGGATACGATCAATATACTGTTTGCCGAAAGTGACATGCGCCGGATTGATGCCTTTTAATTCATCAACAAGCTGTTCTTCATTTTCAGCTTCCACGGCGCTTACACTGCTGACCAGAGCGAAATAACCGTAAATATAATCCTGCGCGGTCAAGCCGTGTTTTTCGAGCACAGCCATTACTTTCGGCTGCTTTTCAATACGGGCAGCCAGCGCCTTTGGTGAATGATCGCCGGTTCCGGCCTCATCATCACCGGTGCCGGACATATCCATGGTGTTGAGCTCGGCCTGTGCGGCTTCCATTTTAGTCAGAAATTTCTCATCAAGCGGATAATTATTCACTTCCGCCGGTACTTCCGGTTTGGCCACTTCCGAAAAGCTCTGCGCAAATGCCGCATGACCGGTCAAAGGCATAACAGCGAAAAAACCCGCTGCGAGAAAAGAACCGGCGATAAATGTAACAGCCGGACGACGGAACAGACAAACCATACTATACCTTTGCCTCAAACGGCTTTTGTCAAAAATGATCTTTGCGTTTACGCAGTTCCGCAAAAACCTGCAACTCGCTGGCATCTTCCATCCCAAGCTGTTTGCGCACTGCACTGTCATGCACGCGCAAGAACGGATTGGTGGCCATTTCCAGCCCGATACTGGTCGGCAGGGTCGGCAGACCTTCCGCCCGCAGCCGCTCAATCTCACGACCGCGCTCTTTCAATGCCGGATTGGTACCGTCAACATCGAGCGCGAAACGCAGATTATTCAGCGTATATTCGTGCCCGCAATAGACTTTTGTATCAACCGGCAGCAAAGCCAGCTTTTGCAGCGATGCATACATATCTGCCGGCGTGCCTTCAAAAAGGCGGCCGCAACCCAGCGCGAATAATGTATCGCCCGTAAAAGCAACTTTTGCCTGCGGCAGATAATAACTCACCTCTCCGGCCGTATGACCGGGTGTAGAAATCACCTGCACTTCAAACGAGCCGAACTGAAACCTGTCACCGTCTTTCACACCGCGATCCGCGCCCGGAATTTTTTCCGCTGCGGGTCCTGTGATCTGTGCCCCATAGATGCGTTTTAAAGCTTCATTCGCATCGACATGATCGAGATGATGATGGGTCGTAAAAATATAATCGAGCTTCCAGCCGCGACGCGCCAAAGCCGAACGGATTGCCAGTTCTTCCGGCGCATCAATTGATGCTGTCAGCCCCGTTTCCGGATCATGAATCAGAACGCCGAAATTATCTTCGCGACAATAGAACTGTTCAATTTCAAGACGAGCCATCCGTTTTGCTCCCGATTATTTTTTATCCGCTGATGCTGCGTCATCTTCTGTGCCCCACGGCACCAGAGAATGTTTTTTAATCAATGGCAGCTGGAACATTGTAAAAGCAATGGTCAGCGGCATAACGCCCCACACTTTGAATGTGACCCATGTATCGGTCGGGAAATTCCGCCATACAACTTCATTAATCACAGCCAGCACGAAGAAAAACAAACCCCAGCGCAATGTCAGCTTACGCCAGCCTTCCGCATCCAGCTTGAAAGCCTGATCGAAGACATAGCCGAGCAAAGCTTTGCCAAACAGCAGACCGCCCAGCAGAATCGCACCGAACAGGCTGTTAACAATGGTTGGTTTCATTTTTATGAAAGTATCATTGTGCAGCCACAGCGTCAGCGCGCCGAAAACCAGCACCACAATACCCGAGACCAGCGGCATGATCGGCAGGCTGCGCGTCATGATCCATGATACAACCAGCGCAATCACCGTAGCGGCCATAAACAAGGCCGTTGCAATGAAAATCGGCTGACCGATCTGTGCCAGAACCGGAAAACGCTCAACCAGCCACTCACCGCGCGAATTGGCAAAAAAGAACACCAGCAAAGGTCCGAGTTCCAGCGCCAGCTTTAACAGCGGCGGCACTTCCTTGCGCTGCGGGTCAGACGGATCGCGCTCAAAAATATGATCGTTCATCGTGCTTCTCCTGCAATCGCCCCTGCAAAATCCTGCGCCGTAAACGGCTCAAGATCATCAATCTGCTCACCGACACCAACAAAATAGACCGGCAATTTATGTTTGGCGGCAATTGCCACCAGAATACCGCCACGTGCGGAACCGTCGAGCTTAGTCATCACCAAGCCGTTCACACCGGCAATATTCTTGAAAATTTCAACCTGATTAAGCGCATTCTGACCGGTGGTGGCATCCAGCGTTTGCAGCACTGTGTGCGGCGCTTCCGGATCATGTTTGCCAAGCACGCGCACGATTTTAGCCAACTCATCCATCAACTCGGCTTTGTTCTGTAAGCGCCCTGCCGTATCAATAATCAGCACGTCGCTGCCGGCATCTTTGGCCTGCTGCCATGCGTCATATGCCAGCCCCGCCGCATCAGCACCAAGCTTGGAAGATACGACCGGAGAACCGGTACGCTCGCCCCATATATGCAATTGCTCAATCGCTGCGGCACGGAATGTATCGCCCGCTGCCAGCATCACTTTCAATCCGCCTGCGGTCAGTTTTGCCGCCAGCTTGCCGATTGTTGTGGTTTTACCTGTGCCATTAACGCCGACTACGAGAATAACATGCGGCTTGTGTGACAGATCAAGTTCCAGAGGCTTCGCCACCGGAACCAGCACTTTTTCGATTTCGGAGCGCATAATGCGGCGCACTTCATCGGTCGAAATATCTTTGCCGTAACGACCCGAAGACAGGCTGTCTGTGATACGCATCGCGGTTTCCAGACCAAGATCGGCCTGAATCAGCACATCTTCCAATTCCTGAAGTGTGTCTTCATCCAGTTTGCGCTTGGTGAAAATGCCGCCAATAGAATCGCCCAGCTGTTGTGAAGAGCGCGACAGACCGCTGCGCAGTCGCTCAAACCATGACAGTTTCTTTTCCGGCTCAGCTTCGACAACAACCGGTTCCTGTTTTGCTTCAACCGCTTTACTGACTGTCACTTTCACCGGTTTTGGTGCAGGAACCACTTCCGCATCAGCATCGGTAATTTCAGGCTCGGTTTCAGGATAGACCGGTGTCAGTTCAATCGTTGCCGGATCAGCGATGACCGGCTGGGAAAGCAGTTCTTCTACCTTTTCCAGAAAAGTCTCGTGAGGCGGCTCTTCCGTCTGCAGCTTCTCTTCAAGGTCGGTCTCATCCGGCTCCGGCGTATCATAAACCGGTGTCAGTTCAATCGTCGCCGGATCAGCAATAACCGGCTGGGAAAGCAGCTCTTCGATCTTTTCCAGCACAGTCTCATGATGCGGTTCAACAAGAGCATGTTCTGCTGCAACCGGTGCGCCCTCTTCTGCTAAAGGCGACAGAACTTCCTCTGACGGAGCGGAAGAAGCCTCTTCCTTTTTGCCGAAAGAAAAAATCTTTTTTATAAAACCCATAGCCATGAATACAGCGCTTCTTATTTCGAATGATAATCAGATATTTTGCGGAACAGCCAGCAGCTTGTCACCATCATGACCGGAGATCATGCGGCTGACAATCTGTCCGGCGCTCAGATCGTCCGTATTCAGCCCTGCCAGTGTAAAGCCTTCCGTACGGCCTAAACCATCCCGCTCCACCAGAATATTCTGCACAGTGCCTTTGAGGCTTTCCAGATGCAAGCGATAAGCTGCATCACCGGCAACACGCAGACGGGCAGCCCGTTCCTTGATCACTTCACGACGCAATTGCGGCATACGCGCGGCAGGCGTGCCTTCACGCGGACTGTAAGGGAAAACATGCAAATGACTGAGGCCGCATTCTTCCACAATACGGATAGAATTCTGGAACATCTCTTCCGTTTCAGTAGGGAAACCGGCGATAATATCCGCACCAAACACCGCATCAGGACGCAGCTTGCGCACATCCTCACAGAAACGGATGGAGTCATCACGCAAATGACGGCGTTTCATCCGCTTGAGGATCATATTATCCCCTGACTGCAATGAGAGATGCAAATGCGGCATCAGACGCTTTTCGTTAGCCAGCGCTTCCATCAGGTCTTCATCCGCCTCAATCGAATCGATGGAAGACAAACGCAGACGCTGCAAATCCGGCACCTGTGCCAAAACGGTTTTCACCAGCTTGCCAAGGCGCAAATTGCCCGGCAGATCAGGCCCGTAGGAGGTCATGTCCACGCCGGTCAGCACCACTTCCGCATAGCCATTGCCAACCAGTCTCTTGACCTGTTCAACCACACCGCCCATCGGGACAGAACGGGAATTACCGCGGCCATAGGGAATAATGCAGAATGTGCAGCGATGATCACAGCCGTTCTGCACCTGTACAAAAGCACGCGCACGGCCTTCAATCGCGTCCACCATATGACTGGCGGTTTCGCGCACTTCCATAATATCGTTGACGCGCACCTTCTCGAACTGGTTCACACCAAAATCCGGCAACATGCGATAAGAATTGGATTTCAGTTTTTCTTCATTGCCGAGAACCAGATCAACCTCGTCCATCGCCGCAAAATCATCGGCACCGGTCTGCGCTGCACAACCGGTTACAATAATACGGGCTTCCGGATTATCACGACGTGCTTTACGAATGGCTTGCCGTGCCTGACGCACCGCTTCCGCCGTGACTGCACAGGTGTTGAAAATAATCGCGCCGTTTTCCAATGTACCGAGACCGGCCTCATCAGCTTCGCGTTTCATCACTTCGGATTCATAAGTATTCAGCCGGCAGCCGAATGTTACAACCTCAACCGCCATAATCAGGCACCTTCCGCTGTTGTGTCTTTTGCCCAAAGACCTGTTGCCGGATCAAACTGCCCCGAAAACTCCCATTCAGCCGGTCCTGTCATTAAAACATGATCGTCATCGCGCCAGTCGATCTGCAACGGCCCGCCCGGTACAATGACTTTTACATTGCGACCCGTACGGCGCGTGCGTGCCGCCGATACACCAGCGGCACAGGCAGCAGAGCCGCAAGCCCGCGTCAGACCAACACCACGCTCCCAGGTGCGGATGGTCAGCTCATCTTTGCCCGTGACCTGCGCGATTGAAATATTTGCCTTTTCCGGAAAGATCGGATGATTTTCCAGCAATGGCCCGAACTTATCCAGCTCATAGGACCAGACATCCTGATCAACCCAGAAAATCGCATGGGGATTGCCCATCGAAGCCACAGATGGCGAATGCAGCACCGGCGCATCAATCGGCCCGATCTGTAATTCGATCATCCGCGTATCACGAAATTCTTCTGCCAGCGGAATAGCCTGCCACTCGAAACGAGGCTTGCCCATATCGACACGGATCTGGCTGTCCGGTAGTTCCTCTGCCAGCAACAGTCCTGCCAATGTCTCAAAGGTGAATTGTGATTTGCCGGTTTCCGCAGCAAGTGCCTGCACCACACAGCGTGTGCCATTGCCGCAAGCCTGCGCTTCACTGCCATCGCAATTGATAATGCGGATATAATAATCCGTACCCGCCGTTTTCGGATCATGGATCGCCATGATCTGATCAAAACCGGTCGCAGCATCAGCATTCAGTGCGCGCGCGGCATCAGGCGTGATCCGGTCACTCCGGCCGCGCATATCCGCCACAATAATTTTATTGCCAAGGCCATTCATTTTGGCAAAAGCAGCATCAACTGACATAGCTACAGACATAGTTTCACAATTATAAGATATATTCCGGTTACGGCATATCAGCAGCCTTAATGCGGAACATCGACAAAATTCGGTTCGCAGAGATACGAAAAACAGGCAGCATCCGGAGATTTTGCCTGAAAGCACATCCTGAAAGCGCTTCACACTTTGCGCAAGGCACTCCGGACATACATTTACAGGCCTATATGGCGGAACTTCTCTCAAATTGCCAGTATATGTGCCAATGATTCGAAAAGCAGTGATGCGTTTTTGCCTGAATCTGCCGTAGAAGACAGATCACGCCTTGGCCTGCCGGTAAAATATGTTTATCTTTAAAACATAATCTGCTCAAATTTTGCTGCCAGACAGGCTTTCACATTGTCAGGCCATAACCTGTCAGATTAAAACAAGGCTGAAGCCGTAAAATCGTGCAACCAACCTTATTTCCCTTTTGTTCAATGATTCCTTTTGATTACAAAATGGTCTAAAGTGCAGCGGATTTTGCCTCATTATTGACCTGAGGACGGAACTGTTTCAAAGATTCCGCTTCAGAAACCACACTATCAAGGAGATGGGTATGGGAGTTTCTAAGATTGGCCTGCTCGGACTTGCAGCTGCCACCATTCTCGCCGGTTGCCAGAGTTCGCGTTTTGACAATATGGCCAGCAACACTCCCCCGCAGGCACAGCCTGCTCCTTTGCGCCCTGCTCCGACGACATCGGTTCAGTCCGGATCGCTGAATGATGTGAACGCATCGCAGTTTCCGGCTAATCCGAATGATATGAATTCACAGCCGCAGGGCAATACACAGGTTGCCAGCCTGCCGCCTGCATCTTCCGTAGACCTGACACCGGGCAAAGTTGCCGGTGTGTGGAATGCATCGCTTGCCGGTCAGAGCTGTAAAGTTGCCACCCCGCAGACCAAATTCGGTCAGGGTTATCGCGCGGGTCCGCTGCGTTGCCCGGGTGAACTCGCCAATCTGTCCTCATGGTCGGTCAACGGCAAGCAGCTGGTTCTCTATGATGCAAATGGCGGCACTGTAGCTTCGCTCTATTCGTCTGCTGACGGCCGCTTTGACGGTCAGACTTCCGGCGGCCAGCCGATCAGCCTGTCCCGCTAAAAACTTGCTGACATTATAGAATTATAAAAGCTGCAGACACAATCTGCGGCTTTTCATTTATAGAACAGCGCCTGAATGAGCCCGAATGAGGTTGTCATGTCTTTCAATGAAACGCTGAAAGCCTATCCGTCCGTATCAGAACGCTACGACTCTCTGGCCATGGCCGGAGATATTGAAGCAGATCCGCAGCAGCAAATTCTGGCAAAGCGCTTTGATGCTCTGATTGATGCAATTTGCAGCAAACGCCTTTCACGCAAATCCAGTGCTTTGGGCTGGCTGTTCGGCAAGTCCAAAAAAGTGGCTGAGCCGATCAAAGGTCTGTATATTCATGGTGAAGTCGGCCGCGGCAAGACCATGCTGATGGATATGTTCTTTGAATTGCTGCCGGTTGAACGCAAACGCCGTGCGCATTTCAATGATTTCATGGCCGATGTGCATGAGCGCATTCATGCCCATCGTCAGGCTTTCAAAAAAGGTGAAACCAAACAGGAAGACCCGATCCCGCCGGTTGCTGAAGCACTGGAAAAACAGGCATGGGTTCTGTGTTTTGATGAATTTACCGTCACAGATATTGCCGATGCGATGATCCTGTCGCGTTTGTTCTCAGCGCTGTTCGAGCGTGGCGTGGTGCTGGTTGCCACATCCAATGTGGCACCGGACAATCTCTATCCGAATGGTCTCAACCGTCAGCTGTTCCTGCCTTTTGTCAGCATTCTTAAAACCCGCGTTGATGTGATCAATCTGGATTCGCGCACAGATTACCGTCTTGAAAAGCTCGACCGCCAGCCGGTCTATCTCACACCGCTCGGGCTTAAAACAGATGCCAGAATGGACGAGGCATGGCATGTTCTGACAGAAGGCGGAATTGAGACAGCAGAGGTTATCAAGGTCAAAGGCCGCAGCATTCATCTGAACCGCACAGTCGGCAAAGCCGTTCGTGTTACTTTTGATGAACTCTGCGCCAAACCGCTGGCTGCCGCAGACTATCTGGCGATCATGGCGCGTTTCCGCACTATGTTTATCGATCATGTGCCGGTGCTGGATCTTGCTAAGAGAAATGAAGCCAAACGTTTCATTCTGCTGGTGGATACACTTTACGACCAGCGCGCCCGTGTTATCATCTCTGCCGCAGCGACACCCGACAAACTCTATAGTGCCTCCAGCGGCACAGAAGCTTTTGAATTTGACCGTACCGCATCGCGTCTTTTTGAGATGCAGAGTGCGGAATATCTTGAAGCATTTGAGACAAATGAATCAGCTGTAATACGGGCAACAGCCTGAGTAACACGTGAAACACAGGCCAATTCTCTGATCGTCACTATTTTGTGACGATCATGGCCTAATTTATGCCAGTCAGGGGAATCATAAGAGCACTTATGATTCATCAAATAAGCATTCCGCAATCGGGCTGACTGTAAGCCATTCTGAACAAACAAAAATCAGCTGTAAGCGGCCAAAAATTCCGGTAAAATTCCTTTCCCTGATTTCATGATATGAAACAGGAAAAACTTCGGCTTTTGTCAAAAATGACTTACGTTTACGTAAGAACATATTTAGCTAAACGATTGAAATCTTTAAATACAAAATTATTAGTTGAGTTATTTTGAAAACGGGCATATCGACCATACAGCGTAATGGCCTCTGCGGGCGTAACCGATCGGAAAGCTCAAGCAGAGGTAAAGCTGTTTTAGTTAGATTTTAGATCAGGGAAGTAACCAGCATGGCTCGCAATAAGATTGCTCTCATCGGTTCAGGCATGATCGGCGGAACGCTCGCCCATATGGCCGGTCTCAAAGAGCTCGGTGACATTGTGTTGTTCGATATCGCCGAAGGTATCCCGCAGGGCAAAGGCCTCGATATCGCGGAATCCTCACCGGTTGACGGTTTCGATGCCAAGTTCACCGGTGCCAATGACTATGCCGCCATCGAAGGCGCAGATGTTGTTATCGTTACCGCCGGTGTACCACGCAAGCCGGGCATGAGCCGCGATGACCTGCTGGGCATCAATCTGAAAGTCATGGAACAGGTCGGCGCCGGTATTGCCAAATACGCCCCTGATGCTTTCGTGATCTGCATCACCAACCCGCTTGATGCGATGGTTTGGGCTCTGCAGAAATTCTCCGGTCTGCCGGCAAACAAAGTTGTCGGTATGGCTGGCGTGCTTGATAGCGCCCGTTTCCGCTACTTCCTCGCTGAAGAATTCAACGTTTCCGTTGAAGACGTCACCGCATTCGTTCTCGGCGGTCACGGCGATACTATGGTTCCTTCCAGCCGCTATTCGACTGTTGCCGGTATTCCTCTGCCGGATCTGGTCAAAATGGGCTGGACCACTCAGGACAAGCTGGACAAGATCATTCAGCGTACCCGCGACGGCGGTGCTGAAATCGTCGGCCTGCTGAAAACCGGTTCTGCTTATTACGCACCGGCTTCTTCCGCTATCCAGATGGCTGAATCCTACCTCAAGGATAAGCGCCGCGTTCTGCCGGTTGCAGCTCAGCTGACCGGCCAGTACGGCGTGAAAGACATGTATGTCGGCGTACCGACCATTATCGGTGCGAACGGCGTTGAACAGGTTATCGAAATCCAGCTCGACAAAGAAGAACAGGCCGCATTTGAGAAATCAGTTGCTGCAGTTCAGGGTCTTTGCGACGCCTGCATCGCGATTGCACCAAATCTGAAATAAGCTCCCTTATTCAAGTTCTGGGATGTTTCGGGGCGCTTTTCCCAAAGTGGCCCCGAACTGGTCTCTGGAACTTCATATAAAAATCACGAAGCCTGTCTATCAACACAAGTTGAAACCACAGGTTTCAGGAGCGCCCTTAAAAGGACAACCAGATGAATATTCACGAATATCAGGCTAAGCGCCTGCTCCACTCCTACGGCGCACCGATTGCCAACGGCGTGGCTGTTTACTCCGCTGAACAGGCTGAAGAATGGGCAAAAACCCTTCCTGGCCCGCTTTATGTGGTCAAGAGCCAGATCCATGCCGGCGGCCGCGGTAAAGGTAAGTTCAAAGAACTGCCAGCCGATGCTAAAGGCGGCGTGCGTCTTGCCAAATCCATCGAAGAAGTTGTTGCGAACGTTAAAGAAATGCTCGGCAACACTCTGGTGACCAAGCAGACCGGTCCTGCCGGTAAGCAGGTTAACCGTCTTTACATCGAAGATGGTGCGGACATCGACCGCGAACTGTATCTCTCCCTGCTGATCGACCGCTCCGTCGGCCGTCCGGCTTTCGTTGTTTCCACCGAAGGCGGTATGGACATCGAAGCTGTTGCGGAAGAAACACCGGAAAAGATCATCAATGTTGCAATCGATCCTGCCAAAGGCGTGACCGATGAAGACAATGCCAAGCTTGCCGATGCTCTGAAGCTCGAAGGCGAAGCCCGTGAAGACGCTCTGAAGCTGTTCCCGATCCTCTACAAAGCTTTTGTTGAAAAAGACATGAGCCTTCTGGAGATCAACCCGCTGATCGTCATGACCAATGGTCGTGTACGCGTGCTGGATGCCAAAGTATCCTTCGACGGCAATGCTCTGTTCCGTCATCCTGACATTCAGGAACTGCGCGATCTGTCGGAAGAAGACGAAAAAGAAATCGAAGCTTCCAAGCATGATCTGGCTTATGTTGCCCTCGACGGTAATATCGGCTGCATGGTCAATGGTGCCGGTCTTGCTATGGCAACCATGGACATCATCAAGCTTTACGGCGCAGAACCGGCAAACTTCCTCGATGTTGGCGGCGGCGCTACCAAAGAAAAAGTAACAGCTGCATTCAAGATCATCACTGCTGATCCGGCTGTTGAAGGTATTCTCGTGAACATCTTCGGCGGCATCATGAAATGCGACGTTATCGCTGAAGGCGTGATCGCTGCTGTTAAAGAAGTTGGCCTTAAAGTTCCTCTGGTCGTTCGTCTCGAAGGCACCAATGTTGAGCTCGGCAAGAAAATCATCAACGAGAGCGGCCTGAATGTTATTTCAGCTGACGATCTCGACGATGCAGCGCAGAAAATCGTTGCTGCAGTGAAGGGAAATTGATCCATGTCTATTCTTGTAAACAAGGACACCAAGATTCTCGTTCAGGGTCTGACCGGTAAGACAGGTACTTTCCACACTGAACAGGCTCTTGCCTATTACGGCACCCAGATGGTCGGCGGTATCCACCCTAAAAAGGGCGGCGAAACCTGGACAGGCTCCAAGGGCGAAAACCTGCCGATTTTTGCAACTGTTGCTGAAGCTAAAGAACGTACCGGTGCAGATGCATCCGTAATCTACGTTCCGCCTGCAGGTGCAGCTGATGCCATCATCGAAGCAATCGAAGCTGAAGTCGGCTTCATCGTCTGCATCACCGAAGGTATTCCGGTTATGGACATGGTACGCGTGAAAGAACGTCTGGAACGTTCAAAATCACGCCTGCTCGGCCCTAACTGCCCGGGCATCCTGACCCCTGAAGAATGCAAAATCGGCATTATGCCAGGCAACATCTTCAAAAAAGGTTCGGTCGGCGTTGTTTCCCGTTCCGGTACACTGACTTACGAAGCTGTGTTCCAGACCTCCAATGAAGGCCTCGGCCAGACAACCGCTGTTGGTATCGGCGGCGATCCGGTTAAAGGCACAGAATTCATCGACGTGCTGGAAATGTTCCTCGCAGACGACAACACCAAGTCGATCGTTATGATCGGTGAAATCGGTGGTTCGGCTGAAGAAGAAGCAGCTCAGTTCCTCAAAGACGAAGCCAAGCGCGGCCGTAAGAAGCCAATGGTTGGCTTTATCGCCGGTCGTACTGCTCCGGAAGGCCGCACCATGGGTCATGCCGGTGCTGTTATCTCCGGTGGCAAGGGCGGCGCTGAAGACAAGATTGCAGCTATGGAAGAAGCCGGTATCCGCGTTTCCCCATCCCCTGCACAGCTCGGCAAGACTCTTGTTGAAGTTCTCAAAGGCTAATTGCCTTTGGGCTGAGGTGCTCAAGGGCTAATCCCTTGGAACTCTGACAATATTGGCAGTCGCGCAACGTGACTGCCTCTAAAAAGCCCGGTTCGTGGCCCATGGCACGCCTGAATCCCGAACCGGGTTCGCTAGACTAAAACTTATGCCCGTTTCTGTTGGAAATCAGTACAAACGTACTATTTCTCAGAACAGAGACAACAGACCAGCAACTTAAAACGGGACCGGAAGATTTTCCGGTATGGCCGGTATAAGGAGACGGAGTGGATACTCCGGCAAGGACAATGGCACGGCAAGAAGAAGCCAATGACGTTTTCGCCCTGACCTCGTTTCTCTATGGCGGCAATGCCGACTATATTGAGGAGCTCTATGCTGCATATGAAACCGATCCGAATTCGGTCAATGCAGAATGGCGCGATTTTTTCGCAAATCTCGGTGACAATCCGAAAGATGTGATTGAAAATGCCCGCGGTGCATCCTGGGAAAAAAGCAGCTGGCCTGTGACGCCGAAAGATGAGCTGACCAATGCTCTCGACGGCAACTGGGCAGATGTTGAAAAACATATGACAGACAAGCTGAAAGGCAAAGGCGGCAAAGCTGTTGCTGCTGCACCGGCTCTGTCTGAAGCAGAAATTACACAGGCAGCACGCGACAGTGTTCGCGCGATCATGATGATCCGCGCTTACCGTATGCGCGGCCACCTGCATGCCAATCTCGATCCGCTCGGTCTTTCCGAAAAGCCGAATGATCATAATGAACTGGCTCCGGAAAATTACGGTTTCACACCGGCTGATTTTGACCGCAAAATCTTCATCGACAACGTGCTCGGCCTCGAATATGCGACCGTTCGCGAAATGCTCGATATTCTGAAGCGCACCTATTGCTCGACAATCGGCTTTGAATTCATGCACATTTCTGATCCGGCTGAAAAAGCCTGGCTTCAGGAGCGCATCGAAGGCGCCAATAAGAGCATTGCTTTCACACCGGAAGGTAAGAAAGCCATCATGTCCAAACTGATCGAAGCTGAAGGCTTTGAACAGTTCATTGACGTGAAATACAAAGGCACCAAGCGCTTTGGTCTCGACGGTGGCGAGTCCCTGATCCCTGCCCTTGAACAGATCGTCAAGCGCGGCGGCTCCATGGGCGTAAAGGAAATCATTTTCGGTATGGCTCACCGTGGCCGTCTGAATGTGCTTTCGCAGGTTATGGGCAAGCCGCACCGTGCTATTTTCCACGAATTCAAAGGCGGCTCCTATGCGCCGGATGATGTGGAAGGTTCAGGCGACGTTAAATACCATCTGGGTGCGTCTTCCGACCGCGAATTTGACGGTAACTCCGTTCACCTGTCGCTGACAGCCAACCCTTCACATCTGGAAATCGTCAATCCGGTTGTTATGGGTAAAGCCCGCGCCAAGCAGGATCTGCTGGCTGGCCGCACCCGTGATGAAATCGTACCTTTGGCAGAACGCGCCAAAGTCATGCCGCTGCTGCTGCATGGTGATGCGGCATTTGCCGGTCAGGGCGTTGTTGCGGAATGTCTTGGTCTGTCGGGTCTGCGCGGTCACCGCGTTGCCGGTACAGTTCACTTCATCATCAATAACCAGATCGGCTTCACCACCAATCCGGCCTTCTCCCGTTCTTCGCCATATCCTTCCGATGTAGCGAAAATGATTGAAGCACCGATTTTCCACGTGAATGGTGATGATCCGGAAGCTGTTGTATTCGCTGCAAAAGTTGCAACCGAATTCCGCCAGACTTTCCATAAGCCGGTTGTTGTAGATATGTTCTGCTACCGCCGCTTCGGTCACAACGAAGGCGACGAGCCTGCGTTCACACAGCCTTTGATGTACAAAGAAATTCGCAAGCACAAAACCACTGTACAGCTCTACAGTGAAAAGCTGATCGGCGAAGGTCTTCTGACACAGGCTGACATCGACCAGATGAAAGCTGACTGGCGCGACAAGCTGGAAACAGAATTCGAAGCCGGCCAGAACTACAAGCCGAATAAAGCCGACTGGCTTGACGGTGCATGGGCAGGTCTGCGTACAGCTGACAATGCCGATGAACAGCGTCGTGGTAAAACCGGCGTACCAGCGAAGACACTCAAGGAAATCGGTAAGAAACTTTCCGAAACCCCTGAAGGCTTCAACGTACACCGCACCATTCAGCGCTTCCTCGACAATCGCTCGAAGATGATCGACAGCGGTGAAGGCATTGACTGGGCAACAGCTGAATCGCTGGCATTCGGTTCGCTGTCTCTCGAAGGCCATCCGATCCGTTTCTCCGGTCAGGACGTGGAACGCGGTACATTCTCGCAGCGCCACACTGTTCTTTACGATCAGGAAAATCAGAGCCGCTATATTCCTCTGAATAATCTTCAGAAGGGCCAGGCGATCTACGAAGCCATCAACTCGATGCTTTCGGAAGAAGCCGTGCTCGGTTACGAATATGGTTACTCGCTGACAGATCCGCGCGCACTCGTGTTGTGGGAAGCCCAGTTCGGTGACTTCGCCAACGGTGCTCAGGTTGTATTCGACCAGTTCATCTCTTCGGGTGAGCGCAAATGGCTGCGTATGTCCGGTCTCGTCTGTCTTCTGCCGCACGGCTATGAAGGTCAGGGGCCTGAACATTCGTCCGCACGTCTGGAACGTTATCTGCAGCTTTGCGCGGAAGATAATATGCAGGTTGCCAATGTTACGACACCGGCAAACTACTTCCACATTCTGCGTCGTCAGATGAAACGCGACTTCCGTAAGCCGCTGATCATGATGACACCGAAGTCCCTGCTGCGTCACAAGCGTGCGATTTCTTCCTTGAGCGAACTGTCCGGAGACAGCACATTCCACCGTCTGCTGTGGGATGATGCACAATATCTCAAGGATCAGCCGATCAAGCTGCAGAAAGATGCCAAGATTCGTCGCGTCGTTCTCTGCTCCGGTAAAGTCTATTACGATCTTTACGAAGAGCGTGAAAAACGCGGTATCGACGATATCTACCTGCTGCGCGTTGAACAGCTTTATCCGTTCCCGGCAAAAGCTCTCATCAACGAACTGTCCCGCTTCCGCGGTGCAGAAATCGTCTGGTGTCAGGAAGAGCCGAAGAATATGGGCGCATGGTCGTTCATTGAACCTTATCTGGAATGGGTTCTGGCGCATATTGATGCGAAATACCCGCGTGCCCGCTATGCTGGCCGTCCGGCTGCCGCATCGCCTGCAACAGGTCTGATGTCCAAGCATCTTGAACAGCTCGCAGCCTTCCTTGAAGATGCGCTCGGTTCTTAAAATTTAAATTTCTGACCCGCTGATTTATCCTCAGCGGGTCGCCTATCATTCAGATTAAAGATCCAGGGAAGATAAAACCATGGCAACCGAAATCCGCGTTCCCACCCTCGGGGAATCCGTCACAGAGGCAACTATCGGCAAATGGCTCAAAAAAGTCGGCGACGCTATCGTTGCTGATGAACCATTGGTTGAACTGGAAACTGACAAGGTTTCTATTGAAGTTCCTGCGCCTGTTTCCGGCGTTCTGACAGAAATCACCGCTCAGGAAGGTGACAATGTTGGTCTCGATGCCCTGCTCGGCCAGATTGATGCATCGGGCGCAGCTGCTGCTCCTGTTGCAAAACCTGCTGCTGCTGCGCCAGCCGCTGCACCTGTAGCCGCTGCTGCACCTGCCGCAGCTTCTTCTTCCATGCCTGCGGCACCGGCAGCTGCCAAGCTGATGGCTGAAGCCGGCCTGAACAGTGATCAGGTTGACGGTTCCGGCAAGCGTGGTCAGGTTCTTAAAGGCGATGTTCTTGCAGCGCTTGCAAAAGGCACTGCACCTGCAGCCGCCGCCGCTCCAGTTGCTGCACGTCCTACGTCCCCTGCCGGTGATGCACCACGCGAAGAACGCGTGAAAATGACCCGTCTGCGTCAGACCATTGCACGTCGCCTGAAAGATGCTCAGAACACCGCAGCCATGCTGACCACCTATAACGAAGTCGACATGTCGGCTGTTATGGATCTGCGTTCACGCTACAAAGATATCTTCGAGAAGAAGCACGGCGTTAAGCTCGGCTTCATGGGTTTCTTCACCAAAGCTGTAACTCACGCTTTGAAAGAAATTCCTGCTGTTAATGCCGAAATCGACGGCACAGACATCATCTACAAGAACTTTGCTCACGTCGGCGTTGCTGTCGGTACAGACAAGGGTCTCGTGGTTCCTGTTGTTCGCGATGCAGACCAGATGTCGATTGCTGAAATCGAAAAAGAAATCGGTCGTCTTGGTCGTGCAGCCCGTGACGGTCAGCTTTCCATGGCTGATATGCAGGGCGGCACATTCACCATCTCCAATGGTGGTGTATATGGTTCCCTGATGTCTTCCCCGATCCTGAACGCACCGCAGTCCGGTATTCTCGGCATGCACAAAATTCAGGAACGTCCGGTTGTTGTCGGCGGTCAGATCGTTATCCGCCCGATGATGTATCTGGCTCTGTCCTACGATCACCGTATCGTAGACGGCAAAGAAGCTGTGACCTTCCTCGTTCGCGTTAAGGACAGCCTGGAAGATCCGGAACGTCTGGTTCTCGACCTGTAATAAACTGACTAAGAGCGCTGTCTCACGACAGCGCTCTTTTCAACTGCATCTTTTCTGAGCCCTGCGGCTCTTTCTTTTTCTGATCTCACGGAGCCTCTCATGCAGTATGTGATCGAATTCACCGGTCTGATGGCGGTATTCGTGATCCTGCTCGTTGCACCCGGTGCGGATTTCGCGCTGATTGTGCGTCAGAGCATTGTGCATGGCCGCCGTGCAGCCTTCATCACCAGTTTAGGCATCGGCGCATCGCTGATGTTCCACATTTCCTATACGATCCTCGGTATCGGCCTGATCGTATCCCAGTCTCTGTTTCTGTTTTCGCTGATTAAATGGGCAGGTGCTGCCTATTTGTTTTATCTTGGCATCAAGGCGCTGCGCGAAAAACCGCTCAATGCAGCCGATGCAGATAAAATAATTCAGACAGACGGCGAAGCTGCTCAACCACAACAAAAAGCAATTTCGGCCAAGCGCTGCTTTACTATGGGTTTCATCACCAATGCGCTGAACCCGAAAGCCGTGTTGTTTTTCCTCTCCCTGTTCTCATCCCTTGTCAGCCATGAAACACCGGCTGCAATTCAGGGTATTTACGGGATTCTGATCGCAATCGTCGTCATCGGCTGGTTTGCAATTGTGACTTTGTTCTTTACGCTGGAACCCGTGCGTAAACGCTTTTTCGCTCTGGGTGCATGGTTTAATCGCGTGACCGGTATGGTATTTATCGGATTAGGAATTAAGCTGGCCAGCCAGCAAGCCCATTAGAAAGAACGACGCATCGTACTTCAGGCCGATGCTGTAAATCAGACTTTTAAAGCCCGGTGAGGGAAAAATGCTTATCAAAACAGTCATTTTAAAAAAGACTTTTGCCTGTCTCGCAAGCTGCACAATTCTGCTGACCGCCACAGCGGTTGCTTCGGCGGCCTGTATGCAAAACCGTGCGAGCTATTCCGACAAAGACCAGAATTACACCCTGACTTTCAGCCCTGTTCAAAAAGACGATGAGCAGTCAGGCAACAGCTTCACAATCATTGCCAATGACAAACCTGAATTCAAATTACAGGGCATTGTCCAGTGGTCAGAAGGCGCAGCCCGCCCTTCTGCAACAATCACTTATAATTGCGCCAGCGATGATGTAGCTGAAGATGAAATTGATGACTGCACAATCTGGCAGGGCGTAGTATATGCGCTTAAAGATGGTGCAGATGCAGAGTTTCTGCCCCGCAATGATGAACCGGCTGCCGCAGCAATCCTCCTGCCGGATTTTGTCAGTATGCTGGACAGTTATGATTTTGGAACGGCCAAACCGGCCGAGCCGCTGAGCTGGGAAGTGTTTCGCTTTAAAGCCTGCACACCCGAAGAATAAAAGATCGACCCTTGTCTTCATGCAGAAATCCCCTGCCTGAACGGACTTAAAAAGAGTTAAAAGGATTAAGCAATGTCTTATGATGTCGTTGTTATCGGTACCGGCCCCGGCGGTTATGTTGCAGCTATCAAAGCTGCCCAGCTCGGCCTGAAAGTTGCCGTTGTTGAAAAACGCAGCACTTTCGGCGGCACCTGCCTCAATGTCGGCTGTATCCCTTCAAAGGCATTGCTGCACGCTTCTGAAGTTTTTGCTGAAGCCGGTCATTCTTTCGACGCGCTCGGCGTTGAAGTGAGCGCACCGAAGCTGAACCTCGAAAAAATGCTGGCGCATAAAATTGCAACTGTTAAAGCCAACACTACCGGCGTTGAATTCCTGTTCAAGAAGAACAAGATCGAAGCTTTCACCGGTTTTGGTAAAGTTGTTGCTGCAGGCAAAGTTTCTGTGACTGCTGAAGACGGTTCTGTCAAAGAACTCGAAACCAAAAACATCATCATCGCCACCGGCTCTGATGTTGCCGGTATTCCGGGCGTTAATGTTGATATTGATGAGAAAGTCATTGTTTCTTCAACCGGCGCGCTGGAATTCACCAAAGTGCCTGAAACTCTGGTTGTTGTCGGCGGCGGAGTGATCGGTCTGGAACTCGGTTCCGTATGGTCGCGTCTCGGCTCCAAAGTGACTGTTGTTGAGTATCTCGACAAAGTTCTCGGCGGCATGGACGGTGAAGTTTCCAAGCAGTTCCAGCGCATGCTGGCCAAGCAGGGCATTGATTTCAAACTCAGCGCTAAAGTGACAGCAGTTGAAAAATCCGGCAATGGCGCCAAGGTTACTTTCGAGCCTGTTAAAGGCGGCGATGCAGTGACCCTTGAAGCTGAAGCCGTTCTGATCTCGACCGGCCGTCGTCCTTACACAGATGGTCTGGGTCTGGCCGAAGCCGGTGTTGCTGTTGATGAACGCGGCCGCGTTGCGATCAACGATCATTGGCAGACCAATGTTGCCGGAATTTATGCGATCGGCGACGTGGTTAAAGGCCCGATGCTGGCGCACAAAGCCGAAGATGAAGGCGTTGCCGTTGCAGAAATCATCGCCGGTCAGAAAGGCCACGTCAATTTTGATGTGATCCCAAGTGTTGTTTACACTCAGCCGGAAGTGGCTTCTGTTGGTAAAACCGAAGAAGAACTGAAGGCTGCCGGTATTGAATATAAAGTCGGTAAATTCCCGTTCACAGCCAACGGCCGTGCACGCGCCATGCAACACACAGACGGTTTTGTGAAAATTCTGGCTGACAAAGCCACCGACAAAGTTCTCGGTGCGCATATCCTCGGCTACAATGCCGGTGAAATGATCCACGAACTGACCGTTCTGATGGAATTTGGCGGTTCTTCGGAAGATCTGGCGCGTACCTGCCACGCACATCCGACCATGTCGGAAGCTGTTCGTGAATCGGCAATGGCCACTTACGATAAGCCGATCCATATGTAATTGGTCAGATATAATCTGCGGATTATACAGAATGCGAGGCCCGGTTTTTACCGGGCCTTTTCTTTTTCCTGTCGAATTTAGTTAGGCTTTATTGAGATTATCAGGGCACAATGCACTAAATAAAGCCTAACCAAATGAAAGCACTGCTGCCTCTATGCCAACCCTCACCCGCCTGATTATCATTCTGGCTCTGATTTCTGCCTGTATTTACGGGCTGATGCTGGTGCTTGTGAAAACAGTCAGTCCGGTGACATCAGAGATTATTGTGCGCGTACCGGCACATAAAATGGTGCAGCAACCGCGCGATACTGCACCTGTCAGCCCTGCCCCTGTGCCATCGCCCTATACAGAGGGTGAACCGGAGGCTGAAGATGCAGAATAATCTCTCAACAGATGCCGCCATTGACTCCTTTCTGGAAATGATGAGTGCTGAACGGGGTGCCGCCGGGAATACGCTGGAATCCTATCGCCGCGATCTGGAAACCGCTGCGGAATTTATGGCAGGTCGCAAAACCGGACTGGTTTCAGCCAATTCCGTCGATATTAAAGCCTGCCTTGATGAGATGAATATTCAGGGCTTCGCTTCCACTTCACAGGCACGCCGCCTCTCCTCTTTGCGGCAATTCTTCCGCTTTCTCTATACTGAAGGCATGCGCAGCGACGATCCGACCGGCATTATCGATGCGCCGAAGAAAAATCAGGCGCTACCAAAAATTATGAGCGAAGACACAGTTTCAAAGCTGCTGACGCAGGCTGAAACAGAAACGCAGCCCCAGGAAGATATGAGCGGCTATTTCAACGCCGTGCGTCTGCATGCGCTTCTGGAACTGCTCTATGCCACCGGTATGCGTGTCAGCGAGCTTGTCGGTCTGCCGGAAAAAACCATCCGCAGCAATCAGCGTTTTCTGCTGGTGCGCGGTAAAGGTGCCAAAGAACGTATGGTACCGCTCTCGGTCAAAGCGCAGAATGTCCTGCAACTTTATGTGGGTCTGCGTGACAGAGTACCGGAATGGCAGGATAGTCCCTGGCTGTTTCCTGCCCGCTCGGAAAGCGGTTATCTGGCACGGCAGGTCTTTGCCCGTGATCTGAAAGCACTGGCAGCGCGTGCCGGTATTGCAGCCGCTGCGGTTTCTCCCCATGTGCTGCGTCACGCCTTTGCCAGCCATCTTTTGCAAAATGGTGCAGATTTACGTGCAGTTCAGCAATTATTAGGCCATTCGGACATTTCTACGACACAAATTTATACCCATGTGCTGGAAGAAAGACTGCATCACCTCGTTGCAACGCATCATCCGCTTGCCGATTGACGCTATGAAGTTTAAGAGAAACATATTCGGCAGATAGATTTTTCTGTCAGACAATCTATATAGGACAGATGAAACCCTCTCTCAGACCTTAATGTCTGATGGTTTTAGTCTCCGGAGCGTAATAGTCAGGTCATATGTATAATTACCTTGATTTCGAAAAACCCGTCGCAGATCTCGATGGTCAGATCCTCGAACTGAAAAAACTGGCGCAGGAAAGCGGCAGTGTCGAGATGAGTGATGAGATACGGCGCCTTGAAAAGCGCTCTAGCGACGCGCTGAAAGATATTTACCGCAAACTCACCCCTTGGCAGAAAGTGCAGATCGCCCGTCATCCGGACCGTCCGCATTGTCTGGATTATGTGAACCGCCTGTTTACAGAATTCACGCCGCTGGCCGGTGACCGTAACTTTGCTGAAGATCAGGCCATTCAGGCCGGTTTTGCGCGTTTTAACGGTCAAGCTGTTGCGGTGCTCGGTCAGGAAAAAGGCAACGACACCAAGACCCGCCTGAAACATAATTTCGGCTCCCCGCGTCCGGAAGGCTATCGTAAAGCCATCCGTATCATGGAGCTGGCTGACCGTTTCAAACTGCCGGTAATCACATTCATTGATACTGCCGGCGCCTATCCGGGTGTGAGTGCGGAAGAGCGCGGTCAGGCAGAAGCCATTGCTCGCTCGCTGGAAATGAGCCTGAAACTGCGTGTACCGGTTATCACGGTTGTGATTGGTGAAGGCGGTTCCGGTGGTGCGATTGCGATTGCTGTCGCCAACCGCGTTTACATGCTCGAACATGCAATCTATTCGGTGATCTCACCGGAAGGTGCTGCTTCTATTCTGTGGCGTGATTCGACCCGTGCCAAAGATGCAGCCACCAATATGCGCATCACTGCGCAGGATCTGCTTGAGCTGAAAATCATTGATAATATTATTCCTGAGCCTCTCGGCGGCGCACATCGCGGTAAAAATGCGATTATCGATGCTGCAGGCGAAGTGATCGCAACAGCGCTGAAATCTCTTGAAGGCGTGGACGGCGAAACACTGAAACAGGAACGTCGTCAGAAATATCTGGCCATGGGTCGTAATCTCTGAGTGAGATTTCAACCACTTGTTCCACATAAAGGCCGCGCAACCAGCGCGGCCTTTATGTTTTAAGAGCATTTCCGGCAAAAGTGCTAAGCCGTTTTACGTTGGACAATGTGCTTAACAAAAAGAGAGAGCATTTCCGGCAATTCAGCCGTCACAGGAACTGCTCTAAGACATATGGTCAATACGGGTCATTTGTTGTAAATATTGCCCGATGCTAAGTTAATAACACTTTATCAATCATACTGACCGATACTACGGGACAAACTGATTGCGGCTGAAAATTTGCCTTTTTGCTATTTCAGGATATTTTGTTCCAACTCTTGCCTAATATTGCCGGTGACACTCATGAAACTCAGAACTGCAATTTTTGCTTCACTGATCGCAACCGTAGCACTTGCCGGTTGTCAGGGTTCAGTCTTTGATGGTGTCGGCGCCAAAGCAGAGCGTGAGCTGCCTTCCAAAGTTCTGGCTAAAATTAAAGCCAAGGGCATGAACAAGACATCGCCGGTTATGGCGCGTATCTTCAAGGAAGAAGGCGTTCTGGAAGTCTGGAAACAGAAAACCAACGGCCGCTATGACATGGTTGCCTCCTATGAGATCTGCAAATGGTCAGGCAAACTCGGTCCTAAATATGTAGAGGGTGACCGTCAGGCACCGGAGGGTTTCTATTCGGTCTCTGCTGCGCAGATGAACCCGAATTCACAATATTACCTGTCGTTCAATCTCGGCTTTCCGAATGCCTATGACCGTGCCAATGGCCGTACCGGTCAGCATCTGATGGTGCATGGCGCTTGTTCTTCTGCCGGTTGCTATTCCATGACTGACGAAAGCATGTCCGAAATTTATGCTTTCGGACGCGATGCCTTTAAGGGTGGTCAGCGCGATTTTCAGGTTCAGGCCTATCCGTTCCGTATGACCGCCGCCAATATGGCGCGCTATAAGAATGATCCGAATTACCAGTTCTGGACCATGCTTAAAGAAGGCTATGACCAGTTCGAAATTACAAAAGTACCGCCGAAAGTCGATGTTTGCGGCAAGCGTTACGTCTTTAATCAGAACTTCCCGGGACAGCAGGGACTTTCGGCTTCTGCCGCCTGCCCGCCAATGTCACAGCCGGATTCAATCCAGTCTGCTTATTCCAGCTACCAGAAAACCTATGACGCAGCTTTTTCGAGTGCGCTGAATAAATCATCGAAAAAACAGCCTGCGCCTTCAATCATGGGTGTTCAGGAAGCAAAACTGGTATCTGACTGGAGTGCACGTCGCGCACGTGGTGAGAAAGTATCCCGCACGCCGCCATCCTTAAGCCCTGCCTCTTCCGAAACACCGGGCGCGCCGGATACTGCTGCACCGACAGCGATCGCTCAGACACCTGTAACAGCACCTGCTGCAACCTCGGTTGCAGCTAATGTACCGGCAGCCCAGCCTGTTCTGGATCAGAATGCAACCGCTTCTGTTCCTGTGCCGAACAATAATCCGGCAGCAACAGCCGTTGTTGCCCCTCAGGTAACACCGGATATGCCGGCGGCAACAGCTGAGAAGAAATCTCTCTGGAACCGGCTGACCGGCCAATAAAATGACCGCTGAAGCTGAAGTTTTTTATGATTTTAAGGGGCTGCAATGCCCCTTACCTGTTTTGAAAACCCGCAAAAAATTACAAGACTTGTCTGCCGGTGACCGGATCAGGATTGAAACCACTGATCCGCTTTCCCCGCTTGATATTGCCCATTTCTGTCAGTCAGAAGGGCATATTCTGCTGGAACAGCAGAATGAGGGTCGGGTTTTTCATTTTCTGATAGAGAAAGGCTAGAGCATTTCACAGTCAAGTTGGATCAACTTGACGCCCGTGATAATGCGACCAAATAAAGAATCTAGAGCGAGCACTATGATCCAATCTGGACGTAAACCGCTCTAAGACTTTTAGCCCTTCATGGAAAAACCGGGAATTGCCAGCGGATTATCAGTCAGAGCCTGTGCATCAGCCTGATCAATACGTGGCTTGCCTAAAAACGCATCAAACAGATCACGTATATAGGTCTCATCCAGATCTTTGGTAATCAGAACCAGACGTGTCTGATATTTGCTGTCCTGTAATTCCAGCGGCCAGCTTTTCAGGCGCACAGGCGGATGTAAAATCTGCTGCACACCATGAATAACCAGCGGTCGTTCAGCATCTTCAGCAACAGCGATAATCCCTTTCATGCGCAGTAATTTGTCGCCGTGGGTAGAGCGCAGCAAATCCAGAAACATTTCAATGGCTGCAAAAGGTACCGGCGCATCATGTTTCAGCGAGAATGAACGGATTGTCTCATCGTGATGGTGGTGATGATGATGTCCATGCTCACCGTGATGATGGCCGGAACAGCCTGCACCATGTATCTCACAAACATGGTCGTGATGGTCATCATAGCTGTCTGCTTTCAGCCAGTTCTGCACGTCCGGTGTCTTGCCTGCCGGATTGTACAATCCGCAATCAAACAAAGCTGCATAACCGATATCATCAGCAACATTGTCATAGATTTCGGCTGCCGGATTAAGGTTTCTGATCCGCGTCATTAAAGCTGCAATCTGTGTTGTATCGGCAAGATCAGATTTGGTCAGAACAATCCGGTCGGCAACAGCAACCTGTTTCACGGCCTCGATATGGGCATCCAATGTTGCCATACCATTCACAGCATCAACTGCGGTAATCACACCATCGAGTTTCAGAACCTGCATCAAAACCGGATGCCCCATCAGCGCCTGCAATACAGGCACCGGATCGGCCAAACCGGTTGTCTCGATAACAATGCGCTGCAAGGCATTGATCTTGCCCATCTGCACCCGTTCAATCAAATCCGCCAGTGTATCCACCAGCTCACCGCGAACGGTGCAGCACAGGCAACCATCTGCAAGCTGGATAACCCCGTCAGCCGTCTGCTCAACAAGCAGATGATCTATACTGACATCACCAAATTCATTGATGATAACCGCCGTATCCTGCAAGGCAGGATCTTTCAGCAGCCGGTTTAGTAATGTGGTTTTTCCTGCTCCCAGAAAACCTGTGAGCACAGAAATGCTGATCGGTTTGAAGGACATGTTAATTCACTGCTGTTGTCAGATTACCGCGCATAGGACGCTGCATCGGAATCGGCACTTGTGAAATATGCAGCACACCGCCTGCCTGCACTTCCGGTGCTTTGGCAACCAGTCCGACAGGAACCGCGACCGGTTCACGGGTCATCGCCGTAATATAAGGCGAATTGATTTTCAAGCGGCCTTCCACATCACGCCCGTCCCAGCGATCCGACATAGCCTGCTGGCTGCAAATCTGCGCCCGCAAATCTGTGGCCTGATTATTATTGCCCCCGTAAGGAGCAAGGCTGGCAAGTGTTGCGCCACCGCCGCCACGGGTAGCAAACCCATTTTGCAGCAATTCCGCAGCCTGCACGGCACGGTCTTCCTGTTTGGCTGCACCCAGCACAACAGCAACAATTGTACGACCGTTTCGGGTTGCAGAACCGGCGAGGTTAAATCCGGAAGCACAAATGAAGCCGGTTTTCATACCGTCAGCGCCGTTAAACCGGCCGAGCAGAATATTGTAATTGGCCTGAACTTTTTTGCCCTCACCCGGATCAATCGCCTCCGTATTAAAGTAATGGGCATATTCAGGAAATTCACGACGCAGCTGCGCGGCAAGCAAAGCCATATCGCGCGCGGTCGAATAATTGTTCGGATCAGGCAGACCATGCGGATTGGTAAAGTTTGAACCGAACATGCCAATGCGTCTTGCCTCGGCATTCATCATTTTTGCAAATCCGGCTTTGCTGCCGCCAACGGATTCAGCCACCGCAACGGACACGTCATTGGCGGATTTCACCATCATGATTTTCAAAGCACTGTCCAGTGTCATCACCGAACCGGCTTTATAGCCCATTTTACTCGGCGGTTCTTTTGTCGCCGCAACAGACATACGCACCGGTGATTCCAGTGTTTTCTGACCGGAGCGCAAAGCGCGGAACACCACATAGGCTGACATCATTTTGGTCAGCGATGCCGGATACCAGCGCTTAAAAGCATCATTATGCGCCAGTACCTTACCGGTCGACACATCAACAGCCATATAGGGATTGGCTTGCGCCACTGAAACAGCCTGCGAAATTGCAAGGCATGAGACAGTCATTGCCAGAACAGATTGTTTTAAAATATTCGGGATCATGGGATGACCACCTTTCAAGGCGTAATATTCGGTATTCAGATATCCGGAACTATATCCTGCTTCACCGCAGATCAGAACCTGCATTTGTTTCGTCAGGTCTTCAAACGGTATAAAGCGGCAAAAATCCGGTCATCAGAAAAAATGCCTGCACATTTTTCTTAAGTAAACTTTTCTACCTCAGACACTGCATAAAAGGCAAAGACCGATTGGCGAAATTTTATAAAACACACTATGTTATCTGAGAGCGTTGTGTTTTACCCACACCCGCTCATAGTGTGTATAATTTTATTGCATCATTACTGTGACGAGTGATTTCAGTTTTATGCAGTCCACATACCGCCTCGCTCATAATGCCTCGGAGGAGAGGCACACAGGTTCGGAGAACAGAAATGCCGCTTTTAGATCGCGCCGCACAATTAAAACAGGAAGTCAGCCTGTGGCGCAGACATTTACACAGCAAACCGGAATTACTCTATGACGTGCATGAAACTGCGGCATTTGTAGAACAAAAACTGCGTGAATTCGGCTGTGATGAAGTTGTTACCGGTATCGGACGCACCGGTGTTGTCGGCGTCATTAAAGGCAAAAAAGGCGCAGGTCAGGCAATCGGTCTGCGTGCGGATATGGATGCATTACCGCTGACTGAAACCGGCACTCCGGAATGGGTTTCGCAAAATCCGGGTAAGGCACATTCCTGCGGCCATGACGGTCACACATCTATGTTGCTGGGCGCTGCAAAAATTCTCTGCGAGACCCGTGATTTCTACGGCGAAGTCATCGTCATTTTCCAGCCAGCTGAAGAAGGCGGTGCCGGTGGTCTGGCCATGGTCAAAGACGGTATGATGGAGCGCTTCAATATTGTTGAAGTTTACGGCATGCATAATATGCCGAGCATTCCTGTCGGTGAACTGGCCGTTTGCAAAGGCCCGATCATGGCCGCGACTGATGAATTTACCATCACCATTAACGGCAAAGGCGGCCATGCCGCACAGCCGCATCGCAATATTGATCCGATCGTTATCGGCTCCCAGCTGGTCACCGCATTACAGAGCATTGTTTCACGTGGATCAAACCCGCTGGATTCACTGGTAATCTCGGTCACCAAATTTAATGCCGGTGAAGCTTACAATATCATTCCGGAAAAAGCCGTGCTCGCGGGCACAGTACGCAGCCTCACAAAGCACAACCGTGCATTTGCCGAGCAGCGTATACGTGCCCATTGTGAAGCCTTTGGTCTGCTCAATAATATCAAGATCGATCTTGATTTTAAAAACAACTATCCGGTGACATTCAACCATTCCGGCCAGACAGAAATCGCCGCCGATGTTGCTGACAAGGTCAGCATCAATGGTCCGATCACCCGTGAAGTTGAACCGATGATGGGTGGCGAAGATTTCTCCTATATGCTCGAAGCGCGTCCGGGTTGCTATATTTTCCTCGGCAATGGCGAGAGCGCAAACCTGCATCATCCGGCCTATGACTTTAATGATGATGCCCTGCCCTATGGCATGAGCTACTGGGTTGAGCTTGCACAATATCGTCTCAAAGACGCGCAGCTAGCGCCGGCTGAGAAAATGGCAGCCTGATCTCAGACTGCAAATTAAACAGGTTTCTGTTCAGCGAAGAGGCATAATCCCCTCTTCGCTTTTTATTTCTCATCAGACTATTCCGGTATTTTCTGCCCTGCCTGCCCTTGGCTTACGGTCAAAAAATCAGTATGTGTGCACCATACTATCCGGTCCCGTAGCTCAGTAGGATAGAGCGACAGATTCCTAATCTGTAGGCCACTGGTTCGAATCCAGTCGGGATCACCATTTCTCTCTCCCCTACCAACCGCTTGTATGAACGGAACAAAAACCTAAGTAAGGTTTAGTTGTTCGATAAAGCGGATTCTGGCCATGAGTGATAATCAAGAGACTGTAACAAAACCGGCACTGCATATGGCCTTTAAAACCGATATTCTCATTATCGGTGCCGGACAAGCCGGTTTGTCTTCTGCCTATCATTTACAAAAACTTGGCCTGCAGGCGGGCAAGAATTTTATCATTCTCGATAAATCGCCCGATGCCGGCGGCGCATGGCAATATCGCTGGCCTACCCTCACACTCAGCACAGTAAACCGGATTCATGACCTTCCGGGCATGTCCTTCTCAGATGTTCTGGAGCCGGAAGTATCAGAGGTCAAAGCATCCATTGCTGTTCCCCGATATTATGCGGCCTATGAAAAGAAGTTTCATTTGCCGGTTTACAGACCGGTGAGCGTCAATGTTGTTTGTGAGCGCAATGAGCGTTTTCGTATTGAAACTGATCGGGAAACTTTCACTGCCCGCGGATTAATCAATGCCACCGGCACCTGGGAGACACCGGTCATACCGCATTATACCGGTGCTGAACTTTTCAAAGGACAGCAGCTTCATACCCGCGATTATCAGACAGCTGAAGCATTCGCCGGCAAACATGTTGTCATTGTTGGCGGTGGTATTTCCGCTCTGCAGCTGCTTGATGAAATTTCACAGGTCACCACAACAACATGGGTAACCCGCAGCGAACCGCAATTTCGGGAAACACCATTTACAGAAGAAGATGGCCGCGCAGCTGTAGCCATTGTCGAAGATCGTGTCCGTCGCGGTTTAATCCCCGGCTCTGTTGTTTCCGTAACCGGTGTTCCCCTCACCCCCGCATTACGCGCAGCCCGTGAACGCGGCGCATTAAACCGCCTGCCAATGTTCAGCGAGATAACAGAAACAGGCATCCGTTGGACAGACGGCACAGAACAACACGCCGATGTCATCTTATGGTGTACCGGCTTCCGCAGTTCACTGGATCATCTTGCACCATTACAAATCCGCGAAACCAATGGCGGCATTATTATGGGCGGCAGACTGGCAACAGAAGTTGTCAAAGATCCGCGCATTCATCTGGTAGGGTATGGACCATCGGCATCAACCATCGGAGCTAATCGCGCAGGCGCTGCAGCAGCTAAAGAGCTGAGCGAATATCTTGAGCTGCATAAACAATATGCATAACGGATTTTGATTTCGTGAAACCTGTAAATCATAAAATATGTCGTTAAGTTTTTGCTAACCACGATGATTCACGTGAAACAACTATGCTTTTACCGCCACGCCTGCCGGTAAGAATAGCGCTAAAGTGTCCGCCTCTTGACTATCCCATATGATGCGCGTTGACCTCTCTCCGAGAACTGATTATTCGTTTTGATCGGGACGCGGAACAGAGGGAGATTTTCATGCGTACACTTTTCCTGGCTTTGCTGTCGACAGCTATGGCCACAACAATGATTGCTGCACCGGCAAATGCCAAAGATGTCAGTGTTGCTGTCACAGCAATTGTTGAACATCCGGCTCTTGATGCTGCCCGCGACGGTGTAAAAGATGCACTGGCCGCAGCCGGTTTTAAAGAAGGTGAAAATCTGAAATTCACCTATCAGTCTGCTCAGGGCAATCCTGCTACAGCTGCACAGATCGCCCGTCAGTTCATCGGCGAAGCACCGGATGTAATTGTACCGATCTCCACACCATCTGCGCAGGCCGTGGTTTCCGGCACCCGCGATATTCCGGTTGTGTTTACTGCCGTGTCTGATCCGGTTGGCGCACAGCTTGTTAAAAGCATGGAAAAGCCTGGCGGCAATGTCACCGGTCTGTCCGATCTTTCACCGGTTGCTGATCACATAAAACTGATCAAAGAAGTAGCTCCGAATGTAAAGACCATCGGCTTCCTTTATAATTCCGGTGAGGCCAATTCGATTTCGCTTCTCGAGGGCCTGAAAGTTGCGGCCAAAGAAGGTGGTCTGGAAGTGGTTGAATCAGCTGCAACCAAATCGGCTGAAGTTCAGGGCGCAGCCCGCGCTTTGATCGGTAAAGCAGACCTGATTTATATCCCGACCGACAACACTATTATTTCTGCGCTTGAAGGTGCGGTCAGTGTTGCGGAAGAAGCCAAGATTCCTCTGATGACTGCCGATACAGATTCCGTCAGCCGCGGTGCTTTCATCGCTCTCGGTTTCAACTATTATGATGTTGGCAAGCAGACCGGTGAAGTTGTTGTCCGTATTCTGAAGGGCGAAAAGCCAGGTGATATTCCGGTGAAAGTTGCCGCCGGTACAGATCTTGTTGTCAATCTGGTTGCAGCAAAGAAAATGGGTATTGAAATCCCGCAAGCTGTGGTCGATCGCGCAAGCAAAGTCATCAAAGAATAATCTGCATTCAAACCGGTAAAGCACCTTTACCGGTTTTTCATCATCCGGATATTCGGGTTCAATTTTTTAGACCTCAATATCCGGGTCATCTCCTTTGTATCTTTTAAATCCGGCACAGACCGCAAAACAAAAGATACTCAGATTTCAACAGGCAGGCTGCCCCGTATTATCAGACGGTCAGAACAGAAACTCTGTGATTGACCCGCTTGAGAGTGCCGGCCGTCTGCACAAGCCGAAGGAACATTATTGTGAGTCTGATCGCTTTTTGGGGTGCGGTCGAATTAGGTCTGGTCTTTTCATTTGTAGCCCTCGGCGTATATCTGTCGTTTCGTGTGCTTGATTTTCCAGATCTGACTGTGGATGGTTCCTTTCCACTCGGCGCCGCTGTTACTGCTGTTTTAATTATTGCCGGTGTTAATCCGTGGCTTGCCGCGCTGATTGCCATGATGGCAGGCGCTGTTGCCGGACTTGTAACCGCAACATTGAATATCCGCTTCGGCATCCTTAATCTTCTGGCCTCCATCCTTACCATGACTGCGCTTTTCTCAGTCAATCTGCGTGTGATGGGCAAGCCGAACGTCGCTCTGATTAATCAGGATACAATGATCTCACCTTTTTATGGGTTAGGTGTTCCTGAATATTATGTGCGTCCGCTTTTTGTTGGCGTTCTTGTTATCATCGCCGCCCTGCTCATCTGGCGTTTTCTGGAAAGCAATATCGGTCTTGCCATGCGTGCAACCGGTACCAATGCGCGTATGGCACGCGCACAGGGCGTGAAAACCGATCGTCAGATTTATCTCGGCATGGCTATGTCCAATGCTCTGGTTGCTCTTGGCGGTGCATTATTTGCTCAGACAAACGGCTTTGCAGATGTCACCTCCGGTGTAGGTACAATTGTTGTCGGTCTTGCCGCGGTGATTATCGGTGAAACATTATTCCGCACGCGCTTTTTGCTCTGGGCGCTGATCGGCTGTATCATCGGTTCCATACTTTATCGTATCGCCATCCAGCTGGCGCTGAGCAGTGATTTCATCGGGCTCAAAGCGTCTGACCTTAATCTGGCAACAGCCGTACTGGTGACACTGGCACTTATTCTGCCACGCCTTCGTCGCGGAGGAGCCTCCAAATGATTGAAGTCTCAAATCTTGGTGTTGTGTTCGGACGTGGCACACCTCTGCAGAAACAGGCACTTTCCGGCATCAATCTGAAGATTGAAGAAGGCACATTTGTTACCGTAATCGGTTCCAATGGTGCAGGTAAATCCACCCTGCTCGGTGCCCTCGCCGGTGATGTTCAGGCCTCTGAAGGAAAAATCCTGATCGGCAATAAAGATGTCACCAAACAGTCGACCGCTGACCGTGCCTCCATGGTAGCACGCGTGTTTCAGGACCCGCTGACCGGCAGCTGCGGTGCATTGTCGATTGAAGAGAACCTTGCTCTCGCAGCCATGCGCGGTCAAAAGCGTGGCCTGTCCCATGCGCTTAATCATAAGCGTCGTGAATTGTTCCGCGAACGGATTGCAGGGCTTAATCTCGGTCTGGAAAACCGTGTGCAGGATCGTATGGATCTGCTTTCCGGTGGTCAGCGTCAGGCACTGTCTCTCATCATGGCCACCCTGACAAAATCAGAAGTCTTGTTGCTAGATGAACATACAGCTGCGCTTGATCCGGGCATGGCAGATTTCATTATGAAACTCACAGCCAAGCTGGTCAGTGAAAACAAGCTGACGACGATGATGGTGACCCACTCCATGCAGCAGGCACTTGATTACGGTACCCGTACAATCATGCTGCATGGCGGTAATATCATCCTCGATGTTTCTGGCGATGAGCGTAAGAACCTTACCGTTAAAGACTTGATTGATATGTTCAAAAAAGTACGCGGTGAAACACTGGATGATGATGCATTGCTGATTCAGTAAATAGCTCTGTCATCTGAAACTTAAAAATGCCGCGCTCATCCCGCGGCATTTTTATTTGAAAGCTGAAACACGGATTTCACTTTAGCCGCCTTTGTTGTAAGCAGACTTATGGCACAGAAAAAAGCACATGAAGTTGACGGGTTTCTCGCGCGTCCGGCTCAAACCGGAATGGTAGTCTTGCTCTATGGTCCCGACAAAGGTCTTGTTAGCGAGCGTGGCGCAAAATTCGCCAAATTGACCGGCCTGCCTCTGGATGATCCGTTCGCGGTTTTACGGATTGAAGCGGATGAAATAGACAAGGACCCTGCCCGCCTGATTGATGAAGCCCGAACAATTTCCATGTTCGGCGGAGATCGTCTGATCTGGATTAAAAATGCTTCGGCACAAAAAAATCTGGCTGAGGCCGTTAAGAACCTGATTTCAGAGCCACCTCAGGACACCTATATTCTGGTTGAGGCCGGTGATCTGAAAAAAGGTGCAGCACTGCGCACCAATGTGGAAAACGGCTCCACAGCCATGGCTCTGCCCTGCTATAGCGATGATGCGCGCGGCATTGACGGTTTGATCGACGATGTGTTGCAAGCCAATAATTTGCAAATTTCCAATGATGCCCGTCAGTTTCTGCGCCTGAGCCTTGGCGGCGACCGTCTGGCCACACGCGGTGAACTTGAAAAGCTTTGCCTTTATGCGCGCGGTCAGCAGCGTATTGAGCTTGAAGATGTGCGGGAATCTGTCGGCGATGTCGCCGCTCTTTCTCAGGATGGGGTGATCGACGCTGTTCTGATTGGTGATCTGCCAAAGTTCAACATTGCCTTTGACCGCGTAGTCAATACCGGCACCCACCCTTTCCTGCTCGTCAATTCGGCTATCCGTCAGTTCAGCCAATTACAGACATTGCGCTATGCTATGGAAACAGGAAATGTACCGGCAGGGCTTGTTGTCAATTCTGCAAAACCACCGATCTTCTTTGCCCGTAAAAAGCTGGTTGAGACGGCTTTGGGACTCTGGAGCGTTGCAGCGCTCAACAAGGTGACAGACAGGCTTCAGCGCACAGTTCTGGAAAGCCGACAGAATTCGGCCCTGTCAACAGCAATCATCAGACAGGCTTTTATTGCTCTGACAGTAGAAGCAATAAGAAATAAACAAAGACGTTGATTTTATCATAATAAAAAAGCCGGTACTCAGACCGACTTTTCTTTTAATTTTTAGTAAATCAACTTTGCAAGCGGCGGCAAATTTCATCCAATTGTTCAAGAGAACTATAACGGATGCGAACTTCACCACCACGATCACGATGATTAATTTCAACTTTCATACCGGTTACATCAGAAAGCAGCTTTTCTAATGCCCGTGTATCAGCATCTTTTTCAACCGGTGCACGTTCAGGCTTAACCGCCGGAATACCCTTGCTCTCAGCCTGAGACAGAGCCTCAACCTGACGGACTGACAAACCTTCTTTGACGATGCGTTCTGCAACAGCCTGAGGATTTTCCATTGTAATCAGTGTGCGTGCATGACCGGCAGTCAAAGCACCATCATTGATCAGCCCCTGCACTTCAGTCGGCAGCTTAAGAAGACGCAGCGTATTCGCAACATGACTGCGGCTCTTACCGATAACCTGTGCCAGATCAGCTTGCGTGTAATCATGTTCATCAATCAGCAGCTGATAACCCATTGCTTCTTCAACAGGATTCAGATCAGCACGCTGAACGTTTTCGATAATTGCCAGCTCAAGAGCAACGCGATCATCCACATCGCGCATAATAACTGGAATTTCGGTTAAACCGGCACGCTGTGCCGCACGCCAGCGACGTTCACCGGCAATCAGCTCAAAATGCTCACGATTTTCCGGTGCCGGACGCACGACAATTGGCTGTACAATGCCATGCTCACGAATGGACTGTGCCAGATCTTCCAGCTCAGCTTCCGTAAAAATGCGACGCGGATTGCGCGGATTACGGCTTACAAATTCAATAGGCACATAACGTTCAAGCGGAACCGGTGCCTTACGTTCTTCCACAGGCCGGTCGATATCCCCAATCAGAGCTGCCAGACCGCGACCAAGACGCTTTTTTGAAGGATCATCGTTCATCAGTTGAATGCTTTCTGCAAATTGTTACGTAGTCGAATCGAATAGTCAGTTTCATGCTGCGGTACGAAGCTGGCGTTCTCGCTGGATTACTTCGGATGCCAGCTGAAGATAGGCCTGACTTCCCGCGCATTTCAGATCATAAAGAATGGCCGGTTTACCATGAGACGGTGCCTCCGATACCCGCACGTTGCGCGGAATAACAGTCCGGTAAACCTTCTCGCCCATAAAGGCGCGCACGTCATCAACAACCTGATTGGCCAGATTGTTTCGGCTGTCATACATGGTCAGCACAACCCCCTGAATCGACAATTCAGGATTAAGCGAATTGCGCACCTGATTGACGGTTTCGAGCAACTGGCTCAGGCCTTCCAGAGCAAAAAACTCACATTGCAACGGTACCAGAACAGAGTCTGCGGCAGCCATTGCATTCAATGTCAGAAGATTGAGTGACGGCGGACAATCAATCAGAATATAGCTGAAATGATCGGCAATACCTGAATCAAAGCGCAGCGCATCACGCAAACGTCTGGTTCTGTCCGGTGCATGGGAAATTTCCATTTCAATACCGAGCAAATCCAGTGTCGATGCAACCAGATAAAGATTTGGTACATCAGTCGCAATTGCTGCATCCGGCACAGAAGCATTCTGCGTCAGCACATCATAAGATGACAATGGACGATTTTTACGGTCTACTCCAAGTCCGGTACTGGCATTGCCCTGCGGATCGAGATCAACAATCAATACATTTTCACCGATTGCAGCCAAAGCAGTTGCCAGATTAATAGCCGTTGTGGTTTTCCCCACACCGCCTTTCTGGTTCGCGATCGTTATAATCCGTGTTCTGTTATTCATAATAATTGTCCCGAATAACTTCCGTTTTCAATGCTCATTCAATGTCATTGCCATTCAACGGCGTCGTAAATTACTGATTTCCAGAATGACTGAATCCGCTTCTATTGCGCTTCCATGTCGTACAAGGTCAAATTTCCAGTTCAGCAGACTTTCATCAATTTCACGCTGATAGTCCCGCCCTTTTTGAAACAAAGCCTTAGCACCTTTTGCCATCCAGGGTTCTGTCAGTTCAAACAGCTTATCCAGCGAAGCCAAGGCTCTGGCAGTGATGATTTCCGGAACCTGAATTTGCTGATAACAGCTTTCAATTCTGGCATTCACAACCTGTCCGCGCGTCTGGAATTGAGCCAATGCATTTCTCAAAAACGCTGATTTCTTACTGTTACTCTCAACCAGTTTTATTGAACCGCCGGCTTCTTTCAGCATGATTGCCAAAACCACACCAGGGAAACCGCCGCCTGACCCCAAATCCAGCCACTGTTTTGCTTGAGGCGCCAGTTTAAAAAGCTGAACACTATCAAGAATGTGTCGTTCCCACAGTGTTTCCAGTGTACTCGGCGAAGCCAGATTGATTGCTTTGGACCATTTTTTGAACAGCGTTTCAAAACCAATCAAATCATCGGCTGTTTCACGTGAAACAGATGGGTATATTTGTTTCAGTGAATCAAAATATTTATCTTTTGTCATGCTGGTTTTGCCAAATCACCCGAAATATCCTGTGCAATACCATGTCTGCGGATATGTGTTATCAATAATGCGATGGCAGCAGGCGTCATCCCCTCAATTCTTTGCGCTTCTGCAATATTTGAAGGCTGACGCTTCTCAAGCTTTTGCTTCAATTCAAGGGAAAGACCAGAAATTGTCGAGAACTGGATTGATCGTGGTATAATCAACTGCTCTTCGCGCTCCATCACAGCAATATCGGCTGTCTGGCGATCCAGATAAACGGAATATTGCGCTTCAATTTCCAAAGCTTCCTTTGTCGCCGAAGACAAACCAGCAAGCTCAGGCCAGACTTCTGTGAGGCGCTCCAGATTAATATCCGGATAGGAAAGCAGATCATAAAGCGTACGGCGAATCCCATCTTTGTTGAGATTCAAACCAAAACCAGCCGCAGCATTTGGTGTAATGGACAAGGATTGAGCAAGCTCCCTCGCCTGATCCAACTGCTGCTTTCTCTCATTGAAACGTGTTTGCCGTGCAGAACCAATAAGTCCCCAGTTTTCACCCAAAGGCGTCAAACGACTGTCGGCATTATCTGCACGAAGTGAAAGTCTGAATTCTGCACGTGATGTAAACATGCGATATGGTTCACTGACACCACGCGCAGTTAGATCATCAATCATCACACCGATATAAGCTTCTGTACGCTGAAGAATAACGGGTTCACTACCACCGGCATGTCTGGAAGCGTTTAAACCAGCAAGTAAGCCTTGTGCTCCGGCCTCTTCATAACCGGTTGTACCATTAATCTGGCCAGCTAAGAACAGACCTTTTACACGACGAGTTTCAAGGCTGCGCTGCAATTCGCGCGGATCAATAAAATCATATTCAATAGCATAGCCTGGCTGCAGCATTTTCGCATGCTCCAATCCGGGTATGGTTTTCAAAATATCAAGCTGCACATCTTCCGGCAGGCTGGTCGAAATACCATTCGGATAAACAGTATCATCATCAAGACCTTCCGGTTCAAGAAAAATCTGATGCCCGTCACGGTCACCGAATTTGACGATTTTATCCTCAATCGACGGGCAGTAGCGCGGACCAATGCCTTCAATATTTCCTGAATACATTGCCGAGCGATGGATGTTATCGCGGATCAATTGATGCGTCGCATCCGTTGTCCGTGTAATTCCGCAATCAATTTGTGGTACTGTAATCTTATCCGTCATCATTGAAAACGGAACCGGATCTTCATCTGCTGATTGTTTATCCAGACTTGCCCAGTCAATCGTCTTGCCATCAATACGGCAAGGCGTACCGGTTTTCAAACGACCTAAAGCAAAGCCAAGACCAATCAAACGTTCAGATAGTCCCAGTGCCGGTTTTTCACCCATGCGTCCGGCAGGGATAGTTTTCTCACCAATATGAATAAGGCCATTCAAGAATGTTCCGCTTGTCAGCACAACAGATGCACAATTGATAATTGTACCATCCATGAGTAGAACAGCTTTGACTACACCATTTTCAACGAGAATATCTGCTGCACCACCTTCAATGACCGTCAGGTTTTGCTGTTCTCTGATGAAGTTTTGAATAGCCAGACGGTATAATTTGCGATCCGCCTGAGTGCGCGGCCCACGAACAGCAGGACCTTTACGACGGTTCAACAAACGAAACTGAATACCTGCCTGATCGGCAGCTTTGCCCATCAAACCATCAAGCGCATCAATTTCACGAACAAGCTGTCCTTTTCCTAATCCGCCAATAGCAGGGTTACAGGACATAACACCGATCGTATCAAAATGATGCGTTACTAAAGCAGTTTTAGCGCCGGTTCTTGCTGATGCTGCGGCTGCTTCTGTGCCGGCATGACCACCACCAATAACAATGACGTCGTAAAAACCTGTCATAATCATATCCAAAACTTGTTTGGTTTCACGTGAATCATCATTCTCATGTTCTCTCTGAAAAGGGAACACATAACTCAAGAGTGTACAAGAATTTCAGACGTGGGAATCTGTCGACTCAGAATAATTCAGTCGAGTCAAATTGTGTTTTTAGATTCCACAGAATGTTTCACGTGAAACATCTCTGATTGTTAATCAGCCTATATCATGAAATTTGTTTCACGTGAATCATTTTCCGATGCAAAATTGAGAGAATACGAGATCGAGAATATCTTCTACGTCTACGTCGCCGGTAATTTTTCCAAGGTGCTGAGAAGCAATGCGTAGATTTTCTGCTCTTAATTCTAGTGGTAGGATTTTCGAATTAACGGCTTTCTCAATTTCAGATTTGCATTGATTTAATAAATCAATATGTCTGCGGCGCGTCGGAACGACATCGTTTTGAAGTTTTGTTTTCTCTGAAATATAAGTACTCAACCTGTTTAGAAGGTTGTTTATGCCTTCGTTATTTTTGGTCGAAATCAAATAATCATAGTTTGGGATGGTTTCAGATTTAAGATCGGCTTTGTTACCAATCGTCCAGATATCTGTCTGGAACTCAGAAATGTCTACAGTGATGGGATTTGATATATCCTCTATGTATAAAATCAAATCTGCTTCCGCAGCTTTATCCATTGCACGCTGAATACCAATCTGTTCAACTTTACCGGAGGTTTCCCGAATGCCGGCTGTATCTGTTACATAAGTTGCAACGCCATTCAGATTTAGCTTCACTTCAAGCAAATCGCGCGTTGTACCGGCTTCATCAGAAATAATTGCCACATCACGTGCCGCCAATAAATTCATCAAGCTGGATTTTCCGGCATTTGGTGCGCCAATAATGACTATATGAAAACCGTCACGCAGCATCGAACCGCGCTTGCCATCTTCAATATGTTTTTCAATAATTTTGGTGAGATCATGCATCTCACTCCAGACGCGATCCGATACTGATCCCGGCACATCGCCTTCATCGGCAAAATCAAGTTCCGCCTCGATAAATGCACGCGCTTGAATGAGTTTCTGTCGCCAGTCCATGTAAAGATTGCGTTGCGCGCCGGAAGCAACTTGCTGCGCTAAACGTCTTTGCGTTTCTGTCTCAGCGGAAATCAGATCGGCCAGCCCTTCGGCCATCGTCAAATCCATCTTGCCATTCGCAAATGCGCGACGCGTAAATTCTCCGGCTTCGGCTAAACGACATTTTTCAAATTCTGACAGGCTTTCCAGAAATTTTTCAACCACAGCAATTCCGCCGTGAATATGAAATTCCACACAATCTTCACCGGTAAAGCTTTTAGGTCCCTCAAAAAAAAGTGTCAGACCGCTGTCCAGAACTTCTCCTGTTTTGCTTCTAAGATTACTAAATACGGCTTTTCGCGCTTCCGGCAATTTTCCAATGATAGTTTCGGTAATGAATCGAGTTTGTGGGCCTGATAATCTGATAATTGCCACGCCTGAAGGCAAACGCCCGCTTGAAAGCGCAAAAATAGTATCGTGATGAAAAGACTGCACTGACATCGAAAATCCGTTACAAGTTAAAAGAATGATTGCCGTTCTTTAGCTGCCTGAAGCACTACTGTATCGGCTTGAAAATCGGAAAGGCAAAGCCATGAACCCGACGCAAAGCCCGACACAAAACAATGCCAGCTCTAATCGCCTTCATACAGCGAACAGCACATATTTGAAACAGCACAGTGCAAATCCGGTCAACTGGCAGCTCTGGGACAATGAAGCGCTTGAACTTGCCCGTTTTCATGACAAGCCGATTTTGCTTTCGATCGGCTATTCCGCCTGTCACTGGTGCCATGTCATGGCGCATGAATGTTTTGAGGATGAGCAAGTTGCTCAACTGATGAATGAGCATTTTATCAATATTAAGGTGGATCGGGAAGAACGACCGGATATTGACCAGATTTATATGTCAGCCCTCACAGCCATGGGGGAACAAGGCGGTTGGCCGCTCACAATTTTTCTAACGCCTCAGGGGGATGCTTTTTGGGGTGGCACATATTTTCCAAAACATGCCAATGGTCGTCTGCCCGGCTTTATGGATATTCTTCAAAGCCTCGGCACTTTATGGAAGAATGACCGCGAGCGGATTAGCGGCAATGTGACAGCGCTTAAAACACATTTGCAGACTGTTTTAACACCGGATGCTAAACCTGCTGAGAATGATGAAAGCGCTTTCCAACGCTATGCTGATACAATAGCCAGACGTATTGATACGACTTATGGCGGTCTCAGCGGACAACCTAAATTTCCGAATTTTCCGTTCATGTCGATGCTCTGGACATCATGGAAAATCAGTCAGCAGCAACAACATCATGATCTGTTTATTCTCAGCACTGAGAAAATGCTCAATGGCGGTATTTATGACCACCTCGCCGGTGGCTTAGCCCGCTATAGCACTGATGCATTCTGGCTCGTGCCGCATTTTGAAAAGATGCTTTATGATAATGCGCAGACGATCAGGCAATGCTTATGGGCATGGAGCAGCACACAAGATCCATTGTTTCGGAATCGAATCGAAGAAATTATTCAATGGATTACATCTGAAATGGCTTTGCCGGATGGTGGTTTTGCCTCCGGACTTGATGCTGACAGCGAAGGTGTTGAAGGCAAATTTTATATCTGGGATCAGTCAGAAATAGAGAGCATTCTCGGCAAAGATGCTCCTGAGTTCATCACAAAATACAATGTCAGTCCTGCTGGAAACTGGGAAGGCAGCAATATTCTTCACCGGCTGGATATGCTGAATTTCAGCGAAGAAGATGATAAAATATTTAAACCACTGCGGGAAAAACTGCTTGGCATCAGAAATCAGCGAACCAGACCCGGCCGCGATGAAAAATGTCTGACAGACTGGAATGCCTATTTCATTCGTGCTTTGGCTGAAGCTGCCCGTGGTTTTGAACGTACCGATTGGCTGGAACTCGCAAAAACAACCTATCACCTATTATATCCTCAGCAAGGCGCTGCGATCAGACATGTCTGGTCAAAGTCTGCATCAAAGCTTCCTGCCCTGTCATCTGATTATGCGGCGCTCATCAATGCAGCCTTGTCGCTTTATCAGGCTGATCCGCAGCAAAACTATATTGATGATGCCAAAGCATTGTTAATCTCACTTAATCAGCATCATCTCGACCAGAATGGTGATTACCGACTGACAGCTTTGGATAATGATGATGTCATTTTCTATCTTTTTGGCGATCAAGATGAAGCTATTCCAAGCAGCACCAGCCAGATTATTGAAGCCTGTACAAGACTGGCGTTGATAGCAGAGGATGAAGCGCTTTTAACAAAGGCCAACAGGCTTACAGAGCGTGCTTTGGGGCGTGGTCAACATATGGCTTATGGACAGGCAGGAATTCTCAATGCCTCAGTGCAACTGCTTGATCCGGTTAAACTGGTTCTGATCGTTGAGAATACGAATGATGAATTATATCACTGTGCATCACGTCATGCTGATCCTTGCCGTACAGATATCATTCTAAGCCGTAGCCAAGCCTCACAGCAGCCGCAATGGGCTTCTTTCCTGTCTCTGGCTGGCGAATGCTCCTGTGCCATTCTGTGCCGCAATCAGGTCTGTTTACCGCCGGTCTATGATGCCGCTGATCTTGAGAAGCTGCTCTAAATAAAAACGCCGCCCTTTTGAGGCGGCGTTTTTAATATCAGCATAATGAAACAAATTACGTATTCATTGAATCGAAGAATTCAGCATTATTCTTCGTCTGCTTCAGCTTATCGATCAGGAACTCAATCGCATCGGTTGTGCCCATTGGCGAAAGAATACGACGCAGAACAAAGATTTTCTGCAGATCCTGACGTGGTACCAGCAGATCTTCCTTACGTGTACCGGATTTGAGAATATCCATTGCAGGGAAGATGCGCTTATCAGCAACCTTACGGTCAAGCACGATTTCCGAGTTACCGGTACCCTTGAATTCTTCAAAGATAACTTCATCCATACGCGAACCGGTATCGATCAGCGCGGTTGCGATAATCGTCAGCGAACCACCTTCTTCGATATTACGGGCGGCACCGAAGAAGCGTTTCGGACGCTGCAGCGCATTCGCATCCACACCACCGGTCAGAACCTTACCTGATGAAGGAATTACGGTGTTATAAGCGCGGCCGAGACGGGTGATCGAGTCAAGCAGAATGACCACATCACGGCCATGCTCAACAAGGCGTTTTGCCTTTTCAATCACCATTTCGGCAACCTGAACGTGACGGGATGCCGGTTCATCAAAAGTCGAGGATACAACTTCGCCCTTTACCGAGCGCTGCATATCGGTCACTTCTTCAGGACGCTCATCAATCAGCAAGACGATCAGATAGCATTCCGGATGATTAGCGGTAATCGAATGCGCAATATTTTGCAGCAAAACCGTTTTACCGGTACGTGGCGGCGCCACGATCAGACCACGCTGACCTTTACCAAGCGGTGCAACCAGATCGATCACACGGGCTGAATTGTCTTTATTGGTCGGAACATCCAGTTCCATTTTGAAACGCTCATTCGGATAGAGCGGTGTCAGATTATCAAAATGGATTTTATGACGGATCTTTTCCGGATCCTCAAAATTGATTGTATTGACTTTCAGAAGTGCGAAATAACGTTCGCCTTCTTTCGGGCTGCGGATTGGTCCTTCAACAGTATCGCCGGTTTTCAGCGAAAAACGGCGGATCTGCGAAGGAGAAATGTAAATATCATCCGGGCCCGGAAGATAATTGGCATTTGCCGAGCGCAAAAAGCCAAAGCCGTCCGGCAATAATTCGACGACACCTTCACCGATGATTTCGACTTCCTGAGAGGCAAGGCTCTTCAGAATAGCGAACATCAGTTCCTGTTTACGCATAACACTGGCGTTTTCAACCTGCAGCTCTTCAGCGAGAGCGAGCAAATCGACAGGTGTCTTGTTCTTAAGATCTTGTAGTTTCATTTCCTGCATGGGTGCGGAACTCATATTATAAAAGATTGAAAAAAGAAAAATGCAGTTGTGCGCTCATAATGGTCATGAGGGGCATGACCGGCATCGGAAACCTGCTATTCTTGAAGGAAGGTGTCTTTCCTTAACCGGTTCCGGTGATTTGAGCAAGAGGCAGACCGCTCTGCAGCTCTATAAAATCGTCTCAGAGAGGAAAATTACGCTCTGAACTGCGTCCCAAGCGTAATTTCTTATCTTAATATAGGGATCAGAATGGCTTTACGACAACCAGAATGACGATCAAAATCATCAGAACTGTCGGAATTTCATTCACAATGCGCCAATGTTTGGTTGATTTAGTATTTTTATCCTGAGCGAACATCCGCACGCTCTTGGAAAGATAACCATGAAGGCCGGACAGCAAAACAACCAGAAAAATCTTGCCGTGCAACCAGCCGCCGCGGAATTCAAAGATTTTCCACGCCAGCCACAGGCCTAAAACCCAGGTCACAATCATTGCCGGATTGATGATATAGCGCAGCAACCGGCGTTCCATAATTTTAAAAGTTTCGGAGGCTTCAGATCCGGTCTTTTCCTGAGCGTGATACACAAAAAGCCGCGGCAGATATAACATACCCGCCATCCATGCGATCACAGCGATAATATGAAACGCTTTGATCCAGAGATAGGCTGCATCTGTCGCTGCAAAAAACAGCGCATAGGCTGCAATGGCAGTGATGACGACAGCAATGACCGCTCTCACAGCAGGATTGCCTGTATTTGTGCCGGATTTATCCATTATGCACCTGCCTGACGGATACGATTGACCATTTGAGCAACATTTTCGAGCGGTGCTTGCGGTGTAATTCCGTGACCAAGATTAAAGATCAGCGGTCCCTGCCCCAGTTTTTCGAGAATAACATCCACGCCTTCATCGAGAGCCTTACCACCGGCAACCACACGCAGCGGATCCAGATTGCCCTGTACAGTGCCTTGTTGCTGTAATTCTTGAGCGAAGGTCAAAGGAACAGACCAGTCCAGCCCAAGAGCATTTACGCCGGTTTTGGCGCGGTAATCCCGATAGAGCATCCCTGCCCCTTTCGGAAAACCGATAATCACAGCATCAGGATGGGTTTCGCGAACTTTTTTAACAATGCGGGCAACCGGCTTGATACAGAAATCTTCAAAGCAATCTTCATCCAGCACGCCGGACCATGAATCGAATATCTGAACCGCATCGGCACCGCAATTAAGCTGCTCAATCAGATATTCCGCAGAAATATCTGCAAGATCAGTCAGCAGTTTAATGAAAACATCGCGGTGCTGATAGGCAAACAGACGTGCCGGTGCCTGATCCGGTGTGCCGTGGCCGGCGATCATATAGGTGGCAACAGTCCACGGGGCACCGCAAAATCCGAGCAGCGTGGTTTCATTTGGCAATTGCTCGCGCAAACGGCTGACGGTTTCATAAACAGCGCTTAATTTGGCTGCTTTACCTGTAATGTCGAGATCTTTAATTTCATCAACTGTCACAGGTGTCATTAAAGGTCCCCTTCCTTCTTCAAAGCGAAGGTCACGTCCAAGAACGTGAGGGATGACAAGAATATCTGAAAAGAGAATGGCTGCATCAAAGCCATAACGGCGGATAGGCTGAAGTGTCACTTCAGTTGCCAGTTCAGGATTATAGCACAGATCAAGAAAGCTTCCTGCCTGCTGCCGTGTCTGGCGATATTCCGGGAGATAACGTCCTGCTTGTCTCATCATCCAGATTGGTGGTGGAAAGACGGTTTCACCTTTGAGAACGTTCAGAACTTTACGTGTCATGCGATTTACCCACACCGGTTTTCCCCGGTTATCCCATAAAGAAAGTGATGATTTTTGGATTCTTATGATTCTTAGAGTCTGTTGATAACGGGGATTAAATGTTTCCCTGAGTTTTCCCACAGGCTGATCATGAAAACCGGCTGATGTGGATAAATTGCCCATCAATCTGGAAAAAGCAATGCGACCAAAAATTCATCAATAAAAACGGATACTTATTGAAAAATTCATTCATGCTATCCTGTGGACAACCATTGAATGAATTCTTTCCATCTTTGAATTGCTCCTGTTACCCACAGTGTTTATTGTCACGAATATACAGTCCGGCGCGCTGTGGATGAATCCTGTTTAAATCAACAGGCAAAGAAAGACGTCTCTGAGCCGGTACTTTTTACACACAGCCATCAACAGGGATGTGAGAAATCTGTGACAAAGACTCTTTCTTACTTTCATCTTCATCTGATTTCAGATGCAACAGGAGAGACTCTCCTTGCAGCAGGCCGTGCGGCGGCCGCTCAATACAGTCATGCGCGGGCGATTGAGCATATGTATCCGCTGATCCGCACCGAGAAACAGCTGGCTAAAATTCTGGAGAATATTGATGCCGAACCAGGCATTGTTCTCTACACAGTGGTGGATCAGAAACTGGCTTTGAAAATTGATGAAGCCTGTTCGCAGATGGGTATTCCGAGTGTTTCTGTACTTGAACCGGTGCTGGCAACTTTTCAATCCTATCTCGGTGCGCCTGCCCATCGCCGTGCCAGTGCGCAGCATGTGCTGGATGCTGATTATTTCCGCCGGATTGATGCGCTGAATTTCACGATGGAGCATGATGACGGGCAATTGCCGCCAGATCTGGAAGAAGCCGATATTATTCTGATTGGTATTTCACGCACATCCAAAACACCGACCAGTATTTATCTGGCCAATCGCGGTATCAAAACCGCCAATATCCCGTTGGTTTTAGGCATACCGCTGCCGGAAGCGCTGCTTCATGTGAAAAAGCCGCTTGTTGTCGGGCTGATTGCCAGTGCCGAGAGAATTTCTCATATCCGTCAGAACCGGTTGCTCGGCACATCTCCGGGGTTGGATACGGAAAGCTACACAGATCGTATCAATATTGCACAGGAACTGGCCTATGCGCGTAATATTTGCGAGCGCAATAACTGGCCGGTGATTGATGTGACACGCCGCTCTATTGAAGAGACAGCCGCAGCTATTCTGGCTCTGCGCCCGCGTGTCAGAACCGATGATTGATAGGTATTTTTTCACTGTGCTGTGTAGTGAAATATCTGATATTCTTCAGAGAAGTATTTTGAACTGCGTATATGGCAGTGAGTTTTTTGATATTTAAACGGAGTTTTCAATATGGCACTGCCTTTGATCCTTGCTTCTCAAAGCCCTTTTCGTGCAGCACTTTTAAAGAATGCGGGCATTCAGTTTACATCGCAGAAAGCCAATATTGATGAGCGCGCAGTGGAAGCACCGCTTTATGAAACCGGTGCAACGCCGGAAGACGTGGCGCTGATCCTTGCAGAAACCAAAGCGGAAGAAGTGAGTGAACGTTTTCCGCATGCACTGATTATCGGTTGTGATCAGACATTGTCGCTTGGCAATGAAATTTTCCACAAACCTGCGGATATGGACGGCGCACGCCGCCATCTTCTGGCTTTGTCGGGTAAAACCCATCAGCTGAACAGTGCCGTGGTACTGGTTCAGAACGGCCAGACCGTATGGCGTCATGTTTCAGTTGCCTATATGACCATGCGTCATCTGGAGCCGGGCTTTATCGGCCGTCATCTGGCGCGGGTCGGCGATATTGCGCTTTCCAGTGTCGGTGCTTATCAGGTTGAAGGTGAAGGTATTCAGCTTTTCGACAAAATAGACGGTGATTATTTCACCATTGTCGGCTTGCCATTACTGCCTTTGCTGAAAGAATTGCGTGCCAGAGGAATTATTGATGGCTGAGATGAAACAGGCCTTTGTAACCGGCTTTCCGATTAAACATTCGCGCTCGCCTTTAATTCATAATTACTGGCTGCAGCGCTATGGTTTGAGCGGCTCTTACAAGGCGATTGAAAACAGCCCTGAGAACTTTCCGCATTTTGCCAAAACCCTTGCAGAACAAGGCTTGCGTGGCGGGAATGTGACTATTCCGCATAAGGAAACTGCCTTTGCATTATGTGAAAAACGTGATGCCGCAGCAGAGGCTATCGGGGCTGTGAATACGCTGTGGATAGATGCGGAAAATAAGCTCAATGGCGGTAATACGGACGCCTATGGTTTTGTCGCAAATCTCGATGCGCAATTGCCGGATTGGGACAAAGGCGGCAAAACGGCTTTGGTTCTGGGGGCAGGCGGTGCCAGCCGCGCAGTGCTTTATGCTTTGCTGAACCGTGGATTTGAGAAAATCATTGTAGTGAACCGCACTGTGGAGCGGGCGCAGGCTCTGGCTGATCATTTTGGTTCAAAAATTGAAGCTACAGGCTGGGATCAGGCACAGGGCTTTGTCAGCTCTGCTGATGTGATTGTGAATACAACTTCGCTGGGCATGAGCGGTCATGGCGAGGCAGAGGCCTTTCCGCTTGATTTTTCCGCAGCCAAAGCCGGTGCGGTTGCAACGGATATTGTCTATATTCCTTTGGAAACACCGTTTTTGGCTCAGGCGCGTCAGGCTGGATTACGCTGTGTGGACGGCCTTGGTATGTTGTTGCATCAGGCGGTGCCGGGCTTCGAGCATTGGTTCGGGTTGCGTCCTGAGGTGACAGATGAACTGCGTCAGATCATATTGAATGATGTTCAAAAATCTTGATAGGCAGACTTATGATAAAGCTTGGACTGACAGGCTCAATCGGCATGGGGAAATCTACAACCGCACAGATTTTTGCGGATAAAGATGTGCCGGTTTATGATGCCGATGCGGTCGTGCATCAGCTTTATCAGTCTGAAGCCGTGCCGCTGATTGCGGAAGCTTTTCCGGAAGCTGTTATTGACGGGCAAGTTGATCGTAAAATCCTGTCGGCCAGTGTTCTGGGCAAGCCGGATGAGCTTAAAAAGCTTGAGAATATTGTTCATCCACTCGTCCATGCTAAAGAACAGCAGTTTTTACGCGATGCTGAGGCCAAAGGTGCCAAACTCGTGGTTCTGGATATTCCGCTGCTGTTTGAAACCGGCGGAACGAACCGTGTGGATAAAATCCTTGTGGTCAGTGCGCCTTATGAAATGCAACGGGAACGGGTGCTTTCCCGGGAGAATATGACGGAAGAGAAATTTCAGTCTATTCTGGCACGTCAGATGCCGGATGCTGAAAAACGCGCAAAAGCCGATTTTATTGTTGATACGGGGCAGGACAAAGAATTTGCCCGTCAGCAAGTTTCAGAGATTTTAGAAAAGCTGTTAAACACAGCTTTATGAGCAATTTACAGGACGAACTATGCGCGAGATTGTTTTCGATACAGAAACCACCGGCCTTGAGAAAAATGAAGACCGGGTGATCGAAATCGGCTGTATCGAGATGGTGAATAAATTCATCACCGGCAAAACATTTCATATCTATATCAATCCGCAGGGCAAAAAGGTTCATCCGGACGCATTGGCTGTTCATGGTATTACCGATGAAAGCCTGCTGGATAAGCCGACCTTTCCTGAAATTGCGGATGAGTTTCTGACTTTTATCGAAGGCGCAAAACTGGTCGCGCATAATGCGATGTTCGATATCGGCTTTCTGAATGCCGAACTGGAGCGGATTGACCGGACACCGATTTCTACCGACGTGGTGATTGATACGCTGGCTTTGGCGCGTCGCAAGCATCCTATGGGGCCAAACACGCTGGATGCGCTGTGTAAGCGCTATGGCGTCGATAATGCGCATCGTAAATTGCACGGTGCATTGCTTGATACAGAATTGCTGGCAGAAGTTTATATTGAGCTGCTCGGCGGCCGTCAGACATCTTTGGGTCTGAGCGTACAATCTGCCAATGAAGACAAGAACGGCAATGAACCTGTTGCCGATATTGTTCTGAAAGCACGCCCTCAGCCCCTGCCCTCACGCCTGACTGCTGATGATCTTGCTGCGCATCAGAAGCTCATTGATAAAATGGGTGATAAAGCAATTTGGAAAAAATATTTGAACTGATTATTGCTTAGAAAATAAAAAAGCCGCTGTGTCTGAGACGCAGCGGCTTTTTTGTAAAATTTTCAGAAAGCTTAGTTTTTAACCTGAGCTTTTGCCTGTTCTTCAGCCATACGCTGCTGGAACATGGTGGCGAAATCGATCGGATCGATCATCAGCGGCGGGAAACCGCCATTGCGTGTTGCATCAGCAATGATCTGACGGGCAAACGGGAACAGCAGACGCGGGCATTCGATGAACAGGATCGGCAGCATATGTTCCTGCGGAATGTTCTGAATGCGGAAAACGCCGCCATAAACCAGCTCTGTGCTGAACAGAACTTCTTTGCCTTCACCGGCCTGTGCGGTCAGGGTCAGAACAACGTCAAAATCACCTTCAGCGATCGGATTTGCGTTCACATTAACATTGATGCTGATGTTTGGCGCATTTTCACGCGGACGCAGGGAAAGCGGTGCATTCGGGCTTTCAAAGGAAAAATCCTTGATATACTGAGCCAGAATGTTGAGGGATGGCTGTGCACTACCGTTACCGTTCTGTGCTTCGTTTGGCGTCTCTGCCATTATCATATACCTTTTTGTTAACGATGATCGACAGACCGTCGAACAGTATGACAACACATGATTTGTGCTGTAACACTTTGAAAGCTTATACAATTTTATTGTAAAACAAACTTCGCAAGAAGCAATTGAACCATAAAATTGAACCCCTGATTTCAGAAAACAATGGCTGTTGCAAAAGCAATCCGAAACATGTGTCTTTTGGCTAGCATATGTACCTTTTACAGGCAATAACGCGGCGCATTATTTGATAATACTAAAAAGACAGGCGTAAAAACGCAGTACCGGCAATAAATTATGCTGTTCTGCGGTTTTCACGCCGCATATTCATTTTCTGTTGTCTTCAATCTCTTTCGGATCTGTACCCCAGGGAGAGTTCTTACTCTTTTTGTCCGCATCCGATGAACTGGAATAATCCTCAGGGTCGAGATCAATAATATCGTCATCCTGTGGCGTATGTCTTTGTCCGTAATGCTGATAGCTGGCGCTGCCTGCCTGAAAATCAGTCGCCATCACCACACGGTTACGTAAAAAACGATTCCAGATCAGGTCGCGGACAAACGGGATAAACAGCAAAAGCCCGATAATATCGGTCAGAAATCCCGGAATAATCAGCAAAATACCGGCAAAAATCAGCAAGGTTCCGTGAATGATTTCACGTTGCGGTGCACGCCCTGCGGCGGTTTCTGCTTTCATCTGGTTAAGCAGGCTCAGACCCTGACGACGCAATAATGCAAAACCCAGAACCGCACTGAGGATAATCAGACCAAGTGTTGCCAGCACACCGATTTCTGAACCGACAATGACAAAACCGGCGATCTCTATAAATGGCAGGGCTAAAAACAGCAGCAGGCTGATCGGACCAAGCATTTTTGTCACGGGTGATGAACCTCTTGATAGTGGAGCGGCACGGACGGATTTTACCGTAAATATGCCGGATTATGATTTTAAACAGGATATACAGATAAGAATTCCGGTTTGGCATTTGAATGCCGGAATGCGGTGAACTATATATTTTTTCAAAACATAGCGTTTTTATGGTATCTTTGAGCCGTCTTAATAACTGGTTGCAGCACATCTGGCAGATTGCCCGTACTGAAGAATTATACAATATCCGGTCTGGTACAGCATATTCAGAATATGTTCTGTAAAAAAGATATTGTATAATTCTTCAGTACAGGCAAAACCTGAAACTGAATAGCTGGAGTGCATCCCGAAAAGTGGGAACCGGTTTTCGGAACAAGATACGCATAAAAACAAAAGACTAGAGCATTTATAATGATTCAATTTAAACTGGAAATGCTCTAGAAGTTCATTGTGAGTTCCGGCAGATCACTGCGGAGATAATTGGCGAGCGGTATGAATTTTTTCAGTTTTGGCACATTCTTTTTCTTCATTGTTGCAGTGATTATTTTCCTGCAGCTGCGCAGTGTATTGGGCAAACGCACAGGCAATGAGCGGCCGCCTTTTGATCCTTATACAACGCGTCAGGATGATACTGCCGCTCTGTCGCAGCAGAAAGACAATGTTGTTTCGCTGCCGCAACGCCAGACAATTGAAAATCAGGCAAAAGATTTTACAACAATTGATGCAATGGCACCGGAAGGCTCGGAGCTGAACAACGGTCTGCGCAATATTCGCGCACAGGATGCCGGTTTTGATCCGAAAGAATTCCTCAACGGTGCCAAAATGGCCTATGAGATGATTGTACTGTCCTATGCGGACGGTGATCGTAAAACCTTGAAAAACCTGCTTTCCAAAGATGTTTATGAAGGTTTTGATGCTGCGATCAAAGAACGTGAAACCCGCGGTGAAAAGGTCAATTCCACCTTTGTCGGTATCAATCAGGCGAAAATTGTTGCGGCTGATATGAAAGGTAAGGATGCGCAGGTCACAGTGCGTATTGTCAGCGAGATGATCTCTGCGACACAGGACAAGCAGGGCAATATTATCGACGGTGATCTGGAAACAGTTGCGGAAATCCGCGATGTCTGGACTTTTGCCCGCAATACTGCAAACCGCGATCCGAACTGGAAACTGGTGGCAACCGAAGCGGAAGATTAAAGCATTTCCAGCAAAAGTGGGAACCGGTTTTGCGCCAGGAAATGCGTAAAAACAAAGAAATAGAGCATTTCCTCAGATTATACAAAAACTGGAAATGCTCTATCTTTGTTACTGGGTCAGCATCGGTAAGTGTCAGAACTTAAAAATATTTGAGGAGCAGTGTTATGTCAGATCTGTCTGCTGCGCACTGCTCCACTGAGCTTCTCAATTTCACCGATTGCGCTGGCTGGGCAGAAGATAATCACGCTGCAGCTTTTAATACTTTTTTGAAATCCGCCATCTATGCCGAAACGCACCTCTATAAGAGCGGTAGTCTTGGCCCGCAATTTGAAGACCTTGTGCCTGTTTTTGCGCAGGCCCGCTCATTGGCGGCGGCACAACAAATCGACCGGCAGACAGCGCGTGTATTTTTTGAGCGCTGCTTTTATCCCGTTAAAATCATTCCCCATGACCGGAAAACCGGTTTTGTAACCGGTTTTTACGAACCGGAAATTGCTGCTTCCCGTGTAAAAACTGCACAATATTCAGTGCCGTTTTATCGAAAGCCGCCAGATCTCATCAAGCTGGATGCGGATAACCGTCCGAAAAATTTGCCCGAAGATATGGTTTTTGGCCGTTATCATAATGGGCAGGTGACAGAATATTTTGACCGGCAAGCAATTGATCAGGGTGCGCTGGCAGATCAGGGGCTGGAAATTGCCTATGTAGACAATAGAGTGGATGTTTATTTCGCTCATGTACAAGGCGCTGTGCGTCTGAATTTTGACGATGGCACGCAGATGCGCCTGACCTATGCGGCTAAGTCAGGCCATGGCTTTACCGGTGCAGGACGGGTTCTGATTGATAAAGGCGAGCTGGAACCTGCAAAGGTCACTATGCAGTCGATCCGGCAATGGCTGGCAGAGCGCCCTGCTCGTATTGATGAAATTCTGTGGCATAACCGGTCTTATATTTTCTTCCGTGAAGCTCCGGTGGATGATCCTTTGTCAGGGCCGGTGGCGGCTGCCAAAGTACCTCTGTCCGCACAAAGATCGCTGGCGGTGGATCGTAAATATCATTGCTTTGGCACGCCGTTTTTCATAAACACACATAAGAATTTAGAAAATGGCGAGGTTTTTCGTCATTTGATGATTGCTCAGGATACCGGATCAGCCATTCTTGGCCCTGCCCGCGGCGATCTGTTTTTCGGTTCCGGCGATGCGGCTGGCGAGCTTGCCGGCGGAATACGCCATGATGCTGATTTTATAATGCTGGTTCCCAGAAAAACTGTGGCGGATTAGCATTATGAAACACAAAAAGAATAAGCGCCCTGCCACGCGCATTTCGGATAAAAATATAATGAAAATACCAAAAAATCCGAAAGTGGAACCCGATCCGGCTGAGGTTTTATCAAAACAGAATTCTGGCTTTCTCAAAAATGAGGATCGTATTCTCTGGGAAACAGTTGCACGAACAACCCGTCCTTTGCGTCCTGTTAAGCCACGACAGGCCTTTGTGATCGAGGATATGCATCTGTGGGATATTGAGAATGGTATCAATATTCCGCAGCGTGTGGAGGCCGAGCCGGTCAAAGCGTCTGTTGCCAAAGCAGCCGGTGAAACATCTCTGCAAAGCCGTAAGAAACAAGATGTGGTCACCAATCCGCTTCACGATATCGACCGGCCGACAATCCGTAAGATTGCCAAGGGGCGCGTTGAAATTCAGGCGCGGATCGATCTGCATGGTATGCGCCAGCATGAAGCGCACGATCTGCTATATGGTTTCCTCTCAGATGCCTGGCACAGAGGTCTGCGCTTTGTCTTGGTGATTACCGGCAAAGGCACATCTATGGGCAGTGACGGCGTGTTAAAACAGGCTGTGCCGCATTGGTTCTCCACGCCCCTCTTCCGCCTCTATGTGAGCGCCTATGAGGATGCTGTGCGCCATCACGGCGGGCAAGGAGCGCTCTATGTCAGGCTGCGTAAAACACCGGCTGAGAAGCTCGCAGAGCGCCAGTCCTTCCCGTCAGGAAAGCGGCCATTATCATGACACCATTTGGTCAGCGTTTACGGAAATTGCGTGAGGAACGCGGTGTCAGCCAGAAGGAAATGGCGACAGCTATCCGCGTGTCGGCCGCTTATCTTTCAGCACTGGAGCACGGGCGCCGCGGTCAGCCGACATGGGATCTGCTGCAAAGAATTATCGGCTATTTCAATATTATCTGGGATGAGGCAGAGGAATTGCAAAATCTGGCAATGATCTCGCATCCGCGTGTGACAATCGACACTTCTGGCCTGTCGCCGGAGGCTACAGAATTAGCTAATCTCTTGGCCAATCATATCCGTATTCTGGACAGGAATATGATCGAAAGCCTCAGCACAACGCTGCGGCTGGCTCATAAAAAACATCGCAGCCTGCGTTAGAGCATTTCACCGTCAAGTTGATCCAACTTGACGGTAGTGATAATGCGACCAAATAAAAAATCTAGAGCGAGCGCTGTGTTCCAATCTGGACGTAAACCGCTCTAGAGCAGGTCGCGGAAAGGCGGACACCGGTTTTCCGCTAACGACATGCGTAAAAACAAGAAGACAGAGCGAGCGCAGCGGATACAACTAAACGCGACACGCTCTGAAACCTCAATTTAAAATAATGATTTCAGATCATCGATTTTGGAATTGACCAGCCAGCCATAGTAATTTTCCTGCGGCAGCTGTTTATTCTGTTTGCCTGCATTGATAGCCGCCAGAGCGCGGGCGCGGCTGTCTGCACCGCCGGTATTATACAGAGTTGCGGTAATACCCGGATTTTTCGAAATATCGAAATCAGCATATTTATTATAAGCTGTGATGGAATGTTTGATGGTCGCCGCCATATAGTGCAGGCTCAGATCAGGGTCCATAATGGTTTTATAAACCTGTGCACCATCATCGGCACTGAGCTTCGGCAGGCCGGATACGCGGTTGACCATGTCAGACATTTGCAAAGCCGTCAGCGGACTGATCTGACCGAGACCAAAGGTCTGACCTGCATAGAAAGGTTGGAAAAATACGGCAGCGAAGCGGTTATTCGGATAGGAGTTTCCGTCGACTTTTTTGCCGCGGAATTTGCTGTCCCAGATATTTTCACGACATGTCCAGAGGGAATAACTATCTGACAGACCGGCACATTTCTCAAATTCAGGACGTTTGATGAAATCGCTGACAGATTCACCTTTATAGCTGAAGCTGACACCTTGTTTCACATAGGAAATAGCTTTGACATAATAGGTCTGCAGCTGGTCATAGGCATCAACATTATAGGTGTGCTCGCCGATAATCGCACCGGCAATATGCACGGGATCAACATTATAAGCTGCGGCCGCCGATTTGATTTTGGTGCGCAAGCCACGATCCGATTTCAGCAATCCGTAGATTTTCTGATATTTGGCTTCATAAGTCGTGCGCATTTTTTTGGTGCGGTTGGCGGAAGCGCCGGGAATGGTCGGCTGCTCGGCATTGCGGTTACCGGCCGGTACGACAGTTGTAGCCTGTGCATTTGAGACGAGTGTAAGTGCAAAAAAACCTGTTCCGGCAGCAATTGCTATCCGTTTAAAATTGTTGCCGAGGTTCATAGGTATTTTTGCTCCGTTCGCATTTGCTGTCCTGCTGAATGGGAATTTCAGGAAAGCACGGCATTTTAACTTCGCGCAGAAAATATGAAACCCTCGCGCACAAGTCGAGAGGGTTTCAAAAACTTAACTGCATATGATGTGTGAATGTCACACAATGCTTATAGTCGGCTTATATCCGCATTAAAGGATGAAGCGTGACAGGTCGATATTCTTGGCCAGATCACCGATGCTGCTGCGCACATAAGCTGCATCCACGGTGAAAGTGGAACCGCTTTTATCCGGCGCATTGAATGAAATATCATCCAATACTTTTTCCATTACCGTTTGCAGACGGCGTGCACCGATATTCTCAATGGTGGAATTGAGATCAACGGCAATATCCGCAAGCGCATCAATGGCATCGTCGGTGATTTCCAGCGTCACTTCTTCTGTGGCCATCAGCGCCACATATTGTTTCAGCAGGCTGACTTCGGTTTCCGTCAGGATCGAGCGAAAATCTTCGCGTGTCAGAGCATTCAGCTCAACACGAATCGGCAGACGTCCCTGCAATTCCGGCAACAGATCCGATGGTTTGGAAACATGGAAAGCACCCGATGCGATAAACAGAATATGGTCGGTTTTAACCGGCCCGTATTTGGTCGCAACGGTTGTGCCTTCGACAAGCGGCAACAGATCGCGCTGCACGCCTTCGCGGGAAACCCCTGCCCCCATACCGCCTTCACGGGATGCGATCTTGTCGATCTCGTCAAGGAAAACGATACCGTCATTCTGGGTGACTTCCAGTGCTTCCTGTGTCACCTGATCCTGATCGAGCAGCTTGTCGGATTCATCATTGATCAGCAGCGCATAGGATTCTTTAACCGTGGTTTTGCGCGGTTTTGTCCGCCCGCCCATGGCTTTGCCCAGCATATCGCTTAAATTGATCATGCCGATATTGGCGCCTGGCATACCCGGAATTTCAAAACCCGGCATACCGGAGCTGTTATCTGCCAGTTCAATCTCGATTTCTTTATCATCGAGATCGCCTTCACGCAGTTTCTTGCGGAAACTGTCACGGGTTGCAGGGCTGGCAGTTTTGCCGACCAATGCGTCCAATACGCGCTCTTCCGCATTGATATGGGCTTTGGCTTTCACTTCTTCGCGCTTTTTCTCACGAACGAGGCCAATGGCGATTTCCACCAGATCACGGATAATCTGTTCCACATCGCGGCCGACATAGCCGACTTCAGTGAATTTTGTTGCTTCAACCTTGATGAAAGGCGCACCGGCCAGCTTGGCAAGACGGCGTGAAATCTCCGTTTTACCGACACCGGTTGGTCCGATCATCAGGATGTTCTTCGGCATCACTTCTTCGCGCATATTGCCTTCCAGCTGCTGACGGCGCCAGCGATTGCGCAGGGCAATGGCAACAGCGCGCTTGGCAGCTTTCTGACCGATAATGAAGCGATCAAGCTCAGAGACGATTTCACGAGGAGAAAATGTGGTCATATTTATCAGGATCCGCTTTGCCACTGCCGGATAAAGTCAACCGGATGCAGCAGCATGATAACATTGAGAATAAGGTTGTCTCGAATAACGATAAGGGCAAGAATTTCGAAAAACACTGCCGTGACGATAATCACCCATATAGGAAGCCGGGCTGCGAGAAAAAAGCCCAGTACCATGGAGAGCGTATCGAATACGGAATTGAGAATACTGTCGCCGAAATAATCCACGGAGGATGTATTGGCCCTGTAGCGCTCAATAATGAAATTCGAATTCTCAACCAGCTCCCAGCCGATTTCCAGTCCGAGCGCCAGCAGCAACCGCACATGCAGCGGTGCTTTTGGTGCAATCAGCCAGAACAATCCGTAGAAAATAAAACCGTGAATGATGTGAGACAGCGTGTACCAGTCAAAGAATTGCTGGGAATTTTCATTGCTGTTCACTTCATTGACGAAGAGACGGATTGTTCCGCATTCGCAGACCGGAACGCGCCCCATCATGTACAAAGTAACCGCCTGAATGGCTGCTGTGATTGCAATGATGAGCAGGATTTTATCCCACTGCCAATGTGGCTTTGACGCGGCAGGCGGAAGTGATGATGCGGTCACGATAAACCTTTAGTGTTTTACAAAACTAAATAACGATACCGCATAATTGGCAGGTTCTTACGCGCAATCAAGACTTTCGACAGTGAAATTGCTGTTTGTGTAAACGCAGATTTCCGCTGCAATGGTCATTGCTTTACGGGCAATGGTCTCCGCATCCATGTCTGTGTCAATCAGTGCACGTGCTGCCGACAGCGCATAATTACCACCGGAACCGATGGCCATCACGCCATTTTCCGGCTCCAGAACATCACCAAGACCGGTAATGGCCAGCGTGATATTTTTATCAGCAACCAGCATCATGGCTTCAAGTTTGCGCAAATAGCGGTCTGTACGCCAGTCTTTGGCCAGCTCTACGGATGCGCGCATCAGCTGATCGGGATATTGTTCCAGTTTGGCTTCCAGCCGTTCAAGCAGGGTGAAAGCATCAGCAGTCGCACCGGCAAAACCGGTAATCACGCTGCCGCCTTTGCCGATACGGCGCACTTTGCGGGCATTGCCCTTCATAATGGTCTGGCCGAGGGACACCTGTCCGTCACCGGCGATCACCACTTTATTGCCCTTGCGCACGGTGACAATGGTGGTGCCGTAAATTGTATTCGGATTATGTTCAATCATTTGCGCAACTCCGCTGATTGGTCTTCATCAAATCGATCTGCTGTATTTATGATCTCATACGTAAATTACAACGGACAATAATACAGCCTGTTTCATCAAAGCATTTGGCAAAACTCAACCACTGTTCTAGAACAAGGCCGGAGAAGAACAAGATCGGGTTATCAATATGAGCAATCAGCGTATAGCAAAAGTCAGCCGCAGCACCAAAGAAACCAGCATTGAAGCTGAAGTCTTTCTGGATGGTACGGGCCGTTTCGATATTTCGACCGGCGTTGGCTTTTTCGATCATATGCTGGAGCAATTATCGCGACATTCGCTGATTGATATGAAAATAACCACCAAGGGTGATACGCATATTGATGACCATCATACGGTTGAAGATACCGGCATTGCCATTGGTAAAGCCATTGCGGAAGCTCTGAGTGAACGTCGCGGCATCGTGCGTTATGCCTCGATTGATCTCGCTATGGATGAGACACTGACCTCTGCGGCGCTGGATGTATCCGGTCGTCCGTTTCTGGTGTGGAATGTGGCCTTCAATGCACCGAAAATCGGCACATTCGATACGGAACTGGTGCGGGAATTCTTTCAGGCGCTGGCGCAGAATGCGGGCATTACCCTGCATGTGAATATGCGCTATGGTATCAATAATCATCATATTGCCGAGACTTGTTTCAAGGCTGTGGCGCGCGCATTGCGTATGGCGATTGAAACCGATCCGCGGCAGAAAGATGCCATTCCTTCGACAAAAGGCACGCTGAAAGGCTGATTATGGCCAGCTATATCGTTCTGGAACCAACGGACGCGGTAAAACTGAAACCGGTTAAAGCTGTTGCGGGTGATCATACGATTTTTGTGCGCGATGAATTTACCGTCTTCGCGCTGATCCTGCCGTTTCTCTGGTTATTGGTGCATCGCTTGTGGTGGCATGCGCTTATGGTGGCTCTGATCGGTTGGGGTGCATTCAGCGTTTTGGGCTCTTATCTTTCTTCTGCTTTTGTCGTTTCCGGCCTGTCACTTTTGCTGTCGCTGTTTGTTGCGCTGGAAGGGCGTAACTGGTATCTCACAGCGCTCAGACGCAAGGGGTATGAGGAAGTGGCACTCATCAGCGCCAATGACTTGAGCGATGCGGAAACTCTTTATTTTTATGGTGCTGCAAAACCGGCAGAAAAAGCAGAGCCTGTCTCTGTATCTTCTGACAATAAGGTTTTGTCCGGTACTGTGACCGGCACGGCGGTTCCTGCGGCAACACATGCTGCAGACGGCGCTATGATCGGTCTGGTTGATTATCACGGAAGGTCGTGACATGCGTGTTGCCATTATTGATTATGGTTCCGGAAATCTCAAATCGGTAGCCAAGGCTTTTGAACGTGCGGTATCGGATATGGGCAGTCCCATTCATGTGGACGTGACCAGTGATGCCAAAGCCGTACTGGCCGCAGATCATATTGTGCTGCCGGGTGTCGGTGCCTATGCCGATTGCCGACGTGGTCTGGATGCGGTTTCCGGCATGGTCGATGCTTTGAGCGAAGTGGTTCAGCATAAAGCGCGACCGTTTCTTGGTGTTTGTGTTGGGATGCAGCTGCTTTCAACGCGGGGGCTGGAAAAAAGCATCACCAATGGCCTCAACTGGATTGAAGGTGATGTGCGCGAGATGAAGCCGTCTGATGCCGCGCTGAAAATTCCGCAGATCGGCTGGAATACCATCGAGTTGAACCATGCCCATCCGGTATTCAACGATATAGAAACCGGCGAGCATGGCTTGCATGCTTATTTCGTGCATTCCTATATGTTTGATGTGAAAAACAGCGCTGATGTGCTGGCAACCACCAGCTATGGCGGGAGCGTAACGGCGGCAATTGCGCGCGATAATATTGTCGGCACGCAGTTCCATCCGGAGAAAAGCCAGCGCCTCGGCCTTAAACTCATTACTAATTTCCTGAAGTGGAAGCCATGATACTTTTTCCGGCAATTGACCTGAAAGACGGTGAATGCGTTCGCCTGAAACTGGGTGATATGAACCAGTCTACGGTTTATAACACTGATCCTGCAGCTCAGGCGAAAGCCTTTGAAGATCAGGGATTTGAGTGGCTTCATGTGGTTGATCTGAACGGTGCTTTTGCCGGTTCCAGCGTCAATGGCGCGGCCGTGGAAGCCATCCTCAAAGCGACTAAAAATCCGGTTCAGCTCGGCGGCGGTATCCGCACGCTGGAACATATTGAGGCATGGCTTTCCAAAGGACTTTCCCGCGTCATTCTCGGCACCGTTGCGGTGCGTGATCCGCAGCTGGTGATTGAAGCCTGTAAAGAATTTCCGGGCAAAGTCGCTGTCGGCATTGATGCCAAAGGCGGCAAGGTTGCGGTTGAGGGCTGGGCAGAGGCTTCAGAACTCGGCGTGATTGAACTGGCGCAGAAATTTGAAGGGGCAGGGGTCGCAGCGATTATCTATACGGATATTGACCGTGACGGTATTCTGGCAGGCATCAATTGGCCGTCAACTCTGGGCTTGGCAGAAGCCGTGTCCATTCCGGTGATTGCATCCGGTGGTCTGGCTTCGATGGATGATATTCATCGCATGACGCAGGCCGACGCCCGTAAACTGGAAGGTGCAATTTCCGGTCGTGCGCTTTATGACGGCCGTATTGATCCGGCTGAAGCGCTGGCACTGTTACGTGCCGCAAAGGAGGCCGCGCAATGACTTTGAAAGCACGCGTTATTCCTTGTTTGGACGTTAAAGACGGCCGCGTCGTCAAGGGCGTCAACTTTGTTGACTTGATTGATGCCGGTGATCCGGTGGAAGCCGCAAAAGCCTATGATGCAGCGGGTGCAGATGAGCTTTGCTTTCTCGATATCACCGCTTCATCGGATAATCGCGAGACAATTTTCGATGTGATTGCCCGCACGGCTGAACAATGTTTCATGCCGCTGACCGTCGGTGGTGGTGTGCGTGCGGTTGCTGATATCCGCAAGCTGTTGCTGGCCGGTGCGGACAAAGTTTCAATTAATACTGCTGCGGTACAAAATCCTGATCTGATCGCAGAAGCAGCGGATAAATTCGGCAATCAGTGCATTGTCGTGGCTGTCGATGCCAAAAAAGTATCGGGGGCAGGAGAGGCGGATCGCTGGGAGATTTTCACCCATGGCGGCCGCAATGCAACCGGTCTTGATGCGATTGAATTTGCCCGCACAATGGTTGATCGCGGAGCAGGGGAAATCCTGCTGACCTCGATGGATCGTGACGGTACCAAAGTCGGTTATGATCTGGCGCTGACCCGCGCTGTGGCAGATGCTGTGAGCGTTCCGGTGATTGCATCCGGTGGTGTCGGCTCTCTGGACGATCTGGTGGCCGGTGTGAAGGAAGGTCATGCCAGTGCGGTACTGGCGGCGTCCATTTTCCATTTTGGCACTTACACAATTGAAGAAGCCAAACGCTATATGGCAAGTCACGGTATTGCTATGCGTCTGGATGATGTTCGAAATTAACAGATCAAACTGGTTTTCGGAGAGGAAACCAGTTTGATTTACTGATAAAATTAAGTTGTTTCATGCAATGAGGGGTGCTTTTCATCCCTCATTTGCTTTAAAGACCATTCGCATTGCTGTGCGGGATTCTCATCGCGCATTCTATAAATTGCACTGAAACAGGAGTGCAGCATGACAGATTTCACCCTTGCTGAGCTTGAGCAGATTGTTGCTAATCGCGCGGCTGCAACAGATGGTTCATCTTATACAGCCTCACTGATTGCCAAAGGTCAGCATAAGGCCGCCCAGAAACTGGGCGAAGAAGCGGTTGAAACTGTTATTGCGGCGATGATGCAGGATGAAAAAGCTGTCATTTCTGAAAGTGCCGATCTGCTCTATCATTTGCTGGTTGTGTGGAAGATTGCAGGCGTCTCGCTGGAATCCGTGATGCAGGAACTGGATAAACGTACCTCGCAAACCGGACTTCAGGAAAAAGCTGCACGAAAACCGGAATAGGCTGAAGCATTCATCTGGTTCCCGGGTTTATTCAGAGATCGAAATGCACTCCATGGATCTTTTTAAAAAGAAGCATTATTCGCCTTATCAGGTTTTTACCGCTGCGGAATGGGCAGAGTTTCGTGCCGATACGCCGCTGACCCTGACGCTGGATGAAGTGAAACGTCTGCGCTCACTCAACGATCCGGTGGATCTGGATGAAGTGCGGCGGATTTATCTGGCTTTGTCGCGTCTGCTGTCGACCCATGTGGAGGCGCTGCAATCGCTCTACAAACAGCGCAAACAGTTTCTGATGAAGGATGATACGGTCAAAACACCGTTTATCATCGGCATTGCCGGTTCTGTAGCGGTCGGAAAATCGACCACAGCGCGTATTCTGAAGGAATTGCTGAGCCGCTGGCCATCGAGTCCTAAAGTCGAGCTGGTGACGACTGACGGCTTTCTCTATCCCAATGAAGTGCTGCGTGCTGAAGGACGGATGGAGCGGAAAGGTTTTCCGGACAGTTATGACGCCGGCGCCATTCTCAACTTCCTGTCATCTATGAAGGCAGGCATGAGCCATGTTCAGGCACCGGTCTATTCGCATCTGACCTATGACGTGGTTGCCGGTAAGCATGTGACCATTGACCGGCCGGATATTCTGATTTTTGAAGGCATCAATGTGCTGCAGGTCCGTGATCTGCCCGCAGACGGCAAGGCCGTGCCATTCGTGTCGGATTTCTTTGATTTCTCAATCTATATTGATGCTGATCCGGTGCTGATCCACAAATGGTATATCAACCGCTTCATGAAACTGCGTGAAACGGCATTCCGTGATCCGCAGAGCTTCTTCCATCGCTATTCGCAATTGTCGGAAGAGGCGGCATTGTCGATTGCCGAAGGCTTGTGGACGAATATCAATCTCAAAAACCTGTTTGAGAATATTCTGCCGACCCGTCCACGCGCAGATTTGATCCTGCGCAAAGGGGAAAATCATATGATTGAAGAAGTGGCTCTGCGCAAAATCTGAGCTTCAGAGTTGTAAAAAAGCCCCGCTGTTGATGACAGCGGGGCTTTTTGTTTTGATCGGAATTACGCCAGCGGCGGAATGCGCAGAACCTGACCCGGATAGATTTTGTCCGGCGAGGTCAGCATCGGTTTATTGGCTTCAAAGATTTTCGGGTTTTTATCGCCATGGCCTTTGCCATATTGGGCTTCAGCGATTTTCCAGAGATTGTCGCCCTTCTTCACGGTGTAGAAAACCGGTGCCGCACCTTCAGCAGCACCATCAACTTTCAGTTCCGAGGCTTCCACTTTGGAAACACCGAGGGAGTTACCGACAGCAATAATCGCTTTTTCAAAAGCGGACTGATCTTTGACATTGCCGGAAAGTACAGCCTTGTCGCCCTGAACAGTTACCTGCACATCACTGGTACCGAGATTATGGGAATCCAGCTCTTTTTTCAGATCTTCTGCTTTAGGCTCATCGTCACCAAAGCCAAGTTTGGTACCAACCGATTTCACAAAATCAAATATGCCCATTCCGTTTCTCCTTTGAGTGTCAGATATCATCCGCTTCAAGAATATAGGCAGGTAAATGAATTAAGGAAGCCACCCGTATAAAATAACAGGCATTATCGAAGATTAATCACCTTTGACACGCTGGCGCATTTTCTTGACATCTGCACGACCGGATTTTGCTTTCAGACGCCGTTCGACAGAGCCTTTGGTCGGCTTGGTCTTTTTACGCGGTGGCGGTGGTGGTTTGGCAGCCTCGATAATCAAAGCAATCATACGGTTGCGGGCATCTTCACGGTTCTTTTCCTGACTGCGGAAGCGGCTGGCTTCAATTACAATCTCACCGTCTTTATTGGCACGCTGCCCTGCTAGGCTGATGAGGCGCGCATAGACATCTTCCGGCAAGCCCGCTTGCATGGCTGCAAAGCGCAGCTGCACGGCTGTTGAAACCTTATTCACATTCTGTCCGCCTGGACCGGAAGAGCGGATAAAGCTCTCCTCCAGCAGGTTTTCATGAATGCTGATCCGGTTGGTAATGCGGATAAGATGTTTGTTTTGTTCCGTCATGAGCGGATTTATAACGGAATATCTGAAATCTGCGAAGATAAGTGCAGAAATAAAAAAACGGTGCCTGCAAGGCACCGTTCTTAATTTCAGAAATGCAGATTTATTTATTCAGCAGCAATTGCCAGAGCCGGTGCAGCCGAACGGACTTCCGCATCTACATGGTCTTCAAACTTGGCAAAGTTTGTGATGAACATGTTGGCCAGTTTTTTAGCCTGTGCGTCATAGGCAGCTTTATCCGCCCATGTTGAACGCGGGTCGAGAATGCTTGAATCAACACCCGGAACAGCCACAGGAACTTCAAAACCGAAGTTCGGGTCTGTGCGGAATTCCGCGCCATTGAGCGAACCGTCAAGTGCTGCGGAGAGCAGGGCGCGTGTTGCCTTGATCGGCATACGATTACCGGTGCCGTAAGCGCCACCTGTCCAGCCGGTGTTTACCAGCCAGCAGTCAACTTTGTGCTCCGCAATCAGCTTGCGCAGCAGATCGCCGTATTCCGAAGGATGGCGCGGCATGAAAGGCGCACCAAAGCAGGTGGAGAAGGTTGCTTCCGGCTCGGTCACACCTTTTTCAGTACCGGCAACCTTAGCGGTGTAACCGGACAGGAAGTGGTACATAGCCTGAGCAGGGGTCAGCTTGGCAATCGGAGGCATCACACCGAACGCATCAGCAGTCAGCATGATGACGTTTTTCGGCTGACCGGCAGTACCGGTTTTGGATGCATTGGAGATGAAGTCCAGCGGATAGGCTGCACGGGTATTTTCTGTGCGCGAACCATCGTTGAAATCCGGCTGGCGGTTTTCATCGAGAACAACATTTTCCAGCACAGTGCCGAAACGCTGTGTTGTGGAATAGATTTCCGGTTCAGCTTCTGCCGAGAGACGGATGGTCTTGGCGTAGCAGCCGCCTTCAAAATTGAAGATGCCGTTTTCGCTCCAGCCATGCTCATCATCACCGATCAGCGTGCGTGTCGGATCAGCGGAGAGGGTGGTTTTACCGGTGCCGGACAGACCGAAGAAAATCGCGGTATCGCCGTTTGGTGCTTCATTAGCCGAGCAATGCATTGGCATAATGCCTTTTGCAGGCAGAATGTAATTCAGAGCGGTAAAGACCGACTTCTTCATTTCACCGGCATAGGAAGTACCGCCGATCAGCACAACTTTGTTGACCAGATCGCAGGCGATCACGGTTTCTGTGCGGCAGCCGTATTTTTCAGGATCTGCGCGGAAGGATGGCAGATCAATAATGGTCATTTCCGGCATGAAGCTCTGCAGGGCAGCAATTTCAGGACGGATCAGCAGGTTGCGGATGAACAATGAGTGCCATGCAAATTCGGTTACAACACGAACCTTGATATTGTGCTCGGCATCGGCACCGCCGATCAGGTCCTGAACGAACAGTTCTTTGCCTTTGGCGTGCTCAATGAAATCGGCATGCAGCTTGGCAAAATTTTCCGGGCTCATCGGCTTGTTATTGTCCCACCAGATCTGGTCTTCGGTGGTTGCATCACGCACAACGAATTTGTCTTTAGGGCTACGTCCGGTATGTTGTCCGGTTACGGCCATCAAAGCGCCCTGTGCAGTCAGAGTTGATTCACCGCGGCGGATCGACTCCTCATAGAGCTGAGCCGGTCCGAAATTATAATAGACCGCGGCGAGGTCTTTTAGCCCCGTCGTTGCAATGGAAGCAGCTGGATTGCGATTGCCAGTCTCGATCATAATTTTCACTCGCAGTTTTCATTGGTTGGTCGACAGCGCATTTTCTCTCCGCGCTAAGGCAAAGTCACAACCAGATTAGCGAGACAATTTCAAATCTTTAATCGTTTAAAATTTTTTAAATTTTTTTTAAATCGTTTTTATGGCAATTTATTTTGCCGCTATCCACATAAGCAAGGTGTCTGGCGCGGGTATAAATTGCAGGCGAAGCATCAGAAAAATTGCTGCTGCCTTACTTTGTACTTAATTTGTCCTGCTTAAAAGACGTGCTATATAAGTTGAATAGTCGAATTTGATTGAGGAGAAGCGACCTGATGAGGGAAGTTCCGGTAACACAGACCATTGCGCTCGTAGATGATGACCGCAATATCCTGACTTCTGTTTCCATTGCTCTGGAGTCGGAAGGCTATCGGGTCGAGACCTATACAGACGGTGCTTCCGCGCTGGATGGTCTGATGGCGCGTCCGCCAAATCTTGCAATTTTCGATATTAAAATGCCGCGTATGGATGGTATGGAGCTGCTCCGCCGTCTGCGCCAGAAATCTGATCTGCCGGTGATCTTCCTGACATCGAAAGATGATGAGATTGATGAATTGTTCGGCCTGAAAATGGGTGCGGATGATTTTATCACCAAGCCGTTCTCCCAGCGTCTGCTGGTAGAGCGTGTTAAAGCGGTGCTGCGCCGTGTGGCGGCTCGTGAAGGTGCGGTTAAAAATCCGGGTCAGCCGACAAAATCATTGCAGCGCGGCCAGCTGGAAATGGATCAGGAGCGCCATACCTGCACATGGAAGGGCGAACCGGTTACATTGACAGTGACTGAATTCCTTATCCTGCATTCACTGGCACAGCGTCCGGGTGTTGTGAAAAGCCGTGATGCGCTGATGGATGCCGCTTATGACGAGCAGGTTTATGTGGATGACCGCACGATCGACAGCCATATCAAGCGTCTGCGTAAGAAATTCAAAGTTGTTGACGATGATTTTGAAATGATTGAGACGCTTTACGGTGTTGGCTATCGCTTCCGCGAGGCGTAAAAGCCTCGCAATATAAGAAAGCACGAGGCGTAAAAGCCTCGCATTTTAGAAAGTACGAAGCGTAACCGCTTCGTAATATAAAAAAAAGCCCGAAGCGTGAAGCTTTGCAAATATAGCTGATATAAAAGCACGGAGCGGTTATAATGCATTGCATAACCGCTCCGTCTTAATTCGCTGAAGGAACTGATCGCCCTCAATGGTCGCTGAAACGGAAAACAGAACGACATTGCGCCGCAAGGAACGTCTTGCGCGCCGTCAGCGCTCGCTTGTCTGGCGGCGACTGTTTTCACCGCTGCGCCGTACATTGGGCAATTATGTTTTCTCCAGTCTGACCAAGCGTATTCTGTTTCTTAATCTGGCAGCGCTTGCGGTGCTGGTTTCGGGGATCATGTATCTCAACCAGTTTCGTGATGGTCTGGTGGATGCGAAGATTGAAAGTCTTCTGACGCAAGGTAAAATTATCGCGGCTTCCATTGCCTCATCGGCAAGTGTTGATACCAATTCGATTATGATCGATCCGGATAAGTTGCTGGAGCTGCAGGCCGGTCAGAGCATTACTCCGTCACCGGACTCTCCGGATAACTGGGAATTTCCGATCAATCCGGAAAAAGTAGCGCCACTGCTGCGGACATTGATTTCTCCGACCAGTACCCGTGCGCGTATTTACGATAATAATGCCAATATCCTGCTCGACTCGCGCCATCTCTATTCGCGCGGACAGGTACTGAGCTATGATTTGCCGGTACTGGATGAGGATGATCAGAGTTTTGGCGAGCAGATCAGCACATGGTTCAATAATCTGATTAACCGCAACAGTCTGCCGCTTTATCAGGAGCCGCCGGGCGGTAACGGTTCTGTCTATCCGGAAGTGATTACAGCTTTGACCGGTTCTTCCGGCAAAGCACAGCGCCGGAATGAAAAAGGCGAGCTGGTTGTTTCGGTTGCTGTGCCGATCCAGCGTTACCGTGCGGTGCTCGGCGTTTTGCTGATGTCGACCGAGGGCGGTGATATTGATAAGATTGTTCGCGGTGAGCGCAATGCGATCCTGCGTGTCTTTGTTGTTGTATCACTGGTGATGGTGATCCTGTCGTTGTTTCTGGCTTCAACGATTGCCAATCCGCTGCGAAAATTGTCTGAAGCGGCAGATCGTGTGCGTCACGGTATTAAAGGCCGTGTTGAAATTCCGGATTTCTCTGACCGTCAGGATGAAGTCGGCCATCTTTCCACGTCGATCCGCGATATGACCGATGCGCTTTATGCACGTATTGAGGCGATTGAAAGTTTTGCGGCCGATGTCAGTCACGAGTTGAAAAATCCGCTGACTTCCCTGCGTAGTGCAGTTGAAACGCTGCCTCTGGCAAAAACCGATAGTGCTAAGAAACGTCTTCTTGACGTGATCCAGCATGATGTGCGCCGCCTTGATCGTTTGATTACCGATATTTCCGATGCATCGCGTCTGGATGCGGAACTTGCCCGTGAACATACGGATCGTGTGGATATGCAGGCACTGCTCAATAATATTGTGGCAGCTGCGAGAGAAGTGCGCCGCAATAAAGTGGGCACAAAAATCCTGCTGGATATCGGTAAGCTTCCGGCAGGAGCAAAAGGTTTTTATCTGCCGGGGCATGATTTGCGGCTTGGTCAGGTTGTCTCTAACCTGATTGAAAATGCCCGTACCTTTGTGCCGGAAGATAATGGTGAAATCAGAATTTACCTGAACCATAAAGGTTCAAAAATTCAGGTTGTCGTTGAGGATAATGGTCCGGGTATCGGCGCTGAAAATATTGAGCGTATTTTCGAGCGGTTCTATACAGATCGCCCGTCTTCGGAGGCTTTTGGTCAGAATTCCGGTCTTGGACTTTCAATCAGCCGGCAGATTATTGAAGCACATGGTGGTGCACTAACAGCTTCTAATATTCCTGATCCTGAAGATGCTGAGCATTGGCTGGGCGCGCGGTTCCTGATTGATCTGCCGGCGGAATTACCGGAAAACACCAGACGACAGCGTGCACAGGCGGCACAGAATACGGAAAACTGATAATAAAGCGGAGAAACGCATGAGCAATTCTGAAAGTTTTGTGTTTCACGCCACATCTCTGGTTCTTGGTTCCTTTGGCATTTTAATATGCGGAGCTTCCGGCTCGGGAAAATCATCACTGGCGCTCACTCTGATCGAACGTGCGCAGCAGACAGGCCGTGTCGGCACATTGATTTCTGATGACCAGACGACGATCAGTACAGAAGAGGGGAAGCTGATCGCTTCCACACCTTCAGCGATTGCCGGTGCTGTTGAAATTCGCGGTGCAGGTTTATTTGAGGTGCCGTATCAGCAACAGGCAGAGCTCAACCTGTTGGTCGAGCTGGTGAGTGCGGATAAAGCGCCTCGTTATCCGGCAGATGAAAAGCGCGAACTGGCAGGAATTATGGTTCCTGTGCTGGTCTTGCCGGAATTGGCAGGGGATTGCGATTCGCTGCAATGTGCCAGAGCGATAGAAGCGACTTTATTTATGAAACGCTGGGGCAGCCGTGAAACTGCCTGAAAGCCTTTGTTTTTTAACGGCTGGTTTAGAATAAAATCTGTGTTTCAGTGCGGCATAACCGACGAAAGCCGTGGGGGGCTTTATTTTTTGCTTGCACTCATTATTCTCGGTGCCAACATAGAAGGTCTGGCCAATATTAAAAATCTGAGCCTGAATTCAGAAAATTACGGCCATAAAATTTATGTCTTAGGGGTAAATGTCTGAACTTTTGGTTCGGATTGAGCTTACAAGCTTTTATATTGTGAGTGCGACAATGGAAAAGCGACCAGCAGGAGCAGTTTAATAATGATCGGACTCGTGCTTGTTACGCACGGAAGGCTGGCCGAAGAGTTTCACCATGCTGTTGAGCATGTTGTCGGCCCTCAGGAAAATTTCGAAACCGTTAGTATCGGTGCCGATGATGATATGGAAAAACGCCGTGAGGATATTGTCGCGGCGGTTGCTAAGGCCGATCAGGGGCAGGGTGTTATTATTCTAACCGATATGTTCGGCGGTACACCTTCCAATCTGGCAATTTCGGTGCTTGATGCAGGCAGGGTTGAGGTCATTGCCGGTGTTAATCTGCCGATGCTGATTAAACTGACCAGTGTGCGTCAGTCCGGTGATATGGAAGCATCATTGCGTGAAGCGCAGGATGCAGGCCGTAAATATATTAATGTTGCCAGTCAGGTACTGACGAGTAAGTAATAATCTCAGGTACTGACGAGCAAATAACAAAGTCAGGCACTATACGGGTAATCAGATTAGGCACTGACGGGAAAAATAAATATGGCTCAGGTTGCTGTCAGCGGATGTTATGAGCCTGATAAGGCAGAGACCCGCAAATTTACGATCGTGAATAAGCGGGGTCTGCATGCACGGGCTTCGGCAAAATTCGTGCAATTGGTGGATAGTTTTGACGCTCATGTCCGTGTTGAAAAAGACGGAATGAGTGTTGGCGGCACATCGATTATGGGGTTGATGATGCTTGCGGCATCACCGGGATGTTGCATTGATGTCAGCGCTTGCGGCGTTGAGGCAACAGCCGTTCTGGATGCGCTGGAACAGCTTGTCGGCGATAAATTCGGCGAAGAATGCTAAAGAGATTTATTCCCAGCTTTAAAAGCACCGGTCACACCGGTGCTTTTTTATTGACTGAATCAGGCTACATAAAGATATAAAGATTACCTTATATTTTTGTTTGAGCCGCTTTCTCTGATCTGCTACACATATTTTATTGAAGTTGTAACAGCTGAAAGCGGAGTGCAGATGTCTGTATCGGGAGAATATATCATCAAGGATATCGGTCTGGCGGACTGGGGACGCAAAGAAATCGTTATTGCGGAAACAGAAATGCCCGGTCTGATGGCATCACGTGAGGAATTCGGGCCGAAACAGATATTGAAAGGCGCGCGGATTTCCGGCTCCCTTCATATGACAATCCAGACAGCTGTGCTGATTGAAACACTTCAGGCGCTGGGTGCAGAAGTGCGCTGGGCGTCCTGTAATATTTTTTCGACACAGGATCATGCAGCGGCGGCAATCGCTGCGCAAGGCACACCGGTTTTCGCAATCAAGGGCGAAACGCTCGAAGAATACTGGACCTATACGGATAAAATTTTCCAGTGGCCGGATGGGGAGCCTTCCAATCTGATCCTCGATGATGGCGGCGACGCCACCATGTATATTCTGATCGGTGCACGCGCTGAGGCCGGTGAAGATGTTCTGTCAAAACCGGGCAGTGAAGAAGAGGAAATCCTCTTCGCTCAGATCAAAAAACGTATGGCTGAAACACCGGGCTTTTTCACCCGCCAGCGTGCGGCGCTGAAAGGTGTGACGGAAGAAACGACTACCGGCGTAAACCGCCTTTACCAGTTGCAGCGTGCGGGTCAGCTGCCTTTCCCTGCCATTAATGTCAATGACAGCGTAACCAAGTCGAAATTCGACAATAAATACGGCTGTAAAGAATCGCTGGTGGACGGTATCCGTCGCGGTACTGATGTGATGATGGCCGGTAAAGTCGCTATTGTCTGCGGTTATGGCGATGTGGGTAAAGGCTCAGCACAATCACTGCTTGGTGCCGGTGCCCGTGTTAAAGTCACAGAAGTTGATCCGATCTGCGCTTTGCAGGCGGCAATGGATGGTTTTGAGGTGGTCACGCTCGACGATGCCGCAGCGGATGCGGATATCGTCATCACCACAACCGGCAATAAAGACGTCATCACCATCGAGCATATGCGCAAGATGAAAGACATGGTGATTGTCGGCAACATCGGCCATTTTGATAATGAAATTCAGGTTGGTGCGCTGCGCAATCTGAAATGGACGAATATCAAGCCGCAGGTGGATATGATCACCTTCCCGGACGATAAGCGTCTGATTCTGTTATCCGAAGGTCGTCTGCTCAATCTCGGCAATGCGACCGGCCATCCGAGCTTTGTGATGTCTGCCTCTTTCACCAATCAGGTGCTCGGTCAGATCGAGTTGTTCACCCGTGGCGAGACTTATAAAAACGAAGTCTATGTGCTGCCGAAACATCTCGATGAAAAGGTTGCGCGGCTGCATCTGGCCAAGCTTGGCGTGAAGCTGACTGTGCTTTCTGAGGAACAGGCTGCATATATCGGTGTGACACCGCAGGGACCATTTAAATCGGATCACTACAGGTATTAACTATAGTTTAATTAACATACAACATATTGTGGCCGGAAGGATTGACATTCTGCCGGCCTTTATTTTTGCGCCCGCAGCGCTTCAAACAGATTCCCTGTAGCTGTATTGTGCTATGATTCGAAGATAATGGCAGAAAATTCTGCCGCTGATTTTTAAACAGTTATGAAGCAGCAAATGCTGCGGCGGAGAATTTTAAGGCATGTCAGGTGTCAGTTCATTTCGAAATATTGGCTCTGTTATAAGCCGTCATTTTCGCAAAGCTCTGGCAGCGACAGCCGCATTTTCTTCTGTTTTGGTATCCGGTCAGGCACTGGCGCAAAGCTATGATATCGGACGAATTCCGATGCCGGGCGGAAGCACTTTAGGCCCGAATGAAGTGGTGCAATTTGCCATTGTTGTGGGGGTAACAGGTGCCGCACTTTTGTCGGTCAGCTGGATCATCCGCAGCCGTAATCGTGTGAACCGCGAGAACAGTGCTTTGCGTGCCCGTGTTGCTGATCTCAGCCATGCGGTGACACGCAGCGAAACCCTGCTTAATTTGAAAGATCAGCGTATTGTAGTCTGGGCAGGCGCGGAACCGGCAAAACGCGGGACGCCACAACATAATACGCAGACAGAAGTGCTGGGTCAGTTGCCGGTGGCCAGCGGAGTGCCGCAGGATCCGTCGGCTTTTTTAAGTTTCGGGCGCTGGTTGCGCACCGATTCCGTAGTGGCATTGGAGCGCGCGATTTTATCGCTGCGCGAATATGGCCGCTCCTTTGATTTTCTGGTTGAGACCAATAATGGCACGATGCTGGAAGTGCAGGGGCAGACAACCGGTGCCTATGCCATTACCCGCTTCATTAATGTTGACGGTGTTCAGGCCAGAGCCGCGCAATTACAGGTACAGAATAATGAGCTGTCCGACACGCTGACAATGCTCCATGCACTTCTGAACCGTCTGGACCAGACTGTCTGGACACGGGATGTGGAAGGGCGGCTGAACTGGGCGAATAATGCCTATGTACAGGCTGTCGGTGCGAGTGATCTCGATCAGGTTTTGCAGGAAGGGCGCGAATTGCTGGGTGAACAGGCGCGCCAGAAGATTGAGCGTGAGCGCGTTCTGTCAGCTGATCCGTCTGCGGCTAATCTGAGCCATCAACCGGTTATGATGCAGGCAGCACAACAGGGCACATCCATTGCCACTTTCCGTGATCGGCTGGCCACGGTTATTGCCGGTGACCGCCATATGCTGGATGTGGCTGAGGTTTCCTGTTCGGCTGGTTCTGCCGGTTTTGCAGCCAATATGAGCGATCTGGAGCAGGTGCGGGCAGAATTGCAGCGCACGCTCCGCAGCCATGCGGAAACTCTCGACCAGCTTTCAACAGCTGTGGCGATTTTTGATCCTGAAATGAAGCTGCAATTCTTCAATCAGGCTTTTGCCAAATTATGGTCGCTGGATATTGCCTATCTGGAAAGCCATCCGAGCAATGCCATGCTGTTTGATGGTTTGCGCAGTGACGGCAAATTGCCGGAACAGCCGGAATGGCGACGCTGGAAAGAATCCATGCTGTCGGCCTATCGTGCTGTTGATCCGCAGGAACATTGGTGGCATCTGCCGGACAGCCGCACTTTGCGTGTGGTTGCCAATCCGCATCCGCAAGGCGGTGTGACATGGTTCTTCGAGAATATGACCGAGAAATTCGATCTCGAAAGCCGCTATAATACTTTGATGAAGGTGCAGGGCGAAACGCTGGATCATCTGGCCGAAGGTGTGGCCGTGTTCGGCGCCGATGGGCGTATCCGTCTGTCTAATCCGGCTTTTGCTGAATTGTGGTCGATCCCGCCGACTATTGCCGTTGAAGGTACGCATATTTCGGTCATTCGCAAGCAGTGCAAAGAACTGGCCGATGACCGTTATTGGGACGAGTTTGTCTCGGCTGTGACCGGTATTGCTGACAAGCGCGAGGGCACACAGGGGCAGGCAGAACTGTCCACAGGCACGATCCTTTCCTATGCTGTAGTACCGCTGCCAAAAGGCCAGATGATGCTGACCTTTGTCGACGTGTCCGATACGGTGCATGTGGAACGTGCGCTGAAAGACAAGAATGAAGCGCTGGAACTGGCCGATCAGATCAAGAATGATTTCGTTCAGCATGTATCCTATGAGCTGCGTTCGCCGCTCACCAATATTATCGGCTTTACCGAATTGTTGCAGACACCTGGCTTCGGCGAGCTGAACAATCGTCAGCGCGAATATGTTGAACATATCAGCACATCGTCACTGACCCTGCTGACCATTGTGAATGATATTCTTGATCTGGCGACCGTCGATGCCGGTATTATGGAGCTGGATGTCAGCGATGTGCCGGTACGCGAGGCGGTTGCCGCTGCTGGTGAGCGTGTGGCGGACCGTCTGCGTGAACATAATATTGCGCTGCAGATCAATATTGAAGATGTCGTCACCAGTTTCCGCGGCGATGCCAATCGTGTTCATCAGGTGCTGTTCAACCTGCTGAGCAATGCGGCCAATTATGCACCGGAAGGCTCAGTTGTCGGTCTGGATGCGCGTCTTGACGGCGATCATATTCTTTTCAGTGTGCACGATAATGGTCCGGGCATGCCTAAAGAAGTGCTGGATACGGTGTTCAAACGCTTCCAGTCGCACAGCAATGGCGGCCGTCGCCGTGGTGCAGGGCTTGGTCTGTCGCTGGTGAAAAGCTTTGTGGAACTGCATGGCGGCACAGTTGATATCCGCACGGCACCGTCGTCAGGCACAACCGTGCTTGTTCGTTTCCCGTTGGATGCGCGCCTGTATCGTGCAGCAGCCGAATAACCGGATCAGGCTGTCTTTTCCTCTGAATATCATTATTCTCATCATGTCCGGAGATGACGGGCAGAGCATATAATAACGGAAGCTGATATGGCTGATGAACAGGATAGCAGCACTCTCTATACGGTAGAGCTGGTGCTGGAAAATGAAGCCGCGATGATCCGTTTTGCGGAAGACATCGCACTGGCACTCGCTAAAGGCGACCTTGTTACGCTGAAAGGCGATCTGGGCGCAGGCAAGTCCACTTTAGCACGGGCAATTATTCGCACCATAGCCAATGACGATTTCTACGAAGTGCCAAGCCCGACTTTTACGCTGGTACAGTCTTATCCTGAATTGCGTTTGCCCATAGCTCACACAGATCTCTACCGCCTGTCCTCGCCGGAAGAACTGGATGAGCTGGGGCTGGATGAAGCACTGGAAAGCGGTGCGGTGCTGGTGGAATGGCCGCAGCAGGGTGAGGGCGCTTTACCTGTGCCGACAATTGCGATCAGTATTGATCATGAAGATGATGGCCGTCGCCTCACGATGGAAGTCACTGCTAAAGCTGCGCGCCGTATCTCCCGTTCACTCGGCATCCGCAGTTTTCTGGAAAAATCCGACCGCCATCATGCTTCCCGCCGTTACCTGCTGGGCGATGCATCACCGCGCGGCTATGAGCTGATTACCAGCAACAACGGCAGCGAAATTCTGATGAATGCACCGGCTATGCCTTATGATCCGCCGGTCAAAGACGGACGTCCGTATCGCCAGATTGCTCATCTGGCGGAGAATATGGATGCTTTCGTTGCGATGAACCGGTTGCTGCGTGAAAAAGGTTTCCGCGCACCGGAAATTCTGGCGCTTAATCTCGATCGTGGTTTTCTGCTGATGGAGCATCTGGGCGCAGAAGGCGTTCTGGATAGTGAAGGCAAACCAATCGCAGAGCGCTATGTAGCGGCAGCGCGGATGCTGGCGCATCTGCATCAGCATGACTGGCCGCAGGATATTGCGATCAGTGAAGACCGTACCCATCATTTGCATGTGTTTGACCGTGATGCGATGCTGATTGAAGCAGAATTGCTGCCGGTCTGGTATCTGCCCTATGTACAGGGCGAGCCTGCCAGTGCTGACCAGACACAAAGCTTTGAACAGGCATGGGACAGCGTATTCAAAAGCCTTGAAAACGCAGAATATAGCCTGCTGATGCGCGATTATCATTCGCCGAATATTCTCTGGCAGGATAAGGCAGAAGGCATTGCCCGCCTAGGCATTATTGATTTTCAGGATGCGATGATCGGTCCGTCGGCATACGATCTGGCGTCACTGGCAATGGATGCCCGTGTGACTATTGCGGATGAGCTTCAGGATCAAATTGGTGTGGCTTATTGTGATGAGCGCCGCAAGCTGGCCAAGGCTTTTGACGAAGAGGCTTTCCGTTCCGCCTATGCGATTATGGCTGCGCAGCGTAACACCAAAATTCTCGGTATTTTTGTGCGCCTGTTCAAGCGCGATGGTAAGCCGGCTTATTTGCAGCATCTGCCGCGTATTCAGGCCTATGCAACCCGTGCCTTGCAGCATCCGTCTCTTGCACCGGTGCGCAAATGGTATCAGGACAATGGTCTTTTGCAGGATTAATACCCATGCCGGATAAGAAAAACTCAGAAGCATTTGCCCCCGATACAGCAATGGTACTGGCAGGAGGCTTAGGCACACGGATGCGCCCGCTGACCCTGACCACGCCAAAGCCGCTGATCGAAGTGGCAGGCCGCACATTGATTGATCGCGGGCTGGATGCGCTGGTTGAAGCCGGTGTTAAAAAGGCCGTGGTCAATGTACATTATCTGGCTGACCAGATGGAAGAACATCTGAAAACTCGTGATGACATTGCGATCACCATTTCCGATGAACGCGAATTGTTGCTCGATTCTGCAGGTGGTATTGTCAAAGCCTTGCCGGAGCTCGGTGATAAGACATTTTATATCCTCAATGCCGATACATTTTGGGTGGATTCTCAAAACTCGAACCTGAAAAATCTCGCTCAAAGCTGGGATGAAAGCAGAATGGATATTCTGCTGATGCTGGCAGACCGGCATCACTCTACCGGCCATGAAGGGCGCGGCGATTTTCATCTCAATGAAGACGGTACATTGCGCCGTGTGCCCGTGGATCAGCGTTCCGATTATATTTATGCCGGTGCGGCACTGGTTAATCCGCAGCTCTTTGCCGGTAAAGAGATCAGTGTTTCTTCCCTCAACAGCTATTTTAATGCGGCCATTGCCGCAGGCCGGCTTTACGGTATGGTCATGCAGGGGCATTGGCTGACGGTTGGTACGCCGGAAGCAATCGGCGAGGCAGAAGCTGCCCTTTTGACACTCGCGTAAAGCAGAATATTCAGTTTTAGGGAGACGGGTCTATGAGCGAGCGGCGTCCGCGTCTTTATTCGATTGCATCGGGAACACCATTTCTGCCGCGTTTTGCCGATGCTTTGCTGAATGGTGAGCTGATCGAAGGCTTTGGTGCCGATGCAGGCAATCCGCTGGCTCTGGCAGATGCAGTAATCTATGTGCCGACACGCCGCGCGGCGCGTGCCTTGCGCGCTTTGCTGGTTGACCGGAATCCGGCTAATGCCGCTCTTTTGCCGTCTATCCGACCGCTGGGTGATGTGGAGGAAAGTGCAGCGCTGTTTGACAGTGCTGCGGAAGAGTTTTTGCAGCTTGCCCCGCCGATGAGTGAACCGGAGCGGTTATTGCTGCTGGCGCAGCTTATTCGGCCATGGCGCGAAAGCCTGCCGTCGCATATCCGTGCCATGTTCGGTGCAGAGGATATTGCCATTCCGGCAACCACTGCTGATGCCATCTGGCTGGCGCGTGATCTGGTGCGACTGATGGATCAGGTGGAGACAGAAGGGGCAGACTGGAGCGAGCTTGGCCTGATTGCACCGGAAGAGCTTGCCGACTGGTGGCGGGTGACACTGCAATTTCTGGAAATTGTCACCAAAATCTGGCCGGATGTTCTGGCCGAGCGCAACCGTTCCAATGCATCGCAGCATCGCAACTGGCTGATTGAGTTTGAAACGCAGCGGATGCAGAAAAATCCGCCGCAAGGCCCTGTGATTGTGGCCGGTTCCACCGGTTCTATTCCGGCGACGGCAAAACTGGTGGCAACCATCGCTCGCTTGCCAAAAGGTGCCGTGGTATTTCCGGGGCTGGATCGTGATCTGGATGAGAAAGCGTGGACCTTGCTCGCCGACGGGCTGAATAATCCGTCCACCTACGGCCATCCGCAATATGGGTTGCGCAAGCTTCTGGATCAGATGCAATGCCGCCGTGAGGATGTGCAGCATCTGGAAATTACGAATCCGGCTAAGCGTATGCGCGAGCACATTGTCAGTGAGGCATTGCGTCCGGCAGAAACCACAGACCTATGGGGGCATTTAAAGCTTGATGCACAGGCTGTGCGCGATGCGATGCAGAATGTAGCACTGATCGAAACAGCTAATGAGCGTGAAGAAGCACTGGCAGTGGCACTGGCCTTGCGGGATGCGATTGAAGAACCGGATAAAACCGCAGCTTTGGTGACCGTTGACCGTAATCTGGCGCGGCGTGTGGTGCTGGAGCTTACTCGTTTCGGCATTGATGCGGATGATTCCGGTGGTAAACTCCTGCGTGATACGGAAGCGGTTATTCTGCTGCGTCTGCTGATTACCTGTGTGTTTGAACCGGGGGATCCGGTGGCACTGCTGGCATTGGCCAAGCATCCGCTGGTGCGGCTGGGGCAAAAGCGCGGTGATCTGCGTCGTGCCGCGGAAATGCTGGAACTGGTTGCGTTACGCGGCGGTACGGGCAGGGCGGATATTGCCGATCTGCCGGGCTTTCTTGAACAGAAAATGATGGAAGCGTCCGCCAAGCCTTATGAACCGGCGTGGCAGGATAATATTGCGGCGGCAGAGCTTATCCAGTTGCAGAGTTTCTGTGCGGCAATGACTGCTGCGGTAGCACCGCTGACCGATCTTATCCGCATTCAGGCGCGGATTGAAGTACCGCAGATTATGCGGGCGAGTGTTGAGGCACTGGAAAATCTGGCACGGGATATCGATGATACTGTGCATCTGCTCTATCAGGGGCAACAGGGCGAGCAGTTCAGTGCGTTTCTGCGCCAGCTGATTGCCGCTGATACAGGGCTGGATTTCCTGCCGGAAGAATGGCCGGATATGTTTGAAGCACTGCTGGCCAATGAAACGGTCAAGCCGCATCCGGGCGGCCATCCGCGTGTGTTTATTTGGGGGGCGCTGGAAGCGCGTCTTCAGACGGTTGATACGGTGATTGTCGGCGGGTTGAATGAGGGGATCTGGCCAGCGAAAACCCGCAATGATCCGTTTATGTCGCGCCCGATGAAGGGCATGATCGCGCTTGATCCGCCGGAAGTGCGTACCGGCCTTGCCGCGCATGATTTTGCCATGGCAACGGGGATGGAGCAGGTGATTTTCTCCCGCTCGCAGCGCTCTGAAAATGCACCGACTGTGCCGTCGCGCTGGTTGCTGCGATTGGAAACGGTGACGGGTAAAGCTGTGACTGACGCCATGCGTGAGCGCGGCGGTAAATATCTGTACTGGGCGCGTTTGCTCGATGTCAGCCCTGATGTGCCGTTTGTCTCGCGTCCTGAACCGAAGCCTCCGGTGGATGCGCGACCGAAACATTTCTCAGTCACAGAAATTGAAACACTGCGCCGCGATCCTTATGCGATCTATGCGAAGAAAATTTTGCGTCTGCGTGCATTGGAACCGCTGATCCGCGATCCGGCTGCGGCTGAACGCGGAACGCTGTTTCATGATATTCTCGGCGAATTTACCCGCCGCGATATTGACCCTCTGTCACCGCAGGCGGAAGAAGAATTACTGGAAATCGGGCGCGGTGCTTTCACTGATGCCGATCTGCCGCCGGAGATTGAAGCCGTGTGGTGGCCGCGCTTTACCGCGCTGATACCAGAGTTCTTGCACTGGGAGCGTGAGCGCGCGCCTTATGTGCATGAGCGCCATGCGGAAATTTCATCGGCAAAAGCAGTTGTCGAGCCGCTGGCCGTGACACTGTCCGGCCGTGCTGACCGTATTGATGTGATGCGTGACGGCACAACGGTGGTGATCGACTATAAGACCGGTTCCACACCATCGGTGCGCCAAGCCCATGTGCTGTTGTCACCACAGCTGGCACTGGAAGCGGCTTTGCTTCGCCGCGGTGCCTTTAAAGAGATCGGCCAGAGCGATGCTCAAGATTTGCTCTATGTGCGTTTGCAGGGCGGCGGAAGGCTCAAGCCGGAATCCATTCTCAGTACGGATCGCGGTGCCAGCGTGAAAACCGCTGTGGAGCTGGGTGAAGAATCGTGGACGCGTCTCGGAGAATTGCTCACGGAATATAATCGCGAGGAGCAGGGCTATCGTTCCCGTGCTTTGCCGTTTCGTGAAAGTGATCTGACAGGTGATTACGACCATCTGGCGCGGGTTCTGGAGTGGTCTGCCGGTGGTGCTGACGAAGGCGGAGACGCATAATGAAACCTAAAATCATCCCGCAGGAAACTATTGATGCACAGGCCAAGGCTGCAAACCCTTACGATTCCGTCTGGGTATCGGCCAATGCCGGTTCCGGTAAAACCCATGTGCTGACAGAACGGGTGATCCGGCTGCTGCTGGAGGGCACAGACCCGTCAAAGATCCTTTGTCTGACCTATACCAAAGCCGCAGCGGCAGTGATGCAGAACCGTGTTTTTCAGCGGCTCTCGGAATGGGCAGTACTGGATGATGAGGGACTGAGCAAAAAACTCAAAGATCTGGAAAAGCGTGAGCCCGATGCAATCCGTCTTGAAATTGCACGACGTTTGTTTGCCCGTGCTTTGGAAACACCGGGCGGTTTGAAAATTCAGACCATTCACGCTTTTTGTGAATCCATCCTGCACCAGTTTCCGCTCGAAGCGAATATTGCCGGTCATTTTGAAATGCTCGACGATATGATGCAGACGGCACTGGTGGGCGAAGCACGGCGGCAATTGCTCGAAGTGGCTTCCACCTCTGCCCATGCGGGTCTGGCTGAAGCTTTTGCCACGGTGCTGGAAACCGCCGGTGAAATGGGGCTGGAAAATCTGCTGGATGAAGCGGTGTCCAAACGCCATGCTTTGCATGGATTTATCCGGCAGACCGGTGTTGCGGAAACCCGTCAGGATGTTTTCTATCGTCATTTCGGCTTCGACCCCGATGATACTGAAGCCGATATTCTCTCCGATCTCTGGCCGGTGGCTGAGTTTTCCGATGATGTGCTGGATGCGGTGATGAATTTGCGCAAGCCTGCTGCCCGTGCGCAGGATGTTGTGCTGCAATTGCGGATGATTAAACCGCAGACCACACCGGCACAGATGCAGGATATTCTGCGCAAGGCATTTCTTAAATCCACAGGCGAGCCGAAAAACGGCTCATGGGTGGCGACTGCTGCGGTCAAAGCGGAGCTACCGGATTTCGAAGACGACTTTAATCGTGTTGTTGCCGATATTCATGAAGGGCTCGACCGGCTTAAATTGCTGAAGCTGATCCGGCTCAATCTTGCAGCCTTCACGCTGATTGATGATCTGCTGTCGCGTTATGAGAAGATGAAGCGCAATCGTGGATTGCTGGATTTTGACGATCTGATCAACCGCACAGTCTCGCTGTTGTCACGCAACGGCGCGGGCATGTGGGTGCAGTATAAGCTCGACCGCGGTATTGATCATATTCTGGTAGATGAGGCGCAGGATACCAGCCCTGAACAGTGGCAGGTTATCAATATGCTCTCCGCCGAGTTCTTTTCCGGCTCGGGGCAGCGTGATGTGCGCCGTACCCTTTTCGCAGTGGGCGATGAGAAACAGTCGATCTATTCGTTTCAGGGCGCACGTCCTGAGGATTTTGCCGCGACCGGTAAAGCTGTTTCCCGCATGGCAGCCCGTGCGGAATTGAGCTTTGAAAAAGTCAGTCTCAACTTCTCTTTCCGCTCGACACCGGATGTTTTGTCGGCAGTGGATACGGTGTTTTCGCGCGAAGAGGCTTTTCGTGGACTTGGCATCGAGCGGCAGCCGACCGTTCATGCTGCGATCCGTTCCAATGATGCCGGTGAGGTTGAGGTCTGGGATATTCTGACGCCGGAAAAGGTTGAAGAGGTTGAGGACTGGCGCACGCCGATTGACCAGTTGCCTGCACCGGCCGTCAAGCTGGCCGAGCAGATTGCCACCACCATACGCCATTGGCTGGATACAGGCGAGCCTATCCATGGCAAGGGGCGGCGCATGGAGCCGCGCGATATTATGGTGCTGGTGCGCAAACGTGATCTGTTCATGCCAGCACTTTCCCGTGCCTTGAAAAATCGCGGTGTGCCGGTGGCCGGTGCTGACCGCTTGCGCCTCACCAGCCATATCGGGATTAAAGACCTGATGGCTGTCGGGCGTTTTGTGCTGCAACCGGCCGATGATTTGTCACTGGCAAGTGTGCTGAAAAGCCCGCTCTTTGGTTTGACCGAGGAGCAGCTTTATCGTCTTGCGCAGCCGCGCGGCACCAAGCAGACGCTTTATGCCGCGATGGAAAAGCTGGGTGAAAGCGATGCGCCGGATGCGGGCGCATGGCAGGTGCTGTACACAAAACTGCGCCGCTGGCGCAATATGGCCGATACAATGCCGGTCTTTGAGTTCTATGCCCGTATTCTTGGACAGGATGGCGGGCGGCGTAAATTGCTGGCGCGGCTCGGGCCGGAAGCCGGTGATGTGATCGACGAGTTTCAGAACTACGCTTTGGCAACCGAGCGCAGTGGCCTGCCTGGGCTACAGGCTTTTTTGGAAACGCTGGAGGCAGCTTCACCGGAGATCAAGCGCGAGCTGGATCAGAACCGCGATGAAGTGCGTATCATGACGGTTCATGCCTCCAAGGGGCTGGAAGCGGCTGTGGTTTTCATGGTTGATCCTGGTAATGCCGCATGGTCGGCAGGGCGTGCACCAAAGCTGCTGAGCTTTGATATGGCTGAGCCGGACGGTTATGAGGGCAAGGGCTTTCTCTGGCTGCCGAAAAGCGATTACGGCACCGGTTTTACTGCGGAGCTGCTGGAAGAGCTTAAAACCCGCTCTGAGGAAGAATATCGCCGCCTGCTTTATGTCGGCATGACCCGTGCGGAAGACCGGCTGATCCTGTGCGGTTATCGCGGTGAGCGCGAGAGCGAAAACACATGGTTGAAACTGGCCTCTGACGGGCTGGGTGATGAGGCCGTGGCCTATGATCATCCGGTGGAAGGTGTGAGCGCACGGCGTTATCGCAAGACAGAACTGGCAGAACTGGAGATGCAGGATAAAGCGGATGCGGCTGAGACCGCCTATCCGCCATTGCCTGAGCATTATCGCAGGCCGCTGGAGCCGGAGCAGGGGCTGCCGCGTCCGCTGACGCCATCCGGCGCTTCTGCACTGATTGAGGCTGATGCGGAGCAGGTTGTACGCAGCGGTTCGCCCGTTCTGGAGCAGGGCGCACAGACTGAGGGCAGTGGCCGCAGCTTTGGTTTGCAACGCGGAACGGTAATTCACACATTGCTGCAACGTTTGCCGGATTTGCCTGCGGAACAACGCGAGCAGGCGGCACAGCGTTATCTGAATATTGCTGCCGGCGATTGGCATGAAACGCAGCGTGAGAAAGCATTGGCAGCGGTCAGCACTATTCTGAATGATCCGCAATTTGCTGCGGTATTTTCACCCGCTTCCAAAGCGGAAGTCTCATTGATGGGTAAGCTGCAATTGCGCGGCAAGGAACAGGTTGTTTCCGGCCAGATCGACCGGATTTGTGTTGAAGACGACCGTGTGCTGATTGTGGATTATAAAAGCAACCGTCCGCCAGCCCGCACGCAGCAGGAAGTGCCGCAGGCCTATATCACGCAGCTTGCACTGTATCGTGCGCTGGTTGAGCCGCTTTATCCGCATAAACGTGTTGAGGCTGCATTGCTGTTCACTGAAGGGCCGCATCTGATTGTGCTGGATGAGGATGTGATGGAACAGGCACTGATTGCTCTGGGCAAGGCTGTATGAAGAGGCTTAAAGCATTTCACAGTCAAATTGGATCAATTTGACGGCTGTGATAATGCGACTACTAAAGAATCTAGAGCGAGGCGCCGTGATCCAAATTGGATGTCATCCGCTCTAGGTGAAAACTATATTGACCTTTCATCACAATGACACCACATATCAGCTAATAATGAATTTCATAGCAGGTTTTGGCCTGTAACAGCGAAAGAGGAAAGCCTATGGCGACCGTTAAAATTGACAATAGCAATTTCGAATCCGATGTGCTGAAAGCTTCTGAGCCGGTTGTGGTGGATTTTTGGGCGGAATGGTGCGGGCCTTGTAAAATGATTGCACCGGCTCTGGAAGAAATTTCAGCAGAAATGTCCGGACAGGTGAAGATCGCCAAGGTGAATATCGATGAAAATCCGGAACTGGCTGCGCAATATGGCGTACGTTCCATCCCGACATTGCTGATGTTCAAAAATGGTGAAATCGCTGCCAATATGGTTGGTGCTGCACCAAAGAGCCGTCTGGCCGACTGGATTAAAGCTTCGGCTTAATCAGATAAAGCATTATCAAAAAAGCCCCGCATGAGCGTTCATGCGGGGCTTTTTTATAAAGATCATCACTTATTGCGGCGGTGTGTTATTTGCTGCCAGCACATCACCCGCCAGATAAAGCGAGCCGCCGATCAGAATGCGCGGCGCAATCACCTCATCTTTGACTTGTTCTTTGATGGCTTTAAGCCCTTCAGCCACACTTGCAACCGGCAGAGCTTCCAGACCGGCTCTGCGTGCCGCATCGGCCAGCGTTTCATGGTCAATACCGGAATCGCTGGAACTGATCGCTACCGTATAGACCTGTCTGGCCATACCGGTGAAAGCCTCAAAATAACCAACCGGATCTTTGGTATTGATCATGCCGGTAATCAGATAGAGCGGACGCGGATCGCGTTCTTCAAGTTCGGCCAGAGCTTCGGCAATGACCACACCGGCACCCGGATTATGCCCGCCATCAAGCCAGACTTCAGCCTTTTCAGGAGCAAAACGCATCAGATCACCCTGTGTCAGGCGCTGCATACGCGCTGGCCATGTCACGGATGTCATGGCTTTTTCAACTGCCTGATCACTTAACGCGAAACCGGCTTCGCGCACAGCTTTGATCGCTGCTGCTGCATTGGCAATTTGGTGACGGCCTGGGAGACGAGGTAGCGGCAAATCAATCAATCCGCTCTCATCCTGATAGACCATGCGGCCATGTTCCTGATAGGCGAGGAAATCCTGCCCGAAAACGCTCAGCGGACAGCGCAAACGGTCTGCAATATCAATCATCACCTGACGGGCATCATCGCTGCTCTGGAAGCCGATCACCACCGGACAACCGCGTTTGATAATTCCGGCTTTTTCAGCGGCAATGATTTCGACTTTATCGCCGAGATAGGACTGGTGATCGAGCGAGACCGGCATAATCAGCGATACGGCCGGTTTGGTGATGACATTGGTGGCGTCAAAGCGTCCGCCAAGACCAACCTCCAGAATAACTGCATCTGCCGGATGCTCGGCGAAAAGTACAAAGGTCACGGCGGTCAGAAGCTCGAATACGGTGATCATATGCTCACCATTCGCCTCTGTTACCCGCGCAACGGCATCCGACAGCGTTGCATCATCAACCAGCTGACCGGTTCCGCCTTTACGCCCCAGACGATAGCGCTCATGCCAGTTCACCAGATGCGGGGAGGTGTGCACATGCACCGCCAGCCCTTCCGCCTCCAGAAGCGCGCGGGCGAAAGCAGTGGCTGAACCCTTGCCGTTGGTACCGGCAATATGGATGATCGGCGGCAACTTATCCTGCGGATTGCCCAGCGCTTCCAGCAGGCGGCTGATGCGCTCAAGTGACAGATCAAAACCCTTCGGGTGTTTTTCCAGAAGGCGTTCAATACGATGTGCGGCGGTGAGATTTTGTGTCATGGCAGATCCGGGAATGCTCTATCTTTTTTGTTTTTACGCGTATCTTATTCCAATCGAAGCAGGAAAAGAAATCAGTCCAGTGAACTGATTTCCCTGCGAAGGCGCTTCACACTTTTTGGGATACGCTCTGATAATCGCAGATGAACTGACCAGTTTGCGACCTGATTTGCAACAGGGTACTTATAAAAGAAAACGCGCCGCTGGTTTAGCGGCGCGAAAAGTCATCTTACCGGCAAAAAACTCTGCCGGTCAGGATAAATCCGTCAGGCAGAAGCTGCGCGTGCAGCATCTTCAGCAATAGCGGGTTTTGCTTCGGCTGCAGGCTGCTTCATCATGATTTTCAGGATGCGGGCAACGGTTTCTTTCATCTCGAGGCGGGAAACCACCATATCGATCATACCGTGATCCAGCAAATATTCCGCGCTTTGGAAGCCTTCCGGCAGCTTTTCACGGATCGTCTGTTCAATCACGCGTGCACCGGCAAAACCGATCATTGTGCCCGGTTCGGCAATATGAACATCGCCGAGCATAGCATAAGAAGCGGTAACGCCACCAAAAGTCGGGTTGGTCAGAACCACGATATAAGGCAAGCCTGCTTCTTTGAGCATTTCCACGGCAACAGTGGTGCGTGGCATCTGCATCAGTGACAGAATACCTTCCTGCATACGCGCACCGCCGGAAGCGGTGAACAGAACCAGCGGACGTTTCTTCGCAATGGCTGTTTCTGCTGCTTTGATGATAGCGTCACCGGCAGCCATACCGAGGGAACCGCCCATGAAAGCAAAGTCCTGAACGGTGGCAACAATCGGCAGGTCTTCAATCGTACCCAGCGCATTGATGATGCAATCATCCTGCTGCGTGCGGTTACGATAGTCTTTCAGACGATCAACATATTTCTTTTCATCGCGGAATTTCAGCGGATCTGTTGCAACTTTAGGGTTTTCCAGAACCTCATATTTACCTTCATCAAAGAAGAAACGCAGACGGTCTTTGGCCGGAATGCGCATATGATGGCCGGAAGCAGGGATCACCCACTGATTGCTTTCCAGATCTTTGTGAAACACCATTTCACCGGTTGACGGGTCCTTGATCCAGAGATTCTCCGGCATATCCCGACGCCCCAGCATGGAGTTGAGCTTCGGACGGACATAATTCGTAATCCAGTTCATATGGGCTTTCCGTTGTTCTTAATTCCTGAAGTCTTTGTGCTCTTATACCAAATTGCGCTTAAAGCGCAAAACTCAGAACACAAAGAATGCCGGATTACTCCGGCAAGCTTAATTATCTGTTTTACGCTGCTTATTGGGCAGGAGCAAGGCGGGCGCTGCGAACACCGGAGGCAAGCTCGCTGACAACAGCCGTTGCGGCAGCAACAGGATCACCCTGAACCTTGTCATTGGCATCCAGTGTACCGGCAATAGCCGCCACGATCGCGGAGCCGACAACCACACCGTCAGCCGATGCACCGATTGCTTTTGCCTGCTCGCCTGAACGGACACCAAAACCAACGCAAACCGGCAGGTCTGTGTGGCTTTTGATCCGTGCAACGGCTGCACTGACCTGTGCAGTATCTGCAAGCGCCGAACCGGTAATACCGTTCATCGACACGTAATAGACAAAACCGGACGTGTTTTCGAGCACTTTCGGCAGACGCTTTTCATCTGTTGTCGGGGTAGCCAGACGAATGAAATTGATACCGGCTTTAATCGCCGGAATGCAAAGTTCTTCGTCCATTTCCGGCGGCAGATCGACAACGATCAGGCCGTCAATGCCAGCTTCCAGCGCATCTTTGATGAAGCGCTCAACACCGTAAATATAGATCGGGTTGTAATAACCCATCAGCACAATCGGTGTTGTGTCATCGCTCACGCGAAAGTCACGCACCATCTGCAGGGCTTTCGGCAAAGTCTGGCCTGCATGCAGTGCGCGCAGGGCTGCCGCCTGAATGGCAGGGCCATCAGCCATCGGATCGGAAAACGCCATGCCGATTTCAATCACATCAGCACCGGCTTTCGGCAGCGCTTTCATGATTTCAACAGACGTTGCGTAATCAGGATCACCACCCATGAAATACGTGACCAGCGCAGGGCGGCCTTCAGCGCGAAGTGCCGCGAATTTCTCATCCATACGTTTTGTCATGATTACATTTCCATTCCGAGAATTTCGCCGACTGTGTGCACGTCTTTATCACCGCGGCCGGAGAGATTGACGATCATGATCTGATCCTGATCCATTTCCGGTGCCAGCTTCAGAGCCTGTGCAATCGCATGGGAGGATTCCAGTGCCGGAATAATGCCTTCCGTGCGGGTGGTGATCTGAAAAGCTTCGAGCGCTTCATCATCCATAATCGGCACGTAATTCACGCGGCCGGTATCTTTCAGCCATGAATGTTCAGGGCCTACACCCGGATAATCGAGACCGGCAGAAACCGAGTGGCCTTCAAGAATCTGGCCATCTTCATTCTGCAGCAAGTAAGTGCGGTTGCCATGCAACACGCCCGGATTGCCTGCGGTCATGGAAGCGCAATGCTTGTCACCATCCAGACCAAGGCCACCGGCTTCAACACCGTAGATTTTAACCGATGTATCATCGAGGAACGGATGGAACAGGCCGATCGCATTGGAACCGCCGCCAACGGCCGCAATAATCGCATCCGGCAGACGACCTTCACGTTCCAGCATCTGTTCACGGGCTTCAGTGCCGATCACGGCCTGAAAATCGCGTACCATTTCCGGATAAGGATGCGGGCCGGCAGCTGTACCGATCAGGTAATAGGTGTCTTCCACATTGGTAACCCAGTCACGCAGGGCTTCGTTCATCGCGTCTTTCAGCGTGCCGTTACCGGCGGTCACGGCATTGACCTTCGCGCCGAGCAGTTTCATGCGGAACACGTTTGGTTTCTGACGCTCTACGTCCGTTGCGCCCATATAGACGACGCATGGCAGGCCAAAGCGGGCTGCAACGGTTGCCGAAGCAACACCGTGCTGACCGGCACCGGTTTCCGCAATAATGCGGGTTTTGCCCATGCGCTTGGCAAGCAGGATCTGGCCGAGGCAATTATTGATCTTGTGACTGCCGGTATGGTTCAGGTCTTCGCGTTTGAAATAAATCTTCGCGCCGCCTTTACCGCCCTTGGCTTCAGCCTGTTCACGGACATAGCGGGTCAGACCTTCAGCATAATAGAGCTTGGAAGGGCGACCGGCATAATGGGTGGAAAGTGCCTGCAATTCGGCTTTGAATTCAGGATCTTCCTTGGCTGCATCATAGGCAGCCTGCAGATCGAGGATCAGCGGCATCAGAGTTTCTGCAACGAAACGCCCGCCGTAAATACCAAACATGCCGTCTTCATTCGGCCCGGTTTTGAAAGAATTGAGCTCGCTCGACATGAGATATGCTTCCGATCTTTGATTCAAATGGATGCCTGATAAGGCAGTCTTATTTCGTATTGCTTGCTTCACGCACGGCTGCAAAAAACGCATCAATCAGATGCACGTCTTTTTTGCCCGGCTCGCTTTCAACACCTGATGAAATGTCGATAGCAAAGCTGCCTGTTTTGGCAAGAGCCACATTAATATTTTCTGCGTTCAGACCGCCTGAAAGCATGTAATTGCCCAGATCCTGCCGTGCTTTCAGAAGGTTCCAGTCAAAAGAGACACCATTGCCGCCCGGCAGTTCTGAACCCTTTGGTGCCTTCGCGTCAAACAGAAAACGGTCTGCAATGCCCTGATAGGGTGCAACCACATCAAAATCGCTGTTTTCACGGATGGAAAAGGCTTTCATCACCGGCAGGCCGTAGCGCTGCTTCACCTCAGCCACCCGTTCCGGCGTTTCATTACCGTGCAATTGCAGAATATCCGGCTGCAGCACAGCGACAATTTCGTCCAGTTGCGCATCATCCGCATTCACAGTCACGGCGACGATTTTCGCTTTTCCACGAGCCGCAGCGGCAAGCCTGGCTGCTTGTGCAGGCTCGAGATGACGCGGGCTTTTCGGGAAAAAGATAAAGCCGATATGGCTGGCGCCGTTTTTCAGAACGGTTTCCACGGCTTCCGGCGTTTTCAGGCCGCAGATTTTAACTTCGATAGCGGAGGAGGACATTTGCTTAATTTCAGACTGTTTATTGAATAAAAATAGAGTTTAGCGCGTAAAAAGCCGGAGGGACAGCTTAATCCGTCACTGCAGCAAAGGAAACCGCATGGAGTGCACTGCCATGCCGTTTGAGCCATGCCCGTGATGTTGGTGTATCAGGGCAGAGTCTGGTGCAAAGCGCCCAGAAATCCGGCCCGTGATTCATTTCGATCAGATGGGCAACTTCATGAGCGACCAGATAATTGATCACCTCTGCCGGTGCCATCATAATACGCCATGAAAATGCCAGATCTCCCTTCGAAGTGCAGGAGCCCCAGCGACTGGTTGTGTCTTTAAAGCGCACGGAAGTTGCCGGTTTACCGATGCGTTCCGTATGCACCAGCACCAACCCGTTAATATCAAGCTTGGCCAGTTTCTTCAGATAGTCGGCAATGCGTCGTCCCATATGCTGGGCATCGCCATGCACAATCAGTATGGCCTGACCGTTTTCATCTTGATCCTGCCTTGTGGTGCCGCGCTTGGCCGGTTCATGCACAATTCGGTGCGCAATGCCGCGAATATGAATGGTGCTGCCGTCCATAAAAGGCACAGCGACGGGTACTTTGGAAATCTGAGCTTCAATCCAGCCGTGATGACGGGCGATAAATAGATCAAGCTCACGCTCCGGCAGGCGCGGCGGAACGGTAACACGGATAGCTTTGCCGCCGGTTTCAATGCGCAGGGTCAGTCTTTTGGCGCGCGGATTTTCCCAAATACTCAGCGGCAGACTGCGTCCCGCAACAGGATAAGTCCGCTCGGCACGCAGTGCTTTCGGTGCAGGCTGTTTTTTCGCTGCTTTTTTTAGCGGAGGTTTGCGGAATAAAGACAGGATCATGCCGAGACTATAAGTGATTCGCTCTTAGAACTATAAGAAAGGCGCATCTGCCGATGCGCCTCTGAGATAGTGTATAAATATGCGCGCTGGTTACAGCTCAATCACATCATCTTTCGATGTGTTTTTACGGCGCTCAGCCATGAAGCGTTCGAATTCTTCACGGTCGCGGGCGCGGCGCAGTTCACGAATATGCGCTTCAAATTCCGAACGGGCTTCATCAAGCTTGCGGCGTTCTTCATCAAGGCGCTTCAATTCTTCATCACGCCAGTCATCAAAGGCGCTGTTGCCGGTCGATTGCATGCCGCCGGTGAAGCGGGAGAAATCCTGACCTTTGCGGCGGCATTTGCCGACAAATTCATCAGTCGCCTGATTGATGTCGCGTTTCACGCCGGGCAGACGGTCGCCCCAGATGATATAAGCCAGCATGGCAAGACCAAGCGGCCAGAAAAAGATAAAGCCTAAGACCATCAGTGCAATTGTTGCCGGTGTCCAGGCTGGACGGATCAATGCGGATGTGTTCATGAGATGGCTCCGTAAATCAGCTTGATGATCCGAAGTAATCATCAATCGCTAAAATACGTGGTGTGTACGGAGCCAGAATTCAAGAAAAACCCCGCAAAATCGGTGTTTTTGCGGGGTCGGCAGATCGGTTTTACCAGTGTTTCAGAACTGATTTTTAAACTTTTTCAATGCTTTAAATTCTCAGCGGAATTTTGAAAGATATTCCGATCCGGCAACGATCAGACCGGCAATCAGTGCCCAGAATGCGGAGCCGATGCCTAAGATTGTAATGCCCGAGGCGGTGACGGCAAAAGTAATAATCGCGGCAAAGCGCTCGTGCTCGTTTTTTAACGCGAGCGACAAGGCATTGATGAACGGGCCGATCAGGCCAAGACCTGCAATCAGCATAATTAATGCCGGTGGCAGCACTGCGAAGACCGCCACCAGTGATGCGCCGAAAATCGCAAAAATCAGATAGCACAGGGCATAAAACGGACCAGTCAGCCAGCGCTGTTTCGGATCGGGATGGGCATCATGGCCGGTGCAGATTGCTGCTGAAATCGCCGCCATATTGCTGGTATGGGCACCAAAAGGCGCAGAAATCAGCGAGACAAGGCCGGTTACCTGCAGGCAGGCTGCTGTTGGCGGTTCATAACCGGCAGCGCGCAACACAGCAAAACCGGGCAGGTTCTGGGAAGCCATGGTCACCAGATAAAGCGGCAGCGCCAGTCCGATCATGGCAGACAGGGAGAATTCCGGCATGATCATCGTCAGAGTGGAGAGTTCCGGTGTCGGCAGATTGTCCGCACGGCCGAGCAGCAATGCGAAAATCACACCGCCGATCAGCACACTGATGACAGCCATTGCCGGATTATACAGTCGGATAATCAGAAACAGGCCGATAAGCGGCAGTACCAGCAACGGGTCAAGCGACAGTGTTTTGGCAGCATTAATGACAAAGCTCGATAAAACACCGGCCAGCATACCGGAAGCGATGGATGCGGGAATTCGCTCAACAAATTTTGCCACTGGTTTGATCAGACCGGTGATGATGATGGCGACGGCGGTGACGATGAATGCGCCGACAGCCTCCTGCATGGTAAAGCCGATACTGGCACCGATCAGCGCCAGACCCGGTGTTGACCATGCGGTGATAATCGGAATGCGGTAGCGCCAGCTGAGATAGCCGGATGAGACAGCGAGCGCCAGCGATATGGCAGTGACCCAGCTTGCTGTTTCGGCCTGCGTTGCGCCAAGTGCAGTCGCTGCCGCAATAATCAGCGCCAGAGTGCCGCCAAACCCGACAAAAGCCGCAACTGCAGCCGATGCTACCACTGAAAACCGCATGATCCCCTCCCGATTATTGTAGGCTTTTTATTGTTATATTTGCGCGATCATGGCTTCTACAGTGCGTGTCAGCAAATCAAGATCCTGTGGACGGGAGAGGCGGTGATCGCCGTCGCGGATCAGCGTCAGTGTCACATTATCAACCGGCAGATGTTCGACAAGGCGCAGGGCATGGGCATAAGGTACATCAGGGTCTTCCATGCCTTGCAGAATATGCACGGGGCAGCCGGTTTCAATAATACCGTTGAGCACCTGATTGCTACGCCCGTCCTCAATCAGATTTTTGGTGTAGATATAAGGTTGCGGTGAGTATTCTGACGGCTCTTCCATATAGCCTTTTGTTGCGAGCTGGTTCTTCTGATCTTCTGTCAGCGCCGGTTCTACCAAGGCTTGTGTAAAATCCGGAGCGGGGGCAAGCAGTATCAGACCGGCAGGCTTCTCACCGGCTTTGATAAGTTCCTGCACTATCCGCAGCGCAATCCAGCCCCCCATTGAGGAGCCGATCAGAATTTGCGGGCCGGTTGTGAAGGCGCGATAGGTGGCAAGGCTTTGTTCCAGCCAGAGCGAGATTGTGCCGTCTTTGAATTCACCGCCGGATTCGCCATGGCCGGAATAGTCAAAGCGCAGCATGGAATGATTATGTGCTTCCGCCCATTGATCGAGATGCTGGGCTTTGCCGCCGAGCATGTCTGAGCAATAACCGCCAAGCCAGACAAGACCGGGGGCGTTGTCACCTTTTCTGTGACGCAAGGCGATTGATGTGCCTTTGACATCAAGAAACTGCGGGGCCTGATCGGTCATGGGTTGCTCCTGACTATGCTTATAAGTTTAGGCGTATAAATTTTGTTTGGTGGCGAAACATTGCTGCTACAAGCTATAAACTTGAAATTCTGCGAGGCAATGCTCATTTTAAAAGCAGCCACACAGATGCCGATTTGTCATCATAGTAATGAAACTGTGATGAGAAGCAGCTTTTAAGCCGGTTTTCGGGTGATTTTACTGCATTGATATTGCCCCGAGGGGGGTGATTTGCATTTCAAAAGATGCTATTGACTTTCGCGCTGCCCTGCGTGCCTTAGACAGGCTGAAGATGCAGCTGCGGTATTCGTAGCCCGTATCCGGACATGAATTCACCGTATATGTTTAATAATTCGAGGAGAATACGACCATTCGCCGACCGTTCAGAGCGACGCCGGTCCAGAAAGACGGACCGCGCTCCAACCGAGATATCCGGGTACCCCGGGTTCAGCTTATTGACGCCGAAGGCCAGAACCATGGCACAGTGACGATTCAGGAAGCCATTGCACTCGCTGAAGAGGCGGGTCTGGATCTTGTTGAGATTGTTCCTAATGCGGAGCCGCCGGTCTGTAAGATCGTTGATCTTGGCAAGCTGAAATATCAAAACCAGAAAAAAGCTGCCGAAGCGCGTAAGAAGCAAAAGACGGTTGAGATCAAAGAACTCAAAATGCGTCCGAATATCGACGATCACGATTATGAAGTGAAGTTGAAGGCTGCAGGACGTTTCTTTGAAGACGGAGATAAGGTCAAAGTTACTTTGCGTTTCCGTGGCCGTGAAATGGCGCATCAGGAACTTGGCATGAAGCTGTTGCAGCGTGTTAAGGAAGATACTGCGGAAATCGCTAAGGTTGAAGCAGAGCCAAAGCTTGAAGGCCGTCAGATGATGATGGTTCTCGCACCACGCGGATAAGCAGAGCAATTTCTGTTTTGTAAAATGAAATAGCCGCCTACGGGCGGCTTTTTATTTAGACTCTTTGGAGTTGCTTTTTACTGTATTTGTGCGTATTGAAGCGCTGTTCAAACCGACCGGCAGGGCATGCCGTGGCGGTTTTGTATGCTTTTCAGGCTTTGGTCGGCCTGAAAGTACAATCGAGTCTCTGCCTTATGCAGACAAAACGTCTTGAGAATAAGAGCCGGAGTGCCGAGGCACGAGGGGGATTAAAACAAGAGGCGTGGAGTATCGCAGATACGACAGGGACTATAATTAAGGAGTAGCAAAATGCCCAAGATGAAGACCAAATCTGCTGCCAAGAAACGGTTCAAAATCACCGGTACTGGTAAAGTGATGGCTGCTGCAGCTGGCAAGCGTCACGGTATGATCAAACGTTCAAACAAGTTCCTTCGCGATGCACGCGGCACCATGGTTCTCTCCGAGGCCGATGCCAAAGTTGTTGTCAAGAATTACCTGCCGAACGGCCTGTAAGCATTAGTTTAAGGATATCATACTATGGCACGTGTTAAACGCGGCGTGACAGCTCACGCAAAGCACAAAAAAGTCCTGAAGCAGGCTGAAGGTTTCCGCGGTCGTCGTAAAAATACGATCCGCACTGCTAAAGCTGCTGTCGATCGTTCGAAACAGTATGCATACCGCGATCGCAAGAACCGCAAGCGCACTTTCCGCGCTCTGTGGATTCAGCGTATCAATGCTGCTGTTCGCATGCATGGCCTGACCTATGGCCGTTTCATCGATGGTCTTGCTAAAGCGAACATCGAAGTAGACCGTAAGGTCCTGTCGGATCTGGCTATTCATGAGCCAGCAGCATTCGGCGCGCTCGTTGCATCCGCAAAGAAAGCGCTTGAATATCTGAAAGACACAACTCCAAACGCTTTTGAGTCCGCTGTCAACTAAGCCAGCCGCTCTTCCAAAGCTTTTGAAATTGTATTTGGAGAACCCGCGCTGGTGGTACTGGCGCGGGTTTTTCGTTTGAAATAAAAACGATACCGGATGGGGCAGAAGCGGCTTACGCATTGTTTCATGCGAGAAAAACAGATGTTGTTGCACGGCACAATTATCAAGGATCTGAATAATGAGCGATCTTGAACAACTCGAACAGGGCATTTTGGCAGAGATTGCCGCTGCCGGTGATGAACAGGCGATTGAGGCCGTGCGTGTTGCCGTTCTCGGCAAAAAAGGTTCGGTTTCTGAAAAGCTGAAATCGCTGGGCGCTATGAGCCCTGAAGAGCGCCAGACACAGGGACCGGCCATTAATGGTCTGAAAAACCGCGTCACGGATGCGTTGACTTCCCGTAAAGCCGAGCTGCGTAAAATCGCAATTGCTGAGAAGCTGGAGCGCGAGAAGGTCGATGTGACCTTGCCGGTGCGCCCTTCCGCTGCATCGCGCGGTCGTATTCACCCGATTTCTCAGGTGATTGATGAGATTACGGCAATTTTTGCCGATATGGGTTTCTCTATTGCCGAAGGTTCGGACATTGAAACCGATTATTACAATTTCACGGCACTGAACTTCCCTGAAGGTCATCCGGCGCGTGAAATGCACGATACATTCTTCTTCCAGCCGGATGAAAATGGTGAGCGCAAGCTGCTGCGCACCCATACTTCGCCGGTACAGGTACATACGATGGAGCGCTTTGCGAAACTGCGTGAAAGCCAAGGTCGCGATGAGCCGATCCGTATCGTTATTCCGGGCAAGACCTATCGTATGGATTCCGATGCCACCCACTCACCGATGTTCCATCAGGTGGAAGGTCTGGTTGTCGATAAATCCTCGAATGTTGCTAATATCAAATGGGTGCTGGAAGAGTTCTGCAAGGCGTTCTTTGAAGTGCCTTCGGTCAAGATGCGTCTGCGTCCGAGCTTCTTCCCTTTCACCGAGCCGTCGATGGAAGTTGACATTCAGTGCGACCGCTCCGGCGGCAATGTGAAATTCGGCGAAGGCAATGACTGGCTGGAAATTCTCGGCTGCGGCATGGTGCATCCGAATGTGCTACGCAATGCGGGCTATGATCCTGATGTCTATCAGGGCTTTGCATGGGGCATGGGGATCGACCGTATCGCGATGCTGAAATATGGCATGCCTGATCTGCGCGCTTTCTTTGATGCGGATGTGCGCTGGCTCAATCACTATGGTTTCCGCCCGCTTGATCTGCCGACATTGTTCGGCGGTCTGAGCGCGTAAATACAGGAAGGTATAAACAGATGAAATTCACGCTTTCCTGGCTCAAGGATCACCTTGAAACCGACGCCACGCTGGAAGAAATTCTCGAAAAGCTGACAGATATTGGTCTGGAAGTGGACGGGGTTGATGACCGCGCGGCCTTCAAAACATTTAAAATTGCCAAAGTGCTGACTGCTGTTCAGCATCCGGATGCAGATAAGCTGCGCGTCCTTACCGTTGATACGGGTGAGGGTCAGCCGGTACAGGTCGTGTGCGGTGCACCAAATGCCCGCGCCGGTCTGGTGGGCGTTCTCGGCAAGCCTGGCGATTATGTGCCGGGTCTCGATGTTACTTTGTCCGTCGGCAAAATTCGCGGTGTTGAGAGCTTCGGCATGATGTGTTCCGAGCGCGAGCTGGAACTGTCTGATGAGCATAATGGCATTATTGATCTGCCGGAAGACGCGCCGGTAGGCATGAGCTTTGCGACCTATATGGGCATTGATGATCCGGTCATCGAAATCGGCCTCACACCAAACCGTGCGGATTGCACCGGTGTGCACGGTATTGCCCGCGATCTGGCAGCAGCCGGTCTCGGCAAGCTGAAAGGTGATGTGATTGCGCCGGTCAAAGGTGCAGGCGCTACACCGGTTAAGGTTATTCTCGATCAGGATGCTGACAAGCCGTTCTGTAACGGTTTCTCGCTGCGTCTGGTGAAGGGCGTTAAAAACGGCCCGAGCCCGAAATGGCTGCAGCAGCGCCTCACAGCAATCGGTCTGCGCCCGATCAATGCACTGGTGGATATCACCAATTATGTGACCTTTGATTATGGCCGTCCGCTGCATGTGTTTGATGCTGCCAAAGTGCAGGGCAATCTGACTGTTCGCGCTGCCAAAGAAGGTGAAACCGTGCTGGCACTCGATCAGCGCGAATATAAGCTGTCTGCAAATCATTATGTGATTGCTGATGAAAAAGGCGTGGAATCCATTGCCGGTATCATGGGCGGTGAACATTCCGGTTGCGATGAAAACACCACGGATGTGCTGATTGAATCCGCGCTCTGGGATGCACATATGATTGCGCGTACCGGTCGTGAGCTGGGTATCATCACCGATGCACGCTATCGTTTTGAACGCGGCGTTGATCCGGAAATGATGGAATCCGGTGTTGAACTGGCAACGAAACTGGTGCTGGACTTCTGCGGCGGTGAGCCAACCGAAACAGAAACTGTCGGCTATACGCCATACAGCCCGCGCGCCATTGAATTTCCGGTATCGGAAGTCAAACGCCTGACCGGTATTGAAGTCTCCTATCAGGAATCTGCAGATATTCTGGCGCGTCTCGGCTTCGCAGTTGAAGGTGACGGCAAGGCTGTGCTTCAGGTCAAGGTACCGTCATGGCGCGGCGATGTGGAAGGCAAGGCTGATCTGGTTGAAGAAGTGATGCGTATTCACGGCATCAATCAGATTGAACCGCAGCCGCTGCCAAATATGGGCAGTGTAAACACAAAAATCCTGACCACTCTGCAAATCCGTACCCGCCTTGCCAAGCGTATTCTGGCAACACGCGGCATGATGGAAGCGGTGACCTATTCCTTCATTTCGGAAGCACAGGCCAAAGCTTTCGGCGGTGGCAAACCGGAACTGAAACTGGCAAATCCGATTGCATCCGATATGTCGGATATGCGCCCGAGCCTGCTGCCGGGGCTGTTGTCTGCTGCCCAGCGCAATGCTGACCGTGGTTTTGCTGATCTGGCGCTGTTTGAAGTGTCGGGTACCTATGAAGGTGACAAGCCGGAAGACCAGCGCCGCGTGGCCGGTGGTATCCGTCGCGGTACAGCCGGTGTTGAAGGTGCAGGTCGTTTCTGGTCAGGCAATGCGCAAAATGTTGGCGTGTTTGATGCGAAAGCGGATGCGCTGGCGGTTCTGGAAGCCTGCGGTGCGCCGGTTGACCGTATTCAGATCGAAGCCGGTGGTCCGTCATGGTATCATCCGGGTCGTTCCGGCACGCTGAAATTAGGTCCTAAAGTGGTGCTCGGTACTTTCGGTGAGTTCCATCCGGATGCACTGGAACTGCTCGATGTTTCGGGCGCTCTGTGCGGCTTTGAAGTGTTTATCGACGCTATCCCTGAGCCAAAGCAGAAATCCGGTGCGACCAAGCCAGCTCTGACACTGTCGCAGTTCCAGAGCGTGAAGCGTGACTTTGCTTTTGTTGTCGACAGCACTGTTGATGCAGCAGCGATTGTCCGTGCAGTGAATTCTGCCGAGAAGAAGTTGATTGCCGGTGCACAGGTGTTTGACATTTTCACCGGCGCATCACTGGGTGAAGGCAAGAAGTCTGTGGCTGTGGAAGTGGTGTTGCAGCCGCTTGACCGCACGCTGACCGATGAAGATCTGGAAGGCGTAGCCAAGCGGATCGTCGAGGCTGTTACCAAGCAGACCGGCGGCACATTGCGCGGCTGATTTTTGCCAATATGGAAAACAAAAAACCCGCCGAAATGGCGGGTTTTTTATAATTCTGTATTTAGCCGCGAAGGCCGATGCAATTGCCCCACGGGTCGCGGATCTGGCACATGCGTAAGCCGTCCTGAATATTTAACGGGCCGCGATAAAGAACTCCGCCGACTGACAACATATGCGCGACAGCCTTATCGAAATCCTCCACCTGCCAATAGACGACAGAACCGGCAGCGCCTGAGGCTACTTTTCCATCGGCGGGCACGATCTCCAGATCAACAGAGCCGATTTTAAGATAGTCAAAGTCAAATTCCTCCAGCCGTTGTGCCACAGCCTGCGGAAAAACCCGCTGATACCATTGCAGGGCTGCAGCAACATCACTGACATGGATGAGGACGGAGGCGATTGTCTGGCTGGTCATTGTGGCTCTATCGGCGTTCCGGATGCCACCAGTCGGGTTTCATATCTTCAAAAGACGTATATTCCGGTGCGAATTCCGGCTGATTATTATCGTCGAAACAGCCGAGCAGCAGGGCTACAACCGGTTCGTCATCAATCGCACCGACAGAGCTGCCGCAGGACGGGCAGAAAGCACGTTTGGAATAATGGGAGGAGCGGTATGTGGCTGGCTCGCCGCCTTCACCGGTCCAGCGCACGGCCTGAGCAGCAAATTCCACCCAAGTTGCGGTTAGCGCCCCTGTGTGTCGCTGACAAATTTTACAGCAGCAACCGTGGGGCTTGAGCTTTAAGGGATCACTTTGCGCTTCAAAACGGATGGAGCCACACAGACAGCCGCCACTATAGGTTTTCATCATTTTTTCTGATGTCCCGTTTGTCAGGCCGGTACTGTTACACGCTCCGGCATGGCGCGCATAGCCATTTCAATAATGCTTTGCACAGACTCGCGGCTGCCGCCGTCACGGGCTTCATAGGACAGGCTCTGCAACATGGCATGGTAGAATTCTGCCATCTGCGTCAGGTCTGTGCCTTCCGGCAGGTCGCCGTCTTTCAGCGCGCGTTCACAGCGGGCGAAAATCCGCTCGAAAGCTGTCTGGCGAATGGTTTTGAGAAATTCTTTGACCTGTTTGTTTTCCGGTTTGCACTGGATGCTGCTGACGCTGACCATGCAACCGCCTGCAGAGCAAGCATAGGTTTTATCCGCATGGGTTTCCAGCATGGCGCGGATGCCCTGCTGAATCGTCTCCGCTTTATCCAGCGCAACCAGAGGCGCTCCGCCGATTGTTGCGGTGTAATGATCCACCGCCTCACGGAAGGCCTGCTCCTTGGAGCCGAAAGCGGCATAAAAACTCGGCGGGGTAATGCCAATAGCCGCAGTAAAGTCGTTAATCTGGGCGCATTCATAGCCTTTTTCCCAGAAAACTTTCATAACTCTGTCCAGCGCATCTTCGCGATCAAAGCTGCGCGGTCTGCCGCGTAAAGCCATTTCATACCTTTCTTTAGTATGTCTTATATAATTCACTTGACCGCAGCATTCAAGTTGCTATGAATTATGTAATCATCACTACATAATGAGATTCACGATGACTGATATTTGCGATTCCGCGCTGCCCGCGGAGCGAATGACTAATATTGCTGTTAACACGATTACGCGTTCTGAAGCGCATAAACCAGCAATTCCGCTGGTTGTTTATTGCTTATCGCTGGGTGTTTTTGCTTTAACAACATCCGAACTGATGATTTCCGGTCTGTTGCCGTCGCTGCAGCAGGCCTTTGGCCGGTCCATTGCCGATATCGGCAATCTGATTTCCCTCTATGCCTTGGGTATGGTTTTTGGCGGGCCGGTGGTGACGTTGCTGTTTCTGGCTTTGCGCGTTGAACATAAAAACGGCTTGCTTGGTCTCCTGATCTTCTATGCCATTGCTCAAAGCGTTGCAGCCTCGACCTCAAGTTTTGAGGTGATGATGGTGGCCCGTGTGCTCACCGGCATTGCAGCCGCTGCAGGATTTGGTCTGATGCTGGCAATCACTGCGCGTCTGGTGGCAGCCAATATGCGGGGACGTGCCGTGTCGCTGGTCTTTGCAGGGCTGATGCTGGCGACAGCATTGGGTGTGCCGCTGGCCACATGGATAGACAGCCTGTTTGGCTGGCGGGTCAGCTTCTGGCTGATTGTGCTGGTGATATTATTCTGTGCCCTGACTGTTGCGCTGAAAATTGAGAAAAGCCCTGCGGGTCACTCGGCAACCTTGCAGACTGAGCTTCAGGATATGCGCAATCCTGCTCTCTGGGCAGCTTATGCCACCAGCGCATTGGCAATCGGCTCGTCCTTTGCTTTTTATAGCTATTTCTCTCCGATTATGACCGATCTGGCACAGTTTCCGGTTCATCTCATGCCGTTTCTGCTGGCTCTCTATGGTATTGCCAATATTGCAGGTAACTTTCTGAACGGTCGTTTTGCTGATCGCTATACGATGCCGCTTCTGATTGGCGGTATCGCGGTCATGGTTGTTGCAATGCTGATTTTTGCGTGTTTTGCAGAATCAAAACCGGCAGCACTGCTTTCTGTTGTTCTGATTGGTCTGACGGGGATTGCGCTTAATCCTCCGCTGGTTGCCCGTATCATGCGCATTGCCCATCCCGGTGCACTGGTTAATGCCATGCATGCGTCGGTGATTAATATCGGCCTGAGCTTTGGCCCCTGGGCAGGTGGTCTGGCGCTGGAAAACGGCTCCGGCCTGCATGCCCCGCTCTGGGTTGGTTTTGGTATGGCACTGGCAGCATTGCTGACACTGGCACCCCGTTCTTTGCGCCGTCTGTGATGGGGGGGTGATTGAGTGACGCTGTTTCATCCGTTGAAACAGCGTCATTTTGTTTAAAGACCCGTCATGGCCAGCGAAGCATCCGTGTAGCGTTTTCCGGATACCTGATCAGGCGTGATGATGGCGCCGATCTGTTTTAACTCCTCAGCCGAGAGATCAATCTCTGCGGCTTTGATATTCTCATCGAGACGGCTGATTTTGCGGGTACCGGGGATAGGCACGATAAATTCTGCCTGATTGAGCACCCATGCCAGTGCGAGCTGCGCCGGTGTGATTTGTTTACCGGCTGCAATCTGTTCGATCAGATCAATCTGCGCATTATTGGCAGCGAGATTTTCCGGCTGGAAGCGTGGCAGGGTTTTGCGAAAATCATTCTCTGCCAGATCAGCTTGTGTGCGGACACTGCCTGCCAGCATACCACGACCAAGCGGGCTGTAAGGCACAAAGCCGATGCCCAACTCACGGCAGACCGGTAGCACTGTGGTTTCCGGATCGCGCACCCAGAGCGAATATTCGCTTTGTAATGCAGCTATCGGGTGTACTGCATGGGCGCGGCGCAGTGTTTCAGGTCCTGCTTCAGACAGGCCGATGGTGCGGATTTTTCCCTCAGCAATCAGGTCTTTCAATGTACCGATCACATCTTCAATCGGCACTGCCGGATCAACACGGTGCTGGTAGAACAGGTCAATCACCTCAATACCAAGGCGTTGTAAGGAGGCTTCTGCCACAGCACGGATATGATCGGGATGGCTGTTCACACCATTTGATGTGTCGCCTTCAATTTTGAAGCCGAATTTCGTGGCAATGGTTACTTTATCACGGTGCGGTTTCAGTGCCTTGCCGACCAGTTTTTCATTTTCAAATGGCCCGTAGACCTCTGCCGTGTCAAAGAATGTCATGCCGCTGTCCACCGCATGATGCAGGGTGCGGATGGCTTCTGCCTCATCCTGTCCGCCATAGGCATGGCTCATGCCCATGCAGCCAAGACCAAGAGCCGAGACTGTCAGTTCAGAGCCGAGTTTGCGCATTTTCATGGTGATTTTCCTTATTTCATCCGGTGACGAAAACATATGTCAGTTCTGATTGTTCGATAATCCGGTTTTATTTTTACGCCCTGTTCTGTAAAACAGATCAATGAAACGCTCTCAGCTCTCCCAATTGGCGGTTTTCGCCACAGTTGCCGATCATGGCAGTTTTCGTGCGGCGGCAAAAGAACTGGCTATTGCACCCTCTGCCGTCAGTCAGGCTGTTGCCCAGCTTGAGGCTGATCTTGGCATTACGCTGCTTTCAAGAACCACCCGCTCAGTGCATCTGACAGAAGCAGGACAGCTTCTGCTGACAGAACTTGCACCGGCGCTGGGTGGTATCAATGCTGCATTGCTGGCCGTGCAGGATATGCGTGTCAGACCTGCCGGAACGGTGCGGATCAGCACGCCGCGCTCTGCCGCGCATCTGTTTCTGGCACCGAAATTTCAGGCATTCGGTGAGGCCTTTCCGGATGTGGTGCTGGATATCCACATTGAAGATCAGTTTGTGGATATTGTTGCCGCCGGTTTTGATGCCGGTATCCGCTTAGGAGAAAGTCTTGAGAAAGATATGATTGCCGTACCGCTTGGGCAAGCCTTGCGCAGTCCGGTGGTCGGGTCTCCGGCCTATCTTGAGCGCCATGGCACACCGCTGCATCCGCAGGATCTGATGACACATCGTTGTATTCTCAAGCGGTTTTCATCCGGCAGTCTTTATCACTGGGAGTTTGAAAAACAGGGGCACCGGCTGGATGTCAAGCTGAGCGGCCCGCTGATACTGGATGATAATCACCTGTTGTTGCAGGCGGCACTGGATGGTGCAGGGCTGGTTTCGCTGCTGGAACCTTATGTTGAAGAATATATACAGAAAGGTACGCTGACAGAGGTTTTGCCGGACTGGACACAGCAATTTCCGGGTATGTATATTTATTATCCGAACCGGCGTAACATGCGGCCGGCGCTTCGTGCTTTTATTGATTTTTTCAAATTATAACCGTCGGAAATCCTATGTCCCATTTGCGTTTTTCCGGACTGCCCGCACAGGAGCAGCAAGATATTTTTCTGGATATTATCCGAAACAGCCCGCTTCTGAAGGATGTGCTGAGCCGCGCACAGCAGCTGAACCTGCCGGATTGGTATATTGTATCCGGCGCGCTCTATAATCTGGTGTGGAATGTGCTGACCGGCAGGCCGGAAACCCATGGCGTCAAAGATATTGACCTGTTTTATTATGATGCTTCCGACATATCCTACGAGGCAGAAGACCGGATCATCAAGACAGGTGACGGGGTGTTTTCCGCTGTGCCTTTGCCGGTGGAAATCCGCAATCAGGCGCGGGTGCATTTGTGGTTTGAAAAGCATTTTGGTTTGGTTTGTCCGCCTTTGCGCTCCAGTGAAAACAGCATTGACCGCTTTGCTTCGAAAACCCATGCGGTCGGCATAAGACTTGAGCCGGATGGCAGCTTGAAACTCTATGCGCCTTTCGGTCTGGATGATATTTTTTCGCTTCGGATGACACCCAATCCGGTGGCTGATAATCGTGAAACACATCATGTCAAAGGTCTGCGGGCACAGAAGAACTGGCCGGAAGTGACAGTTGTTCCGTGGCCTGAAATGACCGCACTCAATTCATAACGGAAAGGTATCCTTATGTTCCGCTGGGGTATTTTATCGACCGCCAATATTGGTATCACGCAGGTACTTCCTGCAATCGCGGCATCTGAAACCGGTGTGGTGCAAGGCATTGCCAGCCGCGATGCGGCGCGTGCCCGTGCCGTGGCCGACCGCTTTAATGCACCTTTGAGCTTCGGCTCCTATGAGGAATTGCTGGCAAGCGATCAGATTGACGGTGTTTATATTCCGCTGCCGACATCGCAGCATATTGAATGGTCGTTGAAAGCGGCAGAGGCAGGCAAACATGTGCTCTGTGAAAAGCCGATTGCTTTGAAGGCGGAGGAGATTGACCGTCTGATCACTGCGCGTGACCGTCATCAGGTGGTGATTTCAGAAGCTTTCATGGTCTATTATCATCCGCAATGGGCAAAGGTGCGTGAACTGATTGCTTCCGGCCAGATCGGCCGTTTGCGCATGGTACAGGGCTGCTTCACATATTTTAATAATGATCCGGCGAATATGCGCAATCAGGTCGCACTTGGCGGCGGTGCCTTGCCGGATATCGGGGTCTATCCGACTGTAGTGACGCGTATAGTGACAGGGCAGGAACCGCAGGAGATTTTTGCCCGTATTGAACGCGATCCGGATTTCGGCACCGACCGTTATGCAACTGTGCTGGCACGTTTTGTGGATTTTGATCTGAGTTTTTATGTGGCGACGCAGCTATCTGGGCGTCAGCAGATGGTCTTCCATGGCGATCAGGGGATGATTACGGTTCATGCGCCGTTCAATGCCGGAAAATATGATCATGCACGGGTCACATGGCATGACGGTTCACACACAGCTTCACAGGAATGGACTTTTTCCAATATCAACCAATATAGCCTGCAGGCTGATGCTTTTGTGCGCTTCGCCCGCGGAGAGAAAGAAGTGCTTTTCAGTCTTGAAAACTCAAAAGCCAACCAACATGTTATTGACAGGATTTATGCAGCAGCCGAAAAGCAGTGACATAAAGCGCATCCTAAAAAGCGGAAACCGGTTTTTGGATAAGATGTGCGGCATGCTTCGTGCTGTAATAATTTTTTAAATTCTGAAAAAACCGTCAAAATCGCTCAAAACAGATAAAAAACGCATCAAAATGCGGGATTTTTGTCGCAACCGCGGGCTTGTGGCTTGCAGTGAAAATCCCCCCTTCTTATATACCCCTCGACTCGTGGCGATCAGGCGTTTAAAAGCCGGTTCGTTTTGTCAAAAACCCGATAGGGGCTGCCACATGGAATGCTCGGCAGAGGTCCCGGCAGTTCGCTGAATGGAGAAGAATAAATATGGCTAAAGTAATTGGTATCGATCTGGGAACGACCAACTCCTGCGTCGCCGTTATGGACGGTAAGACTGCGAAGGTCATTGAGAATGCTGAAGGTGCACGTACAACGCCTTCGATTATTGCTTTTACCGATGGTGACGAACGTCTCGCTGGCCAGCCTGCGAAACGTCAGGCTGTTACCAATCCGGAAGGCACGCTGTTTGCTGTTAAGCGCCTGATCGGCCGCCGCTTTGATGATCCGATGGTCACCAAAGACAAAGATCTCGTACCTTACAATATCGTTAAGGGCGACAATGGCGATGCATGGGTAGAAACCCATGGTAAGAAATATTCGCCTTCGCAGGTATCCGCGATGATCCTTCAGAAGATGAAGGAAACCGCTGAATCCTATCTCGGTGAAAATGTAACACAGGCTGTTATTACAGTTCCTGCTTACTTCAACGATGCTCAGCGTCAGGCAACCAAAGATGCCGGTAAAATTGCCGGTCTGGAAGTTCTGCGTATCATCAACGAACCAACCGCTGCGGCTCTGGCCTATGGTCTCGATAAGAGCGAAGCCAAAACTATTGCTGTTTACGACCTTGGTGGTGGTACGTTCGACGTATCCATCCTCGAAATCGGCGATGGCGTGTTCGAAGTTAAGTCCACCAATGGTGACACTTTCCTCGGCGGTGAAGACTTTGACATGCGTCTGGTTGAATATCTGGCAGCAGAATTCAAAAAAGAGCAGGGCATTGATCTGAAGAACGACAAGCTGGCTCTGCAGCGCCTCAAGGAAGCCGCAGAAAAAGCCAAGATCGAACTGTCTTCTGCTCAGCAGACCGAAATCAACCTGCCATTCATCACCGCTGATGCAACCGGTCCTAAGCACCTTGCCATCAAACTGTCGCGTGCGAAGTTTGAAAGCCTGGTGGATGATCTGGTTCAGCGCACCATTGAACCATGTAAAGCTGCACTGCGTGACGCTGGTCTGAAAGCCGGTGAAATCAGTGAAGTTGTGCTGGTCGGTGGTATGACCCGTATGCCGAAAATTCAGGAAGTTGTTAAAGCTTTCTTCGGCAAAGAACCACATAAGGGTGTGAACCCTGATGAAGTGGTTGCAATGGGTGCTGCTATTCAGGCCGGTGTTTTGCAGGGTGACGTTAAAGACGTTCTGCTGCTTGACGTAACACCGCTGTCACTCGGTATTGAAACACTTGGTGGTGTGTTCACCCGTCTGATCGACCGCAACACAACCATTCCGACCAAGAAATCGCAGACCTTCTCGACCGCTGAAGATAATCAGTCGGCTGTGACGATCCGCGTTTCGCAGGGCGAGCGTGAAATGGCTGCAGACAACAAGATGCTCGGCCAGTTTGATCTGGTTGGCATTCCGCCTGCACCACGCGGCGTACCGCAGATTGAAGTGACTTTTGACATCGACGCGAACGGTATTGTTAACGTGACCGCGAAAGATAAAGGCACCGGTAAAGAACATCAGATCCGTATTCAGGCATCCGGTGGTCTGTCCGATGCTGATATTGAGAAGATGATCAAAGATGCGGAAGCCAATGCGGATGCCGATAAGGCACGCCGTGAAGCTGTGGAAGCCAAGAACCAGGCTGAAGCTCTGATCCACTCGACCGAGAAGTCGCTGAAAGACTATGGCGATAAAGTTTCCGGTGATGACAAGGCTGCGATCGAAACAGCTCTTGCTGCACTGAAAACCGCTGTTGAAGGCGATGATGCGGAAGACATCAAAGCGAAAACACAGACCCTTGCTGAAGCTTCCATGAAGCTTGGTCAGGCTATGTATGAATCAGCACAGGCTGAAGAAGGTGGCGAAGACGCTGCTGATGCCCGCGCTGATAAGGACGATGTTGTTGACGCCGATTTCGAAGAAATCGACGAAGACAAAAAGAAATCCTGATTTATCAGGTTGAAAGGCAAAGCCCGGCTTAGTGCCGGGCTTTTGTCCATTCAGTTGCCTGCGGTTTTGCATGTCTTTCACGGCAAAATGCAAAATTCCGGGCACATGAATTTACCCGTCTCTGGACATCGGTTTGCGGTGTCACCACATAAACCGGACGGGATGAACAGGTCAGCGCCGGATATTGGTTTGTTAAAAACTAGAGCATGTCTCCCAAAAGTGGGCACCGGTTTTGGGTTTAAGACATGCGCAAAACAAACCGTTAGAGCGAGAGCCGTGGATACGATTAAACGCGACACGCTCTAGGGCTGCGACAACCTTCAATGACTGTCTGAAAATGTTCTGATCGGGGCGACATCATCAGACAACAGCCATCGGGACGAATGGTTTATGAAAGTGGATTACTACGAAACGCTCGGCGTTGTCAGAACTGCGGATGATAAGGTTATTAAAACCGCTTATCGCAAACTGGCAATGCAATATCATCCGGATCGCAATCCGAATGATGCGGAAGCAGAGCGCAAATTTCTTGAGCTAGGCGAAGCCTATGACGTGCTGAAAGACCCGCAAAAACGTGCGGCCTATGACCGTTTCGGTCATGCAGCCTTTGAAAATGGCGGTGGCGGTGCCGGCGGATTTGGCGGCTTCGGCGGCGGCGGTTTTGGTGCCGGTGGCTTTGCTGATATTTTCGAGGATATTTTCGGCGATGTTATGGGTGGTGGCCGCAACCGTCGCTCCGGCGGCCGTGAGCGCGGTGCCGATCTGCGCTATAATATGGAAGTAACACTCGAAGAAGCCTATGCCGGTAAAACGGCACAGATCAGTGTTCCGGGCTCTATTTCCTGTGAGGAATGCACGGGCACGGGTGCCAAGAAAGGCACACAGCCGGTTACCTGTACAACTTGCGGCGGCGCCGGTCGTGTGCGCGTGGCGCAGGGCTTTTTCTCAGTGGAGCGTACCTGTCACACCTGTAACGGCCGTGGCCAGATGATTAAAGATCCGTGCCCGAAATGTGACGGTGCGGGACGTATCAGTCAGGAACGCAATCTGTCGGTCAATATTCCGGCAGGGATTGAAGACGGCACACGCATTCGCCTGACCGGTGAGGGTGAAGCCGGTACACGCGGCGGACCGAGCGGCGATCTTTATATTTTCCTGTCGATCAAGCCGCATGAATTCTTCCAGCGTGACGGATCTGACCTTTATTGCAAAGTGCCGATCTCGATGGCGACAGCAGCACTGGGCGGTCAGTTTGAAGTGGCAACGCTTGATGGTACGCAGACCCGTGTGAAAGTGCCGGAAGGCACCCAGAACGGCAAACAGTTCCGCCTCAAGGGTAAGGGCATGCCGGTGCTGCGCCAGCAGACAACGGGTGATCTCTATATCCAGATTGCGATTGAAACACCGCAGAATTTGAGCAAGCGTCAGCGTGAATTGCTCGAAGAGTTTGAGCAGATTTCGTCAAAGGAGAACAGCCCGCAATCGACCGGCTTTTTCTCGCGGATGAAAGAATTCTTTGAAGGTATTCGCGATTAGAGCTTTAAAATTATGCTCTAAGCGCTTTTATTGCAGAAAATAACCGGAGCGGCATTTGTATTTCATGCAAGTGCCGCTTTTTTATGCGCCCTATTTTATGGGGCTCACGAAGAAAAATATCATCTCTCTCCGTTTTTGCCTTGCTTCCGCCGCGAAACGCGGCAATTCTTTGTCTGCTGGCGACATATGGGAGTATTTGATGGCTGGGCTGATACCAAAGAAACTTGCACAAAAATTCGATGAAGAGATCCGCTTCTTCAAAGGCTGGATCGATAAGCCGAAAGCTGTCGGTGCCATCCTGCCGACAAGTGGTGTTACAGCACGCCGCATGGCCAGCATTGTTAACCCGTCATCGGGACTGCCGGTTCTGGAACTGGGACCCGGCACCGGTGTGATTACCAAAGCCATTCTTGAGCGCGGAATTGAGCCGCAGAACCTGTATTCAGTTGAATATTCGGCTGAGTTTTTTCACCATTTGCAGAGCACTTATGCGGGTGTGAACTTCCTGCAGGGTGATGCCTTTGATCTTGATAATGTGCTTGGTGAAGCGCGGGATCAGCAGTTTGACAGCGTGATTTCCGCTGTGCCGCTGCTTAATTTCCCGATGGAAAAACGACTGGCATTTCTTGGCGATTTGCTGACCCGTATTCCTGCCGGCCGTCCGGTGATGCAGATTTCTTACGGGCCGGTTTCACCGCTGCCGGTCGGGCGTGGTGCCTATAGTGTCGAAGGTTTTGATTTTATTCTGCGCAACCTGCCGCCTGCGCGCCTGTGGGTTTACCGCCGGATTCTGGTATAGATTACGACCAGTCGTAAAATGCAGCACAGAACGCCGTATCAGAATGTTGATGCGGCGTTGCTTTTTTATATGCGGCGCTAAATAGTGATGTTCTGACTATTTGTTTTGCCGTCATTGAAAGGATCAGCCCTATGTCCTCAGTTCTCGTTTTTGCCGGATCCACCCGTAAAAATGCCTATAGCGGTCAGCTTGCCGGAGCTGCCGTGCAGGAACTGACGCGGCAGGGCGCAGAAGTAACCTATATTTCGCTCAAAGATTATCCGCTGCCGATTATGGATCAGGATCTGGAGGCGGAAGAGGGAATTCCTGAAAATGCCTATAAGCTTGCACGGTTGTTTGCCGCGCATAAAGGCCTGCTGATTGCTTCGCCTGAATATAATTCCTCAATCCCGCCTCTGCTGAAAAACACGCTGGACTGGATCAGCCGTATTCATGAGGATGGTGGTAAACCATTTCAGCCGACATCGCATCTGACGGTGGCACTGTGCTCGTCTTCACCGGGTGGATTTGGCGGTATGCGCGGTCTGTATCATCTGCGCTCGGTTATGATGATGCTCAATACCCAGATTATTTCCGAACAATGCTCTGTTCCCCATGCCCATCAGGCATTCAATGAAGACGGCGCTTTGCGCGATGAACGCACGGCGCAGACCCTTGCCCGTGTTTGCCGCAGCCTTATCAGCAAGATCTGATCTTTTCACTCAGCGCTTGTTGTGCGATGAGGGATAAATTTCAGATCAGAATGAAGTGCGGAGACAGATGATGGATGTGAGCAGTGTGCGCGACCGGTTGATCGTTGGCCTTGATGTGCCGGATGTGATTGCAGCGGAAAAGATCGTTGAGGAACTTGGCGATACGGTTTCGTTCTATAAAATCGGTTACCAGCTGGTGTTTTCGCAAACGGCAAAGGGCGGTGGTCTGGATTTTGCTTCACACCTGCTCTCGATGGGCAAAAAAGTCTTTCTCGATGTGAAACTACTCGATATCGATAATACAATCGCCAAAGGCGTGGAAAATATCGCCAAGCGCGGTGTGACCATGATGACGCTGCATGCCTATCCGAAGGCGATGCGTGCCGCTGTGGAAGCTGCCAAAGGCTCAGACCTCTGCCTGCTTGGTGTGACTGTGCTGACCTCAATGGATCAGGCGGATATGCTGGAGGCCGGTTACACTATGTCACCGGAAGAACTGGTGCTGCGCCGTGCGCAGCAGGCACATGATGCAGGCATGGGTGGTATTGTAGCCTCTGCCGCTGAGTCGGCCGCTATCCGTAAAATTGTCGGGCCGGATATGGCGATTGTCACACCGGGTATCCGTCCTGCGGGCAGTGAAGCCGGAGACCAGAAGCGTGTGATGACACCGGCAGATGCACTTCGCGCCGGTTCGAGCCATCTGGTTGTGGCGCGTCCGATTGTTGGTGCTGCAGATCGTAAAGCGGCGGCACAGAGCATTCTGGAAGAAATGGCTGCAGCTGTGTGAAAATCATGAATGGGAGTAAATGATGACGAAAGCTTACTGGATTGCCCGTGTCGATGTGCGTGATGCTGAGCGTTACAAAGATTATATCAGCACAGCCAAGCCCGCTTTTGAGCGCTTCGGTGCCAATTTCATTGCGCGTGGCGGCGCTGCCCATGCGGTAGAAGGGCAGGGACGCGCGCGTAATGTCATCATTGAATTTCCAAGCATGCAGCATGCATTGGATTGTTATAATTCACCGGAATATCAGGCAGCTGTGGCAATTCGTCAGACTGTTGCCGATGGTGAGGTTATAATTGTTGAAGGCAATGCAGCCTGATCACATTAATGTAGTTAGCATTATAAATACCGGCCTTTACTGGCCGGTATTTTGTATTAAATATGCGTAGCAGTTACTGAAATTATGAGACAGAGGGCACCATGGCTTTGAAAATTGCGGTTCAGATGGACCATATCAATTCCATTCGTATCGCGGGTGATACCAGCTTTGCTTTGTGCCTTGCGGCAGCAGAGCGTGGCCATGAGCTTTATCATTACACACCGGATCGCCTGTCGATGCGTGATGGTGTGGTCAGCGCGGCTCTGGAGCCGTTGCAGGTGCGTGATATTGAAGGCGATCATTTCACACTCGGTGAAGCCGTGCATACGGATTTGTCGGAAATGGACGTTATCCTGCTGCGTCAGGATCCGCCTTTTGACATGAATTATATCACCACAACCCATCTTCTGGAGCGTATTCATCCGAAGACATTGGTGGTGAATGATCCGGCATGGGTGCGCAACAGCCCTGAGAAAATCTTTGTCACAGAATTTCCGGATCTGATGCCGGAAACACTGATTACCAAAGACTTGCAGGAAGTGCTCAAATTCCGCAGGGAGTTCGGCGATATCATCATCAAGCCGCTTTACGGCAATGGCGGTGCAGGCGTCTTCCACCTGACGACAGATGACCGCAATCTGACATCACTGCTGGAAATGTTCGAGCAGATGTATCGCGAGCCGTTCATCGCGCAGCGTTATCTGAAAGATGTACGCTCTGGCGATAAGCGCATTATTCTGATTGATGGTGAACCGGTGGGGGCAATCAACCGCGTACCGGCGGAGAGCGATGCCCGCTCCAACATGCATGTCGGCGGTCGTGCGGAAGCCACGGAACTGACACCACGTGAAAAAGAAATCTGCGCACGCATCGGACCGTCGCTAAAAGAGCGTGGCTTTATTCTCGTCGGCATTGATGTGATCGGTGACTATATGACCGAAATCAACGTGACCTCACCGACCGGTATCCGTGAGATCAAACGCTTCGGTGGTGCGGATATTGCGCAATTGTTCTGGGATGTGGTTGAGGCCAAGCGCGCTTAAATTTCATCTTTATAACTAATTGATATAATTAATAAAACACCGGAAACTCATTTGCAGTTCCGGTGTTTTTGTTTGTTGATGTTGTGCATTTCCCCTGCTTAAAATGATGCATCGGGTGGGGACATGAAATGATTGCACGGGTCAGCACAGTTGCTTTTCAGGGTATTGAGGCCAAGCTTGTTGATGTGCAGGTGATGGCGGCACCGGGCAAGATGAGCATGTCGATTGTCGGCCTGCCGGACAAAGCGGTGGCTGAGAGCCGTGAGCGGGTGCAGGCGGCGCTCCATGCTTCCGGTCTGTCAATGCCGGTGAAGAAAGTGACCATCAATCTGGCACCGGCAGATTTGCCCAAAGAAGGCTCGCATTATGATCTGCCGATTGCCATGGGGCTGATGGTGGCGGTCGGTGCTTTGCCGGAAGATTGTCTGCAATCCTTTGTGGTGCTTGGTGAACTGGCACTGGATGGCACAATCGCACCGGTTGCCGGTGTGCTGCCCGCAGCGATAACCGCCAATATGCATGATCTCGGATTGATCTGCCCGCAGGCTTGCGGGGCAGAGGCTGCATGGGCTGATGCGGATATGCCGATCCTCAGTCCGCGCAGTCTTATTGCGCTCGCCAATCATTTTCGCGGTACACAGGTGCTGTCCCGTCCGCAACCGGCCATACGGAGCTTTTCAGAGGGGCCGGAGATGTTTCCTGATCTGGCGGATGTGAAGGGGCAGGAGACGGCTAAGCGTGCTCTGGAAGTGGCGGCTGCGGGCAACCATAATTTGCTGTTTGTCGGCCCTCCGGGTTCGGGCAAGTCCATGCTGGCGCAGCGCCTGCCCGGTATTTTGCCGCCCTTGTCTCCACGGGAGATGCTCGATGTCTCGATGATTGCCTCTGTTTCCGGCACGCTATCGGGGGGGAGACTCACAGACCGGCGTCCGTTTCGCAGCCCGCATCATTCAGCCTCTATGGCGGCGATGGTTGGTGGTGGGCATAAAGTCAAGCCCGGTGAGATATCGATGGCACATCACGGGGTGCTGTTTCTCGATGAATTACCGGAGTTTTCGCCACAGGTCTTGGATTCGATGCGTCAGCCTTTGGAAACAGGTGAATGTATGATTGCCCGTGCCAATCATCGCATCAGCTATCCGGCACGGTTTCAGCTGGTGGCGGCGATGAACCCGTGCAAATGCGGTATGGCGGGAGAGCCGGGCTTTACTTGTGCGCGGGGGCCGCGTTGTCGCAGTGATTATCAGGCGCGGATATCAGGGCCATTGCTGGATCGTATTGATCTGCGTGTGGATGTGGCGGCGCTTAAACCTTCAGATTTGATCCTAACGGGGCAGGCGGAAAGCAGTGCTGCTGTGGCTCAACGTGTGGCGCAGGCGCGGCAAATTCAGCAGGAGCGTTACCGGCAATCGGGCATAGCGCATATTATGACCAATGCGGCCTGTCCGCCCAATATATTGGAGGAGGTAGCCGCAGTCAGCAATGACGGACGCAGATTGCTTTATGATGTGAGTGAGAAATTGCGGCTGTCAGCACGTGCCTATCATCGTGTTTTGAAAGTCGCACGTACGCTGGCTGATCTTGAAGTGGCGGCGCATGTGGAGCGCAGACATGTGGCTGAGGCTGTTTCCTATCGTACATCGACGGAAATGGTCAGTGCCTGACCAGGCCGCTTATATTACGCTGCTGGTTTATTTAACAGCGCCGACAACCAGATTGCCCGGAGTTTCAATGGAAACCCAGCGACCGGTATGGTTCGCAGCCTGACGCTTGAGATAGGTATAATCGGTTTCCTGCCAGTTTTTCACGGCATCGGTCAGATTATCGAGGATGAAATCACCACGATCAGTGCGCACGGTCAAAACCGCATGGCCTTCACCGTCCGGTTTACGCAGAACAGTGATGAGCAATGAGCTGAGCGGAATACCGGCTTTGGCCAGTTCACGACGCTTGAGCAGGACATATTCTTCACAATCGCCGACAGTGGTCGAATAAGTCCAGTATTCTTCCACGCCATAGATTTCCATATCAGTCATTGGCTGGATCAGCGCGTTGACTTCAATATTGACCTGAACAATTTTCGCCCATGTTGCCTGATCGAGCTTGACCGGCGCTGTCTGCGCAGAAGTAACATTGCATTCGGCTGGCAGTCGTTTGCAGAATTCGTAATGACCGATTGGCTGTGATGTTAAACCGCCGGTTGCCATGAACGGGCTGCCTGTTTGTGCTGCAAGTGCTGATGAGCCAAGCGCCAATACCAAACTTGCTACCAAGCCTGCGGCTGACAGTGTCAGATTTTTAAATTTTACAAAACTGAACATACACAACGCCTCAGCCACAGCTACTTATTAACGAAATGTTAATATCGGTAACAGGTAAGAGTCAATTGTGCGGGGCGCGCTACGCCCGAGTTTATTAAGAAATGGTTAACAAGCATTAAGAGGCAGTTTTGCCCCTTTAATATTCCCGTAAAAACGGAAACCGGTTTGCGGCCGGCAATGCGTGAAAGCAAACAGGCCGAGCATTTCCGGTGTTTCAGAATGAACAGGAAATGCTTCGGCGTCGATTACAGCTTGTTGTAGCAAACCTTGGTATGGCCTGCGCCGACAAAACCGAGTTTCTGCGCTGCGCCTTTGGAAAGATCCAGAACACGGCCTTTGATGAACGGGCCGCGGTCGTTGATGCGTACCACGAGCGATTTTCCGTTGTTCTGATTGGTCACACGGACTTTGCTGCCGAGCGGCAGGGTGCGGTGTGCGGCAGTCATACCTGCCGGATTCATGCGTTCACCTGATGCGGTTTTTGATGTCAGTGCATACCAGGAGGCGCGGCCGCAATTGGCCGCAGCAGCTTCAGCCTGACTGCCGGAAAAAGCAGAAACTAAAAAGACAGCGGCGGAAAATGCAAAGAGGGCAGGCAGGCGCTTGGTGCGGATTGTCGTCATAGGTCGTACCGGTGTCAGCAGCCGGAGGTTGTACAATCATTGTACAAAATTTCGGGCGCGACGGTTGTGTCAGAGCGCGGGCGCAGAATGCGGATAGATTGCAGTCAGTCATCCGGTCTGTCGTTATCAATAATCTGAAGTAACAGAAGTTCAGACGCTCAATTGCAATGTAAATGTGGCGCTGAAATGGTCACAAATGGAATATATTTTGGATTGAATTTTAGGTTAACAATCTGTAAAATTTCGTTATATTGAGTATATATTATGAGTTAAGACTTTTATATTTTCAAGTTTTTCTTTTATGAATCGAAAATGTATTTGTCATTATTTGTTTTTATGGAAATATGTCTCTGCGTCTGATCGCATTTCAAGAACTGGACATGTTTACTTTCGGATTCAAGACTGAGTCCAAGGGGCGGCCGGTACAATCTGTGTTTGCAGGCCAAGTTTAAAAAGCTTTCCGCCAAGGTGTAAATATTGTGGCGAAATTGTGATTTTGGCCGGTGATCACGTTTTTGAAAGCTGATTGCTTGTCTCACCTTTTGGGTTTAGAGCTTAATACAGGCGTTTTGGGATGCACAATAAGACCGGCAGGCAGAATCGGGGAGGATGGTTTTGCTGCTGAAAAATGTGCAAACTCAGCCCGAAAACGTAGGCAAGCAAACGTTGGCAGGCAAAAGCCGGAACAGAAGATTATATCGGATCGTATTATGTCGCTTCCTCCATCGGATCATTCCCAGAGCAGGCCTGAGCTCAAGCCGGTCACGACACCGGAGCGCGTGCAGCAAGAGCAGACGCCTGCTCAAGCGGTTGTTCTGTCCGGCCCGCAACGATTTCTTTATCTGTGTCTCGGTTTTCTGATGCTGGGATTAGGGATTATCGGTGCAATTCTGCCGGTGATGCCGACGACAATCTTTATTATTCTGGCGGCATGGTTTTTTGCCCGCTCATCACCCAAGCTGGAAAAGCGCATTCTGGCGCACCCGCAATTCGGGCCTTTGGTCATTAAGTGGCGCGATCGCGGCGCGATTCCGCGCCGCGCCAAGAAATTTGCTTGCGGCGGTATGATGATCGGCTATGCGATTTTTCTCTGGAGTGCTCAGCCCGGATTATATTTAGGCGCAGGCGTTGCGCTTTTTATGTTGGCTTGTGCTTACTATGTGGTATCCCGACCAGAGGAGTAAAATCCGGCGCATATCTGATGGTGCTGCCGGATGCATAATATCTGGGAGCCTATTATGAGTGACAATGCTGCGCCGCGGATTAATCCGGCAGTTTCTGCTTTATCTTTGCCGCCAATTCCTGCTGTCAAAGCATGGGCGCAGGCCTATGACGGTGCTTTGGGGCCGTTGATTGATTTGTCGCAGGCCGTACCGGGTTATCCGCCGCATGATGAAATGCTGCGTTTTTCCGGCGAAGCGGCATCTTCCAAAGCTTTTGCCAATTACGGGCCGATTGAAGGTCTGCCGGCGCTGCGTGAAGCCTATGCCGCGCATGTGAGCCAGCTTTATAAAGCCAAACTCAATGCTGCACTGGTGCAGATTACAGCCGGTTGCAATCAGGCTTTTATCGCAGCCGTGATGGCGCTGGCTGGTGCCGGTGATACGGTGATGTTGAGCAATCCGCTCTATTTCAACCATGAAACTTCGCTGGCGATGCTCGGTATCAAGCTGGAGCTGATGCCATGTCGTGCACAAAATGGTTTTGTACCTGACCCGCAGGAACTGAAACAGGTTCTCCATGCAGGCATTAAAGTTCTGGCGCTGGTCACGCCGAATAATCCGACCGGTGCGGTTTATTCACCGGACGTGCTGAAGCAGATTTATGAAATTTGCCGTGCCAATGGCACATGGTTGATTCTCGATGAGACTTACCGTGACTTTCTCGAAGATGCCGATGCCGTGCCGCATCATTTGTTCGATGAGGCTGACTGGAATGATTATCTGATCCAGCTTTACAGCTTTTCCAAATCTTTCTGTATTCCGGGGCATCGCCTAGGTGCGATTATTGCGGCGGAAGCTGTGATTTCAGAAATTGCCAAGATCATGGACAATCTGCAGATTTGTGCGCCGCTGCCGCCGCAGGCTGCAATTGCGCAGGCGATTGAACCGCTGACCGAATGGCGTAATGAAAACCGCCGCGAAATTGCGCATCGTGCGCAGGCTTTGCGTAGTGCGATTGCGCAGATGGAAGGCTGGGAAGCCATTTCCGTAGGCGCCTATTTCGCCTTTGTCCGCCATCCCTTCAAAGGAGTGGAATCTGCTGCTGTGTCAGAAAAACTGGCAAAGACCTGCGGGATTATCACCATTCCCGGCGCTTATTTCGGTGCAGGGCAACAGGACTTCCTGCGCTTTGCTTTTGCCAATGTGGATGCGGAAACCATTACGAAACTGCCGGAACGTGTAGCTGCGCTGCGGTTTTAACTGCTGTTCATTGTGCCGCATATAACCATCTGGCGCTTAAGCTGATTCTTCCCCTATAGTGGCAGACGGTCTGCTGCATATCGGGGAGGAATGCATGTTTGAACTGGCAATCGCGTGGGACTGGCTTGGCTTTGCTGCCCGCTGGCTCCACGTTATCACCGCAATTGCGTGGATCGGCTCATCTTTCTATTTCATTGCTCTTGATCTGGGCTTGCGCAAAGCGCCCGATCTGCCGCCCGGTGCCTATGGTGAGGAATGGCAGGTTCACGGTGGCGGTTTCTATCATATTCAGAAATATCTGGTGGCGCCGTCGCGTATGCCGGAAGACCTGATCTGGTTCAAGTGGGAATCCTATGCCACATGGCTGTCAGGCTTTGCGCTTCTTGCTATTGTTTATTACGGCAGTGCTGATCTCTATCTGATTGATCCGCAGGTGCTGAATGTTTCCCGCACCACGGCGATCATCATTTCACTGGCTTCCATTGCCGGTGGCTGGATCATCTATGATCTGCTGTGCAAATCCCCGCTCGGGCGCAATACCACCCAATTGATGGTGATCCTCTATTTCGTGCTGGTTCTTATGGCATGGGGCTATACGCAACTGTTTACCGGACGCGCGGCCTTCCTGCATCTCGGCGCTTTCACCGCCACGATTATGTCCGCGAATGTGTTCATGATTATCATTCCGAACCAGAAGAAAGTGGTCGCGGATCTGATTGCCGGACGCACTCCCGACCCCAAATATGGCGTGATAGCCAAGCAGCGTTCCACACATAATAACTATCTGACGCTGCCGGTTATCTTCCTGATGTTGTCGAACCATAATCCTCTGGCATTCGGCACGAAATATAACTGGATTATTGCATCGCTGGTGTTTCTGATGGGGGTAACAATCCGCCATTGGTTCAATACACGCCACGCGCGCAAAGGCAGCCCGACTTGGACATGGCTGGCAACAGTGCTGCTGTTTATCGTGATTATGTGGCTGTCCACCGAACCGAAGCAGCTGGACAATGCGGGTGAAGCGCAAGCCTCGACACTCCAGCAAAAATACATCAATACGTCGGAATTTGCGACGGTGCGTGATACGGTTTTGGGGCGTTGTTCCATGTGCCATACGGCGGAGCCGTCATGGGAGGGCATTCTGGTGCCACCAAAGGGTGTCATTCTCGACAGTGATGTTGCGATCGCCGCTCATGCCAAAGAAATCTATCTCCATGCAGCGCGGTCTCATGCCATGCCACCGTCCAATCTCACCGGTATGAATGCGGAGGAGCGTCTGTTGCTGCGGCGCTGGTATGAGACGGCTTCAGCTTCTAAACCCTGATCGAATCTATGTTGTAATACTGACTATTTCTGCTTTTCAGCGAGGGTATTTTCATGTCTGTGAATATGACACAAAAGCATAATCAGCGTCTTATCCGCGGGCGTGTTCTGAGCTTTATCCGCGAGCCGCAGGATATCAGTGATACAGCGTCTTATATTTATCATGAAGATGGTGCACTGCTTGTTGAGGGCGGGGTGATTAAAGCTGTTGGTGATTATGAAACTGTTGCAACGCAGAAATCAGCGGACACACCGGAAACCGATCATCGCCCGCATCTGATCCTGCCCGGATTCATTGATACGCATATCCATTTTCCGCAAAGTCAGGTGGTTGCATCCTATGCGGCGGAACTGCTGGACTGGCTCAATGATTACACTTTCATCGAAGAGCAGAAATATGCCGATGAGCAATTCGGCGAGCATATTGCCGAGCGCTTTATTGAAGAATTGCTGCGTCATGGTACCACGACTGTTGTGGTCTATGGTTCTGTGCATCCGCAAAGCGTTGATGCGTTTTTCCGCGCCAGTGAGCGGCTGAATATGCGTAACATTGCCGGCAAGGTGATGATGGATCGCAATGCGCCTGCCGCTTTATGTGATACGGCACAATCTTCCTATGATGACAGCAAGGCGCTGATTGCCCGCTGGCATGGCAAAGGGCGGTTGGATTATGCGATCACGCCACGTTTTGCGATCACCTCGACACCGGCACAGCTTGAGGCTGCGCAGGCTTTGGTGCGTGAGCATCCGGAATGTTATGTGCAGACTCATCTGTCTGAGAACCATGCCGAGATTGATTTCACCTGTTCGCTCTATCCCGATGCGCCGGATTATACCGGCATTTATGAGCATTACGGCCTGCTTGGGGAAAAGACCCTGCTCGGGCATTCCATTCATTTGTCGGAGCGGGAAGTGAAGGTGCTGGCTGATAGCCGGTCTGTGGCGGTATTTTGCCCGACTTCCAATCTGTTTCTCGGCAGCGGGCTGTTTGACCGTGACGGCCTGCGCGATGCCGGTGTGCGTATTGGCGTAGCGACTGACATTGGTGGTGGTACCAGCTGGTCGATGCTCAAAACGCTGGATGAGGGCTATAAAGTGCTGCAATTGCGTGGTCAGCGGCTCAATCCGCTTGGTTCATTCTATATGATGACATTGGGCAATGCCCGGGCACTGTCGATGGAAGACAGGATCGGTACGCTGGATGCAGGTACAGAAGCGGATTTTGTGGTGCTGAATAGCCGCGCCACATCTGCCATGCGGCTGCGTATGGATGCAGGTTCCAATCTGGCGCAGGAATTGTTCCTGTTGCAGACGCTCGGGGATGACCGTGCGATTGTGGAAACCTATGTGGCTGGTCAGCCGGTGAAAACGGCTCACTGACAAAAAGCAGTTTAAAGAAAAACCGGCCGGAAAGTGATTTCCGGCCGGTTCTTCAATTTAGATATTTTAGTCTTCGTGGATCAGGCTGTGATCACGGGTTTCTTTCATGCGGATATAGATAATCAATGAAAGACCGATCATGATTGTCACATACCAGAAGAACCATGTTTCATAGCCGGACAGCTTGAATTTCAGCGCTACCCATTCAGCGGTACCACCGAAAATCGTGTTGGCCAGCGCATAAGGCAGAGCAACACCAAGCGCACGGATATGCGCAGGGAACATTTCTGCCTTTACCACCGCATTGATCGAGGTGTAACCGGTCACGATAATCAGACCTGCCAGCGACAAACCGAAAGCCACATATGGATTGGTTGTAGTCGAGAGGGTCGAGAAGATCGGATAAGTGAACAGCACGCCCATCACGCCGAAACCGATCATCAGCGGCTTGCGGCCAACGCGGTCGGAAAGCGCACCGGCCAGCGGCTGGATCAGCATGAAGATCAGCAGCGCGAGCGCAGTGATTTCACTGGCGGATTCCTTGCTGAAACCGGAAGTGTTGACGAGGAATTTCTGCAGATAGGTTGTGTATGTGTAGAAGGCCAGCGTACCACCGGCTGTCAGTGCCAGAACGGTGAAGGCTTCTTTCGGATAATGCTTGAACAGGGCAAAACCGCTGGAGCGTGGTTTGTCGCCACCTTTGGCATTGTCGAAGGATTTTGTTTCCACAAGGCCACGGCGTACCCAGAAGACGAAGATCGCCAGCAGACCACCGATGAAGAATGGAATACGCCAGCCCCATTCACCGAGCTGTTCCGGTGTGAGAAGACGCTGAAGGATCAGCAATACGCCAAGTGCGGTCAGCTGACCGGCAATCAGTGTCACATATTGGAAGCTGGAGAAGAAACCGCGACGGCTTTTGCCAGCCATCTCGCTCAAATAAGTGGCGCTGGCGCCATATTCACCACCCACACTCAGACCCTGCAACAGGCGGGCAAAAACCAGCAATGCCGGTGCCATAACGCCGATTGTTTCATAGGCCGGTGTCACTGCAATAATCAGCGAGCCGATACACATCAGCGTAACAGAAAGGGTCAGACCGGCTTTGCGGCCTTTGCGGTCGGCATAAATACCCATGATCCATGCACCGATCGGGCGCATCAGGAAGCCGACGGCGAAAACAGCCGCAGCACTCAGCAGCTCGGCTGTCTGGTTGCCTGACGGGAAGAATTTAGGCGCAAAATAAAGCGTAAAAGCAGCATAGACATACCAGTCATACCACTCAACAAGATTACCGGCAGAACCGCCGAGAATAGATTTTATGCGGGTTTTTCGGTCGAGCTCCGGCGCCGGCGAATGAGCCGGTGAAGCATTGTCTTTAGGCGACATTTCAAATCCAATCTTACACCAAAAAGCAAAACCGGATTTTGCAAAGCAAAACATCAGCCTGAGAAACTGAAAACGGAAACGTCTTGGGAGACACGTTTATCCATTTTGTTTCAGGCGATATGCTTTATCCGGTGTTGCCGTTCTCTAAAAAGGAAACGAAAAACACTCTGCTGCCGCAGATATTATCCGGCGCACAGAGCCAGACCATGTGTTTAACTACAGCCTGACTGATCGGGAGATGCAGCCTGAAAAATGCCTGAACAGAGAGGTTCTTTGACTTTAACGTAAACGGCCTATGCCGATAAATCGGTTTTGTCTACTGGCTGGCGGGCAATTTATGAGGCATTGGCTTGTATTCTTTAAATGCTTGAAAGTTTCGTGCGTATGAGAGTTTTAAAATGTTATAAAATTGCATCTGCATAGCTGCTGAAAAGAATAGATACGGGTCATTGTTGAAATCGAAACAGCTCTCTTGCTTTCTTCAAAAGAAACAGTAACGTCGCGCTCGCAACAGAGCCTTATGTTTCAGACTATGCTTTGGTGCCGATAATTGATCTGACGTCACATGCTGAATGTGAAGGGGGCTGAGTGTGGGGAGCGCCAGTCTGCCGGAATACTCTCCGAAAACCCGCACATTTATGGCCCCGTATTTTTATGGCCAGGCACCTTTACGGCAGTGACAAATGAATACGCAAACGCATAATCTCCGCGCAGCTTTGATCGCCTTTATTGCTTTCACAGCATTTTCAGGGGCGGATACAATTGTCAAAACACTGAGCGCCCGCATCGGTGTTTATGAGACAACATTTTTGCTGTCCGTTTTTGCTCTGTCTTTCATTGTTGTTCATGGCTGCCTCAGCGGGCAGGCCAAGCGTTTGCTGCCGGTTTATCCAAAACTGGCCTTTGGCCGTGCGCTGCTGTTGTCGATGAATACGCTGCTGATCTATTATGCGTTTTCGGCTTTGCCGCTGGCTGAAGCCTATGTGCTGGGCTTTCTGTCTCCGATTTTTGTCGCGATTGTTGCTTTTATCATGGTGGGAGAGCGCCTCTCCTTGCGGGGCTGGTTCGGCGTTCTTCTCGGCTTTGCCGGTGTGATCTGGATTTTGCAGCCGGGCGCGGCACCATTGTCTGCGGGGCATCTGGCCGCTTTGGGTTCGGCATTGTTTTTCGCCATTGCACAGGTCTTGCTGCGCCGTGCCAAAAGCGATGAGTCCGATAAGGCGCTGGTTGTTGCTCTGCTGATTGTCCAGTCCTGTTTTGCCGGATTGCTGGCACTTTATAACGGCCTGATTACACCGCAGTGGCAGGATCTGGGGCTGGCGCTTCTCGGCGGCGGGCTGATTGCTTTTGCGCAGACGATGATTGTTAAAGCTTTCCGTCTGGGATCTGCCGCGATTGTTGCGCCCGTTCAATATAGCCAGATTATCTGGGGGCTATTCTATGGGGCATTATTGTTTAACGCTCCGGTGGAAATTCACATGCTGGCCGGTGCCGTTGTTATCCTGATTTCCGGCTGGCTGGTGCTGAATTAAGATATGCTTTTGCTTTGAACCAGCCGGATCATGCCGGCTGGCGGACTATATTTATCGCTTTATATTGACGGCATTGCTGTCTCCCTTAATTTACCGGCATAGCGGGAATAATCCGCATAGGAATGAGGGGGAGGCGGATGCAGATGCCGCATGATAATAAGACGTCGATATCCGATGCTGAAAATGAGCTGATTTATCCGGCGCATCCTTTGCCTGAAAGCGGAAATCTGCAAAATCTGACGAAATATGTGCGTACAGGCCGTGCAATGCTGACCGGTATTTTTCTGATGATGCTGGTTTATGCGCTGTATTTTGCACGGGATTTTTTCATGCCGGTCACGCTGGCCATTTTGCTGGCGCTGATGCTGACACCGATTGTCCGTTTCTCCAAAAAACGACTCGGCATTTCCGAAGCTATTTCGGCCACTCTGCTTGTGGTCTTTTCTTTCTCTTTCATCGGAGTGACCGGCTATCTTTTAAGTGGGCCGGTTACAGAAATGGTGAGTGAAGCACCGGAAATCGGGCGGGAGCTGACAGAGAAGCTGCACCGGTTGCGCGCACCCGCAGAACATTTGCTCAATATCAGCAAACAGGTCGATCAGGTCGCACAAATGGGACAGGATCCGAAAGTGCAGACAGTTTCGCTGGCGCAGCCCGGCATTCTTTCACAGGCTGCGGGCAATGTTTTGTCAGGCGGCACGACAATTGCTGTGACATTTATCCTGACGCTGTTCATTCTTGCCTCGGGAACCATGTTCTATGAAAAGATCATCCAGTCTTTTGGCAAGCTGAGCGAAAAGAAGCGTGCCTTGCGTGTCGTCTATGATGTGGAACAGGTTATTTCCAGCTATCTGCTGACGATCACGGTTATTAACGGGCTTTTGGGGCTGGCAATCAGTCTGGGGTTGTGGGCATTGGGGATGCCGACACCGTTTGTCTTCGGTGTGATGGCGGCGCTGCTTAATTTCCTGCCCTATATCGGCGCATTGACGACAATTGTCGTGGTCGGGATCATTGCCATCGTGTCCTTTGACCAGATCGCCTATGCCATGCTGGCTCCGGCTTTTGTGCTGGCCTGTAATATTCTCGAAGGGCAGATTGTGACACCGACCATTATCGGCCGGCGTCTGGAACTGAATACGGTTGCGGTTTTTGTAGCCGTTGCCTTCTGGTCATGGCTGTGGGGCTTCATCGGCGCCCTGATAGCGGTGCCGCTTCTGGTTGTCATAAAAGTTTTCTGTGACCACTTTGAAACATTGCGCCATGTGGGCAATTTCTTGTCGGCGCAGACCACAGAAGATGAGAACGAGACCGGCGAGGAAAAAGCGAAGCCATCCTAACAGATTGTTTTCATTTTGCTTTCAGGGTCCGAATTTTCTGGCTCTGTATTGGTCGTGCGGGAAACTGCATTTTTTTATTATAAAATGCTGAATTGAGCACTGATACAAACCTGTAATATTAGTGTCATATAGCTGTTATATAGAGCGCGTAGATGGCTGGTAACGTCCAAAACGTTACCTCATTCTTCTAACTGGAGCTGCTCCTATGAACAAGCTGATTACAACGACTGCTGCATTGGCAATTGCTGCTGTAGCCGGTGCTACTGCCGCTCAGGCTCGCGACCAGATTCAGGTTGCCGGTTCGTCAACCGTTCTGCCATATGCCAAGATCGTTGCTGAAACTTTCGGCGAAACCTATCCGGATTTCAAAACCCCTGTTATTGAATCCGGCGGTTCGGGCGCAGGCATCAAAGACTTCTGTAAAGGTGTAGGCGAAAACACAATTGATATCGCCAATGCATCCCGCGCAATGAAGTCTTCTGAACTGCAGTCCTGCATCGATGCAGGTGTAAAAGATGTTCAGGAAGTACGCATCGGTTATGACGGTATCGTGTTCGCAACCGACATTAACGGTCCGGACTGGAAGCTGGCTCCGGTTGATGTTTACAAGGCTCTTGCAGCGAAAATCGTTGTAGACGGCAAACTGGTAGATAATCCGAACACCAAGTGGAATCAGGTTAACGCTGCTCTGCCGGATTGGGATATTGCTGCTTACATTCCGGGTGAAAAACACGGTACCCGTGAAGTTTTCGAAGAAAAGCTGCTCGCTGACGGTTGTAAAGAAAGCGGCGCGCTGGAAGTCATCAAAGCCGGTGGTGCAGATGACAAGGCAGCTGCCAAGACCTGTATCGCTGTGCGTAAAGATGGCAAGGCTGTTGATATTGACGGTGATTACAGCGAAACACTCGCCCGTATCAGCGCCAATAAAACCGGCGTTGGCGTATTCGGCCTGTCCTTCTATGAAAACAATGCTGACAAGCTGAAGGTTGCAACTGTGAACGATATCGTTCCAAGCGTTGAAACCATTGCCAAAGGCGAATATCCGGTTTCCCGTCCGCTGTTCTTCTACGTGAAGAAAGCGCATCTGGGCGTGATCCCAGGTCTGAAAGAATATGTGGAATTCTTCCTTTCCGATCAGATGATTGGTGATGAAAGCCCGCTGGCAGACTATGGTCTGGTTCCGGCACCGGAAGCAGAGCGCAAAGAACAGCGCGATGCATTTGCAGCCGGTACTGTAATGCAGGTTAAATAATTTGAATATGGTCCGGGTGCAGACAAGCTCTGCGCCCGGATTGTCTTTTGTCGTGGACGGTGATCAGGGAATTTAAATGTCGATCATGCTGGTCTTAACAATTGTCTTCGTGCTGGGCATCGCAGGGTTTTTCCTTGGCCGTGCCAAAGCGGTTGCACAATTGAATACCGTAAAAAACGTGGCAGATAAAAAAGAGAAACCACATTCCCGTCCGCATTATCACGGATGGTGGGTTTTCTCTCTGACAGTCATGCCGGCAATTATTTTATTTGTCGTCTGGTCGCTGAGCGCCACCGTCTATCTGGAGCAGACTGCCAAATCGCAGTTGCAGGATGCTCTCGGCAACACTGAAAATTACAGCGAAAGCCTGTCGCTCGGCGTGGTGAAAAGCCTCGCACACGGGTTTGAGCGTCTTGATCCGCAGCAGCGTGAAAACCTGCCGCAGACCTATTCTGAAGTTCGCGCTTTGATGGCTGAAAAAGGCATCGCGCTGGCGACAGAAGGTCAGGATGTAATGGTGCCGGTTGCGGTACAATGGAACAAGGCAGCCGCCTTATCCTCGAATATCCGCGCAGGTCTGACGATTGCTCTGGCTATTGCCGGATTTATCTTTGGCTGGATGACAATTGCACCGCGCGTCCGCGCCCGCAACAATGTGGAAAGCATTGTGCTGTGGGGGCTGATTGCTGCATCGACAATCGCCATTCTTACCACTGTCGGCATCGTCTTTTCGATGCTGTTTCAGACGATTAATTTCTTCAGCGATGTTCCGGCCTATGAGTTCTTCTTCGGAACGGTTTGGGATCCGCGTTTTGCCGCTGCCGGCGCAACAGATTCGCATGGTCAGTTCGGCCTGATCCCGCTGCTGGCCGGTACGCTTTATATCGCGCTGGTCGCAATGGTCTTCGCGGTGCCTGTTGGCCTGTTCGCCGCGATTTATATGTCGGAATATGCCGGTGCCAAAACCCGCGCTATCGTCAAACCGCTGCTGGAAGTGCTGGCCGGTATTCCGACCATTGTTTACGGTTTCTTCGCGCTGGTCACAGTTGGCCCGTTCCTGCGTGACCTGAGTGCCGCGCTGACCGGTGGTCAGGGTTTCATCATGGCGCAGAGTGTGCTCACTGCCGGTCTGGTGATGGGCGTGATGCTGATCCCGTTCGTATCCTCTTTGTCCGACGATATTATCACTGCCGTGCCCCGCTCCCTGCGTGACGGTTCTCTGGGCTTGGGTGCTACCCGCTCCGAGACCATCAAGCGTGTGATCCTGCCTGCTGCGCTGCCGGGTATTGTCGGAGCGCTGCTGCTGACCGCTTCCCGTGCCATTGGTGAGACTATGATCGTGGTACTCGCTGCCGGTGTGGCCGCCAATCTGACGCTCAACCCGTTTGAAGCAATGACGACGATCACTGTAAAAATCGTCAACCAGCTGACCGGTGACCTTGAGTTCAACTCACCGCAGACACTGGTGGCTTTTGCACTGGGTATTACGCTCTTCTTCCTGACACTGCTGATGAATATTTTCGCTCTCTACATTGTGCGTAAATATCGGGAGCAATATGAATGACCGACGCTGTTTTCACTCCCAAGACAACTTCAACCGCACCTGCCCGCCGTGATATTGGCATCAAGCGCCGCTATGCTGCAGAACGCCGTTTCCGCATGTATGGTGTGATTGCGATTGCAATCGGTATCTTCTTCCTCTGTGCGCTGTTTTTCTCGGTGTTCTCCAAAGGCTACACAGCCTTCTGGCAGACAACGATTGAAATTCCGGTGCTGCTGGATGAGAAGGTGATCGATCCGTCCAATGAACGTGCCAGCAATCCGAATGTGCTGATTACAGCGAATTATCCGCTGCTGGTGCGCAATGCATTGGCTGACAAGCTCGGTGTGGAGAAATCCAACCGTCCTGCCATGCGCGATATGACCCGTTTCTATTCGGATGGCGTTCGTCTGCAATTGCGTGAAATGGTGATGGCTGATCCGAAACTGATCGGCACAACCCAGACAATCAAATTCCTTGCGGCTGCGGATATTGACTCGGCCAATAAAGGTCAGATCGACCTGTCGGTTGACCAGAGCAAGCGTAAAGTCTCCGATCTTCAGGTTGGCTGGATGAAGACACTGAAGGATGAAGGCGTTATGCGTCAGTCCTTCAATACCGGCCTGTTTACAATGGGTGCTTCCAGCCGTCCGGAAACCTCTGGTCTGGGCGTGGCGCTGATCGGCTCGCTCTATATGATGCTGATCGTGCTGGTCTTTGCTCTGCCGATTGGCGTTGCTGCTTCGATCTATCTGGAAGAATATGCGCGTAAAAACCGCTTCACGGATATTATTGAAGTGAACATCAACAATCTGGCTGCGGTGCCGTCCATCGTGTTTGGTCTGCTGGGGCTGGCGGTTTTCATCAACTTCTTCGGCATGCCGCGTTCGGCCTCGCTGGTTGGTGGTCTGGTGCTGACGCTGATGACTCTACCAACCATTATTATTGCAACGCGCGCAGCTTTGCGTGCGGTGCCGCCATCAATCCGTGCTGCGGCTCTGGGGCTTGGTGCTTCCAAAACGCAGGTTGTGTTCCACCATGTGCTGCCGCTGGCCGCGCCGGGCATTCTGACCGGCACGATTATCGGTCTGGCTCAGGCATTGGGTGAAACAGCGCCGCTGCTGCTGATCGGTATGGTTGCCTTTGTTGCCAATGCTCCAGTTACCCCAATGGATCCTGCGACTGCGCTGCCGGTACAGATTTTCATGTGGGCTAATGAAGCAGAACGTGCTTTTGTAGAGCGGACATCGGGTGCGATTATTGTGCTCCTCCTGTTCCTCGCTGTGATGAATATTGCCGCAATCATTCTGCGCCGCCGTTTTGAGCGCAGATGGTAATCGGGACGGAGTTGCGATCATGAACCTGATGAATGATTATACTTTAGAGAAAACACTCGGAGAAAAGATGAACGCCTTGCCAAAAAAAATCAAAATGCGCGGGGACAAGGTCAAAGTTTTCTACGGTGAAAAACAGGCTTTGCACGGCGTTGATCTGGATATTGAAGAAAACAGCGTAACCGCGCTGATCGGCCCGTCCGGTTGCGGTAAGTCGACTTTCCTGCGCTCGCTCAACCGTATGAATGACACGATTGAAGGTTGCCGCGTTGAAGGTCTTATCACGCTCGATGGCGAGGATATTTACGATCCGAAAATCGACGTGGTGGAACTGCGTGCCCGTGTCGGCATGGTGTTCCAGAAGCCAAATCCGTTTCCGAAATCGATCTATGAGAATGTTTCTTACGGCCCGCGCATTCATGGTCTGGCGCGCAGCCGTGCGGATCTCGATGTCATCGTTGAGAAGAGCCTGCGTGGCGCCAGCCTCTGGGAAGAAGTGAAAGATCGCCTCAATGATGCAGGCACAGGTCTTTCCGGCGGTCAGCAGCAGCGTCTTTGCATTGCCCGCGCAATTGCGGTGAGCCCTGAAGTTATTCTGATGGATGAGCCTTGTTCGGCGCTTGACCCGATTGCAACCGCGAAAGTGGAAGAGCTGATTGACGAGTTGCGCCGTGACTATACGATTGTCATCGTGACCCACTCAATGCAGCAGGCTGCGCGTATTTCGCAGACCACAGCCATGTTCCATCTGGGCAATCTGGTAGAGGTCGGTGACACGGATATGATGTTCACCACGCCGAAAGAAAAACGTACGCAGGATTATATTACCGGTCGTTTCGGCTGATCGAGCTTACGCGTAAAAACAAACAAGATAGAGCATTTTCTATGAGGCAATATAAGCCGGAAATGCTCTGGAGTTTTACAGACTGCTTTGGCAGTGCCACAGGATAAGGAAATTTCCATGCCGTCACAGCATACGGTTACGTCCTATGATGAAGAACTGAAGTTTCTCGCCCGTAAAATCGCCGAAATGGGCGGTCATGCGGAGCGTATGGTGGAACAGTCCATCAAGGCGATTGTTACTGCCGATAATGCGCTGGCACAGCGGGTCATTTCCGAGGATCTGATCCTTGATGCAGGCGAACGTGAAATTGATGACAAGGCGATTATGATTATCGCCAAGCGTCAGCCGATGGCTGTGGATCTGCGCGAAATTATCGGCGCGATCCGTATCTCAGCGGATCTGGAACGCGTTGGCGATATGGGCAAAAACATTGCCAAGCGTGTTGTTGCCGTTTCGGAAACACGTCAGTCGGTGAAGCTTTATCGCGGTCTAGAAACACTGGCAGAGCTTGCCCGCACCCAGCTAAAAGATGTGCTGGACGCCTATGCAACGCGTTCTGTGACCCAGATCAATATTGTCCGCGACCGCGATGATGAAATTGATGCGATGTACACATCGCTGTTCCGCGAACTTCTGACTTATATGATGGAAGATCCGCGCAATATTACGGCCTGTACGCATCTTCTGTTCTGCGCCAAGAATATTGAGCGTATCGGCGATCATGCCACCAATATTGCCGAGACGGTCTATTATATTGTCACCGGTAATCAGATGCCGCCGGATCGTCCGAAAGATGATCTGAGCCATGACGTCGTTCTCGACGAATTGCATAAAAACTAAGCTGCTCTAACCGGCAGCCGATATGCAGGGCATTCAGCCCTGCCTGTCAGAATAAACGTCATGCATTCCGGCTGTGCCGGAATGCAAATGCCCCCTTATGTCTAAACGAATAGTGGATACGCAATGTCACACACGCCAAGAATAGCGGTTGTTGAAGACGAAGAAGCCATCAGCGAATTGCTGCGCTATAATCTTGAGGCTGAAGGCTATCAGGTCGATACGATCCTGCGTGGCGATGAAGCCGAAATTTATTTACGCGAAAACGTCCCTGATCTTTTGGTTCTCGACTGGATGCTGCCTGGTGTTTCCGGCATCGAACTTTGCCGCCGTCTGCGTCAGCGTGCAGAGACAGAGCGTCTGCCGATTATCATGCTGACAGCACGCGGTGAGGAATCCGAGCGTGTGCGCGGTCTGGCCGTTGGCGCGGATGATTATGTTGTCAAACCATTCTCCACACCGGAACTGCTGGCACGTATCAAGGCGATGCTGCGCCGCGCCAATCCGAGTGTGCTTTCCCATGTGCTGAAAGTCGGCGAGATTGTTCTCGACCGTCAGCAGCACCGCGTTTACCGCAAGGAACGCGAAATCAAACTCGGGCCGACAGAGTTTCGTCTGCTTGAATATTTTATGATGGCACCGGGGCGTGTTTTCTCGCGCACGCAATTGCTGGATGGTATCTGGGGGCGGGATATTTACGTCGATGACCGCACGGTGGATGTGCATATCGGCCGTCTGCGCAAGGCGATCAATACCGGTCGTGAAGTGGATCCGATTCGCACCGTTCGCGGTGCCGGTTATGCTTTCGGCTGATAACCTGCCGGATATTTGTGAAAAATACTGAACCGGTGTGAAGAAAATTCACGCCGGTTTTTATATTTCTGATTCTGCGGAAAGCCGTGTCTGCAAAGGCTATAGCGTCATAAAAGCAAATTGCCTTCACAAAATATCAGTTATTTGTAACGCGCTGTAATGAATTATGACTAACGCAACAGGGCGGTCAATTGCATGATGCGCCCGTGTCTGAGGCGCTATCAGGTTGTGAAATAAGGCAATATCGTACCGGAATTGCTGCAAAGCCATAATCCGGCAAGCTGCTTCATTTCACTAGGTTAGTGAAGTCTTTACGTAATCTTGCGTATTTTAGTAATCACTCAAAAGAATGCGTTAACAGAGCGTTAACTAATAAGGCGCATTTTCTTGGGGTAAATTTTAACCGGTTGTCGCTAACCGGAACACGAATATAAATCGGGCCTTGCGCCTTTATTTAGCCCTAATAGCCCCCGAATTTCCCGGGGCTCGCGCACAGGATCTCTGTGTGACCCGGGTGTACGGGAAATTATTGATAAGGATGAACCGTTGAAACGCTCTTATTTAGCGAAAACACTGTTTATCGGTGCTCTGGTTGCCACGCCGTTTATCCTTGCTGGCTGCACCACGACTTCGACCGGTTCCAAATCTGCCAAGGCTGCACAGTCTGCCAAGGAATCCGGTGTGACCGTCCGTAATGGCAAAAAGACCTACACATACACTTCCAGAGACCGCGAATGCCTTGAGCGCGCAATGTTCTTTGAATCTGCCCGCTCCAGTCGTGATGGCCTTGTTGCAGTCGGCACGGTGGTGATGAATCGTCTGGTCTCGGAAAAATATCCGGAAACCATTTGCGGCGTTGTCGGACAGAAAAACCAGTTTGCACCGGGCGTTATGACCCGTGCCATGAATTCCAAAGCTTTGCCGGATGTAAAAGAAGCGGCGGATTCCGTGCTGAAAGGCGAACGCCATCCGAAGCTGAAGAATGCAATGTTCTTCCATACGGCCGGCCTGAAATTCCCGTATAGAAATATGCATTATGTGTTGGTTGCCGGTGGCAATTCTTTCTACGAAAAGCGCCGCAGAGACGGTACGCTGGAATCGCCGCTGCCTGAAACCCCGTATAATCTGGCGGCTGCCTATGAACCAAGAAACCAGTCCATGCCGGATAGCATTTATGATGTAACGGATACGGCTAAGGCCGGTAAAGGTGACCGTCTGCCTGTCGTTGCTCCGGTGATGGTGGCATCTGCCGGACAGGATGTGCAGGCTGCACAACCGGCTGCAGCGGAAGTACCGGTGCAGCTTGCCTATCATGCACCGGCTGTAAATACGCCGGTTCCGGCGCAGCTGCCGTTTGAAACCAAACCGGTTGCAGCCTCCGCAACGCAGAATACTTTTGCAGCAGGTGCGGAAGATATGAACAAGCAAAAAGTTGATGCGATCGGCGCATTGTTGCTGACGCAGGATCGCCCTGAACCGGCAAGCTGATCCCGTATCTTGTTATCAACTGAAATGAAAAAGCCCGCGCGAAGCGGGCTTTTATTTATGGAGATGAAGATCAGCGCGGCACCACCACCGGCTGGTAAATAACCATCGGTGTGGAGAATTGCGGCCGTTCATTCTGCCATGCGCGGATATCGGCGCGACGGTCGAGATGGATTTGCAGCAGGCAATTGGCCATGGCTTCAGACTTGGGTTTAAAACCATAGCTCAGACAGTTTTTCTCATCCTCAGCACGCTGCTGTTCCGGTGTAAGTGTCGTGCAGCCTGCCAGCGCTATCGCAAACAGTCCTGCAACAAGACTCAGCTTCTGAAATGATCGCGCATTATTGGAGTTTCGGTTCATGGATTTGTTCCGATAAATATGACTTCATATGGCATATTAACGCTGTTCCGCATCGGTGGCTACAGCGACAATATAAAATCCTGACAGAGCACTAGCTTGCAGGCTCTTGCAGGAGTATCTGTGATGATCAATGAAAATAAGCGGAGTATGTGATGTCAGATTTCAGCCAAAACAATCACACGGATGCAATCATCGATCCGGTTAAACTGGATAAGCTGGCAGAGGTTGCGGTTAAAGTCGGTCTGCAATTGCGTAAAGGGCAGGATCTGGTCATTACCGCGCCGGTTATCGCATTGCCGCTGGTGCGTCGCATTGCGGAACATGCCTATAAAGCCGGAGCAGGACTGGTAACACCGTTTTTCTCCGATGAAGATATGGCGCTGTCGCGTTTCCAATATGCGCCGGATGAGAGCTTCGACCACGCCAGTGACTGGCTTTATCAGGGCATGGCCAAAGCCTATGCAGGCGGTGCAGCGCGCCTTGCAATCACCGGCGATAATCCGATGCTGCTTTCCGCACAGGATGCAGGAAAAGTTGCCCGCGCCAATAAAGCGCTGTCGATGGCCTATCAGCCTGCGCTGGAAAAAATTGCCGGTTTCGACATTAACTGGAATATCGTCTCCTATCCGAACCCGTCATGGGCAAAGTTGGTGTTTCCGGATGATGCGCCGGATGTGGCGACACATAAACTGGCCGAAGCAATTTTCGCCGCATCGCGTGTGAATAATGCTGATCCTGTAGCCGCATGGGCAGACCATAATGCGCAATTGCGCAAACGTACCAAAATCCTCAATGAGCGTAATTTCCGCGCTTTGCATTTCACCGGACCGGATACGGATCTGACTGTTGGTCTGGCTGATGGCCATGAATGGCATGGTGGCTCATCGACCGCTAAAAACGGCATCACCTGTAATCCGAATATTCCGACGGAAGAGGTCTTCACAACGCCGCATGCTCTGCGCGTGGAAGGGACTGTTTCCAGCACCAAACCGCTGTCACATCAGGGCACGATCATTGATGATATCCGCGTGCGTTTTGAAGGCGGCCGGATTGTTGAGGCCAAAGCCAGCAAGGGCGAATCCGTGCTGAAGAAGGTACTGGATACGGATGAAGGCGCCCGTCGTCTGGGTGAAGTGGCTCTGGTGCCGCATTCCTCACCGATTTCGCAGAGCGGCTTGCTGTTCTATAATACGCTGTTTGATGAAAATGCTGCCAGCCATATTGCGCTTGGTCAGTGCTATTCCAAATGTTTCATCAATGGTGCTGATCTCACGCCGGAACAGATTGCGGCGCAGGGCGGCAATAAGAGCTTTATCCATATTGACTGGATGATCGGTTCCAATCAGATCGACGTGGACGGCATTGCACAGGATGGTACATCTGTGCCTGTGATGCGCAAAGGCGAATGGGTTGCCTGATAGTATCTGAATTCCCGATACTTTCATAACAATAGCCGCCGCTTTTTTTAACAAGCGGCGGCTATTGTTGTTTTTGAAACTATTTCGGGAATTGCAGCTTGCCGGAGCGATAATCCGGTTTATCGTAAGCGGGCTGATAATTGTGTCGGAAGGGGCTGCATCATGAAGAGACCGCTGCGCATGAGCTTATATAGTCTGGCTCTGTTGCTGATTATCGCGGCAGGTGTGGGCTTTGTTTTCCGTAAGCAAATTCATGAATATTATGCGGTCTATCAATATGCCAATACATTCAAGCCCGATGTGATTGATGAAAATTTCCGCTCACTTTATAAAATCTACCCGTCTATCCGTGTAGAACATAGCGGCGAAGCCAGCCCCTTGCCGCAGAATGAAAGATCTTTGCCTGAAACCTATCTTTATCAGGGAGAGACAAAACGGGTTGCTGACTGGCTGGAACGCACGCAGACAACCGGTTTCATCGTGCTGAAAGACGGTGCTGTTGCCTATGAACGCTATGAGCGGGGCAATACGGCTGCAACGCAGGCAATCGCCATGTCGATGTCGAAATCCACGATTTCCTTTCTGATTGGCAATGCTGTGCGGGATGGTCTGATCGATATAAATCAGACTGTGGATCATTATGCACCGCAACTGGCTGAGGGCGGCTACAAAGGGGTGACCGTCAAGAACGCACTGCAAATGTCATCAGGGATCGGCTTTAACGAGGATTATGGCGATCTTTCATCCGATATTGTGCGCTACATTATCCAGATTCTGACCGGCTCGGTGAAAGATTTCACTGCTCATCTGCAGAAAGTGCGGGAGCAGGGCACAGTCAATATTTATGTTTCCGCCGATACGCAGGTGCTGTCTATGGTGCTGGAAGGCGCAACCGGCAAACCGATGACCGATTATTTCAGGGAAAAATTATGGTCGCGTCTGGGCGCAGAGGCTGATGCCTATTGGCTGGCGGATGCAAAGGGTGATGCAGTCTCGGCAGGCGGGTTGAATGCGGTGTTGCGTGATTATGCGCGTTTCGGCCTGCTTTATATGAATGAAGGGCGAAATTTCAAAGGTGAGCAACTGGTGCCGACTGAATGGGTACATGCTTCCGTTACACCGGATGCGCCGCATCTTATGCCGGGCAGGGATGATCCTGAGCAAGGCAAGCCGCTGGGCTATGGCTATCAGTGGTGATACCGGGGAAACCGCAGGGGGATTTTGTCGCTGTCGGTATTTACGGGCAGTTTATCTACGTCAATCCTGAGCGCAAAGTGGTGATTGCCAAAACTTCCGCCTATGCGGATTACAACAAGGATGGTCAGAAAATGAAAGACGAGAGCATTATTGTTTTTCAGGCCATTGCTGACGCTCTTTAAATCATCACCAATTTAAATCACCGCCTGTCCCGGGACAGGCGGTGTTTCGGAAATCTGTTCTGATTATTCCTGAATATGCGCTTCAAGGAACCACAGGGATTTGTCGAGGCTGCGGGATGCAGCGGTGAAAATATCCGCACTGTCATCGTCGCCTGCTTCCGCGGCATCTTTGATGGACTGGCGCACCAGATTGGCAACAGCGCCGTAATGATCGATCAGCGCATGAAGATGGTCTTTGATGGCGTAAATATCTTCCGGATATGGCTTGAGAATGCTCGCCTCAGTCACGGTCTGACTTGTGCCAAGCGCAGTGCCGCCAAGCTGAACGGCGCGTTCTGCAATTGCATCCGAATGTTCATCAAGATCGGTGCGGAATGTATCCAGCATTTCATGAACAGCAATGAACTGAATGCCTTTGAGGTTCCAGTGTGCCTGCTTGGTCATCAGCGCAAGATCAAGGATCGCAGCCAGATTTTTGTTCAGCAGGGCAATGACCGTGGTTTTGGCATTGGTCGGCAGATTGTTTTTTGTCGGATGATTTTTCAGTTTGGATGCAGACATAGTGATTTCCTTTATGAAGGGACAAATTTTCGTTTGCCTGAGGGGCTGCCGGGAGGTGGCAGCACAAGAAACCGGAAGCAGCAGATACTGCTATAAACCTAACGTATCAAAGATAGGATTGTTCCCAGTGATTTAAAGAGTTTAAGCAGATTTTTGTGTATCATTTTGTATAGATATCGGTGTTGCCCTATTGAGCTGACAAGGCAGAATTCTTACGCAACCTGACTGCCTGTACTTGCCGATAACCGAATTCTGTTTTAGGTCGTAAGCCATGACTATACTTGCTCTCGACACCGCAGGCAGTTTATGTGCTGCCGCCCTTTATGACCCGCAGACGCAGCAGCTTCTTGCTGAGGTCAGCCATGATATCGGCAAAGGCCATGCGGAATTGCTGCTGGATTATGTTGCGCAGTGTTTTGAGATTGCAAAAATCTCCCGCAATGAGATCAGCCGTATCGCGGTCAATATCGGCCCTGGTTCATTTACCGGCGTGCGTGTCGGTGTTTCTGCGGCACGTGGCTTCGGGCTGGCATTATCCTGTCCGGTGATCGGTGTGAGCGGTTTTGAAGCGCTGTGCCATGAAATACAGACCAAAGCACCGGCACAGCCTGTGCTGATTGCCCTGTCTGCCTATCGCGGTGATATTTATGCGCAGGGTTTTGATGCGCAGGGACAAGCTTCAACCACACCTTTGGCCGGTAATGAGGCAGAGCTGTTGCCGGTTTTGCAGCAACTTGGTGATGATTATGCACTGGCGGGTAGTGGCGCAGAGCAATTACAGACAGCAGAGGGCAGCGAGCGCCGGATCATCACTGCATCCGCCCATGCATCCATCGGTACTTTTGCGCGTCTTGCGGCACAGCGTGAGGCAGGCATGCCCCCTGAGCCGCTTTATATGCGCGGGCCGGATGTAAAACCTCAGACCGGATTTGCACTGCCCCGCCGCCAGTCGGATCAGGAGCGCGGATGATCGGTCTTCCTTTTTCGCGCCAGAGTTTTGCTTATGAAGCGCTGATACAGGCACATTGCGCTGAGCTTGCGGATCTCCATGCACCGGCTTTCCACCATGCATGGAGCGAGGAAGATTTTGCAGGCATGCTCTCGCAAGGCAATATTTTCGGTTTTATTGCCCGTCCTGTGGGAAAGCCAAAACAGGCTGCCGGTTTTGTACTGGCGCGTCTGGTTGCCGGTGAGGCGGAAATTCTGACGATTGCAGTGTCATCAGCTTTTCAGCGTCGTGGCATAGGACGGGATCTGATGGAAGCTGTTTTGCGCCATTTGCATCATGAGCGGGCGGAAAGTCTGTTCCTTGAGGTGGATGAGAGCAATGTGGCAGCGCAGGCGCTTTACCGGCGCCTCGGATTTATTCAGGTCGGGCAGCGGCCTGCATATTATGAAACCGGTCACGGGCGCAGCAATGCGCTGGTTTTGCGCCGGCAATTTCCGGAAGCGATGAGCGTATCATGATCGGTGCCATACGCATTGCGGTCATACTCGGCTTGTTTGTCAGTCTGGTTATTTCGCTGGTGCCGTTTCAATATCTGTTTGTCAAAGCGCGTTTGGGTTGGCAGCAATCGCTGCCGCGTTTTTTCCATCGGATTGCTGCATGGTTGCTGGGATTTCGCGTGAAGGTAAAGGGCGAGATCGTGCAGGATCGCCCGTTACTGCTGGTCGCCAATCATGTGTCATGGAGCGATATTGTCGTTTTATCCTCCGTTGCCAATGTCTGTTTCATCGCCAAATCCGAAGTGCGAAAATGGCCGGTTTTCGGCACTTTTGCGGTTTTGCAGCGCACTGTCTTTGTTGAGCGTGAGAAAAAAGGCCGGACTGCACAGCAGGCCTCGGATATTGCCCTCCGTCTGGCTGGCGGTGATGCGATGGTTCTGTTTCCGGAAGGTACAACATCGGATGGTAACCGTGTGCTGCCGTTTAAAACATCATTATTCGGCGCAGCCCATGCGGCCATCCGTGAGGCAGGTGAGGAGCAGGTGATCGTGCAGCCGGTTTCCATCGCCTATACGGGAGTTCACGGAATGCCGATGGGGCGTTTTCACCGTCCGATTGCCTCATGGCCGGGCGACGTGCAGCTGATGCCGCATCTCAAAGGTATTCTCAAAGAAGGCGCGATTGATGTTGAGATCCGCTTTGGTGAGCCGATGCGTGTGTCTGCAGATACCAGCCGCAAAGAATTGGCACGCATCATGGAAGAGCGCGTGACCACAATGCTGCAGAGCTCACTGATGGGGCGCGAAATCACCCCGTCAGCGGAAGATCAGTAAAATTCCGGATTTATTTTAAGCAGGTGTGTCAGTCTTTACGACGTAAGCGCACAATCACATCGACATTAACGATTTCCATGCCTTCCGGAGCTTTCGGCAGGTTGCTGACGACAGGCTGGCCGGTTTCACCATCAGGAATATCGAAGACAATATTTTCGCCTTCGACAAAAAAGTGATGGTGGTCGGAAATATTGGTGTCGAAATAGGTTTTCGATCCCTCGACCGAAATAATCCGCAGCATACCGGCTTCAGTAAACTGGTGCAGCGTATTATATACGGTGGCAAGAGAAACCGGCACGGAAGCAAAAACAGCTTCTTCATGCAGTTCTTCTGCGGAAAGATGGCGATCACCATGGGCGTAAATCAGGCTGGCAAGCGCAACCCGCTGACGCGTCGGTCTGAGACCGGCGATCCGAAGGCGCTCCTCAATCGAAGCGTTGCTGGCATGGGAGGAATGAATATTCATCACTGACCTGTCAGAAGCTTGAAACAAATTGGTTCAAAATTAATGCTTGAGGGCTGTTGCCCATCCTGTCACAAGATTGATATATGCGCTGAACGAATGACTGGCAATAGCTATTCCTGTATATCTTGACAGGCAAATAGTTTCTTGCAGGTGTTTTACAGCAGGAAACACTCTGTGTTAGGGGTGTGCAAAGATTTTGTCTGAGCCTGACGAGTATGTTCGTTTCGGGCTGTCCAGACAACAGACAGATAAATGATTGGAGTCGGTAATGGCAGAGCAGAAGTCAAGTTACGGATATGAGGAGCTTCTCAGCTGCGCTCGCGGTGAAATGTTTGGTCCGGGCAATGCCCAGCTGCCTCTGCCGCCGATGCTGATGGTACACCGTATCACTGAAATCTCCGAAACCGGTGGCGAGTTCGACAAAGGCTATATCCGCGCTGAATACGATGTGAGCCCGGATGACTGGTATTTCCCTTGCCATTTTCAGGGCAATCCGATCATGCCTGGCTGTCTCGGCCTCGACGGTATGTGGCAGCTGACCGGCTTCTTCCTCGGCTGGCTCGGTGAACCGGGTCGCGGTATGGCGCTGTCGACCGGCGAAGTAAAATTCAAAGGCATGGTGCGTCCGCATACCAAACTTCTGCAATATGGTATCGACTTCAAACGCGTGATGCGCGGTCGTCTGGTTCTGGGGACAGCTGACGGCTGGCTCAAAGCAGACGGCGAAACAATTTATAAGGCAAGTGACCTGCGCGTAGGCCTGTCGAAAGACAGTGAGTCGTAAGTCGCAAAGACCGCGACGGGCATAGCCTCAAAAAGAGTATTATCCACGGGCGCGACCACATTTAATTGAAAGCTTTTATGTGGCCGCTCTCAAAATATGTAAAAGTCGCACTTATGTAACCGCGTAGCGGCATCCGCAAAAACAGGGTGTCATTCAGGGAACAGGTGCAAAGGAGAACGCAATGCGGCGTGTTGTCGTTACCGGAATGGGGATTGTATCCTCGATTGGCAATAATACCGAAGAGGTGCTGACCTCTTTGTTTGAGGCCAGATCGGGTATCCGGCGGGCTGAAGATCAGGCGGAACTCGGTTTTCGCTGTCAGGTCTCGGGCGCACCGCAGATTGATGTTGAAGCGCTGGTTGACCGCCGCGCAATGCGTTTTCACGGTCGCGGTACTGCATGGAACCATGTGGCCATGGATCAGGCGATTGCCGATGCAGGCCTGACCGAAGAACAGGTTTCCAACGATCGCACCGGTATCATCATGGGCTCCGGCGGCCCTTCCACCCGCACAATCGTGGATTCCGCTGATATTACCCGCGACAAAGGCCCGAAACGCGTTGGTCCTTTCGCAGTGCCGAAAGCCATGAGCTCGACCGCATCAGCCACGATGGCGACTTTCTTCAAGATCAAGGGCATCAATTATTCGATCTCCTCGGCTTGCGCGACCTCGAACCATTGTATCGGCAATGCGGTTGAGATGATCCAGTATGGCAAACAGGACCGTATGTTTGCCGGTGGCTGCGAAGACCTCGACTGGACCCTGTCGGTGTTGTTTGACGCCATGGGTGCGATGTCTTCGAAATATAATGATACACCGGAACGTGCATCCCGCGCCTATGACAAAAACCGCGACGGTTTTGTAATTGCCGGTGGCGCCGGTGTATTGGTGCTGGAAGATCTGGAAACTGCGCTGGCGCGCGGTGCCAAGATTTACGGTGAAGTTGTCGGCTATGGTGCGACATCAGACGGTTATGACATGGTTGCCCCGTCGGGCGAAGGTGCAGAGCGCTGCATGCGCATGGCGCTTTCAACCGTGAACGGCAAGATTGATTATATCAATCCGCATGCCACATCGACCCCTGCGGGCGATGCACCGGAAATCGAAGCGATCCGTAAAGTCTTCGGTTCAGGCGATGCCTGCCCGCCGATTGCGGCTACCAAATCTCTGACCGGTCACTCACTGGGTGCAACCGGCGTTCAGGAAGCGATCTATTCGCTTTTGATGATGCATAATAATTTCATCTGCGAAAGCGCGCATATTGATGAGCTGGATCCGGATTTCGCGGATATGCCGATTGTGCGTAAGCGCATCGATAATGCAGAAATTAACACGGTACTGTCCAACTCCTTCGGTTTTGGTGGAACGAATGCAACGCTGGTATTCCAGCGCTATCAGGGCTGACGGAGAGAGAGTATGCAGGATTTAATGAAGGGCAAACGCGGGCTGATTATGGGTGTTGCAAACAACCATTCTCTTGCTTGGGGTATTGCCAAACATCTTGCCGATCAGGGCGCTGAGCTGGCTTTCACCTATCAGGGTGATGCTCTTGGCAAGCGCGTGAAACCGCTGGCGGAGCAGGTCGGATCGGATTTCGTACTGCCTTGCGATGTGGAAGATATTGCAACCGTTGATGCGGTCTTTGACGAGATCGAGAAAAAATGGGGCAAGCTCGACTTTATCGTTCACGCTATTGGTTTCTCCGACAAAACAGAGCTGAAAGGCCGTTATGCGGATGTCACCACCCGTGAAAATTTCAGCCGGACAATGGTGATCTCTGCTTATTCTTTCACGGAAGTTGCTCAGCGTGCTGAGAAGCTGATGAAAGACGGCGGTTCGATCCTCACACTGACCTATGGCGGCTCAACCCGCACCATTCCGAACTATAATGTGATGGGTGTTGCCAAGGCTGCTCTTGAAGCCATGGTGCGTTATCTGGCAGCCGATTACGGCCCGCAGAATATCCGCGTGAATGCAATTTCGGCTGGCCCTGTGCGTACACTGGCCGGTGCCGGTATCGGTGATGCCCGCGCGATCTTCTCGTATCAGCGCCGCAATTCGCCGCTGCGCCGTACCGTTGATATTGATGATGTGGGTAAATCCGCAGTCTATCTGCTTTCGGATCTGTCGAGCGGTGTAACCGGTGAAGTTCACTTTGTGGATTCAGGCTACAACATCGTCTCCATGCCGACATTGGAAGAGCTGAAAAGCTCGGATGCAACCGGCACTGAATAAGCCAGTTACATATGATATGAAAAAAGCCGCGCATTGCGCGGCTTTTTTGTGATTTATTTTAACGCAGTTTCGGACGGTTCGTAGCGGGACAAGAAAATAGTCCAGTGAACTATTTTCCCCGCGAAGGCGGTTCCCACTTTTCCTGAAACTGCTTTATTTTCGTGCTTCGATGACTTTGAAGCCGTCTTTATCAGTGAGCGGCATGACCTGCCGGAAATGCTGTTTCAAGACAGCCTCATAAGGAAGCTGGCGATTTGCCACCATCAGGAAACGTCCGCCGGATTTAAGGCGTTTGGCTGCTGCCGTAATAAAGCTTTGGCCAAGCGAAATATCGGTGTTACGGCCGGTGTGAAATGGCGGATTGCTGATAACCGTGTCATAAATCTCTGTCATCGACTCGGAAGCGACGTCATGCCAGTAGTAGTGCAGCGGTACTGAACTGTTGAGTTCAGCCAGATTGCTTTTGGCAATTTCCAGTGCCTCAAAATCCGCTTCATAAAGATCAATACGGCTGAGCTTGTCCGGATTGTCGAGACAGGCGGCACTCAGATAACCCCAGCCAGCACCCAAATCCGCTACATGACCGAAGGCGATGTTTTTGAGATGCGGCACCAGCAGAGCGGAACCTTTGTCGGCTTCGCCATGGGAGAACATGCCTGCTTTCGTCCAGAAGCGCCCGTCCACGCGTTTTGGCTCCGGAATGAGGCTTTGTGTGATCCCGGCATCAATCGCCTCCGGGCGCGCCAACCAGTAGGCTACAGCGTGGTTTTTGGACAGGCGGTCGATGGAAGCTGAAATCTGGTCGCTGCGCTTGCGGAAACTGTCAATGCCAAGCTTTTTGTCACCGGCGATAATAATCAAGCCGCCGGCTTTGACTTGGGTCAGCAATGTCGCCAGCCATTCCTCATTGCGGCCGCGATGTTTGCCGAGCAAAATCATGCCGCCGTCATAAGTTTCATTTTCGCTGATCTGCGGCGTGACATGAAATCCGGCTTTATTGAGCGCCAGCCATTCCGGTCTCAATGGCTGAATACAATGCAATGCCTGTTTCCACTCTGTGCTGAGTGTCGTGTCGGCACTGATGCCGAAGCAGAGATATTTTTCTCCCGCCTGCGGCAGATCAAGAGTTTCATTCTCAAAGGGCAGAAAGAGGGTGTTTTGGGCGCCGGTAATCATAAAATTTCTTTGGTCTTTTCTACCTGAGAAGGATGACAGTAGGTGGTTTCTGGCAGATATTATATTGAACTTGTTATCGGTTAAAGTTTCAAACTATCTGTAATGCCGTGTTGCTCGCGGGGGAGTAGTACTATGGCGCGCAAATGTTGTCAGCCGCAATGTTTTGCAACATGTCTGCCGCAGCATCAGGCGCGTTTGTTGCAATTGAATGAGATGATTTCACAGGCCCATAAAAGCAAACAGAGTTTCTTTGCCTATTTGCTGACTATGGCTGTCAGTGAAGCGCAGGCAATTACCGATTGTGCCCATCAGGAGGCTTGGCTGCAAAAGGGCATAAAAGCTGAGACTCAGGCTGAGCCGGTTTAAACAACGCATTCCTGAACTGAGACTGTAGTTACTGCATGCTTTAAATGAAAAGCCCCGCATATTTCTATGCGGGGCTTTTTGAAACTCGAAATCAGCTTATTCAGCTGCGGTTTCTTCTTTCTTTTCGGCAACGATTTCCTTGCCGGTTTCCTGATCAACGACTTTCATCGACAGGCGCACTTTACCGCGCTCATCAAAACCCATCAGTTTAACCCAGACCTTCTGGCCTTCCTTAACCACATCGGTGGTCTTGGCAACGCGGTCTGCAGCCAGCTGCGAGATATGTACCAGACCATCGCGCGGGCCGAAGAAGTTTACGAATGCACCGAAGTCAGCAGTTTTAACAACTGTACCTTCGTAGATTTCGCCGATTTCCGGTTCAGCAACAATGGAGTGGATCCATTTCTTCGCTGCTTCGATTTCCTTGGCGGAAGAAGAAGCAATTTTGACTGTGCCGTCATCTTCGATGTTGATTTTGGCGCCGGTCTTTTCAACGATTTCGCGGATAACTTTACCGCCGGAACCGATAACATCACGGATCTTGTCGGTCGGAATGTTCATCACTTCGATGCGTGGTGCAAATTCACCGAGTTCAGCGCGCGCGCCGGACAGTGCTTTCGCCATTTCACCGAGAATATGAACGCGGCCGCCTTTAGCCTGTTCCAGAGCGGTTTTCATGATCTCTTCGGTAATACCGTCGATCTTGATGTCCATCTGCAGAGCAGTGATACCGTTTTCAGTGCCGGCTACCTTGAAGTCCATATCGCCGAGGTGATCTTCGTCACCAAGGATATCGGAAAGAACTGCAAAACGGTCGCCTTCTTTGATCAGACCCATAGCAATACCGGCTACAGGGCGGGTCAGAGGTACACCGGCATCCATCAGCGCCAGCGAGGTGCCGCATACGGTTGCCATGGAGGACGAACCGTTGGATTCAGTGATTTCAGAAACCGCACGCAGAGTGTACGGGAACTGTTCTTTGGCAGGCAGCATCGGATGGATTGCGCGCCATGCCAGTTTGCCGTGACCGATTTCACGACGGCCAGGGGAACCCATACGGCCGGTTTCACCAACGGAATATGGCGGGAAGTTGTAGTGCAGCAGGAAGGATTCTTTCTGCAGGCCGGCCAGCGTGTCGATGAACTGTTCATCTTCACCGGTACCCAGTGTTGCAACAACGATTGCCTGTGTTTCACCGCGGGTGAACAGAGCCGAACCGTGTGTGCGTGGCAGAACGCCAACTTCGGATACGATCTGACGAACGGTTACCAGATCGCGGCCGTCGATGCGGCTGCCGGTATCCAGAATGTTCCAGCGAACGATTTTAGCCTGCAGCGATTTGAAAACAGTACCGATCTGCTCAGCAGTATATTCGGTTGTTTCCGCATCTTCCGGCAGGAAGTGCGCTTTAACTTTAGCTTTGGCAGCATCAACAGCGGTATAACGAGCCTGCTTGTCGATGATTTTGTAAGCTGCGCGCAGATCATCTTCGATGATTGCCAGCATTGCGGCTTCAGGAGCCGACAGGTCTTCCGGCTGGAAGTCACGTGGTTCTTTTGCAGCAACTTCAGCAAGGCTGATGATTGCATCGATCACAGGCTGGAAGCCCTTCTGACCGAAAACAACAGCGCCGAGCATGACTTCTTCAGAAAGTTCCTGCGCTTCGGATTCAACCATCAGAACAGCATCAGAAGTACCGGCAACAACCAGATCCAGTTTGGATTCAGCCATTTCGTCGAGATGCGGGTTCAGAACATATTCGCCGTTGATGTAGCCAACGCGCGAACCACCGATCGGGCCCATGAAAGGTACGCCGGAAAGGGTGAGCGCAGCGGAAGCGGCAACCATCGACAAAACGTCCGGATTATTTTCCAGATCATGCTGAATAACGGTGATAACAACCTGTGTGTCGTTTTTGTAGCCATCAGCAAACAGCGGACGGATCGGACGGTCGATCAGGCGGGAAACCAGAGTTTCGTTTTCGCTCGGACGGCCTTCACGCTTGAAATAACCGCCAGGAATACGACCGGCTGCATAGGCTTTTTCCTGATAGTTTACAGTCAGAGGAAAAAAGTCCTGACCCGGCTTTGGCTCTTTAGCCGAAACGACGGTGGCCAGCACCATTGTTTCACCGTAAGTGGCGATAACCGCGCCGTCTGCCTGACGGGCGACTTTGCCGGTTTCGAGAATGAGCGGACGGCCGCCCCATTCGATTTCAACTTTATGAGTGTTGAACATATCTTGTCCTTGGTTTGGAATATTTATGTTCTGCGCTGATGTCAGCGCATGTAATATTCCGGTTTGGAACAGGGAGCGGGCAAGACAACAAGAAGCTCGGATAAGGACGAGCTGCCTGCAATCCTGCCTGCGGAACCTGTTCAATACAGTTCCATATCGGGCTTTTACGACAGTATTGTTAAAGCCCTGCTGCATTTTTCCCGTTTTGGCGCTTACACGCACGGAGAATGCATTTTTGTATAATACAGAGTGTTTTCAGGCTGTTGAGCCGTAAATACCCTGTTGCCGGAGAGATTTAATGAAAAGTCCTGCTCCGGTAAAAATTCCGGCGAAAACCGTTACAGGTTTTCGCCGGATGATGCGCTTAGCGGCGCAGGCCGAGACGGCCGATCAGGTTCTGATAGCGCGCTTCGTCAACACCTTTGAGGTAGTCGAGCAGGTTGCGGCGCTGAGAAACCATTTTCAGAAGACCACGACGGGAATGGTTGTCATTCTTGTGGCCTTTGAAGTGACCGGTCAGGTTGGAAATGCGTTCCGAAAGAACGGCTACCTGTACTTCAGGAGAACCGGTATCGCCTTCTTTGGTTGCATATTCTTTGATAAGAGCCTGTTTGCGTTCAGCAGTAATCGACATCGGAATGTCCTTTTTGTTTAAGAGGAGAAATGTCGCCCGTGGCCAAGATGTCGTCCAGCCGGGGCCGTTTACTTCAGTTCTGTACAGTCAGCATTGATTAATGCCTTATACGGAACCTGACGATCATATAATCGAAACTGTGGCTTATTTCCAGACACATTTCAAAAAAGCCTGCAATGCAGGCTTTTTAATAAAATGCGCTAAGCTGTAATAGCTAGAGCGGTTTACGTTTATGTTGAATCGCAGTGCTCGCTCTAGATTCTTTAGTTTGTCGCATTATCCCGACGTCAAGTTAATCCAACTTGACTGTGAAATGCTCTAGTTTAATAAGTGAAAACGCGTTTCGGCTTGAACATACCTTGTTCAATGTAACCGATAGCCAGCAAACGGTTTTTGTGATTGGCACAAACCTCATCGGCTTCCAGCGGTGCATCGCGACCGCGTAAGATGACCGGATTGCCCATGCGCACACGGTGAGCCTGATCGTCGGACAAGGCAACCTGTACCAGATCTTCCAGCGCTGCACCGGTATCAATGATAAAATCATCAAGGGCTGAGAAATCACGCGGTGCAACAGGTGCAGGTTCCGCATCTTCATCATCAGATTTCGGCGGCAGCGGCGGCCATGCGGCTTCAAGCTCTGCAAGCGTCACGAAGTCATCTTCGTTGAAAGGTGCAACTTCCAGACGGCGCAGCTCCGCAATATGACCGAGGCAGCCGAGATCACGTCCCATATCGCGGGCGAGCGAGCGCACATAAGTGCCTTTACCGCATTCAACTTCAAACACGGCCTGTCCGGCTTCGTTGATCTCAACCAGCTCAAGCTGAAAAATTTCGACTTCACGGGAAGGAATGGCAACAGTTTCGCCGCCGCGTGCCAGATCATAGGCACGCTCACCGTCAATTTTAATGGCGGAGAATTGCGGCGGGGTCTGCTGAATAGTACCAATATAGTTTGGCAGAAGCGCCAGAATATCGGCTTCAGTCGGGCGCTTGTCAGAGGTTTTGGTGACAGGGCCTTCCAGATCATCCGTGGAGCGTTCTTCGCCCCAGGTCACGGTGAAGGAATAGATTTTCGTGCCGTCCATCACGTAAGGTACGGTTTTGGTGGCTTCGCCCAGAGCAATCGGCAACATGCCGGAGGCAAGCGGATCGAGCGTACCGGCATGACCGGCCTTTTCAGCACTGAAAAGCCATTTGATTTTGGAAACGGCCTCGGTCGAGCCCATACCTTTCGGCTTGTCAAAAATCACCCATCCGGAAACCGGACGGCCTTTTTTCTTACCTCTGCGCGCCATCAGCCGTTATTCTCGTTATCTTTATGTGTTTCTGTGTTGGATTCATCGCTGTCATCCTGCTGCAGATCACGCGCAACTTCCGGCGAGCGCAACAGGGCATCGATCTTGGCAAAATTGTCGAAACTGGTATCCGGACGGAAACGGAATTCCGGCATATATTTCATCTGGCGCAGTTGTGGTGCAACGCGGCCACGCAGAAATTTCGCATGATTTGCCAGTGCTTTAATGACTGTCTGCACATCTGTATTGCCGACGATGCTGATAAAGCAGGTCGCAATTTTCAAGTCAGGCGACATGCGCACTTCGGTGATGGAAACAACGGTATTATTCAGAACATCGTCACGGATTTCGCCGCGTGACAGCACCTGAGCCACGGCATGACGAACCTGCTCGCCGACGCGCAGCTGACGCTGTGATGGTCCTGTGGAAGAAAAACGGGACATGGGGACTCCAAAATCTGAGCCAAATATCGGTCGGCAACTGTACAAATTGCATGATTGCGGAAAAGCCTGCGAGGCTTTCATCCTATTCACAACCAGACTGATACAGCCTGACAATTATGACAATGCGGCCAATTAAAAATTCAGAGCGGCACTATGTCTGAAGATGAGTGTAAACCGCCCGAGAAATGAAGCAGCGGCAGTTCTGATAACTGCCGCTGCTTTGCTGATTACAGCGTACGCGTGATCATCTCAACGCGGAACGCTTCGATGATGTCGCCTGCGCGTACATCTTCGTAGTTTTCAAATGCCATACCGCATTCCTGACCCATCGGCACTTCGGCAACTTCGTCCTTGAAGCGCTTGAGTGTCTTGAGCTTGCCTTCGTGGATAACCACGTTGTCGCGGATAAGACGTACACCGGCGCCACGCTCGACTTTACCGTCAACAACACGGCAACCGGCAACTTTACCGACTTTGGTGATGTTGAAGACTTCGAGAATTTCAGCGTTACCGATGAAGGTTTCACGACGTTCTGGCGGCAGAAGACCGGACATCGCTGCTTTCACATCATCAATCAGATCATAGATGATGTTGTAGTAGCGGATTTCGATACCCTGCTGTTCGGCTGCATCACGGGCCTGTTTATTGGCACGGACGTTGAAGCCGATGATGGCAGCATTTGATGCTTCAGCCAGCGAGATATCGCTTTCTGTGATACCACCGGCACCCGAATGAACGATACGTGCGCGGACTTCATCAGTGCCGAGCTTGTCGAGAGAAGCAATAATCGCTTCAACCGAACCCTGCACGTCACCCTTGATAACCAGCGGGAACTCTTTGAGGCCGCTCGACTGCAGATTAGACATCATCTGCTCAAGGGAACCACGCGAGCCTGCCTGACGGGCAACGGCCTTATCGCGGGCAAGACGCTGACGATATTCAGAAATTTCGCGTGCCTTGGCTTCGTTGGCAACAACCGCAAAGCGGTCACCCGCCTGCGGAGTGCCGGACAGACCGAGAATTTCCACCGGCATTGCAGGGGATGCTTCTTTCACATGGTCGCCATGGTCATTGACGAGGGCGCGAACGCGACCCCATGCACTGCCGGCGATGATGATCTCGCCCGGATGCAATGTACCTTTCTGAACCAGAACGGTTGCAACCGCACCGCGACCGCGGTCAAGCTGAGCTTCAATAACCACACCTTCAGCTGTACGCTCAGGATCGGCTTTAAGGTCAAGAATTTCAGCCTGCAACAGAACGGCTTCAAGCAGCTTGTCGAGGTTGATTTTGTTCTTGGCGGAAACTTCCACATCAAGCACTTCACCGCCCATGGTTTCCACAAATACATCGTGTTGCAGCAGGGCATTACGTACTTTTTGCGGATCAGCGGTCGGCTTGTCGATCTTGTTGATCGCCACGATGATCGGAACACCGGCCGCTTTGGCGTGGTTGATAGATTCAATCGTCTGCGGCATCACGCTGTCATCAGCGGCAACTACCAGAATGGCGATATCGGTTGCCTGCGCACCGCGGGCACGCATCTGCGTAAAGGCCGCGTGACCAGGCGTATCGATAAAGGTGATTTTCTGGCCGTTCTGTTCAACCTGATAAGCACCGATATGCTGGGTAATACCACCGGCTTCACCCGAGACCACATTTGCCTGACGAATTGCATCGAGCAGCGAGGTTTTACCATGGTCAACGTGACCCATAATGGTAACAACCGGCGGACGCGGCAGCATTGCGCTGAGATTATCTTCCACGTTGAAGATACCTTCTTCAACGTCAGATTCCGCAACGCGCTTAACGGTATGGCCGAATTCTTCCGCGATCAGCTGTGCCAGATCGGAATCGATCACATCGCCCGGCTTCATCATCTGACCCTGTTTCATCAGGTATTTGATGATATCAACGGCACGTTCCGTCATACGCTGTGCCAGTTCCTGAATGGTAATGGTTTCAGGAATAGTCACTTCACGGGAGATCTTTTCACGGACTTCCTGCATCTGCGAGCGCTTGAATTTTTCCTGACGGCGACGCATAGCCGAAAGCGAACGCGAACGGCCTTCGTCTTCCAGATTGCTGTTCAGGGTCAGTTTACCGCGACGGCGATCTTCTTCAGCCTTGGTCGGCTTTGTAGCGCGCACTTCCGGTTTAGCAGGTACGTTACGACGTACGCCTGCACCACCACGACGATCATCATCATCATCATTCTGCGGCTTGCGGTTCAGAACCTGCTGGGTCGGCTTTTTGTCGGCCAGCGGTGCTTCAGCATTAATATCGCGCGGGGCAGGTGCGCCGCCGGTGCGGTTGTAGCCGCCCTGATTTGGACGGTTCTGACCAGCAGGGCCACGGTTCTGGCCGCCAGAGCGATCACCCGAAGGACGATCGCCGCTTGGACGTGCAGCAGCAGGACGCACAGGTGCAGCCGGTTCGCGCTTGCGTGCTTCAGCTTCGGCTTTAGCTTTGGCTTCAGCTTCTGCCTTGCGGCGTGCATCTTCTTCAGCCTGACGGCGCTCAGATTCCAGGCGCTCGATTTCACGGCGCTTTTCTTCTTCCGCACGGCGGATAGCTTCTGCTTCAGCGCGTTTGCGATCTTCCGCATCACGGATTACCGCATCCTGAAGGGCGCGGCGACGTGCATCCATTTCCGAGGAGGACAGGGTGTTCAACACCATGCCCGGACGGTCATTGGAACGGTTGCGCTGTTCATTGCGGCCACCCGGACGGGAACCCTGCGGCTTGTTATAGCCACCACCGGCCGGACGATTGCCCGCAGGGGCACCCGGACGGGTTGTAGCAGCCGGTGCTGCCGGACGGGCAGCAGCAGGCGCTGCAGGTTTAGGTGCAACAGGTTTTGCAACTGCGGCTTCAGCTGGCTTGGCAGCCTGCGGAGCAACCGGTGCGCTTTCTGTTTTTGCAACAGGCGCAGCAGTTTCTGTAACAGGTGCAGGCTTAGGCGCATCTGCAATCACGGCCGGCTTTTCAGCAACCGGAGCAGGAGCAGCTTGTGCCGGTGTCGGAGCTGGTGCAACTGACTGAACAGGAGCCGGAGCGGCTGCAGCTTCAGGTTTATCGTCAGGACGGGTAAACTTACGTTTTTTCGTCTCAACAACAACCGACTTGCTGCGTCCGTGGCTGAAATTTTGCCGTACAGTGCTCTGTTCGACTCCTGGCCGCTTGATGGTCAGCGTCTTTTTTGTGTCGACGCTCAGCGTCTTGTCGTCGTTTGAATTACTGTCGCTCATTCCGATTCCGTTTCCTTTGCAGCAGTGGCTGCCAGATTTTCCAAGTTCGCTGCGCTCTCGCCGCGATATTTATGCAGCTGAAGCGCCCGCGTGACGAACCCGGTTGCTGCCGTTCCTTCAATCACGGCGGCATGTATTACATTTCCGCCGCCAAATGCCAAATCCATTTCATCCCCTGTAAAAAGGGAATAGGCTTTTATATCTGCTCCGGTTGCCATCTTCCTCGCATGACGCGCCTGATCCAGCTTTCGGATGCCGTCGGGAGCCGCTGTTGTCGCATGAAGCACCATTGTAACGCGGCCGGTACGCACAGCAGAATCAACTTTCGCCGATCCTGTCACCACAGCACCGGACTTTCTGGCCAGTGCTAGACTGCCCAGCGCGGATTTTGTCAATAGCCTGTCGACCAGAGAGCCTAAATCCGCCGGCACCGAAACTTGCGTTTTCAGTGCGCGGGGCAGCAGTTTGCGTTTAACCGCTTCATCAACAATATGCCGTTCTGCTTTAATCCAGCATCCGCGTCCGGGTAAATTGCGCTTCAGATCCGGTACAACACTACCGTCGGGTGCAGCCACAAACCGGATGAGATCTACAGCCGGGCCGCTCTCGCGCGTAACAATACAGGTCCTGTCGTTTTTATCCGGTTTCAACCAGAACTCCACTTCGCTCGAAAACAGCGCCGGTGGAGAGGAACTGTTTTCTACTTTAATATGAGTGCAAGGGCAAGAAGCCCTGCAATATGTGTGCGCAAGACAGCCGTAAACCGAGCGGTTCCGGCTGTATGCAGTTTGTCGGAAAACAGGCCTGTATCAAAAAAGCTGACACAGGCATTATTTCCGGTAGAGAGCCGATGCGCGGACATCAAAATCCGCCCGCGCGAGCGGCAGTTGCAAGATGCTGATTAAGCATCTGCCTGCTCTTCATCATCGCCTGTCGAAGCCAGTTCATTGGCAGCTTCTTCCAGCTGATCTTCTGTAATCCAGCCTGCTTTAAGGCGGGCTGCGAGAACCATCTGCTCTGCGTCTGTGCGGGAAACTTCAAACGGTGTCAGAACACCGGCATGAGTAACAGTTTCACCGTCTTTACGCTCGCGCCAGCCCACGAGATCATCCACCGCATAACCGGCAAAATCATCCATGGTCTTCACGCCGTCTTCACCGACTGCAACAAGCATTGCACTGGTCAGACCCGGTACATCGCGCAATTCGTCGCTGACGCCCAGTTCGAGACGACGGTCATTCAGATCGCTTTCGAGACGATCCAGATATTCTTTCGCACGATCCTGAATTTCAGCAGCAGTATCAGCATCGAAACCATCGATCGAAGCGATTTCGTCGCTTTCAACATAGGCGATTTCTTCAACCGAACCGAAACCTTCGGAAGCCAGAACCTGACCAACCATTTCATCCACATTCAGCGCTTCCATGAACAAAGCAGAGCGTTCTGTGAATTCTTTCTGGCGGCGTTCGGATTCTTCGTTTTCCGTCATGATATCGATGTCCCAGCCGGTCAGCTGTGATGCAAGACGCACATTCTGACCGCGGCGGCCGATGGCCAGCGACAGCTGATCGTCAGGCACAACAACTTCGATACGTTCTGCATCTTCATCCAGAACAACCTTGGCCACTTCAGCAGGCTGCAAGGCGTTAACGATGAAAGTCGCTGCATCCGGCGACCAAGGAATAATGTCGATCTTTTCGCCCTGCAATTCGCCGACAACGGCCTGAACGCGGGAACCGCGCATACCAACGCAGGCGCCGACAGGATCAATCGAGCTGTCACGGGACACAACGGCCATTTTGGCGCGCGAACCCGGATCACGGGCAACCGATTTGATTTCGATAATGCCGTCATAAATTTCCGGCACTTCCATGGTGAAGAGTTTCGCCATGAACTGCGGATGGGTACGCGACAGGAATACCTGCGGGCCGCGCTGTTCGCGACGGACATCATAGACATAAGCGCGGATACGGTCGCCGTAGCGGAATGCTTCACGCGGGATCAGTTCGTCACGGCGGACAATGGCTTCACCGCGACCGAGATCAACAACCACATTGCCATATTCAACGCGTTTGACAGTACCGTTGATGATTTCACCCAGACGGTCTTTGAATTCGTCATACTGGCGGTCACGCTCGGCTTCACGTACTTTCTGTACGATAACCTGTTTGGCAGACTGGGCAGCAATACGGCCGAAATCCATTGGCGGCAGCTGGTCAGCAAGGAAGTCGCCTACTTGCGCATCCGGATTGCGTTCACGTGCGGATTCCAGAGCGATCTGTGTGGCATAATCTTCTACAGTTTCAACCACTTCAAGCAAACGCTGCAGCTTGATTTCACCGCTCTTGGAATTGATATCCGCGCGGATATTGGTTTCCAGACCATAACGGGAGCGGGCAGCTTTCTGAATGGCATCGGCCATCGCTGCAATCACGATCTCGCGGTCAATGGATTTTTCGCGCGCAACCGCATCAGCGATCTGAAGAAGCTCTAGCCTGTTTGCACTGACTGCCATTGGTCTCTCCTTGGTGCAGCACCCGTTTTTTGCTTCTGGGTGCGAAAGCTTTTTTGTTTTGTCGCATTATCATGACAAGCAAATGAAGTCATTCGCCTGTGAAATGCTTAGTTGTCTTTATCGTTCTCCGGAGCATCGGCATTGCCGCTGTCCAGATTGAATTCATCACTCAATTCGTCGCCCGGAATACGGCCTTCGCGCAGAGCTTTGTCTTTGCGCAGCGCATCACGGATCAGATCATCGGTCAGGATCAGTCTTGCATCAGCGATCAGCTCAAAAGGAATTGTGGTCTGAGCTTCCGCGCCGTAAGTGGCCTGATCGGCTTCGAGAGTGACAGTTTCATCTTCAACCTTGATGATGCGGCCGCGGAATTTCTTGCGGTTATCATGCAGCATCGAGGTTTCGAGTTTAGCAATATGACCCTGCCAGTTGGAAAAGTCAGATTTGCGCACCATCGGACGGTCAATGCCCGGTGAAGAAATTTCAAGGTGATATTTGCCGTCAATCGGATCTTCAACATCAAGAACCGGAGAAACGGTGCGGCTGACAATTTCGCAATCTTCAACGGTCATGGTGCCGTCCGGACGCTCAGCCATAATCTGCAGGGTGAGGCCGTTAAGGCCGGAAAGACGCACGCGCACAAGACGGAAACCCGCAGCATTAATCGCAGGTTCGATCAGCGATGCCACTTTTGCATCAATACCCGTTTCACGGATAATGCGTGGTTCATCCTGTGTCGCGTCAAGCGCTGTAATGTTCTGGTCCTGTTGTGTTTGTTCGTTCACCCTGTATTCCTTAAAATACGTGCAATAGGATTTCCGGCGGCAGTCTGCGCAGTTTTCAGTGTGTACCAAACAAAAAAGAGCGGGACCGGTGGGACCCACTCTTGTTCTACCGACCAAGAATTTGAGGCAACTATACAGAAAAAAGCCGCCTGTGACAAGCCTTGTCCTTGAGGATGAATTATCGCCTGATAAAGGTAAGGTAAGCAGCCTGACGGCCTTCACGGAAAGCTTTGGCTTCATAGCGTGTGCCCGGCCATGCTTCATAAGGTGTGTGCCAGTCGGCTGCACTTTGTGCCTGCCATTCAAACGCACCATGGTCGTGGCAATGTTGCAGCGTCCAGTTGACATATGTATCAATGTCGGAGGCAAAACGGAACAAAGCGCCAGGTTTCAGCACGCGGGCGAAACGGCTGAGGTTTTTCTGGCTGACAAAACGGCGCTTCCAATGTTTCTTTTTCGGCCACGGATCAGGATAAAATAGATCAATGCCGTCGAGCGATGCATCCGGCAGCCAGTCCAGCACCAGTGTGGCATCGTCATCATAAAGACGCAGGTTTGGCAGCGGATTGGCATCCTGTGCGCCAAGCATTTTCGCCATGCCGTTGACGAAAGGCTCAACACCGATAAAACCGGCTTCCGGTTTACGGGTGGCTTCATGCACCAGATGTTCACCACCGCCGAAACCGATTTCCATACGCACTTTTGAAACATCGGCCATAAACAATGTGCGCAGATCCTGCGGGGCAGGGCTCAGGAGATCGAGTTTGAGCTGTGGCAGCAGGTCTTCGCGCAGAAAACGTTGATGCGGACGCAAAGGCTTACCGTTACGGCGACCATAAAAAGCTTCCGTCGCACGTGAGCCGCGTGGCTGTTGTTCAGAGGACTCTGCGTTCATGGCTTCATCCTTGAGGTCACAGTTGCGTTCAGTATCAGACATCGGCACGTTTCTTTATGGTTCAGATAATCGGAATAAGCCGCTTTACACATAATCAGCGACGGAAAGTCTACTGATTTTTGTGTGGCTGTTAAAGAAACAGGGCACCATGAGAGAAACATGGTGCCCTGAAACCCAGAATATTGAGAATGAAATCAGACCTTAAGCGCCGCTTTCAGTGCTTTGACCAGATCTGTCTTTTCCCATGAGAAAGAGCCGTCGCGACCGGCTTTGCGGCCGAAATGGCCATAAGATGCGGTCTTGGCATAGATCGGTTTGTTAAGGTCGAGATGCTTGCGGATGCCGGTCGGGGACAGGTCCATGACCTGACGCAGCGCGGTTTCCACATCGCTCTCGGCAACTTTGCCGGTGCCGTGCAGGTCAACATAGACCGAGAGCGGCTGGGCAACGCCGATCGCATAGGACAGCTGAATGGTGCAACGGTCGGCAAGACCGGCAGCAATCACATTCTTGGCCAGATAACGCGCGGCATAGGCTGCGGAGCGGTCAACCTTGGTCGTGTCCTTGCCGGAGAATGCGCCGCCGCCATGCGGGGCTGCACCGCCGTAAGTATCAACAATGATCTTACGTCCGGTCAGACCGGCATCACCGTCCGGTCCGCCGATGACGAATTTACCGGTTGGATTGATGTACCAGTTGCAGTTCGCAGCAATAGGCAGATCACCGAGCGCTTCACGGATCACCGGCTCAACGACCTGACGGACTTTCGCGGAATCCCATGAGGCATCCAGATGCTGGGTCGACAACACGATCTGGGTGACTTCCGCAGGCTTGCCATCGGCATAGCGCACTGTGACCTGACTTTTGGCATCAGGGCCGAGCTTGCCATAGTCGCCTTCGCCTTTGTGGCGGGCAGCAGAAAGCAGCTCAAGAATTTTATGGGCATAATAGATTGGCGCCGGCATCAGATCCGGTGTTTCGCGGCAGGCATAACCGAACATAATGCCCTGATCGCCCGCACCTTCTTCACCCTGACGGTCGGCAGCATTATCGACACCCTGCGCAATATCCGCTGATTGCGGATGCAGCAGCACGTCGATTTTCACATTGCGCCAGTTGAAGCCTTCCTGTTCATAGCCGATTTCACGGATGGCTTTGCGGGCAGCGGAACGGAAGCGGGAAGGGTTGATCTGCTTATGACCTTTGGCATCAAGCAGAATTTCACCGGCTTTGTCTTTTTTCAGGAATGTGTCCGGCACACGCACTTCACCGGCAATCACGACACGGTTGGTAGTGGCGAGGGTTTCACAGGCAATACGTACAGACCACGGATCAACACCGGTTTTACGTGCTTCCTTGTAGATCATGTCTACGATTTCATCGGAAATACGATCGCAAACCTTATCCGGATGACCTTCGGATACCGATTCACTGGTGAAAAGATATGAACTGCGTGACACGGGAAACCCCTCTTGAAAATCTGCGGAGCATTGTACTCTCCGGAGAAACAGTTGCTTTCAGCATTGTGCATTTCTGCGCACGAACTGCTGATAATTCATTGCGCGCCGTTTTCAAACCGTTTCAGGCCGCTTTCAGAAAAGCCTGTCTGCTACGGAATGAAAGTGAAGCAATCGCTCTATAAAGAAATCAGACGTTATTTGCGCGTATAATCAGCACGAAATGACAAGATATACAACTATCTGCATGTGTTTATGTGCGAGATTTAACGCAAGAAGCTGCCAAATTGTCGCATTAAGCGCCTGCTATAATGCGACAAAACAATAGGATAGGGCAGTTTCAGGGATTCTGTTTTTACCGAATTCGCGCCTCTGGGCTTCAGAGATTAATCATCATCATTGGCAAGGGTTTTTACCAGATCAATGATTTTACGACGCACTTTCGGATCAGTGATTTTTGTAAAATAACGTGTCAGCTGCACGCCTTCATTTGTCTGAAGAAAATCAACAACATAGGTTGTTTCATTGTCTTCCGCAAAACCGCCGTTCTGCTGTCCGGCCTGCTCCGGTGCATCTTCAAAAAAGAAGGCAACCGGTACACTCAATATGGATGAAATGGCTTGCAGGCGGCTGGCACCGACGCGGTTGGTGCCTTTTTCATATTTTTGAATCTGCTGGAAGGTAATACCGAGATTTTCACCGAGTTTTTCCTGACTGAGGCCAAGCATGTTCCGGCGCAACCGGATGCGGCTGCCCACATGAACATCAATGGGATTGGGTTTCTTTTTATTCTCAGTCATTCACAAATGCTCCTCGCTTATGCGAGCTTTCCTTGATGAAAAATGGTTTGCTTAAATCAGCATATTTTTCGGAGAATTATAGGGTTCATCTGAAATTTCATCAGTTTCATGTGTATATCATAACATCAAAAATATGATGTCAACCGAAACGCTCGGTACGGATGGCATGTAAACCACATGAAATTACGAGCAAGATGAACAGAAGTGTGAAGAACTGTGTTTCTCCTGCCGGTTTGCGCCAGAAGCCTGTCGCTTTTGGTGGCAGACGGCCGTCAATAAATCCGACTTCATTCAGGTTGAGATGTTTGGTGATTCGACCGTAAGAATCGGTAATTGCTGAAATACCGTTATTAGCTGCGCGCAGCAAAGGCAGTCCCTGTTCTACGGCGCGCAATTGCGCCTGTCGGAAATGCTGATAAGGCCCCGGTGTATTGCCGTACCATGCGTCATTGGTAATATTGATGATCGCATCAACGCTTTTACCCTGATAGCCAAGCTCGGACGGGAAAATCGCCTCATAGCAGATTAAAGGCAGCAGGGTCAGGCTCGGGCTGACATTGAGGGCATGGCGCGCCGGTGCTGCGGTAAAGCCGCCGGGTAATTCCACCACTTCCTGCATACCGACAGAGCGCAGCAGACCTTCCAGCGGCAGATATTCACCGAATGGTACAAGATGCACTTTGTCGGCAGTTGCGGTCACATGACCGGCGGCATTCACCGCGAAAATACTGTTATAATAGGCGGAGAGATCTTCTCCTTCACCGCGCACCGCTCCGGCCAGCAGCATTTGATTCGGCTGAAGTGCCTTGCCGATGGCGCTCAAGACTTCTTCGACTTGTGGCAGCACATAGGGGACGGAGGTTTCCGGCCAGATAATCACATCAGGCACCGGCTGGCCATTGGCAGGCGGGCGGGTGCTGAGATCAAGATGCTTGTCGAAAATCGCGCGGCGCAACTGATTATCCCATTTGGCATCCTGTGCAATGGAGGCCTGAACCAAGCGGATAACAGGTGCATCAGCGCCTTGCTCTGACAAGGCGGGAGCCTGCTGTAAGCGCCATGCGCCATAACCGGCATGGGCAATCAACAGGGCACAGGCTGTAATTAATCCGCTGCGCCAGCCATAGCGCTGACGTTTATCGCCAAACAATAGAGCGGGCATGGCGAAAATCACTACAGCAAGAACATTCATGCCATAGAGACTGGTAATGGTGACCGACTGCATCAGCAATGGTGTTGGCATCAGCATATAGCCAAGCGCATTCCACGGAAAACCGGTGAGAATAAAGGCGCGCAGCCATTCTGTAATACCGAGTGCGATGGCCAGCACCAGAATACGGATAAGGCCGGCGCCCCAGAAGATCCGTGCAAATGCGGCAGCAAAGGCGAAGAAAAATGCCAGAAAGGCAGGCAGGCCGAGAATAGCTAACGGTAATGCCCAGGCGAAATTTTCTGCATCCACCAGCAATGCCATGCCGATCCACCAGAGACCGGCGAGAAAATAGCCGAAACCAAACAACCAGCCGGTTCGAAAAGCAGGGAGCAGGCGTTTCCATCCGCTTGCAGTTGTTGTCCTTGAGCAGTCAATCAGCAGCACCAGCAGCGGAAAACCGATAAATCCTGCGGGTAAAAAATCAAAAGGTGGCAATGCCAGCGTGACACTTGCACCGGCGAGAATGGTCAGGAGCGCTTTACGCCAGCCGGTGAGGTTTTCAGTCAGGCGGAGATAAAGGCTGCTCACTATATTCGGTCTCTCAATGGGGATAAGGCTGTAAGTATAAAGTGCAGAGCGAGTTTTACGTGCCCAAAAGGGCACGCGGCGCTCTACTCAGTTTATGAGCCGAAGATTAAGAAAAACTGAGAAGAGAATACAGCGATAAAAAAACACCGCCGGTGTTGCGGCGGTGTTTTAATAGATTGTGATGCTGTTAGAGCATTTCACAGTCAAGTTGGATCAACTTGACGCCCGTGATAATGCGACCAAATAAAGAAACTAGAGCGAGCGCGATGATCCAAATCTGGACGTAAACCGCTCTAGCCTTGGAAATAATCCCCGTTTCGCGGTGTGATGCGCACTTTATGGATGCGTCGTGAATCGGCTTCCAGCACTTCCAGCTCGTAAGCAGGCAACACATCAATGATCGCGCCGGTTTCCGGAATATGATCCAGGGCCGAGATGATGAGACCGCCGAGCGTATCCACATCTTCACTGTCTTCGCCCTGCGTAAAGCCTGCACCGATCAGCTGCTCGAGTTCTTCCAGTTCCGCACGGGCATCAACCGTATAAGAGCCGTCCGGATTGCGGATCAGGGACAGTTCTTCATCGTCATGTTCGTCTTCAATATCGCCGACAACCATTTCAACAATGTCTTCCAGCGAGACGAGGCCGTCTGTGCCGCCATATTCGTCGATCACCAGCGCCATCTGAATATGGCTCGCCTGCATACGCGCCATCAGGCTGCTTGCCAGCATGGAGGAAGGGACGAACAGCACCTTGCGCATCAGGTTCAGTTCATTGATCGGTGTTGTGAGATCAATTTTGGACAGATCATAGCGCTTGGCAGCGGCAGGCTGTTCTGAACCGGCAGGCTGTTGCCTGCTCATGCGGGTAATGTAGTTGAGAACATCGCGGATATGGATCATGCCGCGCGCATCATCGAGTGTCTCAACATAAACCGGCATACGGGAATGGCCGGAGGACTCAAACAGTTCCAGCAGCTCACCCAGCGGGGTTGAATATTCGATAGCTTCAATATCAGCGCGGCTGATCATCACGTCATCGACGCGAAGTTCCCGCAGGCGCAGAATATTGTTGAGCATTGCCTTTTCTTCGGCAGAAAAAGCTGTGTCGCTGTTCGCATCATCGGACAGCGCATCCGTCAAATCTTCGCGGATCGAGCTGGTCTGGCGCGATCGGAGAAACGGAAATAATCCGGAAAGGAGTGAGCGTTTTTCAGATCCTGCCGCTCGTGCAGGATTTTGCCCCGTACTCTGCGCTTCCGGATCGTTCGGAGAAACGGCGTCGCTGTGAACAGCGCCCGTTGAAGAATTGTGATTAGTCTGATCAGCCATGGTCAATCGTTTTCATTATCGGTTGAATGTACAATATAAGGATCAGGTATGGCAAGAGCATGAAGAATTTCGCGCTCCAGTCCCTCCATTTCTTCTGCTTCCTCATCATCTTCATGATCGTAACCCAGCAGATGCAGCAGGCCATGCACGATCATGTGATGCAGGTGCTGATTAAAGCTTTTGTTTTCTTCAAGAGCTTCACGTTCGACAGTTTCCCGCGCAATAATAATATCGCCGAGCATCGGCCCCGGAGCATCGCCCGGCGCGATGTCAAAGGCCGGAAAAGATAGCACATTGGTGGCTTTGTCTTTATTGCGCCATTGCGCATTAATGGTGCGGATTGAGGCATCGTCGGTCAGAACAAGGCTGAGCTCGGTCTCTTGCTGCGGCAGTGCAAGCCGCGCCCAGACGGCATCGACACAGGATCGGGCAAGCGTTTCATAGGTTTCATTGTCGTCCCCCGACGGGGTTTCCCAAAGAGAACTTTCAATGAGAATGTCGATTGTAATCATTTTTGTTTCGTGAACCGGTTTATTGTTAAGACAACAGCCCGCCTGCAAAGAGACGGGCTGTTATAAAAGTCAGTTTGTAATCTAAAAACCTATTTAGGTTTCCGAAGGCGTGTTTTCACCCTCAGTCACACTAACTTTATGATGTTTCAGCGTTTTGGCCGCCCCACGTTTTTCATAGGCGCGGACAATAGCTGCAACCATCGGGTGGCGCACCACATCTTTGTCGCTGAAGCGCACGGTGACAATGTTTTCAACATCGCCCAAAATCTCCAGCGCTTCCACAAGGCCGGATTTCTGACCGGCGGGCAGATCGATCTGGCTCGGATCACCGGTGACGATCATGCGCGAACCTTCACCCAGACGGGTCAGGAACATTTTCATCTGCATGGATGTGGTGTTTTGCGCCTCGTCAAGAATAACAGCCGCATGTGCCAGTGTACGACCGCGCATGAAGGCCAGAGGTGCAATTTCAATCACACCGGCGGCCAGTGCTCGCTCGACTTTATCCGCAGGGATCATGTCATAAAGCGCATCATAGAGCGGTCGCAGATAAGGATCGACCTTCTCTTTCATGTCGCCCGGCAAAAAGCCGAGCCGTTCACCGGCTTCAACTGCAGGGCGGGATAACACAATCCGCTCAACCAGTCCGCGCTCCAGCAGCATGGCCGCATGGGCAACAGCGAGATAGGTTTTACCGGTACCGGCAGGGCCGGTGCCGAAAACCAGTTCCGAGCGCTCCATCGCGCGCATATAGGCATCCTGCGTCGGCGTGCGGGCAAAGATGGTCTTTTTGCGTGTGGAGATTTGTGCCGCAGAAAGGCGGGTTTTGGTTTCAAGCGTCGGCAGGCTCAGCTGGTCATCACGCACCGGCGTTGCAGTTGCAGCCATGCGCAAGGCACCATCGACATCGGATTTGCTGAGATCGTGACCTTTTTGCAAAAGCGAATAGAGGTGATCCAGTGCCATCCGTGCCTGTGCTGTGGCAGTTGCTTCACCGCGGAGGATCAGCTGATTGCCTTTGGAGCGGACATCAACACCAAGTTTTTGCTCAATATAAGCGAGATTCTCGTCGAATTGGCCAAACAGCGCACTCGCCAGCCGGTTGCTGTCAAAATCGAGGACTATATGAGCCATATCAGAAGCGCCATCCTGCAGGGCAGGGATTGTGGTGGCGGGTTTTTTCAGTTCTTTGCTAACCTGTTTGCCCGTGGTGACGTTCAACCGGCTCTCCTTGATTGCGGTTTAGCTGTTAAGCGGCGCTGATCCGCCGTGACGGATCATATCTGACACGATTATGGTACAGATTAATGACACTGTCACGCGGGAAAGCAGAGCCGGTTCAAGGCGAACGTTATTTAGAGCGGTTTCAGTTAAAATTGACGTTTGAAACCGCTCTAAATTTTTTATTTTTACGCATTGTCCTGCGCATCGAAGCGGGAAAAGAAATCAGTCCGGCGAACTGATTTCCCCACAGAGGCGCTTCGCACTTTTGCTGGAAATGCTTTAAGCTAATTTTTCGGCGACAAGGCTGTTGGTGCCGGTGGAATTGACACGTACGCGGATCATATCACCGACTTCACCCGGATTATTTTCAATGATTACCGGAATGAGCCATGGCGAGCGGCCGATCATCTGGCCTTCAAAGCGTCCCGGCTTTTCAAGCAGCACATCCATTTCCGTGCCGACAAGACTATTCTGAAATGCATATTGCTGTTCGCTGAGCAGCGCCTGCAAGCGCTGCAGACGTTCGTCCTTCACGGATTCTTCCACATGATCGGGCAGATCGGCACCGGGTGTACCCGGACGGGATGAATATTTGAACGAATAGGCCTGCGCATACCCCACTTCGCGCACCAGCCGCATTGTGTCTTCAAAATCCTCGTCAGTTTCACCAGGGAAGCCGACAATGAAGTCACCGGACAGTGCCAGATCAGGACGCACGGAACGGATACGCTCAATCAGGCGGATATAATCTTCGCCTTTATGTTTGCGGTTCATCGCTTTGAGAATGCGGTCGGAACCGGCTTGCACCGGCAGATGCAGATAAGGCATCAGAATATCGAGATCGCGATGAGCATTGATCAGCGCATCATCCATGTCGCGCGGATGGCTGGTCGTATAACGCAAACGGGCAATGCCCGGAATTTCCGCCAAACGATAGAGCAGTTCTCCCAAGCCCCATTCACGACCGTCATCGCCAAGGCCGTGCCAGCCGTTGACATTCTGGCCGAGCAGGGTCAGCTCACGCACACCGGCCTGAACCAGCTTGGTTGCTTCATTGATGATCTGGGCAACGGAGCGTGAAACCTCTGAACCGCGTGTGTAAGGCACAACGCAGAAGGTGCAGAATTTATCACAACCTTCCTGCACAGTCAGAAATGCGGAAACACCACGCTTGCGTACCTGTTCGCGGCTGGCAAGCGGCAGATGTTCAAACTTGTCTTCCACGGCATATTCGGTATCGACAACCTGACGGCCTTCACGTACCTGAGCAAGCGCCTGCGGCAAACGGTGATAGGTCTGTGGGCCAACCACGAGATCAACAGTCGGGGAGCGGCGCAGAATTTCATCGCCTTCAGCCTGTGCCACACAACCGGCAACGCCGATAATCAGATCTTTGCCGTCCGCCTGACGCTTATTCTTCATATTGCGCAGGCGACCCAGCGCGGAATAGAGCTTTTCAGAAGCTTTTTCGCGGATGTGGCAGGTATTAAGCAAAACCATATCCGCATCATCGGGGCTGTCTGTGGTGACATAACCTTCTGCGGCCAGACTGTCGGCCATGCGCTGGCTGTCATAGACATTCATCTGGCAGCCATAGGTTTTGACAAAAACCTTACGGCTATTGGCCAGATTATTACCGGAGGCAGTGACATTTAACTGAGTGTCAGAGGCCGGATGATGCGGGTTGGGTACTGTTTGATCCTTCATGGCGCGGCTTTTACCGCTTTTCCCTTAGCTTGAGAAGGGGACAGATGCGCGCAAAACACCATGAAAGACCAGATATTCTAAAAGCGGATCAATGCTCCGGTTAGAGCGCCGTGTGCCAGCTTGGCACACAAAGGTCGCTCTAATATTTTAAAATTATGCTCTAGTCAAAAACCTCATCCGGATAGGCACCCCAGATTTTTCCCTGACGGATCCAGCCGCGTGTGCCCTGTGTTTCGAGCTGACACCATTGGCCGGTGCATTCACGGATAGTGGCGATGACACCTGCTTCAGCACGGGCAACAACGCGGGATGTGTCGCTGGCGCTGGCATAAAGATCAATCACATTATCCGTTTTGCCGCGCTCCCACGGGGCAACAATAGCGGTACGCTTGCCTGCCAGAAGCGACTGGTAAACCCAGCCTTCCGTGCCGTCAGCATCGCGGATGCGGCGCCAGTTGTCATATTCCTGAATGATCTCAACCGGCAGTCCCGATTTGGTATAAAGCCATGAAACCGCATAATCGCGCCCCGGACCCACACGGATATTCACACGGGCAGGCTTCAGGCTGACAAAACGCGGGATCGGCAGGCCGCTTGGCCCAAGATTGGCAGATGAGGTTGCTTCTTTGCTCGGTGCATCTTCACCGGAAGGACCTTCTTCCGCGGAAGAGGGTTCTGCACCTTCGGAAGCGTCCTGTGCATAGGCATGATGCGAGCCGGATAAAGGGGACAGCAGAAACAGGCAGGAAAACAGGCCTATAGCCAGTAACAGACAAAAATTTGATTTTTCTGTTTTATGTATATGCTGTTTCATTCGCAGTCCTGACCGGCTTATATTCTGGTATAGTCATCCCGACGGTTTGCAAGATTGGTCTGTAAGATCAATATGACGTTAGGAGACCAGAACCGGCGCTTTTTCTTTGTCTTTGTTCGCCTGCCTTGCTAGACAGTGTATGAACCATGACAATGCCGCACTCTGCACCTTCTTGGTTAAGGAGGTCTCAACGCGACACATCAAAGGGGTAGAAATGTCGGGCAAAAAGAAACCATTGGTCGTCATTACCCGGAAATTACCGGATCCTGTTGAAACGCGCATGCGCGAATTGTTTGATGCGCGCCTGAATATTGATGATCATAAAATGTCGCGTGAGGAACTGGCTGCGGCCATGCGCGAGGCCGATGTGCTGGTGCCGACGATTCGCGATGTGATTGATGCGGAGCTGATTGAGCAGGCTGGCCCCAATTTGAAACTGATCGCCAATTTCGGCAATGGCGTGGACAATGTGGATGTAACCGCTGCTGCCAAGCGCGGTATCGCCGTGACCAATACCCCGAATGTTCTGACAGAAGATACTGCCGATATGGCGATGGGGCTGATTCTGTCTGTGCCACGCCGTCTTGTGCAGGGGGCCAATGTGTTTTCCACTTCCGGCGAATGGCCGGGCTGGTCGCCGACATGGATGCTTGGCAGACGCATCTGGGGCAAACGCCTCGGTATTGTCGGCATGGGTCGTATCGGCACCGCTGTTGCACGCCGTGCCAAAGCTTTTGGCCTTGCTATCCATTACCACAACCGCAAGCGGGTTCATGCGGCAGTTGAGGAAGAGCTGGAAGCCACCTATTGGGACAGCCTCGACCAGATGCTGGCACGGATGGACATTATTTCCGTCAATTGCCCCTCGACGCCGGCGACATTTCACCTTTTGTCTGCACGCCGCATCGAGCTGATGCAGCCCAATGCCTATCTGGTTAATACGTCACGCGGTGAGATTGTTGATGAAAATGCGCTGATCCATCAGATTGAGCAGGGCAAGCTCGCCGGTGCCGGTCTTGATGTGTTTGAGCAGCATCCGGCGGTTGATCCGCGCCTGCTGAAACTGGCTTCAGAGGGCAAAGTCGTGATGCTGCCGCATATGGGCTCTGCCACGCTGGAAGGGCGGATTGATATGGGCGATAAAGTCATCGTCAATATCCGCGCCTTTTGGGACGGTCACCGCACACCGGACCGCGTATTGCCGCCAAAGGTTTGAAATATTGAGCTTATAAAAAAGCCGCCGGAAATTCCGGCGGCTTTTTTATTTTATGGGCGGCGGAAGTGAGAAGGTAAATCGTAAAGATACGCAATTCGCTCAATTGCTTCACGTAGCGGCTCATAGGCTACGGTCATGGTGTGGCCATTGGCATGGATCATCATATCGGGGCTTGCCATAATCGCCACATGACCCGGCCAGAACACCAGATCGCCACGCTGCAGATTGGCATAATCCTTACCGGCCTCAATCACATCACCCAGATGATCGCCCTGCATATCGGAATCGCGCAATACATCGCGCCCTGCATCCAGCATGGCAAGCTGTACCAGACCTGAGCAATCAATACCAAAACCGGAGGTGCCACCCCAGAGATAAGGCGTGTTAATCAGGCTTTCGGCTGTGGTGACATAATCGGCAACAGTCTCGTCAATAGCACGCAGATGCTTGGCAAAAATCGCTGTGCCATCCGGCAGCATACCGTAGCGGCTGCCACGATTTTCAACGAATTCGGTGATTTCTACCACTGAGCCGAGGGACAGAGCGTTAGTATGACGGAAACGCAGATCAGCGCCGGAATAGATGAATGTGCGCGGCACACAGATACGGTGGGTTGGTTTATTGCCAACTTCACCCAGTTCGCTATCGGGCATATAGCCGACATAGCCATCGCGTATAGCTTGCACCCAGCTCCAGCCATTCGCTTGCTCGAAAACGGTGACTTCATCGCCATAGAGAATCTGGCTCTGCGGGCCGCTGGCATGTTCAGGCTTGCTGCGCAGATCGCTGACGGGAACGATTACACGTTTGCGCTGGCCTTCTGTAAAAGCGGCAGCATCGACTTTTCCGCGTAAAGCACTATCCGCCAGATCGGGGCGATAGGCGTGGAGACGGCGGTCAGGCTGGGTCATAAAGGCAATTCCCTGGATTTTGCAATAACGCGGTCGCCCAGTCTTTCAACATAGAGCGCACCGCTGACAGTTCGTTTGATCAGGACATTGCGCAGATCCTGCGGGTCGCGATGGCGGCTGACCAGCCCCATCGTGCCCATCGTATCCAGCGCACGAGTAATAACAGGTTTAGTCACACCAAGACGCGCGGCCAGCGCGCGTACTGTATGAGGCGGTGTTTCAAGATAGATTGTCAGCAATATGGCCATTTGCCGCCATGTCAGATCATGGGCTTCGTCACGCACCTGCGATAAGGAAACGGTCTGTAACAGCGTCAGCGCCTGCAGTGGTTTTAACTCGACAGCCATGAAATGCCACTTGTTTAAGAGAAAGGCCTGCCCGTGAGTACAGGCAGGCTGCTTGTTTACTTTACGTGTAGCGTATTCAACTGCTTTTGAATTGAACCTGCAAGAGGCTTAAACATAGCGTTGTTTGATCACCTGATAAAGTGCGCGGATACCCTGTGCAGCACCGCCGACAGTGGCTGCGGATTTCTCAACCGGTGTCCAGCCGTAAATATCGAAGTGACCCCAGACCTTGGCATTTTTGACAAAGCGCGAGAGGAACAGTGCTGCTGTGACAGAACCGGCAAAACCGTCGGTGGTCACATTGTTGATGTCCGCAACCTTCGAGGCAAGTTTGGCCTCATAAGGTGCCCAGAGCGGCATCCGCCAGAGCGGGTCGGACTGTGCTGCGGCCTGTTCTGCCACTTTCGCAGCAAAGGCTTCATCATGGCTGTAGAATGGTGGCAGGTCAGGCCCCAGTGCCACGCGGGCAGCACCAGTCAGAGTTGCCATGTCGATGATGAGATCCGGATTTTCTTCGTCGGCTAAGGTCAGCGCATCGGCAAGAACCAGACGGCCTTCCGCATCAGTATTGCCGATTTCAACGGTCTGTCCCTCACGGGAGGTCAGAATATCGCTCGGGCGGAATGCATTGCCGGCAATGGAGTTTTCAACTGCAGGGATCAGCACGCGAAGACGCACCGGCAATTTTGCATCCATAATCATACGCGCCAGACCCAGCACATTGGCTGCGCCGCCCATATCTTTCTTCATCAGCAACATGCCGCTGGCAGGTTTAATATCAAGACCGCCGGTATCAAAGCATACGCCCTTGCCAACCAGCGTGACTTTCGGGTCGCTGTCTTTACCCCAGCTGAAATCAATCAGGCGCGGTGCAGTATCACTGGCACGGCCGACGGCATGGATCATCGGGAAGTTTTGTTTCAGCAGATCATCACCGATAACAGCAGTGAATTTCGCGCCATAAGCCGTTGCAAGGTTACGGGCTGCCAGGTCCAGTGCGTCTGGTCCCATATCGCTGGTCGGTGTGTTGATCAGATCGCGGGTCATAGCGCTGGCATCGGCCAGACGACGGGTTTCGGTGATATCTGTCAGGCTAGAAATATAGAGCGAAACGCTGTTCTGCTCTTCTGCAGAAGCGTCTTTTTTATAGCGGTTGAACTGGTAGCCGCCGAGCAGGAAGCTGACCGCAAATAATTCAGCATGGTCTGCTTTGCCTTCGATATGCCAGTTACCGGCAGGCAGTAGACGAGCCAGTTTGCCGCCGATCAGACGGCCTTCACCGCTTTTGTCTTTGTCGGCCGGTTCAATACCGAATAAAGCCCCGCTGATCTGCCCCTGTTCATTGGCCAGTGTCAGCAATTGTCCGGCTTTGCCTTTATAGGCATTGGCTGCTGCCCAGTTGAGGACAGTTTGCGGGAACTGACCATTCGCCAGTGTCTCCGGTGTTACCAACCATATCGGACGGCTGTCGGCAGCCTGTTGATCGAGAAGAGCAGCACGGTTCGCAGAAAGAGGCAGGGAGGTCATATTGATTTCCGGTATTTATTTTCAGGAGAGCGGTATGAGTCGCTGATGTCGGCTCAATAATTAACTCTCTATTAGGGTTAATGGAATATTGATTTTATCATATTCAGGTGAAGCGCGGGTTAATGCAGAGGACTGATTTCAGGCGCTTTCAATGACCGTATTTTATGGAGACAGTTTGATGCAGAAAAATGCGCTGGCTTTTGAACAACCGGATAAATCATGCCGTGGCCTGCGTTACGGAAAAAGCCGTTTTCTGACACTCACCACTGCTCTTTTCATCACTGGACTGGCACTGGCCGGTTGCAACAGCGTGGATCGCACCACAACCGGTTCGGTTGCTAAAGGCAACGGCACCAAGGCTGAGCGTTCCATTGAGCAGATGAATGCGCAGCAACTCGCACAGGCCGCTCAAACCTATGGCGCGCATTATCAGAAGAACCCGACCAGCAAAGTGGCTGCACTGAATTATGCGACTGTGCTGAGTATGGCAGGCCGCAGCGATCAGTCGCTGGCTGTGATGCGGGCAATTGCTATTCAACTGCCGAAGGATAAGCAAGTTCTCGCAGCCTATGGCAAAGCTCTGGCTGGCGCAGGTGAGCTGGATGCGGCACTGGATGCAGTACGCCGTGCGCAGACACCGGATTATCCGGACTGGCGTTTGCTGTCTGCTGAAGGGGCTATTCTCGACCAGCAGGGCAATTCCGCAGATGCCCGTGCAATCTATCAAAAAGCGCTGCAGATCAAACCGGGTGAGGCTTCAATCCTCTCCAATCTTGCAATGTCTTATGTCTTAAGTGGCGATCTGCCAACAGCTGAGAAATATCTGCGTCAGGCAGCAACCGCAAATGGCAGTGACAGCCGTGTCCGTCAAAATCTGGCGCTGGTCGTCGGCCTTCAGGGGCGCTTTCAGGAGGCGGAAACAATTGCCTCCCGCGAATTGTCACCGGAACAGGCAAAAGCCAATACCGATTATTTGCGCTCAATGCTGGCAAAGCAGGGCGTTAAAAAACAGGCGTAAATCTCTGTAAAGCTTATAAACAAAACGCCTGCTTGAAGAGAATATTCAGGCAGGCGTTTTTGTTTTAGTTTCCGGCGATACCACCTGCACCAAAAATCTGGATCATCGCGGGACCGAGAATAACCATGAACAAGACCGGCAGGAAAAAGACGATCATCGGAACCGTGAGTTTCGGCGGCAGCCCTGCGGCTTTCTTTTCAGCTGCCAGCAAGCGCATATCACGACTTTCCTGCGAGAGTGTACGCATGGCGGTTGCAACCGGCGTACCATAACGTTCCGCCTGAATAAGCGCCTGTGTCATGGATTTAACGGCTTCCATACCGGTGCGGTTGGCAAGGTTCTCATAGGCCTGACGGCGCTCCGGCAAAAAGGCCAGTTCAGCATTGGTCAGCATTAGCTCTTCAGCCAGATCCACCGACTGAATACCGATTTCGTCGGCAACACGGCGAAAGGCTGCTTCTGTGGACATGCCGGATTCGACGCAAATCAGCATCAGGTCGAGCGCATCAGGCCAGGCCAGTGTTATGGATTCACGGCGCTTGGCTGCAATATTACTGACATAGAGATTGGGTGCATAGAAACCGGCATAAGCGGCAATAATGCAAATCAGAAAGCGCATAAAAGCACTTTGCTGTTCCAGCATACCCAAACCGAATATCCAGAATATTGCTAAACCGAGAAATGCGAAGGGCAGAATAAACCGCATGAAAAGAAAAACATTGAGCGGATTTTGTCCGCGAAACCCTGCCTGTCGCAATGATGCGACGGTCTTCTCATCTGCTAGAGCGCGGCGCAGATCTAGTTTTTCAACAAAGTCACGAATTCCGGCTTTTTGCTGATGGCGCAGACTGATGCCGCGTTCTTTATCATTAGCCATCCGCGCTCTTTCGCGAGCACGAAGAGCCTCACGCTCTAGTGCTACGGATTTCATACGGTTTTTCAGCGGGTTACGCTGAAAGTAGGGCAGCAGAAGCGTCATTATGGTTGCGAACATCGCAAACATGATGAAAATGCTGATGAGCGTTTGCCGCTGGAAGAGCGTGGTTTCAAAAAAATTCTGCATCACCAGCCCCGCTTACATTTTGAAATTAATCATGATTTTCATCACAAAAATTCCGAGTGAATACATAATTAGAGCAATTACTAATAGTATATTTCCTGGGAAGGTTGTGAACAATAGCGTTATATAGTCTGGACTCATCAAAGAAATTGCTCCGGCAACAAAAAATGGCAATGCGCCGATAATCGCAGCTGATGCTTTGGCTTCCTGTGACATGGCCTGGACTTTGGCTGCCATTTTTTTACGGTCACGCAAAACACGCGACAAATTACCCAATGCTTCAGACAGATTGCCGCCGGCCTGCGACTGAATTTGTATCACAATTGAAAAGAAGTTTGTTTCAGGGCAGGGCATGTTTTCCGGCATTTTGGCGACAGCTTCCGGTATTGTTAGTCCCATTTGCTGCGCCTCAACAATCCGGCGAAATTCCTCCTTGACCGGAGAAGGCGCATCATTTGCCAGCAAGCGCAGACTGTCATTCAAAGGAAGGCCGGAGCGCAAGGAGCGGGTGATGACATCCAGCGCATTCGGAAAATCATTCAGGAAAGCTTTCATTCGCTTCTTGCGAAAATGCATGACGATCCAGCGAGGCACCCCGAAAAAGCCAATCAGGGCAATCAGCGGCGCCATAATCAAAGGAATGCCAGCCATCAGCCCGAGCAGAAAACAGATAAAGGCGCTCGCCGTGCTGATGAGATAAAACTGCCGGACACTCCAGCTCAGACCTGCCTGAGCCAATAATATACGTAGCGGCGGGTTTTTTTGAGTTTTGTTTTGTGTTTTGTTGCGACGGTCAAGCTCGTCCAGATTATCCTGCAATGTCCGGCGACGCTTTTGTGCTTCGCTGGCTTTTTCACGCTCTGAGCGCATAACAGCACGGCTGATGGTCGTCTTTTTAATCGCATCAAGGCGTTTTTGACCGGTTTTCTCAGCTGTGATCCGGTCGAAAAAAATTGCATAGAGCAGGGCACCGACCGCAATTGCAGCCAGGACAACAAGCATAATTGTTGTGCCGTTCATTGAAGTGCCCTTTCAGTGCCTGCTTCGGTTCGTTCGGTATCGTATCCAACAAAGAAACTGAGTTTGTTTTAAAGTAAAATCACTCTGACAGCTCTATATCTGAGGGCTGCCGGCGACCTCCATCGTGTCCAGAATGGTCGCCAGTCGCTGATCTTCATTATAGTAGCGCGCCCGTTCCCAGAAGGCCGGCCGGCCGATGCCGCTCGATACATGCCGGCCGATAATATTGCCGTTAATGTCTTCACCGAGGAACTCAAAATTCATCAGATCCTGCGTGATGATGATATCACCTTCCATCCCCACCACTTCTGTGATGTGGGTAATCCGGCGCGTACCATCGCGCAGACGTGTCGCCTGAATAATCACGTCAACGGAGCCGACAATAATTTCACGCACGGTACGTTGCGGCAATGTGTAGCCGCCCATGGCAATCATGGCTTCCATACGGTTCAGACATTCGCGCGGGCTGTTGGAGTGGATTGTGCCCATTGAGCCGTCATGGCCGGTATTCATGGCCTGAAGCAGATCGAAAACTTCAGGGCCACGGACTTCACCGACGATAATTCTCTCAGGACGCATACGCAGACAGTTTTTAACCAGATCGCGCATGGTAATTTCGCCTTCGCCTTCAAGATTGGGCGGGCGGGTTTCCAGACGAACGACATGGGGCTGCTGCAATTGCAGTTCCGCCGAGTCTTCGCATGTAATGATACGCTCAGTTTCATCAATATAGCGTGTCAGACAGTTGAGGAGCGTGGTTTTACCGGAACCTGTACCGCCTGAAATAATGATATTACAGCGCACGCGGCCGATAATTTGCAGCAGTTCCGAACCCATTTGCGAAATACTGCCGAAACGAACCAGCTGATCCAGTGTCAGCTTGTCTTTTTTAAACTTACGGATGGTCAGGGCTGTGCCGTCAATGGCGAGCGGAGAAGTGATAACGTTAACACGGGAGCCGTCCGGAAGACGGGCGTCACAGATCGGGCTGGATTCATCAACACGGCGGCCGACCTGAGAAACAATACGCTGGCAGATATTCAGCAATTGCTGATTATCGCGGAAACGGACATTGGTTTCCTGCACACGGCCATTGACCTCAATATAGGTTTTTCGTGCACTATTGACCATGATATCGGCAATATCATCACGCGCCAGCAGTGGCTCTAACGGACCATAACCCAGAACATCGTTGCAAATATCATCAAGCAGTTCTTCCTGCTCGGCAATCGACATAACGAAATTCTTGATCGAGATAATATCATTGACGATCTCGCGGATATCATCACGGGCGGCATCGGCATCCATTCTTGATAATTGAGACAGGTCGATTGTATCAATCAGCGCTGCAAATATCTGGGATTTTGTATCGTAATATGCCTGCGATTTTTCACGGACACCCGGTGCTGCTGGTGCTTTCACGGCAGGCTTTTCCGATGCAGATACAGCCGTGTTGGTCTGTGACGGCGGAGTCAAATTCGCTGTCTGACCGGCTGTCACAGCAGCAGGTTTTACAGTACCGGTGGTTGGGGAGGTTGCACCTCTTTTTCCAAACATGGCTGTTGTCTATCCTTGTCCGTCAGGCAGATTTTTTGCGTTTAAGCTTACTGAGAAGTCCGGCCAGCGGTTTAGCTTTTTTGCCTTGTTCCGGTACATCATGTTTGCCAAGCAGTTCGCGTGCGATCTCAGTGATTTTTTGTGAAATCTTGTGGTTCGGATCGGCTTCTGCGAGCATATGAGCATTATTGGCCGCCGTACCGAAAAACTGCGGATCAAATTCAATCACAGCCAAAGGTTTAATATTCAGCGGTGAGCAGAAATCCGCGGCAGAAATTTCAGGACGTTTCGGTACGCCGGTCTGGTTCAGAATGAGATGTGCCGGCTTGTCATTCGGTCGCAGCAGGATCAGCGTATCCAGCAAATTCTTAGTGTTACGCAAACTGGCTAAATCCGGTGTGGCAACAATGACAATCTCATCGGCCCGCATCAGGGTTGTACGCGTCCAGCTATTCCAGCTATGTGGTATGTCGAGTACCAGCAATTGTGTGGTACGCAGAGCTGCATCGATTACGGAAACAAAGGATTCCGTGTCAAAATCATAGGTTTTTTCGAGTGTGGATGGTGCCGCCAGCAGCGATAAATGTTCCGAACTTTCTGCCAGAAGGCGATCAAGATAGACTTCATCTATCCGTTCCGGTGCATAGACTGCATCGGCGATGCCAAGTGTCGGATCCTGATCAAAATTAATATTGACCGTGCCGAATGGCAAATCCATATCCGCCAATACAACTTCATGTTTGAACTGGTTGGCGAGACTCCAGCTGATATTATGAGCCAGTGTTGATGAACCAACACCACCTTTGGCACCGATAACGGCAACATTTCTGCCGGATGGTGCAGTTGCCGGATCCGTGAATAATGTATCCAGTACGGATATAACTTCCGTCAGGCTTGCAGGAGAAACAAGGTAATCGGAAACGCCATTGCGGATCAGTTCACGATACAGGCGCACTTCGTTGCTGCGACCGATAATCAGAACGCGGGTTCCGCTGTCGCAGACTTCGGCAAGTTGCATTATATCTGCAAGCAACTGATCTGGCCCTGCAGCACTTTCCAGTATAATGAGATGTGGTGTGGAGGTGCTCTGATAGGCCTCGAGTGCCATATCGATGCCACCGGAACGAATATGCCAGCGGGTGCGCGTCAGGCGTCTGTCCTGAGAGCAGGCCTGCAAAACAGACAGGCCGGCTTCTGTTTCACAGAACGCATCAATATTCAGGCGCGGCAGCGGGCGGATATGGGTTATATCCGTACCTGCATCCTGCAGCATAGTTGTTGATGTGACACTGTCTTCCACGATCACGACCTTTTTATTCGTTTAAAGCAAAATTTCGATGATACGCGCCGGATGATGTTTTTGGATCCGGCGGCAGAAATTATGCGTCTTTAATACTGTGCTGTTAGACTGCGAGGATCCTGCCAAACTCCTGTTGCGGTCGGTGACATAGCCTCATATCCTTCTTCGCCGCTGATAATGCGATCATTACGCGTACCTTTCAGTGGCGATGTGGCCCGAGGCCCGAGGAAATCAGCCGGATTTGCTACCTGAGCGGCCAGATTCGCCTGTGATGCACAGCCAAAATTAGCATAATGCTTGTTTTCAGCCGTACTCAACATATCAGCAGGCCATCTTCCGCAAGGACCTGTCCCTGCTGTCATCGCATAATAGCTGATACGGACAGGTGCGGAGATTTGCGGATTATTCACCTGATAGCTCTGGGTTGCAATATTGCTGGCCAGAACACCGCCTTGCCTTAAGACTTTGGCAATATCCATACTGATCCGGTATGCGGCGGATTGATTGGCGCTGCCCTCAGGTAAAAGTATGAACACCATGCCAGAACCTTGGCGGCGATACCCGTCAACGGCATTCTGCACAATGCTGCGCTGTGTAATGCTGAGTTTGCGATCATTCCGGCTAACAGGAATATCCGCTGTTTTCTCACGCTCCTGAATCGTGATCGGATGATTGGTGCGATAATCATCCGGCGTGGCGCCGACTGTCACATGATGAGTATTGGCACATCCTGCCAGCAGCAGAGTAACAAAAAGGCTGCTGCCAATGAGGGCTGAACGGGAGTGGGGAACGGTAATTTTTCTCATAATGCCTGCCCTCTTATTTGTAGATGAAGCCGACAACGCCGTTATAGCGGCCGTTTGGCAGGTTGGTTTTTGCAGAGCCGTAAACACGATTGACCTTGCCCAATACAAAGCCGGCTGCATCACTTGGCGGAGCCAGATTATCATCTGGACGTGCCAGTTCTGTTCTGGCTGTCGGGCGTACCAGATAAGGGGTAACAATTACGACCAGTTCGGATTCATTGCGCAGAAAATCACGGCTGCGGAACAAAGCTCCGAGTACCGGAATCTTGGACAGGCCGGGCGTGCCGTTAATCGACTGACGGGTTTCATCGCGGATCAAGCCGCCGATCATCATGGAGCCGCCGGAAGGCATCTCAACCGTCGTATCGGCCACGCGTTTACGCAGAGAGAGAATGCTCGCACCGACACCGTCAGAATTTTGCGAGCCTGAACCTTCGGTTGTTGGTTCGGAAACGGATGTACGGACTTTCAGCGAGATACGTCCCGGTCCCAGAACAGTCGGCATAAATTCAAGACCGATACCATATTCAATCTTGGCAAGTTCGGCTGTGCGTTTACCGTCATCATCGGTGGTGACGCTGTTGAGAACATTATATTCACCGCCAACTCTGAAAGCAGCTTTTTCACCGGAAATAGCTGTGAGTGTTGGTTCAGCCAGCGTTTTCATTGCGCCCGCTGTTTCCATAGCCTGCAGGTAGCCGCGGAAATTTTTGGTCTGTAACCCGAAACCTGTATTTGAGAGGGTCTGTCCAATTGCTCCGGAAAGACGATCCGACACACCGGTAAAGGTTACACCATTGCTGCTTGCGCTGCCCATCATATTAACGCCGAGCTGTTTCATCACAGAGCGGCTGACTTCAGCAACAGTTACTTTAAGTGTTACCTGATCTTCACCGGCAATGGTAATCAGATTGATGATTTTACTGGAGCGGCGGCGCTCCTGACCAAGCCCGCTTGTGATCGTAATATTATTGCCGTCACCGGAGGATGTGGTGGAAGAGTCGTTATACTGACCTGTTGTTGCTTCACCACCTGAAACAAGTAATTCGGCAAGCTTTGCAGCCTGTGCAGCATCTTGTGGTGTTTGAACAGAACCGGTCAGAACAATATTGTCATTGATGAGTTCGATTTTAATATCAGAGCCCGGAATATATTTCCGCAATGAAGAAGACAGGCTGCTGACATCACGCTCGATTTTCAGGTCTAGACTGGCTATCTGTTCGCCGTCTTTGCCGAAGACAATAATATTGGTTTGTCCAACGGATTTGCCGAACAGGTAAATGCGCCGCGCTGTACGGGTGACAGCATCAGCTGTTGCCGGATTGGCAACCAGAATATCATAGGCGTCTTGCGGCAGATCAACGACGATTGACTTTCCCAGTCCGAGATTGACCGGTTGTGAGCGACCTGCACTGGAAATCTGAACGTCCTGTGCCTGTGCAGAATAGGAGCAGAGAACCGGCATAATCAGAGCTGCTGAGAGAAACAGGGTTTTCAACTGTGAACTGCCGCGAATTTGGGAAAAAGATGGACGTGTCATTAGTTGATCCCGACTTCAGTAAGATTGCCAGATTTAATCATTTTGACCGGCCCGTTTTTAGAAGGTGACACAACAAGATAATCTGATGAGCTGGACGGTTCCGGTTTTGCATCGCGAACAGAACGTAATGTCAGGCTGATCCGGTCCGCCACTGATTGGGCAACAGCCATGATCTCAGCCTGTTCATGGGTGACTTCCAGCGTTGCGGTACGGCCGATAATATCTTTTTTGCCTTCATCATCTTCTTTGATTGTCTGATCGATGGCCAAGACGCGTACATTTTCCAATATGGTTTCCGTTAAAAACGGAATGGTCGCATTGGCTGCATTCCGGGTCGCGCGGGTAATAATCACGTCGACACGATCACCGGGAAGAATGAAACCGCCTGCTGAACTTTCCGCGGCAATATTGGTCGCAATAGCCCGCATACCTTGTGGTAGCAAAGATGACATGAATTGTTCACCTTCACCGATCAGTTTGACTTTGCGGATAGGCTCTCCGGCGAGAACGGGAAGACGCAGGCTGGATTTTTGCATGACATCCAGTGCGTCCGGCTGTGAATCACGGGTGATATAATCTGCAGTCACAGAATTTTCCGGCCAGGACTGCCATTGCAACTGACCGGATAATGACGCGCCTACAGGCAGGTTGGAAGAAACGGTCAGAACATCTTTCACAGGCAGGGCCGGGGCAGGCGCGCTGACTTCAATGACCTGCGGCGGGGCATCTGTCATGGTCAGCGCAATATAGCCTGCGGCACCGGCGGCAAGCACGGCAACAGCCAGAATAATCAGGCGTGAAGTGTTCATTTGATATCCCCGCATCGAGCGTGTGATTTTGGCACATACTCTAAATGCAGCAGGAATCGTATAATTATGGTTAACGAACTATTATTATTGATTTTATTAAAACAGTTATTGATGATTTTGGGAGGGAAAAGATTTTTCCCGCCTGTTTTCAGGCCTAAACCAAAGCAAGTTCGGGATATATCCATAAGCCCGCAATAGCTAAAGCTATCCCATAAGGAATGCCTTTTTTAGGGTTGCTCAACCGATAAAGAAAAGCGATATGCTCGATTTTTCTTCTGTTAATTAGCTTGCGCAGCAAAAGAATGCATAAAGTCAAAATGCCGCCGGCAAGGGTGCTTATAAGCAAATAATCTGCAAGACTGGCAGAAAAACCGGTCCAGAGAACCGTAGCACTTATCAGTTTAGCGTCACCGCCGCCCATGGCGTTGATGGAGAACAAAGCAAAACAGATGACGAGGGCTGTACCTCCGGCCGCGACATGAAGCAGGATATCCTTTATAGGAAGTCCGTAAAGCGGTGCCAGAACAAGAAATGCTGCGACTAAAAACAGGCAGGCAATATTACGTATCTTCATAAACAGAAGATCCGAAATTGCAGCATAAATCATAGTGCCGCAAAAAATCAGAGCAGTGAGAAAAGCGAGCATAAGCAGCCTGAGTTTTGCAAAAGAATTGTTGGATTATCATTCTGTTGATGCCAGAGATACTTCAAGCCTTTTACCTTCGGGTTAATACTGCCGGATATTCGGGCATTTTGTTGAGAGCATACAGGCCGCCGAAAATTGAAATATAGCTATTAATTGTTCTTTCATCCCTGTTGCGCATAGTGCGGTAAGCTACGGGGCTTATTTTATGGCTGATAAGAAGATGACAGATCTGAGAAAACTGATATTGGCAGTTATGCTGGGCGGTGGTGTTTTAACCTATCCGGTCGCAGCAACAGAAATTCAGGCGATACAGGTTCAGACGGATCAGGCTCATATTTTGCGTCTGGATAAGCCTGTTAAATCCGTCATAATTGGTAATGACGCGATTGCAGATGCCGTTATGCAGGATGCCAAAACCATTGTTCTGACCGGACGTAATAATGGCGTTACTAATCTGGTTGTGATGGATCAGAATGGCGATACATTGCTGGACGAGAAGGTTATGGTCGGTCAAAATGATCTGGCAACGACCCGTGTTTTCCGGGGCTCCAATATGATTGTATTGTCCTGCACGCCGATTTGTGAGCCGAAAGTTAAAGTTGTGGCTCCGCCAAGATCCTGATTATATTTCAGGTTTTCAATTTTCTGTCCTACTGCAGGAAAATTTAAGTGATCATGAGTAGCCGAGCTGAGAAAAACTCTGTCCGACATTTTGTAAAGTCACTTCGCTCGTTCCGGCGGGATGAACGAGGCGTTACAGCGGTGGAGTTTGCGCTGGTCGCTTTTCCGTTTTTGTTTTTAATTTTTGCGATTATCGAACTGGGACTGAGTTTTACAGTGCAGCAAATGCTGGCTCATGCGACAGAAGATGTGAGCCGGCGATTTTATACAGGACAAGATACGAAAGAAAATACAACACCGAAAGCGGTGAAAGATCGTATTTGCCAGAAAATACAATTTATGCCTGTCGTTAATTGCAACAATCTTGATATCAATTTGGATAATTACAGTACTTTTTCGGCAGTTCCTGTTAAAAATCTTGTAACAAGTGAGGGGAAGCTTGGACTTCAGTCCCAGATTAATCTGGGCGGACCATCAACGATTAATCAGATTAATGTATTATATCGCTGGCCGGTGCTGACCAATATTTTTTATTATTTAAATCCGAAAGTAAAAAATGAAGACAGGGTACTGCCTCTTTTTACAACAGTGACCTGGCAGAATGAGCCGTTTTCATGATCGGATTTCATTTTAAAGCAAACGGAGCACGGTTGGCTTTAGCTGATAGCTTGCGAAAATTTGGTGCGAATAAATTTGCACTTTTAAGAAAGTTTAGCAAAGACGAACGCGGTGTATCTGCCGTGGAGTTTGCGCTTCTTTTGCCGGTTCTGATTCTGATCTATGCAGGTGTGGCCGATGTTTCACGTGGTGTGGATGCAAACCGTAAAGTGAACCGGGTTTCCAGTGTTGTCGGAGATCTGGTGAGCCGGCAGATCAGTGTGTTGCCGACACAACTTGATGATGTTTTTATTATCGGCTCGACGATTATGGTACCGTCTTTAACCGCACCGCAAATCAGGATTTCGTTTCTCAGAGTAGAAAAAGTAAACAATAGTAATACATTGATTGTCCGGCTGGACTGGTCACGGACAACATCCAAGTTCCATGAGAAGGGGACTGTACAAGAACAGGAGGCAAGGCGCGTTTATCTTCCAGAAAAACTGCGTCAGGAGCCGATGAATTATATTCGTGTTGAGACGCAATATACTTACACTCCGTTGCTTTCTTTTCTTCTGCCGAACATCGACATGGAAGAGACCTATTTTATCAGTCCGCGCTATTCAGATACTATTCCTTGCCCTCAGTGCTGATGATTTCCTTGCTTGACGCTTGAGGTAGTTTTCATGATATGCCTTTCATGAAATACTTGGTGAAGCGGTCTAAAGGCATTATTCTCATGCGACGGGTTATCCTTATTGTCCTTGATTCTTTCGGCATTGGCGGCGCACCGGATGCGGCTGCCTTTGGCGATCAGGGAGCCAATACGCTAGGGACAATTGCCCGCTTTTATGCGGATAAACAGACATCATTACATATTCCGCATATGCTGGAACTGGGATTAGGTCTGGCCGCGCAATGTGCGAGTGGTGCTTTCCCTGCCGGTATCAATGCAGCCTTGCTGCCTCATGGTCTGTGGGGAGCTGCGAGTGAAGTCTCGAAAGGCAAGGATACGCCTTCCGGCCATTGGGAAATTGCAGGTCTGCCGGTGCCTTTTGACTGGGGGTATTTCCCGCATAGTATTCCGGCCTTCCCTGAGGACCTGACGGATACCGTCATTCGTCAGGAAGGTTTGAGCGGAATATTGGGCAATTGCCATGCTTCAGGCACTGAAATTATTGCGCAATATGGTGAGGAGCATATCCGAACCGGAAAACCGATTTTCTATACATCGTCAGATTCCGTGTTGCAGGTAGCCGCCCATGAAACACATTTCGGTTTGCAGCGGCTTTATGATCTTTGCGCCGCTTTGCGCCTGCTGGTGGATCCGCTGAATATCGGCCGTGTCATTGCACGGCCATTTATCGGGGAAACGCAGGAGAGCTTTGAACGCACCGGCAACCGGCGCGATTTTGCCGTACCGCCGCCGCAGCCTACATTGCTGAATATTGTCGAAGCATCCGGACATGATGTTTATGCGGTCGGAAAAATCAGTGATATTTTTGCCGGGTCAGGCGTGACGCAATTGCGCAAAGCGCATGGCAATCAGGCCTTAGTTGATGCCACGCTGGAGGCAATGAATGAGGCCGGTGACGGTGACCTGATTTTCACCAATCTGGTGGATTTCGATATGCTCTATGGCCACAGGCGCGACATTGCCGGTTATGCCGCCGCACTGGAAGCCTTCGATAAGCGCCTGCCGGAAATTCTCGGCAAAATGCGCGAGGGTGATGTGCTAATTCTGACCGCAGATCATGGTTGTGATCCGGGCTGGCAGGGCAGTGACCATACCCGTGAATGTGTGCCTGTATTGGTCGCCGGTGCGGGGAGCGGCGCCATCGGTATGCGCAACAGTTTTGCGGATATTGGTAAATCTGTAGCCGCCTATCTGGGGTTGAAAAATGATCTTGCCGGTGAAGATTTTCTGACGGCTCATACAGGCTATCGGCAGTCAGAACGCAGCGGAGAGAGCGATGCCTGAATTACCGGAGGTGGAAACGGTTCGTCGCGGTTTGCAGCCGGTTATGGAAGGCGCAACTGTTGAAGGACTGGTTTTAAACCGTCCTGACCTGCGTTTTCCTTTTCCTGAAAAGCTGAGTGAGCGTCTGCAGGGGCAAAAAATTATCTCGCTGGGGCGGCGTGCCAAATATCTGCTGATCGAATTTGAAGACGGTGCCAGTCTGATCAGTCATCTGGGTATGTCCGGCTCGTACAGGATTGAACCTGATCTGCGTTTTTCATCCGGACATCGCTTGGCAGATGATTTTCATTATCCGCGTTCTAAGAATACAGCCCATGATCATGTGGTTTTTCATTTGCAGACAGAGAATTACGGGCAGCGTCAGGTGATCTATAATGATCCGCGCCGTTTCGGATTTTTGCTACTATGCGGCGCCGGAGAGCTGGAAACACATCCGTCCCTGAAAGATCTTGGCATTGAGCCGACAGGCAACAGCCTGTCAGGCGCAGTGCTTGCAGATTTATTCCGCAACAAGAAAATCACTTTAAAAGCGGCTCTGCTGGATCAGCGGCTGATTGCCGGTCTTGGCAATATTTATGTCTGCGAAGCTTTGTGGCGCTCTGGCCTTTCACCACTGCGCGCTGCCGGAGATGTCGCGCAGGATCCGCAACTGGCAGAATCGCTGGCGACATCTGTCCGCGAGGTGATTGCCGAAGCAATCGTAGCAGGTGGTTCCAGTCTGCGTGATCATCGTCAGGCTGATGGCACTCTGGGCTATTTCCAGCATAGTTTTGCGGTCTATGACCGCGAGGATGAGCCATGCCGGCGCTGTGGCGCAACGATACAGCGCATTGTGCAGAACGGACGCTCAACTTTTTTTTGCGCTGCCTGCAGCGCCTGATCTCTTTTCCGTTCATAAATAATCACTGCCTTGGGGGAGTATCTTGATGGCCTATGAAACGATTCTTGCAGAAACACGCGGCAAAACCGGTCTGATCCGGCTCAACCGTCCGCAGGCGCTGAATGCACTGAACACACAGCTGATTACCGAACTGACAGATGCGTTGCAGGCATTCGACCGGGATGATGCGATTGGTGCGATTGTCCTGACCGGTTCCGAGAAGGCTTTTGCTGCCGGCGCCGATATTAAGGAAATGCAGAATCTTAGTTTTTCCGATGCCTACGGGCAGGATTTTCTGAGCGACTGGGAAGGGATCAATGCCATCCGTAAGCCGGTGATTGCTGCGGTCAGCGGCTATACGCTGGGCGGCGGTTGCGAACTGGCGATGATGTGTGATTTCATCATTGCTGCGGATAATGCCAAGTTCGGTCAGCCGGAAATTACGCTTGGAATCATTCCGGGTATGGGCGGCACCCAGCGTCTGGCGCGTTTTGTCGGTAAAGCCAAAGCTATGGATATGGTGCTGACCGGCCGGATGATGGATGCGGCTGAGGCTGAGCGTTGCGGACTGGTATCACGCGTAGTAGCGCCGGAAGTGCTGCTGGATGAAGCGCTGAAAGCGGCAGAACGGATTGCTGCTTTCTCGCGGCTCTCAGTGATGATGGCAAAAGAATCGGTCAATCGTGCTTTTGAGACGACATTGCAGGAAGGGTTGAAATATGAGCGCCGTTCCTTCCATGCGCTTTTCGCCACAGAAGACCAGAAAGAAGGCATGTCGGCATTTGTCGATAAGCGCAGCCCGTCTTTCTCTAACCGCTGAGTCGTCTTATAGTGGCGCTCCGGCCGTAAAACCGCAGCGCCACTTGTCAGAAAACGTTCTGGAAACCATCTTTTACGGGTTTCAGCCCTTTGTGGAGAGAGAATCCAGATTGACGGCGCGGACAAGCTGATCTATAAGCGCGCAACAGTGAGACGGCTTTCGGGCTGTCCGGATAGATTTTTGCCCGGTGGCCTGCCCCTTCGATATGAATATCGATGCTGAAAAGCCCGCTGGAAAGCTGACAGAAAAAGAGAGGCATTTATGGCCAATACACCTTCGGCCAAGAAAGCGGTTCGTAAAATCGAAGCCCGCACCGAGGTCAACAAATCCCGTCGTTCCCGCGTGCGCACTTTCGTACGTAAGTTCGAAGATGCTGTAGCACTCGGTGATAAAGCTGCTGCACAGGCTGCTTTCAAGATTGCTGAGCCTGAACTGATGCGCGCCGCTTCTAAAGGCGTTGTTCATAAGAACACTGCTTCGCGTAAAGTATCGCGTCTGGCTGCACGTCTTAAAGGCATGACTGCCTGATTTCAGACTGTTTTTCAGTTTAAAAAAACCCGGCCTCAGTGCCGGGTTTTTTTGTGTCTGAATTTTATGTTTCTCCTGAATATTCAGAAGATCAGAATCGGGAGCAATATTAGAAGGAATCTCTAAAATATTGGGAGAATCTCTTTTTCTATATTTTTATATTTGCAATAAATTTTAAGCGCAGAACCCGTCTTTATACACAGTTCTGAACTGAGTCTGGGGATTGCCTCGGAGGAGCCTGAGTCAAGTGAATTATTATTATTTTTTTTCGCTCCGGAGATTCCGGAAGGGTTAATAATTGCTCCGATAAAAAGATGTTGAATCCAAAGGTCTTATTAATTTCAGACCCTGTATCAGAATAGTTATGCGTACCGAAAGACAGATCAAATGATTAAAAAACTCTTAACGGCGGTCTTGCCCTAAGGCCAAAGATTTCGCTAATGTTAGCCGATCAGTGCTCTGGACCATTGGCCTAAAAGCTCTCGGCGTCCGGTTATAATTTCATGGCGTGCAAAGTGATCTGACGCAGAATTTCCCGTTCTGCGAAAGAGTATCTGTGTGTCTGCGAATGATCGGCACTGCGGGGGGAAATATCCTGAATGAGGATCCGACCTGCGGTTGCCGGAAAGAGTAAGGCCGTTCTGAAATGATGAGTAATGACATCATTTACCGGTCATTAACCCTAAAAAAGCTTTGCGCAGCTGCAGATGGAAACAGAGGTTGTTGAATGGTTCAATACGGGCAATCAGCATGGAGTGACCGGAATATGAGTCGTTCCTTGCGGGATACTCACCGGACAATCGGAAAAAAGGCTGGCGGAAAAAGAGCCGGAGAAAGACACGCTGCAAAAGACCGGCAAGACTGAAGCGAACAGAATTTTATAACGAACAAAAAAATCAGAGCGGAAGCTGAGGGACAGTCCCGGCCAAACCGCTGAGTAACGAGCATCTGAACAGGATGCATCCGGTATGATGGAATGATCTGCCGCAACCAAAAAACTGAACACTATTGTGAGGCGAAAATGATTGCAAAGAATGAGGCTAAACTGGACGTGATGAGCGAAGCCGGTCAGCCAGTCCCGCCGATCAATCGCAGCCTGCAGGGTCAGTTTGATGCGGCGCCGGATTTTATGAGTGAGAAAGAGAAT
>NZ_CP075360.1:0-432748 GCF_018436245.1 Pseudochrobactrum algeriensis
ATGGGTATTGAATTTCAGGAACTGCTGTGGCTTGCCCTGAGCATGCTGATTGCCGGTGGTGTCACCGGCCTGCTCGCAGGTCTGTTCGGTGTCGGCGGCGGTACTGTGGCGGTTCCGGTGCTGTATGAGCTGTTCCGCTATCTGGGTGTGCCGGAGGATGTGCTGATGCCGCTGAGTATCGGCACATCGCTTGCCATCATCATTCCGACATCCATCCGTTCTTACCGCGCGCATCTGGCACGCGGAGCCGTGGATACAAGTCTGCTGAAAGCATGGGCTGTACCTGTCGTTGCGGGTGTGATTGCAGGGAGTGTGATTGCCCGTTATGCACCGGCGGAGCTGTTTAAATTCGTCTTCATCGTGGTTGCCGGTGTTTCGGCAATCCGGCTGCTGTTCGGCAAAGACAGCTGGAAACTCGCCGATCAATTGCCGGGTAAACTGGCAATCCGGTTTTGCGGGTTGATTATCGGTGTATTGTCCTCGCTGATGGGGATCGGCGGCGGACAGCTCTCCAACCTGTTCATGACCTTTTATAACCGGCCGATCCATCAGGCTGTTGCCACCTCATCCGGACTTGGTATCCTGATTTCAATACCGGGTGCGCTTGGCTATATTTATGCAGGCTGGCCGCGTGCCGCACAATTTCCGGATGTCGCCGCTTTGCAGCCGCCGCTTGCACTCGGCTATGTCTCCCTGCTCGGATTTTTTCTGGTTATTCCGACAAGTATTCTCGCAGCCCCTGTCGGCGTAAAACTGGCGCATAGTCTTTCAAAACGAAAACTGGAAGTCGCTTTCGGTGTCTTCCTGCTGCTGATCTGCCTGCGTTTTTTGATAAGCGTCATTTATTGATAGAAAGATTGAGTCATGCAAGAAACACTTCTTTCTGTAAAAGACCTGAAAATCTCTTTCTCTACCGGCGGCCACTGGGCACCGGTCGTGCATGGTATTTCCTTTGAGATTAAAGCCGGCGAAACGCTTGCTATTGTCGGGGAGTCCGGCTCCGGCAAAAGTGTTACCGCGCTTTCCCTGATGCGGTTGCTGCCGCCGCTCAACAGCCGGATTGAAGGGACGATCCGTTTTAACGATGCCTCGCTGACGCAGATGAATGACAGCGCAATTCGTCATATTCGCGGCAATGAAATCGCAATGATTTTTCAGGAACCGATGACCTCGCTCAATCCGAGCCTGACCATCGGCTTCCAGCTTGCCGAAGTGCTGATGACCCATCGCGGCATGAGCCGTGAACAGGCTGAAGCAGAGGCCGTGCATCTGATGGAGCGTGTACGGATACCATCTGCCGCCACACGGGCGAAAGATTATCCGCACCGTCTGTCCGGCGGCATGCGTCAGCGTGTGATGATTGCCATGGCACTCGCCTGCAAGCCGAAATTGCTGATTGCCGACGAGCCGACGACCGCACTGGATGTGACCATTCAGGCGCAGATTCTTGATCTCATCAAAGACCTGCAAAAAGAAGAAGGCATGGCCGTGCTGTTCATCACCCATGATATGGGCGTGGTGGCAGAGATTGCCGACCGTACCATCGTGATGCTGCATGGCAATATTGTTGAAAGCGGGAATACAGAGGTTATTTTTGCACAGCCGGAACATCCTTATACCCGTGCTCTGCTGTCTGCCGTGCCGAAACTCGGCTCGATGAAGGGCGAAAATGCACCGCTGAAATTTCCTGAAATCGACCGCACAACCGGCCTGCCGGTTGAACAGCCTGTTTCAGAACCTGAGACCATCACAGACAGCAAAACTGCTCAGACGCAAACCGTGCTTGAAGTGCGCAATCTGCGCAAATATTTTGACCTGCCAAACGGTCTTTTCCGTAAACCTGCCGGACGGGTTCATGCGGTTGAGAATGTATCCTTCTCGATTGCGGCTGGTGAAACTCTGTCTCTGGTGGGGGAATCCGGCTGCGGAAAATCCACCACCGGCCGTGCAATTATCCGGCTTACGGAGCCGACATCCGGCGAAGTCCTGCTGAACGGCCGTGATATTCTCAACATCAGTCAGGCAGAATTTCGTGATACACGCCGCCAGATACAGCTGATCTTTCAGGACCCGTTTGCAAGTCTGAACCCGCGCATGAAAATCGGTGAAGCGGTTGCCGAACCGATGATCGTGCATGGCACTGCCGGCGCTGCGCAGGCAAGGCAAAAAGCCCGTGAACTGCTGGAGCAGGTCGGCATTAATCCCGCAACTTATGACCGTTATCCGCATGAGTTTTCCGGCGGGCAGCGCCAGCGCATCTGTATTGCACGTACCTTGGCACTCGATCCGCAACTGATTATTGCTGATGAAGCCGTGTCCGCACTGGATGTTTCCATCAAGGCGCAGGTCGTCAATCTGATGCTGGAATTACAGGAAAAGCTTGGTCTGGCCTTCCTGTTTATTTCCCATGATATGGCAGTGGTTGAACGTATCAGCCATCGCGTGGCCGTGATGTATTTAGGCGAGATTGTCGAAATCGGCAGCCGCGCGGATATCTTCGGTAATCCGCAGCATCCTTATACCAAACGCCTGCTCTCAGCCGTACCGGTGCCGGATCCTGCAACCCGCGGCACAAAGGCGAAACTCCATGTCGGCGAGCTGAAAAGCCCTGTGCGTCCGGTTGATTATCAGCCACCGGTGCGGATTATGCAGGAAGTCAGCTCCGGCCATTTTGTGCAGCAATGGAGTGATGAATGGGACTTGCGTAAAGCAGTCTAGTAAAAAATAAATAGTCCGGCTAGCATGTTGATCTGAAAGAACACATGTTAGCCGGCGACGAGATGTCCCCCGCCGATATCCACGAGTTTCATGCGCTCCGGTTGCTGACCGGCTTTCCAGACAGGGCTTGGAATTTCACCGGTGAGCCGCAGGCTTTCACCACGCTGACGACGCGGATCAGGTACCGGCACCGCGGAGAGCAGGCGCTTGGTATAGGGATGCTGCGGATTACTGAACAGCTGCGCACGTGTTCCCATTTCCACAATCTGCCCCAGATACATCACCGCCACACGGTCGGAAATATTCTCAACAACCGCCATATCGTGACTGATAAACAGATAGGTAACGCCGGTTTCTTTCTGCAAATCACGCAGCAATTCCAGCACCCTTGCCTGAATAGACACATCAAGCGCGGCAACACTTTCATCGCAAACAATGAGTTTCGGTTTCAGTGCCAGCGCACGGGCAATACAGATACGCTGGCGCTGCCCGCCGGAGAACTGATGCGGATAACGGTCATAGACAGCAGCAGAAAGCTCCACACGCTCCAATAATTCGCAGACCCGCGCTTTTTGTTCCGCAGCTGTGCCAATATTATGAATAACCAGAGGTTCACGAATGAGTTCGCCAATTGTCATCCGCGCATCAAGTGCCGCCATCGGATCCTGAAACACGATCTGCAATTCGCGGCGCATGGCTTTGCGCCCTTTATGATCCAGTTCGCTCAGAGCCTGCCCGTCGACATCAATCCGGCCGCTATGCTGCACAAGTCCGACCAGTGCTTTGGCCATAGTGGATTTACCGCAACCGGATTCACCGACCAGAGACAGCGTTTCTCCGCGATAAATATCCAGCGACACATGTTCAACCGCATGAACATTGGCTGCCACGCGCCCGAGCAGACCTTGCCGAATTGCAAATTTTACCGATACATCATCATAACGTACGAGAACCTCACGCCCCTCATGCAGAGGGCGTTTGGCACCGGTCCCGATACGCGGCACCGCCGCCAGCAAATCCTTGGTATATTGCTCTTTAGGCGCATCAAACAGATCAACTGTGGTTGCGGTTTCAACCATTTTCCCTTTGCGCATAACAATAACGCGGTCAGCCATTTCCGCGACTACGCCCATATCGTGGGTAATCAGAATAACAGCTGTGCCCAGTTCTTTCTGCAAATCACGCAGCAGATCCAGCACTTCACGCTGAACCGTCACATCAAGTGCTGTGGTCGGCTCATCAGCAATCAGCAAAGCCGGTCGCAGCGCAATAGCCATGGCAATCATCACACGCTGGCGCATACCGCCGGATAATTCGTGCGGATATTGTTCCAGCCGTTTTTCCGGCTGCGACAGTCGCACCGCGCGGACAGCTTCCAGCGCACGGGCACGCGCCTGCGTAACTGAGAGCGGTTCATGCGCACGGATTGCTTCTGTCAGCTGGCGTCCGATAGTCATCACCGGATTAAGAGCCGTCATCGGCTCCTGAAAGATCATGGCAATACGTGCACCGCGTACCTGCTGCATTTTCTTTTCAGGCAGACCGGTCAGCTCCAGATCACCGAAGTGAATGGAGCCGCCGGTTACCCGTACCTGAGGCTGCGGCAGCAGCCCCATACAGGCAAGCGAGGTGATCGACTTACCTGAACCGCTTTCCCCCGCAATTGCCAGAGTCTCACCCCGATGCAGATCGAAACTGAGCCCCTGAACAAGCGGCATCAACCCGTCTTCAGTACGGGCGGAAACCTGCAAATCACGAACGGACAAAACAATATCAGCCGCAGGATCAGCAACGGGAGAAAGCATCGCTACACTCATTCGAATACTGCCCTCGGAAAGTAGAAGCTGACGACAACATTCGGCATATCCACGATCTCGGAGATACGCAGATCACCGCAGGTCGAAACCAGCATATAAGCATCAACCGGATCCATCTTCTGTGTAGTGGCCAGAAGATCGACCATATTGGCCACGGCATCACGTGCGGCAGCCCAGAGATCAGGGCCAATACCTGTGGTGACTTCATAACCCTTGGCATCGAGATGACGGGTTACAGGCCCCGGCGTGGTGAAGCGCGGGGTTTTCAGCGGCTGATTTTTGATGAGGTCAAGCGTCAGCACAACATCGAACGGACTTTCGATAGCTGTGCCGCAGACTTCTCCGTCGCCCTGTGCGGCATGGGTGTCGCCGACCGAGAATAATGCACCATCCACTTCAACCGGCAGATAGAGTGTCGTGCCTGCGGCCAGATCGCGGATATCAAGATTACCGCCGACACGGCGCGGCGGCACCACGCTGTGATGGCCTTTTTCCGCCAGTGCATTGCCGATTGTTCCTGCAAAAGGCTTGAGCGGTACGCGACCGTTCTTGCCGAACAAGGCAGGCTCCATGCTGGTGGCATCAAATTTCCACACATGCAAGGCAGGATCAGGAAACTGGTCAGTCAGCAGGCCGAAGCCCGGAATATTCGCTGTCCAGCCGAAGCCTGCACCGTCCCGCAGCTGCGGCGTGAAGCTTTCAATCGTCACCTTCAGCACATCACCCGCTTTTGCGCCGTCGACAAAGATCGGGCCCGAAACAGGATTAATCTGACCAAAATCCAGCGCCTGAACATCCTCAACAGTGGACCGGGGGCCAAGCTGGCCCCCGGAACTGTCAAGGCACTGAAACAGGATCGTTTCACCCGGAGCGGCAGTCAGAACAGGCGCAAAGCTGTTATCCCAGCCGAAATGATGCTGACGGGCGTGGATCGTATGGTTGCAGTGCTTGCACATGCCTGCTTACTCCTTGATATACACGTAATCGTAATTGACCGGTATCGACACCGGATCAACATAAAGCGCATCGTCACCGCCCATACGCGCTGACTTCAGCGTGAAGCGCTGTTCGTTGAAAACCGGCGCCCATGGCGCATCTTCCATCACCTTGGTGTAGATTTCCGACCATTTGGCCAGACGCTCATCAGCCTTTGCAGGATCGACAATGGAATCTGCCTCTGCAGCCTTCTTGTCGAGATCTTCACTGCAATATTTCGACCAGTTCCAGCCGCCTTCTACCGCACCGGCACAACCAAGGATCGGGCCATAGAAATTCGCCGGATCAGGGAAATCGGCAATCCATGCCATACCGCCGGACCAGATCATCGGGGCATTGCCCGCACCGCCTGCTTCAATCACATTGGCCTGCGCCAGCGATTTAATACCGGCCTTGATGCCGATTGCTTTCAGATCCTGCTGGATTGCCTGTGCAATACGCGGGTTCGGATCGGTATTCATGACATAGAGTTCGGTCTCGAAACCATCCGCATAGCCTGCATCGGCCAGCAATTTCTTGGCTGCGGCCTGATCATAGGCATAACCTTTATAGTCTTTTGTGTAGCCCGGCATTGACGGTGGAAGCGGCTGGGTGGCAGGAACCGCGCGACCGTTAATCACCTGAATGATACGGTCTTTATTGATCGCCATATTGACGGCGCGGCGCACTTCCACCTTGTCAAAAGGTGCTTTGGTCACATTCATCGTGACATAACCGGTATGGAGCTGACCGCCTTCGACAACATTCTTGGACTGTTCAGGATCTTTCATCACTTCGACAAATTTTGCCGGCGGGATACCATCGCCCGGAATATCGATTTCGCCTTTCTGCGCGCGCAGCAGGGCTACAACCGGCTCCTGCCCGACTTCCACGGTGAAACTGTCGAGATAAGGAACGCCGGAAATCCAGTAATCAGCATTTTTCTCAAAAACGAGACGCTGGCCGAGTGTCCATTCAGTCAGTTTGAAAGCACCGGTGCCGACAGGTTTTTTACCAAAATCCGCGCCCGCAGCCTCCACAGCTTCCTTCGGTACGATGAAAGAGAAATTCAGCGCCATAATATGCAGGAAAGTTGCATCAGGGCGTGAAAGCTTAATCACAACCGTATTGGCATCCGTGGCACTGACACCGGAAAGTGTCGCGGCTTTACCGGCGGCGGCATCATCATAGCCTTCGATCATCGAGAAGAAGCCCTGTCCCGGAGACTGGGTTGCCGGATTAACAACACGGTTCAGGGAATAGAGCACATCATCTGCGGTGAATTCGCGGCCGTTGTGGAATTTCACGCCTTTACGCAATTTGAATGTATAGGCCTTGCCGTCTTCTGAAATCTCATAGCTTTCGGCCAGACCCGGACGCAGCTCTGTGGTGCCCGGCTTATAATCCATCAAACCGTCAAAGACCGATTTAATCATCGACCAGTTCTGCCAGTCATAGCCGATCGCCGGATCAAGTGTTGCCACATCATCCTTATAGGTCACGATCATATTGCCGCCGGATTTCGGCTCTTGCGCCTGTGCCGGTGCCATCGTCTGCATTGCCACCAGACCCGTCAGAGCAGTCGCCAGAGCGGTTGAAAGGAATAGTTTCTTCATTGCCTCACTCCTGTTTAGAATAATTAACGTAGCTTGATGCGCGGATCGATAAGCGGGGAGATCAGATCGGCGATGAGATTGCCCAGCACAATGCCGCAGGCAGAGACGAGCGTCACACCCATGATGATCGGAATATCGACACGCTGAATGGCCTGCCATGCCAGCTGTCCGATACCGGGCCAGCCGAAAACACTTTCCACCACGACAATGCCCGACATGAACATGCCAATATCGATGCCGATCATCGCGATAATCGGCAGAATGGCATTAGGCAGAGCATGGCCGAAAATAACGCGGCTGCGGCCAAGCCCTTTGGCACGGGCAGTGCGGATAAAATCGGCGCGCAGCACATCAATCATGGATGAACGCACAATACGCGAATACCAGCCGGAGCCGAGAATACCGAGGGTCAGCGCGGGCAACACAATATGCGAGAAACTGCCATAACCACCAATCGGGAACCAGCCGAGTGTGACCGCGAAAACAAATAACAACAGCAGAGCCACCACAAATTGCGGTGCTGAAACGGTCATGAAACTGGTCAGCATCAGCGCATTATCAAGCAGCTTGCCGCGATTGAGCGCTGCAACAATTCCAAGCGGCAGGCCGATCAGCAATTCGCAAATAATCGCCGCCACCAGCAGCTGCAAAGTAGCGGGCAGACGCGACAGGATGAGGTCGGTTACTTCCGTTTTCTGCAAGTAGGAGCGGCCGAGATTACCGTTGAGCAGGTTCCAGAGATAATCGCCATATTGCACGATAAAAGGCTGATCCAGCCCGAGCTGTTGCCGGATACTGGCAACGGTTTCCGCTGTGGCTGAACGTCCTGCAATCTGCCGTACGGGGTCGGCAGGTAGTACATAGAGCAGCACAAAGGTGATGAAAGAAACACCAAGCAGGATCAGCGCGGACTGGATCAAACGTCGGAGAATATAGGCAAGCATCAGTCACGCCCCTGTTGTGTCGGGTCGAGAATATCGCGCAGCGCATCCCCCACGAGATTAAAGGCAAGCGCCAGCAACAGGATCGCGGCTCCCGGAATGAACACCAGCCAGGGCGCGGACTGAAAATAGGTCTGGTTTTCGAAAATAATATTGCCCCATGATGGTGTCGGCGGCTGCACACCGACGCCCAGATAGGACAGGGTTGCCTCCAGCAGCACAGTGGTGGAAATGCCGAGCGTGCCCCAGACAATCAGCGTCGGGATCAGATGCGGCAGAATATGCCGGAACAGAATACGGCCATGGCCTGCACCCAGTGTTTTTTCCGCAGCGATATAATCGCGCTCGGCCAGAGACGAGGTTTGCGTATAGATCACCCGTGCCGTCTGCACCCAGTTCACAAAGGCAATCACCATTGCCACAATCCATAAGGATGGCGAGAAAATCGCCGCCAGACAGATCGCCAGCAACAAGGCCGGAAAAGCCATCATCAGATCGGTAAAGCGCATCAGCACCGCACCGGTAATGCCGCGAAAATAGCCTGCTGTCACACCGATCAGCGTGCCAATCAGCAGCGCAGCACCATTGGCCACAACCCCGATCACCAGAGATGTCTGCGCACCATAGAGCAGCCGCGAAAACAGATCACGGCCAAGCAAATCCGTACCGAACCAGAACTGTTCTCCCGGCGGCATCGGCGCACCTTCAATCGTCAGCCCGTCAAAGAACTGCTCATTGGGATCAAAAGGCGCAATCCATTTGGCAAAAACCGCGCCGCCGACACAGATCAGAATGATGATCAGCCCGAGCAGCGCCAGCTTGCGCTGTAACAAGCGTCGCATAATGGATGAGCCGCGTTTTGGTGCCGTAAACGGTTCAGGCGAGATCGATGCGTCTGCCATCTTTGGCGCCCCTCTCTGCAGAATGATTGGCGACAATGCGTTCAGCCGCAGTCTCGATTGTGACCTGCCAGGCCATGGCAACCTGCCGCAACAGATCATAGGCCTCGGCTTCGGTTTTCCCCTTCATCATGGAGATCATCACAGCCTGCACAATTGTCTGGCGGGCGGACAGCCGGTTTTCCAGATCTGTAATCAGAGCTTGTGATGCTTTCGCCTGATCGAAATTACTGCGTGCCACCAGCAGAGCCGCATAGACGCCTTTGTCGCTGACAGGCTTGAGCAATTGCGCATGAGCGCCCATATCCATCGCCCATTTTAACCGTCCCGGAACTTCCGAACCGATCAGGGCAATCATCGGCATCGGCGATCCGCCTGCACGCCATGGAAACTGCTCATTATGGCCGCTATCGGCATCGTAGAATATGAAATCGGCGTTGAGGGCTTCAGCCGGCAGCTCCGGCCATGCCTCCCGCACATTCAGCCCGATAACACTTAATTGCCGGATCAGACCCTGCACGGACGGATGCGGGCGATGGAGTATCCACGCTACAGCCCCGCCGAGATTTTCCGTTCTGATCCGCATTATGACACCACCTTCAGAAATCCGCTGCCTTGCGGGCGCTGGACATGATGCGTGAGATAAGGATCTGCCCGCATTTGTGGCAGGCGTTTAATTTCTTTGAACTGGTCGCCTTCGAGACGGGCAATCACCACCGGTTGCGCGGCATGAAGATTGGTCGGGTCAAGCCTTGGCTGATAGCCGTGCTGTAATGCAGCCAGCAGCAATTCCGATAAAGACAGTTTTTCCGCTTGCGGACGATTATGCAACAAATTTGCCAGCTCATGTACGGCTTGGCGCGACATTTCCAGCAATGAGCCGCCCTGACCATTTTCAGGCTCAAACCACGGCCCCGCCGAGATAAGGCCTGCGGCCGCACCATTGGCAGGAGCGATTTCGCATTCTGTAAAATTGCAGGACAAAACTGCCGGATTGTTCTCAGAACCAAATTCAGCCTTCAGACCGGCCAGCCGCTGCAGAAAGGCATAGGAACTGTCGCCGACCAGAGAATTCAGAATAAAATCCGGCTTCAGCGCGCGGATATCATGGAGAATATGATCAAGCTCCGTGTCGCCGATTGCCAGATAGCGGTCGCCAAGCACTGTTCCGCCCGCATAAGCAAGTTGCTCACGGGCAATCCGCGCCATTTCCCAGCCCCAGATATAATTCGAGCCGACAAAATAAGCCCGCTTGCCTAAGACCGGCAGCGCCCAGTCCAGCAATGGCAGCAAATGCTGATTGGGGCATGAATGCATATAGGCCACACGTTCCGAGGCTTCAAAACCCTCATAAGGCAGCGGATACCACAATACACCATCGAAACGCTCAAGCTCGGGAATAACCTCTTTTCGGGAAGCAGAAGTTACACAGCCAAAAATATGACGTGCCTGAGAGTTTTGCAGAATCTCGCGGCAAAGCGGCGCATAACGATCCACCCTTCCCTCAGGGTCACGCTCGATCACACGAAAGGCGACATCCAGCGCATTGTCCGCATTTACTTCATCAACGCCCTGCAAAACACCGGCACGGCTGGCGCGCGAAATAGCGGAATAGTTTCCGCTCTGTGACTGCAAAAGGCCGATTTCAACAATGCGTTTCATCTTACCCCGAAAAGAAAAAACCCCGCATCGAACCTCACCACTCTGGAGAGGCCGAAACGGGGCTTGGATGCCATTTATTGAATGGCATTTAATATAAGATTTTCGCGCTTTGCAAGATGTATAATGAATATGCGCGCAAAGAGAAATTTAATTGCGCTAAAAGCGACAAATATGTCGCTTTAATTATTTACAACCCCATGTGATGTTCAGCTGTATCATCCTCATATTCGCGCACAGTTTCGTCCTTGGCGAATAGAACACAAGGGCCGTAAGACCCGCGCGGATCATAGGCATAACCTTTTTCTGCCAGCGCCTGTGTTATATCGCGAATACCGGCCAGACCGTAGAGATGATCATGAAGCTCAAGGAAAATACGCTCAATGCCGCTCAGATCCGCTTTTTGCAACAGATCGCGCTCGGCGCCTTCAATATCCATCACCAGCACATTGATATCATGCGCAGCTATAAAATTGTCTATATTGGCGGAGGCCAGCGAAATTTCATGCTCATAAGGCCCCTGCTCCTTGTCCATTGAGGACATCCAGAGATCTTTGCGCACATAAAAACGGTGATCTGCCGGTTCGCCTGCAGCGAGAATACCCTGCGTCAGCAGCACATTGCCCGCAGTATTCGTATCCAGCACACGCTGCGCAAGTGCTGCGGTTGAAGGATTGGCTTCAAAAGCCCAGATCCGTACATCGGGGATCGTAGCCATCAGAGAGGTGATCACACCGATACCAGAGCCGAGTTCCAGAACACGGTCGCCGCGTTTCACAGCTTTAAAAACCCATTTGGCTTCTTTAGCCTCATAACGTCCGCTGATTATTGCCTGCCAGATAACAGGCGAAACCTCGTCAGGGGCGAAAGGGATCTTAATACCGTGCAATGTGACAGTGTCCACGCCTGTGCTCCTTTGGCGCTTGAAATTTGCGACATTTCAGGAGCACAAACAGGCTGCCCATGCGCTCTTCTGAAAGAATAGGCAGGACATAACATATATATGAAATTTAGTATATTTTTTAACGCACTATATTACTTATATTATGTGCGAAGATGCGCCAGTTCAGAAGCTGAAACCGGACGGCCGAACAAATAACCCTGAACCTGATCGCAGCCGACCCGCTTCAGACATTCCAGCTCTTCTTCGGTTTCAATCCCTTCCGCAATGGTAATCATACCAAGGCTCTGACCGATCCCTGTCACCAGTTCCACGATAGCCAGAGCATCAGGATTGGTTGTCACATCACGGATGAAAGACCGGTCAATTTTGATCTTATCAAACGGGAAACTGCTCAGACTGCCCAGCGATGAATAACCGGTACCAAAATCATCCATGGCAATCTGAATACCAACGGCTTTCAATTGCCGCAGCGTATGCAAAGTCTGCTCATTCTTGTCGAGCAAAACGGATTCTGTAATTTCCAGTTCCAGCCGCTCAGGATTGAGTCCGCTCTCCCGCAAAATTGACGTGACGCGCTGGATCAGATTTTTTGTGCTGAACTGTACCGGCGACAGGTTGACGGCAACTTTAAACGGTCTGCGCCAGCGGACAGCTTCCTGACAGGCCTGTTGCAGAACCCAGTCTCCCAGCTCGTGGATCAGGCCGGTTTTCTCGGCAACCGGAATAAATTCCGACGGCGGAACAGCACCGCGCACCGGATGTGTCCAGCGCAGCAATGCCTCATAACCGCAAATCTCACGCGTATAGGTATCGGCCTGCGGCTGATAGAAAACTTCCATCTCGCCGTTTTTCAGCGCATCACGAAGATCGGCCTCAAAGGCTTTTTTCTCGACAAGCCGTGTTTGCATATGCGGCTGGAAAATGCAGGCATGGCCGGTACCCAGCGCTTTGGCCTCATAGAGCGCAAGATCGGCATGTTTGAACAGCTCTTCCACATCCGGCTCGGTCGAGGAAATAGCAACACCGATACAGGTGCCGATCTTAATTTCCCTGTCATTGATATTATAGGGCGAGCTGATAACGCGCATCAGATGACGGGCAAATTCAAGGGCTTTTTCCGGAGAGAGACCCGCCGATAAAACCGCAAATTCATCACCGCCCAGGCGGCAAATCAGGTCATCTTTATGGCTGAACTCAACCAAACGGTTGGCAACAGCCTGCAAAAGCACATCCCCGACATCATGCCCCAGCGTGTCATTCACATCCTTGAAACCGTCAAGGTCAAACAACAGGACCACGGCAGGCGACCCGCCTTCTCTCGCATCCTTCATGCGGGCATTGAGATCCTGACGGAACAAAACACGGTTCGGCAAGCCCGTCAGCGCATCATGATGGGCTGAATGCTCAAGCCGGTCATTCTGCGACTGCAATTCACCCGATGTTTCGCGCAGATCTTCTGTCAGACGCTGCATATGCCCGTGTGCACGGTTCAGCATACTGTTCTGCCGCAGCAGCAGGATAATCATGGTGATCCCGCAGAGGATAAGTCCTGCTGCAAGAGCGGTATAAATATAATGGAGATTGCGCACTTCAAGCTGAGCGGCATCAATCACGCTTACATCATATTCAACAGAAGAAGATGCCAGTCCAGTCAGCGGCCCGACCAGCTGGCTCATTTCCGGCAAAAGCTCTTTCGCCCGTTCCGGTGTGAGTTCTGCCAGCTGATGATCGAGCTTATTAAGCGCGGCGCGGAGATTTTGGATAACCAGATAGCGGGATGGATCTTTATTGACGAATTCCTGCAATGTGCCTTGCTGCACAAATTCCAGCCGGCTGATCATAATATCGAGCCGGAGTGAAATCTCGTCAATATCCGCATTTTTCAGGCCGAGAGCATAAGCGGCAAGTTGCTGTTCAAGGCGCAAATATTCTGACACCATCTGGCTGACAGCCCAGGAGTCATTATAACGGGCAACCTTCTGCAGTGCAGTTTGTCGCTCAGCAATGACATAGGCTATGTAGCCTGTTGCCAATACAAAACAGCAAATAACAATACCGAGTATGCGTCTCACACAAGCCTCTATTCGACGATGAGCTTCGCCACCTGCCACGCGGAGCGTGTATAGTAAGTCTGGCTTTGCAATTGCGGATCACTGTCATACGGGTAGATAATGAAAAGCGGCCCTTTCTCGCGGACCGTGATAAAACTTCCGTCACGCTTCATGGCCAGTATGACCTTAAATTTCTTAAAGTCTTCTAACGGAATTTTCGTCACATAATCATTCAGTGCCACAGCTGTAACAGTCGTGCCCTTGGCACCGACCATTTCCATCAGCTTGTCGAGAGACACACCTTCAAAACGGGTCCGGCCGTTATACCACGGGTTAGCGGTCTCTGTGACCTGCATCCCCATTGCCACCAGCATGTCGCGGTCAAATTCTGCGGTATCGCCGTTATTCTTATTTTCAATCGCACCGGATATCACCAATATTGGCTTACCTTCCGGATTTGCGAGTGAACCGGCAACTGCACCGGAAACCATCATACAGGTCAGAATCAGATAGATCACCAAGCGCTTTAAGATCATTATATTTCTCCCTGATAATTTAGAATAATATATTGAAATCTATCAATCAGTACATGGGAAAATATGCGCATCCCAATCTATTTGTTTTAAGGTAAATTCGCCGTTCATTTTTACAGCGTCCTTGCGAATCACATAAGTGTATGCTTATCTGTTAGGCATGACAGAAAATGATATTTTCAAGGCTCTGGCCGATCCGACACGACGCGCTGTTTTTGAAAAACTGGCAACCGGCAGTATGAATGCCAGTGCCTTACGCGAAGGGATGGAAATCAGCCAACCGGCAATGTCCCAGCATCTTGCAGTTCTTCGCAGTGCAGGCCTCATCAGAGAACAGCGGCAGGGACGCTTTGTGAATTACGAAGTCGATCCTGAGGGTCTTGCGCTTATCGCCCAATGGCTTGCAAAATACCGCGCTTACTGGCCTGCACGTATTGATGCCCTCAAAACCCTGCTGAAGGATATGGATCAATGACACAGGAAGAGCATACAGAAAACGCAATCCGCCTTGTCTTTGAATATGATCTGGATGCCAGCCCGCAAAAAGTCTGGCGTGCGATCAGCATTCCTGAACTGCGGGCAAACTGGCTGCCGGATGCAGGTCTGAGTGAGACAGAACCGTCTGCCATTATTCCGCAGCAACAAGCCTCTTACAGAATGCGGGAAACGGAACCACCATATCTTGAAAGTGTCGTCACTTTTCAGATTGCCGCCAATGACAATGGCGGCACCAGCCTCACGATTATCCATGAGCTTGATGATGCGCGCCTGCATCTGAAACCGCAGGCGGCGAACACCAATCTACAATCCGTCATGCGTGCCGCGTAAAACAGCATAATTTTAAATCAGTGAAGAACGGAGCTTGCCGATGCGCGAGATGATGCAACTCGTCCCTATGGTTGTTGAACAATCAGCAAAAGGGGAACGCTCTTTCGACATTTACTCCCGCCTGCTGCGGGAGCGGATCATTTTCCTCAATGGCGAGGTCAATGACACTGTGGCCGCTCTGGTCTGCGCACAATTGCTGTTTCTGGAAGCGGAAAACCCGAAAAAGCCGGTCAGCCTTTATATCAATTCCCCCGGTGGAGCGATCACCAGTGGCTTGGCCATTTACGACACCATGCATTATATTCACGCGCCGGTGCACACATTATGCATGGGAACCGCCCGTTCCATGGGCTCATTTCTGCTGATGGCCGGAGAACCGGGCTTTCGTGCAGCATTACCCAATGCCAGCCTGCATGTGCATCAGCCGCTTGGCGGTTTTCAGGGGCAGGCATCCGATATTTTCATTCAGGCCGAAGAGATGCGCAAAACCAAACATCGCGTTATCGAATTCTACGCCAGACATTGCGGCCGCAGCTATGAAGAGGTTGAGCAAACTCTGGATCGCGACCGCTTCATGGATGCACAGGAAGCACTGGAATGGGGTCTGATTGATAAAATTCTCGACAGCCGGTCACTCTGACCGGCTGCCTTCATAAGAAACCAGAGCATTTCATAGTCAAGCTGGATCAACTTGACGCCCGTGACAATGCGACAGACTAAGGAATCTAGAGCGAACGCTATGATCCAACATAAACGTAAATCGCTCTAGTGCTTGAGCGGTAAAGACAGATGCCCGCGCAGTGTATCTGTCTGATAGTCTGAACGGAACAATCCACGCTTTTGCAGAACCGGCACGACTTGTTCAACAAAGTCCTCAATCGAGGATGGCAATGACGGCGGCATCAGGTTGAAACCATCCGCCCCTTCATTGCGCCACCACAATTCCATCTGGTCAGCAATCACCTCCGGTGTTCCCACAATTGTGCAATGCCCGCCGCCTGCCGCCAAACGCCCGAGCAATTGCCGTAATGTCGGCTGTTCCGTTTCAATAATCCGCAGGATTGTTGCATAGCGCCCTTTCGGCCCCGTGAAGTCCTCCAGCGGCGGCAAAGCTGGCACCGGCGCATCCAGTTCCCAGCCGGAGCAATCCTGCCCGATAAACATACCAAGCTGGCGCAAAGAATCCGCTGTCGGCAGCAGCTCGTCGAGTTCCCGCTGCTTGGCTTTCGCCTCTGCCTGCGTGGAAGCGACATAGGTAACCAGACCCGGCATCACCGGAATGCCCTTCTCCCGCCCCGCCAGTTTTGCGCGGCGCTGAATATCACGGTAATAATCCTGCGCAGCTGGCAGATCATAAGCCACGGCATAAATCGCCTCGGCTTTTTCCGCTGCCAATGCTCTGCCCTGATCCGATGCACCGGCCTGAAACAGAACCGGATGCCCCTGCGGCGGACGCGGAATGGTCAGCGGCCCCTGCGTGGTAAAATGCTCGCCTTTATGATGGATAGCGCGCAAACCATCCTTGCGCGCATAGTCACCGGAACGATCACAAGTGATCGTATCCGCATCCCATGAATCCCATAATTTCTGCACCGCTTCGATAAACTCTGCCGCACGGCCATAGCGCCATTCATGGGGCGGCATGGCATCATAGCCATGATTACGCGCTTCGCTGTCAAACATGGATGTCACCACATTCCAGCCGATGCGCCCCTTCGACAGATGATCCAGTGAAGCCAGCATACGCGCCGCATGAAACGGTGTGGTGAATGTGCTGGAAACCGTGCTGATAAGACCGATTTTCTCCGTGACCTGTGCCAGCGCTGCCAGCAAAGTCAGCGGGTCAAAATAGCTGCGCGGCCCGTCCGCAATATTATCAATCGCATGCCAGTCGGCGAAGAAAATCGCATCAAATTTACCGCGCTCGGCAATCTGCGCCAGATTTGTGTAATAGCTGATATCACTGAGTTGCTCGACGGCCGATTGCGGATGCCGCCATGCAGCACGGTGATGCCCGCAGCCGAAGATAAACAGATTGAGGTGCATTTCCCGCATCAGTTTTTCACCAATCCGCCGTCAACAACCAGATTTTGACCGGTCACAGAACGCGCCCATGGCGAGGCAAAGAATAATGCTGTATCGGCAAATTCCGCAGGCGTGGTGACGCGGCGCAACGGCGTGGCAGAGGCGATATAATCAAACACTGCCTCCGGTGTTGCAGCAGACGCATCGGTTGTACGTAACAAACCGCCGGACAGCATATTGACGGTGATATTCTTCTCGCCCAGATCCTGCGCAAGTGTGCGGGTCAGCGACAACAGAGCGGCTTTAGCCGCCGTGTAATCATGGTACGGCACAACCGGATTTTGAAACAGGTTGGTGCCAATATTGATGATGCGGCCAAAACCAGCCTGCTCCATGCCAGCCAAAGCAGCTTGCGTGGTATTGAGCGCCCCGCGCACAATCCCTTCCATCTGCTGGTTGATCTGCTCCCAGCTGATCACATCCGCATGCGCACGGGCATCACCATTGAAACTAAAAGCCGGCAAAGCATTATTGACGACAGTCGTCACCGGCGCGCCAAAATGCTGTTGAGCTTTGGCAAACAGTGCCTGCACGGCAGCAACATCTGTCACGTCGGCCTGCACAGCCAGTGTCTTTTCCGGTGCCAGAGCAGCCAGTTCCGCTGCCGCATCTGCACTGGTGTGATAATTAATTACAACACGCGCGCCCTCGCGCAAAAAGGCTGTAACGAGATCGCGCCCCAGACCGCGTGCGCCGCCGGTGACAAGAACGAGCTGCTGGTGAAGTGGAAGATTAACTGGATCAGACATATAAATTCCCTCGCCTAAAAGAATACGGACGGCCAAGGGAATAAGGGCTTGCACCGCATAAAATACGGCTGGGCACACAGACATCCCTTCGCCAGTATGAGCTGGATCAGGTTCAACGGGTTTAAAATCTCAGCCCTGCAAAACAGGACACCCCGTGTCATTCACGCAATGCTCTAGCAAGTTTAATCACTGCGGACAAGCCTCCGTGGTTGTTCTGACGGATCAAGCCGGATAAGAAACCCTATGTCTGAAAATAACACTGCCCCTTCATCCGACCGGTTCTGGCTCAGCATCATTGCAACAACGCTCTATGCGGTGCTGCTATACATCCTCATATGGCTGATCCGCGAAGGCAGCGGCATGGCCTTTATCACCGGCCTGATCCTGATGCCGATGGCGATTACCAGCCTGCTGATTATTCAGATTGACCCGCAAGGCACAGGCAGCATCCGCAAACATATGAAAACCGCCATGCTGTGCATGCTCGGCTTTATTCTGATTTCGATGATTATCTTCGGTGAAGCCGGTATCTGCGTGGCCATGGCCGCGCCGTTTCTCTTCGCAGGCACAGCGCTTGGCGTTTATGTTACCATGCGGCTGTTGCGCAATTATCAGGCTAAACGCAGTGTCACATTTGTGATTGCCCTGCCTTTTCTCGCTCTGCCGCTGGAAAATCAGATTGAATATCAGGATCATTTCAGCTCGGTCACAACTGTAATCGAGATCAATGCCCCTGCTGATGTGATCTGGAACAATACGCTGGAAATTCCTGATATCCGCTCCGATGAACTGGGCATGACTTTCAGCCACAGCATTGTCGGCGTGCCGAAACCCGAAGATGCGCGGATTACCGGCTCCGGTGTGGGTGCCGTGCGCCATCTGAAATGGGGCAAAGGTGTTAATTTTGAAGAAGTCATCACCGGCTGGCAGGAAAACCGCTATCTGCGCTGGGATTTCCGTTTCAGCGACACCTCAATCCCGAAAGCTGTTGAAGCGCATATCAGCGTCAATAGTGACTATCTGGGCTTGGACTATGGTGAATATCTGCTGGAGCCGATTGATGAAAACCGCACGCGTCTGACGCTGAAAACCCAATACCGGATTGCAACGCCGATCAACATTTACTGCGACTGGTGGGGGCAGATCTTCCTCAATGATTTCCATTCCATCGTGCTGAATGTCATTAAGGAACGCTCGGAAAGCGCAGTTCAAGCTTGAAAAATGCGGCGGATTATAAATCCGCCGCAGTTTTAAATTTCAGATCATCGCTTCGATCAGGAACGGGCCTGTGCGTTTGCTGGCTGCGGCAAACAAATCAGCAAACTGCTCAGCCGTTGTGGCGCGTGCGCCTTCAACACCAACACCTTTGGCAAGGCTCACCCAGTCAATCGTCGGCTCAACCAGATCAAACATGCGCTGTGCATTGCGTCCCGGTGCACCGGCACCAACATTCTGCAATTCACCATGCAGGATTGCATAACGCTGATTGGCGAAAATGATGGTGATGATGTTCAGGTTTTCGCGCGCATGAGTCCACAGTGCCTGCATTGTATACATACCGCTGCCATCAGCCTGCAAAGCTACGACCTGACGATCCGGACAGGCTACTGCCGCACCGGTTGCCAGCGGCAGGCCGATACCGATCGCACCACCCGTCAGTTGCAGAAAATCATGCGGCGCTGAATTATGCGTCAGCCCGAACATTTCACGACCGGATGTAATGGATTCATCGACGATAATCGCATTTTCCGGCAGGAGTGACGCAACAATCGCGCTGATTTTATCATCATCAAGCGTGCCGGTCGGCATGACCTTCTCACCACGCTGATTGAGCAGTGGCGTGACAGACGCCGGAATGTTCATTTCATCGGCCAGCGCCTGCAATGCATAGAGCTGGTCGTCGGCTTCACCCGCATAATCAACCACGGCGCAACCTTCCGGCAGGAAGGTGCTCGGCTTACCCGGATAGGCAAAGAAGGCGACCGGAATTTTTGCGCCGAGCAGCACAACCTGTTCGATGCCGGCCAGATCAGCCAGTGCATCATCCACACGATAAAGCACACGATTAACAGCAACGCGCCCTGCACCGCGCTCAATACGGCCATTGGATTGCTGTGCCTGAATACGAGCACCGGATGCTTGCGCAATGCGGCTGGCGATTTCCAGCGCATTGGCACGCAGAGCAAGATTACCGAGGAGGATGAGTGTGCGCTTGCCGTTGCGCAATGCCTGAGCTGCTTCTCGCACGGCCTCCGCATCAACTTTACGACGCTCGGGGCGACTCAAAGGCTGCACAATCTGCTGCGGTGCTTCTGTCCATGCAGTATTGGCAGGCAGGATCAGCGTTGCCACCTGTCCCGGTGCATTGCAGGCAGCAGCATAGGCTTCCGCCGTATCTGCCGAAATATCATCTGCGGATTTAGACGTTTTCACCCAGCCGGAAACCGGACGCGCCAGAGATTCAATATCGCTGGTCAGCGGTGCATCATATTTCAGATGATAGGTTGCATGATCGCCAACAATATTCACAATCGGCGTTTTTGCACGTTTCGCATTATGCAGATTGGCAACGCCGTTACCAAGACCGGAACCCAGATGCAGCAAAGTTGCTGCCGGTTTATCCGCCATACGGCCATAGCCGTCGGCAGCACCCGTTACCACACCTTCAAACAGACCCAGCACGCAGCGCATCTGCGGCTTGCGATCCAGCGCCGCCACAAAATGCATTTCTGATGTACCCGGATTGGCAAAACAGACATCGATCCCGTGCGCCAGCAGGGTGTCGCAAAGGCTATCAGCACCGTTCATTTCTCACTCCCATTATGCTTGTGCTCAAAGCATCCGATTGTGCGTTTCCTCCATGCACAACCACTATGAGCCGCAACAGCTATATCCGGCTTTGCGCTCATGTCGCAAGCTTTGCGCAAAACTATTCCATTTGCCTAATAGTGTTTCGGAATAATTTTATGCACAAGCATCATGTTTCAATAAATTTAATAAAATCAGTTATTTAAAATTCAATATGACATGTTTTTAAATGCAGGCAGGCCGGTCACAAATTTTTGGTTGCACAATATGGCGACTTCATAAAAAATCACCTGCGAAACAGAGCCTCTATTTTACATTTTATCTGTCTGTCTAATACTTTAGGATGATTAGGGCTCTTTTTGTACATTAAATGTCTTGGTGATGTTAATCGGGGATTGTTCTGAACCACTGGCTTACAGCAAGATATTATACGGGCGGTCACAGTCACAACCGGGAGAGTTGATGACTGAAGAAGAGCCGCCCATGAGTGAAATATGGAGGATTTCATGGGTTATTTGGGTAAAAAATCACTTTTATCAGCCTTTGCAGCGGTCACACTGACATTTGCCGCAGCTGAAGCAAATGCGCAAAATTTCATCAATATTCTGACCGGCGGCACAAGCGGTGTTTATTACCCGATGGGTGTTGCCCTTGAAAAAATCTATTCCGGCATTCCTGATGCCCGTCCGTCTGTGCAGGCAACCAAAGCTTCGATTGAGAATATCAATCTGATCAATAGCGGCCGTGGCGAAATCGCTTTCACACTCGGCGATTCCCTGCGCGATGCGTGGGAAGGCAATGAAGAAGCCGGTTTCAAAAAGAAGCTGGAAAATATCAGCACAATGGCCGCGATTTACCCGAACTATGTGCAGATCGTTGCTTCCAAGGAATCCGGTATTAAAACGCTGGCGGATCTGAAGGGCAAACGCCTGTCCGTCGGTGCGCCGAAATCCGGAACCGAGCTGAATGCGAAAACCATTCTCGGCGCAGCCGGTCTTTCCTACAGCGATCTCGGCAAAGTGGAATATCTGCCATTTGCGGAATCCGTGGAACTGATGAAAAACCGTCAGCTGGATGCCACGCTGCAGTCCTCCGGCCTTGGCGTTGCATCGCTGCGCGACCTTGCCAATGCGGTTGAGATCAATGTGGTGGAAGTGCCTGCCGATATTATTGAAAAAATCGGTGCGCCTTATCAGGTCAACACTATTCCGGCTAATACCTATACCGGTCAGGACAAAGACGTGACCACGGCATCGGTGATCAATTATCTGATCGTACGTCCGGATATGGATGAAGAACTGGTCTATCAAATGACCAAAGGTCTGTTTGAAAATCTGGATCAGCTGACAGCAGCCCATTCCGCAGCCAAAATGATCAAACTCGACAAGAGCACGATCGTATCGCCAACCCCGATTCATCCGGGTGCGATGCGCTATTACAAAGAAAAAGGCATTGAATAATCACGCCTGAAGCGGATTTTAAGGCTGCATATTCTGTGTCTCGCAGAATATGCAGCCTTTTCTGACCGCCTGTTCCTGTCATTTTTTGCGGTTTTAAATTTATGTCATCTTCAGAAAACAATGCAGTTGAATCGGCCGAGCATATTCCGGGTTGGGGTGTCAGCACCGGCGCCAAAATATTGTTTGGCATTGCCGTTGCTTTCTCCGTTTTCCAGCTTTGGACTGCGGCCTATTCACCTTTGCCAAGTCAGGTTGTGCGCTCCGTTCACGTCGGCTTTTTGCTGCTGCTGCTGTTTGGCCTTTATGCCAATGCAGCTCCGCGCGGTTCATTTAAAAAATTGCTGATGTGGTCAACCGCCATTCTGGCTTTTGCCGTCAGCTTCTATCACTGGGTTTTCTATAATGATCTGATCCTGCGTGCCGGTGAGCCGGAAATGCAGGATATTGTGATCGGTGTGCTTGCCGTTGCTCTGGTATTCTGGGCAGGGCAGCGCATGATGGGCTGGACACTGCCGCTGATCTGTCTGATCTTTCTGGCCTATGGTCTGTTCGGCCAGTATCTGCCCTCACCGCTCAACCATCGCGGCTATGATTTTGAACAGGTCGTTGAAGTGCTGTTTCTGGGAACAGAAGGTATTTACGGCACGCCGATTTATGTCTCCTCCAGCTATATTTTCCTGTTTATTCTGTTCGGCGCGTTTCTTGAACGTGCAGGCATGATCCAGCTTTTCAATGATGTGGCGATGGGTTCTGTCGGCTCGTCGCGCGGTGGCCCTGCCAAAGTCTCAGTAATCTCTTCCGCATTGATGGGCACCATCAACGGTTCCGGCGTGGCCAATGTGGTGACCACCGGTGCTTTCACAATTCCGCTGATGAAGCGTTCCGGTTTCAAACCTGCTTTTGCCGGTGGTGTAGAAGCCGTTGCCTCGATGGGCGGTCAGATTATGCCGCCGGTAATGGGCGCTGTCGCCTTCATCATGGCGGAAACGCTGGGTCTGCCTTATCTCGAAATCGTCAAGGCGGCGATTGTTCCGGCAGTGCTCTATTTCATCACCGTTTTCATTATGGTGCATCTGGAAGCCGGACGTCTTGGTCTTAAAGGCCTGTCAAAGGCTGAATTGCCAAGTGCACTCGGTGCTTTGCGCAAGCATTGGTATCTGATCCTGCCGCTTGTGGCACTGGTCTGGCTGCTGTTCTCCGGCTATACGCCGCTCTTCGCCGGAACCGTGGGCATGGGGCTGACCGCACTGATTATTCTCGGCGTACCGGTCTCTGCCAATATGCCAATGGCAGTGCGTGTGCTGTTCTGGGTTGCACTGGGTCTGATGTCCGCTGCCGCCTTCGGCACCAGCTTTAATATTCTGGGACAGGAAATTCGCGGCATCACGCTGATCCTGTTGCTGATTGCCGCATTGGTTCTTGTCAATTTCACCATTCGCGGCGGCCGCGAGACGCTGCGCCTTTGTCTTGAAAGCCTTGCAGAGGGTGCCAAAAATGCCCTGCCTGTTGGTATTGCCTGTGCGCTTGTCGGTGTGATTATCGGCGTGCTTGCACTCACCGGTGCCGGATCAAGCTTTGCGCGTGTGATTGTAAGCGTGGGTGAAAACTCCCTGTTCCTGTCACTCGTATTGACCATGATTACCTGCCTGATCCTCGGCATGGGTATCCCGACAATTCCGAACTATATCATCACCTCATCCATTGCAGGCCCTGCTTTGCTGATGCTGGATGTGCCGCTGCTGGTCTCGCATATGTTCGTGTTCTATTTCGGGATCATGGCCGATCTGACGCCACCGGTTGCACTGGCAGCTTTTGCCGCTGCGCCGATTGCGAAAGAATCCGGCATGAAAATCGGGATGCAGGCCGTGCGTATTGCGGTAGCCGGTTTTGCCGTACCGTTCATGGCGGTTTATGCGCCGGTTATCATGTTGCAGGATGGCGGCCCGCTGGCGGAAAGCATGGGCTTCTGGCCTGCTGTTGCCTATATGATCGGCAAAGCTCTGCTCAGCATTGTGATGTGGGGAGCCGCGGCAATCGGCTACTTGCGCGGACATCTCAAAATCTGGGAGCGCGTCTGGGCATTTGCAGCAGCCGCAATGATGCTGGCAACCTATCCGCTCAGCGATGAGATCGGCTTTGCTGCCTGTATGGCCTTCCTGCTGTGGCACTGGTGGAATACCAGAGAGCCACAGATGAAAGCCGCCTGATGGCACTCTGTGCACTATCCGCAGCCGGTGTGCTGCGGATAGTAACCACGTCTTTCATGCTGCAATGGACACATAGTGTCGAGAAGATACCCTGGCAGGAAGACTGGCAGATCACACCGGCAGGTTTTGTTCTGACGCATGCCCGTGTGCAAGGCTCCGGCGCAGGCATGGAACCACCGGAAGGCGCTGTGTTGCGGGATGGATGGTATCATTATGTGCCGAAAATTCCGCCGCGTCAGGAATTGGTTCTGGCAGCCTCCGGCGAGACGGCCAGCGGCTGGAAACTCTGTGCAAATGGCCAATGCCACGAGCTTGGTACGACAGCAGAACAGCCGATTAAAATCACGCAATGCCAATAAAAAACGCCCGATACCATCTCCGGTATCGGGCGTTTTTTAATATGCGGAGATTAGTTGAGTCCGAGTTTACCACGCAGTGTGGAAAGATCTTCCGCCAGTGTATTCACGGCAATGGAGAGCACTTTGCGGTCTGCTTCTGTCAGCTTGTCATAGCTCTGATAGCCTTCGCCTTCTTTGTATTTATCAAGAGTCTGGGAAACAGTATTGAAGTTTTCATCCACTTTCTTGGTGAATTCAGCTTCTTTCGCTTCGATCAGCGGGCGAACCAGATCAAAAATCTTGCGGGAACCGTCAAAGTTGCCTTTGAAATCCCAAAGATCAGTGTGGCTGTAGCGGTCTTCTTCACCGGAGATTTTGGTGGCCGCCACTTCTTCCATCAGCACTGCCGCACCGCCGACAACTTTTTCCGTCGGGAAAGTTAGGTCAGCAATACGCTTGTTCAGCTCGCTCACATCAGCCATCAGCTTATCAGCAACCGGCGTCAGTTCTTCAGTCGAGTTCTTTTCCCACAGGCCATATTCAATACGGTGGAAGCCTGTGAAACCCGGATCCTGCTCCGCTTTTTCCCAGTCGTCAGCGCGGCTGTCAATTGCCACGTCCAGATCGCTGAACAGTTCTGCAATCGGTTCGATGGCTTCATAGCTCAGACGGGTCGGCGCAAAGAGGGACTTTGCCTTTTCCACGTCACCGGCTTTCACAGCATCGGTAAAGACTTTGGTGTCTTCTTCCAGCTTCTGCACTTTTTCACTGACATAGATTTTATATTCTGCCAGCGGCTCAACGAGGTCATAGGTGGTATCCTGCGCAAAAGCCTGAAAAGACAGGCAGGAGGCAAGTACCGAGGCGGCAAGTAAAGATCCAAACTTCATTACAGACGTCCTTCTGATACACTTTATGTTTTTAGAGTTGCAGCCGTTCATACAAACGGTTGTGGGTTAAACCTTGTTATCCGGATGGTTGCGGATGGCCTCAACCAGAGTGCTGCCGAGATAATCCTTCTCGTCCACCGCACCCGGTAAAATATAAAAATATCCGCCGCCGACCGGCTTGATATATTCTTCCAGCGGCTCGCCATCGAGTTTGCGCTGGACGGTGATAAAGCCCTGCTCCAAATCGGCCTGATAGCAGATGAAAAGCAGTCCCTGATCGAGCTGACCGGACTTGGTAACACCGTTGGAATAGTTGAACGGACGGCGCAGAATGAGATTTTTCTGCGTGGCATGGGTGCGGTCATTGGCAAGTCGGATATGCGCATCCATCGGCGTAACCTTGCCCTCAGGGTCTTTGGAATAGTCCGGCACCTGACTTTCTTTGGTGCCATCCATCGGCGCACCGGACATTTTTTTACGTCCGAAAATCAGCTCCTGCTCCTGCAAAGGTGTCCGATCCCAACGCTCCACAAAATTGCGGATAATACGCACCGCCTGATAGGAACCATTGGCTGCCCAGTCCGGCTCCTGATGGGGTTCCCCTACCCAGACCAGCTGGTTCATCAATGTGCTGTCACCGGCATCGGGATTGGCAGAACCATCGCGGAAGCCTAAGAAATTGCGTGCGCTTTCCACTTCACCGGAAGGCGAAGGCGGGATCACCGGCACATTGCCTTCCTGTTTCCAGCGCAGGAAAACCATATCAGACATGGTTTTCAGAATATCGCGCAAAGCGTGAATATTGGTATCCGGCGTATTCGAGCAAAATTGCAGCGACAGATCACCGTGACAGAGATCAGCCACCAGTGCATCATTCGGGAACTTGGTCATGCGCTGCAAAAGCTTCGGCTTATGGGCTTTCAGCCACGGATGATGCTCAAACAGGCTGTCGCCAAGACCTACCGTAATCGTCAGGTTATCCGGCCGGATTTCAGGGCCGATAATACCGGAATCCGCAGGCGGCAGTTTCGGATCAAGCTCCGGCGGTGTGCCGCCCTGCGTGAGAAAAACTATGCGCTGCGTTAAAGTGCGAAACAACCGCTCCAGATCATCCGGCGTTTTCACCAGTACATCGAAAGACGCAACCAGACCATGCGCAGGACGGGCATTGGTGATGCCGGACTGATGAATGCCATAAAAAGGCTGGCGCTGATGAAAACCATTGCTGCCGACCGGCGCATCGGTCACATGATGCTCAACCGGAGCCGATGAGGCTTGCGCATAACCCGCAGTCCCCGCAGTCATTGTGCTGCCTAAGGCCAGCCCCAATCCTTTGAGGACATTACGGCGGTTTGCAGTGAGCTTATTCTCTTCCTTTTTCATCACTTACTCCAATCCGATTGCAGACATCAGTGCGGTGATTTTCTGGCTGAGTGTTCTCACTTTTTCCGCCAAAGCGCGACGGGCTGCGTCATCAATTTCCGCATAGGAACGCTCAGGGTTTCCTGCCGATAAGGTCGTCAGTTCCTGTCGCACATCCTGTAAGGCAAAAAGCGCATTTTGTGTTTCGCTTGCTGCCGGTTTTTCACTGAGTGGTTTCAGCAAAGTGAGAATTTTTTCCGCGCCGTCGAGTTTTGCCGTCAGATCAGCCAGATCAAGATGCGAATAGGCATTATCACCGGCAATAACGGCACCTTCAGCCTGCTGGTTCAGATAGGTTGCAAGACTGCGCAGCAGCATATCCGGCGTCAGTTTCGTGGTTTTCAGGCGCTCTTTCAGCTCTGTCAGATCAGTTGCCAACTGACTGGCAAAAATATCCAGACCTGCGGTACTGTTCTGCGCCCACAGACCATATTCAATACGGTGGAAACCGGTAAATGCAGGGTCTTCCTCGCGTTTTTCCAGATAATTTGCGAGAGGATCAATCTTAGACGCCAGATCGGAGAAACGGCCGGAAAGCACATCTGTGCGTTCATAGGCTTCACGCGCCTGCGAGAAAGCTGCGCGCGCTGCCTGCACATTGCCTGCGGCAATTGCTGCTTGCAATGCCTGCGTATTTTTAAGCGCCGCATTGCTCTGCATGACCAGAAACACTTTATACTCCGAGAGCATACCGATGAAAGCGCGGGTATCCGGCTTGGCCGCTACAGCCGCTTTCGAATGTTCGGACGGCGTTACCGTCAATTTGCCGCGCGGATTGGAAAGCAGACCGCAGGTAATCTCATACTCACCAGGCAGCAATTGCGCACGCAATACGGATTTCATACCCGGGATAATATTTTCGCGCTCTTCTACGACCATCACACCGTCGAGAATTTCCCACTCAACAGGGCGGTCGGAACGGTTGTGAATTTCAAAACTGTGAAAGCCGGACGGCAAGGTCAGGTTCATCGGCTCACAGGCTTTGGCACCAACCTCAATCGGGATCAGCTTTTCATTGCCCACCGTGTTTTTCGTGATGGTTGCATAATAAAACAAGCCGCCTGCAGCCACTGCCAAAACAGCGGAACCGGCAACAGCCAGTTTCATAAGGCCTGATGAAGGTGCGGATGGATTCTTACTCATCATAGCCTCTTACGCAGCAGCGGTTTTTTGTGCAGGTACCGGCCGCAGATAAATGGCCAGTGCCGCAAACAGGAAGATAAAATAGGCAATCACTTCGCCAATCGCCGGTGTATCGTGATAGCCGAGCAGGCCGGACAGCAATGTGCCGAGCGGTGTAGACAGTGGCAGCACATGGCTCAGATCCCATGCCGGTGCCTGCAAATAATTCCAGATGCCAGCCTCATGCAGGCTGCGAAGTGAGCCGGACAATAAACCGGCAGCAACGAAAATAATCAGAATGCCTGTCCAGCGGAAAAACAGCCGTAAATTCAGGCGCAACCCGCCCTGATAAATCAACATGCCGAGCACAACAGAAACGGCTACGCCCAGAAAAGCACCGAGTGGCGCCGCATAGCCTTCGCTCTGCTGAAAAATCGCCAGCAGGAAGAACACGGATTCCAGCCCCTCACGCGCCACGGCAAAAAATACCATGCCAATCAGTGCCCAAGTTGCTGATTTCGCGGCAAGTGCATGTTCGACGGAATGCTGCAATTCATCTTTGAGAGAGCGTGCGGCTTTCTTCATCCACAGCACCATCGACATCAGTACGATCACCGCGACAAAACCGACAATGGCTTCGAACAATTCCTGCATTTTTTGCGGAAATTCAGCGCTGATAATCTGCAAGGCAGCGCCCGCCAGAAAGGACAGCGCAATAGCCAGAAATATGCCGATCCAGACGGCGGGCATATAGGATGAGCGTCCGGTCTTGTTCAGATAAGACGCAATAATACTGGTGAGAAGAGCTGCTTCCAGCCCCTCACGTAACATAATCAGAAACGGTGCCAACATCGGCTTGCTCTCAGTGTCGTTCAAACAAATGCAAGCCGGAAAAGCCTGCGCAACAATGAAAATGCCCGGCCGGAACGATCACTAATTCAGTAAAAGCAGAGGTCTAAGCAAAGACAGTTAAACATGTGAATTAAAGTCACCTTTTACATGAAACTGCTATTTCCGACAACGCAAAAACATGGGAGCGGGCAGATTTTTCTAAAAACCCGAAGACCGGTAGAAAATCTCTATCCCTTTTTAAAAACACATAAAAATACAATCATCATACTGATGCCGTCTGTTTACCTGCAAACGAGTAGCCGTTTTTACCGGCATCATGATCTTAAAAACAAAAAAGCCCACACCGGTGATTCCGGTGCAGGCTCTTACTTGTAATAGCTTGCCAGATCAGAAGTCGAACAACTCGCCCAGTAGCGATTTCTTTTTACGATATGGCTTGCCATGGCCGTAATCATCATGATCACGGCGGTCACGATCATAATCGCGGTCACGGTCATGACCACGGCTGTCGGAGCGGTGATCATCCTTGCTCGCTGTGCGCACAGGTTCTGCAGGAACTGAGCGCTCAATAATCTTGTCCAGCTCACCACGATCCAGCCATACACCACGGCATTTCGGGCAATAGTCGATTTCAATTCCCTGCCGGTCAGACATGACAAGCTCGGTATTATCGATAGGGCAAAGCATTATTAAGGGCCTCCTGATTGGTCAGGATTTGCACTTGGGTTGCGAATTGTGGTTTTTCAAGTGCGAGACCACAGTTTTATCTCAGCCCGCCCATATTTCATCTCATCAGACAAATTCCGCTTAATCCATTGACGGAACAATACTTTTGATGATGGTACGGTCAAGTTCCTCATACTGGTTCAGCCCGATTGCATCATAAAGTTCGGCACGGGTCTGCATTTCATCGACCATGGCTTTTGTTGCGCCATCCCGCTTGATCGTGGCATAGAGTTTTTCCTGCGCTTTATTGGCAACGCGAAGAGAAGACACCGGCCAGATCACCATTTTATAACCCATCTCCTCAAATTCCTGTGCGGTGAAGAAAGGGGTGCGGCCAAACTCGGTCATATTGGCCAACAGTGGCACGCCGGGCATGCGTCTGGCAAATTCGCGGAACATTTCTGCCGTGTTCAGCGCTTCCGGGAAAATCGCATCGGCACCGGCTTCCATATAAAGCTTGGCGCGCGCCACAGCGCCGTCCATACCTTCACTGGCAGCAGCATCAGTGCGGGCAATCAGATAGAGATGACGGCGCGCCTTGGCTGCCGCTGCGACTTTCGCCGCCATATCCTCGGCTCCCGCCAGTTTTTTATCATTCAGATGGCCGCATTTTTTCGGCAGCAACTGATCTTCAATATGCACGGCAGCAGCGCCTGCATCCTCGAATGTGCGCACCATATGCATCACATTCAATGCCTCGCCATAACCGGTATCGCCATCCACCACGAGCGGCAAACCACTGGAGCGGGCAATCTGACGAATGAAAAAAGCCACTTCATCAACCGTAATAATACCAAGATCCGGCAAACCCATTGAAGCCGTCATAGCTGCGCCGGAGAGGTAAAGCCCCTCAAAACCGGCATTGCGCGCCTGAATGGCCGCCATACCATTATGCGCACCCGGCAATTGCACAATGCCGGGTCTGTTCATCAAGTCACGAAACCGCTCACCGGCGGCTTTGGTTGGCAGATCGGAAGCAGATAAATAAGGCATGATACTCACTCAGGCTGTCTCAGTTAAATAGTCTTGGGAGTTGCTGCGGATCGTTCATCAATCGGCACAAAAGTCAGATTGTCGGGGCCGATATAATTCGCGGACGGACGGATAATCTTATTGTCGATACGCTGTTCGATAATATGCGCTGCCCAGCCTGAAGTGCGGGCAATCACAAAAAGCGGCGTAAACATTGCGGTCGGCACACCGAGAATATGGTAAGAAACCGCGCTGAACCAATCGAGGTTCGGGAACATTTTCTTGTTGTCCATCATCACCGTTTCAATACGCTCGGCAATGTCGAACATTTTGGTTGTGCCGGCTTCTTCCGACAGTTCCAGTGCGACTTTTTTAATGATCTCATTACGCGGATCGGCAATCGTATAGACCGGATGACCGAAACCGATCACCACCTGTTTCTGTTCAAGCTGGCGCAGAATATCGGCCTCTGCTTCATCAGGGTCGGCATAGCGCTGCTGGATTTCCAGCGCCACTTCATTGGCGCCACCATGTTTCGGGCCGCGCAGCGCACCGATAGCACCGGCAATGCAGGAATAAACATCAGAACCTGTGCCTGCGATGGTACGAGCAGTGAAAGTGGAAGCGTTAAACTCGTGCTCCGCATAGAGGATCAGCGAGATATTCATCGCCCGAACGGCTGCCGGTGTCGGCTCTTTGCCGTGGAGAACACGCAGGAAATGCCCGCCAATTGTATCATCATCGGTTTCCAGCTCCACCCTACGGCCATGATGGGCAAAGTGATACCAATAGAGCAACATCGAACCAAGCGAAGCCATCAGCCGGTCAGCGATATCCTTGGCACCGGCCTGAGGATGCCCGCTGACTTCCGGCAGCACGCAACCGAGAACAGAGACGCCAGTACGCATCACATCCATCGGATGACTTGCAGCGGGCAGCAATTCGAGCGCGGCCTTCACATTGGTCGGCAGACCACGCATGGCCTTGAGCTTTTGCTGATAGGCAATCAGTTCGCGTTTGGTCGGTAGCGTACCATGCACCAGAAGATGCGCAACCTCTTCAAAATCACATTGCAAGGCGAGATCATGAATATCAAAACCGCGATAATGCAGATCATTACCACTGCGCCCGACAGTACAAAGGGCAGTATTACCGGCAACCACGCCGGACAGTGCCACGGATTTCTTTTTTGGCGGCGTTACCGTTGTTTCACTTTCTGCAATGCTCATCATTCTCTCCCTTGGCTGCAAAGCACCATTTCCGATCCCTCCCGGATCATTACGGAAAGCATGCCTGCAGCTCAGATTTTGCGTTGCGGATGACGAGTGCCATCAAATCTGGCACTCACAGAGACCGGCTCAACCTTGCCAGTCGAAAATACCGTGCGCCTTGCCCAGCTCGCATTTGCCCGGCAGCGCAGTAATATTGAGGCCAGCCAGTTCATCGGCAGTCAGCTCAGTCAGGCGTTCAACAGTTTTGATGAAACGATCCTGCTCTTCCTCCCCGATAATGCCTTCAGCCAGAGTGCGGAATTTACGGATATAATCCGGACGTTTGAACGGACGGGCACCTAACGGATGTGCATCGGCCAGCGCCAGTTCATCTTCGATCACCGAGCCGTCCTGCATGGTAATAACCACACGGGCACCAAAGGCTTTTTCATTCGGATCATGGCTGTGATAGCGCTTTGTCCATGCCGGATCTTCCACCGTGCTGACCTTGTGCCAGAGCGCAACTGTCTCCGGACGCTTGGCACGCTCCGGCGCATAGGAATGCTCATGGTGCCATGTGCCGTCTTCCAGTGCGACCGCAAAAATATACATGATCGAATGGTCAAGCGTTTCACGGCTGGCATTCGGATCCATTTTCTGCGGATCATTAGCACCGGTACCAATCACATAATGGGTATGATGGCTGGTATGCAGCACAATGCTGGCAATCTTAGAGAAATCTTTGACACTTGAACGCATACGCCGTGCGAGATCAATCAGTGCCTGACTCTGATATTCAGCCGAATGTTCTTTCGTATAAGTATCCATGATCGCACGTTTGCGCTCACCGATTTCCGGCACCGGCACGAAATATTCGGCCTTCGGACCACCAAGCAGCCACGCGATGAAACCGTCTTCACCTTCCCATGCAGGAGAAGGTGCGCCCTCGCCGCGCATAATGCGGTCAACAGCTTCCACCGCCATTTTACCAGCAAAGGCTGGCGCATAGGCTTTCCAGCTGGAAATTTCGCCCTTACGCGACTGACGTGTGGTGGTTGTGGTGTGCAGACCCTGCTGAATAGCCTGATAAATCTGCTCGGTGCTTAAACCCAACATGGTTCCGATACCGGCCGCTGCCGATGGCCCCAAATGGGCAATATGGTCAATTTTAAACTCATGCAGACAAATGCCTTTGACAAGATTGACCTGAATTTCATAACCGGTAGCAATACCGCGTGCCAGCGCAGAACCGTTGAGGCCACAATGCTGCGCAACCGCGAGCATCGACGGAATATTATCCGCCGGATGGGAATAATCGGCAGCGAGAAATGTATCGTGAAAGTCCAGCTCGCGTACCGCAACACCATTCGCCCATGCCGCCCATTCCGGTGACACCCGCTGATCCGCAGGCAGGCCGAACACTGTGGCACCGCGCTTATAAGGATGGGCAAGTGCCTGCATTCTTGCGCTGACAACCGGACGGCGCATCAGCGAAGCAGCAGCAACGGATGCGTTGTCAATGATACGGTTGCCGATCATCTCAACAACATCATCGTCCAGCGGCACATCATCGGCGGCCATGGCGGCAAATTTCCATGCCAGCTGATCTTCACGCGCCAGATGTTCTGCAGATTTATAGGTACGCACTTTATGGAGTTTCACAGAAAAATCCCTCTCTGTCTTAGCCAAAGACTATGACAACCCGTTTCTGCCGTCCTCCGACAGCAGTGAATTGTGTAACTTGCGAAGCCGAATGCACTCTGTAAACCAACTATACAGCGGCAAATCTTTGCGCCTATGGTTGAAAAAGCGAAGTGACGGCGGTGATTTTTTGTGAAATTGTGAAACTTGCGAAGTCGTCACAGTTTCGCAAACCGCATGCAAATAAAAGGAATGACGAGAACAGCGTTGATCTGAAAGGTCGGGAGGGCCCGAAGAATGCGTAAGACTTTTGTTGGCATAAAATTGAGAAAACTACGGGAAGAGCGTCAGCTCACCCAGATGTCTCTGGCGAAAAGCCTAGGGATTTCTTTGAGTTATCTCAACCAGATCGAGAATAATCAGCGCCCGCTGACCGTGCAGGTTTTGTTACGGCTCAATGAGGTTTTCGGCATAGATGTTCAGCTTTTTTCTGAAGCCGATGAGGCGCGGCTGTTCAGCGATCTGCGCGAAGTTTTTGCCGATCCGCGCCTGAATGAGCAACTCGGCAAAACTGAAATCCGCGAACTTGCCGCCAATATGCCCGCTGTCGGACGGCTGATTGTGGAAATGCACAAACAGCTTGGCGAGGCGCAGGAGCAATCTGCATATCTTGCAAACCAGCTCGGCAATGACCGCTCCGCCGATCTGCCGGTGATGCTCTCCACGCCCTATGAGGAAGTGCGCGAATATTTCTATGCACACCGCAATTATATTCCGGAACTCGACCATGAAGGTGAGGCACTGAGCCACAAACTCGGTCTGCCGGTCGGCAAAATGAAACATGCGCTGGCGGAACGGCTGATGCAGATGCACGGCGTGCGGCTGGTTGAGCAATCAGGGCCTGACAGTTCAGACAAGGTTCGTCATTACGACAGCAGCACCCGCCTTCTCTCTCTCTCCCCGCGTCTTGATGAAGGACAGCAGGCCTTTCAGCTGGCAACGCAAATCGCCTTTATGGAACAGAAACATCTGCTGGACCAGTTACTGGAAAAAACGGTATTTTCCAGTCCTGAAGCACGGGTGCTGGCACGGATCGGACTTGCCAATTATTTCGCCGGTGCCGTGCTGATGCCCTATATGCATTTTCTGCAAAGTGCAGAACAGTTACGATATGATATTGAATTACTTGGACAAAAATATGCAGTGAGTTTCGAAACCATCTGCCACCGGCTCAGCACTTTGCAGCGGCCTGAGGCACGCGGCGTGCCGTTTTTCTTCATCCGTGTGGATCGTGCGGGCAATATTTCCAAGCGTCAGTCAGCGACCGATTTTCACTTTTCACGCTTTGGCGGCACCTGCCCGCTGTGGAATATTTATGCGGCTTTTTCCTCACCGGATCGTATCCTGACTCAGCAGGCCGAAATGCCGGACGGCCGCACTTATTTCTGGATTGCAAAAATGATCCGTCACCGGCAGGGCGGTTATAAAGCGCCGTCAAAAAGCTTTGCCATTGCACTGGGTTGTGATCTGCATCATGCCGACCGGCTGGTCTATTCCAAAGGTATGATCCTTGATGATCCGGCGGCACGTACACCGATCGGCGCAGGATGTAAAATCTGCGAACGGCAAAAATGCCCGCAACGTGCCTTCCCGCCGCTCTATTCCACAATACAGGTTGATGAGGCGCAGACGAATTTTGCCCCCTATATGACCGCCTGAGAAGTCATTGCCTCCCGTCAGGGCGCTGATTTCAAAGGGAATTTTTCTTATTATACTAAAGTATAATGTGGTTTCTATCTATATCAGAAAGGTTGACAAGTCGCGCCGGTCTTTTCATGTTCACTGCAGAGGATATTCCAGAGGGAGAGAGAATATGAAATTTGGCAAAAATTTTCGCCGCTTTATGGCCGCAGCTGTTTTGGGAACGGCAGCACTCGGCGTAACCATTGCAACTGCACAATCACCTTCGTTTTTCCGTATCGGCACCGGCGGGACCGCAGGCACTTATTATCCGATCGGCGGATTGATCGCCAATGCGATCTCCGGCAACGGCGATCAGGGCGTGCCGGGTCTGGTGGCAACCGCAGTCTCTTCCAACGGTTCTGTCGCCAATATTAATGCAGTACAAAGCGGTGGTCTTGAAGCCGGTTTCACCCAGTCTGACGTTGCTTATTGGGCCTATACCGGCACCGGCCTTTATGAAGGCAAAGGCAAGGTGGAAGATCTGCGTCTGATCGCAACACTCTATCCGGAAACCGTGCATCTGGTTGCCCGTAAAGATGCAGGCATCAAATCTGTTGCTGATCTCAAAGGTAAACGCGTCTCACTTGATGAGCCGGGTTCCGGTACCATTGTCGATGCCCGTATTGTGCTTGGTGCCTATGGCATGACAGAAAAAGACGTAAAGGCAGAATATCTGAAACCAGGTCCTGCCGGTGACCGCCTGAAAGACGGTGCGCTGGATGCTTATTTCTTCGTTGGCGGCTACCCGACCGGTGCGATTTCCGAACTCGCCAGCACCAATGGTATTTCTCTGGTTCCTATTGAAGGACCGGAAATGGAGAAAATCCTCAAAGAATACAGCTTCTTCGCCAAGGATACTGTACCGGCCGATACTTATAAAGATGTCGGTGCAACCGATACAATTTCCGTTGCCGCTCAGATGGTGACAAGCGCGAAACAGTCCGATGAACTGGTCTATAACATCACCAAGACCATGTGGAATGACGCAACCCGCAAGGCGCTGGACGCCGGCCATGCAAAGGGTAAAATGATTACCCTGCAGAATGCAGTGACCAGCCTTGGTATTCCGCTGCATCCGGGTGCTGAACGCTTCTACAAAGAAGCCGGCCTGCTGAAATAAAAAACCGTTTATCCTGCACCGGACTATCATGCAGTCCGGTGCAGGATTTTCTCACAGGTTTACAATACGCATTTTGACGGGCGAGTGCGTCCGGCTGCTACAGTCAGCCGTGAACGCCAGCGCCTTTAGCCATATTTTCAGGAAATTTCCCCATGACCACAGAGCAACAATCGTTGAAACCTATGGAGCTGGATGAAGAAAAAGCGCGCGAACTCGAAGAGAAATTCGATTCAGAAATCCGCTTTCGCCCGTTGTTGCCTGTTACTGCCCGCATAGTCGGTACATTGCTGATTATTCTCTCGCTGTTTCACTATTATACAGCCGGTTTTGGTATTCTGTCTGAAACTATGCATCGCGGCATCCATCTGGCTTTCGTGCTGGGTCTGGTGTTTCTGGTGTTTCCGTTTTCACCAAAAGGTTATACGGAACCGGCAAAATCCACTTTGCTGCGGCCGCTTGGTATTTCCATTATCGACTGGGCGCTGGCTATCGGTGCTGTCGTTGCTGTGATGCATGTGCCGCTCATCCCGCTGGATGATCTGGCTTTCCGCGTCGGTAATCCGACAACAACCGATGTGATGCTTGGCGGTTTGCTGATTATCGTGCTTTTGGAAGCCACACGCCGCTCGGTCGGCTGGCCGCTGCCGATTATCGCCGTGCTGTTTATGCTCTATGCCTATTTCGGCCCGTCCATGCCCGGCATTCTGGTGCATCCGGGTTCGTCCGTTTCTCAGATCGTTGACCATCTTTATCTGACAACACAGGGTGTTTACGGTATCGCGCTTGGCGTGGTTGCCACCTATGTGTTCCACTTCGTGTTGTTTGGTGTTTTTGCCACCCGTATCGGTCTGGGACAATTGTTTCTTGATTGCGCCGCATGGGTTGCAGGGCGCTATGCAGGCGGCCCTGCCAAGGTCTCGATCTTCGGTTCGGCGCTGTTTGGCATGATTTCCGGCTCATCCGTCGCGAATACGGTAACCGTCGGCTCACTCACCATTCCGGCGATGATCCGCCTTGGCTATAAGCGCAATTTCGCAGCGGCAGTTGAGGCCGCCTCCTCGACCGGTGGTCAGATCACCCCGCCGATTATGGGCGCTGCCGCATTTTTGATGATTGAGTTCCTCAATCTGCCTTACACCACCATTATTATTGCCGCGATTGTTCCGGCCTTCATGCATTTCTTCGGCGTTTTGATGCAGGTGCATTTTGAAGCCAAGCGCACAGGCCTGCGCGGCATGACCCCGGATGAAATGCCTGATCTGAAAGAAGCCTTCAAACGCGACTGGCCCACTGTCATTCCGCTTGTTGTACTGGTTGGCGTCCTTCTGTCCGGTTACACGCCTTATCTCGCCGCGTTCTGGGGGATCACGCTGTGTATTGCCGTCGGTCTGCTCAATCCGCGCAAGCGTATGTCTATCAAAGAGATTTTTGAAAGCCTGCGCGACGGTGCAAAATATGCCCTTGCAGTTGGTGCAGCAGCAGCAACGGTCGGCATTGTTGTCGGCGTGGTCACACTCACCGGTGTCGGCTTCAAAATCTCCTATATTGTGACAACAACAGCGGCGGACATTGCCGCATGGTTTGGCACATTCCTGCCTGCCGCGCTGATCGGTGCCTCAACGCTGACTTTGCTGTTTACCCTCATCATGACCGGCATTGTCTGTATTCTGATGGGTTGCGGTATTCCGACCACGGCAAATTATATCATCATGGCAACCATTGCCGCACCGACACTGGCACTGCTCGGTGTTGAACCGATTGTTGCGCATTTCTTCGTGTTTTATTACGGGGTTCTGGCCGATATCACGCCGCCGGTGGCGCTTGCAGCCTATGCAGCTGCAGGTATGGCCGGTGCCGATCCGTTTAAAACCGGTAATACCGCCTTCCGCTTAGGTTTGGGTAAAGTGCTGGTACCGTTTGTGTTTGTATTCTCTCCGTCACTCTTGCTGGTCAATGCCAATTTCTCATGGGGCGAATTCTTCACCGCCTTTATCGGTTGCGTGATCGGGATTACCGCCTTGGGCGCTGCGCTATCCGGCTTTATGCTGGTGCGTACCAAACGCTGGGAACAGGTGCTGCTGATTATTGCAGCAATCCTGCTGGTCGTACCGGAAATCTACACATCCCTGCTGGGTCTGGCACTGCTCGTTCCTGTGCTGATGCGACAAGTGGCAGGTGTGCGGCAGGCACAGCCGGTATAATAAAAAGGGCGCTTAAAGCGCCCTTTTTCTTTAATGATCGTTTGCATTATTTCTGAGATCCGGCAACCGGTTCCAGAACTTTTCAATCACAGAACGCTGATTATTTCTGGAGCGATAAAGACGGATTTCCAACGGAATATTCCATGATGCATCCGCACCATGCACCAGCTGGCCGGTGGCCAGTTCTTCGGCAATCAGGCTGTGCGGCACCCAGGCCACGCCCCACCCGGCCATCGACATGCCTTTGAGACCAATCGACATACTGCCTTCATGAACCAGACGATGTTCCGGCATTTTCAGCGCAAATAATTCACTCAGCAAATGACCGAAGAAGGATGATTTTTCATAGCCGATATAATCAAACGGCTGCTCGCCGCGGCCAACCATATGCAGCGGGTTGCCATCAGCATCCGGTGCGCTGATCGGAATGATCTGCTCAAAGCCGACAACTTTGTAATCAAAGTCTGCAGCATCGAGCAGCAGTGGCACAGACGGATGCACATAGGTCAGCAGAAAATCACAATCGCCGTCAACAAGCGCATTCACATTGCCTTCAACACTGCCTGTATCCGGCCGCAACCGTGTGAAAACCGGTGCGGTATTATCACTGGTTTCCTTCACCCATTGCGGGAAAAATGTGAAAGACAATGTATGCAATGCGATGAAAGAAATCGTTTGTGCTTCCAGTGTCTGGTTTGCCTGAAAGCCCTGACGCACCTGATAGAGTGACTTCAGCGTTTCCTGCGCCACCGGAATAAATTTCTCACCGGCCTCGGTGAGCCGCGAAGGATAAGTCGCACGGTCAATCAGGGTCGTACCGAGCCATGTTTCCAGCTGCTTGATACGGCGGCTGAAAGCAGACTGGGTAACGTGGCGTTCATCTGCAGCTTTGGAGAAATTTAAAGTATGAGCAAGCGCCAGAAAGTCTTCAACCCACTTAATTTCCACAATACGGATCCTTCGTCATGATTGCCTGTTTTGCATACAGGCATGCAGGTTCAGAATAGGCCTTATACGATATGTCAGCATATTTGAACAGAAACATAAAAGACGGCCGCTCTCTTAAATATCCGCAGATATCAGAGAACGGCAGTCACTTCAGTTACTGAAGATTAGCGGCTATATTCCAGCATACGGCTGCGGCTCAGCACCAGTTCAACGCGATTATCGCTCAGGCGATTGATGCAAACCCGTTTCACCCACGGGCCATCATGAAGCGTAAACAGATAACGGCCATTGCCGAGATCGGTGACCGGCATTGTCTGCAGCACAGGGCCAACACCCATAATTACCGTGCCGTTGACGATTTCAAACGCAGCGCCGTAAACCGACTTCCAACTGCCGTCGAGCTCATTACCCGCAGGCTTTGGCGTCACCGGATAAAGATAACGTGGCGCATGACCCAGTTCACCTTCCAGCACTTCACCTGTCCAGCGCAGCAGGATTGGCGAGGTAGCCGAGCGGGATGAGAACCAACCATTGCTTTCATCATAGAGCGCATCTTCATTGTCGATATAAGTGACGTTGCCGCCCTTCATCTCAACCCAGTGATGGCCGGATTCTGTCAGGTAAAAACCATCAGGGATCGTGCTGCCGGCCTGCGGTAACGAACGCCCTGCAAGCGCAGCCATTGCAGCCTGCGCCATCTTGCTGCCATTGGCGTCATCACGGTTAGCGACAACCACAAAACCGCACTGATACTCAGGGCAGATCAGCACATAGCACTTATAGCCCGGATGCGAACCGCCATGACCCACCAGTTTCAGACCATCAAGTTCAGAAACAACAAAACCGAGACCATAGGCAGACAAACGGCCATCAGCCATTTTGCGTGGTTCGCTGATCTTCTCAATCACACCGGAAAGCTGGCCTTTGCCGCACATCAGAGCCTGTGCCCAAGTCGCCAGAGCTGTACCGCTACCAGTGAGGCTGCCCGCAGCAGAAATATAAAGACCGGCTGAACTGAGCTGCCATTTTTTACCATCATGCCAGTAGCCTGGCACCAGACCATCCACCGGATCATTCCAGACATCCGGTGCTTTCAGCTGCACGCCCAGCAAAGGTACGATTTCATTTTGCAGGTAGTCATCAAAGCGCAGGCCAAGACGTTCCAGTGCAATTTCCACCAGACGATAGCCAGTATTGGAATAGGAGATCTGCGTACCGGCATCAAAATTGAGGCGTTCCATCGTCGCGTGGAAATCCATCAGCCGGTCATTATGGGTTTCCGTATAGATCGACAAGCCGAGCAAAGTCAGGCATTCACGCGTATCCGGCAAGCCGCCGCTCATATCCAGCGCCTGACCAACACTCACTTCGCTCAAAGGTTTTTTCAGCTCCGGCAGATGTTTGCCGAGCGGATCATCAAGGCTGATTTTATCTGCATGTTTCAAAACCATAGAAACAAAGACATGCTTGGTCACAGAAGCATAACGCACAACACTGTCAGCAGAAAACGGCTTATGGGTTGCCAGACTTTCCACACCGCTGGCAGTGCTAAAACGGATACCATCAGCATCAAAGCCGATAATCACGCCTCCCGGCTCATTGGCAGGCCATTGTGCAGTCAGTTTTTGTGCGGTTGTTAAGGCGGCGTCCCAGTTCATAGCCATGATCGCTTCTTCCCATGCCCCTGTTCATGCAGGTTTTAATTCAATATTGCATAAAGAACAGGCCGGAAAATCCGGCCTGTTACACTCTCATTATTTTGGTTCTTCAACCGTTACGCTCAACTCGCGTAGCTCTGTAGTATGCGGATGGGTCGTACGGCCTAAACGCAAATCTTCTGCTGTCAGCTGTTCCACCATCACACCGTTCTGCATCACGCCCACTTCCGGGCAGAGATGGGCAATAACTGCGAGGTTATGGCTCACCAGCACATAGGTCAGGTTGCGTTCTTCACGCAGATCTGACAACAGGTTGAGAATTTCCGCCTGAACGGAAACGTCCAGTGCCGAAGTCGGCTCATCGAGCAGCAATACCTGCGGATCTGCAATCAGAGCACGGGCAATTGCCACGCGCTGACGCTGACCACCGGACAACTGGTGCGGATAGCGGAAACGTGCCGTCTGCGGCAGGGCCACATCAGACAGAGCCTGCTTGATACGTCCTTCAACATTGTCGATCTTATGAACCAGCAACAGCTCGCTCAGAATACGGTCAATGGTCTGACGCGGATGCAGTGAACCGAACGGATCCTGAAACACCATCTGAACAGAACGGAAAAATTCCGGTGTCCGCTTCAGCGGCGCATCTTTGCCGTCAAAGGCAATACGACCGCTCCAGCTTTCATTCAGACCAGCCATCGCACGCAGGATCGTCGATTTACCCGAACCGCTCTCACCCACGATACCGAAGCTGCCGCCTTTTTCGACGTTAAAAGAAACGCCCTTAACGACCTGCTTGTCACCGAACTGAATTTTCAGATTATCAACTTCAATCATTATTTCAGCCACTCCGGATCACGGGTCATTACCGGCAGACGATCACGCGGATGCGTCAGCGACGGAATACAGTTCAGGAGACCCTTGGTATAAGGATGCTGAGCATTATTGAGTTCTGATGCTTTCAGCTCTTCCATCACCTGTCCCATATACATAACCATAACGCGGTCACAGAAATGAGAAACAAGCGGAAGATCGTGGCTGATGAGGATCAGCCCCATGCCGCGGCTGTCAACGAGATCATCGATCAGACGCAGAATTTCAGCCTGCACGGTTGCGTCAAGCGCCGAAGTCGGCTCATCGGCAATCAGCAGTTCCGGATCCGGTGCCAGCATCATAGCGATCATGACACGCTGCCCCATACCGCCCGATACTTCGTGCGGATAGGTATGTGCCACTTCACGCGGATTGCGGATTTTCACCTGATCCAGCAGATCAATCGCCGCTTCCAGAGCTTGTTTTTTGCTGCCGCCTTTGTGTGTGCGCCAGGCTTCCGCCACCTGCACACCAATGGTCTTTACCGGATTCAGCGAGTATTTCGGATCCTGCAGAATGAAACCAACGCGCTTACCGCGGATCTGACGCATCTGTTTTTCAGATGCGGTCAGCAGATCCTGTCCGTCAAAGCTGAGTTTGTCAGCTTTGACTTCCGCAATATTCGGCAGGAGTTTCATCAGAGCGCGGGCAGTCAGAGACTTGCCCGAGCCGCTTTCACCCACAATACCCAGCTTTTCACGGCCAAGCTGCAGAGAGAGACCGCGCACCGCCTCAAAACGGGTGGTGCGGGTTTCAAATGCGATTCTCAGATTTTGAATATCTACCAGCATTTTATCCCTCAATTCTGCTTCGGATCGAGGACGTCACGCAGACCGTCGCCGAGGAAGTTGAACGCGAGTGAAACGAGGAAGATCGCAATACCCGGAATTGTAGCAACCCACCACTGCTCAAAAATGAAGCGTTTGGCTGTTGCAATCATCGCACCCCATTCCGGTGACGGCGGCTGAGCACCCATACCGAGGAAGCCGAGGCTTGCAGCGGTCAGAATGATCGAGCTCATATCCAGCGTAATACGTACAATCAGGCTCGGCACGCACAGAGGTGCGATATGACGGGCGATAATACGTGCAGGGCTGGCACCGGTCAGGCGGTAGGCTGCGATATAATCGGTGTTACGGATGGTCATGGTTTCCGCACGGGCCAGACGCGCATAAGGCGGCCAGGCTGTGAGTGCAATCGCCAGAATCGCGCTTTCAACGCCCGGTTTCAGCGCGGCTACGAAAGCCAGAGCCAGAATAAGACGCGGAAAAGCGAGGAACACATCGGTTACGCGCATCAGGACTGTATCGACGATACCGCCGAAATAACCTGCCACGCAGCCGATAATCAGACCAAGCGGTGCAACCAGAATAACAACGGCAATAACCATGCCAAGCGTTACACGGCCACCATAAAGGATACGCGAGAAAATATCGCGTCCCAGCTCGTCCGTACCGAACCAATGCTGAGCAGAAGGTGCCGCAAGACGATTGCCGAGATTTTGAATGCTCGGATCATGCGGTGCCAGCCATGGCGCAAAAATGGCGATGAAAACAAAGACCGTAATGATGAACAGGCCGATCATCGCCAGCGGATTTGACTTCAGATTGAGCCAGATACGGTAGCGCCGACCCCAGAGAGCCTGCGACGGCGAGGACGGAGTTTCGTCCAGCGCCCAGTTATGAAAATTGGAAAAAATCATCTGACGCGTGGATCCAGTACCTTGTAGAGAATGTCAGCGAGCAGATTGAGCCCGACATAGATAACACCAATCAGAAGAGTGGCGCCGACGACAGGGTTCATGTCTGCATTCATCAGCGAAACAGTCAGATACTGACCAAGACCAGGCCAGCTGAACACGGTTTCGGTTACAACAGCACCTTCAAGCAGACCGGCATAGGTCAGTGCAAGAACGGTCACCAGCTGTACGGCTACAGTCGGGAAAGCATGTTTCCAGATAACTGCTGTGCCGGACAGGCCCTTGGCGCGGGCTGTAACAACAAACTCACCTTTGAGTGCATCCAGCATGAATGCACGGGTCATACGGGTGATATAGGCCATGCTGAAATAAGCGAGAATGATAACCGGCTGGGCCATATGCGCGAGCGCATCCCAGAAAGCATCCATATCGCCGTCGATCAGCGTATCAATGGTCAGAATACCAGTGACATGCGGGATCATGTCCTGAAAAATAATATCCTGACGGCCGGGTCCCGGAGCAATACCGAGCGCGGCATAGAAAACCAAAAGCGAAATCAGCGCCAGCACAAATGTCGGCACGGAGTGACCGGCCAGACAAATAACGCGGATCGTCTGATCCGTCAGAGTGCCCTGACGCACCGCTGCCCAGACACCCAGAGGAATACCGATCAAAGCAGCGAGGAGGAGCGCTGCGGTGGCCAGTTCAAGGGTTGCCGGAAAATAGCGGGCAATATCCGTTGTAACAGGGTTGCGGGTCAGAATGGAATTGCCGAGATCACCCTGCAAAACCTGACCGATATAATGGAAGAACTGCACGACGAGCGGCTGATCCAGCCCCATCTCCGCGCGCACACGCTGAATAACAGCCTCCGGCGCATTATCGCCGACGGCTGCAATCACAGGATCAACCGGCATAACGCGGCCGATCATGAAAGTGACAATAGCAAGTCCGAACAGCGTGATTAACACGCTGCTCAGAGTACCAGTCAGAGTTTTCAGTCTCTTATTCAAGCTTTCGCAATCCCTGCGTAAGAGTGGGTATCGGACAGAACGCCGAGACGCATGCCGGTAACATCTTTACGGCAGGCAGCAGTCATTACAGTCTGCAGCATGACAACAAACGGGCTGTTGTTCATGAATTCGCGCTGCAGGTCTTCGTAAAGCTTAACGCGGGTTGCCGGATCTTTTTCATCGCGGGCAGCTAGCGATTTCTTTGCGAAATCTGCGTTCTGGTAGTTTGAGCGCCATGCGAAAGGCTTGCTCTTTGCATCATCCGACAGGTCGGTCACGTTGCAGAATACGTCCGCATTGGTATTCGGATCGAAATAGTCCGAACCCCATGAAGTCAGGGCGATTTCATGTTCACGGGCACGCATTTTGGTGAGAACCTGACGGTTTTCAGCAGCACGCAGTTCCAGCTTGATGCCGATTTCTGCGAGGTTTGCCTGAATCGCCTGAGCGATATCCGGCCAAGGCTGAGCGGAATAGTGATCCATGCTGATGGAGAAACCATCAGTGAGACCTGCTTCAGCCATCAGAGCTTTTGCCTTCGCAGTGTCTTTCTGGAATGGTGTGTCGTTAACAGCACCCGGGAAACCTTCAGGAATAATGGTCTGATGGATCTGGTGGGTCAAAGGCACGATATTTTCCTGAATGCCCTTATAGTCAATCGCCCATTTGATTGCTTCCCAAACCTTAGGATTGGTCAGCTTTTCAACTTTCTGGTTGAGCGACATCAGGCCGATACCGGCAATACCCTTACGCACGAGCGTGAAGTTTTCGTCGTTCTGGATCACGCGCAGCTGCTCGGAAGTCAGGTTACGGGCGATATCCACGTCACCTTTCTGGAGCATCAGCAGCTGGGATGAAGGGTCAGCAACGTGACGCAGAACGATACGCTTCACATTGCCTTTATAGGCGCCGTGCGGGTTCAGGTTCAGCATAACGCTTTCGCTTGGCTTCCATGCAGCCAGTGTCCATTCAGCGGAACCGGCGCTGTTTTTGCGCAGCCATTCGTTACCGAGATCGTCACCGGATGCATTTTCCATCACCAGCTTCTTCTCAACAACGCTACCGACGCTGGAGGACAGGCAATAGAGCAGGAAGGACAGGGAAGTCGGGGTTTCGAGAGAAATGGTCAGCGTACCGGCATCGGTCGCGACAACAGCTTTCTCAACATTCTCAGGGGTCAGACCGAACTGGCCGATGATGAATGCAGGACCTTTGTTCATCTTGATCGCGCGGTGCAGCGAGAACGCAGCATCTTCAGCGGTGATCGGATTGCCGGTCGCAAATTTTGCTTCAGGGTTGATTTTGAAAGTATAAACCTTACCTTCAGCATCAGCTTCCCATGAAGTGGCTACGCCGCCTTCAATCTTTTCAGGATTTTCAAAGCTCGGATGCACAAGACGCTGATACATGTTGTTGCAGATTTCGCTGCCGACAGCTTCAAAGCTCTCATGCGGATCGAGCGATGTCATGTTGTCCAGCTGCATGGCCACAACCAGAATGTCCTGACGACCGGCAGCGATCGCAGGCAGCATGCCGGCATATGACAGGAACGGAACAGCAGCAGCGCCCGCCAAAAAATTACGTCTTGAAATCACGGTGATTTCCTCTTCCCTATCCGTAAACGCAAGAAACCGGCCGGGTTGCCCCTGCCAGTGGTTAAGTTTTCTAACAGCTTTGAAAATGAGTTATCTTCGCGGGAGATCGTCCACCGGACCGATTTTTGCCCGTTCCGATCCACCCGAAACTGCATCAAAACAATGTGTATAAGAAAACCGTCTAATGTCCGGTTCAGTTATCATGAAGCCCAATAACGCGGCCAATGCAGATTTTGCCAGTGGCTATGCATGGTTTGCATGCAAAATCTTGTTCAAAACTTCGTTATTTTCTAATTTAAATTAATATGCAGAAGAGGACTATCCCCTGCAAGAAAAGGCATTTGCAATTTGGTGCCAAAATGGTCAGTCTCGCAAATCACGCGACGACTTGTATTTCCGCGATGAAAAACCGCAGAATCGCAGGTGCCTCCCTGAAATCTCAGAGGAATAGCGTTGCTAACGAGATGCAATAACAGGATTTAATCCGCTAAATGTTTCTGTTTGCGACATATTTTATGTCGCCAGCCAGAAAAGTAAGGTTCCCTTTCCCATGTCCAGTTCTTCAACGGCAGACAATTTCACCCCTGTCTTTGATGGCCATAATGACGTTTTGCTGCGTCTGTGGTCATCAAGCGAAGCCAATCCGGTCGACCGCTTTATTGATGGCGAAAAGGCAGGTCATATTGATCTTCCGCGCGCTAAAAAGGGCGGCCTCGCAGGCGGTCTCTGCGCAATTTATGTGCCGTCACCTTCGATGGAAAAAGACGCAAACGGCGATTATCCGACGCCGGAACACGGCAGCGCCTTAAGAATCACCCTTGGCATGGCTGCGCTTCTGGCGAAGATTGAAGCTAAATCTGCAGGCGGTCTGAAAATCTGCCGCAACGCCGGTGATATCCGCACCGCGATGGCCAATGGCGCATTTGCGTCAGTGCTGCATATTGAAGGCGCGGAAGCCATCAGCGCTGATCTGGATGAACTTTATGTGCTGCATCAGGCAGGCCTGCGCACTTTGGGTCCGGTCTGGAGCCGTCCGAATATTTTCGCTTACGGCGTCCCGTTCCGCTTCCCGAGCACACCGGATATCGGTCCTGGTCTCAGCGATGCAGGTAAAGCCCTGATCCGCGCCTGTAACGAGCTGAAGATCATGGTTGACCTGTCGCATATGAACGACAAGGGCTTCTGGGATATTGCAGCGATCTCCGATGCACCGCTTGTTGCCAGCCATTCCAACGTACACACATTGTGCACCCACAGCCGCAATGTGACCGAAAAACAGATGGACGCCATCAAGGAAACCGGCGGCTTGATGGGCATCAATTTCGGCGTGTCCTTCCTGCGTGCAGACGGTCAGAAAATCACTGCTACGCCGCTCAGCGAAATGGTACGCCACATTGATTACATCATCAATCGTATCGGCGTTGACCATGTGGCTCTCGGCTCCGACTTTGACGGCACGACCATTCCGGATGCTCTGGGCAGCGCAGCTGACCTGCAGCTGCTGATCGCAGAACTGCGCAAAGCCGGTTACGATCAGGAAACCATCGACAAGATCGCCTATAAAAACTGGATCCGCGTCCTCGAAAAAACCTGGGCGTAAGGTTGCTGCATTTGGTGCCGCAGAATTGAAAAAGGCCTCCGCTATACAGCGGAGGCCTTTTTCGTGATGTTAAGACGGCTGAGGCACCGGATATTGTTGCTTCACTTTTTTACGTCCCAAACGCATAAACGGTTTCTCGATAATCAGATAAGAAATCTTCGCGCCGATAAGACTTGCGATAATAATTCCAACCACCGCCAGCGGAAATGCCCAGCCACCCAAACCAAGCCGGTTGAAGACCGCCCAGCCCGCACCGACGACAAACATATGTGTCAGATAGAGCGAATAGGAACTGTCGCCAATTTGTACAAACAGATTACGCGGCGATAAAGTTTTGACCCAGCGATCCGTACAAAGCGCCGTAACAACAAGCAGTACGGACGCGGTCAGATAAGCAAGATTTTCGATAAACAGCGGCAGCACCGTCAGATCAACACTGAACAGCAAACCAATGCTGAGCGCCACGAAAAACAGCAATACCGGCAGGGAATTGACGGAAAAATCGCTCCAGAAACCGCGGCGCTGCATTTCAGCAAGCCACATACCGGCAAGAAACGGCATCAGATTAAAGTTAAGATAAAAAGCTGTGACACTGCTGTTTCGCTCAACAAAAAACGCACCTGCAATCAGCACGCCGAGTGCCAGACTCATAAAGACAGTGCGCCGCAAACTGCTCTCACACCACCAGAACAAAATAAAGATGAGATAGAAAAACATCTCATAATTGAGTGACCAACCCGGCTTCAGCAAAGGGCGCCAGTCATCAACAGTCCCCGGCACCAGCTCCGGAATAAAAGCGAGCGAACTAAACAAATAATATGGCGTAAAGCTTGTCGACTTGAACAAGCTCGGCAAATAAACCGCGCAGAGCGCAAGAAATACTGTGCAGAGCCAGTAAAGCGGCACGATGCGTATAATGCGCCGCCACAAAAAACCTGCCGGCGCAAAATCACGCGGATGAATATAATTGATAATAAATCCGCTAATCACAAAGAAAATTGAAACACCGAAAGCACCCAAAACGCCCAGTATCGGCGGCGGCTCAGCCATCGGATGCTGTAATGTGTGCCCGATAACGACCAGCAATGCCGCCAGGCCGCGCAAGATTTGCACAGAGTTGAATTTCTCACTCTGAATAACAGTGTTTGTCTGCATTTGCCTCACCCGATCACATGTATCAAATGCACGCACAGTCCGTTGCAGCGCATTTATTGTTTTTGTTCCGGCAAGGCTCCAAGCAAAAACACATTCAATATACATTATTAAAATATAATTTTATAATTAAGTAAATTAATTAAATACAATCTTTAAATTGCCAAAACTATATTTCTATAATTATTCAATTTATCAATAGTCAATAGCACAATATATACTTTAAATATCAATAATAAGTATTATTACTTAATGATAATACACAAATACAGAGCATAAATATCAGAAATTATTGCACTGCACCGATCTTTAAGAGCGGAAAATTTCATCATCCCATGCCGTTTATGCAGTTGTAATCACTGGGTTTAGGTCTAAACTGCGCGCAAAATTTCTAAAAAACCGCATAAACAGCATGACAGGATGGGAACTATGGATCACGCGCTCAAATTTTATATCAACGGTGAATGGGTTGATCCGGCAATAAGCCCAATTACAACACTGGATGTCATCAATCCTGCAACCGAGCAGCCTTTTACCAAAATCGCAATGGGCACCGCTGCCGATGTCGACAAGGCAGTAGCCGCCGCCAAAGCCGCTTTTGAGAGCTTCTCCGTCACCAGTAAAGAAGAGCGCCTCGCTCTGCTCAAGCGCATTCTCGAAATCTTCATTCGTCGTTCGGATGAAATCGGCGCCGCAATCTCGCAAGAAATGGGTGCGCCGTTAGCTATGGCTAAGGCTGCACAGGCCGGTTCCGGCACTGCCCATCTGATGGAAGCAATTAAAGCCGCTGAAGTTTTTGAATATGCCTATATGCAGGGCACAACCCGTGTTGTACATGAGCCGATCGGCGTGGTGGCAATGATTACGCCATGGAACTGGCCGATCAACCAGATTGCCGCAAAAGTTGCACCAGCCATTGCTACCGGCTGCACAATGGTGCTGAAGCCTTCAGAAATTGCGCCGGTCAGCGCAATTTTGTTCGCAGAAATCATGCATGAGGCCGGCGTGCCGAAAGGCGTGTTCAACCTCGTCCATGGTGACGGCCCGACTGTCGGCGTCGCACTTTCCGGCCATAAAGATGTGGACATGGTGTCCTTTACCGGCTCCACCCGCGCCGGTGTCAGCGTTGCACAGACCGCAGCACCGACCGTAAAACGTGTACATCAGGAACTCGGCGGCAAGTCCCCGAATATTATCCTGCGCAGTGCCGATCTGGATAAGGCCGTGCGTACCGGCGTAACCCGTTGCTTTGGCAATAGCGGTCAGTCCTGCAATGCGCCGACCCGTATGCTGGTACCGCAGGAAGCTATGGATGATGCGATTGCAATCGCCCGTGATGCAGCAGAAAAATTCCGCACCGGCGATCCGAATTCCGCAAATACCGATCTCGGTCCGGTTGTCAGTCAGTTGCAATTCGACAAGATTCAGGATCTGATTCAGGCCGGTATTGATGAAGGTGCGGAACTGGTAACCGGCGGCACCGGTCGCCCTGCGGAACTCAATGCCGGTTATTATGTGCGCCCGACCATCTTTGCCCGTGTCGGCCATGATATGCGCATTTCCCGCGAGGAAATTTTTGGCCCTGTTCTGTCGATGATCGGCTATGATGATCTTGATGAAGCGGTCGAAATGGCCAATGATACAGTCTACGGCCTTGCTTCCTACATTCAGGGCGATCTGAAAGAAGCGCAGGCCTTGTCCAAACGTCTGCGCACCGGCAATGTCTATATTAATGCTGCGCCATGGGACGGCGCAGCACCTTTCGGCGGCTACAAACAGTCGGGCAATGGTCGCGAATACGGCGTCTTCGGCCTGCGTGAATTTGTCGAAATCAAAGGTATCGTCGGCTTTGAAGAATAAGCACCGGCCATAGAGAGATAAGAAATAGCGCGTCCGTCAAAAGACGCGCTGTTTTATATAATTGTTTTGATATATATCACATAGAGACTGACTATCTGCCGAAGCGCGCAACTGAGAGATACTCTCTCCGATGACAAAGCATGTCGCAGGCAGCGGATCACTCACAATACGGCCAGCATATCCTGTCAGCAGATGCCTGCACTTATGCTGCATTCTCACATATAAGGCTGCTTCATAAGAAGCGGCAGGTTAAACATGAACAAGTCACCCTCCGAAGCCGCGCCAATAAACGCAACCGGCCTGCTGCAAAGCACGCCTGAGACACAGAGAAAAGCGATTATCGCGCTTTTGCTCGGCGGGTTGCTCATCAGCTGTTCGCCTATTCTGGTGCGCTTTGCCGAAACCGGCCCGATTGTCACGGCATTCTGGCGGCTGGCGCTGGCGATTATCCCGATGCTGATCCTGAATAACCGGATGAAGCATGGCGTGGATCAGGTCAAACCGGCTTCTCTTGGTGATCTGGCAATCCTTGCCGTTCCGGGCATTCTGATCGGGCTGGAACTGGTGGTCTGGCATATTTCGCTGACCATGACATCCGTTGCCAATTCGACGTTGATTGTGAACCTGTCCCCGATTTTTGTGGCGCTTGGCGGCTGGCTGTTCCTGAAACAGAAAATCAGCCGGATTTTTATCAGCGGTCTTGTTATCGCTATTTTTGGTGTGCTGATCCTCAAAGGCGGCCCTGACCTTTCCGGTCATAGCAGCCTCAAAGGCGATGCCGTGGCTCTGGGCGCTGCCATTCTTTATGCCGCCTATATTCTGATGCTCGGCTTCACACGCCGCCGTTTTTCCACCTCGACGATCATGCTCTGCACAACAATCAGTGCAACTCTGACTATTCTGCCGCTCGCATTGATTTTTGAAACGCAATATTTCCCGCTGACCTTGTTTGGCTGGGTTGTTGTCTGCGCACTGGCATGGATGACACAAGCCGCCGGACAAAGCCTGATTACATTTGCCATAGCATGGCTGCCGGTTGCGTTTTCTTCGCTCACACTTTTGATCCAGCCTGTTGTGGCAGCAATTCTGGCATGGATCCTGCTGTCAGAACCATTGAGCATCTGGCAGATTTGTGGCGGCCTCATCGTCATCGCCGGTATCATGCAGGCAAGGCGCGGCTGACCACGTGTCGGCACGTTTATATGCATAGACATATCAAAGCACCCTGCAAAAACTGTGGCTGAAATACACAGGCGCAATTATTTTACGTTTTGGTCAAAAAAACTGTGAACATGACCTTGAACTTATTTAACGCTTGCTCCATATGAAGGTCACTTGCTGGCGCGCTTCCTCCCATTTCGCGCTGCAAGTGTTCCCCTCGAAGGCATCTAAATGTCTTCTTAAATTCAGCCGGGCTTTTTAGTCCGGCTTTTTTTCTGCCTGAATTGTGGATTTTCCATCTATAAGCTGCAAAGAATCACCCTGCCCGCAGCATTTTCCTGAAATCACGAACTTTATGGCACGTAATTTTATTATCGCTTGTTTTGTGACAAACTCTTCGCCAAAATGTGTCTGCGCATAGAATTATGCGTGAATAGCTTTCGTAATTGTGCTTTTCTCTTTCGTATTAAATGTTATATGCGCTAAAACGAAAGAGCTTAATGGCAACCACGGAACTCTCGGCTGAACGGCGTACACATAACACCGGCTCAGCGATATTCCGTTTCATTGATCTTCAGGGACCTTCAGGGAGAAGTCATGTCCAAACGTCTGATGACTGTTTCAGTAGCGGCATTAACAATGTCCGTTGCATTCGCATCCAACGCATTTGCGGTTACCGAACTGCAATGGTGGCACGGTATGGCCGGCTCCAACAACGAAGTTGTTGAACAGCTCTCCAAGGAATTCAATGAAAGCCAGAGCGAATTCAAAATCGTTCCTGTTTATAAAGGCACCTATCCTGAAACTCTGAATGCGGGTATCGCTGCATTCCGTGCCAAGCAGGCACCGGCGATTTTGCAGGTTTTTGATGCTGGCAGCGGCGTGATGATGGGTGCTGAAGGCGCAGTTATGCCGGTTGCCGAAGTACTGGAAAAAGGCGGCTTTACATTTGATAAAGCCAAATACCTTGCCGGTATTACCGCTTATTATTCAAAAGCAGACGGCACTATGCTGTCCTTCCCGTATAATTCGTCTTCGCCGATCCTCTATTACAACAAAGACGCGTTCAAAAAGGCCGGTCTTGATCCTGAAGTTGCGCCAAAAACATGGCCTGAAGTGTTTGAAGCAGCACGCAAGATCAAATCCAGCGGCGCAGCAGCCTGCGGTTATACATCTACATGGCTGACATGGATCCAGACAGAAAACTTCGCCGCATGGAACAATGTTCCTTACGGCACCAATGAAAACGGCCTTGCCGGTCTGGACGTAAAACTGGAAATCAATGCACCTCTGTTCGAGCAGCATTTCCAGGGTTTGGCTGATCTCGCCAAAGACGGCGCGTTCCGTTACGGCGGCCGCACATCGGAAGCCAAGCAGCTCTTCACATCCGGTGAATGCGCGATGCTGACAGAATCCTCCGGTGGTCTGGGCGATGTGGTTAAATCCGGCATGAATTACGGTATCGGCCAGCTGCCTTATTATGAAGGTGAAGGTCGTCCGCAGAACACTATTCCGGGCGGCGCAAGCCTCTGGGTTTTCGGTGGCAAGAGCGATGAAGAATATAAGGGTATTGCCCAGTTCTTCAACTTCCTGTCCCAGACCAAGATTCAGGCTCGTCTGCATCAGGTGTCCGGCTATCTGCCTGTAACACTGGAAGCTTATGAAGAAACCAAGAAATCCGGTTTCTACGACAAGAATCCAGGTCGTGAAACACCGATCCTGCAGATGATGGGCAAAGAGCCGACTGCTAATTCCAAGGGCGTACGTCTCGTAAACCTGCCGCAGGTACGTGATATTCTCAATGAAGAATATGAAGCGATGCTGGCCGGTAAACAGGATGCAAAAACTGCGCTGAAAAACGCCGTTGAGCGTGGCAATGCAGCCATTGCTGAAGCTGTAAACCGCTAATAATCTTAACCGCGCATCCTGCAAAGGGTGCGCGGTTTTCTTCACTCTGCATATAAACCCATCTTCAGGATTGCGTTGAGGATTGGCTTATATGTCAGGGCACATTCCGGAAAAGTCTTACCGCCTCCGGAAGCGTGTAAAAACGATCAGGCAGAGTATTTCATGATTTCCGCGCAGGACGGAAATGCTCTGAACTGACAGCACAGTCTCTGCCTGCCGTGCGCATCAGAAATTGTGTAACATTTCAAAAATCTTGCTGTGCCCCTTCAGCACCTTTTCGGTGTGTGGCGCTGCAATTTGAAGGAGATCTTTGTGCAGCGTGTTGTTTTTCCCAACAAGGTGCTACCCTATTTATTAGTTGCGCCGCAGCTCATACTCACATTCGTGTTCTTTTTCTGGCCGGCCAGTCAGGCTATTTATCAGTCGATGATGCGTGAAGATCCGTTTGGTCTGCGCAGCGCTTTTGTCGGTTTGAAAAATTTTCAGGCCTTGTTCGCCGACCCGAATTATCTGCATTCTTTCCAGATTACGATCTTCTTCAGTATTGCGACTGCTTTGCTGTCGATGGCTGTTGCCCTGTTTCTGGCAACTGCTGCGGAAAAAGTCGTGCGCAGTAAAAATCTGTACCGCACTTTGCTGATCTGGCCTTATGCTGTGGCACCAGCCATTGCCGGTATTTTGTGGCTGTTCATGTTTTCGCCCGCGATGGGAACACTGGCCTATCTGCTGCGCAATGCCGGTTTTGACTGGGATCCGCTGCTGAAAGGCGATCAGGCGATGGCACTGGTTATCTTTGCCGCCTCGTGGAAACAGATCAGCTATAATTTCCTGTTCTTCGTTGCCGGTCTTCAGGCGATCCCGAAATCCCTGCTGGAAGCAGCGGCCATTGACGGCGCACGCGGTGTCAAGCGGTTTTGGTCGATCACCTTCCCGCTTCTGGCTCCCACCACATTCTTCCTGCTGGTTGTGAATACTGTTTATGCGTTCTTCGACACATTCGGTATCATCCATGCGGTTACCGGCGGCGGCCCTGCCAAGTCCACTGAAACTCTGGTCTACAAAGTGTATAATGACGGTTTCGTCAATCTGAACCTCGGCTCCTCTGCAGCACAGTCCGTGGTGCTGATGGTGATCGTTATTGCCCTTACGGCGTTCCAGTTCCGCTTTGTTGAAAAGCGCGTGCATTATTCCTGAGGTCAGACAATGATTGAACGTAATCCCGTTACTATCGCAATCAGCCATCTGGCGCTGATTATCGGCATCATCATTGTTGCCTTCCCGATCTATTATACATTTGTGGCTTCAACCATGACGTCGGCGGAAATCCTCCGCCCTCCGATCCCGCTCTGGCCGGGTGACCACTTTATTGAAAACTACCGTGATGCAATGACCGGCGGTGTTGAACGCACCGTAGGTGTGAGCCTTGAACGTCTGCTGTTCAACTCCACTGTCGTGGCGCTGGCGATTGCCATCGGCAAGATCATCATCTCTTTCACCTCTGCTTTTGCGATTGTATTTTTCAACTTCCGCTTCCGCATGGTGTTCTTCTGGATGATCTTCATCACTTTGATGCTGCCGGTGGAAGTGCGTATTCTGCCGACCTATAAAGTGATCGTGGATCTCGGGCTAATCGATACTTATGCCGGTCTGACATTGCCATTAATGGCTTCAGCAACGGCGACATTCCTGTTCCGCCAGTTCTTCCTGACTATTCCGGGAGAGCTTGTGGAAGCAGCCCGCATCGATAATGCCGGACCGTGGCGCTTTATGAAAGACATTCTGCTGCCGCTGTCCAAAACCAATATTGCAGCACTTTTTGTTATTTTGTTCATTTTCGGATGGACACAATATCTCTGGCCTCTGCTGGTCACCAATGATGCAAAGATGAACACAATCATCATCGCATTGCGCAAAATGGTGGACTTCGCCGATGCCGCAACACCATGGCATTTTGTGATGGTGACAACGATCCTTGCGATCATCCCTCCGATCATCGTCGTGGTTCTGATGCAGCGATGGTTCGTCAAAGGTCTTGTTGAAACGGAAAAATAATGGCCCGCATTTCTCTTCAAAATGTAAAAAAAGTCTATGGCGGTCATGTCGAGACCATTAAAGGCATCTCGCTGGAAATCGCCGATGGTGAACTGGTTGTTCTGGTCGGCCCGTCCGGCTGCGGCAAATCCACTTTGCTGCGCATGATTGCCGGTCTGGAAAGCATTACCTCCGGTACTGTTTCGATCGCCGACCGCGTGGTCAATGAGCTGGAACCGGCAGAACGCGATATTGCGATGGTGTTCCAGAATTATGCGCTCTACCCGCATATGACTGTGCGCCAGAATCTGGCCTATGGTCTGAAGAACCGCAACACGCCAAAGGCCGAGATTGAACAGCGCATTACCAAAGCCGCCAAGGCGTTGGAAATTGAACAGTTTCTGGAGCGCAAACCACGTCAGCTTTCCGGTGGTCAGCGCCAGCGCGTTGCTATGGGTCGTGCGATTGTACGTGAACCTGCTGCGTTCCTGTTTGACGAGCCGCTCTCCAATCTGGATGCCAAGCTGCGCGTGCATATGCGTGTGGAAATCAAGCGTCTGCAGCGCTCCCTCGGCGTGACAAGCGTTTACGTAACCCATGACCAGATGGAAGCCATGACACTGGCCGATCGTCTGGTGGTGCTCAATGCCGGTCATATTGAGCAGGTCGGCACACCGATCGAGCTTTATGAAAAGCCTGCGACAACCTTTGTTGCAACTTTCATCGGTTCGCCGTCGATGAACCTGCTGTCCTGCAAAGATGCTTCCGGCAAAGATGCACCATGGATGCAGCAGCTCAGCTCGGTTGTACCGGCCGGCACCGCAACTATCGGCGTGCGTCCGGAAGGCTTTATGCTTGGCACAGAAAATGCGGCCTTCACCACGGATGTGACTGTTGATGCCGTCGAACTCGTCGGTGCGGAAAGCTATGTCCATGCCCGTCTTGCAGATGACACAGCCATCATTTTCAGCGTTGCCGGACGCAGCACGATTGCAAATGGTGAAGTGCTGAAAGTCAGCGCAGCAAAATCTGCCCTCCATTGCTTCGACAAGGATGGCAACCGCATTGAACTGACCGTTTGATGTTATGAAATTGGTGATCCCGAAAGCAATTTCGGGATTATTGTCGCCGATGCCTGCGCTTGCTGGCAATCGGCGACACCATGATAATCATGCCCCCGTATGAACTCTCATGGCTACCCTGTTCGGGAATCCCAAGAAGTTTGCAATCAGATTGCTGCTTCTTTGTAAGAAGCTTAACTTTTTAATGCGCCATAATTAAATTTATAATTTTGATAGAGCACATCATAAATATTCATAATGCGGCTATCTCTAAATTATCATGTGTTTATAAAGGGAATGCCGGAAATAAGCGCCCTCACATAGCGCTTTTTCTGAAAATAGCCGTTTAATGATACGCGCGGAAATGATTGCGGATGCTGCAAACAAGCTGCATTCAGCATCGCGGGTTGCGTTGTCACAGCCACTGCAAAGTCCGACTCACGCGCCGCAGCAAAAGTATTTTCACTCACCGCGGTCTTCCACCCATATGGATAGGAAAATGATTGCGGAGCCGCACCCAGCTCATCTTTCAGCCATTGTGCGGATGTTTCGATCTCATATTTCATACGCTGACGATCAACGCGACTGAGATTAATATGGCTCACCGTATGCGCACCAAAATGCACCAAACCGTTGTCACGTTGTTGCAAGGCGTGCAATTCCGACACGTCCATCGTCAGATCACGCGTGAGGCGTAACGGATCAATGCCACTCTGCACAGCAAGATCCGCAATATGGCTCACCGCTTCATCTTCATCATGATTGTCGACATAACAGGCGAAGCGGGTAAAAGCCTTTGTCTTCTCCCATCGCGTTTTTAACGACAAGGTTTTGGCGCCTGCACCGAAATCAAATGTCAGTGTGTCTTTGTCACGCAGAATTCGTTCAATAACTTCCCACCACAGAATGTTCTTACGCTCTGCAAAGCCCGACGTAATGTAAATTGTATAGGGAATATTATAGCGCCTGAATATCGGGGCTGCGTAATCAGCATTGTTCCGGTAGCCGTCATCCAGCGTAAAACAGACATAGCGCTTATTTTCAGGATTATTCGCCAGCAGCTCCGGCAAATCATGCACATGAACAGGGATCATCCCTGCCTGCAAAACTTCCTGTATCACCTGCTCCAGAAATTGCGGCGTGACCGAAAGAATTGCATTGGGAGAGAAATGCTGCGCGGCGTTTTCCGGCCGCACATGATGCAGCGTAAAAATCAAACCATTTTGAGCAGCAGACGGCAGGATTTTACCCAGATGCAGCGCGGAGATCGCATCCAGCCCTGCACGGATAACGGAGTATTTCAGCAGACGTTTTGCTTCATGCAATCCGTATATCATCCTGTCTGTAACCAGCCGAAAATATTCAAAAAAAAGCTGCGATATTATAAGCGCATATCGCAGCTTTAAATCTTGTATATTTTACAAGCGGTAAGACGGAGTTAACGGCAGGCTCCGTTGCGCATATTTTCATAACCGGCATTGCGCGCGACACAGGCATTCGGGAATGTCTGGCTGCGGCCGCGGCTGGTGGCACAAACCGGCGCATATTCGCGTGTGCAGGCGGTTTGCGGGCGGTTATTACCACCCCAGTTTCCGCCATTATTGCCGCCCCAACTGCCTGACGGGCGCCCCGGCCTCATAGCTCCGCCGGGACGATCAGGATGTTGCTGCCACTGCGGCGGACGGGATTGGGACGGCCTGCATTCGCCATTGCTGATAATGCGATAGCCCTCGGCGCGTGCCTGACAGCTATTGCCCAATGTACGGGTTTTTCCGTTACGCACGCCGCAGACCGGTGCATATTCCATCGTGCATATTTGCGGACGATCCGGCCGGACTGGCGGGCGCTGCGGCCTGCCCTCATCAACTGAAACACTACAGGCGGAAAGCACCATCAATGCTGCCAGCGGCGCGCACAGATGTTTTAAATGCGATAAAACAGAATAACCCATCACTGTGCCTCATTTTTAACCGGACAGAACTGCCGCAATACTATCGCTCTCATAATAAAGCGCAATAAAAAAGCTCAGAGACTTGCGCCCCTGAGCTTAATTTAATTCCGGAACAGATCAAAATCAGAAAATCTGACGTTCGCCCTGCTCGTCACGGATCCAGGTAGTCAGACCGATTTTGCTCATCTGAGCGAGGAACGGACGCGGATCAAGTTCTTCAACATTGACCATTGTCTTGGCATCCCACTCACCGCTCGCAACCAGCATTGCGGCAGCTACCGGCGGAACACCGGCAGTATAAGAAATGCCCTGCGAACCAACTTCATTATAGGCATCCTTATGGTCTGCCACATTATAAATGAAGACTTCACGGTCTTTACCGTCTTTGCTGCCTTTAACCAGATCACCGATACAGGTCTTGCCGGTATAATCCGGTGCCAGTGATGACGGATCAGGCAGCACAGCCTTGACCACTTTCAGCGGAATAACTTCCAGACCTTCAGCAGTTTTAACCGGCTGTTCGGACAACAGGCCGAGATTGTTCAGCACGGTGAAGACATTGATGTAATGATCGCCGAACCCCATCCAGAAGCGCACATCCGCGCCCTCGATATTGCGTGCCAGTGAATGCACTTCATCATGGCCGGTCATATAGGCCTTCTGCTTGCCGACGACAGGAAGATCATATTCCTTGCCGACTTCAAACATCTTATTGACCTGCCATTCACCCTTCTGCCACGAATAAACGCGGCCGGTGAATTCGCGGAAATTGATTTCCGGATCGAAATTGGTGGAGAACCAACGACCATGGGAACCCGCATTGATATCAATGATGTCAATATCGGTGATCTTGTCGAAATATTCGTCTTTGGCCAGACGCGCATAAGCATTCACCACACCCGGATCGAAACCGATACCGAGAATAGCAGTGATGCCTTTTTCAGCGCAGAGCTCACGGCGCTTCCACTCATAGTTTGCATACCACGGCGGGGTCTCACAAATCTTATTCGGTTCTTCATGGATCGCAGTATCCATGTAAGCCACGCCGGTTTCGATACAGGCCTGCAGCACCGACATATTGATGAAAGGCGAACCGACATTAATCACGATCTGTGAATTTGTCTTGGTAATCAGTGCCTTCGTGGCTTCAATATCCAAAGCATCCAGTGCATGGGCTTCCAATACGCCCTCAACCTTCATACTTTTCTTTTCACGAACGCTTGCGACCATATCATCGCATTTTGATTTCGTTCGCGAAGCAATGTGAATATCACCCAGTACATCGTTGTTCTGCGCACATTTATGCACCACAACCTGCGCCACGCCTCCGGCACCAATAATCAGGACATTTTTTTTCATTTCACGCGGTACGCTCCATAGTAGCCTTTTCGGCATAATCACGAATTTTTCTGATAATGATTATGCACTAATCAATGATACGCCCTGTACAGATTGCTCCGCACAAAGCGCATCGGTTGCATTTTATAGTATCTGCCTCAGGAAAGGGCAGCAGCAAAGTCGTCAAAGGTAAACTCTTTGACAAGCTCTTCAGTTCCGTCGAGCTGACGGACAACGATGGATGGCATTTTAACGCCGTTAAACCAGTTCTTCTTGACCATTGTATAACCGGCCGCATCCTGAATGGAGAGACGGTCACCGATCTGTAGCGGTTTTTCAAAACGGAACTCACCGAAAATATCACCGGCAAGGCAGGACTTACCGCAGATCATGATTTCATGATCGCCTTTATTCGGCTCCAGTTTGGCGGTCTGACGATAGATCAGCAGATCGAGCATATGAGCTTCAATCGAGCTGTCGACAATCGCAAGATTTTTGCCGTTAAACAACGTATCGAGCACGGTCACTTCCAGAGTGGCGGATTTGGTAATCGCAGCTTCACCCGGTTCCAGATAGACCTGCACACCATATTTCTCGGAGAAAGCTTTCAGGCGTGCGCAGAACTGATCCAGCGGATAGTTTTCGCCGGTAAAGTGAATACCGCCGCCGAGGCTGACCCATTTCACGCGGGAAATCAGATGGCCGAAACGCTCTTCAATAATGCCGAGCATCTCATCAAAACGCTCAAACTTATCGTTCTCACAATTGTTGTGGAACATGAAGCCCGAGACTTTATCCATCACGGTTTCGATCTTCGCAGCATCCCATTCGCCAAGACGGCTGAACGGACGCGCCGGATCGGCCAGTGAGAAATCGGAAGTGGAAACCTGCGGATTCACACGCAGACCACGAATGTGGTTTCGGGATACGTCTTCAAAACAGGTCAGCTGACCAATGGAATTGAAGATGATCTTGTCGCTGTTCGCGAGCACATCCTCAATTTCATCATCCGCATAGGCAACACTGTAAGCATGTGTTTCGCCGGCAAATTTCTCTTTGCCAAGGCGCACTTCATAGAGCGAAGACGATGTTGTACCGTCCATATATTCACTCATCAGATCAAACACGGACCATGTGGCAAAACATTTCAGTGCCAGCAGCGATTTCGCGCCGGACTGTTCACGCACATATTTAATCTTTTCCAGATTTGGCAGAAGTTTGGTCTTATCAATGAGGTAATACGGGGTCTTGATCGTCAATTCGTTTGTCCGGTCCGTTACTGTTACGTGTTTTGGCGGGGAAATTTATCCTGTTAACAGGAGACCGCGCGGCAAGACTGCCGGACTGCGGTAGCTTTCTTTACTGCATAATCTTCAAAATCGAAACTGATTTTATAAATTTATACAGATCGCAATATAAAAAACCTCCGTCCGCCTTTGCTTTGGGTGTCAGATTATATCTGCCTTTATATAGGGGCTTAATATGACGGTTTAAATAAGGGCTGATAAAGCTTTGCCGTAATCGCATTTTGTGCCCGCAAATATGCAACCATTATCGGAAAATAATAAAAATCTGCCTCTGCGGTTGGCAGCCCCGCAATCCTGGCAGATAATGCAGCATTCTTTCGACCCGATCAAAACCAATGATATGAGGTAATCGAATGTCCCTTACCCGCAGAAATATCTTTAGCCTCGCCACGGCTGCAACACTCACCGGCCTTGCTGCGCCGCAGATTTTAACCCGTGCGGCCTTTGCTGATGTACCGCTTTCCGGTGTCACATCACCCGGTTTTCACCGTTTCATGCTCGGTGATTTTCAGATCACAGTCTTACTGGATGGCCTGCGCGCCGGCGAAGCCCCGCAAAAAACCTATGCCATCAATCAGCCGGAAGAAGCGGTTGCAGACTTGTTGAAGGCCAATCTTCTGCCTGCTGATCGTTTCGTCAACGGATTTACACCGACACTGGTCAATACCGGCTCAGAACTGTTCCTGTTTGATACCGGCATGGGTGCCGCTGCCCGCGAAAACGGACAGGGAAAATTACCGGCAATGATCGAAGCGGCCGGTTACAAACCAGAGCAGGTTAGTATTGTCGTCCTCACCCATTTTCACCCTGATCATATTGGCGGGTTGATGGAAAACGGCGCTCCCGCCTTTGCCAATGCGCGCTATGTGACAGGTCAGGCAGAATATGATTTCTGGACCAGTCCTGACCGTGCAGGCACACCAGCCGAAGGCGTGCAGAAAATTGTTCTCGCCAATGTCAAACCGCTGGCGGATAAAACCAGTTTTCTTAAAGACGGGGATGCTGTTGTTTCCGGTATTACGGCACTGGCTGCTTTCGGCCATACACCCGGCCATATGGCTTTCCGCGTTGAATCCGGCGGTAAGCAGATCATCCTGATTGCTGACACAGCCAATCATTTCGTCATCACATTGCAAAGACCGGAATGGCATGTGGTTTTTGATGCCGACAAAGAAATGGCGGCTGCAACCCGCAAGCGCATCTTTGATATGATTGCTTCGGAACACCTGCCATTTATCGGTTATCATATGCCGTTTCCGGCTATCGGCTATTTGCAGGCGATGGATCAGGGATACAGGTATATTCCTGAGAGCTATCAGCTCGATTTATAACAAAACCGGAGCTATCAGCTCGATTTATAGGGGCCTGCAGCAAAATAAATCACGCTGTTTTTCATCAACAGCGTGATTTTACATGAAATAGGTAGCGATGCGCTTGCCTTCGACATCCTGCACTTTGAACACCGTGCCATAGATGGATTCCAGCACCACAGGACAAACGATTTCTTCCGGCGTACCCTGACAGAAGAGCTTGCCGTGCTGCATTGCAACAATATGGTCGGAATAGCAGGATGCGAAATTAATATCATGCAGCACAACGACAACCGTCTTGCCCAGATCATCCGCCGCTTTGCGCAAGAGTTTCATCATCTCGACAGAATGTTTCATGTCGAGATTATTCAACGGCTCGTCAAACAGCGTATAATCCGTGTCCTGACACAGCACCATCGCCACATAAGCGCGCTGACGCTGACCACCGGACAACTCATCAAGAAAACGATCAGCCAGATCATTCAGGTTCAGATATTGGATAGAACGCGCTACAAATTGCGCATCTTCCGCCGTTGGCCTGCCTTTGCTGTAAGGATAGCGGCCGAATGTCACCAGATCGCGCACGGTGAGACGCGCTGTCATGTGATTTTCCTGCCGCAGGATCGACAAACGCTTGGCCAGCACATCACCGGCAGTGCGCGCAACATCCATATTGTCAACCAGAACCTGCCCCTGATCAGCCGGAATAAGGCGACTTATCATCGACAGCAGCGTGGATTTACCCGCGCCATTGGGGCCGATAATTGATGTGATACCGCCGGATGGCAATGTCAGGGAGACATCATTCACCACCAGAGTTTCGCCATAGGTTTTACTGACGGCTTTGACCTCGATCATCGGGCAACTCCTCGTACCAGCATCAGAATAAAGAACAGACCACCGACAAATTCAATCACAATGCCTAATGCGGTATTGAAAGCGAAAACGCGCTCGAGAATGAGCTGCCCGCCGACAAGGGCAATCACAGCCAGCAAGACAGCAGCAGGTATTGTGTAGCGGTGACGGGTAACCGGCATCATCATATAAGCCAGATTGGCCACCAGCAGTCCGAAGAAAGTGACGGGCCCCACTAAGGCAGTGGACACCGAAACCAGCACCGCCACCATCATCAGAATGATCATTGTTGTGCGCTTGTAATTAATACCCAAGCCGATGGCTGTCTCGCGCCCCAGTGACAGAATGTCGAACCGGTGACCAATGCGCCATGCCACGACAGACACCAACCCGACAACAAGGGATGAGAGGCCGAGCAGCTGACTGTCAATCGTGTTGAATGATGCAAACAACCGGTCCTGCAACACCACAAAATCATTCGGATCGATAATCCGTTGCATAAAGCCGGTGCCGGAACGGAAGAACACACCGAAAATAATCCCTACCAGCATCAAAAGATGCAGCGAGCGCCCCTCACCGGCAAACAGCCAGCGATAGAGCAGACCGGAAAAGCCCATCATCAAAGCGATTTCAACCAGAAACATCAGCTTCGGATTGGCCATTGAAACCGCATGAGCACCCAGCGAGAACACCAGCACCGTCTGCAACAGCGCATAAAGCGCGTCAAAGCCCATGATGGAAGGTGTGAGAATCCGGTTATTAGTAATGGTCTGAAACAAAACCGTCGACAAAGCGATGGAATAGGCCACCAAAATCATCGCGGCCAGCTTGGTACCGCGAAACGGCAATACAAAACTCCAGCTGCCTTTTGCGCCAATGGTCATGAAAGCCGCCATCGCAATCAGCGCCAATGCGCCAAGCAAGATCAGCCGTTTCACAGCGCTTCTGCGATTGGCCGGATTTTCAACCGGCAATGTGCCTTCACTGCGCACCGGATAGATTGTTTCATGCACCACGGGCGGACTTCCTTAAAACGAGATACAGGAAGAAGGCACTGCCCAGCACACCAAGAATTGTACCGACAGGAATTTCATAAGGCGCGTTAATCGTGCGGCCGATCATATCGCAGATCAGCACCAGCCCTGCACCAAGCAGCGCAATCCACGGCAGCGAGCGGCGCATACTGTCGCCCATCACCATGCTCACTACATTGGGCACAATCAGACCGAGAAATGGCACAATACCAACGGTCGTCACCACGCAGGCCGTGACCATAGAGACAATGGTCAGCCCCAAAGTCATCACACGGCGGTAATTCAGACCGAGATTGGTGGTAAATGCCTCGCCCATACCGGCGACAGTAAAACGGTCAGCGGCAATATAGGCGGCAATGGTCAGGCCGAAAGACAGCCATAACAGCTCATAACGCCCGCGCAGCACGGCAGAAAAATCACCCGTCGTCCACGCACCCATGGATTGCAGCAGATCAAAACGATAAGCAAAAAATGTGGTGATTGCCGAGATCACACCGCCGAGCATGATGCCGACAAGCGGTACAATCACCGGCGAGCGCAGCGGAATTTGCCGCAAAATCAGCATGAACAGCGCAGTGCCTGCGAGTGCAAAACTGGTTGCAACCAGCATTTTGCCAAAGACCGGCAGACCGGGTGCAAGGATCATCACGGTGAGAATACCGAGTGAGGCAGAATCCACCGTACCGGCCGTTGACGGTTCTACAAAGCGATTACGCGCCAGAATTTGCATGATTGTACCGGAGACGGCCATACCCGCACCGGCAAGGATCAGCGCAAGCGTGCGCGGAATGCGGGTCTCCACCAGAACGAATTGCGCACGCCGTGCGGTTTCATCGCCAAACAGGCTTTGTAAAGACACATCGCTCACCCCGATAAACAAACTTATCAGGGCAAGAAGAACCAGCAGGCATGTTGCAGCGATCAGTTTCACAAGGCGGCAACCGTTCTAGGCGCATCCCAAAAACGGAACAGGATGCACAGACACACAACAAGCTATTCCGCAGCCAGAGAGGCTCTGACAATTGCGGTCAGCGGCGGGCATAATACAGGACAAACAAAAGGCAGCAGTGACAATGCATTGCCGCCTTTTTTGATATCCTTGCAGACAATCCGGATGCTTTAACCTGAAAGAACCGGCGGGGTAAAGTCAAAACACGACATATTTACTCCGCTTATCCGTAAAGCCGTCCGGAATCTTATTTTCGCAGGCTTATTTCTTTAAACCGGCAATCAGTTCATCAACGATATTGCCCATCGAGGTCAGACCGCTGGCATTGAGATACCATGCGGAACCGTCGAGATAGATAACCTGCTTGTTCTTCCAGGCATTGGTCTGCGCAACCACAGCATTGTCGAGGAATTTCTCGGCAGCCACACCTTCACGGCCGATCGCTGCGTCACGGTCGATCACATAGAGCCAGTCTGGATTCTTTTCGAGGATATATTCGAAGGAGATCGGCTGACCGTGACCGCCCGGCTTGATATCATCAGCAGCAGGCTTCACACCGAGATCGTCATAAAGCACACCAAAACGCGAACCCGGACCATAGGCGCTGATCTTACCACCGGTTGTCAGAACCAGCAGACCGGTGCCTGCTTTTGCAGTCAGCGCTTTCAGCTCGTCTTTTTTGGCATTCAGCTTGGTCAGCGCATCTTCAGCTTCTTTGTCTTTGCCGAAAATATTGGCCAGAGTGCGGACATTGTCTTCCGAGCTTTTTACGAAATTGGCAGCATCGGCAGTGAGGTCGATTGTCGGCGCGATTTTTGCCAGTTCAGCATATTTGGCAGCGGAGCGACCACCAACAATAATCAGATCCGGCTGCGCAGCGTTGACAGCTTCATAATCCGGCTCAAACAATGTACCGATCTTGATATATTCATCGGCATCATATTTGGTCAGGTAATCCTGCTTTTTGATGGTCGGAACACCCAGAACCTTAACGCCCAGTGCATCCAGCGTATCAAGGGATGAAAGGTCAAAAGTGATAACCTTCTGCGGAACATCCGGCAGTTTGGTTTCACCCTGTGCGTGTTTCACGGTGACTTCACCGGCAAGAGCCGCGCCTGCAAACATTAGGGCACCGGCAGCGATGCTTGCGAAAAGTCCTGTCATCCGTTTCATTGCTTTTCCTCTTCAATAGCCTGATTTATCCGGCAGATTTTCGAAATTTCACGTATCAGTCTTCAACATGGTCATGGCCGCCGATACGACCCGGACGCCAATAGCCTTCAGAAGCGATCTGCTCGCGGGTCAGGCCGCGCGAGATCAGATTCTGGCGCTGTTTGCGCACGTTGCTGGTTTCACCGATCAAAATGGCATGGCCACGGCCATGCGGCAGCATAAAGCCGGCAACAGCCTCTGCCATCAAATCGCTCGGACCGGCTTTCTGATCACCGCGATGCAGCCATGTGATCTGCGTTGCCGACAATCCTTCGCGGACATCATTCAGCGCGATCTGCGAGGCCACACTGTCCACCTCGATCAGAACATGCATCTGCGCTTTTGCAGGCATGGTTTCAAGAATATGGAAAATCGCCGGAATGCAGCATTCATCACCGGTAATCAGATGCCAGTCAGCATCCTCACGGAAAGATGCGCCACCGCGCGGACCACGTACACTGATCTTGTCGCCAATTTTGGCATCACGGGCAAAAGCCGGTCCGGGTGTCAGATGTGTGCCGTCGCCATGCATGAAGAAATCCACATCCAGCAGGCCTTTTTCTTTATCAAGACTGCGGATTGTATAGTCACGGCGGCCAAACTCGCCATCGCCGGTCGGCAGCATCATCACAATGGCCTGTCCTGCACGATAGGTGAATTCTGCAATATCCGGTGCGGTAAAAGTGACACGGCGCATATTGGCCGGAGCATCCGCCACAGCGGTTACTGTCAGTTCCCACTGACGCAGTTGCGGACGGCCTGTCGGTGCCTGTGGTGTCTGTACTGGCGCAGTTTGATCCGGTGTCATTTGCATATTCACTCCCTATAGGCATTCAGAGCCCCGTACGCCCCATTGGGCGCACAAAACTCACTACACGGCAGACAAACATCATTTCTGACGATGCCTCATCGCCTTGCCTTATGCTATAGATAAGTGGATAAAAGAAATCAACTTTGTATTATCTTATCCGGAGCTTTTCACCGGCATATCCGGCTGCACCAGTCGCGCAAGGGCTGCAAGCAGGTCGGTTTGCGAGATCAGCCCCTGCACATGATGATCCTGATCAACAATAATCACCGCATGAGAACGGCCATTGGTGAGCACCGGCAAAAGACTCAGAGCCGTATCTTGCGGCTGAGCCACAGGCGGGCTGGTCATCAGCGCTGCAACAGCCCCTTTGCCTTTTAGCAATTCACGCAAGCCCACTGTGCCAAGCAACACATTGCGATCATCAACAACCGGCAGCGAGCGGATATTATGCCGGAGCAATAATGAACGGGCGTAATCATCCGTATCATCCGCTTTCACAGACACAACATGACGCGACATGATCGAAGCGCAATCGGGCCCCGCTTTACCCGCAGCATTGTTACGCATTACGGACTGCATCTCGATCTGCCGCAGCAAAACTTCCAGATCTTCACGGCTGATATCGAAACTCTCCTGCATTTCAGACAAAGCAGCATCAATATCAGCGGAAGTCGGGCCGCCGCGCATTTGCGTTGGCGTATCCTGCGTCTGGTGCGTATTAATAACCGGTATTGTATGCGGATAAGGGCGTCTCAGCAGCCTGTGAAAAATAATGCCGAACAGTACTACAATTGCAGAATCCAACGCCACCGGTGTAAACGGAAACAAGAAGCCCGCCTCGGTCACTGTGTTGCCGCCGATCACGGCAGTAAGCGCAATCGCTCCGCCGGGCGGATGCATGGCACGTGCCAGCGACATGGCAAGTACAGATAAAGAAACCGCCAGACCGGCCGCCAGAAACGGCTCTTTCACCAGCTGATAAACGATAACGCCAATCAGGGCTGAAATCGTATTCCCGCCGATAATTGCCCATGGCTGCGCCATCGGACTGGTCGGAACAATGAAGAGCAATACGGCCGAGGCACCGACCGGTGCGATCAGAAATACATAATGCGTGGTGTGGTCATAGAGCCATGCGCTGACCATGCCGGTCACAACAACACAGAGCAGAATACCAAGACTGGCAATCAGGCGGGAACGAAAAGTTGCACCGGCCAGCAAGGGCGCAAAAAGACGGTCTGCCGTGCGTTTCAGACGGCTGCCGTTTTTTTCAGGCGAGGACATTTGAGAAAACCACTATCACATTTCGGGAGCTTATGTGATTAACAGTTGCATATAAAGGTGAACAAGCCGGAAATCAGAAAAATTCAATATCGTCAGGCGCCAACCCGCACAACTGTGCCGAGGAGTGTTTTCATCATGCCCGCAATAGAGATCCCCAAAAACGCACCGGCAGCAAAGCCTGAGGCCAAACTATAAATGACTACAAATTTCAATTCAGCAGGGCTTTCTGGATGATAAGCGGCATAGACATTCACAATATATAAGCAGCTAAAACTAAACAAAAGAACAACCAACGGCACCTTGGAGCCGGGACGCTGAATCATTCCTGTTGCCGCATCCAACACAGCAGGGCGACGCTTTGCCATAATAAGATTGCCAAGAAACAAGCCAGCTATCAAAGCAGCAACATAAATTAAAAGTGCCGTCCACGGCATATGTAACTTGCTGAAAATACCATAGATGCCCCAGAGCAAAAAAATGCATGGCATCAAAAGCATCCTCCAAAGAGAGGTCTCGCTGGGAGACAAAAGAGAAGCACCGCTATAAATAAGATATGCAAGCAGAACCCATACCCACCACGGCGTATGCATTACAATCTCTATAAGCTGCATGATTCACCTTTTAAAAAATCAATGAAATAATAGAGAGTTTTTGAAAACCGGCTATACCCTGCCCTTGCTCGCAATTATTACAGTCTAATGGCTGAAAATCCTGCGGAATTGCGTAATTTGCGCAAATGGTGCCGAGCGTACTTTGCCGAATTTGCTGCCATCCACCACCAGATAAGAGTCCATCGCGCGGGCAATTGCCATCTGTTTGACCGGAATCTCATGGAAATGCGAACAGGTCACGCCATGTTCATCATGCACACCGCCCGCCGAGATAAAGGCCTTATTGATGATGATTTTCTTCAATGTCTCAATCCCCTCCTCACCGGAGAAAGAGGCAGCGGAACGGTGGAACAGACCACCCAGCACAATCAGGCGCACATCCTCACGGGATGACAGAATTTCCGCAACATTGAGCGAATAGCACACAACCGTAACAGACTTATTCTCTGGCACCAGACGCGCCAGATGCGGTGTAGTGGTACCGCAATCGATGAAAATCGTGTCATGTTCTTCAATCATCGCGGCAGCTTCCGCACAGGCCTGCGCCTTGGCGCCCGCATGGCAATCACTTTCGTGGTCAAGACTGTAATCGCTGTGACCATTATTGTCCTGCGCAGAGAAAATATAACCGCCAAGACAGTTCAGCCCCTTGAGCACATCACTATCCGAGCGCGCCAGATCCCCGCCGTTGAGATCCCGCTGCGCCATATCACGGCGGATGGTCATTTCAGAAACACCGAGCTGCGCTGCCGCATCCCGCAAACGCATCACACCTTGTTTTTCCATCAATGCTGCGAGTTCTGTGAGACGCTCGTCCCTGCGGCTGGTTCTGCTCAAGATTCTCCCCCTTTTTGAATCATTTTTACTCTCCCACCTACAAAAAATAGTGCGTTGCGTGAAGCAGCAGTCTTTGCAGACTTGACACATTAAATTATTTAGTGAAACGATCCAAACATAATGATCGGATACTAACAATATAATATCCGTCTTATTGTCAGATAATTTTCCCAACCTAGGATGCTGGCCGGAGGGTGACGGGAATTATCGGATAACAGGATGTTTAACAGGTAGGGTTTCTCAGGGAGGATCGCGTGAAAAAACTTCTCGCTTCTGTTGCAGTTGCAATGTCCATCGCTATGCCATCCGCTTTCGCGGAAGGTGTAATCGACACATCCAAGGTCAATAAAGACCTCATCACCACAGCCAATGACAAGAAATATACCATTGCGACCGTTGTTAAGGTCGATGGTATTGCATGGTTCGACCGTATGCGTGACGGTGTGGCCCAGTTTAAGGATGAAACCGGGCATGACGTATGGATGGTTGGCCCAAGTCAGGCAGATGCGGCCGCTCAGGTGCAGATCGTTGAAAATCTGATCGCACAGGGCGTTGACGCTATCACCATCGTACCGTTCTCGGTTGAAGCGGTTGAGCCGGTTCTGAAAAAAGCCCGCGAACGCGGCATCGTGGTTATCTCCCACGAAGCATCCAACATTAAAAACGTCGATTATGACATCGAAGCCTTCGACAATAAGGCTTATGGTGCCAATCTGATGAAACAGCTCGGCGAATATATGGGCGGCAAAGGCAAATATGTTGCTACTGTCGGCAGCCTCACCTCGAAGTCCCAGATGGACTGGATTGACGGCGCTGTGGAATATCAGAAAGCCAATTTCCCTGAAATGTCGCAGGCAACCGAGCGTCTGGAAACCTATGACGATGCCAATACCGACTACACCAAGCTGAAAGAAGCAATGACCACCTATCCGGACATTACCGGTATTCTGGGTGCGCCGATGCCGACGTCTGCCGGTGCCGGTCGTCTGATCGCTGAAGGCGGTCTGAAAGGCAAAGTCTTCTTCGCAGGTACAGGTCTGCCATCGGTTGCCGGTGAATATCTGAAGAATGACGATATCCAATATATCCAGTTCTGGGATCCTGCTGTTGCCGGTTATGCCATGAACATGCTGGCTGTTGCTGCTCTGGAAAAGAAAAACGACCAGATCAAAGCCGGTCTTGACCTCGGCCTTGCCGGTTACAATTCTCTGCTCGCTCCGGATGCTGCACAGCCGCATCTGCTCTATGGTGCAGGCTGGGTTGGTGTAACCAAAGACAACATGGCTGAATACGACTTCTAATCTGTAAAGAGCCGGAGGCGGTAACAGGCTTGTTGCCGCCTCTGTTTTTACCGGAGCAGACTATGTCCAAATTCAATCATGGATATCACTCTGGTTTCTTTAATGGCCGCATATCACAGATGTCCGAATTGATCCGGGTTGACTGTGAAATGCTCCAGCTCTGCGGGAACACATCCGTTCTGTCACAGGCAGGAATAATATGACTGAAAATCTGATAGAACTGCGCAATATCGGCATGCGCTTCGGGGGTGTTAAAGCCCTTGATGATGTGTCGCTGACCATCCGCCGCGGTGAAATCCATTGCCTTGCCGGTGAAAACGGCTCCGGAAAATCCACAATCATCAAAGTGATGTCCGGTGTTTACACACCGCAGGACGGCGAAATCCTGTTTGACGGCAAACCTGCCGGCAAGCTCAATCCTGTCAAATCCGTACATCACGGCGTTCAGGTGATTTATCAGGACTTTTCCCTGTTCGGAAATCTGACTGTTGCCGAAAATCTGGCGCTCAACACTTTCCTGATTGAAGGCCGTAAAACCGTCAACTGGAAACAGGTTCGCGAACTGGCACAGAAGGCGCTCGACCGCCTTGATGTTAAAATTAATCTCGATGCAAAAGTCGACAGTCTGCCAACCTCGGGCAAACAGATCGTTGCCATTGCCCGTGCGGTCATGGCCGATGCGCGCCTCATCATCATGGATGAGCCGACGACAGCGCTGACCCGCCATGAGGTGGATGCACTTTTCAAGATTGTGCGCGATATTCAGGCACAGGGCATTGCCGTGCTGTTTGTCAGCCACAAAATGCGTGAAATGCTGGAAATCAGCGAACGCCTCACCGTATTCCGCAACGGTAAGAAAGTGGCGGAAGGCCCGATCAGTGAGTTCGACGAACCGGCAATTACCCGCGCAATGACTGGTCTGGATTTGAAACCGGACAGCTATGTCTGGCAGGCACAAGAACAGAGCACGCAGCCGGTGCTTCACGTTGAAGACCTGAAAGCCAAAGATTCAGCGACCGGCAATGTGTTGCTCGACGGGGTAAACCTGTCGCTCCATGCCGGTGAAATTGTCGGAATTTCCGGCCTGATCGGCTCCGGCCGTACGGAGCTTGCTTTGTCGCTGTTTGGTATGCTGCCGCAATGCACCGGAAAAATGCAGCTGAACGGCAAAACCATTCATCCGAAATCGGTACGTCAGGCCATTGATCTCGGCATTGCCTATGTACCGGAAGACCGCCTCACGGAAGGCCTGTTCCTCACCCAGTCGATTGAGCGCAATATTATTGTGACCTCGCTGGATAAGATGGTGAGCGGCCTCTTTATTAACCGCAAAAAAGTCGATCAGGTCACGAAAGATATGTTCGACGCCATGCAGATTGCAGCACCGGGTCCGCATACACCGGTCAACCATCTGTCCGGCGGTAATGCGCAGCGCGTGGTGCTTGCCCGCTGGCTTTTGACCGGCGCGAAAGTACTGATCCTCAACGGCCCGACGGTTGGCGTGGATGTGGGCTCCAAGGCGCAGATCCATGCGATTATCCGCAAACTCGCCAAGGATAACGGCCTTGCTGTTCTGATGATCTCCGATGATGTGCCGGAACTGGTGCAGAATTGTAATCGTGTTGTCGTGATGCATCGGGGCAAGCTGGTGGATGAATTGTCCGGCAGCAGCATGACTGAAGATGCCGTCAATGACCGGCTGAAGACACTGAACTGAGGAACCGGTCATGAAGTTCTATCAAACAACAGAATTTATCATCGCCTGCGTTCTGCTGCTGGCCATGATTACTATCGGCTTTATCAATCCGGCCTTCTGGTCGCTGGATAATATGTTCGGCCTGCTGCGCTCCAATGTCGTAATCGGTATTATGGCGCTCGGCGTGTTGCTGGTGATGATCTCCGGCGGGATTGACGTGTCTTTCACCGCTTTCGCGATTGCGGCTATGTATCTGACTGTTAAAGCCATGGTCGCCATCGGCTATGACGGTGTGGTTATTCCGTTTATCGCGGCCACGCTGATCGGTCTGGCACTTGGTGCTTTCAACGCGGCGATTATTTACAAGTTCCGCATGATCCCGCTGATCGTGACGCTTGGCACCGGCTCTATTGTACGCGGTCTGGTTCTTGGTCTGGTCGGCACCAGTATCGTCAACATCAACAAGATGCCGAAAGAGCTGATCGAATTCGGCAAGACCGACGTCGTTTCCATGACTTCGGCCACCGGTACGAATTTCGGCCTCACGGCGATGGTGCTGGTCTATCTCGGCATCGCGCTGCTCATTCATCTGATGCTGAAATATACAATGATCGGCCGCTCGATCTATGCCTATGGCGGCTCGCCTGAGGCAGCAAAACGTGTTGGCTTCAGCACTGCCAAAACTATTTTCGTTGTCTATTGTGTGGCCGGTGCGCTGGCCGGTTTTGCAGGTCTGCTGCATTCCTCGATGATCTGGCTTGCCAATCCGCGTGACTTTACCGGCCTTGAGCTGGAAGTGATTGCAGCGGTTGTGCTCGGCGGCGCGTCGATCTTCGGCGGACGCGGCTCGGTGCTTGGCACTTTGCTCGGCGTTTTCATGCTGGTGATGGTCAAGAACTCGCTGATCATCATGAAAGTCGACACCACATGGCAGAAAGTTGTCGTTGGTCTCATCATCATCATCGCCACGGCAATTACCGCATGGCGTGACCGGAAAAATCTGGTGTGAGCGGCGGGGATAAAGATATGAAAAAAGATATTGATACGCGCCGTTTCCTGAGCCCTGCAAACATGGATCGCAATATCCTGCAGCTGGTGATTATCACCGTGCTGGTGTTTGCTGCCATGAGCTGGCTCAATCCGGATAAATTCCTGCGCTACTACAATTTTGAATCGATCAGCTACATCATGCCGGAACTCGGCATTCTGTCGATTGCTATGATGATTGCCATGCTGACCGGCGGCATTGATCTGTCGGTTGTCGGCATTGCCAATCTCTCCGGCATTCTTGCCGGTGTCTATTTCCACTCCACCATGGTGCAGGCCGCGCAAAATTCCGACAGTAATATGCTGTTCTATACGGTGATCGGTGTGCTGCTTGCCTTGCTGGTGGGACTGGTGGCAGGGCTGGTCAACGGGATACTGATCGCCAAATTGCGCATCACGCCAATTCTCGCCACGCTTGGCACCGGTCAGGTGTTTATGGGGCTGGCACTGGTGCTCACCGGCGGCCCTGCGATTGTCGGCTTTCCTGATGCATGGAACATGATCGGAAATGGCAAAATCTTCGGTATTGCCACACCTTTCATCATTTTTGTTGCCGTGTCCGGTCTGATTGCGCTGCTGCTCAGCCGCACAACCCTCGGCCTCAATCTGATGCTGATCGGCACTAATCCGAAAGCTGCGGTATTTGCAGGTCTGAAAAAAGACCGCATGATCCTCTATTCCTACATGCTTACAGGTATGCTCGCCTCGCTGGCCGGTATCATCCTGTCTGGTCGTACCAATGCTGCAAAATCCGATTACGGCGCATCCTATCTGCTGCAGGCCGTGCTGATTGCCGTACTCGGCGGCACCAATCCGGCTGGCGGTAAAGGGCGTGTGCTGGGTGTGGGTATTGCGCTTGTTGCACTGATGCTGCTGTCATCGGGCTTCCAGATGCTGCGTTTCTCCAATCATCTGATTGATTTCATCTGGGGCGCGTTCCTCATTCTGGTGATTGCAATCAATGCATTCCGCAATTCAGACAGGTAGAGCCATGCAGGATATTTCCATTCATCTTCGCCGTCAGGATTTCACCGACAAGCCGCATGAAATTGCTTCATCGGATGGTCTGACTGTTACTGCATTCCGCTACGCCACTGGCGTTGAAGCGCTGATGATTGAAAATCAGCGCGGCCATCTGATCGTGCTGCCCTATATGGGGCAGATGGTCTGGGCTGCGGAATTTGACGGCGTTGACCTGACGATGGGCAACAGCTTTGCCATGCCGCGTCCTGCCAAAACCATTGCCGAGACCTATGGCTGCTTTGCCTTCCATTCCGGCCTGCTGCGCAATGGTGTGCCATCAGCACAGGATACCCATGTCGCGCATGGCGAAATGCCATGTGCCAATATGGATGTTGCAGGTCTCATCTTTGGTGAGGATGAACAGGGCGCCTATGTCGAAGTGACAGGCGAATATGAATATGTGATGGGCTTTGGTGCGCATTATCTGGCACGCCCGTCCGTGCGCCTTTATGCGGATGACACATTATTCGACATCGAAATGGACGTGGAGAACCTCTCCTATGCCCCGATGGAACTGATGTATATGTGCCATGTCAACTTCGCCTATGACGAAGATGCCCGTATCATTCAGCCGACATCCTTCTCGCCGGAAGATACTAAAGTGCGCACTGCTGTGCCTGCCCATGTGACACCAAATCCTGACTATCTGGCGCTGATTGACGAGCTGGCCAAAGACCCGTCCGTCATGGAAGTGCTGGACGATCCTGACCGCTATGATCCTGAGCAGGTTTTCTATCTGCGCAATCTGAAACAGGATGAAAACGGCACCATTCATCAGATGATGAAGCTGGAACAGGGTGAGGCTTTTGCCATCTCCTATCCGGCGGCAGATTTCCCGAAATGCGTGCGTTGGGTTCTGGTCAATGGCGATGCGCAGGTTGCAGCTTTTGCCCTGCCTTCCACCTGCGAACCGGAAGGCTATCTGGCAGAAAAAGCCAAAGGCAATGTGCGCCTGCTGGCTCCGGGTGAACGCGTGACTTTCCCTGTACGCCTCGGCTATCTGGCACCTGCAGAAGCTGATGAATTTGAGCAGATGATCACTGCGCTTTAAGGCACTGATCCGGAACAACTGATGGTGTTCCGAATAAGATTAAGTGCGGAAACAAAGAGATAGAGTAGTTCTGATGTCGAAAAAAATCGCTGTTGTCGGTTCCAATATGGTCGATCTGGTTACCTATATGGATCGTATGCCGGTCTTGGGCGAAACGCTGGAAGCGCCTTTGTTTGAAATGGGCTGCGGCGGCAAAGGTGCCAATCAGGCATTTGCTGCGGCACGTCTTGGTGCCGATGTGATGATGGTAACCAAAGTCGGTGATGATATTTTCGGCGACAACACTATTTTCAACCTGAAAAAAGCTGGCATCGACACCAAACATGTCGGCGTCATCAAAGGAAAATCCAGCGGCGTTGCCCCGATTTTTGTCGATAAAAGCGGTGAAAATTCCATTCTCATCGTTAAAGGCGCCAATGCCGATCTGCTGCCGCAAGATGTGGATGATGCTGCCGAAGATCTGAAACAATGCGGCCTGATCCTGATGCAGATGGAAGTACCGGTCGAGACCGTCTACCACACCATCGCCTTTGCAGCGGCCAATGGGATTGAAACCATTCTCAATCCGGCACCGGCTGCAGCTGATCTTGATCCTGAACGTATCCGCCAAGTGTCATTCCTCGTACCGAACGAGACCGAGCTGGCGTTGCTTTCCGGCATGCCAACCTCGACAGACGAAGAGACTATTGCTGCTGCCCGCTCGCTGATTGCCAAAGGTATCCGCACGGTCATCGTCACGCTCGGCGGCCGTGGCGCGCGTCTGGTAACGGCTGATGATGTGGTCAATATCGCACCGGTCAAAGTCACCCCGAAAGATACAACCGGCGCAGGCGATGCCTTTATCGGCTCTTTCGCACGGTTCTATGCCGAACACGGCAATGTGGCGGAGGCTCTGAAAAGCGCCAGCCTCTATGCCGCCGACAGCATTACAAAGACAGGCACGCAGAAATCCTATGCATCTCTCGAAGAGTTTGCAGAGTTCTGCAAAAGCCACGGCTAAAACTAAACATGCTGCGCCAAACGCCTGATAACAGGCAGAACAGCGCGTTGATTTAACCGGTGCAATCACCGGAACTGGCAGCTTTCCGGTTTTACCCCCGTAGCCGGAAACCTGTCAGGGCAGCTTGCTTCCACCCAGAACAGGCCTCTGATTGCACCCCAATTTTACGGATATACGATGAGCACTTCTCATGCACGTAACACCGGAACCCCGCTGAAAACCGAATGGTTTGACGATATCAACGTCAACCGCTCGGCACTTGAGCGCCGTGCCGCGACCATTCCCGCCCGCCGTTCGGTGAAAAAGGAATATCAGGCTGCCTGGCTGGTACGTGCCATCCAGTGCATTGACCTGACAACACTGGCCGGTGATGACACTGCCGGTCGTGTGCGCCGCCTTTGCGCCAAAGCCAAAAACCCGATCCGTGCGGATATTCTGGAAGGTCTTGGCCTCGCTGATGCCAATATCACCACCGGTGCGGTCTGCGTTTATCCGACAATGGTTCCCCATGCGGTTAAAGCGCTGGAAGGCACAAATATCCCCGTTGCTTCCGTCGCCACCGGCTTCCCTGCCGGTCTTATTCCGCTGCCGCTGCGTCTGGCTGAAATCCGCTATGCGGTTGAAGAAGGCGCGAAAGAAATCGATATCGTCATCACCCGCGAGCATGTTCTGACCCAGAACTGGCAGGCGCTTTATGATGAAATGGCTGCGATGCGCGAAGCCTGCGGCGAAGCCCATATGAAAGCCATTCTCGCAACCGGTGATCTGCAGACCCTGACCAATGTCTATAAGGCATCTATGGTTGCAATGCAGGCCGGTTCCGACTTCATCAAAACCTCAACAGGCAAAGAAGAAGTCAACGCGACGCTGCCGGTCAGCCTGACCATGGTGCGTGCGCTGCGCGATTACGGCGAACTCACAGGCCAGATCATCGGCTTCAAGCCTGCCGGTGGCCTGCGTACTGCAAAAGAAGCCCTCGTCTGGCTGTCAATGATGAAGGAAGAGCTGGGGCATGACTGGCTGCAGCCGGATCTGTTCCGCATCGGCGCTTCCTCATTGCTCGGCGATATTGAACGCCAGCTCGAACATTATGTGACCGGCCGTTATGCCGACCTCTCCCGTCACGCTGCGGCATAAGGAATTACGACTATGGCACAGATCAAGGATATTCTGAACACAATGGAATATGGTCCGTCTCCCGAAGCCAATGGCGATGTTGTTGCATGGCTGAAAAATCATTCCGCACCGTTTGGTCATTTCATCAATGGCCGCTTTACTGATGCAGGCAATGCGCAGATTATTGATGTCATCAATCCGGCAACGGAGCAGCGCTTGGCTGGTATTGCCAAGGGCACTGCAGAAGATGTTGATACGGCTGTCAAAGCCGCACGCGCAGCGTTTGGCAAGTGGTCAAAACTCTCCGGCCATGAACGCGCCAAATATCTCTACGCCATTGCCCGTCATCTGCAGAAGCGTGAGCGTTTCTTCTCCGTGCTGGAAAGTATGGATAACGGCAAACCGATCCGCGAAAGCCGCGATATTGATGTGCCGCTGGCTGTCCGTCATTTCTATCATCACGCCGGTTGGGCTGAGATGGTGGAAGACGAGTTCCGTGGTTTCTCCCCTGTCGGCGTCTGCGGACAGGTCATTCCATGGAATTTCCCTCTCCTGATGTTGGCATGGAAAATCGCTCCTGCTCTGGCTGCCGGTAATACGGTTGTGCTGAAGCCTGCCGATCTGACCCCGCTGACTGCTATCGCTTTTGCGGAAATCTGCCATGAAGTCGGTCTGCCTGCCGGTGTGGTCAATATCGTACAGGGCGACGGTGAAACCGGTGCGCTGATCTGCGGCCATGAGGATGTCAACAAGGTTGCCTTTACCGGCTCGACCAATGTTGGCCGTGTCATCCGCGAACAGATTGCCGGTTCCGGTAAAAAACTGTCGCTGGAACTCGGCGGCAAGTCACCATTCATCGTTTTTGAAGATGCCGATCTCGACAGCGCTGTTGAAGGTGTTGTTGATGCAATCTGGTTTAATCAGGGTGAAGTTTGCTGTGCAGGTTCCCGTCTTCTGGTTCAGGAAGGCATTGCCGAGCGCTTCTATGCCAAGCTGCGTAAGCGCCTTGAAACAATCCGTGTCGGTGATCCGCTGGATAAATCCACTGATGTCGGCGCAATCGTCTCCCCGTTGCAGGTGAAGCGTATTTCCGCACTGATCGCCAAAGGTGTGGAAGAAGGCGGTGCGCTGTGGCAAACACCAAATGCCCTGCCGGCAAAAGGCAGCTTCATCGCGCCGGGCTTCTTCACAGAAGTGGATCAGGCTTCGACTGTTTGTCAGGTTGAAATCTTCGGCCCGGTTGCAGCAGCAACAACCTTCCGCACACCGGCAGAAGCGATTGCACTGGCCAATAATACTTCTTACGGACTGGCCGCTTCCATCTGGTCGGAAAATATCAATACCGCTCTGGATATTGCCGCTTCCGTTAAAGCCGGTGTTGTCTGGATCAACTGCACCAATATGCTTGATGCCGGTGCCGGTTTCGGTGGTTATCGCGAAAGCGGTTTCGGCCGTGAAGGCGCGCGCGAAGGGCTTTATGAATATCTGGTCAGCGACTGGGAAAAAGCTCTGCCGCTCGTTAAGGAAACCGATGCACCATCTTTCTCCGCTCTGCCTGTAGCCGGTGAAAAAGTGGCTGCCGGTTCTATCGACCGCACCATGAAAAACTATGTCGGCGGCAAGCAGGCACGCCCTGACGGTGGTGCAAGCTATGCGGTTTACGGCAAAGGCAATGTTGTCATCGGTGAAGCACCGCTCAGCAACCGCAAAGATATCCGTAATGCCGTGGAAGCAGCAGCAAAAGCCGGATCATGGGGCGGTGCAACCACCCATAACCGTGCACAGGTACTGTATTACTTAGGCGAAAATCTCGAACAGCGCCGTGCTGAATTCATTGAATTACTCACCACCAGCACCGGTGTTTCCGAGAAAAAGGCAGAAGAAGAATTCGACGCTTCGATCCGTCGTATTTTCTATTATGCCGCACAGGCAGACAAGTTTGACGGAGCCGTTCACTCCACCAAATCGCGCCATGTCACATTGGCCATGAATGAGCCATGGGGCGTGACCGGTATTGTCTGTCCTGATGAATTACCATTGCTCTCAATGGTCTCACTGATCCTGCCAGCCATTGCTATGGGCAACCGCGCCGTAGTTGTGCCGTCCGGCCGTCACCCGCTGATTGCCGGTGCTTTCTATCAGGTGCTGGATACATCAGACGTACCGGCCGGTGTGGTCAATCTCATCACCGGTGAACGCGATGTGCTGGCTAAAACGCTGGCTGAGCATGATGCCGTATCCGCGCTCTGGTATGTCGGCTCACAGACAGGCAGTGCTATGGTTGAGAAAGCCTCGACCGGCAATCTCAAAGCCACATGGGTAAGCAATGGCCGTCAGCGTAACTGGCTGGATACAGCACAGGGTCAGGGACGTGATTATCTGCGCCGTGCAGTGCAGGTGAAAAATATCTGGGTGCCATACGGCGCATAATTCAGATTACAGCGTAAAAAGCCGCCGCCTGTTTTCAGGCGGCGGCTTTATTTATGAATCCTGTTTGCAATTTTACTTGTGTGTTTTGACAGCACTCAATCTTTTGCGGCGCAATTCACCCGGTGTCACCATCCGGCATTTTTTCAAGGCTGTGGTCATATGGCTCTGGCTGGAAAATCCTGCTCTGTCAGCAATTTCCGCCAGACAAATATCACTGCCGAGCAGCATTTCTTCCGCCGCATTTAACCGCAGCATCAGCAAAAACTGATGCGGTGTCTGCCCGAAGCTCTCGCGGAAAGATGTCAGGAAATGCCCGCCGGACACGCCCAATATATCCGCCATTTTGGAGATCGATAATTTGCGCATATAATTTTCGCGCAAATAAGCTTCGATACGCCTTGATGCCTGATAGGACAGGCCACCACTCTCCTGCCGCCCGCTTCCTGCCCTCAGAAAAGAATGGTTCTGCACCAGTTGCACCATCAGAACTGACAATAAAGCTTTGATATAGCCTGCGCTGACCGGCGCATTTTTAAGCAGTTCCGCACGCAGCAGATTGGCAATCAGCAATGCTTTCGGATTTGGCAGTCTTGTCGGATGCGGGAACAATTCTTTGAGTGACAAACCACCGGTAATATCCTGTAAATCGCCCAGCAGACCGTCATCCAGTGCAATCTGGATATAGTCCGTTTCAATCGGCCAGCTCATAACATATTCCGCACCTTGCGGAATAATCAGCACTGATCCGGCTGGCGCGTCAAAACTTTCCCCGAATTTGCCCTGCAAAGACCAATGCAGATCTTTGATCGCCGCAAGCGTGATAATGACCACATAATGATCATGCTCACAGCTGAATTTACCGCTATGACTTACAATATAGGCAATCTGATTATTGTAATGCACCAGATTCTTAAATGTATCAGAGAAACTGCTGTTCAGTTGTCCATCCGCCTCACGGAATAAAATCCCTTGTGAAACTGCAGCATGATCTTCGCCGTTGGCTGTAAATAGATTGTTCATCTCGCACCCCAATGAATTAAACATTATTTACTTGTAATATTTTGCCTTTCCCCTTCTGCCCGCATTTACAGAAAATGCTGTACGGCAGCGGGATGGCACCCCGATTTACACAACCTGTTTTACGCAACCTCACTCTTCACAAAATATCTACCATAGGTTGTATTAACCATGCAATTAAATTTTTACGAGACAAGTTAAATTTTTAATTCCCTGTCCGTATTTTTATTATCTCATTGATTTATATATAAAATTTACATGAATCGTAATATTTAAGATTATTGCGATGCTAAAGTTGAAAAATACAACCATTGTAGATCCCGCACAATAAACAATTACAAGTTGAATTATCGTAACAATCATTGAACACGCCCGACTGATAAAGTTGCGTGCGAAATTACCGTTTTCTCAGCTCTCTCCCCGTCAATGCTGTGCTTTTAAGCCAATCCGGTTGGAAGTTTCACATTCCATTTCACAACACCGCAATTGTCTCATTATCAGGACATTAAGACGTAAACTTCGATCTATACAGATAATTGGTGCAGTTTTATGTTCATATCCAGACGATAACACTTCACGAACCACCGGCTGAGCACAAGCATCCAGCCATCAGTCAGAGAGCGTTATCAGAGGAAATTGCGGGGCAGAACAAGTTGTCTGACCGCACAGCATATAACCCGTCCGCGAGGCGGATTAACAACTGAGGAGACTTAAAATGACCAATCCGGCAAATTTCAACGGCCAGCGTCCTGTTATTGACCCAAATGATGCAGTTATGCTGCTGATCGACCATCAGAGCGGCCTGTTCCAGACTGTCGGCGATATGCCAATGCCCGTTTTGCGCAACCACGCAACAGCGCTTGCCAAGATCGCAACACTGGCCAATATTCCGGTTATCACCACCGCTTCTGTTCCGCAGGGCCCGAACGGCCCGCTGATCCCGGAGATCCATGCCAATGCGCCTCATGCGCAATATATTGCCCGTAAAGGCGAAATCAATGCATGGGATAATCCGGACTTTGTTGCAGCCGTTAAAGCAACCGGCCGCAAAACCCTGATTATTGCCGGTACAATCACCAGTGTTTGCATGGCCTTCCCGTCAATCAGCGCTGTGCAGGATGGTTATAAAGTCTTTGCTGTTATCGATGCTTCCGGCACTTATTCGAAAATGGCACAGGAAATTACTCTGGCACGTGTGATGCAGGCCGGCGTTGTGCCGATTGATACCGCTGCTGTGGCTTCTGAAATCCAGCGCAGCTGGAACCGTCCTGACGCTCAGGAATGGGCTGAAGTCTACACCAAGATTTTCCCTGCCTACCAGCTTCTGATTGAAAGCTATGTTAAGGCACAGGAAGTTGAAAAGAACCACGAAGTTCTCGACTCAATGCGCAAGTAACAACAAAAACGGCAGGCGGTTTCCGCCTGCCGTTTTTTCATTAATACTAATACAAGCAATAAATATCTGAATTCCGCTTCAACTATTCGGAAGGGATATCAAGCCATGCATTCTGCTCTCAAAACCACCCCTCTTATATTTGCCGGACTGGCTGCGCTGATGAATCCTGCCGCGGCGAGTGATGCAAATCTCATTCTTTACAACGGCAACATCATCACCATGAATGAAAACCAGCCTGCTGCAACGGCACTGGCGATTTCGGGCAATCGTATTCTTGCTGTTGGGGATGACACGCTCGCAGAAAAATTCAGCACTGACAAAACCCGCCGCATTAATCTGCAAGGCAAGACTGTCATTCCGGGTCTGGTCGATACCCATATTCATGCCATTCGCGGCGGTCAGACTTATACATCCGAAACCTATTGGTATAACGAAACCAAACTGCCGCACGCTCTGAAAACCTTACAAGAGGCAGCAGCAAAAAAACAACCGGATCAATGGATTGCCGTTGTCGGTTCATGGTTGCCGGAACAGTTTGAAGAAAACCGCGCTCCGACGGTGGCGGAGCTGAGCAAAGCCGTTCTCGATCATCCGGTCTATGTTCAATATTTGTATGATTATGCTTTGCTCAATGAGAAAGGCATTGAAACCTTAAAGCTCAATGAGGCCGAACCGGCCATACCGCAAGGTATTCAGGTTGAGCGCGATGCGAATGGCAAGGCAACCGGTAAATTGCTGGGACATATCGGCTCCTATAATGCACTCTTTGCCAAGATGATGCCCGCAGATCGCCAACAACAACTGCAAAGCATGCAGGTGTTTTTCTCGGCGCTTAACAGTGCCGGTATGACCGGTTTTATTGATCCATCCGCAGGCCCTTCTTCCGCCTATGAAAACCTCTTTGCCTTGCAAATGGACGGCAAACTGACACTTCGCGCAGGATATCGTATTCCGGCCATGCAATCCGGTACGGAGGCGGAATGGTTCAAAAACCTTATGGCCTTCCGCCAGCCTTATTATGACACCGGCATGGTCAGCTTTCTCGGCATTGGTGAATCCATCGTCGCAGCCATGAATGACGGCGTTCAGATGGGGCCTGGTTTCACCTCTCCGCAGGCAGCCAAAGACGAGTTACGCAAAGTCGCACAATTTGCTGCACAGCGCCGTATTCCGCTGGAAATTCATGCCTATACCAATGATGCAGCCAGCGATATTCTGACCGTGTTTGAAGATGTGAATACGACTTATCCGTTGCAGGATTTACGGTGGTCTCTCGCGCATCTCAATACCGGTTCAGAAGCTACACTGGAGCGGATGAAAAAATTGGGTCTGTCTTACACCGTACAGATGGGTCCTTATTTTGAAGGCCCCGCAATTCTGAAAGCCAATGGCGAAGATATTGCTGCCAAATCCCCGCCAACCCGTGCAGCTATTGATAAAAATATTCTGGTTGCAGGCGGCACGGATTCCACGCGTATCGGCATTTATGGCATCTGGCAGGCGATTGAATATCACGTTACCGGCCGCTCGCTCGGCGGTGTTATCCAAAAAGCAGAGGATCAATTGCTGTCCCGTGAAGAGGCTCTCGCGCTCTATACGAAAAACGCGGCATGGATCGGATTTGCGGAGCAGAACCGTGGCACGCTGGAGACCGGAAAACAGGCCGATCTCGCAGTTCTGGATCAGTCCTATCTGACCGTTCCGGCAGAAGAAATCGACAAGATACGCTCGGTTCTGACCATTGTAGACGGCAAAATCGTACATGAAAATCTGACGGAAACACCCGCCGCCGCACAATAATTATAGATTGCCGGACAGATAGCCAATAGCAGGCAAGGAGCATAATCCGCTCCCTGCCTGCTATATCCGCACATTCAAAGCACCTCACCCGAGACAGTATGTTTTCTGTCTTCATCGGTTACCGAAGTCAGCTTTTTCAGCTTTCTGCTCAGCCAGCTGTTCAGATCATCCATCGCGGTAAACATAACCGGCACGAATACCAGACTGAGTGCCGTTGAGGTTATCAGCCCGCCGATCACAGCAACGGCCATCGGCGCGCGAAACTCCGCATCCCCGCCGATACCAATGGCAGCGGGCACCATCCCCGCCACCATGGCGATTGTGGTCATGATAATCGGCCGGACACGCGTAATACCGGCTTTCAGCAAGGCCGCATCGCGATCAAGACCTTCCTTGCGGCACTCAATGGCATAATCCACCAACAAAATAGAGTTTTTGCAGACAATCCCCATCAGCATCAGAATACCGATAACCGATGACAGATCTAAAGCCGCACCATAGAGAAGCAGTGCAATCGCCGCGCCGCCGATGGAAAGCGGCAAGGCAATCAGAATGGTAAAAGGTTGCAGGAAGTCCTTAAACAACAGCACCAGCACTGCCGCCACCATCAGAATACCGGTCAGCAGCGCCAGTCCGAAATTACTGAACATTTCTGCCATATATTCCGCACTGCCATATTCCACTTCGCGGACACCTTCAGGCAGGTTTTTATAGGCGGGCAGTGCGGCAATCGCTGCCAGTGCCGTGCCGAGCGTCGCATTATTATCCAGATTAGCCTGCACCTCGATCATCCGCATCCGGTTCAGACGCTCCACACGGCTCTCCGCAGAACCGAAGGAAATATCCGCAACGGAAGCAAGCGGAACCGGATTGCCCGTTGCTGTTCCCACTTTCAGGTTCTTCAGCATATCCAGATCGCTGCGGGCAGAATTTTCCAGCAGAACACGGATCGGTATTTGCCGGTCACCCAGATTAAACTGCGCCGAATTGGCATCCGTCTCACCCACTGTTCCGATGCGAGCAACCATGCCGATCGAGGCCGGTGACACACCAAGGCGTGCGGCCTCGTCCAAGCGCGGTTTTACATGCAGCTCCGGTGCAGGCAGAGGTTCGGATGAAACCACATTGGCGAGTTCCGGCAGCTCACGCATCTGGGCTTCCAGCTCGCGGGCAGCACGGGTGAGATTTTCTCCGCTATTGCCGACGAGAATAATAGCCACTTCTTTGCCGCCGCCGTCTTTTGTAAAGGTGAACTGAATATCCGGTATTGCAGCCACCAAAGGACGGATAACCGCTTCGAATTCCTTCTGGCTTGTCTCCCGTTCCGCACGCGGCTTGAGATTAATCAGCAGGGAGAACTCATTCACACCATCCGATGATGTGGCCAGAATATCCTTTATCTCAGGTCGTTTCAGCAACTGAGTGACAATGTCGTCTGAGACACGGGCGGTCTCATCAAGGCGGGTACCCGGTGCCAGAGTTACGCTGATTTGTGAAACATTGGAGTCGCTTTGCGGCATGAAACCGGTGGGCAGCAATGTCATGAGATAGACCGAACCGGCAAAAATACCAGCCACCATAGCAAAGGTTGCTTTGCGGTGATGCAGCGTCCAGCTCAGCAATCCGAGATACCAACGGCCTAGCACAGAAGAACCCGGCGCTTTACCACTCACCGGATGCGGCTGCAACATATAGGCAGCCATCAGCGGCGTGAGCAAACGCGCAACAGCGAGGGAGACCAGCACAGCAATCGCAACAGTCAGGCCGAACTGTTTGAAATATTGCCCGACCGCACCACCGATAAAACTGACCGGTGCAAAAATAGCGACAATCGTCAGGGTTGTCGCAACAACAGCAAGGCCGATCGCATCCGATGCTTCTAGCGCTGCAATATAGGGGCGCTTGCCCATATGAATATGGCGCTCAATATTCTCTATCTCCACAATCGCATCATCAACGAGAATACCGATGACGAGCGTCAGAGCCAGCAGACTGATGCTGTTGAGTGTAAAATCGAGGAGATACATCGCCGCAAATGTTGGCAAAATGGATAGCGGCATGGCCACCGCTGCGATCACGGTCGCCCGCCAGTTGCGAAGGAAAAGAAACACCACCGCAACCGTCAGCGCAGCGCCTTCCAGCAGTGTGGTGATCGCATTATTATAGCTCTGCACCGTATATTCGACCGTGGAGCTGACCTCCCTGATCTCTGTGCCCGAATTGAGCTGTCTTATGTCCTCAAGCCGGTTTTTGACACCATCGGCAACAACCGTATCGCTGTAGCCCTTTGCACGGAACACAGAAAAGCCAACCACAGCTTTGCCATCCAGACGATAGAAGCCGCGCGGCTCACCCGCCCCGTCCTGTATTGTGGCAATCTCACGCAACGGGATCCACCGGTTGCCCGGCAATAAGATCGTTAAAGCGGAAAGCTCTTCCACCGTTCTGGCGCTTGCAATCGTGCGCAGCGACTGCTCCCTGTCGCCGATATTGCCCCGCCCGCTCGGCACATTCACATTCAGCTCGCGCAAAGCAGAATTGACCTGATCCGCCGATACACCAAGTGCCAGCAACCGCTCCGGTTTCAGCGCAATACGCACCTCACGATTAACACCGCCCAATCGCTGCACTTTCTGGACACCGGGCACGGCCAGTAGTTCACGGGTAATCGTATCATCCACAAACCATGACATATCAACCGCCGAAATATCCGGCGCGGAAATCGTGTAATAAAGGATTGCCCCGCCTTCAACATCGACACGGCTGACCACCGGTTCCTGAATAGTCTGCGGCAAATCTGAGCGGATCTGCGCCACGGCTTCACGGACATCATTGGTGGCACGGTCGGGATCAACCCCGATGCGGAACTCCACTGTGGTCGTCGACACACCATCCGCAATGGAGGAGCGCAGATGTTTGACCCCTGCGATGCCGGATACCACACCTTCAATACGGCGCGTAATCTGCGCTTCCATTTCGGAAGGGGCAGCACTGGCCTGCGTTACCGCAACCGTCACCACGGGAAAGGATACGTTGGGATTGGCATTCACCGGCAGCTTATTGAATGCAGCCCAGCCGGCAAGGGTCAGAACAATAAAAAGAACAAGCGTCGGCACCGGTTTGCGGATTGCCCAGGCGGAAATATTACTGGTCATAAACAATACTTTCAGGGAATCCGGATTTTCAAGGCGCCCGCGCAGGAACAGGTGTTACCGTCTCGCCGTCGCGGAGCAGCGGCCCTGCTTTTTCAATGATGTGATCGCCTGCGCTTAAGCCCGAACGGATTTCCACAGCTCCGTTCTTGCGCAAGCCGAGCTTGACTGTTTTCTTGACGGCCTTACCGCCGACAACAACAAAGACCGAGGCATCGGATGCCTCACGGCCATGCAAAAGCGCAGAGTCATTGACCAGAATTGCCTTGCTTTGCGAAAACACCACGTCTGCCCTGCCGAAAGCACCGGAGAAGAGCGATATCTGTTTGCCCTCAATCGCGATATAGGCTCTGCCCAGCCGCGTTTGGCGGTCGATTTTCGGCGACAATAAACGGATATGTCCGGCTGCGATTTTCCCGTCAGGCAGTGTGACATGCGCCGCCTGACCTGCCTTCATCAGCAGGATTTCACTTTCCGGTACTTCAGCCGCAAATTCTATCTCTCCGTCGCGGATAAGGCTGAAAAGCGTGCCGCTACCGGCCAGTGCGCCGACACGTGCATTGCGCTCTGAGATGATACCGCTGACCGGTGCATGAATAACAGCCCGTGCCCTTTCGCTTTTCGCCTCCGCCAATTGCGCCTCTGCCTGCGTGAACTCGGCCTTTGCCACTCCCACACTCTGCTCGGCAATATTCAGCGCCGACAGCTTGTCATCATAGGATTGTTCGCTGACAGCACCATTGCTGCGCAGGCGCTGTGTGCGGTTCAGGCTGGACTGCGCCTGCGCCTGCGTCGCCTCCTGCTGAGCCAGCCATGCACGGGCGCGGGCAACACGCGCTTCTGTTTCTCTGAGCTTGATATCCAGTTTCACCGTATCCAGCCGCATCAGCACCTGTCCGGCGGTTACATAATCACCGGCCTCCGCTTCAACCGCGGCAATACGCTGATCCTGTAATGTTGTACCTACGGCCACTTCTTCACGCGGCACAAACAGCCCGTTAAAACCCAGTTTCCATTCCGTTGGTACCGGTTTGGCAACGGTGGTGGTGACAGTGCGCTCCGCCACGGCGATCTGAGCCCCCGCAATCGCTGCATCTGCAGGAGCAGCCTCTGCCGAAAAAGCCACCGAAGCGACCAGAGAATATGCGGACAGGGAGAGGCACAACAGAAACCTCATATTTGATTACCTTTCAGGTTGGCGGAACTGCATCCGGAACGGCAACACAAACAATATTTTTGTTAAGCTTCAGCGGAGGAAATACAGAAAACTGCAGAACCCGCCCAAACGCGGCGATTTCGGCCTTTCAGCAGCTCTTTCACAACTACGCACAGGATATTTCCGTGCAGAAATTTTTCAGCTTTTAAATATGAGTATTTTTGTATAGTATTAAAAATCTAGTCATCCGCCCCCTTTGCACGCAGTCACACGGCATGAGCATTCCATCAACCGATCATTCTGAAGACCTGTTGTCTGTCTATTTACGGCAGTTGAAATGGCTGCGCGAAATACTCAAAAAACGCACCAGCTCCCATGAGCTGGCCGATGATGCTTTGCAGGAAACATGGCTGCGCCTGTCCAGAATACAGGAGCGCTCTTCTGAGGTTCGCGATCATCGCGCCTTCATCATGCGGATTGCCAATAATATTGCGATTGATCTGCTGCGCAAAGAGCAGCGCCACCACAAAGCCTGCCTCAGTGATGAAGAGATTTTGCAGGCAATTGCCGATACTGCGCCGACACCGGAGGCCTTTGCGATTGACCGCGACCAGTTGCGGCAACTTATTTACGCCCTGCTGCAATTACCGGAAAAACCGCGCAAAGCCTTATTGCTGGCACGCTGTGACCTGCTGACCCATTATGAGATTGCCCGCCGTCTGGGCGTATCGGAAAGCATGGTCGCACGTTATCTCGCGCAGGCATTGCGCCATTGCCGCGATCATTTCCGTACACTCGCCTGAGCCGCTATGCCCGAAAAAATCAGATATAAAACGGATATCAGCTTAAGCGATGAGGCAATCGACCGGATTGTACAGCTGAGCTCAGGACGAGCCACAGCACAGGACCATGCGGGTTTTGCAGACTGGCGTCGTCAAAGCGCCGAGCATGAAATGGCTGCACGCGAGGCTGAGGCACTGTGGCACGGCATTGGCACAGCCGGTAAAAGCATCCGTAAATCCGCAAAGCAAAAACAATTCACCAGACGCGCAGTTCTCGGGCTAGCCGGACTGATAACCGGTGGTGCCGCGCTGCATCAGACGGGGCTCATCGGGCCGCGTCTCTATGCCGATTATACAACCGCTACGGGTGAGCAACGCAGCATTATGCTGGCTGATGGTTCAACCGTGTTTCTCAATGCCGGTTCTGCACTCTCTGTTGATATGTCAGCCAATGAGAGACGGCTGACCCTCCATGAAGGGCAAGCTCTGTTTACTGTCGCAAAAGACGCGGCACGCCCGTTTATCGTTGAGGCGCTTGACGGGCAGACCCGTGCTCTGGGCACGGTTTTTGATATTGATATCAAACCTCAGCAGGTTGCTGTCACGGTGATTGAAGGCACTGTCGGCGTCAGCAGCCGGATACAACCTGCAAACCGGACAAGCAATATGGTTGTCGCCGGTGCCAATACCCGTATCCGCTATGAAGACACAGGTAATATATCCGCACCGGAAGAGGTGGATTCCGACATTGAAACTGCATGGCGCCGCGGCAAACTGATTTTCAACGCCAAGCCGCTCCGCGAAGTCGTTACAGAAATTGAGCGCCATCGCGGCGGGACAATTGTTCTTGCCAGCAACCGCTTGCAAACACTGCAGGTCACCGGCGTTTTTGATCTCAGCCAGCCGGAAGAGATTTTACAGGCCATTGAAACCACCCTGCCTGTCTCCGTGATCCGCCTGCCTTTTGTGACAATTTTGCGCTAAAAAACTACCCGATTCAAATTTATGATAAAAATAATCATATTTTTATATTTTACCGGTGCAAGATCAGCCATGCCGTTTCGTCTTTGAATTATGAGGCCGGAATTTCCGTCATGAGCGGAGGCCGGAATGTGTCATATTGGTAAGGCGGAATATTTCCATGCAGGCTATCATCAAGGCGAAAAAGTGCTCTTTGTCCCAACATGCGCAAAAGGCCGGACTTCTGGCTTCGGTTGCGTTTATTGCAGTGCTTGGCACCGGATTGCCGATGATTGCCCATGCGCAGACCACTGTATCGCAGACGATCAGTTTCAATATCCGCGCACAAAATCTGGGTTCAGCACTGGCCGGTTTTGCCGACCGTGCCGGTCTTAAACTGCTGATGCGATCCGATATGGTATCCGGCAAGACAAGTCCTGCTGTGCAAGGCATGATGACACGGGAACTGGCACTGGGCAGATTGCTGTCCGGCTCCGGCCTGAATTACTCCATTCAGGGCACAACACTCACAATTCATGATCCGGCAGGAAGCGCCCAATCCGTAGTTGCACCGGACGGCACCGTGACGCTGAACACAATCACCGTGACCAATGGCGGTTCAATCGCCGCGGCTGAAGCGCCATATCACACGGCAGCACCGACCTCTTATATTTCAGAGCAGACGATTGAGCGTTTTCGCGGCGCAAGCCCTGCAGACATTTTCCGCGGCACACCGGGCGTGATGTCCGGTGAAGCCCGCAATGGTGCCGGTGCGATTGATGTGAATATCCGCGGTATGCAGGGCATGGGACGCGTCGCGACCACCATCGACGGCGCGGAAAATGCTATTAATGTCTATCAGGGCTATCAGGGCATCTCCAACCGCACTTTTGTTGATCCGGATTTTCTCGGCGGCATTGATATCCAAAAAGGCTCCGATGCTGCATCCAGCGGCATTGCCGGTACAGTCGCCATGCGTACAATTGAGGCGGGCGATATTGTCAAGGAAGGCAACCGCTTCGGCCTGCGTGTAAAAGGCGGTTTCGGCACCAATTCCAGCAAACCTGAAGAGGGTAACGTTGCTGGCTACGAAATTATCAATAGCGGTTATCCCGGCGATCTGCAGCCGGAATTCGATCATCTCTATGTACCAAGTGTTAAGAGTTCGGATGGCACCATGAACCGTCCGGCTTTTCTGAAGCCGACCAATGGTTCAGGCAGTATTGTTGCGGCAATGCAGGACGAGAATATTGAACTGCTGGCAGGCTATGCCTATCGCGAGCGCGGCAATTACCATGCCGGTAAAAACGGCCCTGCCGCCGATATCGCCAATCTCGGCGGGATGAGCGTATGCAGTTTTCTTTGTAACTTACCCAATCCTGAATACAGATGGTATCCGCAATATATTGAGAATACAGGTCTGGCCAATTACCGCCCCGGGGAACAGGTTCTCAACACCCAGCTGAAAACGGAGTCCCTGCTGCTGAAAGGCAAGGTGATGTTCGGCGACGGGCATAGTATTCAGCTTGGCTATACTGGTTTTGAAAGCAAGGCCGGTACTTTTAAGGCTAATGCTTTGAGTACGCTCGGACAACAAGCCAGACAGCAGCGCCTCACGACAGATATAGAAGCACACACCGGAACATTTAAATATCGCTGGGATCCTGAAGAGAATGATCTGATTAATCTCAAGGCCAATCTCTGGGGTACGAAGCTGAAGCAACGCAATCCGGTCGACTGGCTGCCGGCAAATGCGCCGGTCGACTTTAAATCCGGACCGGATTTGTGGACATGGGGCGGCGATATCAGCAACCGTTCACAGTTCACGACGGCCTATGGTGATTTTGATATGACCTATGGCGCGTCTTACAAAGAAGAAGATACCAAGCCGACAGAAGGAACAAGGAAATGGGACACATTTCTTGATTTGCGTGACGGCACCCGTAAAGAAGCCGCAGCCTATATCAAGACATCGTATAAACCGGTTGACTGGCTGACGGTCAATGGCGGTCTGCGCTATTCCCATATGTGGTCGCGCGATCGCAGCCGCACAAAATATGTTCATCCTGATATGGTTTACGGCAAAGCGCGTTTCAAACAGGGCGGCTTCAGCCCGTCATTGGGCGTAACAATCGAGCCGTTTGACGGCGCGCAATTCTACACCAATTATTCCAGCACCTTGCGCGCGCCGAGCATTATGGAGGCCGTGTCCGCCTTCAATATGACCGTGAATGAAGATGCCAAGGCAGAGCGTTCCAACAACTGGGAAATCGGTGCAAACTTCATTCAGGATGACCTGATTGCCGATACAGATCGTGCAATGCTCAAACTGGGTTACTTCAACTGGGATGTAAAAGATTACATCGCCCGCGAATTCCACAGATATGCGAACTCTGCGAATGTGCGCATTTTCAATATTGACCGCGCCCGTTTCTCTGGCCTTGAAATGTCGGCAAATTATGCGCTCGGCGGTTTCGAAGCCACACTGGCTGCCAATTACTATCTGAATGTGGAGTTCTGCCGTACCGCAGAAACCTGTGAAAACAAGTCTCTCTATGCCGACTATGCCACCAATCAGGTGCCGCCTAAATATGGTGTAGACCTGACCCTGACCCAGAAATTGCTGGATGATGCACTCACAGTTGGCGGCCGCATTTCCTACACCGCATCGCGTGCGAGCGGACATGGTGATGTCACAGGTCAGGGCATGTCGCAGTTTATTACTATGATCAACTGGCAGCCTTACACATTGGTGGATGTGTTTGCAGAATATAAAATCAACGATACTTATACCGCCAGCGTGCGCGTGGAAAATCTGACAGACCGGTTCTATGTCGATCCGCTCAGCCTTGCACAGCAACCGGGACCAGGCCGGACATTCTATGCATCTCTGACGGCCAATTTTTAAGGCTCACAGGGACAACCAGACCGCTATGCCGCTGGGTCACACTCACCGGCATAGCCCCTGCCCGTATCTGAAGCGAAGATTTATGCCTTGCAAAATAAACTTGATTATAATAGCCAAGATTTATTCTATCGTCATTGCCTGACGAGCCGGTCGCATATGCTTTCAGAAAACGGTTACACAGATGTGGGATCTCCATCATCTTTTTAAAAAACATGCGCGTGATATTATACAATCATTACGCCGCAGAGGGCTTCCTGAAGAAACGGCTGCCGATCTGACGCAGGACACTTTTTTACGCGTTTTGGTCTCGCCGCCTGCGGAAAGCAAAACCACCTATAATCCCGCAGCCTATTTGTTCAGAATTGCGCGCAACCTCGGCACAGACCATCAGCGGCGTGAAGGTTTGCTGCGCAGAGCCGATCTCACACCCGAAGATTTTTCTGCCATTGCTGATCCCTCCCCCTCACCGGAGAAACAGGTCTATGACCGGCAAAAACTGATGCTGGCACAGCAGGCTTTGCAGGAACTGCCCGACCGAACGCGCAAAGCATTTGAAATGCACCGTATGGATGAGATGACCATTGCGGCGATTGCAGCGGAACTTAATCTCTCCGTGGGCAGAACATGGACACTCATCAGAGATGCCTATGAATTTATTGACAGGCGCCTTACCGGACTGTGACAAATTTTCCCATACACTGAAAATTAACCACGCTCATTCGTAAACAGAAATGAGACAGTAATCTATCCGGACAGGCTTGGAACATATGACCAATTCCGCTGATGAGACAGAAGAAGCACAGCGGCTGTTTCGTGAAGCAGCCGATCTGGCTATCCGTCTGCAAAATGACCCCGTTAATCCCGTTTCTGCCGACATGATTAAAACATGGGTCACCCGCAGCCCTGCCCATGCCGCAGCCTGGGCGCGTGTGGCTGCCATTCATGGCATGACCGGCACTTTGTTCACAGAGAACCGGAAAATACCGGAGAAAAGCAAACTATCCCGCCGCAATTTTATAGCCGGAACCACACTCGGCCTTGGAGCCCTGACCACCGGTGCGCTGACAGTGCCGCATCTGTGGCTGCTGTCGCAGGCCGATCACATCACCTCCACGGCAGAGATCCGGGACATTCCCCTGCCTGACGGCAGCCTCGCCACGCTGGGGCCTGACAGTGCAATTGCCGTTGATTTTTCTGAGCAAGATCGCCGTATCGGATTGCTGTCCGGCATGGCGTATTTTCAGGTTCAGCCGGACAGTACAAGGCCTTTTACCGTCTCAACCGGCCCTATGCTGGTCACTGCATTGGGTACGGCTTTTGATGTTTCTGCTGAAAAAGGCTTTCTCTCTGTGGCCGTCGCGCATGGCAGTGTTGAAGCCAGAACCGGCACACCGGCAAGCGAAAAACTGGAGGCCGGTACGTGGCTTACTTTTGACAGTGCAACCAGCCGGATTACCCGCGGCGAACAGGAGCCATCACAAATTGCAGCATGGCGCTCCAATATGCTGTTTGCGGAAAATGAAACTGTTGCCGCCCTTTGTGCAAAAATTTCCCGCTGGCAAAACGGGCGCGTATTGATCGCTGATCCTTCACTCGGATCGCGCACGGTCAGCGGTGTGTTTGATCTTAACGACCCTGATGCAGCCATTGCAGCAGTTGTCCGGCCTTTTGGCGCTAAAACACGAAAAATTGCGTCTTTGCTGACAATTGTCTCTTCCGTATAAAATATGAGTAAAAACTGAATATTTTTATCCGCCACTCGTAAAGAAGAATATGAGGGCGTTTTCTCATGCAGAAAAAACGCCTGTAATGATTGACCGACGGAGTGAGCAGGTATGACAGGCGCCACCAAACAAGCGGCACGACACACCAAATGCAGCAAAGCCATGATAGCCGCTTTGCTGGCAACCACCGCAATGATAACCGGCGTGGTTCTGACAGCAACCAGCTTCAATGCACTGGCACAGCAACAGACAGGCTTCAGTATTCCGTCCGGTCCGCTCAACCGTGCACTCGCAGCCTTTGGCAGCCAATCCGGCACCCAGCTATCCTATAAACCTGCCGTCGTGCGCGGGAAATCTTCTCCGGGAATTTCAGGTGCAGCCACCAAGGAGCAGGCACTGGCGCGGATTTTGCAGGGCTCCGGCCTGTCCTATAATTTCACCGGCACAAAATCCGTGCTGATTACCGAGCGTCTTGCCGCCAATACCGGCGGCGCTGCGCCGGACGGCTCACTCATTCTGAACCAGATAACTGTTTCCAGCGGCGGAGCAATCGCCGCCGCAACAGCGCCTTATGAAACGGCAGCACCAACCACCTATATTTCCGGCGAGACAATCGAGCGATATCGCGGTTCCAGCCCTGCGGATATGTTCCGTGGCACACCCGGTGTCAAATCCGGTGAAGCCCGCAATGGTGCAGGATCAATTGATGTCAATATTCGCGGTATGCAGGGCATGGGGCGTGTATCCACAACCATTGACGGCGCGGAAAACTCTGTCACCGTCTATCAGGGCTATCAGGGTGTTTCCAACCGCACCTTTGTTGATCCTGACTTTATTGCCGGTGTGGAAATCAACAAGGGGGCGGACACCGCTTCATGGGGCAATGCCGGTTCGGTTAGTATGCGCACTGTCGGCGTGGACGATATTGTTAAAGACGGTAATCACTGGGGTATCCGCGTTAAAGGCGGCATTGGCGGCAACACATCCAAGCCACTGGCCGGCGCTCTCAGCGGTTATCAGTGGCCCTATGCGCCGTGGGATGCAATGAAAGCTCCTGTCGGCTCAAAAGACGGGTTGGACAGGCCGTCATTCCTGTCTCCGACATCCGCTTCCGGCAGCATTGTCGGCGCCTATAAAGGCGATGCAATCGATGTTCTGGCCGGTTATGCACGACGCAAACAGGGTAATTATCATGCAGGAACGCGTGGCTCCGCAGCGGCTGATCCGGTCAATCTCGGCAAACAGCCTTATTGTAATTCAATGGTTGCCATTAATTGCACACCCAGAAGCCCGGGCAATTACTGGAACGAATATTATGCCAATCAGGGACTGACCAATTACCGTCCGGGCGAGGAAGTCCTCAACACCCAGCTTGAAACTGAGTCATGGCTGGCAAAACTCAATGCCCGTTTTGCGGACGATCATGAAGTGCAGCTCGGTTATATGGGCTATCGCAGCGAGGCCGGTGACAGGCTGGCCTCACGCTTGAGCGGCATCAAAGACCAGTCCATACAGCAAAAGCAAACTGCGGGAACCAGCCTCGACACGGTGACTGCGCGTTATAACTGGAAGCCGGAAGACAATGAACTGATTGATCTGCGCGCCAATCTCTACTGGACGCATTTGCAATTGCGTAATCCGGTACGCGGCGGTCGTGGTGTTACACCGGGAGGGATCGGTCTGCCTGCCGATTTCCGTGTCGGATCTGACAGTGATATGTGGGGCGGGGATATCCAGAACAAATCCGCTTTCACTTTTGATGCAGGCGATCTGGATCTGACATACGGCACATCCTTCCGTGTGGAAGATACGCGCGGCAGTGAGCATTCCGCAGCTCTGGAAGGCTGGATGACACCACGCGATGCGATCCGCCATGAAGTCGCCGCTTATACGAAGGCTGCTTATAAGCCTGTTGACTGGCTTACTGTGAATGGCGGTTTGCGCTATTCGCATTTCTGGTCGAAAGACCGCTTCGACCCCTATGAGCGCAATCAGATCAAGAATGCAAAGGAACAGGGTTCCAGAACCAATGACGGCGGTTTCAGCCCGTCTGTCGGTCTGACTTTTGAACCGTGGGAACAGACCCAGTTCTATGTCAATTATTCCAATACGCTACGCGCGCCGAGCATTATTGAATCCGTTTCCGCCTTTAACAGCGTTACCGCAAATACGGATGTAAAGCCTGAGCGTTCCAGTAACTGGGAAATCGGCACCAATGTCGTCCGTAACAGCCTGCTTACCGATGAAGATACAGGTATGCTGAAGCTCGGTTACTTCAACTGGGATGTTAAAAACTACATCTCGCGCAATATTGTTTATGACACTAAAAATCCGAGCAATTTTGCCCTGAATATCGGCAATATCCATCGTGCAAAGTTTTCCGGTCTGGAATTTTCCGGTCGCTATGAGCTGGACGGTTTCACAGCTGATCTGGCAGCCAATTATTATCTGAATGTTGAATATTGCCGGACATCCGACAGTTGCGACGGCAAGAGCCTCTATGGTGATTATGCCACCAACCATGTGCAGCCCAAATATTCGGTTGACCTGACCCTGTCGCAGAAACTGCTGGAAGAACGGCTGATGCTCGGCGGCCGTGTCTCCTATACGGGGCCGCGCGCTATCGGTCATGGCGATGTGACGGCACAAGGCGCATCTGAATTCATCACACCAGTGCTCTGGAAACCCTATGCCCTTGTTGACCTGTTTGCAGAATATAAAATCACCGACAATCTGACAGCGGCATTCCGCGTCGAGAATGTGTTTGATAAATTCTACATTGATCCTCTGGGTCTTGTGACGCAGCCGGGACCGGGCCGTACTTTCTATGCCAGCCTCACAGCTGATATCGGCGGTGAACAGCAATTGCCGTCCCTGCCGTCCTTCCTGACACGGCGTCCAACGGCTGAAGGCGCTCCGATTGACTGGACAGGCCTTTATGCCGGTGCTCATGCCGGTGGTATTTTCGGTCGCACATGGGGAACCACCACGGCACTGGACGGTACAGCGCATCCGGTTGCGGCAACGGAATCCGCTGATTTCGGCATGGATAGCGGTTTGTTTGGTGTGCAGGCCGGTTATAACTGGCAATTGCCAAACCGTGTGGTGCTCGGCATCGGTGCAGACTGGAGCAAAACCTATCTGAATGCTGCACATAAAGCCCGCACAACAGAGGGCGATTTTGCCGGCACCGGCAATGTGCAGGCGCAGACCCTCTATGACATTGACTGGACTGCCGCTGTGCGCGGTAAACTCGGCTATGCTTTTGAAAATAAATGGATGCTTTACGGCAGCGGCGGTGTGGCCTTTGCCCGCGAGAGCCAGTCGCGCGAGCAATATCGTGTCAGTGCAGACAGTTCTGACAAGGTCACAGAAATTGCGCTGACTGAAAAGGAGAAAGCAACACGCTTCGGCTGGTCAGCCGGCGGCGGGATTGAATATGCCATTAATGACCGGTGGTCGGTGATGGCGGATTATTCCTACACACGTTTCGGCAAAACCAATTTCAACTTTAACAATGCCCGTGCCGGTATCATGCGTGACTGGGAAACACAGGAAAAGATTGGCGTTGAGATTGTTGACCCGTCAACACAGCCGGGAATGGCCGACTTCTGCACTCAGTTTCCGCGCTTTTGCAAACCTTATGAGAAAACAATCTATGAGACCGTCAAGCATGAAGGATCGTCGAGTGTTAAAAACGGACGCAAAGCATCCAATTCGCTTGATTTTCATACATTCAAAATCGGTGTGAATTACCGGTTCTGACAGGACTCAAAAGCCGGTCTGAGTTTTCTCAGACCGGCTTTTTTATTTAATGTTCAGAGCCTGTGTGGCTATGTTCTTTGCGCTTGGCAGCATCATCCACCAGCTCATACCACATGGCGTTGAGCACTGCGAAAGCCGCTGCGAGGGGTAGTCCTAAAACCCAGGCGAAATACCACATTTAAAACCTCATATTATATAAGAGACAGAAATGATGACGGAAACGGGCATCAGTAATGCCCCTCTTCCAGATCGCTTTCCGTCACTTTTCCGCGCAGGACATAATAGACCCAGCTCGTATAGAGCATGATAATCGGCAGCATAATGCCGGTACTGATCAGCATGATGAACAGGGTCAGATGGCTGGATGAGCTGTCCCAAACCGTCAGGCTGGCACTCGGATTCAGCGAGGATGGCAGGATGAACGGGAACATTGCCACACCCACCGATGTAATCACACCGAAGATCGACAATTTACCGAACAGCAATGCCACGAGCGGACGCCGTGCCCACAAAAAGAGGATCACTGCGAAAGGCGACAGCAGGCCAAGTGCAGGCACAGCCCACAGAGCCGGATAGCGCAAATAATTGGCAAGCCATGCGCCTTGCTCAACCACTGCGGTTTTAAACAGCGGGTTCGACGGGCCGTTCGGATCAATCTCACTGGTAATGCGGTAACCCAGACCGGATTTCCAGAGATACAGCCCTGCGGCGACATAAAAGACCACTGTCAGCAATGCGAGAAGCGTGCCGTATTTTTTAGCACGCTCAGCCACAATGCCTGTGGTTTTGACACAGAGCCACACACAACCATGCATGGCCAGCATGATGACTGACATCAGACCTGCCAGCAGCGCAAACGGGTTGAGCAAGGCAAAGAATGAACCTTCATAGAAGATCATCATATCGTCATTGATACGGAACGGCACGCCGAGCAACACATTGCCGACAGCCACACCAAAAATCAGTGACGGCACAAAACCACCGATGAACAATGCCCGGTCCCAATTGTTGCGCCACAGCGAGCTTTCACGCTTGTTGCGGTATTTGAAACCGACCGGCCGCAGAATCAGTGCGAACAAAATGATGAACATCGCCAGATAGAAGCCGGAGAAAGACACCGCATAAAGCTGCGGCCATGCGGCAAAAATCGCACCGCCGGCCAGAATGAGCCAGACCTGATTGCCTTCCCAGACCGGTTCAATGGTTTCCAGCACCAGTCTGCGCTCCAGATCGGTGCGGGCAACAAAAGGCAGCATGGTTTCAATACCAAGGTCAAAACCATCCATCGCCGCAAAGCCGATGAGCAGCACACCCAGCAATACCCACCAGATCAGACGTAAGGTTGAATAATCAAGAAGTTCGGACAAAACCATTATTTTGCCTCCCCGATTTGTACCGGTTTACTGGGAACAGGTTTCTCAAAGGGTGCGGAAACCGGAGCATGATCCGGCTGCGGCCCGTTGCGGATCGCACGGATCATCACGCCCATCTCAATAATGAACAGAACTGTATAGATCAGGATAAATCCGCTCAGTGAGATCAGCACGGTAGTGGGGCTGAGATTGGAGACCGCCACGGCTGTCGGCAGAACTCCTTCAATACTCCATGGCTGACGGCCGAATTCCGCAACCAGCCAGCCCATTTCTGCAGCCAGCCAAGGCAGAGGAATAGAGAAGACCGCAACCCAGAGCAGCCAGCGGTGTTTGTCCAGTTTTCTGCGTGCAGACAGGAAAAAGAAAGTACCGGTCAGCAACAGGAAATAAAAGCTCAAGCCCACCATAACACGGAAGGCAATGAACAGCGGCAGCACACCCGGAACAGTATCATTGGCGGCTGCCACAATCTGCTCATCCGTAGCAGTGCGCGGGTCATCAACATATTTCTTCAGCAGCAGACCATAACCCAGACGCTCACCATATTGTTCAAAAGCCTGTTTAGCTTCTGCCGGTGCCTGCTCGCCCCGTGGCGTCGCTTTGATTGTCTGCAAGGCATCATAGGCTTTGATACCGTCACGGATACGATCCTGAGCCTGCAAAACCAGCTGGTTAATACCCGGAATTTCAATGGTCAGGGAGCGCGTACCGATCAGCCCCATCACATAGGGAATGTGAATGGCATAATGGGTCACGCGATTTTCCTGATCCGGCACACCAATCAGCGTGAAAGATGCCGGAGCCGGTTCTGTATCCCACATGGCCTCAATCGCAGCCATTTTCATGCTCTGATGATCGGATGTCAGATAGCCGCTTTCATCCCCCAGTACCACAACCGACAAAGCACCGGCCAGACCGAAAGAAGCCGCCACAGTCATCGAGCGTTTGGCCAGTTCCAGATGACGGCCTTTGATCATATACCATGCCGAAACACCGAGAATGAAAATGGAAGCTGTGACATAACCGGCAGAAACCGTGTGCACGACCTTGGCCTGCGCAACAGGATTGAAAACAACGGCAAAGAAGTCCGTGATTTCCATACGCATGGTTTCAGGGTTAAAGCGCGATCCGACCGGATTTTGCATCCAGCCATTGGCCACCAAAATCCACAATGCGGAAATATTGGAGCCGATCGCCATCAGATAGGTCACGGTCAAATGGCCGATTTTGGACAGGCGATCCCAGCCGAAGAAAAACAGGCCGATAAAGGTCGCTTCCAGAAAGAAAGCCATCAGCCCTTCGAGCGCCAGCGGCGCACCGAAAATATCACCGACATAATGGCTGTAATAACTCCAGTTCATACCGAACTGGAATTCCATCACCACACCGGTGGCGACACCGGTTACAAAGTTAATACCAAACAATGTACCCCAGAATTTTGTCATTTGCCGCCAGATCAGGCGGCCGGTCATCACATAGACCGTTTCCATGATCGCCAGCAGAATAGACAGGCCGAGCGTCAATGGAACAAACAAAAAGTGGTACATGGCGGTGACTGCAAATTGCAGACGGGATAGTGAAACAATATCCAGTTCCATCATCATCCGCCGCGGGGGCGCGGCGCTCCTGTTGTAGCTTAGCGCCGGAAACTATTCGGTATCCGGCAAACTATGCTTGAAAACAAAGCTTTTACGCGTCTCTCCGGAAAATAGGGGGCATTCCGGTCAAAATGCGCGTATATCAAACAGTCCGTATGACCGGCATTGTTGCCGGAAATGTCTGTGAGAAACCTGCAGGGCGGATATGCTCTATCTATTTGCTTTTATTCGTATCTTGTCCGAAAACCGCTTCGCACTTTTCGGGATACGCTTAAAATAGATCAATTCTAGATTATACTAATTTATAGCATCAGGAAATGCATATCCGTTCCGGCTGGTAATACCGGCCGGTTACAGGGTTCTCACAGTGTGGGGATGAAAGCGGTGCTTGGGAGAAAACCGCTTTCAAAATCAGATAATGTGATCCGTTTTTGTCAGATCATCCCTCTGATTATGTGTAAAAGATCATGCTTCATAAAGCGGGGCTTCCTTTTCAAAGACATGGCTATTAACGCGTCCGGTTCCGGACAGGTATTCGTGTTAAACCTGACGCAGTGTCTTCAGAATATCTGAAAATGCCTGCGTTCCTTTCAGTGCTTCTGCCGTCATGCGACCATTGCTCATCACGACAATACGGTCGGCAATCTCAGCTTCACGGCGCAGATGCGTCGCAATAATCATAGTTCTGCCGTGGCCACCATTCTGACTTGTGGCCTGTGCCAGTCGCTGCAGAATGTCCTGCGCAGTGGCTTTATCCAGCCCTTCCGTCGGTTCATCCAGCAGCCAGAGCGGGGTATTGTGCAGAAACAGACGCGCCAGTGCGAGACGGCGTGCCTGACCGCCGGACAAGCCAAGGCCGCCCTCGCCGAGCATTGTTTCCAACTGCTGCGGCATGTCACCTACCGTTTCTGACAGGCCGGCCATTTCCAACACCTGCATCAGATCATCCTCTGTTGCCTTCGGCTGAGCAAGGCGCAGATTTTCCGCAAGGCTATCCTGAAACAGCTGGGTTTTCTGCGTCAGCAGCGTTGCTGCCTCATGACGGATTATGCCGGAATCCACAGTTACTTCACCGGCCAGCAAAGCCATGAGCGTCGATTTACCTGTGCCGCTCGTGCCGACAATCGCCAGTTTTTCACCTTTGCGTACATTCAGGCTGATATTCTGCAGCACCAGAGGCATCTTGTCCTCATAGCGCATATTGATCTGTTCCAGATAAACAGCCTCATGAGGATCGGCCGGTTGTACAGGCACATAGAAATGCGGCTGTGTTTCATAACGGTCGCCAACGCGGCGGGCAGCCATCAATGTGCGGCCAAGCTCCATGGCACCGCGGCGTAATGCTGCAAACGGCTCCATCGCCCCCAGTGCCATCAGCAATGCAAAAGCAGCAACAGCAGGTGAAATTGCGCCAGCCTCTGCAAGCCAGACACCACCGAGCAAAGCAACACAGAGCAGCAAAGCCGTAGCGACACCAAAACCGGCACCGACCGAAATTTCAATCCGGTTGAGCTGATCATCGGCATCGGACAATCTTTTATCAGCCGCACATATGCTTGCGCTTTGCGCTTGCAGACGTCCCGCCATCAGCAGATCGGTCTGACCGGAGACCAGATCAATACTGCGCGCACGCACAGCCTCAACGGCTTTGGCACGGCGGCGCATCGGTTTCATCGCCCAGAGCGCTGCAATCAGCGGCAGGCCAAAACCGGCAAGCACCAAAACAGCAACCATTGCCAGCGAGAAAGTGCTATCCATCAGCCAGAAAGCAAAACCAACCACCAATATGGTGACAACAGCCGCACCGGCAGGCACCAGCACGCGCAGATAAAGCGCATCCAGTGCATCAATATCCGCTGTCAGGCGGAACAGCAGGCGGCTCGGACGACGTAAAAGTTCTTTCGCGGCCTGCGGTGCGGCCCAGCTGCGGAACAATTTCTCACGCAATGTCGCCAGCACAGCCAGCGTTGCATCATGAGTGACCAGTCGCTCCGCATAGCGCGACGCAGTGCGCAAAATAGCCAGCAAACGAATACCCGCAGCCGGTGCAAATACGTCGAAAGCCAAAGCTGTAGCCGTTGCCAGACCGGCAATTGCCGTTGCGGTGATAAACCAGCCAGACAGACCAAGCAGCAGAATACCGCACAGAACTGTCATGGCAGCCAGCAACATGCCTGCCCATAATTTGCCGCGCTTTTCCGAGAAAAACAGTTTGAGAACAGGTTTCAGAACTGCAAGTTTCTTCATTCCGCCGCCCTCCGTGCAGAACATACAGATGCAGCAGCATTGCCGCTGTCTTCCTGCACATGCAGATTTTCCGCACCGCTCAGCCTGTCAACGCGAATGATGCGTCCCATTTTGCGCGCCAGTTCTTCATCATGGGTGGCAATAATCAATGTCTTGCCTTGCGCCATGGTCAGCAGACCCTCAGTTGCCTTGAGCGCGGTTTCACTGTCGAGATGGGCAGTCGGCTCGTCGGCAAAGATAATATCCGCACCGGACTTCAGGGCTGCCCTTGCCAATGCCAGACGCAGGCCTTCACCACCGGAAAGACCAGTGCCGTTTTCACCAAGATCACTGGCTGCAGCGGCAGAAGCCACATTATCCAGCGCTGCTGTCTTCAGTGCAGTCTGCACATCGCTCAGGGCAAAACCTTCACGGCCGAGCGTAATATTGGAACGCACAGAACCGGAGAAAATATGCGGCTTCTGGCCGATCCATGAGAATTGCTGACGCAATATGTCAGCACTGCTCTGATCGAGCACGGTATCATGGATCAGAACATCACCTCTGCGTGGCGCGATCAGACCGGCCATCATCGCCAGCAGTGTTGATTTACCGCTACCGCTTGGTCCTAAGAGAGCAACATGCTCGCCTTGCGCAATCTGTAAGCTAAAGCCGGAGAGCAGATCAGTTTCATCATCTGCATCATAGCTGAAATCCACATTGCGCAGCGTGACAGCATGGTTTTTGTCTGTTTCAGCGGGTATCGCAGTCGCAACAACCGCAGTGAGTTTCATACCGCCTGCACTGATATTTTCCAGCGCATCAATTGCGGCTTCACCGGCAGCGCGGTCATGCCAGACGGCAGAAAGTTCGCGCAGCGGTTCAAAAAATGTCGGCGCCAGTAGCAGAATAAACAGCCCCTGCCCCAATGTCAGCGTTGCGCCCCACGCGCCGAAATTCAACTCACCCAGAAGATGGAAGCCGATATAAACCGCAACCATCGCCACGCCGAGCGCTGAAAACAGCTCCAGAACCGCTGAAGACAGGAAAGCAATACGCAGCACGATCATGGTTTTGTGGCGCAGCGTTTCCGCATTATGGCGCAGCCGTTGTGCGGTCAGATCAACAGCGTGGAATGTACGGATTGTTGCCAGTCCGCGCAGACGGTCGAGCAGGAAACCATTCATCTGCCCCATTTCCACCAGCTGTTCTTCACTGGCCGCTTTGGCGCGATAACCAATCAGCGCCATGAAAACCGGAATAAGCGGTGCCGCAACCAGCAAGACCAGTGCCGCAGCCCATGAATACCACAGCACAGCAATGAGAAAGACAATCGGAACGATCATGACTTTCATCTGCACCGGCTGGTAACGCGACCAATAAGTCGCTACCATCTCGGCCTGTTCGGCAAGAATGCTAGCCGCCTCACCCGATGCCGCACGGTTGCGATCCAGCGGGGAGCGCTCAGCCAGCGCCTGCACCGATTTTGCACGCAGATCAGACAGTGCCGCGCGCGATGTTTTAAAGGCAATCCGCTCGCCCGCGCCCTGCAAAATGGTACGCAGCAGGCCAAGCAGAAAAATACCAGCAACGATCATCAGAAGATTGCTGACTGTCCCGCTGACGGTCAGTTCATTAATCGCATAGGCCATCAGGCCCGCCTGCGGCAGCCAGATCAGCGCCGCCAGAACCTGTAACCAGCCGCCTTTGCGTAAATTGGCTGGTTGTGCACGTTTTTTACGGCGCTGTGCAGACGCCTTTACAGTTCCGGCAGCCTTGTCGCTGCCGGTAACTGTTGCTGCATCAGACATGGATCGTTCCGGCGTTGCCGCCGGAATTTCCGAAGGGGCAGACGAACCGGATAAAGCTTCACTCACTCCGTCCCTCCTTTCACTCTGATTGTCCTTCTTTTTTCTGCGCACGGCTGCGGCCGAGCGAGACGATTTTGTCCTTGGCTTCAAGGAAACGCGTGACCTTTGACCCCATGCTCAGAAGCATGGTCAGTCGTTCGGTTTCGAGCGATTTCACATCATCATACCAGTTGGTCAGGCGTTCAATCAGACCATGCATATCGCCCATACGTTGTTGGGCAAATGCATCACTCTCTGTCGTTGGCTTTTCCATGAGAATTTCACGCAACACACTCAAAGTCGGATCGACTTCACGTTTTTTGCGTTCTTCCGCCAATGTGCGCAAAATCTGCCAGACATCGCCCGGCGTGGAGTAAAAATCGCGACGGTCACCCGGAATGTGCTTCAGCAAAACAAGGTTCCAGCCTTGCAGCTCTCTGATACCCATAGAAACATTCGACCGTGAGACGCCAAGGGCATCCACGATCTGATCAGCACAGAGCGGGTCTTTAGAAAGATAGAGCAAGGCATAGATCTGCCCGACCGTGCGGTTGATACCCCAGCGGCTGCCCATTTCACCGAAGTGCAGTACAAATGATTGTACGATTGGCGACAATTCCAAATCAGTTGCTCCCGTATTTTCTGAACTTTCAGAAATTACTGAAATTTCAGATATTATTATTGTTGCTCCTCCGCAACCCGCAAAGCAGGTCTGGACAATAAGTCGCAACACAAATCAGAGAAGAGGCACGTCCAGAAATCGCTAATAAAGGTCGTTTGAGGTCGGCAATTGCCGGCTGTCATCCGTTTTATCGCGATGCATGGTTGCCCGCGTCAATAGCATCAGTGTTACCGGCGTTGTCACAAACACAAAAGCGGTAATTAACAGTTCATGCAAAACCGGTCGCGATTGCAAGACTGTAAAGAAAATAATTGATGCAATGAGAATGCCGCCGACACCAAAAGTCGTGCCGAGTGTCGGGGCATGAATCCGTTCATAGAACTTTTTAAAGCGCAAAAGACCAATCGCACCGATCAGCGTAATCAGTGATCCGCCCAGCAAAAAGACCGAAACCAGAATGGCTGCCCAGAGCGGCAGTTGCGTTGCATGGTTCATTCGATCACCTCGCCGCGCATCAGGAATTTTGCCAGTGCCACGCTGGACACAAAGCCCAGCAGCGCAATCACCAAGGCAGCTTCAAAATAAATCGATGTGCCGGTACGGATACCAAAGGTGATAAACAACATCATCATCGTCGCATAAAGCGTATCCAGACCCAGTATACGGTCCTGCGCACGCGGCCCTGCAATCAGACGCCATGTTGCACACAGCAGAGCAGCCCCCAGACAAAGCTGGGACAAAAGCAGCGCCCAGGATAAAATCACTGTACTCATGTGAAAATCTCCATCAGCAGGCGTTCATAATGCTGTTTTATCACGGTGCGGAACTCATCTTCTCCGTCTTTATCGAGAATATGAATCAGCAAAACACCTGTTACGGGATTAAAATTTGCCCATGCCGTACCAGGCGTTGAGGTCACAATACAGGCCAGAATGCCCAACGGCAAACGCCCGCGCAATTGCAGGCTGATGGTCACAAATCCTGCCTGACGCTCTGGCCGGTCAAAAAGAATGATTTTGATGACCGCAATATTTGACCAGAAAATATCGGCGACAACGCGGAAAAACAGTTCGATAATTGCCCGTACCGAGCGAACCCGCACCGGTTCCGGATCCAGCGAGGTGAAAGCCAGACCTGCGCCCAATGCAATGAAAAAACCCAAAATCGTATGGCCGGGTGTGAAGCCGTTGAGCAGCAACCACATGATCCAGAAGCTCAGCGACAAAACGGGATGCGGAAACAATGCTCTCATTGTGCGTCTCCCTTCGCAGCCGGTGTACTGGCAGCGGCCGGTTCAAATCCCGCCGAGCGTTTTGCGTCCAGAACATGGTCGATATAATTATGCGGACGATGCAGTGCCTGCGCGGTCGCATCGAGATAGCGCATCACCGGTGCCGCCTGAATGGTCAGAGCGAGACACAGAAACAACAGCCCCGCCACCGGCACCAGCTCAATAATCAGCACGCGCGGCACATTGCCTTCCATCGACGCCCAGAAAGTACGGATACCGGAGCGTGACATTGCAATCAATGCTGAGACACCGGACAGAATAATCAGTGTGACATAGGCCCAGCTTGCTGCGGAAATCGGTGCATCAGTGCCCATGCCTGCCGGATTGAACAATGCCGACAACAGCGAGATTTTTGCCACGAAACCGGAAAATGGCGGCAGACCGATCAGCAAAATAGCGCTGACGGCAAAACAGGCACCGAGAATAGCAAGCGTTGCAGGCAAAACTGTGCCGACTTCCTCTTCCTCTTCTTCTTCCTCATCACCATAGGCTTCAATCGTCACTGCCAGCACGTTGGCCGCCGCATCCTGACCGCGCTCCACCAGCTCAATCAGCAGAAAGAAAGCTGCAATCGTCAGCGTTGAGCTGATCATATAGAACAGAGCGCTGCCGGTTACCGCCACATTGCCCGTACCGATTGCCGCCAGCAATGTACCGGAAGAAACCAGCACGCTGTAACCGGCAATACGCCCGAGCGCCTGCGATGCCAGCACCCCGATCAGACCGAAAGTGATCGTCGCCAGACCGATATAAAACAGTCCCGCATCACCGAAACCTGTTGTCCGTGGTGTCAGTTCACCGAAAAACAGCAAAGACAAGCGCAGCAGCACATAAATCCCGACCTTGGACATGATCGCGAACAACGCCGCAACCGGTGCGGCCGCAGCCGTATAGGTTGTCGGCAGCCAGAAATTCAGCGGCCATGCACCGGCTTTCACCAAAAATGCCGTGCCGAGAATGGCACCGCCAGCCTGCAGGAACATCAGATCATCTGCCGGTACATTAGGAATACGCTGTGCCAGATCGGCCATATTCAGCGTGCCGGTCACGCCATAGATCATGCTGACGCCGATCAGAAACAGCGATGAGGCCGCAAGATTGACAGCAATATAGTGCAAGCCCGCTTTAACGCGGGTGGCACCGGAACCATGCAGAACCAGCCCGTAAGATGCCGCCAGCAGTACCTCGAAAAACACAAACAGGTTGAACAGATCGCCGGTCAGGAATGCGCCGTTCAGCCCCATCAGCAAAAGCTGGAACAGCGTATGGAAATGCGAACCCGCCTTGTGCCAGCGTGCCAGCGCAAAACACAGTGCCGCCAGTCCGAGAATACTGGTCAGCAGCACCATCATTGCCGAGAAGCGATCCAGCACCAGCACAATCGCATAGGGTGCCGGCCAGTTACCCAGCAAATAAGGAAGCACGCGGTCATCCGGCGTATTGGCCATATTGACCAGCATGATCGCCACAACAAACAGCACAAAAGTCGCTGCAATGCTGATTGCAGCTTTCAGCACACGGCGACGCTCATCATAGAGCAGCAACAAAGCTGCGGTGATGAGCGGCAGCAGAATTGGCGCGATAATCAGATGTTCCTGCCAATCCTGCATTACTGGCTCTCCCTGCCGTCAACATGGTCAGTACCGGTCAGACCGCGGGAAGCCAGCATGACCACCAAAAACAGGGCTGTCATGGCAAAGCCGATCACAATCGCTGTCAGCACCAGTGCCTGCGGCAACGGATCGGTATAAAGAGCGGGATCAGGCTGATCACCGAGAATAGGCGCGGAATCTGTGCGCAGACTGGCCATACTGAAAATAAACAGATTAACCGCATAGGAAATCAGCGACAGGCCGATAATCACCTGAAAAGTACGCGGACGCTGCAAAAGCCACAGGCCGGAAGCTGTCAGAATACCGATACCGAGAGCGAGAATAAGTTCCATTAGCGTCCCTCTCCCTGCTTAACGAGTACGGCCTGTTCAGCCTGTTCCGATTGTGTTTTTTCCGAGCGGCGATGACGGATCGACTGGTGTGCCAAAGCAATCAGCATCAGAACGGTCGCGCCGACCACAAGTGTAAAGACGCCGATGTCAAACAGCAGTGCGGATGCGACCGGCATTTTGCCGATCAGCGGTACTTCCGCATAGTCGAAATAGGTGGTGAGAAACGGATAACCGGCAAAGAACGAACCGGCACCGGTTGCCGCTGCGGTCAGCAACCCGAAACCCATCCATTTGACCGGCAGAATGCGCAAATGGCTTTCCACCCAGCGGGTACCAAAGGCCAGATATTGCAGAATAAACCCGATCGCCATCGTAATACCGGCCGCAAAACCGCCCCCCGGCAGATCATGACCGCGCAGCAGCAAATGCATGGCGAAAACGATAATCACGCCGAACAAATATTGCATAATCACAGAAGGCACAGCGAGGTATTCGGACAGGGTTGCACCGGCATGACGCTCCGGATCAGCCTCGTCAAAAGCATTCTGGATTTTCTGCTGTTGCGGGGATTCCATTGTATCCGATGCCGGACGGAAACGACGCAGCAGCGCATAAACCGTCAGACCGACAATACCGAGCACTGTGATTTCTCCCAGCGTATCAAAGCCGCGGAAATCCACCAGCAACACATTGACCACATTCTTGCCGCCCGCTTCCGTATAGGAATTGCCGAGGAAATAATCGGCAAGCGTTGCAGGGCTGAAACGGGTCATCATCGCATAGGACACAAGCGCCATACCGCCGCCGCCAGCCAGTGCGATAATCAGATCGCGGTAACGGCGTAAGCGCGGCACCAGCGGAATGCTTGCATTTTCATCTTCCTGCCAGCGTTTCGGCAGCCAGCGCAGACCAAGCAGGAGCAGAACCGTGGTGACAATCTCCACCAGCAACTGCGTGACCGCGAGATCAGGCGCGGAGAGCCACACAAATGTAAAACAGGTCACAAGCCCTGCGCCACCAAGCAGCATCAGCGAGGCCAACCGGTGATATTTAGCCTGATAGGCCGCACCGACCGCACAAAGTGCGCCGATCAGCCAGACAATGGCAAAGACCGGATCCACCGGCAGCGGCACCAATGGCCCCATAAATAGTCCCGCCTGATAAACAGGCCAGGCACCGGCAAAAATCGCAATCAGCATCAGCACCCGCATTTGCGGCTGCAAGCGACGTGTGCCGAACCGGCTTTCAATACTACGCGCCCATTTCCATGACACGGTTACCAGCACCAGCTCAAAAATACGCTGACCATTAAGGTGGCGCAGCAATGGCGGCCCTTCATCGCATTTTGCCAGATAGTTTTTCATCACCATGAAAATCACGGTTCCGCCGATCAGCGCAATCACACTCATCAGCAGCGGCACATTAAAGCCGTGCCAGATGGCAAGGCTGTATTCCGGTGTGGCACCGCCAAGAACCGACACGACAGCTGTGTGCAGGAACGGTCCGACAATCAATGTCGGCACAATACCGATCAGCAGGCAGAGCAGCACCAGCAACTCAATCGGGAAACGTACCCATTGCGGCGGTTCTTTCGGTGTATGCGGCAGGTCAACCGGTGCGGGACCGAAGAAAGTCGAATAGATAAAGCGGATCGAATAAGCGACACTGAAAGCGCTTGCCAGCGTTGCCACATAAGGTGTGACCGTATCGAGCCATGAAGACAAATGTGTCTCCACCGTTTCCGCAAAGAACATCTCTTTGGAAATAAAGCCGTTCAGCAGTGGCACACCGGCCATCGCCGCACTGGCAACCATCGCCAAAGTTGCCGTAATCGGCATGAAGCGGAACAAACCGCTTAGTTTTCGCAGGTCGCGCGTGCCGGTTTCATGATCGATAATCCCCGCCGCCATAAACAGCGAAGCTTTGAAGATCGCATGATTGACCATATGGAAAATCGCGGCAACAGCGGATAGCGGGCTGCCAAGGCTGAGCAAAGCTGTAATCAGTCCCAGATGGCTGATGGTTGAATAGGCCAGCAGACCTTTCAGATCCTGCTGGAACAGCGCGAACCATGCGCCCAGCAGCAAAGTCGTCAGACCGGCAAGCCCCAGCAGCCAGAACCATTCTTCTGTGCCCGCCAGTGCAGGCCACAGCCGCACCATCAGAAACACGCCGAGCTTAACCATCGTGGCGGAGTGCAGATAGGCTGAAACCGGTGTCGGCGCGGCCATCGCATTGGGCAGCCAGAAATGGAACGGAAATTGTGCACTCTTGGTGAAAGTGCCAAGCAGGATCAGCACCAGAGCCACCGTATAAAGCGGATGATTTTTAATCAGATTACCCGATGCCAGAATAACATCCAGCTCATAACTGCCGACAATATGACCAAGCAGCAGCACACCGAGCAACAGGCCGAAACCGCCAAGACCGGTAACAGTCAGTGCCATACGCGCGCCGTCACGGGCACTGACATTCTGATACCAGTAACCGATCAGCAGGAAGGAGAAAATACTGGTGAGTTCCCAGAACACCACCATCAGGATCATATTGCCCGACAGCACCACGCCGAGCATCGCCCCCATAAAGGCAAGAAAGAATGAGAAAAAGCGCGGCACCGGATCTTCCGATGACATATAATAGCGCACATAGATCACCACGAGCAGGCCGATGCCTGTGACCAGCATGGCAAACAGCCAGGCAAGACCATCCATCCGCAAAGTGACATTGAGACCATAAGCAGGCAACCATGCCATCTGCGTGTGCAGAACTTTGCCGCCGGTAACATAAGGATAAAGCGCAATGGTCAGCAGCAGTGCGGCAACCGCAGTCAGTCCCGCGAACCAGACAGCAACCTGCCGGTCATTCGATCTGAGAAGGCCTGTAAGGGCGCAGCCAATAAATGGCAGTATGATGAGCAAAAAAAGGACTTTTCCGTCCGTCACCATCCGCGCCTGCCCTCCTCAAATTCCTCAAGAGCGGTTTTCACTCTCATAAAATTACATAATTGAAACGAAATTATCTCGTTAAATCCGGTTGTTATTATGTGGTTTTGACCTGCATAATAGCAAGTGCTTGATTGCAACTTATGTCTGCAATTTCCCGATCTCAGGCACAAAATTTCCGATTTCGACGGCTTTTACACAAGGTGTGGAAAAACTCCCCCGCAAATTATCTATTAAATTGGTTTGATGACAAAACTGAGTGCGGATTATGACATGTTTTTTTCATCAACCGGCAAGTTCCGCCGTTGTTTCTGCAATTGTCGAATCAACCGGAATAGCCGAAGCTGCGAAGTGAAATAGATAAACGCATACAGGAATATCTTATGGGTCCGCAGACAGACAGCGTCCAGTCCTCTCCGTCCTTACCGGCAAAAACGCAGATCGCTATTATCGGCGGCGGGATTATCGGTGTGTCCACGGCACTTTATCTGGCGCAGCGCGGTATTCCTGTAACCCTGCTGGAAAAAGGCGTGATTGCCGGTGAGCAATCAAGCCGCAACTGGGGCTGGTGCCGTCATACCGGCCGCGACAGCCGCGAAATGCCGCTGATTGTTGAGAGTATGAAACAATGGGCGCAGATGAATGCGCTGACCGGCAGGGAAACCGGATTCCGCACCACCGGTATCGCTTTCGCCGCAGAAAAAGAAGAAAATCTGGAAAAATGGCGTGAGTGGGTGAGCATTGCCAAAGAGCACGGCATTGACAGTCAGGTTGTAGGCAAACAACAGGCCGAAGCGCTGGCACCCGGCCTGCAGCGTTCGCTCTATGGTGCGCTCTATACCGCCGCGGACGGCCGCGCAGAGCCGCAAAAAGCAGCACCTGCTATTGCAGAAAAAGCGCGCGAGCTCGGTGCTGTCATCATGCAGAATTGTGCTGTGCGCCGGATTGAAACCACCAATGGCCGCGTCAGCACTGTGATTACCGAACAAGGCGCGATTGAGTGCGAAGCTGTGGTGATTGCCGGCGGCAGCTGGTCACGTCTGATCTGTTCTGATCTGGGTATTACCCTGCCGCAACTGAAAATGCGTTCATCCGTATTGCGCACCACGCCGGTTGAAGCCGGCGTTGCGTCTGCCATTGCCTTTTCAGACTTCGCACTGCGCAAACGTATGGATGGCGGCTATACAGTTGCCAGCCTCTCAGGCAGTATTGCCGATATCGTACCCGACAGTTTCCGCTTTCTGCCCAAATTCATTCCTGCATTGCGCACTGAATGGAAAACCGTGCGCCTGCGGTTCGGACAGCGCTTTATTGAAGAAGCCTTTGAGTGGAAATTACGCCCCGCAGATCAAACCTCCATCTTCGAGAAAATCCGTATTCTTGATCCGGAACCGCATAAAGCTAGCAATCAGGCCGTTTTCAAAGCACTGCAACAGGCTTTGCCTGCCTTCAAGAATGTACAAATCGCCCAGCAATGGGCAGGGCTGATTGATACGACGCCGGATATTGTACCGGTTATCTCGCCGCTGGATCATCTGCCGAATTGCATTGTCGCCACTGGTTTTTCCGGCCATGGCTTTGGTATTGGCCCCGGTGCTGGCAAATTGATCGCCGATATGGTGACCGGTGAAAAGCCCGTTGTTGACCCTTCACCGTTTCATATCAACCGCTTCAGCGATGGCTCAAAAATCCATATTGAAATGTGGTGATATGCCAGAGCGGTTCCGATTAATATTGAATCAGCAGAACCGCTCTAAATTAAGCGCATCAGATACAACCCTGCCATCAGGGCTGCTGCCCCTAAAATCACAGAGGACAGGATATAGGCCAGTGCCGTGCCTATATCACCGTTTTCTATGAGCAGCACTGTTTCCAGTGAAAAGGCAGAAAATGTCGTGAAACCACCCATGATGCCGGTAGTGAGAAACAGTTTCCAGTTCTCGGCAAGACCGCCACGCGCTGAAAAATAGCCGATAATCAGTCCCATCAGCAGGGAGCCGGTAATATTGACCGCAAATGTGCTGAGCGGGAACATTGTCAGTGCAGAGAAACGTGACAGTAACAAACCGGCGCCATAACGGGCTGCCCCGCCGATCCCTGCTCCGAGAAAAACAATCAGAAAATTCATATTGCTCCCCTGACCGCTTCGATTTCTGTCAGCTGTTTTCCTGATCGCTGTCGTCAACCGGCTTGCCGGGAATGACATAGGCATCGGAAAGCCAGCGGTTTAAGTCGACACTGCGGCAGCGCGGTGAACAAAACGGATAAGAGTCGCGTGCTGAGGGTTTTCCGCATTCAGGGCAAGGCCGCGTCGGACGCAACGGCGTCACATTTTCATAGGAGACGGCAGGTTTGTCTTTATCTGCCATCACACTTTGCCTTCATGCCACTGGTCGTAAACCGGAAAATTTTCACCTTCCAGCAATGCCTGCGTTTCATGCAACGGCAGGCCGACAATATTACTGTAGGAGCCGACCATTTTGACAATAAAACTGCCTGCCAGCCCCTGAATAGCATAACCGCCAGCTTTGCCGCGCCATTCACCGGAACTGATATAAGCATCCATCTGGCGGCGGCTCAGCCGGTCAAAGCGCACACGGCTTTCAACCAGTACCTGACGCAGGCTGCCTTTCGGCGTGACCAGACAAACACCGGTAAAAACTTTATGAGCACGGCCGGAAAGCAGGCGCAGACAATCAAGCGCCACATCCTCACTCTCCGCCTTAGGCAGGATCTGCCGTCCCACGCCTACCACAGTATCGGCTGCGAGAATGAAAGCGGATTTGTAATCCGCATCATTCTTCAGCTTGTCCTTAGCTCTTTCTGCTTTCTGTTTTGACAAACGTTTTGCCAGCGAACGGGGATGTTCCGAACGCTGTGGTGTTTCATCAATATCAGCAGGCTGCAGAAATGCAGGTTCAATACCGATTTGCGCCAGAAGCTCAATGCGCCGCGGCGATGCCGAGGCCAGTACCAGAGGATAGGACATTGTTGTCTTCATGGTCAGATATGAGTCCGGCAGCAGAAATTTTATTTAAAGCGGTAGGTAATACGACCTTTGGAAAGGTCATAAGGGGTCATTTCCACCAGTACCTTGTCGCCGGCCAGAACGCGAATGCGGTTTTTACGCATACGGCCAGCCGTATGAGCGATGATTTCATGTTCATTTTCGAGTTTTACCCGAAACATAGCATTCGGCAAAAGTTCCGTTACAATACCCGGGAACTCAAGGACTTCTTCTTTAGCCATACGTAACCTGTCTTTTGGTTTAATAAATCTGCATCATGCAGAAGGTCTGAATTTGCGCGGAACCTATATGATTAGAGTCCGTTTGTGAACAACTGAAATGGAGAACTGTTAAAAGCTCTGCTGAATCACAGAAAACGTTCAGTAATTTTCTGTTTTAAACGATCGCGAACGTCGCGGTAGGCCGATAAACGCTGCTCCCGTGAGCCGGTGACCAGTGTCGGATCAGGCATCGGCCAATATTCCACATTGGCCGCGAAACTGCGCATCCGCTCCAATACCACATGATGTGCCTGCGGTGTCAGCGTAATAATCAGGTCAAAATAACCGTCATTCAGCTCTTCCAGTCCGACAGGCTGTCTTTCATTGAGCGACAGCCCCTCTTCCTCAAGCACCGCATCCACAAACATATCACGTTCACCGCGTGTTACACCCGCTGATGCCACATAGGTTTTGCCCTGCAGCATGGAACGGGTGAGAATCTCCGCCATCGGCGAGCGTATCGCATTCATTCCGCAAACGAACAGAACGGAAGCCGGTTTTTTGACAGTGGCAGCATCTGCAAGAGCATCCGGTACCGGATCAGGAATTATGCTCATCCGTCACCCGCGCCAGTGCAACACACAGACAAGCGTAAACAAACGCCGTGCCGTATCGAAATCAAGGTCGATCTTACCTTCAAGCCGGTTCATCAATGTCTGCGAGCCTTCATTATGCAAGCCGCGCCGCCCCATATCAATCGCCTCAATACGGCTCGGTGTTGCCGAGCGGATGGCTGCATAATAGCTTTCGCAGATCAGAAAATAATCTTTGACCGTTTTACGCAGCGGAGACAGCGAGAGAATATGCGTTGCCACAAGCTCCCCTGCCTCACGCGTAATATTGAAGATCAGGCGTTTTTCAACCAGTGACAAACGCAGACGATAAGGCCCGCCATTACTGTCACCAACCGGAGAAAAACTGTTCTCCTCGATCAGGTCGAAAATAGCGACGGCCCGTTCATGCTCAATATCCGGCGTAGACTGGCCGATTGTCTCGTCCAGTTCCACATCGATCAGCCGGGCATTGTCACTTTTTCCGGTCATCACTCTTTACGCAGGCGGTATACAGAAAACCTGCCCGCTGTCCCTCATTCATCGTTACATATTCAGTCGTCGTGAAATCGACAGACCGTGTGCCTGCAATCCTTCAGTTTCAGCCAGCGTAATCGCGGATGGTCCGAGAAGACGCAACTGCTCCACACCCAGTTTTAAAAGCGAGGTGCGTTTTACAAAATCCATCACCGACAGGCCGGAAGAGAACCGCGCAGAACGGGCTGTCGGCAGAACATGGTTCGGCCCGCCAACATAGTCACCGATCGCTTCCGGTGTATATTTTCCGATGAAGATCGCACCGGCATTGCGGATTTTCGGCAGCAGGCCATCCGCATCAGCCACAGCAATTTCCAGATGCTCGGCAGCAATACGGTTAATCAGCGGCACAGCGCTGTCAAAATCATCCACCAGAATGACCGCACCAAAATCCTGCCAGCTGGCACGGGCGATTTCCGCACGCGGCAAGGTCTGTAACTGACGTTCAACCGCATCTTCCACCGATTTGGCGAAATCCGCACTGTCGGTCAGCAGAATTGACTGCGCAAAAGCATCATGCTCGGCCTGCGCCAGCAAATCCGCCGCAATCCAGTCCGGATTATTGTCACTGTCAGCCACAACCAGCACTTCTGACGGGCCTGCAATCATATCAATGCCGACTGTGCCGAAAACCAGACGTTTTGCAGCCGCAACATAGGCATTGCCAGGTCCGACGATTTTAGAAACCGGCTTGATGGTTTCAGTCCCATAGGCCAGAGCTGCAACGGCCTGCGCACCGCCCACACGGTAAATCTCTGAAACACCGGCAAGATGCGCAGCTACCAGCACCAGAGGATTCAACACGCCATCCGGTGACGGAACCACAATAACGATACGCTCGACACCCGCGACTTTAGCCGGAACCGCATTCATCAGCACCGAGCTCGGATAGCTGGCTGTGCCGCCCGGCACATAGAGCCCGACCGATTCAACAGCTGTCCAGCGTGAGCCAAGCTCAACACCGAGTGCATCAGTATAATAATCGTCTTTCGGCAATTGGCGCTTGTGATAGGATTCAATCCGGTCGCGCGCCACAATCAGCGCATCAATCACAGACTGGTCGGCATTTTTAACAGCTTCCTGCACTTCCTCAGCCGTTACAGCAATGCCGGTCTTTTCCAGATCAATCCGGTCAAAACGTTTGGAATAGTCGATCAGTGCAAGATCGCCGCGCTCGCGTACCTGCTGCACGATCTCACGCACGGCACGGTCAACATCTTCTGAAACTTCGCGCTTGCCTGCCAGAAACGCCGCAAAACGGTTTTCAAAATCTGCGGCACTTTGTATGAGCGTCTGAACCACGCTAACCCCTCATTTCGTCATATTATCGGCAGCTATATGATCCGGTTTATTGCCGGTTTCCCAGGCAGGCCCCAGATCAGCAAGGCGCATTTCTATCACTTCAACAGTAAGACGAATGGTCTTATCTGCTGCAAAAACCAGTTCAATCACACCGGAAGGCGCATCAACCGGTTCAAAATTAATCGCCAGCAAAGACAACACATCCTGTGGTGCGGTGCGGTCGATATTCTGTATACGTACCTGCGTTACACGGTCAAAATGCAACACGCTGCGGCGGCGCTCATAGTTCTCTTTGCCACGTGCGCGCACAGGCTGCTGTTCGCGGGCAAAACGGTTGCATGCAAGAATAAAACGCTGCTCCGCAGGGCGGTAATCCAGATCGCCGACTTTCAGAACCGCATCCTGCATATGTGCAGAAATAATCTGTAAGTCTTCCTCATCCATTGCCACAAGCTTGAGCATTCGCAATCATTCTCCTTGAGCATTTCAATTCGCTAAAAACAGTCTATGCCATTGATATAAGCACTTAACAGTAAAAAGCACTACTGATTAATAGCAAACCCCGACCTGCGACAACAGATCGGGGTCTGGTTCAGAAAAACCTGCAAACAGATTAACCGCTGATGCGGGAAACCTCGGCCCCGCAATTAGACAGCTTCTCTTCCAGACGTTCAAAACCACGATCCAGATGATACACGCGGTTCACAGTGGTTTCACCTTCTGCCGCGAGACCCGCAATCACCAGTGTTGCAGAGGCACGAAGATCAGTCGCCATCACCGGCGCACCCTTCAGGCGTTCAACGCCTTCAACCGTTGCGGTTTGACCGGACAGGGAGATTTTTGCACCCAGACGCGCCAGTTCCTGCACATGCATGAAACGATTTTCAAAAATCGTTTCCGTAATATGCGATGTGCCTTTGGCTTTGGTCATCAAACCCATGAACTGCGCCTGCAAATCGGTCGGGAAACCCGGGAACGGATCCGTCGTAATATTCACCGGCTCAATGCCGTGACCGTTGCGCACCACGCGAATGCCGTTTTCCACATCGGTGATCTCTGCGCCGGTCTGGCGTACGACATCCAGTGCAGACTGCAACAGGTCTGAACGGGTATTCTGCAGAACCACATCACCGCCGGTCATGGCAACAGCCATGGCATAGGTGCCGGTTTCAATACGGTCAGGAATGACGCGAACGCGCGCGCCATTCAGGCTGGTCACACCCTGAATGTGAATAGTCGGCGTACCCGCACCTTCAATTTTCGCGCCCATGGCATTCAGGCATTCTGCGAGGTTCACCACTTCCGGCTCACAAGCCGCGTTGTGAATGATTGTATCGCCCTTGGCGAGACAGGCAGCCATCAGCGCCACATGGGTCGCACCAACAGAGACTTTCGGGAATGTGAACTCTGCGCCGACAAGACCCGAACTGGTTGTTGCACGGGCATAACCGTTTTCAATCTCGATCTTTGCACCCAGTGCAGTCAGGCTGTCGAGCATCAGGTCAACCGGACGTGTACCGATCGAGCAGCCGCCCGGCAGCGACACAATCGCTTCACCGGCACGTGCCAGAAGCGGGCCGATCACCCAGAAGCTGGCGCGCATTTTAGCAACCAGTTCATAAGGCGCAGTGGTGTCAACGATATTCTTCGTGGTGAAATGCACAGTGCGCTCATAGGAGCCGTTCTGATGTTCGCGACGGCCGTTGACCGAATAATCCGCACCGTGATTGCCGAGAATGCGTGTCAGCAGCTCCACATCGGCCAGATGCGGCATATTTTCAAGCGTCAGCGTTTCATTGGTCAGAAGCGATGCAATCATCAGTGGCAGAGCTGCATTTTTCGCGCCGGAAATCGGGATAATGCCGTTCAGTTTGTTGCCGCCGGTGATTTTAATACGATCCATAATTTTTCACTTTCACGGCAATGTCTTCCTGCACAAAACGCATTGCCTGCATTTGTCGAGACAGCCTGTTTTCAGACAGTCACAGCACATGCTGCTTCTGTCCTGTTCCGGTTTTCCTGTTACAGATATCTTTGCCGTGCAAAGTCTGCGCTGATATTGATGCTGCAATAAAGCAGTTTGGTGCTGACACAACAGTCTGATTCAATCAGAAATGTGTCTTTTATTCTAAAATCACACTTTTCATTAAAGCCATGATCCGTCCGGCAGCTTTGCATTATGCGGGAGGCTCATAATGCAGCCCCGAACTGTAAACATTCAGGCTTTCGTCTTCCGGCCATGATCCTAAATTGAAAAAGTTTAGAAATATCATCCGGACGAGGTATTCAGTCAGTTTCAGTCTTACCGGCAGCAGGCAATCCTTCGCCGCGCTCATCTTCCGCACCGGAACGTCTTGAACGAATCTGCGCTTTGCGACGCATGAGATTCGCACGCAATTGTTCAGAACGGCGCTTAGCACGCTGATCTGCTTCTGCTTTTTGGGATGGGGTATCAGGCTTATCAGTCATTATGCGGTTCTTTTACACCAGCAAACCTGTTTGGAAAAGCATACATATGCACAGGTTTGTACGGTTTTTGTATTTTAAGCAAAAGAAATGCATTTGATGGCTTGCGGTTTCACGAATCTTATGCCAGAAGTCCGCCGCAACGGACAGTATGCTGCGGTAGCTCAGTGGTAGAGCACTCCATTGGTAATGGAGAGGTCGAGAGTTCAATCCTCTCTCGCAGCACCAGTTTTTGTTCTTTATTTTCAAAAACATAGCTGCTATCAAGGACTTAGGAACACCTCGGTTGTACACAGAGGTGATACACAATGGTTCTTCAGATGCCCCGACCAAGCAAAATCACCAACTCAGATATTTATTATTTTCGTAAGCGTGTTCCCGCTGATTTGGTGGGGATTGTTGGTCGTCGTGAGATACGAATTTCTCTGGGGACAAAAGACCCTAGTCTAGCAAAGGAACTGTTTCGTAAGAAGGAGCAGGAAATTGAAAACGAGTGGAAAGCACTCAGGGCTAAGCCTGAGTCCCTGACACACCGGCAAATTGTTGCTCTTTCAGGTGTCCTATATCAGGAATACATTGAGTTGCTTAGGGACGAGGCAGGGGAGCCTGAGCTTTGGCACCATGTTTTACGTATAGCAGACAGCGCCTATGCAACCGGACAACTTGAACAGTGGTACGGCAGCCTTGTCGATGAATTATTGAAGAAGCAGGGTATTGCGATAGACCCGTACAGTCGGAAGCGTTTGCTGGATGCCGCCCATAGCGCCCATAGACAGGCATCAGAGCAGCTTTTGAAACAGTCTGAAGGAGATTATAGCCCCGACCCTAAAGCTGATCGTTTCCCTCCCATGGAAAACAAACAGCCTAGTGAAACCAAAGCACCCCAACCAATCTTGACACTAACCAATCTTTTTGAGCGATGGCGTAGTGACCACTTAGCGGATAAAAAATCCCCGCGCACTGTGGTTGATTACGGACAGAAACTTAATGCCCTGCTTAATTATCTGGGGCATGACAACGCACATGCGGTCACGGCGAAAGATATCGGGGGTTGGGTAGAATATTTGCGACATACCAAGCAGCTTTCTGCCAAGACGGTCGCATCTAAATATCTGGTCGTAGTGAAACGCATTTATAACGCAGTAAAAAAGAAAGGAGAGGATATCGACAACCCTGCTGAAGTTATTAGCGTTTCTGTCCCTAAAAGACGCAAGGAGCGGCCTAGCGGCTTCACTGACGCCGAAGCAAAGGTAATCCTTAGCGCAGCCTCACAGATAGACAATATTAACAGTCGTCGACCTCAACTGAACAAACTGGCAATTCGCTGGGTGCCGTGGATTTGTGCCTACACGGGCGCAAGATGTGGAGAGATTGTACAATTACGTACCAACGATTTAGTCGAGGAATACGGCGTTCTTTGCCTGAGGATCACACCCGAAGCTGGCACGGTTAAAACAGGTCAATATCGCTTAGTTCCGGTACATCAACACTTAATTGAAATGGGCCTTCCACAGCTCATTAGATCACGTCCTCACGGGCACATTTTTATTGAGACGACCGCAAACACAAGCGATGAACAATTGATACGCAGAGCCGGTAGTGCTGTGAAAATGATCGGCAAATGGGTACGAGAGGACGTTAAAATTGCTGATCCCCGCATTCAGCCCAATCATGCTTGGAGGCATAGGTTTAAAACAATTGCCCGTGATGTAGATATCGAAACAGAATACATGAATGCCCTTCAAGGGCATGATGATGGTCGATCAGCAACAAATTACGGCGAACATACTGTAAAAGCACTATACCGTGAAATGCAGAAGGTGCCCCATATCGACATTGCATAGGGCACCATTTTCCATATCACGCAGCACCAAGCCCGACTACAAACTCAGCATTGAATTTGTTTCTTGCTGCTCCCGCAAGAGCGTCAGCGCGTTCATTTAATTTATTACCGCTGTGTCCCCTGACCCACTGCCATGTCAGGTCGCGCCCTGCTGCTAATGCATCAAGCTCTTGCCATAGATCGGGATTTTTTACTGGCTTCTTTGCCGAGTTGAACCAATTGTTCCGCTTCCAATTACACAGCCTGAACCGCACCGTATTTGCCGGAGACCGTTTGGTTTAAGTTATGCGGCCATAGCTGGCGCGTCCAGCATGGCATAGTATCGTTCTTCGGCCTCGGCGGGCGGAATGTTTCCGATGGGCTCCAGAAGGCGGCGGTTGTTAAACCAATCGACCCATTCGAGCGTGGCGAACTCCACGGCTTCGAAGTTGCGCCACGGTCCCCGTCGATGGATGACCTCGGCCTTGTAAAGACCGTTGATCGTTTCGGCCAGAGCGTTGTCGTAACTGTCGCCAACGCTTCCGACAGAAGGCTCAATGCCTGCTTCCGCCAGTCGCTCGGAATAGCGAATGGACACGTATTGCGAGCCCCTGTCGGAATGATGAATAAGTCCGCCACGATGGGCGGGCCGCCGATCATGAAGCGCCTGGTCAAGAGCATCGAGCACAAAGCCTGCATGGGCAGTCCGACTTGCCCGCCAACCGACGATACGGCGAGCGAAGGCATCGATCACGAAAGCGACGTAGACGAAACCCTGCCAAGTGGCCACATACGTGAAATCAGAAAGCCACAGCATGTTTGGTGCGGGTGCGAAGAAGTGTCGGTTCACGCGATCAAGCGGGCATGGAGTTGCTTTGTCCGGCACAGTGGTTCTGACTGGCTTGCCGCGAATGACGCCTTGAAGCCCCATCATTCTCATAAGCCGAGCGACGGTGCAGCGGGCGATGTCGAAGCCTTCTCGTTGCAACTGCCGCCAGACCTTGCGCGCACCATAGACCTGGAAGTTCTCGTTGAACACACGGCGTATCTCGATCTTCATGGCCATGTCGCTCCGGGCGCGGGCCGACAGGCGATCCACGTCCGCGCGCTTGGCGGCGACCTCATAATAGGTGGACGGGGCAATCGGCAGCAGCCTGCAGATCGGCTCGACCCCGAGCCTTGAGCGGTGTTCGTCGATGAAAGCAATCATCGCTTCAGTGGGCGGTCGAGCTCCGCCTGGGCAAAATACGCAGAGGCTTTGCGTAAAATCTCATTCGCCTGACGAAGCTCGCGGTTCTCCCGCTCCAAAGCCTTCATCTTCTCCGCGACGTCGCTCGGCAAACCTGCACGCTTGCCGCTGTCGACCTCGGCCTTCTTCACCCATTCATGGAGCGTATGCGCCGAGCAGCCGATCTTGGCCGCTATCGATGATACCGCCGCCCAGCGGGAGGGATGTTCGGCTTCATGCTCCGTCACCATTCGAACCGCGCGGGCACGGACTTCAGGAGAGAATTTGTTCGTCGTTTTGCTTGTCATAGACCCTACTTCTCACGAGTTGGGGTCTCCGGCAAACCCGGTGCGGTTCACTTTCTAGAGGGCGTCCTTATTGTCGCTTGGGCAGCAAATCAGATTTGGTGGGCCACCTGAGAACTCCCTCCTCCCATCCGCAACCCAAGAGAAAGTCCCGCTTGGAATGCATCTGCATAAACAGTCAAATCAGGGCTGTGAGACGCAGCTGAGGTTTTGCAGAGGTTTCCTCATCGGGGGCTATTGGTGCCTCTGTGTGAGTCTCTGTGGCTGTTTCTAGCTGCAAAACAGATAGGGACGCATGGACGTGTGCTTGCGGATGATATTCTCTCAGCTTTTCAATGCTTTGCCAGACCCGTACCCGTGTATCATAACTCTGTGGTGGCTGACCGTGCGCAATATTGAGAGCGGTTTCTGCAAGTAGTTCGATTGCAGTATTAATTACGGCCATATTGTTGAATGCGTCCGCCGGTATTTTACTGGTTCTTGCTGCGTCGCGTAGAACATCAGAAATGCCGATGAGATGTACGTCGAAGCGGTTTTTATCAAGCGTGATAAGGCTGTCCACTGTGGTGGCCTCCAAGTCTTAAATTGGGTATGTGGGATGGTCTGCGTGTTTTCCTTCGAGAAGGTGTAAGACATCCTCCAAAGCGTTCGGCTTGATCTGCATATATCGCATGGTGGTCACAATGGCGCTGTGCCCCATCCACTCCATAACGCGCTTCACGTCGACACCGCCAAGCACCAATCGGGTACAGCAAGTGTGTCTAAGAGTATGGGGCGTTACATCGTGCAACCCGAGGGCTGCTCGCATGGCAGCCCATCGACTACGCATCCCGCCCAAGTGGACACTTGTGAATGGCCCTGTCGTGTCCTTATCAAGCCGTCGGATTTCATTCAGAATATCCCTACAACGCTTAGTGAGCGGAACAGTCCTTGGCTTATTTGTCTTGGTTTCCCAAAAGGTGACCGCCGTGAACCGAGGGCTGAAGGCGTCCCAACGCACCGGTATCATTTCCGAGAAGCACCGCGCCCCAGTGTCGATCAGCAGCGCTGTGAGGTCATGGTAGTCCTGATAGCCGCAAGCCAGCCAGTAAGCCAACAAAGCGCGTTCTTCGCGGTCGTCCAGATAGCGGAAGCGGGTTTTCACCTCTGCGTTCCACTTAATCACCGGCACGGCGTCAATCGCTCCGGCATCACGGGCCACTGAAAACATTTTCGATAGTGCTGCCACCTTACGGTTCACCGTAGCTGTAGAAAGGCCGTTATCTGCAAGATGTATTTTGAAGTCAGCAATATCCGCGGACGTAATGGTGTTAATATCCCTGTTTCGCCCGAAGAAGTCGCAGACGGTCTTGCCGTTCGGGATCAGAGTTCTTGCGCCCTTCATCTTTGACCATTCGGTTCTGCAAGTGTGGTCAAAAAGTTTGCCGAGATTGGTGAGATCGCGTGTGCCGTTAGATTGGTGCATATTTCGCGGAGCGGGGATAGGTTTTCCCATCGCTGAAGCATTAGACACCTGGGCCTCCCAACTGAGGGCGTCTTCCTGTGTTTCAAAGGATTTTCGTAGGCGGCTTCCGTCCTGCAAACGTACGTCTGCTTGCCACTTATTGCCTCGTTGTCGTGCCATTTTTATACCTCATGATTGCTTAATGTCCCATGCAATAGGAATAAAATGCAGCGTCAATCAAGAGATATAATTCAACAAATTCATATAGTTACGATGTGGTTACTATTCCTTCATGCGATGGTTTCTGTATGGGAACCACAATAATCAATGTTTTCAAACTCACATTGCCGAACGCATTTAGAAAAGGTTTCCATATGGGGACGAAAAGATTTTTTATGCACACTATCCTTCGAGGCTATGAAAAGAGGTGATAGGCGCGTTGTGCAGGACGAAAAGTGCAAATTAATGAAATGAAGCCCCACCGAAGCAGGGCTCTCTCATTCCGTCTTATCGGTTATCTAGTTTAAAGCCGAGTTTCTCAGCGTTAGCTTTCGCGTCTGCCTCTCTCTTTATCCATCGTGCGTTTGACCGCTGCTCCGAGGTGGTTTCTATAAGGTTTTTATCACGGGCTAAGCGGTCGTTCAGTTGGCGCTGTAGCGCGTCCCTGACGGCCAGTCCGAATTTCCCACCGGTAGCCCCATAGCGGTTGATGTATCGCCGCTCTGCTTGAATTTCAGCGTCATATTCAGCCTTTAGTCGTGACCGCTCCTGATCTTTTGCCGCAATCAGTTTCCGCGTCTGTTCCTGCCTATCGGCATCCCGCTTATTGCGTTTTGCCTCAAGGGCTTGCGGTGTTATGTATGAAGCGCCTATAGGCATCCATCCAAGTGATTTAGATACAACTTGCCATTGGCTTTGACCATTAACAGGCAGGATTGCTAAGTCTTCGACACCTGACAAACCGTATTGCTTCCCAAAGACCTCGAAGTGATCTTTCAGCACTTCCTCAATCAGTGGCGGAAAGTCGTCGGGTAGGTCATTATTAGCCGCCACAATAACCCCGTTGATAACTACGGATGTATCCGCTAGGTCTTCAACAAGGCGGCTTTTCACTTCCTTGTCCGTCATATTACTGCCGATAGAAAGCTGCTGAATACGTTCCATCACATAAACATAGTTCGCGCCGCGTACTTCTGCTCCGATGCTTCGCAATACGCTTTGCGCCATTGCATCCGCGTCTTGCTGTTTGATAAGCGACCGTGATTTTGTCCGTTCATCCTGCGATGTCCATGCTGATGCAAAATGCATTGCATCCTCTTTTGACATTCGCCTGTTGGTGACAGCATTGTCGTAACTTTCAAGAAACTCCCGCGAAGCTTGATCTTTCAGTAAAGTAGAAAGGTAAGCAGGGTTTTTCGCTTTCAGGCTCCGATATAGTTCAGCATCCTCAATCAATTTGGTTGTGATTGATCCGCGCTGCATGAGATTGGAAAGTGTAGCACGACCGGCAATTCCGTTGAGTGTATTGTCCCAAACATCATTTTCGATCTTGTTCCCAGCGTACCATGAAAGGCGCTCATTCTGTATCGTGATTTTGGCTTGTTTTGGTTCTGCCCCGTCACTGATGAGCTGATTTTGACGGGCATCCATGCGCTCCTCAAATTTTGCTGTTACATCCTTCACGATCTGTGTTTTGGAGTAGGTAGATTTCCCATCCCCCGTAGGATTGTCAATTTCAACGTCCTTAAGACGGCTGCTGCCGCCCATATGTGTCATTGCAGAATAAGCCTGACTTAACACTTCTAACTTCTGATTATCGTGGTTTTGTTTGAGCAAACGGCGCTGTTCTGCGGTTGCCTGTTTGTTGAGGATTTGCAGTCGGTTGTTGTCGCTCTGGCTCACATAAGAGGCCAGCCTCGCGTCATTGAAGTGGCCTTTGCCGCGGTACTGTTCGGCAACATCCTTCGTGAAAGCACCGCGGAGAACCATATCGTCCACCTCAGTGAACGTGTCGAAGCCCTTTTTCTGAACGTCTGCGTCGTACTTATTCTGCGCCTGTTCAATCAGCGCTGCTGACTTGGTGGAATATTTTGCAGTTTTGATAAGGGAAGGGACGGTTTCACCGTTAGCTCCCACTCGGGTTCCTGTAAGGATTGCTTTGGCTACCTCATGGTTCCCGTTCTGCGCGTATTCCTCCGCAATAGCGAACAGGGTGTCATTCTGTTCCTGACCGGACAGACCGAGGAAGTCCCGATTAGAGGCAGACTTGCGGAACACAATCTCAGCAGCCTTGTCGGCACTCAGCCCGTGGATGTTCAGACTGTCGTCGATAGAGTTACGGAAGCTGGCTACTACAGTGGTGGCGACCTCCTGTTTGGCAAGATCGACCTTCTGCTCAGTATCCTTGTTCATCCACGCGCTGTAGTGGTCGGCGGTGAGACGATAGAAAGCACCCTTAGCAATCTCGTTTCCGAGACCTTCAGCAACCTCAGCTCGCATCTGTTGGTATTCAGCAGAGGCATCACCGGTAGAGCGGTCGAACGCGGTGTTGTAGTGTGTAGTCCATTGGGTGCGGAAGTCGTCGTTCGCTCGTTCAGCAAGGAGGGCATAATACGCATCTTCACGGACACGATTGCCGTCAGCGGTGTTATTACGCACTTCGTCCTTCAGCTGGGAGTAGGTCATTTGCTGTCGACGGGCGATCCACTCTCTGTTGTCCTTAGACTGCGGGTCCTCGGCTTCTTTAGCTTTCACCGAGCCGTAGTTCGTAAGGGCGGTGTTCAGGCCACCGAGTGCGTCTGCTAGGGCGCGAAGGTTGCCGCCGGTCTGTACCTGTTGTGGTTTTACGTAGGTGCTGCCAGCGACACCCGTAGGTGCCACCGTAGCTTGTTTGATTTGTGGGGCATTAAGGCCCGATCCGAATAGTCCTGCCATGTTGAATAATCTTTCTGTGCTTCATGAAAAACAAAAAATCGTTTCTAATGGGCGTCACACAGAAAGAAGCCTGAGTTACTTCAGGCTCAACGCGCTATATATTCCCCAAGCCGCCGCCAGAACAGCAAGGCCAATATAACCATAAGCAGCCCATGTCATAATTTCTCTCAGCATTGTTCTTCCCTCACATATTCCATTTGACCAAAGATGCTTCTGCCGCAACAGGATCGGATTTAATCCGTAATACAGTCTGTCTTGTCAGGCCTGTTGTCTTGGAGATCGCGGAGGCTCCGGCATCAGTCGAAAGCATGTCAATTACCGTTTGGTACTTTTCACGGTCATAGCTGGGCTTCTTGCCCCTGTATCTATCGGTGTCAGACTTAGCCGCGTCAATTCCAGCCTTCTGGGCTTCCTTCGTTGCCTCTGCTTGGGCTTGTGCTGTTGCGGCCATGAAGCCTATCAACGCGTCTCTAACCGCTTGCTGAATGGGGTCTTTAGTAGCGCCGTCAAAGGTCATGTTATTGATTACCGTGCGGATCACGACGCCTTCCCTCATGAAGTGGCGAATGGTGTCTGTCACATCGGCATAGTTGCGACCCAAACGGTCAACCCATCGAACCACAAGAATGTCACCGGAGCGTAACTTGTCATAAAGGCGCTTGCCTTCTGTTCGCTCTGACAGCTTTGTACTGACCCCCGAAACGCCGTGATCCGCAACAACCTCATCAATGACAAAGCCAGCGGCTTCTGCTTGGGTCTTTTGGTGGTCTATGTTTTGGTCAGACGTTGATACACGGGCATATAGGATGGTGGACATGACGGCCTCAGTAAGGGTGTACGATTAACTTCTGTCCGATGATTATCGTGTACGAATAAACAAATCAACCCTTATGTACACATTTATTTTCCCATGTCCTGAGTGTACGCAAAGCTATACCCTTGCGAGCGCTAATAAGTTCAAATAGTAAGATTCTTAACGGACTGAGATTGCCGATCTGAAGTCTTTATACCTACTGCTTGCTGATAAACACGAATATCTATTATCAGCAAGCTAGAAAAGGTAATTGCACAAAGTTGTCACTCGCTGGATGACAACTCCGAAATTAGGCATCTAAATTTATGACAGATCCTTCGAGCGTATTCTTCATTTCACCTTCAGAATAAAGGTCAAAACCGTTCAGCTCTTTCGCAACTTCTGCAACGAGATCATTCACTTCGTTTCGTAGTTTTACTAGGCTATTGAATTTTTCATTTTTATCAATAATTTTACGCGTTCCGTCTGGCGTAATTAACTCTTTGGTCCGGGTCTCATTCAATACCATAGAGTCCAGACTGGCCTTTGCAACCCAAAGAAGTGAAAGTTCATTCCAAGCATAAACACGCATAGACCCGTTATCAAAATGCCAGACAAGAGATGCAATATCATAACTACTAAGTTCTATATTGCTTCCTTCTTCGTAATCTGCAACAAGTGTCTTCAGAAGGCGAATAATTTTCTTTGTATTTCCTAACGTAAGATCATCTTTATTCTGAATTTCATGCATATGAAGAAATGGAAAATTTCGTGCCCTGTCTTTTTCTTTTTTTAGATAGATATATACGCCGCGATCTTTTTTCAGAGAGGTGCGCTGATAGTCCACGGTATCATACCAATGCGATGGGATCACGTCGACTTCTCTACGTAACGAACCGCCAGATATCGTAATTGCTTTTGATCCTTCTATATTTACGGTGGCTTCGGGGAAGGCATTTATCAGTATCTGTTCCGCGTGGTGTCTAAGTTGCGATAACAAGCTCTCTCCTGAGTCACCGTTCCATTCTGAATAATGAGTATGTGCCTTCGAGCCTTTCATATCGACGGCTACGTACACCGTCCGCAGTAGAAGCAGGTCAATATCGCTAACGCCTCTGATATGAATATTTAGTGGTACAGATCCTTGATAATCAAACTCGACAGGTATTAATCCTGCAAGGGCTTTCTCAAGCTGGTTACGTACACGCTCGCCTTCTTCGTAGGACTTTGCGGTGTAATCAGGGTCAACTTGTTGCATCGCTCCCAATGCGTAGGTAGTTGCAACTTTCGTCCCGCGCTTCTGATAGGCTTCTTCGACTGGGACGAATACTCCATCCCAAGTCATACTACCTTTTTGAAGGCCGACAGGTCCGCTACGTCGAGATTTCAACTTTCCTAAACGCGATTCAAAGTTTTTTGCCATTATACCCCTCTTGTCAAAGTCATGCGTCCACACGTGGCTCGACCTAGTGCAGTGAAATAGTCGCCATCAGCTTTCTTGTATCCTGCTTCAAAAGACATTTCGCAGTAACCTAGGTGCGGGTTGATTTGTTCTCCGGCTCTTGGTTGATTTCTAAAGCTATACATTAGCAACCATCTTCCATCGCCCTGCGGTATCAATGCGGCTGACACACTGCTAGATGTTGACTGGTCAGTACGAAGATAGACTCTTATCTTCTCCCAGCTTTGGGTTATCGTAATTTCAGCCGTCCATTCATGGGGAGGCCTTCCCTCATCGCGGAACGATTGGCCTACGCATTGCCATTTGCCCCCAATATCAGGCAATCCAACAAAGCGGAAGAACAACTTCCAGCACCACTTATTGAAAATCCAGTGAACGATGGCATAGATCAATCCACCTGAGAGTGGGATTGCAACGAAATTTGCCCACGGTGGAAGTCCAAGGTATGTTGCAAGTTGCAACCAAAGTGCGCCCATTACTGAAAACACTGATGCAAGACAAGCAGACAGAATTGAAAGATATCTACCGATACTTGATCTACTGTGTCCGACAACCGAATATTCGTGTTCTAACACGTTGCCCCGCATATATTTTTGAAATCTAAAAAATTGATGGCAGGAAAAATTAAGTATGAGAAGGCAGGATATTAATTATATTTCCGATCTCCACACAAATTGTTCATTTCTTAGCATCGAATTTTATTAGTTACTTTGATGTGCCATGAATTTTTTGCGAAAGAGTTGTACTGAGTCAGTAATGCCATTTCATTAATCAGTGTACTGAACGATTTCGTTATTGAAGTATCGGGGCTAAGGGGGGGGCTGTCGCCTCAAACGATCGAGTTTCGATGCCTCGGATATTTTGGTCATTTTCAGGCGGTCTATGCACAGAGGTTGTACACACGACTTGATGTCCGTCTGAAATTATGCAATAAAAACAACGTATAATGGCCAATTCAGCCGAGTTCAATCCTCTCTCGCAGCACCAGCTTTCCCTAACAAATCAAATATATGTAAAGCGTCTCATTCGGGCGCTTTTTTCAATTCTGCATGAACGCACGGAACTAAGCGCAAAGATTCGTGCATAATCCGTGCAAGCAAGCTCATACATCATTTCCTGCGCATTAGCTTCCGCTCAGTTCACAAGCAGCCCTGAGTTCGCGATCTGTATTGACTCTTATACGCAATGAAACATTTTAAGATCAGTCATTGAAGTTCCTGAAATTCTGTCATTCCCTGCTGTGGGAATAAGGAAGAAGCAGAGGAGTGTCCCAGTGCCCGAAATAAGTAGTCTGCTTGCTTTTGCGCTCATCGCACTCGGCATGGTGCTCACGCCCGGACCAAATATGGTTTACCTCATCTCGCGGTCGATCTGCCAAGGCCGTACGGCAGGGCTGATCTCACTCGGCGGTGTTGCCCTCGGCTTTGTGTTCTACATGCTCTGCGCTGCGCTCGGCATTACAGCGATTGTCATGGCTGTACCTTATGCCTATGACGCACTGCGTTTCGGAGGCGCGCTCTATCTGCTCTATTTAGCATGGCAGGCGGTAAAACCGGGAGGCAGATCGCCGTTTCAAGTGAAGGATTTGCCAAAGGATAGCCCCCGCAAGCTTTTTATGATGGGATTTCTGACGAACTTGCTCAATCCCAAAATCGCAGTCATGTATCTGTCGCTCCTGCCACAATTCATAAGTCCCGATCATGGCAGTGTGCTTGTTCAATCCTTAGCCCTCGGCTTTACGCAGATCATCATCAGCGTGACTGTCAATGCGATGATCGCTATCGCTGCCGGTTCAATCGCAGCCTTCCTTGCCAGCCGTCCGACATGGCTGGTTATGCAAAGATGGCTGATGGGTACGGTACTCGCTGGCCTTGCCATACGTATGGCAACGGAAGCGCGTCGTTAGAGTCTCAATAAAAAATCACCAAAGAGCAGCAAAGGCTGCTGTCCTCGGGAAAAGTGATAATGTTTCAGCGAGCGGCCTGCTTCTCCTCTTCATCAACGATATGAATTGGTTAGTGTTCTATGGCTTTTGCCCCAACACCAATTTCGATAACAGATCAATCTGTTGCTGTTGCTTTTCGATCAGCGCACTCAGTTCAGTCGAGATAACCTTGTCCAGCTTATCGTGCAAAGCCAGTATCTCGATTTCAGCTTTCAAATTGATTTCATAATCATGACCTGCTTCCATACGATCTTTTGCGGCCTGTCTATTTTGGCTCATCATAATCACAGGTGCCTGAACCGCAGCCAGCATAGATAGTATGAGATTCAAAAATATATACGGATAAGGATCAAATGCCCGGATCGCAGCAAGCGAATTAAAGCCTACCCATGAAGCAAGCAGAACCGCAAAGATAAAAATGAACGTCCACGAACCACCGAACTTGGCTACTTTATCGGCGAGCCGCTGCCCGATTGTTAATTTATCATCGAATGCGACATTCACGTTACGCGCAATAGTCTGACGATCAACCAAGCGCTTAAAAATTCGCATTTCTTTTTCGGTAAGGGACTCTAACGGTTTCCCGAGATAATGGATCGCCTGCTCGGAAAAATGATATTTTTGATCTGCCTCTGACTTTAAGTTTTTAGGCATATGAATCTCCGCACTAAATTCCAGACCAATGTTTCGATAGACAAATATCATTCCGCAATATTACGATTTAGCAACCGATTTTCACCATCAAGAAAATCGTGAAGATTAATGAAATGGACAGCCTCGCAACAATAATATTTGCTCTTATTAAGGGAACACCATGACCACAGATAAGAATGTAAAAGGCCCTGCTTCGTACTTTCCGTCCATTGAGAAAACATACGGAAAACCAATCAGTCATTGGCTAGAGATTTTAAGCAGGATAAAAGGTAAAAAGCATATGGAGATGGTAACTATACTCAAATCCGAACACGGACTTGGCCATGGCCACGCAAATGCTTTGGTTGCCTATCATATGGCCTCAGCTGCACAATAACCCCTCAATCAAGGCCATCACAGATCAGTATGCCAACGCCCCTGAACATCCCTCTCAAAGCATCATTTGGAGGCTGGACAGCGCTTCCGTGGTTTGCATGGGGAAGCAACAATATGAAACCCGTACTGACGCTCCATCCTGACAAGATAGAGTATCGGTTATTCCGCCTTCGCCAGAAACCATATTCGGCTATTTCACGCATTGATTACCGCTCAGCGTGGCGCACTGAAAATATCGTCATAGAGTTCAACGATACCTTCAGTACATTTATCGGGAACATAGGGGATCGTGACATGACCTGTAAAGCTCTCATCTATTTGCGGGACAGAGGCTGCCATCTTTCTGAGAAAGCCGCAGCTTTAATTGCTTCCGCAAAGTAAGTGTTTCAGGGAGTGGCAGTCCATCACATAGTCGCTGCGGAAATAGCATCGAGCAATCAATCAAGAGGATTAAATGAGGGGAATTATTGTTACAGTTATATTGCTGGTATCCGCTGTTTCAGCCCATGGAGCAGAAAAACCACTTGAATCTTATTATGCGCGGTTAAGTGCAGAAGATCATTTCAATTCAGCGGGAAAGCGCCTTACATCCGCTGCAGCGATTATCCGGCAGGATCGTGCGAATTTTCACGTCTATGGCAAGCGCGATCAGGAAGATGAAGCTGATTACACGTTCTCATCTAAAGAAAACCGTGCCCGTTTCGAACGCATGGCCGCCAAAGGTAAATTTTATGATGGCACAGAAAAAGCAATTCTCAATGGAACACCATTGATTCACGTTGAGATATATGAGGATTATGTCATCGTATCCGTGCGGGAAAATTGATTAGCTACAGGCATAGCTGAATGCAGGAGTGACCGGCGGTTTTCTTTAACTAACGATTGAGCCTGATATTTCATGCCATTTTGCGAAACAACCCATTGCACAGGTGCTTCATGAGAGCCATATCCGTCGCCTGCTCTATTATACTGATCGCTACGATCATATCCGGTTGCGCTAACCGCCAATGCAGTGATTGGCCGGGCACATGCATTATTCAATAACTCAAGCCGACAAGTAATTTTCCCAACCTGCCTTGTTGAGCTTTTTACTCGCCTGATCTGACATGATTAAGTGCGATAAAGCAGGCTCTTACAGCCCGCTTGCCTCGCCGCTCATCTGCGCTTCTTCTCTTTTTCTCTGCGCTTCTTCCTTATCTTTATCGTAATGCCACTTGATAGCGAAGAACATGCAAACGCCTAATACACCAAGCTTGAAGATACCGAAAACGATAGGAACCCAATCCATTTTTGAAGCTTTCTATGCTGCAATCTATGGTGCAGAGCACTAGCAGAATAATTCTGATTAAACAGCTCATTTTTATCTGATCACGCTTTGGTGAACAGATAAGTCCCCACTCTTACACCACAAGCTTCAAACAGTGTTGTAACCCAGTTTGAAGCGTATATTACCCATATTTGGTTTGTAAAATTTCCCCTTTCCCTTCTCCCCGAAGCCAGTCAGGGACATGATAGTTTAACACCATCATAAAATATGACTTTTTTAATCATGTTAATCTTGATAAACAAACAAGAAGCAGATATTTAAGATAAAAGCTTGATTCAAGACAGCATACTTAACAGGTTGATCGATATTCCAATGCAATTCTGTTAAAGTCGCTCTGATCCCGGGGATATTTCAATGGCAATTCTTAGCCATAGTTTCACACACCTCTACGGATCGGAAAAAAATCGTCTTAAACGATTTATCGCTCGTATTGTCGGCAATAACACCACTGCTGATGATCTGGTGCATGATGCCTTTTCAAAGCTGATTGATGCCTCCGGCAAGCAACAGATCAGAGAGCCTTCCGCCTATCTAACACGTGCAGCGCGCAATCTCGCACTCAACCATCTCCGTCACATCCAGCAGGGTGTGGAGATCACGGTTGATGAACAAGTTTATCATGCCATGGCTGATCGTAAAGCATCACCGGAAATGGAGCTGCTCTATCGTCAAGAATTACGCCGTTTGCTGACAGCTCTTGCAGGCCTGCCACAACGCAGGCGTGAAATTTTTATCATCCATCGTTTTGAAGGCGCCAGTTACAGTGAAATCGCAGACAGGTTTCAGCTATCGCGCCGCACTGTCATCAATCATGTTTTTAATGCGCTGGATGATCTGGATCTGGCGCTGGGACCGGATTTTCTGCAATTTCCTTAAGCAAAATCCTTTAGCCAAGCATCATTCATCAAGTGCCTTTATTATAATAACCAGCATATAAACCGGAAAGCGCCTTAATGGCTGATGACAGCAGATCCCCCGTTATACGCGAAGCCCTGCGATGGTTTGCAGTTCTGCGGGATGATGGCGTTACAAATGAAGATCGTCAGGCTTTCGAATTATGGAAAAATCAAAGTGCTGAACATTTAGCGGCATGGGAGCGTGCCGGTGCTTTATGGGCTGCTTTTGCCCCCGTTGAAACGGAGATGCGCCAGTCGCGCATCAAAAAATTAAGTCGGCGTGCTTTCATTGCGTCAGGCATCGGCATGCTGGCAGCAGGCTCAGGCAGTTACTGGTTTTATCAAAACGGGGCATTTGCCGATTTTTCTACCGCCGCCGGTGAAATACGCACATTGACTCTGGCAGACGGTTCGGTCGTCGATCTTGGCAGCCGCTCAGCATTATCTGTCAATTATTCTGAGACCCAACGCCGCTTAACGCTCCATTGGGGAGAAGCCTATTTCACTGTCGCCCCGGAGCAACGGTCGTTCATTGTTACGGCGAATGGCGGCGAAACAAAAGCTCTCGGTACGCGCTTTAACATACGAACCGATGACAAGTTTGTTACGGTTGCGGTAACTGAGCATCAGGTAGAAATCTCCCTGCCCGGTTTACCATCCGAACGCCTGATCAGCGGCTGGCAAGTAGCCTATAAGCCGGATGCAATTTTACCGGCACAAGAAGTCGACATCAACACTGTGGAAGCCTGGCGCAAAGGACGTCTGATTTATCACAAAGCGCCTTTACGCCGTGTTCTCAATGATATTGAGCGTTATAGCGGCGGGTTCATTATTCTGACAGATAACCGGTTAGGCGATATGCCGGTGAGTGCCGCCTTCAGCACAGACACTGTAGATGCCGCACTTGTTTCAATTGCGCAAACACTGCCCATCACCGTCAGACATGCCGGCGGATTGGTTATTATCTCCGGCCGGTAGGTGAGAAATAAAAACAAACCGGCTTAGTAACTTTAGCCATCCCGCGTGTCATACCCTGTGAGAGCCAATAAACGGCACTCTTACGGATGACATTCGCCAGAGGCGGAAATGTGAGGGGCTTCGACAATGCAAAATACACAGTTAACCGGCACGGTTTTGACAATAAACCGCAAATGTTTAACGCAGCCGGTTGGCAAAAAAGCAGTCTATCTGATGGCAGTGCTTATGATGTCCACCAGTCTTTCCGCTGTTATTGCCCCGACAATTGCCAACGCACAAACATCTGCCAGTGAACGTAACTTTTCCATTCGCAGCCAGTCACTTTCCACCGCATTGCTCGAATTTTCCAATGCCAGCGGAATAGATATATTCTTTGACCAGAAAACAATCGGCAACCGCTCTACACAGGGTCTTACCGGAAGATACACACCCCAGGCGGGATTAGAGAAACTGCTTGCGGGAACAGGACTTAGCTATAATTTCAATAATGCCAGATCGATAACAATCATTGATCGTCTTGCCTCCAGCCACAATGCGGCAACATCTTCCAATGACAGTTCGATTTTACTCAACACAATCACGATTGCAGGGGGCACAAATCCTGAAAACACCCCTTACACAACACCCGGATCTGCCGCTTATATTTCTGCCGAAGATATCAGCCGGTTACCATCAAGCACTCAGGGCGATCTTTTTAAATCGACACCGGGGGTCATATCGTCAGGCAGCCGTACCGGTCAGGGATTGAATCTCAACATTCGTGGCCTTCAGGGCATGAACCGCGTCGCAACATTAATCGACGGAACACAGCAGTCCACCTCCAGTTATACCGGCTATCGCGGGCAGACCAGCAGCGTTTTCGTGGATCCTGACCTGATCGCAGGCATTGATGTAACCAAAGGCCCAAGCGACGGCCCGCTGGGCAATGGTGCCATGGGCGGCGTTGTCAATATGAGAACATTAAACGCACGCGACATTGTTGCTGAAGGCAAAGAATATGGCGCGCAGGTGAAAACAACTATTGGCAGCAATACCAAATCCCCGCCTGCAACCGGCACCGACAAACAGCTGAATGATGCACCCTCATTCTTTAATGGCGATAGTTTTAACGGTTCGGTCGCCGCTGCAACTGTGCAGGAGAATTTCGAATTTCTGGCTGCATTAACACGCCGTAAAACCGGCAATTATTTTGCCGGTAAAAAAGGCTCAGACCTTCTTGCAAATAATACAGGCACATTATCTCCGGTGCCGCGGGGCGGTGAAGTCTTTAACACGTCCGAAGATTCATTCTCGGCTCTTCTGAAAGGAAAGGCGCATTTCAATGAGGATACATCTTTAGAGCTGAGCTATATGCGCTATGAAAGCAAACACGGAGAGCTGGATGATTTTCCCTATATTTATACATTCATCCCACCAAGTCAGAACGCGCTGAACCGCAGAAAAACAGACACATTAACTGCCAGACTGGCCCATAATCCTTCTGACAATCCCCTTGTTGATTTCAACATTTCAACCTGGCTGACAAATGTAAAAAGAGAAGCACCCGCGACCCTTGACGGAAGCGCTGATGTACTGACCTATGGCACGGAAATTTATAACCGTTCCGAATTTGCAACATCACTCGGGCACCTGACATTAAATTATGGGGCGCAGGTTTCTTTGGAGGATTCCGAAGGGCAGGAACTTCGCGGTTCCTATTCCTGGGATCCGACACGAACCTATCTCATCAGTGCGGGACCAACAGGAAAGCGCCGTCTTGCCAGTGTATTCAACCATGCAAAACTTGATGCGACAGACTGGCTGAGTTTTGGTGCGGGCTTGCGCTATGACACATATAAAATTGAGCAAGGCGGTGGCGCTCTGGCGGCCTATGGCGACAAGAGCGGATCACGGCTTAACCCGTCTTTATCTGTCACGGTGACGCCGTGGGAAGGCATTCAGCTCTATGGTCAATATGTACAGGGCTGGCGTCCGCCTTCCTTGCGGGAAACGAGTTATATCAATGGTGAAATCCTCTTCCCAAATCCTGATTTAAAACCTGAAAAAGCTGAGAATTATGAGGCTGGCATCAATATATTACGCTCGGATATTATCTCAGACGGGGACAATCTGAAATTCAAGGCGAGCTATTTCAAAAACAAATACAAAGATTACATCATACGGGATTCAATCAAACAAAACTGGTCTGAACCGCGTCATTGGGCAAATATTCCAAGCGCGGCATTTGAAGGGATTGAGCTTTCTCTCAAATATAATACTGACCAAATATTCTTTGAAACCGGTCTGACAAAATATACTAAAGTCGAGTTCTGCCATCAGCTTACCGGTTGTGCAGCCAAAACAATTGGTATCGACTATGGCGGCAATTACATTCCGCCGGAATATCTTGTTACCCTGACCGGTGGCGTACATTTGCTTGACCAGAAATTAACGGTCGGTGGTCGTGCTACATTTTTCGGTGAACGAGCTGTTAGCGAGGCAATGGGCTTAGGTTATGTCACGCCGACACTCTGGCCAAAGAGAACGATTCTTGATCTGTTTGGTGATTATAAATTCAGTGAAACTGTATCGCTCAATGTCAATGTTGAGAATTTGACGAACCAATATTATCTCGACCCGCTCTCATTTACCCGCGCGCCCGCTCCCGGTCGCACGATCAGGGCCGGACTGACTACAAAGTTTTAGCATTCTTATAATCTTAAGGCGGGCATTGCCCGCCTTAAGCAAATTGACCTCTGTCATCAACGCCACATAACTTATCGACTATTCCTATCCGCCAGCTTCAACATGGTGACATATTATATCAATAACGCAGACGCTCACCGGATACGCTGTCAAAGAGAAGAACTTTTGCAGCATCAAGAGCCAGCCTGACTGTCATACCTGTCGTAAACTGCCGGTCGCCTTTGGCAATCACATGGATGTCCTGCACGCCGACTTTAACCACCAGTTCCTGACTGTCGCCGGTTGGCTCAACCAATGTCACCAGCCCCTTAATACCTTCATCAGCAATCTCAATATGCTGCGGGCGGATGCCATACATCATGCTGGTTTGTGATTTTAACGGAGAGACAAGCGGCAAAACAATACCGTCCTCCGTGACAGCATGATCCCCCCTCGCCTCTGTTTTCAGCAAGTTGATTTCCGGAGAACCGATAAAACCCGCAACAAATATATTGGCCGGATTATTATACAGTTCCAGCGGCGGCCCATATTGTTCGATCTTGCCGCCATTCAGCACGACGATTTTATCAGCCATAGTCATCGCTTCTGTCTGGTCATGCGTGACATAAACAGTTGTTTTACCAAGGCGTTGATGCAGTTTTTTAATCTCACTGCGCATTTTTACGCGCAATTTAGCGTCCAGATTGGACAACGGCTCATCAAACAAAAACGCTCTTGGTGCACGCACAATGGCACGTCCCATCGCCACACGCTGACGCTGACCACCGGAGAGCTCGCGCGGGAAACGGTCCAGCAATTTCTCAAGGCCGAGTATTTCTGCCGCTTCCTGTACGCGTTTGCGGATTTCTTCTTTCGATGTACCACTCAGCTTCAGAGAAAAGCTCATATTTTCCGCAACTTTCATATGCGGATAGAGTGCGTAGCTCTGAAAAACCATAGCTATATCACGCTCTTTCGCGCGCATATCATTGACGACCTTACCCCCGATGCGGATTTCACCGGAGGTAATATCTTCCAGTCCGGCAATCATGCGTAAAAGCGTCGATTTTCCGCAACCGGACGGACCAACCAGAACCACAAATTCCCCATCACTCATATCGAGCGAAATGTCTGCAAGCACAGAGGTTTTTCCATAGCTCTTACCTACATTTCTCAATTCGATTTCAGACATTTATGGCTCCGGTATATGTTATTGATCGAAAAACAGTGTCAGGCAGCAGCGTGAGCGGCATTGCTTGTGAGATGATCCCACATCGATGCTCTGCGCTGCTCCGACTGCCTGTCTGCTTTTTGTATTTCCATTACGGTTTGATAAAATGCATCAGCCGCCTTGTTCAGCTCAAGCTTATTGGCTGAATCCAGCAATGCTGCATCCGTATCGTCAATGACAGACGCACCATGCATAGCGCCGAGAATGGCACCGGCCATGACGCCGATGGAATCCGTGTCGCGTCCGGAGTTAATGCCGTCATGAATAGTCTTGTAAAAGTCACCATCATTGACCACCGCAAAACCTAAGGCGAGCGGCAGTTCCTCAATCGCATTGAGGCGGGACGGACGATAGGCTTCACTGGCCACACCGGTTTTCTTCACAGAATGCGTGACATCATCACCCATAGGTGAATATTTTCCGATAATCGTCTGAAAAACTTCGGTGACTTTATCTGCGTCCTGCCCTTTGAGGGTCTTTGCAGCGGCTACAATTTCAAGAATAGCCTGCTTTGTACCGTCTTTTGCTAATGCAACGGCCTCATTGACCACTTCATCGATGGTAATGTGCGGAATAAAAGCCGCTGCAATCGCTGCCGCCAACACACCTGCGGCTTCCAGACCATAGCTCTGCTGATGGCCGGAAGCGAAAGCAATTGCCTCATCATAGGCCGCTTTCGGATTGCAGGCATTCATCACGCCAACCGGCGCAATATACATCGCCGCACCGCAATTCACCATATTGCCGATGCCACCTTCACGCGGATCGCAATTGGACAGCTGATGACGCTGAAAAATCCATTTTTCCGGATAGAACAGGCGCTCAATCAGCATGGCCTCACGCTGCAATTCAGGAACCCAGCGCGGTGTCCATGCAATTTCACGCACCATACCGTCCGCCATATCCCAGGCATCAATATGGCGGCGCACGTCATTATAAATATTCATCAGACACAGGGTCATCAGCGTATCATCTGTCACGATACCACTGCCCCGAACACGCCAGTTACGGGCAATGCCGCTCTCCGACATGCGATGCCATTCTGTATTCAGATTGGTAACACGGCCGTAACGCTGGCGAATTTGCTCGGCTGAAAGTTTTTCAACCGGTGCCCCGATGGCGTCACCGTAAGCGACGCCATAAAGAACTGCCCGAATTCGTCCTTGCAGAGACAAAGGAGCAAGTGTGTCCATCATTTTAATACAGTCCTCGCATATTCAGTCAACCGGTCACCGCCGGCAGTCTTCCACTCAGAAACAAACTGATCCCACTGATCGAAACCCGCTTGTCCGGAGATAAATTTATAAGCCCATGCCTTGTAGACATTCTGCGCCGCATCCAGATCAGGCGCATATTCATTCGGCCAGATAAATGCATTATCAGGCTTGTAGCTTTGGGTGATATTGGTCAGAAACTGCGTGGCAGCAGGGCTTCTCACGCCTTCCGGTAGTTTCCAGTTTGCGGCCGCGATAAAGCGCACATACCAGGTTGCCATTTTGTCTGTTGGCTTGATGGTCTCGCCGTCACGGGTATATTGCTCACCTTCAAAACCAAGGCGTTCCAATGCCTGACCTTCAGGGCTGGCCACGAAATCAAGAAATTTAACAACTTCTTCTTTGTGCTTGGAAAGAGCTGAAATTGCGAAACCACGTGTTTCCTTGGAAACATCAACTGCGGCCAGACCTTCGCCACCGGTGCCCGCAGGCGGTGCCAACAGAACCAGTTCCGGATTAGCATCAGGGTTTGCCTGTTTCATCTTACCGCGATAAACATCCACATTCTCAGCCGATGCCGAGAACACCATACCGACGCGTCCGGAATAGAACTTGTCTTCCTTGGTATCCCATTTGGTAGTGATATATTCCGGGTCCAGCAGTCCCTGCTCACGCAGCGATGCATAGAAAGTCAGCTTGGCTTTTTCCTGCTCAGAAATCTGTGAGGCAATCCAGTTGCCCTCTTTGTCTTTCAGCCAGGATGAGCTGACGCCGAATGCCTGATTAAAAATCGTATCGGCTTCATCCATGCTGCCCGGCACAGTCAGCGCATAGGATTTATCACTGCCTGCACCACCAAAATTGCCGCTCTTAATCGCCTTGAACAAAGCAACATAGTCATCAACCGTTTTCAGTGCAGCCAGTCCGGTTTTGCTCAGCCAGTCCTCACGCATAACCGGCTGTGAGACCCGCGGCGGGAATGCATAAAGCAGATACGGATAATTCTGGAGGCGAGCCGTATTATGCGGGTAAAGCGCATCTTTCAGATAGGTCGTTTTCGGCAGCCAGTCGTTCCAGTTTTCAAGAACGCCCTGCTCGGCCATCACCGTGTCACCGCCCTGAAAATAAATCAGATCGGGAATGTCGCCGGACAACATCATCGCGCCGAGCTTATCAGCATAGCCGGAAGCCGGAAGATTGACGATCTCAATCTTCAGATCTGTCCCTCTTGCCTTCAGCGCCGCTTCATATCTCTGAATGAGCTTCACGTCATCCGGATTGGTGTTGAGCAGATCCTTCGCCACTACGCGTATAGTGACCGGCTCGGCCAGTGCCGGCAATGCTGCAGCAGACAGCAGCGCAACCACACTGACAGACAGAATAAGATTATTTTTCAGCATATGTCCTTCCCCTTTATATGTGCCGGAATAATCAGCCCTTGAGCGCGCCGCTCATCGTGCCTTTAGTGAAAAACTTCAGGATTAACGGATAAATCGCCAGGATCGGTACAATCGTGAGCAGGATCATGCCTGCGCTCAGCGCCCTGATATTGATCTGGCTTGCGCCTGTGTAATTGACGGAATTTTCCAGCCCGACCATGGCAATCTTGTCGCCCTCGACCACAAATTGGCGCAGCACAACCTGCAGCGGCCATTTGGACTGGTCATTGAGGTAGATCATCGGGCGGAAAAAATCGTTCCAATGGAAAACGAAATAGAACAGTGCAATCGTCGCCAATGCCGATTTTGATACCGGCAGCACAACATACCAAAATGTCTGAAAAACATTGGCACCGTCGAGTTCTGCGGCTTCCAGAATTTCATTCGGCACTTCTTCAAAGAAGCGGATCAGAATAATCAGATACCAGGCATTGACCAGTTTGAAGAGAATAACTGACCAGTAGCTGTCGATCAGACCCAGACGTTTATTGAGGAAGTAATCCGGTATAATGCCGGGATCGAAAACAATCGTCACCAGCACGAAGACCAGAAGAATACGGCGCCCCGGCAAGCCCGGGCGCGACAAGCCCCATGCCATCAGCGCTGTAAAACACACGCCGAGTGCAGTACTGGTCAGCGTGATAAAGACCGAATTGATCAGCCCCTGCTGCACTGCCGGATTGGTGATCAGCAGCTTCCAGACCTCTAGCGAAAAGCCTTCCGGAATGATTGTGAGGCCGCTCATTCTCGCGACTTCGGAAGGCGATGACAGGGAAACAGCCAGCAGATTAAGCAGCGGCTGAACCATCACCACAACAAGCAGCAGCAAGGTAGAGAGAATGATTGCATATTCTGCCCGCTCCAGCGGAGAGCGACGAATTTTACCTGCTGCCATCACCAGATCCCCTTGCCTGTCAGCTTTTTCGAGATGAAATGCGCGCTCATAATCAGGATCATGCCGAGCCCTGCCTTAAACAGACCAGCTGCCGTGGCGAGCGAATATTGTCCGGTTTGCAAACCGATGCGATAAACATAGGTATCGAGAATATCGATCTGACTGCGCACAATATCATTGGTGAAGTTGATCACCTGATTGAGGTCAGCATTCAGGAACATGCCCGCATTCAGAATGAACAATGTAGCAATCGTCGGCACGATACCCGGAATGGTAACGTAGAAAATTTTCTGCCAGCGGTTAGCACCGTCAATTTCCGCAGCCTGATAGAGCTCCTGATCAATTGACATAATCGCTGCGAGATAAAGCAGGCTGTCCCAGCCGGCCGAGCGCCAGATTTCAGAAAACACCAGAACCCAGCGGATTGTCCCCGTCTCAGTCATAAAAGAAACCGGCTGAAAACCGAAAAAGCCGGTAATTTCATTCACGGCACCGGTGCTCGGTGACAAAACAGCAATGAAAATACCTGCAATTACCACCCATGACAGGAAGTGCGGCAGATAAATTGCCGACTGAATGAATTTACGGGTACCGGTGCCGCGTACCTCATTGAGCAACAATGCCACAATGATCGGCACGGGAAACACAAAGACGATTTTCATTGCTGAAATGATCAGCGTATTGGCCAGCACCTGCCAGAAAATCGTGGACGAGAACAACAGTTCAAAATGCTTCAGCCCCACCCAGATATTCGGCGGAATAATGCGCAATTGTTCAAAAGCAATTTTAGCTTCCCACACCGGCATATAGTGGAAAATAAAAAAGAAAATCAGGGCTGGTGCCATCATCAGATAATAAGGCCACCACTGGCGGACGCTGCTTTTAAAGCGCTTCATTTTGGGAACGTTCCCAATTTGAGCTCTCACTGATGATGTCGAACTATGACTCATTGTCTGAATTACCCCTTTGCAGCCAGCCGTGCTGTTGCTGTCTCTGACAGATCAGCGAGTGATCCGCGCTCCAAAAGACGGCACGGCACATAAATGCGCTCATGTTCTGCTCGTCCGGCAATTTCTGCATATAAAGCAGTGACTGCAGTGGAGCCGATGCGGCGACCGTCTTTTTCAATTGTTGTCAGTCCGGGCCAGGAAAACGCACCGGAAGGAATACCGTCAAAGCCTAGAATTGACACATCCTGCGGACAGGACAGACCTGCATCACGGATTGCCAGAATACCACCAAGCGCCATCAGATCATTCGCACAAAAAACTGCCAGATGCTGACTATTCTGATGCGCTTGCAACAGCCGCTTCATAGCAGAACGGCCACCTTCAACGGTATAGTCACTGTCTTCCGTGATGAGTATTGAGGGGTCAACATCCCGCTCAATGCAATGCTCATGTACCGCGCGCAGAAAACGCGCACGTGCCAAACGGGATTTAGGCCCGAGGATTAATGCCGGCTGCACATGCCCGTGCGCGAGCAACACATCCAGCCCGAGACGAACCCCTTGCACGATATCAGACCCGACGCTGCTCGTATCGGGAAAACGCTCGGCACTCGAACCGATCAGCACAAAAGGCATGCCGAAACGGTCGAGATCAGCAAGATTATCAGCGACAGGATTGATGATCGCGCCATCTACGCGTGCCTGACATAAGGCGCGAAGATGTGCAGCTTCCTTATCCGCATCCCAGTCTGAAGAAAATACCAGCAGCGAAACACCCTGCCTCGCAGCCTGATCCTGCGCACCGCGCGCCACTTCCGCCCAAAACGGGTTGGTAATGTCCGGAATAACCAGACCAAGCAACCCGCTGCGCCCTGAGCGCATGCCGACTGCCAGATGATTACGCTCATAACCGGTTGCCAGCACTGCGGCCTGTACGCGCTCGGCAGCATCCTGCGATATATTGGAGGAACCAGCCAGAACACGGGCTACTGTGCTCTTGGACAAGCCAGCTTTTTTCGCAACATCGACGATCGTCGCACGACGCCCTGTATCCTTATTCAAGCTGACACTCCTCCCAAGCGACCGGTCTCTTAGATCGATCATTGTGGGAACGTTACCATTCTTAAAAAACTTTGACAAGAGCCCCTGCCAGTTTAACAAGCCCGCTTCGGCCGAACCAAAATCGGGAACCGGTCATAACTGACTACTAACAGGCATTCGCCAGTGTCTTTCTGGAACTGTAACATGCCAAAGCAGACAAGATTTGATAGAGAAAAGTCCGATACCCCGATCTCCACGCACCCGCAAGAATGCATTACCCGAGTACTCAGATGTGAGATGTAGATGCGTTGCGTATTCTGTGATGAACATTTTCTCTCACTATTTGCCACGCTTTTACAGATTATTCTTCATTCCTTAATCTCTTCGCTAAATCCCTCTTGCTTTGAAATGAAAGTCACGTTTCAATCATCATATAATATAGGGAGATGGAAATGAAGATAGTTACTTTGGCTGCTCTGGGATCGATCTTTATATCACTGCCAGCTTATGCATCTACTGACTGCGACAAAGCTGAAGACCAGTCAACAATGACCAAATGCGCCAGTGATGCATTGGCCAAGGTTGATAAGCAACTTAACGAAAACTACAAAAAAATAGAAAAACGTCTGACTGATGATGAGGAAACTAAGAAATTATTGGTAAGCTCACAGCGCCTTTGGATGAAGTTCAGAGACGCAGAATGTAACTTCGCAACATCAACAACATCTGGCGGAAGCATTCATCCAATGATGGTTGCAACATGCAGAACGCAATTAACAACTGCACGTAACAAACAATTATCCGATTACCTCAACTGCGAAGAAGGCGATCTCACCTGCCCTGTACCGTCAGCAGATTAACCCTCCCTTCCTGAAAAGAGATGAGCAATCACGGCAAAAATGCAGGCACAGCAAAGCTAATGAACTGCTCAACAATTAATATGATAAAAATAATCACATTAATTTGACTGCGGTGAAATTATTCACCAGAAAGCCCTTACTTTATAATTTTGTGAGGGGATGAATGAATATTCGTAACACAGTCTTAATTTTGCTCTCGTTCTTAATATCGGCCTGCACGACCACTGAAACAGAAAAGGACGCTCAATTTTCTACACCGCGCATTCAACTCAGTGACGGAACATTTTTCACACAAAAAGCAACGCCGGGCTCTACATGCCGCATAAAATACACTGAAATAAAACGCGTCCAAAAAATTGTCATGCAAGATGGTTTTGTTACACGCGGGAAAGGTGAAGTACTTGTGTTCGGATATCAGGTTAATCTGCTGGAAGACTTCACAAGAACCTGCAAACAGCTCATCATGAGAAACGGCCGTTAATCAGCATTGGTACAAATCCCGTTTTGATTATGTCGCCACTCATCACGTGAATTGCTCTTGATTTACTATGCAAGTCGCTGTTCAATTCCTGCAAATAACTGAGGGGCGAAACATGGATCAACCGACTGAGAGCGTACGAACCAGACTTTCACTTATCCGCACTCTAACCTTTACACTCCCTCTTCTCGGACTGACTGGCTGTGTATCGCAGCAGGTAAGGGATTTGGAATGGTGCCGAAACATCGAAACCGCCAAACCCCTCATTGATGAAACAGGTCAGGCGAAACTCAATGCAGCAATGACTAAGAACAAATGTGCAGACAAATTTCTGGAAGCGAAAAAAGCCGCTGAAGAAGCGGAAAAATTAAAAGCCGCAAAGGCCAAGCCTGCCAAGGCCAAGCAGACAATAAAAAACCCCGCCAAAGCGGGGTTAATAAAAACGAAGCCAAAACCTCAGAATTTATAGTTCAAGCCAACCCGAACTGTATGAAACTGCGATTTGGCTTCACCAATACGCCAGCTTCTGTCGAGATCAACATAATCCAATTTGAGCTTACCGAGATCGGTATAGAGATATTCGGTCTTCAACGTTACGTTATTTGTAATAGCGTATTCTGCACCGGCACCAACCGTATAGCCGACTTTGGTGTCAGACTGGGATGAGCCATCTAAATAGTTGTTCGCATAGGTTTTAACTTTACCATAGGCAACACCACCGGTTGCATAGACCAGAAAACGATCGACCGGTGTGTAACCAAGACGGACACGTGTTGTACCAAACCAGCTAACCTTTGTTCCGAGATTCACCAATGTACCGCCCGGCACACTGACATCAAAATCGGATTTCACGCCCGAACCCTGAATATCAGTTTCAATACCAACAACTGTCTGGTCAAACTGCCAGTTATAACCGGCCTGAACACCGCCGATAAAACCACTGGCATTACCTCTGAGTGAAACGTCGCCAAGCAATTCGTTGAAATCAGTTTTGAATTTTCCGCCTGCATAACCGGCATTCACACCGATATAACCACCTGTCCAGGAGAAGGTGTCGACAACTGCAGGTGCCGGATCATTATATACAACGGCATCGGCAGCGAAGGCTGAGCCTGCTGTTAATGCCAGCGCGGAGGCCAGAATAATACTCTTCATGATTGTCCCCATTTATTTATTGATAATTATTTTTACATTATAGAAGACAATTATTCATATAGTAAAATAGCAACAGGTAATGATAATTAATTAAAAATATAGGCAATATTTTTTACAAAACATAATAACTGATATTAAATTATCATTTATATTCAATGTCATAATTATATATACTCTATCCTCAGAAATATAAAAGAAACAACATACCGATCTGATAATATAGTTTCTCGTGCATTTCACAATGCAGAGTTGTAAAATTTCAAATGCAGACAATAAAAAAGGCCTGGGCAAAAATGCACCGACCTTCCTACTCATCAATTAATTGCCAGTGCCAGTACATCCGTGGTCAAAAGCTTAAATTAATGAAGACATTTGCGAGCGCTGTGAGAAACGCGCTGCTTAGCAATGTCTATGCTGTGTATATAGAGAGCGATTGTGTCTTAAAAAAGATCAGGACAGCATTTATTTTTGAAATTGTTGTACCCAGTTAATATTATCAGGATCAACACCAACCCCAGATGCAACCTTAATCGCTCTGTCTTTTAACTCTTCTGGTATTTCAGCCGTGCGAGAGAGAACCCAAAAATACTTCTGGCTTGATCCGACAATAATTGCCCAGCGATAATCCTCGTCCAAAGAAACTATATTATAGCCCCCATAAAACGGGCCGAAAAACGATACCTTCAATGCACCCTCAGATTGGCCGCGCACAAAAACAGCCGTCCCCGATGCATGCTTATGCCGACCGGAGACTTCATCGACGCCGCTATTCAGTACATTTACGGTGCCGTCACCATTGAGTGTATATTCAGCAGTGGTTTTAATCAGACCTTTTTCAAATCGGTTTTCTACACGAGCGACTTCATACCACTTCCCCAGATAGCGATTGAGTTCGAAACCAGTAACCGGCACCACATTATCAGGAATTTTAGGATTAGCGGCTTTGTATAATTTATATCCGGCGAACAGGCCGATAGCGGCCATTAATAGCTTTTTCACGCTCATAACAAACTCCCGTCAGTTATAGTGTGAACGCATATAGGTATTGAGAGTTCCCGAAACTACGGAGCAGAACAAAAATCAGCGTAAAAGCTGCCGCTATAATGGCCGGAAGCGGAAAATCAGATCCTCTTCAGTTTCAAGCTTTTCTACATTTTCAGCTTGAGCTGATCTGATCACAGCCTGCCAGAAATGGAGCGCAGTTGTGTTTTTTGGCGCGACACGCAGTTCCCAAAACCCGCTATGCATTTGCAGAATCTCAGCAGCTGCATAGCGTGCCAGTCCCTGCTTGCGATAAACTTTCAGAATGAAAAATTCCGCAAACGAATAATCTGTGCCTTTGCCGGAAGGTGACCAGTTATTGATAAAGGCAAAACCAATATCTTTTCCCTCAAAAGCTACCAGATATGGCCATCTGTCTGCTTCTGACCAGTATAAGTCAAAAAATGGATAATCATCATCTGTCTCTTCATAAGCACGCATTTCGGCGAAATATTCCGTCATGAAAGCGCTTATGATTGATTTCTCAGCTTTCGCTGCCAGACGTATCTCTAATTTCACACTAAATTCCGATCATACCCGACAAAGAAAGCCACACATCCGGTTTAACTCCAGCTAGTATAGCGCTGCAAAGAACCTGTCGGGATTATTCAAAGCTTTAACGAACCATCTGCTACCTCAATTACAACGGCAAAAGCGGCATCATCATTCCTGCAAAGGCCATCAAAACGACAACAATCCAGGGCTGCACTTTCCAGACTGTGAGCAGTAAAAACCCTGTCAGTGCCAGCGCAAAATCCTGATTGGTAAAAACCGCCCCTGTCCATACCGGATTATACAGTGCCGCACCGAGAATGCCGACAACCGCTGCATTGGCACCACGCATTGCCGCCGGTGCTGTCGGGCGCAGACGTAACCTGTCCCAGAACGGAAGCATGCCATAAACAAGCAGCAAGCCCGGCAGGAATATCGCGATCAGAGCAATAGAAGCACCGGCAATTCCGTTTGGCTCCGGTTGCATCACCGCACCGAGATAGGCTGCGAATGTGAATAACGGCCCCGGTACAGCCTGCGCCAGTCCATAACCTGCCAGAAACGCCTCTTTGCTCACCCATTGCGAAGTTACAACTTCTGCCTGCAACAGCGGCAAAACCACATGCCCGCCACCAAAAACAAGCGAACCGGCACGGTAAAAAGCATCGAACACGGCAACAGACGGATACCCACTAACGGCAGTCAGCACCGGTAATAATGCGAATAAAAACGCAAACAGGCTCAAAGCTATAAAGCCGCCTCTGCGCGATACGGGAAATTTCAGATTGCCGGTCACAACCACACCATTTCCGCGGCAAAGCCACAGACCAAGCATGGCACCGCCGGTAATAGCCGCGATTTGCCCGATTGCTCCCGCCACAAAAACCACAAGCGCGATTGCTGAAAGCGCAATGAAAACGCGGGGCTTATCCGGTGTCAGACTGCGTGCCATACCCCAGACCGCCTGTGCAACAATTGCCACGGCAACCAGTTTCAGACCATGCAGCAGACCTTCCGCATAGATACCGGTGAATGATGCTGCGCCCATTGCAAAAACCGCAAGGAGGAGCGCTGATGGCAGTGTGAAGGCCAGTGAAGCCGCCAGACCACCGGCAAGACCATTACCGCGTAAAAGACCAAGCGCAAAAGCAACCTGACTGGATGCAGGGCCGGGCAAAAACTGGCACAATGCAACCAGATCGGCATAACCTGCTTCATCCATCCATTTGCGGCGCACAACAAGCTCATCTCTGTAATAGCCCAGATGTGCAACCGGCCCGCCAAACGATGTCAGCCCGAGTTTGAGAAACACACGGAAAACTTCAGCACAGGAACCCTGTGCCGGTTTTGTCAGTGATCCGCTTTCATTTCCTGAGCGCATTATGCCCCTCATCCGCAACGCTTTGTTTCTGCCAGAGATTTGATCCGATACAAATCAACCGGCTCATAAAGTGCCTGAATGTCAGACAAATGACACAAAATATTTTGCGCAGTCATTCAGACAAGTAAATCTTGTCGATTAACGTGTTTTCTTGATTTTTGATCGTGACATGACATGCATTTATAATCTCCGCCGGTCATGCGTATTTCCGGCTTTTGCGAGTTTATATGTCGGGAGGTAAAGGCATTATGCGCAACGGGGGACAACTCCTTGTAGAAAGCCTGATCGCGCTTGGTGCGCGTAAGGGTTTCGGTGTTCCGGGAGAAAGTTATCTGTCAGTGCTGGACGCACTTCACGACACCAAAGGCAAGCTGGATTATATCCTGTGCCGGAATGAAGGTGGTGCTGCATTTATGGCTGCGGCTTATGGCAAGCTGACCAATACCCCCGGCCTTTGCTTTGTCACCCGTGGCCCCGGTGCCACAAATGCCTCCATTGGCGTGCACACGGCCATGCAGGACAGCGCACCGATGCTGCTGTTCATCGGTCAGGTCGGTACCGATATGACCGGCCGTGAAGCTTTTCAGGAAATCGATTACCGCGCAATGTTCGGCACAGTTGCCAAATGGGCGGTACAGATCGATCAGGTCGAGCGTATTCCGGAAATTCTGGCACGCGCATGGACAGTGGCCACAACCGGCCGTCCGGGTCCTGTGGTGATTGCACTGCCGGAAGATATGCTGACCAGCCTGACAGACAAAGCACCACTGACCGCACCGGCTAAAATCGCCTCCCCTGCCCCGCAGGCAGAAACAATGGCGACCGCGCAGCAAATGCTGAAAGCTGCGAAGAAACCAGTCATTTTAATGGGCGGCACCAACTGGTCTGAAACCGGTCGTGCTGCGCTGCAAAATTTCGCCGAGCAGTCTGATATTCCGGTGGTTGCTGCCTTCCGCTATCAGGATCAGTTCGATAATTTCTCGCCAGCCTTTACCGGTGAAGCCGGTGTCGGCATGCTGCCCCATGTCAAAGCGCTGATCCGTGATACCGATCTTATTCTGGCGATCAATGTCCGCTTTGGTGAGATGACCACTGACGGCTATACATTGCTCAATGTACCGGTGCCGCAGCAGAAGCTGATCCATGTGCATCCGTCCGATGCGGAAATCGGCAAAATCTACGTGCCGGATTTGGGCATTCACGCCTGTCCGAACAGTTTTGCCCAGAGCCTGCAACCGGTCAGCGGTGCATGGGCAGACTGGCGCAAAGCCGCCCGTGAAGCCTATCTTGCCAGCTTTGATGCTCCTGCCCAGCCGTCACCGGTGGATATGGTTGCCGTGATGACCTATTTGCGCGACCGCATGCCGGAAGATGTAATCCTGACCAATGGCGCAGGCAATTTCACTGTTTGGCCGAATAGGTTTGCAAAATTCGGCACCAAAGCACGGCTGCTCGCTCCACAATCCGGTGCCATGGGCTATGGGGTTCCGGCAGCGATTGCCGCGAAAGTTGCCGAGCCTGAGCGTATGGTCGTCTGCTTTGCCGGTGACGGCGATTTCCAGATGAATTGTCAGGAACTCGGCTCCGCCATGCAGGCCGGTGCGCAGCCGATTATCCTCATTCTCAATAACGGGATTTACGGCACGATCCGCGCCCATCAGGAAAAGAATTATCCGGCACGTGTCTCCGGCACCACAATGGAAAATCCGGACTTTGTGACACTGGCAAAATCCTACCGTTTTCATGCGGAGCGAGTCGAAACCACAGCAGATTTCGCCGCCGCTTTTGAACGTGCTGCGGCGTCTAAAACCGGCGCGGTGCTGGAACTCAATATTTCACCGGAAGCCCTTACACCCCGCCAGACATTAAGCCAGATGCGCGCCGCCGCATTGGCAGCGAAGGAAATGGCATGACATCCCGAAACGACATCCGGCTTGGTGCCGATATCGGCGGCACATTCACCGATATCGCACTGGATATGCGCGGAACGCTCTATTCCACCAAGGTTCTGACCAATTATACCGCACCGGAACAGGCTATTCTCGACGGTATCCGCATTGTCACGGAACAGGCAGGCATCAGCCCTGCCGAGCTCGATATTGTTATTCACGGCACGACACTAGCCACCAATGCGCTGATTGAACGGCGCGGTGCCAAGACAGCTTTTGTGACCACCGAAGGCTATCGCGATGTGATCGAAATGCGCAGTGAAAACCGTTTCGAGCAATATGATCTCAACCTGAAACTCCCTGCCCCTCTGGTTGCGCGTGAACATCGTTTTACGGTCAAAGGCCGCATGAATGCACAGGGTCAGGAATTGCAGCCGCTGGATGAGGCGAAACTGGAAGAAATCGCCGATGCCATTCTGGAAGGTGGTTTCGGCGCAGTGGCCATCGGCTTTATCCACTCTTACATGAATCCGGAGCATGAACGCCGCGCCCGTGCGATTTTGCAGCGCAAACTTTCTGTACCTATTTCCATTTCGGCGGAAGTCTCGCCGCAAATGCGCGAATTTGAACGCTTCAACACAGTTTGCGCCAATGCCTATGTGCGTCCGCAAATGGCGGATTATCTTGCGCGTTTGCAGGTGCGGCTCAAAAAAATGGGAGCAACCTGCCCTGTATTCATGATCCATTCCGGCGGCAGTCTGATTTCCGTTGATACAGCGTCTGAATTTCCGGTGCGTCTGGTCGAATCCGGCCCTGCGGGTGGCGCGATCTTTGCCGCAGATATTGCCCGCCGTTTCGGCATTGATAATGTTGTTTCCTACGATATGGGCGGCACCACAGCCAAGATTTGCCTGATCGAAAATTTCGTCCCGAAAACCGCGCGTACTTTTGAAGTCGCCCGCACCTATCGCTTCTGCAAGGGTTCCGGCATGCCGATCTCCATACCGGTGATCGAGATGATCGAAATCGGCGCAGGCGGCGGTTCTATCGCTTGGGTGGACTCGATGGGACGCATCCAGACCGGCCCAGAAAGTGCGGCTTCCGAACCAGGCCCGGCCTGCTATCAGCGTGGCGGTACCCGTCCTGCAATTACCGATGCCGATCTGATGCTGGGTAAACTCGATGCCGATAATTTCGCCGGTGGTGCGATTAAGCTCTCGGTGCAAAATGCCGAAACTGCCATCGACAAAGATGTCGGCTCCAAACTCAATCTGAAACCGCTCTCCGCTGCTTTCGGTATTTGCGAAGTGGTCGATGAGAATATGGCCAATGCCGCCCGTGTTCATGCGGTGGAAAACGGCAAGAACATCTCCGATAATATTATGATCGCCTTTGGTGGCGCCGCACCTTTGCATGCCGCCCGTCTGTGTGAAAAGCTCGGTGTTGAGCAATGTCTGATCCCGCAGGGCGCAGGGGTCGGTTCCGCTATCGGCTTTCTCAAAGCGCCGTTCGGCTATGAAGCACTGGTTTCACATCTGGCTAAATTATCCGGCATCAATCTCGATGCGGTCAATGCCACGCTGGCAGATCTCAGCACGGCAGCGGAAAGCTTTGTGCGCAGCGGCACTGATGCGCCGCTGGAGCGCGAAGTCACCGCCTTCATGCGCTATGCCGGTCAGGGCTGGGAAATTCCGGTCACCGCGCCGCAGCCGCCGTTTAACGATCAGGCACTGGCGACAATCCGTGAGCGTTTCCTTGAGAATTACGCCCGTTTCTTCGGCCGTCCGATTGAAGGTGCGGAAATTGAAATCGTCACATGGTCGGTCAAAGTGGAAGTGAAACAAAACTTCACCCAAAGCGGCACTGTCAGCTATGGCGATCGTGTCATCGCCCCTGCTCAGCAACGCGATGTGTTCGACCCGAGCAATGGCGCGATGCTGCCGACCGGTATTTTTGACCGTGGTTCTCTAGCGACCGGCGACCGAGTAGCGGGCCCAGCGATCATTACCGAGCGCGAAACCTCCACCATTGTGACCGCGCCTTTTGATGCGGTTATCCAGCATGACGGCACAATTCTGCTGGTGAAAAAAGGAAAATTCGCATGAGTGAATTAGATGAAATCCGCATGCAGGTCATGTGGAACCGCCTGATTTCCGTGGTGGAAGAACAGGCGCTGACTTTGCTGCGCACCGCTTTTTCCACTTCGGTGCGTGAAGCTGGCGATCTTTCTGCCGGTGTCTTTGATCCGCAAGGGCAAATGCTGGCACAGGCAGTCACTGGCACACCGGGTCATGTGAATACTATGGCTGAGGCGGTGCTGGAATTTATCAATGAAATTCCGCGCGAAGAGATGTTCGAGGGTGACACCTATGTCACCAATGATCCGTGGAAGGGCACTGGCCATCTCCATGATATCACGATGGTTTCGCCGTCCTTCCTCAATGGTGAGCTGGTCGCGTTCTTCGCCTGTACCGCCCATGTGGTCGATGTCGGCGGTCGTGGTTTCGGCGCAGATGGTAAATCCGTCTATGAAGAAGGCATTCAGATCCCGATCATGAAATTTGCCGAACGCGGCACGGTCAATAAAGACCTGATCCGCATTCTGCGTGCCAATGTGCGCGAGCCTAATCAGGTGATCGGCGATTTCTACTCCCTCTCCGCCTGTAACGAAGTCGGCCATCGCCGTCTTGTCGATATGATGCGTGAGATCGGTCTGATATCACTTGATAACCTGTCCGAGTTTATCTTCTCGCGCACCACCAATGCCATGCGTGAACGTCTGGCGAAGTTCCCAGAAGGCTCGTGGTCAAGTGAGCTAATGACAGATGGTTATGATGAGCCGATCCGTCTTGCAGCCGTGGTGGATATGAAAGATGGTCTGGTGAATGTGGATTTCACCGGCAGCGACCCGATGAGCCGCTGGGGTATCAATGTTCCGATCATTTATACCAAGGCCTATGCATCCTATGCGCTGAAATGCGTGCTGGCACCGGAAATTCCGAACAATGCCGCCTCGCTGGCTTTCTTCACCGTGTCATCCGAGACCAATATTCTCAATGCGCAACGCCCTGCGCCGGTTAGCCTGCGCCATGTGATCGGCCATATGGTTCCGGATCTGGTGTTCGGTGCTCTGGCCAAAGCTTTACCGGGTCAGATTATGGCTGAAGGTGCTGGTGCATTGTGGAATATCCATATTTCCGTACGCCCTGTGGCGGGACAAAACGGACAGAACGCCGAAGTGCTGATGTTCAACTCCGGCGGTATGGGTGCGCGCCCTGCCCTTGACGGCTTGTCGGCAACGGCCTTCCCGTCCGGCGTTCACACTATGCCGATTGAAGCCACGGAACATACGGGGCCAGTGATTATCTGGCGCAAAGAACTGCGACCGGATTCCGGCGGTGACGGTGAGTTCCGCGGCGGTCTCGGACAAGTCATTGAAATCGGTGCGGCGGATAATCATGAATTTGATTTTTCCGCAATGTTTGACCGTGTTACACAAGCGCCGCGCGGCCGTAATGGCGGGCAAAACGGGACTGCAGGTTCTGTGAAACTCGATGACGGCACCGCAATGCGCTCTAAAGGCTGGCAGCATGTGCCTGCAGGTAAAAGACTGGTGCTTAACTTGCCAGGCGGCGGCGGATATGGCGATCCGGCCCAGCGCTGCGCAAAGGCACACGAGCAGGATAAAATTCAGGGTTATGTCACGGAGGAGAGACAATGACCTATATTTCATCACGGCTGGCAGCGGTTAAACCGTCTGCGTCCATGGCCGTTTCACAAGCCGCCAAAGCACTGAGTGCCAAAGGCATTGATGTGATTGATCTGGGGCTTGGCGAACCGGATTTCCCGACACCGGCGCATATTACCGAGGCTGCCTATCAGGCGGCCAAAGCCGGTGACACGCTCTATACGGCAGCGCTCGGCACATTGGCACTGCGCAAGGCGATTACCGCCAAATTTTCCCGCGAGAACGGGCTGGATTATACCACTGATGAGATCATCGTTTCCAACGGTGCCAAGCAGATCATTTTCAATGCGCTGATGGCAACACTGGAAGATGGTGACGAGGTTATTCTGCCGACACCATATTTTGTATCCTATCCGGAAATGGCGAAATTGCTCGGCGGCAAACCGGTGATTGCCCATTGCCGTGAAGAAGACGGGTTTCGCCTGACACCGGAAATTCTGGAGCGGGCAATCACGCCGAAAACCAAATGGCTGTTCCTCAACTCACCTGGCAATCCATCCGGTGCAGTCTATGATGAAGCCAGCCTCAAGGCGCTCGGCGCTGTGCTGGAACGTCACCCGCATGTGCTGGTTTTGTCCGACGAGATTTATGAGCACATCATCTTTGACGGGCTGGAATTTATCTCTTTTGCCAAAGCCTGCCCGCAGCTTAAAGACCGTAGTCTGATCGTCAACGGCATGTCCAAAGCCTATGCGATGACCGGTTGGCGTGTCGGCTATGCCGCTGGCCCGCTGCCCCTCATCAAAGCCATGGCCACCGTGCAGAGCCAGTCGATCACATCTGTCTGCTCCATTGCGCAGGCTGCCGGCGCAGCGGCACTTGAAGGGTCGCAGGATCATATCCGCACCTTCCGTGATGCTTTCCAGCGCCGCCGTGATCTGGTGGTTAAAGGCATTCATGCGATTGAAGGCTTGAGCCTGCGTGTGCCGGAAGGCGCGTTCTATGCCTTTATCAATTGTGCCGGTCTGATCGGCAAGCAATGTCCGGACGGTTCTGTGCTGAGAGATGATACGGCGGTTGCAAACTACCTGCTCAATGAAGGCCATGTCGCAGCTGTACCGGGTGCCGCTTACGGTATGTCACCTTATTTCCGCATCTCCACAGCAACCTCTGATGAGGTTCTGAGTGAAGCTATCAGACGTATTGCCGGTGCTGTTGCACGTCTGAAACCGGCATCAAAGGCATAAATCATGGATTTTGATACAATTCTTATTACCGGCGCTGCCGGAAGGCTCGGCACTGAACTGCGCCGCGGCTTGGCACCACTGGCACGTAAATTGCGCCTCACAGACCGCGTTGCGATCAATGATCTGCAGCCGAATGAAGAAGCAGTCATCTGCGATCTGGATGATGCCGATGCGATCATGAAACTGGCGGAAGGCGTGGATGTGATCCTGCATTTCGGCGGTGAGCCGCTGGAAGTGTCATGGGAGCGTATTCTGCGCTCGAATATTCAGGGCAGTTATAATATTTATGAAGCCGCCCGCAAAAACGGTGTGAAGCGTGTAATTTACGCCTCTTCCGTCCATGCCATCGGCTATCACGAGCTGGAAACCCATATTGATGCGGATGCCCCGCACCGTCCTGACAGTTTCTATGGTCTGTCCAAATGTTTCGTCGAAGACTTAGGGCGGCTCTATTGGGATAAATTCGGCATTGAGACCGTTGCTCTGCGCATTTTCTCGTCGTTCCCTGAACCGGCAGACCGCCGCATGTTGTGGTCGTGGCTGTCTTTCGACGATTGCGTGCGTCTCGTTTCCGCCGCCCTCACCGCACCGCGCGTTGGTTTTACTGTCAGCTTCGGAATGTCGGATAACCGCGTCTCGCCGGTTGATAACAGCAAGGCGGGCCATCTCGGTTACCAGCCGCTGGACAACACGGAAAGCTATCGCGCCGCAGTCGAGAGCCGCACCAAACGCTCTGACCCTTATGCCCCTGCCACCCGTTTTCTCGGCGGCTGGTTCGTCGATATCGGCCATCCTGATGATGAGGCAAAATCATGAAACAGCATTATGATGTTGTGATTATCGGCGGCGCGGTCATCGGTTCTTCGGTCGCCTATTTCCTGTCACAGAATCCTGATTTTGACGGTTCAATACTCGTTGTGGAACGCGATCCGACCTATGTGCGCGCGGCCACCTCGCTGTCATCTTCTTCGATCCGCAACCAGTTTTCCAATCCGATTAATGTGGAAATCAGCCGTTTTGGCACGGAATTTATCCGCAATTTTGCCGAGGTGATGCAGGTTGCCGGTGACAAGCCTGACCCGCAATTCCACGAAGGCGGCTATCTGTTCCTCGCCAACACACCGGATCAGGTACAGACTTTACGCGAAAATCACGAAGTGCAGATCGCCTGCGGTGCCGATGTGGTGCTGTGGGATCGTGAGGAACTGAGCCGTGCTTTCCCGCATCTCAATACAGACGATATTCTGCTGGCCTCCTATGGTCGCTCCGGTGAAGGGTGGTTCAACAATACCGGCCTGATGTATGGCTTTAAAAACAAAGCCCGTGAACTCGGCGCCGATTATATCACCGATGAAGTGATAGCCATTCAGCGCGATGGCAATCGTGTCACCGGTGTGGAACTGAAATCCGGTCAGATGATCTCAGCGGGCACCATCGTCAATGCGTCCGGTGTCAGTGCAGCTTTGACCGCACGCATGGCAGGGCTGGACGTGCCGGTTGAACCGCGCAAACGCACATTATTTGTCTATGACTGCGCACAAACACCGGAAGGCAGTGCCACAGTCAATGACGGTCGCCTGCCGCTGATGATTGATCCGAGCGGTGTTTTCTGCCGCCCTGAAGGCCGTTTCTTCCTGACCGGTTGTCCGCCAGTGAAAGATCCTGCGGTCGATTGGGACGATTTCACGCCGCGTTATGAAGAATTTGAAGAGATCATCTGGCCGGCTCTTGCAGAACGCTCACCGGCCTTTGAGGCGATCAAAGTGGTGAACCAATGGGCGGGGCATTATGACTTCAACGTGCTGGATCATAATCTGATTGTCGGTCGTCATCCTGAGGTGGAAAATTTTATCTATGCCAATGGCTTCTCCGGTCACGGCTTGCAGCAAGGCCCCGCAACAGGGCGCGCTGTATCCGAGCTGATCACCTATAATGCGTTCCGCACGCTTGACCTCTCCGAAGTCGGCTATGAGCGCGTGATTGCCAATAAGCCTTTCCTTGAAAAGGCTGTGATATGATATAGACCCTAGCAAGCATAAGGGCGAGCGGAGGCAGGCAATGCACATCAATCAGGTCGTTATAAACATGGTCACACACCATGAATGACAGGGTGCCGCGCCTTCCCCCGCTCAATGCTTTACGCGTCTTTCATGCGGTGATGCGTTATCGCAGCTTCCGCAAGGCGGCTGATGAACTATTTGTCAGTCCGCAAGCCGTCAGCCAGCAGATCAAATTGCTGGAAGACACGCTGGGAATTATGCTGTTTGACCGCAAAGGCCGCATGGTTGACCCGACAGAACAGGCCATTCTGCTCGCGCATTTTGTGCAGGCTGGTTTTGACGAATTTGCCGAAGGTGTGCGTCGCGTTACCAAGACCGGTCACCGCAACCGCATCAATGTCAATGCCAGTCCCTATTTTGCCACCCGCTATCTGATGGACCGCCTTGAGCAATTCCGCACCACCATGCCCAGTGTAGTATTGCAGCTCACCACTATGGTGGAAATACCCGATTTTTCCCGCGATGATATTGATGTTTCCGTGCAATGGGGCTTCGGCGAGTGGACAGAGTTTGACCAGACTTTGCTGGTGCGTGACCCCAAAATTATCTGCTGTGCACCGGCACTCGCACATCGGGTGTGCAAGCCGGAAGATCTGTTGAGCATGACGTTGCTGCATCCGGTTCTGGCCACCAATCTATGGCAAAAGGTACTACGTCATCTGGATCTGCAGGATATAGAAGCCAAAGGCGATGTGCAGTTTCAGGATGCCGCCACCATGCGCCGCGCCACACTGGCGGGCATGGGGATGGGGCTGGTTTCAGCCATTGATGCGATGGATGATCTTCGCCAAGGGCGGCTGATCGCACCGCTCGGCATTGATGCCCTGAGCACCATGAAAGAAGAAGATATTCCGGGTTTTTATCTGGTTGTGCCGCGCGGCTACCGGCGTGTGAAAACCATTGCCGCTTTTTGCGACTGGATCAAAGGCGAAGACTGGTCAGCCATGCTGCGCCGTGAAATGACCTTCAGCGACATGCCTTACGATATATAAGTAAGCCCTCAGATTATCTTGCGTCTGCACCTGTCAGCCTGCTCTTTTCGCAAGCGGCTGCGTGCTGAAACACGTCCGTTTTGAGCAGAATTTCCACCTGAAAATATCATCAAGAAAATCTTGTCGTTTAGCCACTTTTCTTGATTTGGTACGCGCATCCGACGCGGCACACTGCTCTCAGCACGGGACGGTGTAAACAATTGCAAAATAAAAAACAGCTTTGCCAGCACGCCGCCGTCCTGCGGGGAAACATATTTCAGTGCCGCTCAGATTTTATCCGGCGGCGGTGACGGAAAAGGCAATGCAGCAGACACAAAATAACATTAAGCCACTGGTGCGCGTGGAAGCGCTTGAAAAGAGCTTCGGAGCTCTCACAGTACTCAATCGTGTGAGTTTAAGCGTTAATCCGGGCGGTGTATTGGCTATTATCGGGCCCAGCGGCTCCGGTAAAAGCACATTGCTGCGCTGTCTGAATTATCTGGAAGTGCCGGATAAAGGTCGCATCACACTCGGTGATATGGAACTTGTTGCCGAGAAACATCCGTCCCAAAAGCAAATTCTCGATCTGCGCCGTTCGGCAGGCATGGTGTTTCAGTCTTTCAACTTGTTTCCGCATATGAATGTGCTGGAAAATGTGTCGCTCGCACAGAAACGCGTTCTCGGCCGTTCGCAGCAGGAAGCCGATGAGCGTTCTATTGAACTCCTCAAACGCGTGGGACTGGACTCCAAGGCTGCCGAATATCCGCATCGCTGCTCCGGTGGCCAGCAGCAGCGTATCGCAATTGCCCGCGCACTGGCACTGAACCCGAAAATCATGCTGTTTGATGAACCGACCTCGGCGCTTGATCCGGAGCTGGGTCTTGAGGTTCTCGCGGTCATGCGTGAGCTGGCGCAAGACGGCATGACGATGATTGTCGTCACTCATGAAATGCATTTTGCCGAGAGCGTTTCCGACCATGTGATGATCATGGCAGACGGCAACATCATTGAATCCGGCATCAGCAAAGACGTTATGCGTGATCCGCAGACAGAACGTGCACGCCGGTTTCTGCATGCCGTGAGAGATCGCTGATGCAGGATATTATCTTTAATATTATCAGAGGCTTGCCTGCGACGATCGCTTTAACGGCTGCGGCGCTGATGATCGGGCTTGTTCTTGGCGTACCGCTGATGCTGGCGCGTATTTCCCGTCACAACTGGCTACGCTACTCAGCCATGGCGCTGATTACCTTTGTGCGCAGTATTCCGCCGATTGTCTGGCTGTTTGTGATCTTTTTCGGGCTTGGCAGCGGTTATTTCCGTGTTGCCCCCTTCCCTGCTGCTGCGGCGGGTCTCGGTCTGATTGCTTCGGCCTATATGGCGGAGATTTATCGCGGCGCGCTTCTCTCCATTCATCGTGGTCAATGGGAAGGCGCTGCCGCTCTTGGTATGCATCCGGTGCAGATGTGGATTGATGTGATCATGCCGCAGCTTATCCGCGTCGCCCTGCCGGCAATGGCAACCTATGCCATCGGTCTTTTGAAAGATTCTGCGATTGCCTCGACAATCGGCGTTTCTGAAATGACCTTCTATGCCAATCAGTCCTCTATGGCGACCTATCGCGGGCTTGAAGTCTTCAGCTTTGTCGCCCTGCTCTATATCGCGCTCAGCCTGCCGGTTGCGTGGATGTCGCGCGGTATTGATGCGCGTATGCGAAAGAAGGTGTCCCGATGATCCCGGTTTTGGCGGAACAATTTCACAACTGGCTGCCGCAAATGCTCAGCGGCCTGCGGATCAGCCTGATTGTCACTGGCATGAGCCTGTTGATCGGCATCCCGCTGGGCTTTTTTCTGTCGCTCGGCGTAATGTCCAAGGCAAAACCAACCCGCTGGGCTGCGTTGACGCTTGTTGAAGTGGGGCGTGGCGCACCATCTCTGGTTCTGCTGCAATTTGCCTATTTCGGCCTGCCTTCAGCCGGTCTGACACTGACCTCCTGGTCGGCCAGTATTGTGGCTCTGAGCTGGACAACCGGTGCTTATACCAGTGAGATCATCCGTGCCGGTCTGCAATCTGTCCCCGCTGGGCAGCGTGAGGCAGCTCAGGCAATCGGTCTGACACCGCTGGATATGATGCGCTTTATCGTTGTGCCGCAAGGTCTGCGTATCGCTATTCCGGCTCTGCTCGGCTTTGCCATCCTGATCTTTCAGACCACATCCTTGTGTTTTGCCATTGCGCTGCCGGAGCTGACAGCCCGCGCCTATGAAATTGGAACCAATACATTCCAATATCTGCCAGCCCTGATCCTGGCTGGTCTTCTCTATCTGCTCATTTGCATTCCGGCGACGCTGATTGTCGGCGTCATCGAAGCCCGTGCGCAGCATTAAATAAGCAACAAAAAGGGGAAATCATGAATAAGTTTTTTGCACTCACACTGGCTGCCGGTCTTAGCAGCACTTTTCTGGCAGGTGCTGCTTTTGCACAGGATTGCACACCGCAGCATAAAATCACCACTGTTGAAGCCGGTTATCTGACCATTGCAGCGCCGACATTCCCTCCTTTTTCCATTCCTAAAGGCGAGAGCGACCTCAGCGGTGTGGATGGTGAAATCGTCAAGGAAATCGCTGCCAAAGAATGCCTGAAGATCAAAATCGCACCGGTTGAATATGCAACAGCCATTCCGTTTGTTGTTTCCGGTCGTGCAGATATTGCCATCGGCAATTATTACCGTACCGACGAGCGTCAGAAAGTGGTCAATCTTTCCGCTCCGCTCTATCTCGATCAGATGGGGCTTTATTCCAAAGAAGGTGTGACTACTGTTGCCCAGCTTGAAGGCCGCAATGTCGGAACCGTACAGGGCTATCTCTGGGTCAATGAGTTGAAAGCCATTCTCGGCGATAAACTCAGCCTCTATAACAACTATGTTGCGCTTTATCAGGATCTGGAAGCCGGACGTATCGAGATCGCAATTGACGGCGTTGCTGTTGGTACTGCCGCGCAGCAAGGCGGTGCGCTGAAAGATGTTCAGATTAAAGTTTCAGAAAAAGACGAGCGCGTACAAAGCTCTGTCTATCCGGCGCAGGCCGGTCTGCCGCTTTCCAAAAACAATCCGGATCTGCTCGCTGCTGCCGATGATGTGGTCAAAGAGCTGCATAAATCCGGTCGTATGGTCGAAATTCTCAAAGAATACGGCCTGTCAGAGAGCGCTGCTGATGTCGGTGAAGCCCGCCTGATCAAATAACAGCTTTTATTGATGGCTCCCCTGCTTTTTTGATGGCGGGGGAGTTTTATTTAACCAATTGATATTATTATATAATTTAATCATCATCTTCCGATTTTGGTTTGCCTTCATACCGGATCAGGAAGACGGCCATGCCCAAAACCATCAATGCCAGTGAAAACCACGTCAGTGCATAAACCAGATGATTATCTGCAAATTTTACTACGGTCAGCCCGCCTTCCGGCCGGTCAGCACGGTTTTGGGCGCCATTCGCATCAATGAAATAATCCGGCACATTCTTCACATCGGCATGTTTGGCAAAAGCCTCAATATCGCGGGCATACCAGATATTCTTTTCCGGCTCATTCTGGCGCAGGAAAAAGCCTTTCGGCTCTGTCAGGCGTAGCAGGCCGGTGACAGTTGTTTCGCCTTCAATCTGACCGCTTGTGCGGTTGAGAGGATCACGCTTGGCACTTGCAACATAGCCGCGATTGATAAAGACAGTCTCGCCATTATCGCGCAGAAAAGGCGTGACAATCCAATAGCCGGATCCCCGCTCTGTGAGTGCACCGACGGCAATTTCCTTATCATTGAGATAATGACCGGAGAGCGTCACAGCACGATATTCATAAGCTTTCTTATCAGCATTTTGCCAGGCATTTATATCGGGGGCTGACACAGGGGCCGCATTGATATTTTGCTCGACACGGGCAATCAGATCATGTTTCCAGCTCAGTCGTTTGACCTGCCAGATACCAAGAGCGCTCAGGCCTGTGATTAGCAGACCGGCAATCAGAGAAATCAGCACGATTTTCTTGCGTTTTGATCCGGGTGAACGGGTCTGATTTTCTGCCATGAGTTTAACTTCTTTATGCCTGTGTGTGATGCAGATTGTCTCTATGCCTTATCCGTCTTTAGGCAAATAAGAATTTATGTTGCGCACAATTGTTTGAACGCGTTGTTGTCATAAAAAGCGACTATGTCGGTACAATGACCTTCGCTCAGAGCATTTCCCAAGCAGATCAGATCAACTTGGACAGGTTGTGATAATGCGACAAACAAAGGATTCAGTCTGAAAATAGACGCTTAGTGCCTCGTATTTGACAGGGCGCGTAGTGCGGGTTTTATGCAATATTGGCCGTGTTCTGCCTGCTGGGTTAATTTTCGCAAATATCCACCGGCAGAGCGTATTTTATCTGAGCGTTCAAGGATTGCTGCAAGTGTAATCGCTGCATTAATCTCTCCCATAATTTCACAAGCCTTTTGCCATGCAGAAGCGGTAACCCCGAGCATCGGACGAATATGCCCTGCTGTAAGGATTAAATCACGCCATTGATGAATACCATGCTGCGCGTAATGGCTGATTTGCGGACAATGTTGTAAAATTTCCTGAAGATCGGGTGTCGAGGTATGAGTTTGCGCTTTAGAGTCATGCCGCAAATTTTTTAATATTGGCTCCGGTTTATTGTTTTCGTGCTTTTGAACCTGTTTCCTATCAAAAGATTCTATATTTGAATTCTGAATGTGGTGCTCATTTTCGCATACATTGCCGCTCATTTTTTGTTCTGAAACCTTTGAAAGATAAAGATTTTCCACGTTATGGCGCAAAATGCTCAAAGCCTGTTCGCGTTTGCCTAAATTATCAAGCGTTCCGTTGCGTTCAACGCGGCCGGAAAGTGCCTGTAACTGATTATAAAGAGCATTCCAGTCCCCTGCTCTTCCCTCACTGAGGGCAGCCAGAATTGTTTTGGAAATATCCCGGAGATGAATGGTAATGTTGAAACGCAATTGCTGCCGGATACGTGCTTGTTCACGCAATTCACTTGCATGGGTTTCAATTTCTGAGGCTTTAAATGTCAGCGGTGACAGATCAAAGCCAAAAGCCATGGCAATTTCACCATTGCTGTCGCGGCGCACAAAACGTTTACCATTGGGGCTGTCACGGCGCAAAATGAAACCAAGCTCGACGAGAATGGCAATATGACGACGGATTGTCGGTGCGGACATTCCACGCAAGCGCATGGAAAGCTCGTGATTAGACGGAAAGACGATCAACGCGACGCGGCTGTCGAGAATTTTATCGGGATAAAAACTCAGCAAAGCTTCAAGCACAGCAATAGTGCGCGAAGACAACTGATAGGCTTCACGGGCTTCTGTTAAAGCACGCAACAGCTTCCAGCGATCAATGCCGTAATGATCCTGTTCAGTTTCACTCTGTTTCTGACGCAATTCTTTCTGTTGTTGACAAAGTTTCTCGTAACTCAGAAAATGCGCAGCATTCATCATTCGTCCGCCAAACGGGGACGTCGCAAAATGCTCAGTCATTTGTTACCTCATTTGAGGCAAGCAAAAACACTGCCGGAACATTGCCGACTCTTGACTTTTGATCGCGAAAGTGATTCTCTCTAATTGCTACATCGAAAGAGGGCTTCCGGTTCGGTAACGTTCAGGGGGCCTTTTTTCTTGCCGTTTTTTCCTATCTGTTAAAACTGGCTCTGTCGTTTTCGGGGCTTTTGATCTGCTAGCGCCCTTCTCACTCCATAAACCGTGTGGTTCCTTCATTTATGCTGTTGATAATTTCAGTCTGTTATTTCTGAAATTATTTGTAACGCCTGATACGCATTACTAACGCGCAGAGAGAAGACGGGGATAGATTCATCCGTTTTTCTTCTGCTGAAATTGTTCATAAAGCTCAGCCATCTCACCGGCGAGATATTCCGCAAAACCTTCCGCATCGTGCCGTTGCAGATCAAATTGCGCCCTGCCCTGCTGTAACCGTAACAAGCCAAGGCTCTCGCCATTGCGTGTATGCAGCTTCTGTTCTGCAGGTTTATTTATTTCCGGCTTCTCTGTTGCGGTGAGCTTCTGGAGCAAATGCTGAAAGCGTAGATCCGTTTCCGCATCTTTGAAGTCACTGTCAGTGATAATACGCTGAGCCTGTTTGAGCTGCAGCTTATCACGCAGAACATCTGCTAATTGCATCCAGCGTGGTCTTCCGACTTTTGGTGCTGGCCCAATCGCACGGATAATCTGTTCCGGAATGGCTGCTGCCACTTGCAGGAAACGTGTCATTTCTGCCTTATGCAGCGACAGAGCATCCTGAACAGTGGAGCGTTCAAAACCACGCTCAATCAAAGCCTGAGCGAATAAAGCACGCTCAATGAAAGAAAGATCACGGCGCTCGCTGTTTTCTTTACCTTGCGCAAGAACGAGCTCTGCATCGGTCAGCGGCTTGATAAGCGCTTTTACCGGTAATCCAAGCCGTGCAGCAGCACGCATACGACGGTGACCATAGGCGGCCTGAAAACGCCCAGCCTGATCGGGATGCGGGCGTACCAGAATAGGCACCTGCTGGCCATGCTGATGCAGGCTTTGCACCAGAGCCAGAAATTCCGGATCATCGGTTTCCTGACGGGTCAGACGATCTTCAACGAAGGAACCGTCAATCAGCGAAGCATCAAGTTCAACAACCTGATCGCCTTTGGCGAGGCTTTCAGAGAGTTGTTTGGCACTTTCCAGCTCACGGGACATATCGGCCAAGGACAGCCCCATAGCCTTGACGGCGCCGGAACGGCTGGCTGAAGGACGGATCAGCTGATCGGGTGCTTTCTCCGGTACTGATGCCGGAGCCTCAGCTTGTGATGATGAGACTGAAACCTCTGGAGCTTGTGGCTCTGATGCTGCCGGTAAGGGCGCACCGAACAAAGCCTTTAACTGATTTTTGCGGCTTGAGCTGTTCATGCCTTACCTCCCCTCGCCGGACGGTTCCAGGCGGAATGGATCAGTGCTTCGATCTCGCTGTTGACAGCTGTCAACGACTCCATAGCCCTGTCATAAGTGACACGACTGAAATTCTCGCGGCCAACCTCATAAAGTGTCTGTTTGGTCAGGCCGGCATCGGAAACAGCAGTTGATTTAACCATGGGTGCTGTGAGTACACGATCGCCGAACTGGGCGCGCAGGAAGCCTGCAATCTGCGCCTGCGGGCCGTCATTTGGTTCGTAACGGGTAATCAGATAGCGCAGGAAGTCGAAATTCAGCGACCCGCCGGCTTCACGTACAACCGAGAGCAAATCGGATGTCATGAACAGGAACTGGCTCATGGATGCGACATCAAGCATTTGCGGATGTACGGTAACAATCACTGATGTTGCTGCGCATAAAGCTGACAAGGTCAGAAAGCCGAGTTGCGGTGGGCAGTCCAGAACAACAACATCATAATCATCTGCGACCGATTGCAAAGCAGCCTGAACACGTGTGAAGAACATATCAGCGGCAGGACCGCGGCGCTCTGCCAGCACTCGCGGTGTGGTATGTTCAAATTCCTGCAGTTCCAGATTGCCAGGCACGAGATCGAGGCCGTCAAAATAGGTTTTACGGATAATATCACGCAGAGGGCGTTGTGCTTCATCATAACGGATGGCGCCATAGAGTGTATCATTGCCGCTCAGATCCAGTTCCGGCTGATAGCCGAACAAGGCCGACATAGATGCCTGCGGATCGAGATCAACTGCCAAAACGCGCAGGCCGGACAGAGCCAGATGCTGCGCCAGATGGGTTGTGGTTGTAGTTTTTCCTGAGCCGCCTTTGAAATTAGTGACGGCAATAACCTGCATATGCTCGCCGCGTTCTTCATCGCGCCATGGCAGATAGTTGCGGTTCTTATTGGCATTCTGCTCGGTCAGCAAATGACGCAGCGCATTAATATCTTCCAGAGTATAGAGACGGCGTCCGCCGGAGCCGGTTTCCGGCTGCGGACCTTCGCCGGCAATGGACAGCTGACGCAGATAGCTGTCGGAAACACCAATCAGTTTGGCTGCTTCGCTGCTGCTGAATTTGCGCAGGATTTTGTTAGACGCCGGGGCAAACAGACGTTCGCGCATTGCCTGTAATTGCGCAGATAAAAGCTCGGCATCCGCAGCGATTGCGCGGTCTGCCGCCAAAGGTGCATTTGCAGCCTTGTTTGTGGTTGCTAAATGCTGCTGTGCATCAGCAACAATATCTGCCCAATTCGTCGTCAATTTATCCAACCTTTATGCGCATTGGCCGCGTATAGTCGTAAACCACTGCTTTTCTTTGTCCATCATGCTACGATTCGGACAAAATTACTAATCTGTTAACGCAAGTGCTTAAATCAACACTGGAAAACGCAAATAACAGATGCAGTGGCGAGTAACGGTAAACCGGCAAGATTTTGTAATTTTTCGTTACAAGAGTGTAAAATCCTGCAGGGAAAGTCAAATTATTTATAGTTAATGGATATTAACCGCTCTGCAACGCATTCTTGCAGTCAAAAATCGATGCCGGTTATGGTGCGTAGGTGGTGGGCGCTCTGTTCGGAGATGCTTTGCTGTGAGTTGTGAGTGTGAGATGGCATGAGTTTGTAAGGCTCATCAATCTGTGTCTGATCGTGATCCGGTTGACAGCTGTCAACACTGCTTGCCGGTTTCAGAAACTCAGATCTTCTGCCTTGTCTGCAATCTGAATTCTGCCTGCCGTTATATCTGTGAGCATACGCAGCACAGCGTCTTTTTGTTGTGACGGAATTTCCAGCCGCAAATCAGCTCCGGTATTATGAAAATCTTCCGATGCGATTGTCAGATGTTCGACCCCAGCAAGCCGCGCTTTTATTAAAGCGAGTTCAGAAAAATGTGCACGGATAAAACTTGTCTGGGTCGGGATAAGCTCAACCAGTTCCGAAGCGCGCAGGCATAAGGCTGCAGTGCCGCCATAGGCACGGATCAGGCCGCCGCTGCCTAGCAATGTTCCGCCAAACCATCGGGTGACCAGCACCACAACATTGTCGAGTTCCAATCCGTCAATGGCTTGCAGGATCGGTTTGCCCGCTGTGCCGCTTGGCTCACCATCATCATTGAAGCGATAATTTTGCCCCATACGCCACGCCCAGCAATTATGATTGGCATCACTATAAGATTCACGAGCGATAAAATCTTTGGCAGCTTCTTCATCAGCGACGGGAAGTGCAATGGCAAGAAAACGGCTTCGTTTGATTTCCTGCTCAAAAACTTCTCGTTTTGCTAGCGTAAACATGGCGTCTCAATTTCTGCGGATGAATGCTGTCTGACAATATCCATTGTTTTAAAGCGCATGAATATTGTGAATGTTCTGATAGCAGATAATGTCCGCAGCACCAAATGCATCACGAATAATGCCGGTAGGAATGACGCTGATGAAATTGCTCAAGCTCGCGGGCAGAGGGCAGGGTGCCGGAGAATATTGCCACATAAGACGGCACGCGTTGCATTCGTGTTGTCACATCCTCATTTGTATTGAGGCTGATGTAGCCGATCTGGGTCAGATAGAGTGCCCTTGAGCGGACATCTGCCAGCAGAGGCTCACAACCGTGGCGGATAAACATGGATCGTATAGCTTCAAGCCGGGTGGCGTCAGCCTCATTTAGAGCCTGTGCAACCGCAGGGGACTGTACACCCCAACTGCGAACAGCATGTTCAAAACTGCTGTCGAAGACAGCGCGGTCAAGCCAGCAGTCAAACAAATTGAGGGTGGCTTCGCTCAGGCTTTGTGCATCTGTACCGGCCTGTCGGAGCAGGGCTGTGGTATTCTTTTCCTGCCAAAGCTGTAACAGCGCATCAAGCAATGCATCACGGTCTTTAAAGAACCAGTAGAAACTTGTGCGTGATAATTTCAGCATTTTGGCTAGTGTCAGAATCCGGACATTGTCGATACCGCTTTCCAATAATACCTGATAGGCGGCATCCAGCCAGAGCTCCTTTGAGCCACGCCAGCCGCTCTCACCGTCATTATCAATTGCGGACATATATAATCCTTTTTAAAATTATTATTATAATTCAGATGTTTAAGTTCACTGGCGAGGTGCATCTTAACCTGACTGCGATAAAATGTACACTGCTGTATATAAAATTGACACTCTTGTACATTTTAATTAGGCTTCCTCAAAAAAAGGGGAATGCAATGAACAATGATCCGCTCTTACAGCCTTATCAGCTTAAACATCTGCGGCTTCGCAACCGTATTATCACAACATCCCACGAGCCTGCTTATCCGGAAGACGGCATGCCGAAAGATGCCTATCGCGCTTATCATGTGGAGCGCGCAAAGGCGGGCGTGGCGCTGACCATGACTGCCGGTTCGGCAACTGTCTCGCGCGATAGTCCGCCGGTCTTCAATAATGTGCTCGCCTATAAGGACGAGGTGGTGCCGTGGATGAAAGCACTGGCTGATGAATGTCATGAGCACGGTGCAGCGGTGATGATCCAGCTCACCCATCTCGGCCGCCGTACGCGCTGGGACAAAGGCGACTGGTTGCCAGCTGTCACCTCGTCTCATGAGCGGGAAGGGGCACACCGTGCTTTTCCAAAACGTCTTGAAGACTGGGACATTGAGCGGATTATCAAAGACTTCGGCGATGCGGCAGAGCGTATGCAGGCGGCCGGTCTCGACGGGATAGAGTTGCAGGCCTATGGCCATCTGATCCAGCAATTTTGGTCACCGGTGACCAATGATCTCGATAATGCCTATGGCGGTTCGCTGGATAATCGTCTGCGCTTTACCTTTGATGTGCTGGCAGAAATCCGCAAACGGGTGGGGCCGGAATTTATTGTCGGTATCCGTTATACCGGCGATGAAATGATGGAAGGCGGCCATGATAAGGAGGAGGGGATCGAAATTTCCCGCCGTCTTAAAGACAGTGGCATGATTGACTTCCTGAATGTGGTGCGCGGCCATATTGATACTGACCCGGCAATGACAGACCTTATTCCTATTCAGGGTATGGCGAATTCACCACATCTCGATTTTGCAGGAGAAATCCGCGCAGCCACGAATTTTCCGACTTTCCATGCGGCGAAGATTCCGGATGTGGCAACTGCCCGCCATGCCATTGCCTCCGGCAAGCTCGATATGGTGGGGATGACCCGCGCACATATGACCGATCCGCATATTGTGCGTAAAATTATTGAGGGAAGAGAAGAAGATATCCGTCCTTGTGTTGGTGCGAATTATTGCCTCGACAGGATTTATCAGGGCGGTGCCGCCTATTGCATCCATAATCCGGCAACTGGGCGTGAACTGACCATGCCGCACACGATAAGCAAAGCGCCGGTGAAAAAGAAAATTGTAGTTGTCGGCGCGGGGCCTGCCGGTATGGAAGCCGCCCGTGTTGCCGGTGAACGCGGCCATAAAGTCGTGGTTTTTGAAGCCGCGGACAGGGCAGGCGGGCAAATCCGTCTCACCGCACAATCACCGCGCCGTCGTGAGATGATCAGCATTATCGACTGGCGTATGGCACAATGCGAACGCTTTGGCGTACAATTCCGTTTCAATACATGGGCAGAGCAGGCGGAAATTGGTGCCGAAAACCCTGATATCGTGATTATTGCCACTGGTGGTATGCCACATGTTGAAATGCTTCCCGAGGGCAATGATCTTGTTGTTTCCGCATGGGATATTCTCTCCGGTGATGTCAAAGCGGGCAGCAATGTGCTGATTTTTGATGATGCGGGCGACCATGCGGCTTTGCAGGCGGCAGAAGTGCTGGCAAAAGCAGGAGCAAAAGTTGAACTCATGACACCTGACCGCAGTTTTGCGCCGGAAATCATGGCGATGAACCTTGTGCCTTATATGCGGAGTCTGCAGAAAGACGGTGTAACTTTCACGGTGACCTATCGTCTTGATAGAGTTTCCCGAAACGGCAATAGCCTCACGGCACATATCGGGAGCGATTATGGCGGCGTGGATAAACAGCAAGATCATGATCAGATTGTGATTAATCACGGTACAAGACCGCTGGATGATCTGTATTTTGAACTCAAGCCGCAGTCCAGAAATCTCGGTGCGGTCAATTATGATGATCTGATCGCCGGGCAGGCACAGCAGGTTAATAAAAATGAGAGCGGCCGCTATCAGCTTTATCGTATCGGCGATGCTGTTGCCGCGCGTAATACCCATGCAGCGATTTATGATGCGCTGCGTCTGATGAAAGATATCTAGCCCTTAAACAGGGGAGGGCTTTGATAAAAGATGCCCTTAAAAAACTTACCCCCTCCCCTTCCGGTCAGAAGGGGAGGGGGTAATTATTAAGCCGGATAAAGACAGATCAGCCTTTTTGAGCAGCCAGAGCCTGCTCACGCATCGCGCTCAGGCTCATTTTCGGTGTAATCGCTTCCTGATCAATTCGGATTTCAATCAGTGCAGGCTTGCCTGAAGCTACGCAACGTTCAAAAGCCGGTACAAATTCATCCGTTGCTGCAACTGTTTCACCATGCAGGCCATAGGCTTGTGCCAGCGCTGCAAAATCCGGATTAGCGAGACCGGTGCCGGAAACGCGACCCGGATAGGTGCGTTCCTGATGCATACGGATGGTGCCATACATGCCGTTATTGACAACGATGAACACGACACGGGCATCATATTGCATGGCTGTTGCCAGTTCCTGACCATTCATCAGGAAACAACCGTCACCGGCAAAAGCAATGACAGTGCGGTCACGGTCGGTCAGTTTGGCAGCAATCGCCGCCGGTACACCATAGCCCATGGAGCCGTTGGTTGCGCCGAGCTGGGTGCGGAAGGTCTTGTACTGATAAAAACGATGTGGCCATGCAGTGTAGTTACCTGCACCGGTGGTCATAATCGTATCTTCAGGCAGATTTGCACGCATCCACTGCATGATTTCGCCCATCTGCACATCACCCGGAATTGGCGCATGTTGCAGATTATCATTGTAATTCTTGTTCAGCTCAGCTGTCCATGATGCCCATTTATCAGAACCGATCTTGCCAAGACCGCGCAACTGCTTGGCAAAAGCAGCCATTGTCGCATTGATCGGCAGGGTAGGGTAATAGACGCGTCCCAGTTCTTCAGCGCCGCTATGCACATGGATCAGTTTCTGGTTTGGCACCGGAATATTGACCATTGTATAGCCGGCACTGGTCATTTCACCAATCCGCGCGCCGATGACCAGCAGCAAATCGCTGTCTTTAATGCTTTGCAGCAGTTTCGGGCTTGCGGATGTGCCAAGCTCGCCGGCATAATTAGCCAGCGCATTATTATAGAGATCCTGACAGCGGAATGATGTGGCAACAGGCAGATTATTCGCAACGCAGAAGGCTTCCGCATCGGCCACGGCCTGTTTATTCCAGCCGCTGCCGCCGAGCATGACTACAGGGCGCTCTGCTTGTTTCAACAGATCAGCCAGTTCCTGCAATTGCTCTGCACCGGCAGAGATTTCGATCTTTTTATGTGCCGGAACGTCAGCAACACTGGCATGGGCGGTCAGCATATCTTCCGGCAGTGCCACAACAACAGGGCCCGGACGACCATTCACTGCGCGGTGAAATGCCTGAGATACCAGTTCCGGAATACGGGCGACATCATCAATCTGCACAACCCATTTGGCCATCTGGCCGAACATGCGGCGATAATCCACTTCCTGAAAGGCTTCACGCTCAACCTGATCGCTGGCAACCTGTCCGATAAACAGGATCATCGGGGTGGAATCCTGAAATGCCGTGTGCACACCGACAGATGCGTTGGTTGCGCCCGGCCCGCGGGTGACAAAAGCAATTCCCGGCTTGCCGGTGAGCTTGCCATAGGCTTCCGCCATATAAGTCGCACCGCCCTCCTGACGGCAGACAATCAGCTCAATATCCTCTTTTGCATCATGCAATGCATCCAGAGCCGCCAGATAGCTTTCACCCGGTACGCAGAAAGCTCTGTCCACGCCATTGATGCGCAAAGCATCAATCAGGATCTCTCCGCCTGTCCGGTGATTATTTTTATGATTCATAGCCGACATTTCCTCAATAATGTTCGCCTGCAGTGACTGTAACCGCACCGGTATCCCCCCGGATAACCTTGTTTGCGGTTAACTGCCGTCCGGAGCATAGCGTGCTCCGGTTTTGTTTTGCATGCCGGTGCCGAATAACCATGTTCCGGTTTTTCGCAGCATGCTCCTAATCCGTCTCCCACGGATATAAGATCACAGAAATACAGTTTGAAAATTGAGCTTAGTCAACAACAAGCACAATCATTTGTGATGAATAGTAATCACATTGTGCTGCTTATTCATCATTTGGCCGGAGAGCGGCTGCAAAATGACGGATGAAGCGGAAATTTAGCGATTTAACGGGCTTTGACGCGAGCATGAAGGCGCAGGGCAAAAACCGCCGCCAGCAGCGAAAACCAGACCTGTCCGCGCGGAGCAAAGAACGGCGATTCCAGAGAGGCATAGAGCATCATAAAAACCCAGATGCGCAGATACATGACTGCGAGTGCCGGATCATTGCCGGATTTCTGGGAGCGATGATAATCCAGAAGCGGACAAAACAGCATCCAGACAATGAAAAGCGTGATGCCGATCAGTCCTGTTGTCATCATCAGGTTAATATAACCGTTATGCGCATGACCGGCTCTTGATGCCCAGGTCTCTATTTCATAGCCGCCATTGATCAAATGGGACATATTCCAGAATGTATCAAAGCCGAAACCGACCCACGGATGCGCACGCAATTGCTCCAGTGCGAATTTCCAAATTTCGGTGCGCCCTGTAAATGTCGGGTCCGAAATCAGGCCTGTAACAAAATCCTGCACAGGCAGGCTCACAACCGTGCCGACTGTGAGCAGCAGCATCAGCCCGACAGGTATGATCGCAGCGAGATATTGCAGCGGCAGCAATCGCACAAAACGAATAGTCTCGGCCACGAGAAGAGCGATAACAATCAGACCGATGGAGGTTTTATTGTTTGAAAAAATCAGGAAAATCGTAGCCAGAACAATATTCAGAGCCGGTATCAGATAATCATCTTTGCGCAGCAGATACAGATTATAGATGATCAGCACGATCATCGCAGGACCTGCAATATTCTTATGAGAGAAATGCCCGCGCCACGAACCGGCATTAATCAGTTCCAGCACCTCAGCTTCATTATGAATGGAGACTTCCGGCATGAATATCACGCCGAAATAAGACAATCCCAGAATAAACAAGCTTAGATATTTCAACATGCGCTGAAAATGCTGCTGGTTCTCAGGCAGAATGACCCAAGCCATTGCGGTCACAATCACCGTTATACTGTAGACATAACGGCGGAAGGATATACCGGAATAATCAGACGTGAAGACTGTAATGAACTGCCAGAACAGCAGGATAATCAGCAATGGCGACAGCATTTTGAGGGCAATTTGCCAATTTGCCAGCAAATAAAGCGCAGAGATAAAGAACAGTGACAAAGACACAAGCTGCTGGAGCGCATTGCCCTGTTCCTGTGCGAGCAGCACCGACGGATCACGTAAATCCATAAAAGGTGTCAGCGTGACCCAGAACAAAAGAAAAATCAGTACAAACAGGAGCGTCTTACCTGTCCGGTTCACTAATTTTTCCTTTCAAAATCATTATCTATTTAAATAGCACTAATATAGTTCATTTTGAACTTATTTCATTCTAGCACTTATGTATTTAAACTTCTATAATCTTGAAATTATGTCTGATTTTTGACTGCACTTTATATCCAGCGCAGCTCGGCCTCCATACCCATACGATCTTTCCGGTTGCGCAAGTTGAAAAGCACACCGACACGTTTAGCGGCCGTTTCCACAATGGTCAGCCCCAGTCCGGTGCCGGTCTGGCTCTTATTGCTGCCGCGATAAAAACGTGTGGTCAGCAACGGGATTTCTTCCTCCGCCACGCCGGGCCCGCAATCTTTGACGACAATGCCGCTGCCGGTTGGCAGGCTTTCCCAGCTGATAGTTTCGTTCTGCGGTGAATAATGCGTGGCGTTTTCATAAATATTGCGCAGCATCAGTGTGAGATTATGCCGGTCAGTCTGTATCACTTGTTCATAAAGAGCCGGATCAATGTGGTTCTCGATTTTTCGTCCGCTGACCGGATTTTGAGCAATGATTTCCTCAGCCAACTGACCGAGATTGACCTTCTCACTCACTACGGGAGAGGCATCGGCATCCAGCTTGGCCAAAGCCAGCAATTGGCGGACAAGACGGGTTGTCCGGTCAACGGACAACAGAATTTGCTGCAGTGCGCCTTCTTTAATAGCCGGATCGGTTGCCGCCAGTGCAATTTGTGCCTGTGTTTTCAAACCGGCGAGGGGGGTGCGCAATTCATGGGCGGCAAAAGCCGTTACCTCCCGTTCATGGCGCCGTGCGGCTTCCACTTTGATAAACAGCCCGTTCAGAGCATCGGCCAGCGGCCGGACTTCGGAAGGGATATTCGCTGCCTGCAACGGCCGCATATCATCCGCATCTTTTTGCCGGACTTTATCCGCCAGTTCATGCAATGGCCGCAGGCCACGGCCGAGACTGACCCAGATCAGGAAGCCAAGCAGCGGCAGGATCAGAATAACCGGAGCGAGAAGCCCTTTAACCAGATCGCTGACGAGACGGTCACGCAAAGCCAACCGGTCTGCAACGATAATTCTTACGCCTTTTGCAGGATCAACGATTGTATAGACACGCCATAATTCACCCTCAACCACCTCATCGGAAAAGCCGGTGCTGTTGCCTGCTATTTTAATGTCCGGTGCGCCGGTTGAACTGCCGACGAGTTCGCCGTCCAGTGACCAGATCTGGCAGGAAAGATAGCGTTCATAGCTGCCATGCTCATGCGGGAGACTGATGGCTTTGGTTGTGTTCATGCCGGTGGAAGCATTGCCCAGCAGCGAATGCACCATGCGTGCGGCTTCCTGCAGACGTGTGTCGAGTACTTTTTCCAACTCATTGCGGCTGTTGAAATAGGTCCATGCGACAGCACAGGCCCAGATAATGCCTGTGGCTGTGACGAGGATAATAAACAGTCTTTTATGCAGAGAAGTCATTATGTTACCCGCATCCGGTAGCCGAGGCCGCGCACGGTTTCAATGGCATCCCGCCCGACTTTATTGCGCAGATTATGGATATGCACTTCGACAGTATTGCTTTCCACTTCTTCCTGCCAGCCATAGAGCCTTTCTTCAATATCACTCTTGGAGCGGATAATTCCGGGTCTTTCCATTAAAGCAGCCAATACGGCAAATTCTCTGCGTGACAGCGGAACCCGTTCGCCTTTGACTTTTGCATTGAGGCTGGAAGGATCAAGCTCTACATGACCGGCAATCATGACTGCGCGGGCGCGTCCGGCACCGCGGCGGGCGATGGCTCTGACCCGCGCCGCCAGTTCATCGAGATCAAAAGGTTTGCCCATATAATCATCGGCACCGCTGTCCAGACCCGTAATTCGGTCTGCGGTTTCATCCAGCGCAGTCAGCAATAAAACCGGTGTCTGATCTTTATCAGCGCGTATTTTCTTCAAAACATCAAGGCCGGAACCGTCCGGCAGCATCAGATCCAGCACAATCGCGTCAAAGCGTGTGCACGCCAATGCGGCCAGCGCATCTGCACAGGTAGCAACCTGATCCACGGTTGCGCCGGTCAGACCCAGCCCGACCTTCAGGCCGTTGGACAAAACCGGATCATCTTCCACTACCAAAACACGCATCTTATTCTCCGGAACATTCTTGCTTTCGGGCCCTCTTTCAGGCCGCTTAGGAATGCACTTTAACCATCAATATTGTTCCGCTTAACTTTTGCGGTCTATTATCTGCAAGACTGGCTTTTCTGCCTTAAGGCTGACTTAAGGTCATAAGATAGTATGGACATTATAACAGGCATCCGCCTATCTGTGTGATATTCGGGCGTCTTATTAGGGTATCGCATACAAAATTCTAGTTCTCGCAGGATAATATGATCCGACATTTTTACCGACAGCTTTTCAGTCTGCTCTTTTTCAGCATTGTATTATCTGCTGCTTTTACACCTGTGACCGGTATTCAGGCTGTTGCGCAAACCATGCGCAGCGCTGAAGAAGTTATGCAATTGAGTGTCACGCGCGATGAGAAAAACGCGCTGCAATTTCAATGGAATATTGCGCCTAAAATTTACATGTATCGCGACAAGATACAGGTCGAAAAACCGGACGGTACAGTACTTCCTGCCGATGTCAGTGAAGGTGTCATCAAGGATGACATGAATTTCGGCCGTACTGAAGTTTTGTATAACCGCGCTTTTGCACAGGTGCCTGAAAATGCGCTGCCGAAAGAGGGGCATGTTCTGGTGCGCTGGCAGGGATGTGAGGAAGACAGTATCTGCTATCCGCCGGTAACACGCTCGCTTGATCTGCAAACACTGGAGCTTTCCAAAGTGGCGCTGGGTCTGGGAGGTCTGTCACAGACGGAACTTGCTGCCCCAGATTTATCACTGACCGATGATACTGCGCCTGCACAGGAACCCGCAGCACCGGCTGAAACCGGTCTGATTGCAAGCCTCACCGATGTCAGCACGGAAGAAGTAACGGCGTGGCTTGGCTCCAATTTCGCTTTCATGCTGGCCGGATTTTTTGGCTTCGGTCTGTTGCTGGCACTGACACCCTGCGTTTTCCCGATGATTCCGATCCTGTCGGGAATGCTGGCAAAATCCGGTGAAAAACTGTCATCCGGCCGCGGCTTTGTCTTGTCATCGGCTTATGTGGTGGCGATGGCTGCAGCCTATGCCGTGCTTGGCTTTGCCGCATCCTGGTCGGGCTATAATTTGCAAGCCGCATTGCAAACACCCTATGCGCTTGGGTTTATGGCATTGGTGTTTGTCGCGCTCGCTTTGTCGATGTTCGGCTATTATGAATTGCAACTACCGCAAGGCTGGACAAATTTCTTCAGCCGCAACACATCCGGCAAAGGCGGTGCAATCAGCGGCGCTCTGATACTGGGTTTTGGTTCCGCGCTGATTGTCGGGCCTTGTGTGACCCCGCCGCTTGCCGCTGCATTACTCTATGTTGCGCAGACCGGCGATGCCGTGCGCGGTGCCTCTGCTCTGTTCGCTCTGGGACTGGGTATGGGTGTGCCGCTGATTATTTTCGGCACATTTGGTGCAAAATATCTGCCGAAATCCGGCCCGTGGCTCAATACAATCAAACAGATTTTCGGCGTCGTCTTTCTGGGACTGGCAATCTATATGATCCTGCGCCTGCTCTCCGATGAGAATGCGATGCTGTTGCTGGCGCTCACAGCACTGGCTTGTGGTGTTTTCCTCGGTGTGTTTGACCGCCTGAGTGCTAAAAGCACCGCATGGATGCGCCTTGAAAAAACCACCGGTATTGCCGCACTGATTTACGGAATATTGCTGATGGTCGGTTTTGCAGGCGGTTCAACGGATCCGTGGCAACCATTGGGCTTTTTACAGGGCAGCACCCAACAGATTGCACAGACGGCTACAACCCAGCCGGTCAGAATTGTAAAAACTTCAGCTGAATATGATCAGGTGCTCAATCAGGCAATTGCGACAGGTAAGCCGGTGCTGGTGGACTTCACCGCAGACTGGTGCACAACCTGTAAGAGCAATGAAAAAGTGATGAAAAATCCGGAATATGCAGGCCGTCTGGGCAATCTCACGCTGATTAAAGCGGATATCACTGATTATAATGATGCCAGCCGTGATCTGATGCAGCGTTTTAATGTTGTCGGGCCGCCAACGCTGATGTTCCTTGAAGCACAAACAGCCAAAGAACAGACGCAAAATCGTATCATTGGCGAGCTGACACCGGACAAGCTGGACAATCGTCTTCAGGCACTCGGCCTCTGAGCCGCGCCAACCTTATTTACCTATTGCATTGCAGGAGAACCATATGCAACGCCGCCAGTTCCTTCAACTCTCATCCGGTATTGCGCTGAGCACTGCTTTTCTGTTGAACAGCCAGCAGGTTGCTTTTGCACAGGAGGTTGATGTCAACGGGATTCTCTATGATCCGGAAGCGCCTGCCGGCGGCAATCCCAAAGGTGATCTGACTATTGTCGTCTTCACCGATTATAATTGTATTTACTGCAAAAAATCCGGTGTTGATCTGGCGCGTATCGTTAAGGAAGACGGAAATATCCGCCTTGTTTATAAAGAATGGCCGATCCTGACGGAATCTTCAGTCTATGGTTCCCAGCTGGCACTGGCAGCGCAATATCAGGGCAAATATGAAATCGTTCATAAAGCACTGATGTCCATTCCGGGCGGCAAAGTGTCTAAAAAGGCGATGCTTGATGCGGTTAAAGCCTCCGGCATTGATATGCAGCAATTGCAGGCTGATCTGAACAAAAACAACGGTAAAATCACTGCGCAGCTGAAGCGTGTCATGGCGCAGGCGGAATCGATCGGCGTTGAAGGCACTCCAACGCATCTGATCGGCCCGTTCCGTGCGATGGCACTGGATTATAACGGTTTCAAAATGGCGGTGGCTGATGCCCGTGCCCGTGAGAAGGCGGCGAAATAACAAGACAGGGCGGTAATGCCAATATTACCTGTAACACGATCGACTTGAAGGTCGTCGTTCTCTGACCGGAGTTTTATGATGAATGATCCGCTGACCCATAATCGTTATAGCAAGTCCGGTGAACAGCGGGTCGTTTATCATAATAATGGTGCTTATATAAATGCCACAGCGGCTGAGGCAAAAGCTTATATGGCGGCATTGCTCACATCCCTGACCAATCATGTGCAGGCATTATCTGCAGGATGTGAATCAAAACTGGCTTTTACCATCCGTGTGGTTTGCCACGGCGCGGGTCTGGATTTGTTTCAGATTGCGGAAGCCGACGATATTCTGAAAAAACGTTTTGATAATTTATGCGAACAGGGCGTTCGTTTTCTGGCTTGCGCCAATACAATGCGCGCACGTAATCTCGAGATTAAAAATCTGTATCGTCTTTCAGAGGATGATGTGGTGCCAAGCGGCGTTGCAGAACTTGCATATCTGCAAATACAGGGCTTTGCCTATATCCATCTTTGAGTGTTGAAGACCAAAAACTGGTTGCCGAAAAAGTAAACGCCCGACGCTGGGAGGAGCATCGGGCGTTACAATGAATGACCGGTTGGGAGGAGGGAGACCGGTCTTCGATCAAACCTGAGTTGGGAGGAGGAGGGAGGCTCAGGTTTGATATCTCTGTAATTCTTATTAGCGCTGAGCTGCCTTGCGAGCTACAAACGGAATTTCTGCAGGCAGGATGCCGAGATCGTTCAGTTCGCGGGTTGAGAGGCGGTTCAGTTCGTTTACTGTGCTGCGGTAACGGCGCCAGTTGTTGTAAGAGCGGATCAGGTTCATGTTTCTCACCTAGAAAATTTTATGTCGTTGTTTGTTGAGTTGTATATAGCCCTAATGATCTGAAATGAGCAGAGACAAATTTGCATAGCTGCGTTGCTTATTCGGATTGGGAAAACGCTCCGTCAGGCATTAAATTGTCATAATCATCATTTTAAGTAAAAAACTTGCCGCAAAAGCGCTCAGCGCAGCCCTGAAGCGGCCACAATCCCCCTGAAATTCGGATAAGACCTGATTTTTCTCGGAAAGACGCGCATAGCTATGCAGAGCTGGTGGGAAACTGATCCAGTTTAATGGGGCTGAAAAGACTTTACCGCTCGATGCGGGTGGAGAGAATAATAGAAGACATGGTGCGTTCAACACCTTCCAGTGCGCCGATCTGATCGAGCACACTGTCGAGTTCGCCGATTGACGGTGCCTCAACAATAACAATCATATCAAAATTGCCGCTGATCGAATGAACAGATCGCACGGACATCATGGTTTTGAGGCCGACTTCAACCTTTGGTGAAAATTTCGGCAGGGCTGTAACCAGCACATGCGCACGCACCAGATGGCTTTCATGTTCTGAAGACAGTTTAACGGTATAGCCGGTAATGATGCCGCGTTTTTCCAGCCGGTCGATACGGCTCTGAACCGTTGTACGGGAAACGCCGAGCCGTCTGGCAAGTGTTGCTGTCGATGCGCGGGCATTCTCGCGTAAAAGAGCAATCAGGGCCATATCGGCTTTCGTCGTCATTTTGAACCTCGCTAGCGTCACTTCGTTCAAATATATAGCGTCATTCCGTCATTTTAGATACTTCTTTTTGACGAAAATTCTGCGACTCTATGCCATCATTTCCTGAGGCTGAATCAAGTCCTCGGGAAATAATACAGTATTATTAAAGTGTTACATTTTCCTTGTTGCGCAGGCACAGGCAGTGGCACTCAGGCAATATAATAAAGGGTCAGTCATGAAAGACGTCGTCGTCGTTGGTGCCGGTAAGATCGGTGTAACAATTGCACAGCTTCTGGGTAACACCGGTGATTATAATGTAACGGTAACAGACCGTGCGGAAGAGCAGCTGAAAGCGCTTGCCGGCAAAAAGAACATCACAACTAAAGTTGTTGATATTGCTGATGAAGCCGCTCTGGCAGCCGTTCTGGCCGGTAAATTTGCTGTTCTCAGCGCTGCGCCTTACCAGATGACAATCCGTATTGCTGATGCAGCTGCAAAAGCAGGCGTTCACTATCTCGACCTGACCGAAGACGTTGCAAGCACACGCCATGTTAAAGAACTGGCGAAAACCGCTAAAACCGCCTTCATTCCACAGTGCGGTCTGGCTCCTGGCTTTATTTCGATCGTTGCTTACGATCTGGCCAAGAAATTCGACAAGCTGGAATCCATCGGCATGCGCGTCGGCGCTCTGCCACAGTTCCCGACCAACTCCATCACCTATAACCTGACATGGAGCACGGACGGCGTTATCAACGAATATATTGAACCATGTGAAGCCATCGTCAACGGCAAGCTGACACTGGTTCCTGCTATGGAAGAGCGCGAAGAATTCTCGCTCGAAGGCGTTCAGTACGAAGCGTTCAACACTTCCGGCGGTCTCGGCACTCTGGCTGAAACCCTTGAAGGCAAAGTTCGCACCCTGAACTACCGCACCATCCGTTACCCTGGCCATTGCGACATCTTCAAGACCCTGCTGAACGACCTCGGCCTGCGTCATCGCCGCGATGTATTCAAGGACATTCTTGAAACTGCAGTTCCGGGCACCCAGCAGGACGTTATCGTTATCTTCGTAACCGTAACCGGCTACAAAGACGGTCGTCTGACTCAGGAAACTTATGCGAATAAGGTTTACAACCAGACTCAGGATGGTCTGGAAATGACCGGTATTCAGGTTACCACTGCTTCCGCTATCTGCGCTGTTGTTGATATGCTTGCTGATGGCAGCATCCCTGCACAGGGCTTCATGAAGCAGGAAGATATTGCGCTGGATAAGTTCCTCGCAAACCGCTTCGGTAAAGTTTACGCTTAATGGCGGGATGAATACGTATCTACATGATGCGTATTCAGAATATCTTGATGAAATGAGAAACGGGGCAAGGGCTTTCCTTTGCCCCGTTTTTCTGTTTAGCTGCCCTCGGAGAATGATTTTCACGACATAATGAGGGAACTATGCGTAAATCAGTTTTATTTGCAGGTATGGTACTGGCTGCTATTGCGACATCGGCGGGCGCAAAAGAATGGAAAGAAATCCGTATTGCCACAGAAGGTGCTTATCCTCCGTTCAACTTTGTTGATGCTGACGGTTCGCTGAAGGGCTTTGACGTTGATATCGCCAATGCTCTTTGCGAGGAAATGAAAGCCAAATGCACCCTCGTTGCCAATGATTGGGACGGTATGATTCCGGGCTTGCAGGCGGGCAAATTTGATGCGGTTATCGCATCGATGAGCATTACCGAAGAGCGCAAGAAACAGATCGACTTCACCAATAAATATTACTCCACGCCTCTGGCGATTGCTGTGCCGAAAGACAGCCCGATTAAAGATGTGAAACCGGAAAGCTTCTCCGGCAAAACAATCGGTGCGCAGGGCGGCACAACACAGGCGATTTATGCGGAAGATGTGCTGGCTAAAGCCGGTGCTGAGGTCAAACTCTATGTGAGCGCCGACGAAGCCAATGCGGATCTGAAGACCGGCCGTCTGGATGCAATGATCTCCGACAAATTTCCTGTCGTTGACTGGCTGAAGACGGAAGCCGGAAGCTGCTGCCATATTCTTGAAGACGTGCCGGGCACACAGACAGAAACCGGTATTGCTTTGAAACAGGGCAATGATGATCTGAAAGCCCAGTTCAATGCGGCGATTGACGGTATCCGCAAGAACGGCACCTATGACAAGATCATGAAGAAGTATTTCGACTTCGATATTTATTGATCGTAACGGCTGTTAAAACCGTTTGATGAGCGCGCAACTTTGCGCGCTCATTGTCTTAATCCTGTAATTTCAGTCCTTCGTGGCAAACTGCCGGCCGGAATTTTTCTGCCTGTAGTCATGACCCGTATTTTCCGGCCATACCATGCGTAAATTCGATACAATCATTCTGGGTGCAGGCATTATCGGTGTCAGCACTGCTCTTCACTTGCAGGCACGCGGCCATGCCGTTTGTCTGATCGACAAAAAAGATCCGGGTGAGGGGACGAGTTATGGCAATGCCGGTCTGATTGAGCGCTCAAGCGTTATTCCTTATTCATTTCCGCGCGGGCTCGCCAATCTGATTAAATATGGTCTGAATAACCGTACGGATGTGCGTTATGATCTGGCCTATATGCCAAAACTGGCACCATGGCTGTTTCAGTTCTGGCGTCATTCTTCCGCGGACGGATTGGCAAAAGCAACAAAAGCCATGCTGCCGCTTGTGGAGGCCAGTGTGACCGAACATAATTTTCTGATTGATCAGGCCGGTTGCCAGAATCTGGTGCAGGACAAAGGCTGGCTGGAAGCGTTTTGCAGTGAACAGGCTTTTGATGCTTTTGTGAAAACTCTGCCGTCGCTGGATCGCTTCGGTCTGAATTATAAAGTGCTCGACAACACCGGTTTTGCGGCAACGGAACCATCCATGCGCAATATTGCCGGTGCCGTTCATTGGCTCGACCCGAAAACCGTGAGTGATCCTTCGGCTCTGGTCAAAGCCTATGCTTCTCTCTTCACACAACGCGACGGCGTGTTCCTGCACGGCGATGCTTCGACCTTGCAACAGCAAAGTGATGGCTGGTCGGTGCGCGCAAGTGAACCTGTGACGGCACGTAATGTTGTGGCCGCGCTCGGACCTCAGTCCCATCTCATCTATGACAAGGCCGGAATGAAACTGCCGATGGCAGTCAAACGCGGTACGCATCTGCATTTCTCGCTTGATGATGGTGCAGCGCTCAATCATCCCGTGGTTGAAGTAGAAGGTGGCTATGTGCTGGCACCGATGCGTCAGGGCATGCGTCTGACAACCGGTATTGAATTTGCAGCGCCGGATGCACCGGCTAATCGTATCCTGCTCGATCGGGCAGAAAAACGTGCGCGTAAAGTATTGCCGTCATTGGGTAAACCGGTTGAGGCACAGCCATGGCTGGGTCTGCGCCCTTGCATGCCGGATATGCGTCCGGTTATCGGTCAGGTGCCAAACAAGCCGGGCTTGTGGATGAATTTTGGTCATGCCCATCATGGTTTGACGCTGGGACCTGCATCCGGCCGGTTGCTGGCAGAGCTGATGACGGGAGAGAAACCGTTCATTCCCGCAGAGCCATATTCTGCAAGTCGCTTCATGTAAGATGCAACTTCGTCAACTTTGACAACAATAGCAAGCTTGACAACCAGTCTGTGCAGTATCATCTTTAAGTTCAGGAGATGAAAATGGTACAGACAACGCAGAATACACCGAAGGCTGAGAAAGCACGGCAGTCCCCTGCAGCAAAGGCAAAGCCGCGCGGCAATACAAATGCGCGTGCCATTGCGAAACGTCAGCCTGTCCATAAAACTGCTGCAACGGCTGTTGCCAAAGAGGCCTATCAGCCGGATGCGCGCGCTCTGGCTTTGCTGCGTGGTGTTGAAATCGCCCAGCAGGATCTGCGCGAGGCAGGTGGCGCCTATACGCTGGAGCAGGTGCGCCTGTTATTGCAGGGTATTTCCCGTCAGGCCGTTGATAAACGTGTGCAGGATGGCTCATTGCTTGCAGTTCCGGGCCCCGGCAACCGCCGCGCCTATCCGACGATCCAGTTTCTCAATGACGGCAGTATTGTTGCCGGACTGAAAGCTGTGCGTCAGGCACTTGGCAGCGCTAATCCGTGGTTCCTGCTGAATTTTCTGAGCAGACCGGATGAACGTCTCAACGGCAAAAAGCCGATTGAACTGCTGCGTCGTGGTGAAACAGACGCAGTGCTGGAAGCAGCACGACTCAATGGTCTGCAAGGCGCGTGAGCGGGCCGCAACCACCAGAAAATTTGGCTTCCCGACAGCCTGAGCTGATCACTCTGGCTGCGGGAAGCAAATTATATCGTTTTTATACAGCTGCTTTTGAACCCGTCTATTTCGACCGCTCCGATATGGGCAGGCTGAATGCGCCGGATGCATCCTATGGTGTGCTTTATACAGCCGCTGCACGGGAGGGTGCTTTTGCTGAAACATTCTTACGTGAACCCGGTCGCAGCCTGATTGATTTGGGGCTTTTACAGAAGAAAGCGCATGTGGTGCTGGAGCTGACGGCTCCGTTAAAATTGGCCAAACTTGCAGGGCGCGGACTTGCTGTCGTTGGTGCAACGGCAGAGGTTCTGCATAGCGGTCTGCCTTATGACACTGCACAACACTGGTCACGAGCATTGCATAATCATCCGGAAAATTTTGATGGCATTGCCTATTATGCCCGCCATGATGACGAGCAGCTTTGTTATGCGTTGTTCGATCATTGTTCTGAGCATATCAGTATTGCCGAACGACAGACTGATCTTGATGCAGACTGGTTCTGGCAAATTGCCAATCACTATAATCTGGGTATTGCCCCGTACTAAATAATTATAAGGGAACTGAAATCATGCCGGACAAAACTGCCAAAATCCTGATTACGGATCATCTGGAGTTGCGTCTTGATGCGCAAGGTAAGCATCAATGGCATGAAATCCGCCATTATATTGAAGAAAAAGGCGGGGTCTTTCACAGTCATGGTTTAAAAACAGGGCAGGAACTCGCAGCCGGTAAGCTGCATTTCTTCTATTGCCCTGATCTTAGCACTGAAGAAGAGCTGATAGGCGTTGCGGGGCAGGGGCAATATGATGCGGTGATTGCAGCCGCCACCCGTATCCCGCCGCAATGCCTGTTCGCCGAGGGTGGTGTGCGTATCGGTGCAGGCACTGGCAATATGCAATCGCAATCATGGGTTTCCGGCACAGCGCCTTTGATGAATACACCGGGCATTAATAGCCGTATTACCGCGCAAATGGTGCAGAAAGCGCTGTTACAGTTTCGTCCTGATCTGGATACGGCAACACTTTATACGCAGGTGCTGGAGGGTAAATTTGATACCGGCCGCGATCTGGCGCGTTTTCCAAGCACTGGTCTTGAAGGGCGTAAGTTTGCAATTCTCGGTAGCGGTAATATCGGCATGGAAGTGGCAAAGCTAGCCAAAGCCTTTGCTATGGATGTGGTGATCTATGCGCGCGAACATCATCGCTCATGGATTGAAAGCCAAGGTTATACTTACGCGGCGACACCGCAAGAGGCAGCACAAAATGCTGATATATTGAGTGTGCATATCGGGCTTGGCGCGCTGAACAGCGAGACAGGACGCTATAGCAATCAGGGTCTTGTCGGTCACGATGTTCTGTCGGCAATGGCGACAAGCGCAATGGTCATCAATTACGATCGCGGCGAGCTGGTGGATGTTGCCATGCTTGAACCGCTGATGCAGAGCGGACATATCCGCAATGTTGCAGTGGATGCCGACCTGTTTGAAAAAGACGGCACTCTGTCTGGGCCGCTGGCGCCTTATTTGCCATTGGCAAAAAAATATCCGCAACGCATGCTACTGCTACCTCATGCAGCAGCTGATACCGATCATCCGTCACGCCTAGTTGGGGCAAAACAGGCCGTTGACCAGATATTTGCAGCGATTACGGAGCGCCGTGTCATTAATGTGGTAGGGGACGTTCCTGACGGTTACAGCGATGGTGGCAGCCAGCTGCCGCAGGGTATCGGGCGCCCGCAGGCGAAACTCAAAAAAGGGCAGGAGCGGCAATTCCTCAAATCCTTGTTTGAAACAGCCGTGCAGGCAGCTGATCCGCTGCATTGTCTCAAACCATATTTACCGCCAGCACCAAAGGGCAAGACAATCGTGATCGGTGCAGGCAAAGGCGCTGCGCAAATGGCGCAGGCTTTTGAGACTTTATGGGTTGAGGCGGGCAATCCTGCGCCGCAAGGTGTGGTTGTCACACGCTATGGCTATGGCGCGGAATGCCGTTTTATCAAAGTGCTGGAAGCCGCGCATCCGGTGCCGGATGCAGTCGGACTGGAAGCAGCAAAACAGTTGAAAGCTGCGTTGAAAGACTTGCATGAAGACGATCTGGTGGTGGCATTGATCTGCGGTGGCGGCTCGGCTCTGTTGCCTGCGCCACCGGAGGGGCTGACACTGGCCGACGAGCAGGCAGTCAATGCGGTGCTGCTCGCCAGTGGTGCGCCAATTAGTGTCATGAATGCCATCCGCAAACATGTCTCCACGATTAAAGGCGGCAGATTGGCTGCCCTCGCAGGATCTGCCCGTATGGTCAGCCTGATTGTCTCGGACATTCCGGGTGATGATCCGGCACTGATCGCTTCAGGGCCGACAATTGCCGACCGTGCAACCCGCCATGATGCGCTGAAATATATTGAACATTACAAAATGCAGTTGCCGGAAAAGGTGATGGCGCATTTACGAAGTAAAGCAGCCGATGCGCCGCTGCCTGATGATGCGGTGTTTGCGCGGCACAGTCACCATATTATTGCCAGCGCAGCGCAATCCCTGAAGGCGGCTGCAAAACTGGCTGAGGAGCAGGGCGTTGAAACGCTCATTCTCTCGGATTCCATTGAAGGGGAGGCGAAAGATATTGCGCTGATGCATGGGGCATTGGCGCAATATCAGGCACGCAACCGCACATCCGGCCAGCCGCTTCTGTTACTTTCCGGCGGTGAGACAACGGTAACGCTCGGTTCCGGTTCAAAAACAGGCAAAGGCGGGCGTAACAGCGAATTTATGCTGGCGCTGGCGCTGAATATTGCAGTTAATGCTAATATTCACGCTTTAGCTGCGGATACGGACGGTATTGATGGTTCGGAGAATAATGCCGGTGCTTTTGCTGACGGCAACACAATTCAGCACATGACGGAGCTTGGTCTTGATGCGAAACAGTTTCTCGCAGGCCATGACAGCTGGAGTGCATTTAATGCCAGTGGTGATCTGTTTGTAACGGGACCGACCGGTACAAATGTCAATGATTTCCGTGCCATATTAATCAGCTGAACACGCCCAAGTGGTGGACAGCTGCATTTCGCTCTGCCATAATGATGATGAGAGACAGGGGCGCCCGGATCATACCGGCTGAGAAGTACCCTTTGAACCTGAACCGGATAATGCCGGCGGAGGGAGTCAGATCAAAGGGCGGCTTTTCGCAACAGCGACGATAACGGCACCCCGCGTCAGACCCTCACCGTTGCGGAGGGCTGATATGAAAGATCTACCGGATTTCGGCGTGATGCTGGAAACCATGCGACAGCGCAAACCCCTCATACAATGCATCACAAATTTTGTGGCGATGAATACGGCTGCCAATGTGGTTTTGGCTGCCGGTGCATCTCCGGCTATGCTGCATGCGCAAGAAGAAGCGGGGGAGTTTGCCAAGCTCTGCGGCGCGGTCACAATCAATATCGGCACACTATCGCCGCTCTGGGTGCAGGGCATGATCGCTGCGGTTACATCTGCCAATGCGCATAATATTCCGTGGGTTTTTGATCCCGTTGCGCATTTTGCCTCAACATTTCGCCGTGACGCTGCGCAAAAATTGCTGGCACTGAAACCAACAATTATTCGCGGCAATGCATCGGAAATTCTGACGCTTGCGGGCTTTTCCGCGCGCGGACAGGGTGCAGACAGTGGTGATGATGCCGGTAGCGCGCACCACGCGGCTCAAAAACTGGCGCGGGAGCATCAATGTACGGTCGCAGTCACCGGCGCTTATGACCTTGTCACCGATGGTCAGATAACTTTGCGCGTTGACGGCGGCTCGCCACTGATGCCGCAAGTCACAGCTTTGGGCTGTGCATTGACATGTCTGACCGGTGCTTTTGTCGCCGCACATAAAGTCTCTGCTCTCGAAGCCTCTGCCGCAGCTCTGGCTATGTATGCCGTGGCCGGAGAGCAGGCGGCCTTGCAGGCAAAAGGTCCTGCCAGCTTCCAGATAGATTTTATTGATGCGCTTTATGCGCTCTCTCCCGCACAATTCCAGTCTCAGGCAAAGGTACAATTTTATGAAACAGTTTGATCTGTCGCTCTATCTCGTTCTCGACCGCGAGCTTTGCGGTAGTTTGGGTATGGTGGAAACCGCAATCGCAGCGGTGCGTGGCGGTGCCACAATGGTGCAGTTGCGTGACAAAGATGCTAACCAGCAGGAGATGCTTGAAACTGCCAAAGCATTGAAAGCGGCGCTTGAAGGCACTAATGCCAAGCTGATTATCAATGACAATATTGAGGTTGCCATTGCTATCAATGCTGATGGTTTGCATATCGGCCAGCATGATGGCTCACCGGAACAGGTGCGGACAAAAATCGGGGCGGATATGATCCTCGGTCTGTCGGTGCAGACCGCGGAAATGGCCACTAAAGCGGATAGTGCTGTGGTCGATTATCTCGGCATCGGCCCAGTTTTCCCGACCGCTACCAAAAAGAACTGCGCACCTTCCATCGGTTTTGACGGGTTGAAACGGGTTTACTCGCACAACGGCCTGCCAGCTGTGGCAATCGGCGGCATTAAGCTGCCGCATGTGGAGGATGTGCTGGCGACCGGTGTTGATGGTCTGGCTGTGGTGTCTGCAATTTGCGGTCAGGAGAGTCCTGAACAGGAAGCGCGTGCCTTCAATGCGGCGATTGCTCATTTCCGCGCTTCAAAGGGCTAAGCGATGAAGAATGTTCTTTCTCTTGCCGGCTCTGATCCGTCCGGTGGTGCCGGTATTCAGGCTGATCTGAAAACCTTTGCTGCGCGCGGCACTTACGGCATGGCGGCGCTGACTGCGTTGACCGCACAAAATACACAAGGCGTTTCCGGTGTTTTTCCCGTACCGGCAGATTTTGTTGCCCAGCAGCTAAGCATGATTTTCAGTGATGTGCGGGTCGATGCGGTTAAGATCGGCATGATCGTCAATGCGCAAATTTCTGACCGCGTGGCGCAAGTTTTGCAGGAGCAGCTTGTCAAACAACCGGATTTGCAGATTGTGCTTGATCCGGTTATGATTGCCAAAGGTGGTGCAGCATTGCTCGACCCGCAGGCGGTGGAAAGCCTGACGCAGAAATTGCTGCCGCTGGCAACTTTGTTGACACCGAACCTGCCGGAAGCGGCAGCATTGCTCGGACAACCGGTCGCGGAAAACCGCGAGGAGATGGAGCGACAAGGCCGTGCTTTGCTGGCTAAAGGTTGCAAAGCTGTGCTGATGAAGGGCGGGCATATGGCAGGCGAATTCTGCCCCGATCTTTTGCTGAGCAACACGCATACAGAATGGTTTGAGGCCGCGCGAATTGAAACGCCGGATACCCACGGCACCGGCTGCACGCTCTCCAGCGCTTTGGCGGCGGAACTGGCAAAAGGCAATATATTGCCGGATGCAGTGCGCGAGGCCAAAGCCTATCTGTTACGGGCGATTGGTGCTGCACATCAACTTGAAGTCGGCATGAAAGACGGAAATGGCCGATCAGTAGGCCACGGCCCTGTGTTTCATTCGATTGATCAAATCAGAGCGCCGTGAGCCATATTTGGCTCACAAAGGTCGCTCTGACACTTTAAAATAGCTGATGGCGAGGGCTTCCTGAAAAATCAGGAAGCCCTCACTTTGCGGGCGATCAGCATGCCGACTATCATGGCCGGTACAAAGATCAATGTTCCGGTTGCGGCTAAACCTACTGTGGTAATCGCAGGCCCCGGACAAATGCCGCCAAGCCCCCAGCCGATGCCGAACAGGATTGCCCCTGTCATCAGGGATTTGTCGGCTTTACGGTTTGCAGGCACATCAAAATCAATGGCGCAGAGCGGTTTCTTACGGGCAAAAACCACGCGATAACCGATGAAAGTTGTAACCACTGCCGCACCCATCACCAGAGCCAATGACGGATCCCAGTTTCCGGTAATATCGAGAAAATTCAGCACTTTCTCAGGATCGGCCAGACCGGAAACCACCAGTCCCAGCCCGAAGATCAGACCGATAATAAGATTAATCAGAAATGACATGATCGACCTCCTTTAGAGCGCCGTGTGCCAGACTTGGCACACAAAGGTCGCTCTAACACTTTAAAATTAGAGCATAATTTTATCTTAAACTTATCCAAGTTTTAGGAATTATGCTCTATCCGACGAGATGGCGCATGATGAAGACGGTGATGAAACCGGCTGCCATGAACAATGTTGTCGCTAGCAATGAGCGGGGCGAGAGGCGGGAAATGCCGCATACACCGTGACCGGATGTGCAACCGCTGCCCAAGACCGCGCCAAAACCAACCAGCAGACCGGCACTCATCATTAGGACCGGATCGGATGCGACTGTGATTGCAGGCAGTGCACCGGTGAAGAGCAGATAGAGAAAAGGCGCAGCCAGTAATCCCAGCACAAAACCGGCGCGGGATAAAAAACGACTGTCGCTATAGGGCGGGAATAGTCTGCTGACGATACCGCTGATACCGGCAATCCGGCCTTCAAACAACATCAGCAAGACCGCAGAAAGCCCGATCAGCAATCCGCCGCCAAGAGCAGACCATGGGGTGAAATTTTCCATGATGTTATGTCCTTATATCCGGTGCACAAAACAGTTGATGCATGGTGGCGATGAAGATTTTCACCCGCTCATCGGCCAGAGAATAAAACACGGCTTTGCCTTCTTTACGGGCGCTGATCAGTCCGGCAGCGCGCAATTCTGCCAGCTGCTGTGACAGGCCGGGCTGGCGGATGCCGAGCATATCTTCAAGCTGGCGCACCGACAGTTCACCCTCAACCAAAGCGCAGATCACCTGCAAGCGGTCGGGATTGGACATTTTTTTCAGAAAGGCGGAAGCCTCATTCACCCGTGCGCGCAGCTCATTGGCGTCAGGTGCTGTGACTTCAGTTGGCATCATATCAGACATTGTTCACTCCCACGGCGCGCCGTCAAAACGCCCGAGCGGGATTTTGATATAGCGCTGTCCGTTATCTTCCGGCTCCGGCAAACGTCCGCCGCGAATATTCACCTGCAAGGCATGGAGCATCAGTTTAGGGATCGGCAAAGTCGCATCCCGTGCCTGACGAGCGGCCACGAAACTCGCCTCATCACAGTAGCGGCTGAGATGAATATTATCTTGCAATTGTTCACCAATGCGGGATTCCCAACGGGCTTCGCGGCCGTTCGGCCGGTAATCATGACCGGTAAACAGACGCGTATCTTCCGGCAATTGCAGAATGGCCTGAATACTGTTCCACAGTGCCGTGGCATTGCCGCCCGGAAAATCGGCGCGCGCTGTGCCGCCGTCTGGCATGAATAATGTATCATGGATGAAAGCGGCATCGCCGATCACATAAGTGACCGAGGCCAGCGTGTGGCCGGGGGAATGGATCACGCGGGCATCGAGATTGCCGACTTTAAATGTCTCACCATCTTCAAACAAATGATCCCATTGCGAACCGTCACAGGCCAGATCCGGCCAGTTATACAGCTCAGACCAGATTTTCTGCACTTGTCTGACTTCTGCACCGATAGCAGTCGGTGCACCGGTGCGGGTGTGCAGATAATGGGCGGCAGAAAGATGATCGGCATGGGGATGCGTGTCGAGAATCCGCACCAGCCGATAGCTGCGGCGTGCAATATAATCCAGCATCTTATCAGCATGGTTGGTGGCAGTCTGGCCGGATTTTTCATCATATTCCAGCACGGGATCAATAATCACGCAGTCCAGTGTTTCAGGGTCTGCAACAACATATTGAACGGAACCGGTACGCTGATCGTAAAATGCGGCAATGTCTGGTTTCTGCATTTTCTACCTGCTTTCATTATCTTTTTAATTAAATATATTCGATTGCAAAAAAATGCAATCATTAAAGTATAAATATTTAAAGGTAATAAAAAAAGCCGCCCTGAAATTCAGAGCGGCTTTTCTTAGTTCATCAATTAGAGCGCTTATGCTGCCTGAATTGCAGAAAGTTTCCACTCTTCAATGCGGCCATTGGCAGGACGAACAAAAGTCCAGACTTCGGTGCTTTCCGAAATCTCCATGCTTTCGCCTTCAGCCAGTTCGCCGGTATTGCGGTCTGCAAGATAGTCGATGCTTTCATAACGAATGGCAACGGTGGCGTAATCTTTGCCTTCTTCGCTCCAGCCTTCCGACACATCGCCCTGCAGCAATTTCACATCGCTGACATGGTTGCGCAGGCCGTTGGTAGCGTTTTCGCCCAGTTCTTCGGCCAGATAAGACATAGCTTCCGGTGTTGTCAGCTGACGCAGCGTACCGTAATTTTCCTGACCATAGGCTGTCTGGACTTCGGTCAGCATTTTTTCAAAATGCTCCAGATCTTCCTGCGTAACGGTCAGTGGCTTTTCTTCTACAGCAGGCTGCATCATGCTTGCAGCTGCACCCGAACTTGTATTGGCGCCAAAACCGGCTGATGGTACAGAGGTTGAAGACCGTGCATGTGTGTTGTTATCGCGCTTGCCAAACTGCGCACCCAGATTCTGCATCGGGTTCGCACGGTTCGCGCCAGCATTACCGGCTCCGGCAGCAGCCGTTGCAGGCTTATTACGGTTGGCGAAAAAGCGCATGGCCAGCATGGCCAGACCTGCGAACAGGGCAACCTGCAGGATCAGGCCGAGGAAACCGGCCATACCGCCGAGACCATTGCCCAGCAGCATACCGATCAGACCGCCGACCAGCAGGCCACCCAGCATGGAACGGCCGAAATTATTGAAGAAACCAGGCTTTGCTGCATTGGCAGCCGCCGCACCCTGTGCAGGGCGTGTCTGCGCACCGGTATTCGGGGTCATGGAGCGTTCAATCGGCGCAGCAGTATTTGGCGCAGTCTGCGTTGGTGCAGGTGCCTGATAGGTCTTGCTGCCGCGGCTGCCGAAGCTGCTGCCACCACCCGCACGTCTGGCATCGGCAATATCCATCGCCGAAAGCGATACAACGAGCGCCAGTCCCAATGCGACTGTGAACTGACTTAAACGTGAGGTGGCACGCAACATATGTGTCTCCTGAAAAAAGTGCTTTGGCTGCATATAGGAACGGGATTTTTCAATTGTAAGTGTTTGCCATAAGAAAATCCTATGATTTACAAGAATTTATTCAGTCAGGTGAACACAGGCAGCTATGCACTTTTAAAATGCGGTGCTGCATTGATTTTTGTAACCGGCCCGTCGCATAGTCAGCGCAAAGACTTTAACCTGACTTTTCAGGAGCTGATTTGACCTATCGCTTCATTCACGCGGCGGATATCCATCTGGATTCACCGCTGCGCTCATTGGCCTTGCGCAATCAGGAACTCGCGGTGCTGATCGGCAATGCGACCCGCCGTGCTTTTGAACGCATTATCGATCTGGCGTTGAGTGAACGCGTGAATGCACTGCTGATTGCCGGTGATCTTTATGACGGCGACCAGACTTCGATGAAAACTGCACGTTTTCTGGCAGAACAGCTGCGCCGTCTGGATCAGGCGGGGATTGATGTTTTCATCATTCGCGGCAATCACGATGCGCTGTCGAAAATTACCAAAGAGCTGACCCTGCCGGAGCGGGTGCAGATTTTTGACCGCAAAGCCCGCGCGATAACTGTTTCAGCGCCGGATTATGCTCAGCCGGTGGTTATTCACGGGTTGAGTTTTGCCAAACCCCAAGCGGAAAACAGTCTGCTGCCCAATTACGGATTGCCGGTCAGCGGTGCGGTGAATATCGGGCTGATGCATACCAGTCTCAATGGCGCTGAAGGGCATGACCTTTATGCGCCGGTCAGCGTTAATGATCTGCAATCGCATGGTTTTCATTATTGGGCACTTGGTCATATTCATAAGCGGGCGGTCTATGCACCGACCAGTCATTATAACAGCACGGTAGTAATGGCGGGTAATCCGCAAGGGCGCGATATTAATGAGGCCGGTGCGAAATCCGTAACGCTTGTCACGGTGAATGATGATGGCACTGTGCAGACAGAAGAGCGACTGACGTCAATCGCGCAATTTGAGCGAGTGAATGTTGATGTCTCGGCTTGCGAGGATTGGCGTGCTGTGATTGCGGCAGTGCATGAGGCGCTGGAAGCTAAGCGCGAAGCGACGGCCAGCGAACAGCTTGTCGCCCGTCTGCATCTGACCGGCACCACGCCTCTGGCATGGCAGATGCGCCGTGACCATGATCTGCTGCTGACTGAGGCCGAGGACAGGGCAGCACAAACCGGTGATTGCTGGATTGAAAAGCTCGAGCTTGAATGCACCCCGCCACGCAAAATACAGAAAAGCGAAGGTGCTCTGACCGTTGATCCGCTGTTGGAACTGGGCAGGCTGATTGCCGATGAGCTGGCCGCCTCTAACCATTTCCAAAGCGGTCTTGCAGAGCAGATGGATGCTCTGGTGAGAAGACTGCCTGCTGAGATGCGCAATGTTTTCGGTGGCGATGAAGCACAGGCGCAGGCACTGATTGCTGATTTATTGCAAAAAGGCAGTGAGGATGTGCTGGCAGAATTGAGTGCGGCCGCACAGGCAGAGGAACAGGCATAATGCGGATTAATCGTCTGGATCTCACCCGCTATGGCCGTTTTACCGATCATGTGCTGGATTTTGGTGCAGCAGATCAGGGCAAACCTGATTTGCATATTATTTACGGGCCGAATGAAGCGGGAAAATCAACCACGTTTTCGGCGCTGCTCGATCTGCTCTTCGGTATTGAGCATAAGAGCCGCTATGATTTTCTGCATTCTTATTCAGCAATGAAAATCGGCGCTTCTCTGCAATTGCAGGGCGCAACGCAGGAACTGGTGCGTATCAAAGCGCGTAATAACAACCTGAGTGATCCGGCTGGCAGCGTTCTGCCGGAAACGCTGATTTCCGACGAATTAGGCGATATTGATCGCAATGCCTATCGCATGATGTTCTCGCTGGACGATGACACATTGGAAGAAGGCGGCGATGCGATCCTTGCCAGCAAGGGTAATCTCGGTGAATTGCTGTTTTCGGCCAGTGCCGGTCTTGCGGGTATCAGCCAGAATCTCAACTTGCTGCGCAGCCGCGCAGATCAGTTCTATCGTTCCGGTGCGCGTACAGGCGGGCTGGTTGATCTCAATGTGCAATTGAAAGAGCTTGAAACCGCGAAAGCCGAGCTGGATGCGAAAAGCTCGGCGCAAAGCTATGGCAAATTGAGCGACAGTTTCCGGCAGGCCGAGGCGGAATATCAGCAGGCGCTGACTGCGCATGGGCAGATAAGAGGCCGCATTGCTGAGATTGAGGCCATGCTCAATGCATTGCCGCATTATCACCGGCTGCATCGCCTGCGTGAAGACCTGACTGCTTTTGCAGATATTCCGGCGGTGCCTGCCGGTTTTGCCGATGAACAGCCGCGATTGATGATCGATGATGCGGAGCTGCGCGTTCGGGTTGAAAATCAGTCGGCAGAGATCGCGCGGCTTGAACGGGAAATTGCTGAAATTCACCCTGATGAAAATGCGCTGAATCTCGCCACTTCTGCCGGACAGTTACAAGCATTACAGGCACGATTTGTAACAGCAGAGAAGGATTTGCCGGAGCGGGAAGCTGCGCTACGTGCTGAGCAACATAAAATTGAGGCGCTGCTGATCCGTCTGGGACGGGATATCAAAACTGATCCGCGCACATTGCTTATCAATATTCAGACAGAAACGGCATTGCGCAGCCTGATTGAGCAGCGCTCCGGTATTACGGCAGCTTTGCAAATGACTGGCAAGGAATTGGCTGTTGCGGAAGAACGGCTGAAACTTGCGCAGGATAAGTTGAAGCAAAGCGGCATCACGCAGGCACATTACGATCCTGTATCAATGCGTTACCTGCATGATCTGCTGAACCGTTTACGCAGTGAGGATTTGAGCAATTCTTTGCGACTGGCCGATCAGGCTGCACGGGAAGAAGAAGCACAACTGCATGAAATCTGGCAGGTACTGCCTTATCGTCAGGATGATTTTGAGACTGATCTGAAACTACTCGCCACCTTGGCGGTGCCTGATGTTGCGGAAGTGGAAGCAGCAGGGCGGGATATACAAACTCTGCAAAACCGCTGGCAACAAACACAGGATAATCAGGCCAAAAACACCGATGAAATGGTGCAATTGCGCGCGCAATTGCAGGCTGTGCAGCAAAATAGTCTGGTTATCACGCAGGAACAGGCCGCGGAACTGCGCCAAAATCGCAATGCCGCATGGCAGCAGCATCGTAAGAGCCTGAGCAGTGAAAGTGCAGATGCGTTTGAGCAATATCTGACGCAAGACGATCAGGCCGTGCATAACAGGCTGACACAAGCGGCGGAATTTGCCCGCGTCATGCAATTGCGGGAACGGCTTGCTGTGCTTGAGGCACAGAACCTGCATCTTAAAAATTCTGGTGCCGCGGCGCAAGCGGATTTGCAGGCGGTGGAAGCGCGTCTCGCTATATGGCAGCAACAGCTTGTACCAGCCTGCAAAGAGAAATTATCTGCAGGTAGTTTATTGCGTTGGATGGAGAGACGCGAAGCTTTACTGCAAAAGCGTCAGCTTTGGCTGCGAGCCTGCCGGTCACGTGATGAGAAGCTGGCACAAATCAGACAGGCGGAAACTGATCTGACCTCTGCATTACAACAGGTCGGTGTAGCTGCTGCGGAAACTGGCTTAAGCGCACTCCAAACGCAAGCCGTCACTCTGCATGACAGTTTTCAGCTGTATGCCGGTTTGCAGGCAGAACTGGCGGAGCGGGAGCAGGAACTGCGCCGTCGTCGCAAAGATGCCGACGAGATTCAGGCGCAGGATGCGCAGTGGCAACAAGACTGGGCAAGCACTTGTCAGGCTACATGGCTGGGGCAGGCAGATGTTGTTCCGGCGCTGGATGAGGTGCGTGAAATTCTGAACCTTACCGCAGAGCTGGCTCCGGCGCTGGAGCGCAGTCATGATCTGGCGCAACGTATCCATGCGATGCACGATGATCAGGCAGCCTATCGTCGTGAGACGGAAGCTTTAGCGAAGCGTCTTGGTCTGCCAGTGCAGAAATCGGCGGGTGAGGGGATACCGGTCGCCGAGCTTGCTATGTATAGCGCGCAGCGCATTCGCAAAGCAGAGGAAGAACACAAAAAACTGCAAGAGCTGCAAGGTCGTCTGGCGGAAGCGGAACAGCACAGGCTGCAACTGAACCAGAAAACCAGTGAGCTGAATGCCAGAAAGCAGGCAATGCTCACGCAATTGCAGGCGGATACGCTGGAAGATGCCGGTTTTAAAATTCAGGCGGGTGCTAAAAAAGCGCAGCTGGAACAAGTGCTTGCGGATGAAGAGCAAACGATTATTCATTTGCTGAAACTTGCACATCCGGCAGAAGCTGAAGACCTGATGGCGCAAACCGATAGTGGTGAGCTCAAAGAACAATTGCTGGTTCTGCGTGAACAGGATGAAGCACAGGACCGGCATAAGCAGGAACAATATCGCCTGAAAATGCAGGCTGAGCAGCTTTTGCGTGAGGCGCAGGCCGGTGATGACAGTGCTGCAAAGCTGGATGAACAGCGCCGTACCTTATTGCTGGAGATTGAAGAAAAATCGAAACAATATTTGCGTCTGCGTTTTGGTATCAGCGCGGCGGAACAGGCTTTGCGCCTTTATCGCGATCAGCATCGCTCATCCATGATGGCGCAGGCATCGGCGGCTTTTGCCGCGATCAGTCAGGGCAGTTATCGCCAGCTGACAACGCAGACCGACAAGGACAGTGAAATTCTGATTGCAGTGGCTGCCGATGGCAGTTCAAAAACGGCAGATCAATTGTCTAAGGGCACACGGTTCCAGCTTTATCTGGCTTTGCGTATCGCCGGTTATTATGAATTTGTATCGCGCCGTCCGATGCCGTTTATCGCCGATGATATTATGGAAACATTTGATGATGACCGTGCGCGGGAAACTTTCCGGCTTTTCACACAAATGGCCGGTCAGGGGCAGGTGATCTATCTGACCCATCACCAGCATTTATGCGAGATCGCGCAGGATGTGTATCCGGATGTGCGTCTGCATCAGCTCTGATGTGTAATGAAGATACAAAAAAAGCCTGCATCCGGAGATGCAGGCTTTTTGTTTGATATGTATTTTATTTGTTGGCTTCGACTTTAACGCCAAGCACTGACCAGAGTTTTTTCGGCTCAGCCATACCAACTGCTGTCAGAATGCCGAAGGTCACCGGATTTTCAGGCTGGATTTTCAGGCTGAGGGATTTCGGTGCGTCCAAATATTCACCCAGAGCTTTCACAGCGTCGACTACAAGCGGCTCATTCTCAAAATAAACAACGCCGAATTGCAGCTGGTCTTTCATTTCTTTTACGAGTTCTTCACGGGTGATACCGCGTTCTTTTGCCTGATAGTCCAGCACTTTGCCGAAGAAATTCGCATCATCATAACGCATCTCCATATTTTTGATGGAGAGGTTCTGCAACATGCCCACGGCTGCAATCTGCATGGAAGTGTTGTCGCCGCCGTCTTCCATCACACTGGTCAGCAGATCCTGCACAGCTTTGATGAATTTCAGATTATAACCGCCCATTGCGAGCTTATAATTATAAGTACCGATATTCTGACCGCTAATGGTCATCTGATCGACAGTATATTCGCCGCTATAAGGTGACCAGGTGCCTTTGCCATCCATGGTCAGGTGAATTTTTTCCAGTCCGAGCGCACGGATTGCGTCCATGTCGAGGTCACTGGTATCTTCTGCCAGTTCTTCCGCGTCGCCGCTGTCTTCAATCGCCTCGTCAGTATTGTCGGTGGCAATATCTGTATTCGCATCGGCTTCAACTGCAGCATCAGCCTTGTCAGCAGGGGCTGCATCATCGGTTGCCGGTGCAGCATTTTCAGTGGTCGCTTCCGCAGCATCTGCTGATTCCTGTGCAGCTTCTTCTGCCGCCTTCGTGGCTTCCTCTACAGATTTCTGAAACTCAGCGGCTTCTTTTTTCTTCTTTTCCTGATCGATGCGGTTCGCTTCTTCAAGATCAACCTTCAGCGCCTCAATGCCCCAGCTATAATTGCTGGCTTTTTCTTTGCTAAAAGGTTCCTGCGCGAAATGTACGCCGTTCAGTTCAAAAACCGGCTTGCCTTCGACCGTGACACTGATGGCACCGAGATGAAAGCTTTCGGCATATTGCATACGGCCGAGCAGATCGACTTTCGGGTCTTTGGTCAATTTGACATTGTTGAAGCGGATATCAGAGGTGGTGAAAACGCTGTTGTCTTCAACGATTTTGACATCATCAAATGCGGCTTTTTCAACGAGATAAACATCGCCTTCGCCCTCGGTAATATTGCTCAGCGTAATCTTGCCGAGGTTTACAGGAGCGTTGTCTTTCTCGTCCTTTTCCACTTCTTCTGTTTCGTCAGCCGAAGTTTTTGGCATAGCAATCTGTGCTTTTGCATCATGCAGAATGACATTTTTGCCATCGGTTTCTGCTTTGGAGAATGTCAGTTCCACCATCTGTTCTTTGAGCAGAGCCTGCAGACGCTTTGCAACATCATCACCTGTCCATGCCAGTGCAGTGCCAGCCCAAAGCGGCGCGATCACAGCAGTCAGAACGAAAGTTTTGGCAAAAGCAGAGCGGGACATATTCAATGGCATGAGAAACCTCAGTAAAAAGAACGGACAATATTAATTTTGACCGCAGGATGATTGCTGCCGAACTTATTAAAAAACAGAACGACCTGAAGCGTAATAATTTTGTAAATCCCTATAACAATTCAGAGCCAATTCCAATAAACATAATCTCACAAATCAAGGGGAATGAAATGCAAAGCGCTTCTGTCCGGCAGTTACTGCTGGAAAAACTATCCGGTCTTCTCGGTAAAGACATTCAAACCGGTTCTGATCTTGATATTTCGCATCTGAGTGACTGGAGCGATGAACAGGGCGGCACACCGCTGGCTCTGGTTCTGCCACGGGATACACAAACTGTTTCTGAAATTCTGAAACTCTGCAATGAATACCGTATCGCTGTTGTTCCGCAGGGCGGACTGACCGGCCTTGCCGGCGGCGCAGTGCCGGTACAGGATTGTGTGTTGTTGTCGCTGCGCAATATGAACCGCATTGAGACGATCAATGCGCAGGCCGGAACGATGATTGTCGAAGCCGGTGCCATTCTGCAGAATATTCAGGACGCAGCGCGCAATGCAGGCATGAATTTTGCGCTGGATCTGGGCGCGCGCGGTTCCTGCCAGATCGGCGGCAATATCTCCACCAATGCGGGCGGCAATCGTGTAATCCGCTATGGTATGACCCGTGATCTGGTGCTGGGTCTGGAAGCGGTGCTGGCAGACGGCACAATTCTCAGCATGATGAATGAAATGCCGAAAAACAATGCGGCGCTGGATATGAAGCATCTGTTTATCGGTGCGGAAGGCACAATGGGCGTTGTGACCCGTGCCGTGCTGCGTCTGCGTCCGGGGATTGGCGGTGCCAATGCCGCAGTCGTTGCGCTTGAGAATTTTGAGAATGCCCTGAATTTGCTGAATTATGCGCAAAAGCGTCTTTCCGGCCGTGTCAGTGCTTTTGAAGCCATGTGGGGCGACTATTACAATATGGCTGCGAAATATGCCCGCGCACCGCTTGAAGGCAGCTATCCGCTTTATGTGCTGATGGATATGCAGGGCGCTGAACCGGATGCGGAAGCGGATTTGTTCCAGTCGGTTCTGGAACATGCCTTGGAAGAGGGCTGGATTGCCGATGCTGCCATTGCGCAGTCCCATCGTGAAGCCGAAGAATTCTGGACAATGCGCGATGCCATTGCAGAAATCATGACCCATGAAGGCCCGTGTATCGGTTTTGATGTCTCAGTCCCGCAAACACAGATTGGTGCGGCAGTAGATGCTATTCAGGCAGCATTGCAGAACCGCTATCCGGGTATGACCAGCCTGTTTTTCGGCCATGTCGGTGATTGTAATTTTCATATTGATATTACGAAATACACGGATTTCACCGAAGATGACCGCGCGGTTGAAGATATTGTCTATGACATTATCCGCACATTTAAAGGCTCGGTTTCAGCGGAACACGGTATCGGCCTGCATAAAAAACCGTGGCTGCATTACAGCCGCAGCGCTGCCGAATTACAGACTCTGAAAACACTGAAAGCGGCGCTTGATCCGCATAATATTCTTAATCCCGGTAAAGTACTGGATTAAAAATAAAAGGCCGGACTTTAAGCTCCGGCCTTTTTGATCTTTACGCTCCGAAGCGTTTTTCGCTCATGGAAGCCTGCATCAGCGCTTTGGTATAATCCTCACGCGGTGCATCGAAAATCTGCTCGGTCTGACCTTCTTCGACGACCTTACCGGTTTTCATCACCAGAATATAATCGGAAAGCGCACGCACCACTGCCAGATCATGGCTGATGAAGAGATAGGACAGGCCGTATTTTTCCTGCAGATCACGCAGCAAAGTCACCACCTGTTTTTGCACCGAGCGGTCAAGCGCACTGGTTGGTTCATCCAGCACAATGACTTTCGGCTTCAGGATCATGGTACGTGCAATCGCAATACGCTGACGCTGGCCGCCGGAAAATTCATGCGGATAGCGGTTGCGCATTGAAGGCTCAAGGCCAACCTCTTTCAGTGCTTCACCCGCACGGATATCCCGCTCTTTGGCGGAGAGTTCCGGCTCATGGATCAGCAGGCCTTCGGTGATAATCCGCCCGACAGTCATGCGCGGGCTGAGCGAACCGAACGGATCCTGAAACACCAGCTGTAATTCGCGCCGTTTCGGGCGCATTTCCTGCGGGTCTGTCGGTAGCTCTTTGCCCAGATAGGCGATACGCCCGTCCGATTTCAGCAGGCGCAGAATAGCACGGCCGAGTGTGGATTTGCCCGAACCGGATTCCCCGACAATGCCGATGGTCTGCCCCTGTTTGAGGTTGAGCGAAATACCATCCACCGCGCGCAGATAGGTTTGCGGTTTCAGCCAGCCTTTTGCCAGATTGAACGTGACAGACACATCATCTGCCTCAATCAGCAAAGGGGCGGTCGCCGGTGGCGCGGCTTTGGTGCCTTCCGGCTCTGCATCAAGCAGCATCTTGGTATAGGCATGCTCGGGAGAGGAAAAAATTTTCTCCGTTGCACCGCTTTCAACCACTTCACCGGAGCGCATGACGCAAACCTGATCGGCAAAACGTTTCACAATCCCCAGATCATGGGTAATGAAAACGATAGCCATGCCAAGACGCTTCTGCAAATCGGCCAGCAGTTCCAGAATTTGCGCCTGAATAGTCACATCCAGCGCCGTTGTCGGCTCATCGGCTATCAGGATATCCGGATCATTCGCCAATGCCATGGCAATCATCACACGCTGGCGCTGACCACCTGATAACTCATAAGGATAGCTGTCGATGCGGCGTTCCGGTTCGGGAATGCCGACCAGTTTCAGCAGTTCCAGAATGCGCGGACGTGCCTGCGCCTTGCTCATGCCACGGTGAAAACGCAAAGGCTCGGCCAACTGATCGCCGATTTTATAGAGCGGATCAAGCGAGGTCATCGGTTCCTGAAAAATCATGGTGATTTTGGCACCACGGATTTTATTCAGCTCTTTGTCGGACATGCCGACCAGATCCTGACCGCGATAAAGCGCCTGACCGGTCGCTTTACCATTCGACGATAGCAATCCCATGATCGCCATGGTTGTCTGGCTTTTGCCGGAACCGGATTCACCGACAATAGCGACGGTCTCGCCGGACTTCACATCAAGGCTGATACCGCGTACCGCATGAACCGGCCCGTCATTGGTTTCAAATGTCACGCGCAGGTTGCGTACAGATAAGACTGTTTCTGCTGTCATCTTAACGGTCCTTCGGATCAAGGCTGTCACGCAGGCCGTCGCCCAGGAAGTTCAGCGCAAAGAGAATGAGTGTCAGGGTGACTGCAGGGAAAATCAGCTGCCATGAAGCACCGCGCATATTCTGCGCCCCTTCAGAGATCAGCAGGCCGAGCGATGTCATCGGATCCTGAACACCAAGACCGAGGAAGGACAGCAAGCTTTCGAGCAGAATGGCTTTCGGTACCAACAGGGTAACGAAAACAATCACCGGCCCCAGAGCATTCGGAATAATATGACGGGTGATGATACCTCGTCGTGTTGCACCGAGCGCTTCTGCCGCCTGCACAAATTCCTGCCGTTTGAGGCTCAGGGTCTGACCGCGCACAATACGCGCCATATCCAGCCATTCCGTTGCACCGATGGCGATGAAGATGATGATAATCGACCGCCCGAAAAACACCAGCATCAGAATGACGAAGAAGATGAAGGGCAGAGAATAGAGAATATCGACAATACGCATCATAATATTGTCAGCACGCCCGCCGAGATAGCCGGAAATAGCGCCATAGCTGACGCCAAGAACAAGCGCCATAACGGAAGCCAGTAGGCCGATCGCGAGAGAAATACGCACACCGATAAAGGTACGGGTCATCATATCGCGGCCGAGATTATCGGTGCCGAAGAAGAAGTAATTCCGTGCCACATCCAGCGAGAGCTTGCCGCTCAGCTTGTCTGCAGCCAGTTCAAGGCTCGGATTACTGAACAGATCGGAACGTTCGAAATAACGCAGAACGCGCTGATCCAGTTCACGTCCCGCACTTGAGGTCACGTCAACTGTGAGCTTTGAACCGGCAAGTTCCGGTTCTCCGCCTTTCAGGCGGGCACGTGCCATTTCCCGCTCAAGGCCGGGAATAATCGTATCCGCACGCGGGTAAGCTTCAAGGCTTGGTGCCACGCGCACAAATTGCGGATAGATTTTTTCATAAGGATGCGGGCTGACCATCGGCCCGAAAATACCGACGAGCGACAGGAAAATCAGCACAACGGCACTGGCAACAGCGGCGCGGTTACGGCGCAGTCTGATCCATGCATCCTGCCAGAGGGAACGGCCGGCAACGGCTGTGTTGCCTTCCGGTGCGCCGTGAGACGGCATATTTGTTGAGATATCAGTCATAGCGCACCCGCGGATCAAGATAAGCATAGATCAGGTCAACAACGAGGTTGAACAGCACGACAAAGACCGAGATGACGACAACTGTGCCCATCACCAATGTATAGTCGCGCCCTAATGCGCCCTGTACGAAATAACGCCCGATGCCCGGAATACCGAAAATGGTTTCCACAACGACCGAACCGGTGAGCAAAGCTGCAGCTGTCGGCCCCAGATAGGAGACAGCAGGCAGAAGAGCGGCACGCAATGCATGAACACCGACGACGATGCGGGCAGGCAGACCATACGCACGGGCGGTGCGCACATGGTTGGCACGCAGGGCTTCAATGGTTGAACCGCGAACCAAACGGGCAATCACCGCTACCTGCGGGAGCGCCAGTGTGGTGATCGGCAAAATCCAGTAGGTGAAATTGGCGGAAGACCAGCCACCGGCAGGCACCCAGCCAAGAATAACGCCGAAGAACAGGCTGAGCAGCGGTGCGACAACGAAATTGGGGGTGGTGATGCCGAATGTTGCAACCGCAACAATGGTATAATCCAGCCATGAATTCTGGCGCAGGGCTGCAAGTGCACCGAGCAATGTGCCGAGAATGGCGGCAAGTGTGAGGGCCAGACCACCAAGCATGATGGAAACCGGCAGACCGGAAGCGAACAGATCATTGACCGTAAAGTCACGGCGGGCAAAGCTCGGGCCCAGATCACCCTGAAGCAGATTGCCTAAATAAATCAGATATTGCTGCCATAAAGGCGCATCCATATTATAGGCTTTTTTCAGGTTTTCGAGGATCAGCGGATCAATCGGGCGCTCAAGATCAAACGGGCCGCCCGGAACAAGCCGGATCATGAAGAAGGTCAGCGTGATGATGATAAATATCGTCGGGATCGCGCTGGCCAGCCGCCGCAGCGTATAGCTCAACATATAATTTTCCTGACTGCAGCCTTCATAAAAATAATGGCTGCGGCAAAGTTAAAATAGTTTGATATGCAACAGGCTGCATAGGTGAATATGCAGCCTGCCAGTAAAAATACTTACTGTTTGAGCGACAGCCAGCGGGTTGCGTGTGCATCCATCAGGTTGTCATACCAGCCTTCGATATTTTCGGAGACCAGAGCGCGTGATGAATAATACAGCACCGGAATAACGGCTGTTTCTTTGAGCAACAGACGTTCCGCATCGGCAAGAATTTCCGCACGGGCTTTAAGATCTGTTGTTGCTTCAGCTTTAGCCATCAGAGCATCGTAGTCTTTGTTTTTCCACTTGGAATAGTTAAAGCTAACGTCGCTCTGGGTCAGGAACAGGAAGTTCTGCGGATCATTATAATCGCCGATCCAGCCTGCGCGGGCGATGTCAAAAGGACCGTCTTCACGCAGGAAGTTGAAATAGGTTGCGCCTTCGGTTTCATTGAGCGTGGCTTTGATGCCGATATTGCTCAGCATATCCGCAATCGCAGCCATCGTGTTCTTGTGGTTTTCGGATGTGTTATAAAGCAGCTCGATTGAGAGGCTGCCTGGCTCAACACCGGCTTCTTTCAAAAGCTCTTTAGCTTTATCTTCACGTTCCAGCATGTCTTTGTCGGCATATTCAGCCTTCACACCGCCTTCAACATAATTGGCAATGCCCGGAGGAACGACGGAATAGGCCGGAAGCATAGTGCCCTGCCAAACCTGTTCTGCCATGAATTCACGGTCAATCGCCATCGAAATGGCTTCACGAACACGCGGGTCTTTCAGTTTACTGTCGGCAACTTTACCTTTAACCGGCAGATAATAGGAGCCGAGATAAGGGGCAATACGGAATTCTTTAGCCAGTTTGCTCTTCACATAGTCCATCTGTTCGGACGGAACGTCGGAGCAGACCTGCACTTCTTTGGCTTCAAAGCGGCGCATGCAGCTGGCACGGTCTTCGAAAGGAATCCAGTTAACAACGTCGATCTGGACTTTATCCGCGTCATAGAAGTTTGGATTCTTCTTCATGACGATTTTGTCGTTTGGTGTAAAGCTGACCAGCTGATAGGCACCATTGGTTACCATTTTGCCCGGCGTTGTGAATTTATCGCCGTTTTCTTCAACGCTTTTCTTGTTCATCGGCAGACCGGTCTGGTGGGTCAGCAGCTCAAGAAAATACGGTGTCGGGCCTTTAAGGGTGATTTTGAGGGTTAGATCATCGACCGCTTCAACGCCCAGATCTTCAAGCGGTTTTTTGCCGGCAACGACATCTTCAGCATTTTTGATCGGGAACAGCATGCTGGCATAACCGGCAGCAGTTTTAGGATCCATAATACGGCGGAATGTGAACAGGAAATCACCGGCAGTTACCGGATCGCCATTCGACCATTTGGCATCATCGCGCAGGTGGAATGTGTAAACCAGACCGTCTTCGGAAATATCCCAGGACTTGGCGGTGGCAGCAACAGCTTCGCCTTTGGCGCTCTGACGGACAAGACCGTCATAGAGATCGGCCATGATACGGCCTTCGGAAACGGTGGATGTGCGGTGATGATCCAGTGTTGCCGGATCGGTGTCGTTACCACGGTTCAGAACGACTTCAGCGGCAGCAGCACCGGCAAAAGCGCCGGTCAGTGTGAGTGCGCAGACACCTGCGAGCAAAATTTTACGATACATATAACCCTCCCTGTTAAAGTACAGAGCCGGATTCTAGTATGTGTTTTTCAGGCAGAGTCAAATATCTATTTTCAGTTCTCAGCCATACGCCTTTAGTCGAAGGAGATTATTTTAAAACAAAAGAGAAACTTTGTTATTTTTAGCAATATTATTGGCTAATTCTAAAATTTTATTACAAAGAACGAAACTAAAACAAATTGCCAGAAAATCATATTATTCAATGGGATAAAATATTTTATCAACACTGATAATTTAAGTAAAATACAATAAATATGGCTGATGAAAAAAATTTGTCTTTATGTGGGTAAAAACCCCGCCATTTTAGCGGGCAAGACCTTCATTCTGAAGGCAAATCAGCCAAATCACGAGTCAGTTTTGTAACAGCAATATGCCGGCATCTGATTTATCATATAATCAGCCAACAAAAAGGCCGCTGAAAACGGCCTTCTGAAGTGCAGTTTTTGGTTATTTTTCAGAGTTCAATTCTGCCAGAATTTCTTCCGTATGTTCTCCGAGACGCGGTGAACGCAGGCCGGTTTTCAGTTCTGCATTGGAGAATTTCAGCGGCGTGCGCAGTCCCGGAACACCTTGATTGTCCACGCGCATCTGGCGGGCAATAAATTGCGGGTCGCTGAACACATCGGCAATGGTATTGATCGGTCCTGCCGGTACAGCGAGCTTTTCCAGTGCGGCCAACAGATCATCGCGCAACCATGCAGATGTTTTTGCTTCAAGCTGAGCTGTCAGTTCATCACGGTTTTGTACGCGAGCCGCATTGGTGCGGAATTTCTCATCCTCAGCCAGTTCCGACAGCTCCAGCAAACCTGCCAGTTTGGCGAATTGTCCGTCATTGCCGCAGGCGATGATGAAATAACCGTCTTGCACTGGCAATGTCTGATAAGGCGCAATATTCGGATGCGCATTGCCGAGACGTTTCGGCGCTACGCCGGAAGCGAGGAAATTCATTGCCTGATTGGCGAGAACGCCGGTCATGCAATCAAACAGCGACATATCAATATGCTGGCCGAGGCCGGTCACTTGGCGATGCAGCAATGCCGACTGGATACCGATGACACCGTAAAGACCGGTGATAATATCGACCAGTGCCACGCCGATTTTCTGCGGCTCACCTTTTGGATCGCCGGTAATATCCATAATGCCGCTCATGCCCTGAATCATGAAATCATAACCGGCACGGGCTGCATAAGGCCCGTCATGGCCGAAGCCGGTGACGGAGCAATAGATCAGACGCGGATTGATTTCTTTCAGGGTTTCATAATCAAGGCCGTATTTTTTCAGGCCACCGAGTTTGAAATTCTCGATGACAATATCGGCATCTTTGATGAGTTTGAGAACGGTCTCACGCCCTGCATCTTCACGAAAATCGCAAGTGATTGAGCGTTTGCCGCGATTGCAGGCATGGTAATAGGCGGCTGACTGTTCCGCACCGTCGTCAATATAAGGCGGGCCCCATTTGCGGGTATCATCGCCCTCAGGGCTTTCTACCTTAATGACATCGGCACCGAGATCCGCCAATGTCTGGCCGATCCACGGCCCTGCAAGAATACGTGCCAGTTCAACGACTTTAATGCCTTCCAACGGCGCCTGCATCAGATTTGCTCCGGATATGAAAAACCCGCTTCCATCAGTTATGCCGCTGAAAAATCAGCGCCATACAGAGGGAAGCGGGCGATTATCAGTTATTAAAAGAATGCCTGAAGACCGGTCTGCGCACGGCCGAGGATCAGCGCGTGAACGTCATGGGTACCTTCATAGGTATTCACTGTTTCCAGATTCTGCGAATGACGCATCACGTGATATTCGATCTGAATACCGTTGCCGCCATGCATGTCGCGAGCCTGACGGGCGATGTCGAGCGCTTTACCGCAATTGTTGCGCTTCATCAGCGAAATCATTTCCGGTGCGAATTTGTGATCGTCCATCAGACGGCCAACACGCAGCGAGCCCTGAAGGCCGAGCGTGATTTCTGTCTGCATATCGGCCAGTTTCTTCTGGAAAAGCTGTGTCTGCGCCAGAGGACGGTTGAACTGCTTGCGATCCAGACCATATTGCAGCGCACGGTGCCAGCAATCTTCTGCCGCACCGAGAACACCCCAGGAAATACCATAGCGGGCGCGGTTGAGGCAGCCGAACGGACCTTTAAGACCGGAAACATTTGGCAGCAGCGCATCTTCGCCGACTTCCACGCCGTCCATTACGATTTCACCGGTGACGGATGCACGCAGGGAAAGCTTGCCGCCGATTTTCGGTGCGCTCAGACCTTTCATGCCTTTTTCAAGCACAAAGCCACGGATCTGGTTGTCATGGGCAACAGACTTCGCCCAAACGACGAAAACATCGGCGATCGGGGAGTTGGAAATCCACATTTTCGAGCCGTGCAGCTTGTAGCCGGTCGCGGTTTTTTCCGCGCGGGTTTTCATGCCTGCAGGATCAGAACCGGCATCAGGCTCGGTCAGACCAAAGCAGCCGATCAGCTCGCCGGATACCAGACCCGGCAGATATTTGTCTTTCTGCTCTTCCGAACCATAAGCAAAAATCGGGTAGATCACGAGTGAGGACTGTACGCTCATCATCGAACGATAGCCGGAGTCGATGCGCTCTACTTCGCGCGCCACCAGACCGTAGGAAACATAATTGGCTTCAGCCGCGCCGTATTTTTCCGGCAATGTCACGCCGAGCAGACCGGCCTGACCCATCAGGCGGAACAGCTCAGGCTGCACAGCTTCTTCAAGATAGGCTTCTTCAATGCGCGGCAGCAATTCGCTCTTGGCAAAAGCCGCAGCGGAATCGCGGATCATGCGTTCATCATCAGACAACTGATCATCGAGCAGGAACGGATCGCTCCATGAAAATTTTGTCATGTCACTCATTTACTATCTCCCGAAAAATTTGGCTCATTCTCAGACGACTACCCCAAAACTGCAAACCCTTATTTGCACTTTAGTCATGAATTCTACGCATCAACTCGGCAATGCCCAGCTTTGATATGTGCGGTTTCATCAGGCTGTTCGGGAGAAACGAGCCTGAATTTCCTGACAATAATGCCTGCCAGCCCTTATCAGTGCTGAAAACGCGCTGCCAGTTCCAGCCATGCACGCGCGGCATGAGGCAGATAAGCGCCACGCCGCCAGACCCATGCCATGTCCCATGAAAGATCCGGCTCACTGAGGGTAATATGGCGGACACCGTCGCGCACCCGTTGTTCAGCAATCAGACGCGGGAGAAAGCCGATACCAAGCCCTGCATAAACCAGCTCGATGATGAAATTAATCTGGCTGGAGCGTGCGGCAATGGAGGGCGTGAAGCCCTGACTGCGGCAGGCATTCAGAATAATCGGATTGAGCGCAAAGGCACTGTCAAACAGGATAAACGGCATATCCTGTAATTGTTTCAAGGGAATAAAAGGTTGATCGGCCAGCGGGTGCGAAGCGGGGATCAGCACATCAATCGGCTCTTTGCGGACATTCTGCCAGTCAAATTCATCAGGCGCAGGCAAGAGGGAGGCACCAAGATCGACTTCACCGTCGCGCACCATATCTTCGAGTTTTTTACTACCATGTTCAACAAGATGAATATCAATACCGGGATAAAGACGACGGTAAATCGCAAACATCGGTGCGAACAGCGCGTCACTGCCGATTGGCGGTAATCCGAGCCGTAGCACACCTTTGGTCAGCCCCTGTAATTCTGCCAGTTCGGTTTTCAGATCATCCTGTTCTGCCAGCATACGTAAGGCGCGCTGGAATACCACTTCTCCGGCATCGGTCATCACCGATTTATGACCGTTGCGGTCAAGCAGGGTCACGCCGAGTTCGTCTTCAAGCTGACGCACGGCTTTGCTGACAGCTGACTGAGTAAGGAAAACAGTTTTGGCAGCCTGTGTGAAACCGCCTTGGCGGACAACCTCGGCGAATATCCGTAATGTACGCAGTTCCATTACTATTCCATTTGGGACTTAATTCTATTCAATCAATTCATTTTTATCATGAATACGGATGGCGTATAAAGGAGAAAATTAATTTGCATGAAAAGAGTGCCATAAAATGTCTCCAGCTCAAATGTCGGGAGGAGTCCGCCATTGGGTACAAAACAGCCGGATCGGCCAGATCGCTTTGATCGCCGGTTTCTGGGCTTTGGGGGAGGGTATCGCCAGACTAACGCATCTGCCGGTGCCGGGCAGTGTCATCGGCTTGTTCCTGTTATTCATACTTTTGATGACCGGCGGTATGAACCTGCTGACCGTGCGCCGTGGTGCGCAATGGTATCTGGCAGAGATGCTGCTGTTCTTTATCCCTGCGGTTCTTGCCGTACTCGATCACCATGAGTTTTTCGGTCTGCTGGGCTTGAAAATTCTCGCGGTTATTCTGCTCGGGACGGTCATTGTTATGATCTCCACCGCATTGGCAGTTGAAGCAGGTTTGCGTCTGAGCCGTCATTTGCAGAAAATGAGACATTCATCATGAGCGGGTTAGAAGGTTATTTAACGCCTGCGCTTTGGATGATGTTGCTCTGGTCTGCGGCAACAATCCTGTTTTATGTGCTGGCGAAAAAGCTTTACCGCCGCTGGCCGCGGGTATGGTTTTCACCACTCATTGCCGCGCCGGTTTTGCTGATTGCAGCGGTTCTGCTGATGCGCACCAGCTATGCGGAATATAATAGTGCAACACATTGGCTGGTGATGCTGCTCGGCCCTGCAACCGTTGCCTTTGCTGTGCCGATTTATGAGCAGAGAGCGACAATCCGGCAATATTGGCCGGTTTTGTTGTTCGGTGTGCTGGTCGGCAGCAGTGTTGCCATTCTCTCGGCATGGGGGCTGGCTTCGCTGCTCAGTCTTGACGGGAGTCTGCGCCTCAGTCTGATCCCGCGTTATGTGACCTCGCCTTTTGCCATGGCTTTGTCGGAAGATATTGGCGGCATTCCTAATCTGACGGCTTTGTTTGTCGTGGTGACCGGTGTGATTGGCGCCGCACTCGGCGATACAATCTTGCGTTTTCTGCCGTTGAAATCCGGCCTTGCCCGCGGTGCCCTGTTCGGCATGGGCGCGCATGGAGCAGGCGTGGCCAAAGCCCAGCAACTGGGTAAAGAAGAAGGCACCATTGCCGGTTTGGTGATGGTGCTGGTCGGACTGGTCAATGTCTTTGCCGCACCGCTGATACGCTGGATTTTGTTGTAATAAAAAAGGCCACTCCGACGAGTGGCCTTTTCAGTTTTTATGCGCTTTTTTTGCGCATGAAGAAATAGATCACGCCGAGCAGGACAAACCATACCGGTGTAATCAGCAGTGCCTGTGCTGTGTCAGCCTGCTGTGCCAATGCCCAGAGGATGAAAGCAAAGAACGCAAACACCATAATGATGGCTGCATAACCGCCCGGCATTTTGAAGTTTGATTTTGCATGGAGATCAGGGCGCTTACGGCGATATTGCACATAAGATGCCAGAATGATCGACCAGACAAAGATAAACAGCAGAGCCGAAATCGTGGTCACAATGGTGAAAGCTTCAATAATGCTCTGCCCTGCGTAAAGCAGCACAACACCTGCAAGCAGGAATGTGCAGGAGAAGAACAGCGCATTCACCGGCACATGACGGTGGTTCAGCTTGCCCAGTGTTTTTGGTGCCAGAGCATAGCTTGCCAGACCAAAAATCATACGCGATGTCGAGTAAATACCGGAATTGGCGCTGGAAGCCGCAGAGGTCAGTACCACGAAATTCACCACATGCGCGGCAATGCCGAGGCCTGCGAGCGAGAACATGGCGACAAACGGACTGCTCGACGGGTCAACCTGGTTCCAAGGCATCACAGTCATGATGACAAAGAGCGATCCGAGATAGAACAGCACAATACGCACAGGGATCGAGTTGATCGCCTTTGGCAGATTGCGCTCCGGATTTTCGGTTTCAGCAGCGGCTGTACCAACAAGCTCAATACCGACAAAAGCGAAAACCGCGATCTGGAAACCGGCAACAAAACCGAAGAAGCCATTCGGGAAAAAGCCGCCCTGATCCCACAAATGGGTAATGGAAGCCGCAGTACCGTTTGGTGATACATAGCCGGAGCTGAGCATGACAACGCCGGTAATAATCAGCGCAACAATGGCAACAATCTTAATCAGCGCGAACCAGAATTCGATTTCACCGAAATTGCGTACATTCGGCAAGTTCAGCGCAACCAAAACCACGATCAGGCCAAGGGCGGGAATCCACAAGGCCAACTCAGGGAACCAGAACGACATATAACCGGCAACGGCCACAACATCGGCAATACCGGTAACAATCCAGCACAGCCAATAGGTCCAACCGGTAAAAAACTGAGCCCATGATCCGAGATAATCACCGGCAAAATCAGCAAAAGAGCGATAATTCAGATTGGACAGTAACAGCTCGCCCAAAGCGCGCATCACGAAAAATAGCATGAAGCCGATAATCGCATAGACCAGCAGGATTGACGGGCCTGCGAGCGAGATTGTTTTGCCCGAGCCCATGAAAAGGCCGGTACCAATAGCGCCGCCGATGGCGATCAGCTGTAAATGGCGGTTTTTGAGATTACGGGCAAGATGTGGCTCTTCCTCTTGGGAATGCGGGTGCCCCGATGCAGTATCCATTCAGTATGCCTCACAATTCATCTGCCAGCGGATTTTCCCTCCTGAAATCCAAGAAAATACACTGGTTAGTTTTCTGCATGCTTCGCCGGTGCAGGATGATTCCACAGCACTGGCAAACACCCTGAGCGCTTACTCCCCCGCTTTAAGAGGGAAAGTAAAATTTGCATGAGGTTAGACTAATGTCGCATAAGGCGGTGCCGTGGTTTGTCGGGCAAAAGAAAAAGGCCCTGATTTTCATCAGGGCCTTTTTGATTGTTTTAGTCTGTGTAAGCATCCATCGGCGGGCAGGAGCAGACCAGATTGCGGTCGCCGCCTACGTTGTCGATACGCGATACCGGAGCCCAATATTTGGAAGCCGGATCCATATTTTTCGCAGGGAAGGCTGCTTCCTTACGCGAATACGGATGTTTCCAGTCGTCGAGCATGGTGTCTGCAACAGTATGCGGTGCATTCGCCAGCGGATTGTCATCCTGCGGCCATTCACCGGCTTCAACCTTAGCCGCTTCCTTGGCGATGGAGATCATGGCGTCGCAAAGACGATCCACTTCAGCCTTGGATTCGGATTCAGTCGGCTCAACCATCAGCGTACCGGCAACCGGCCATGACATGGTCGGCGCGTGGAAGCCGTAATCGATCAGACGCTTGGCAACATCTTCAACGGTCACACCGGCTTTGTCTTTCAACACGCGGGTGTCAACGATGCATTCATGCGCAACGCGATTATTCGCACCGGTATAAAGGATCGGATAATGATCCTTCAGGCGCTCAGCAATGTAGTTGGCATTGAGAATGGCCACTTCTGTTGCATTTTTCAGACCGGCGCCGCCCATCATACGGATATACATCCATGTGATAACGAGGATAGACGCACTGCCGAATGGTGCAGCGGAAACCGCATTGTCGCTGCCTGCATTGACATGACCTGGCAGGAATGGTGCCAGATGTGCGCCAACGCCGATCGGACCAATGCCCGGGCCGCCGCCGCCATGCGGAATGCAGAAAGTTTTATGCAGGTTCATGTGGCAAACGTCAGCACCGATATCGGCCGGACGTGCCAGACCAACGAGCGCATTGAGGTTTGCACCGTCGAAGTAAACCTGACCGCCATTCGCGTGAATGATTGTGCAGATTTCACGGATGGTTTCTTCAAACACACCGTGTGTGGACGGATAGGTAATCATCAGCGCCGACAGCGTATCGCGATACTGTTCTGCCTTGGCTTTCAGATCGGCCACATCAATGTCACCGTCTTCGAGACAGTTGACGACAACCACTTTCATGCCTGCCATCTGCGCACTGGCCGGATTGGTGCCGTGTGCGGAAGACGGGATAAGGCAGATATTGCGGTTCTCGTCACCATTGGCGCGGTGATAGCGGCGGATTGCCAGAAGACCGGCATATTCGCCCTGACTACCGGCATTCGGCTGCAGGGATACAGCGTCAAAACCGGTCACTTCGCAAAGCCATGCTTCGAGATTGTCGGTCAGAACTTTGTAGCCTTCCAGATGCGCCTGTGGTGCAAAAGGATGCAGACCGCCGACTGTCGGCCATGAGACCGGCATCATTTCGGCAGCAGCGTTCAGCTTCATGGTGCAGGAGCCGAGCGGAATCATCGCACGGTCAAGCGCCAGATCCTTGTCTGCCAGCTTACGCAGGAAACGCATCATTTCGGTTTCTGAACGATAGCTGTGGAATGCAGCCTGCGTCAGGAAATGTTCGTCACGCGGCGCATCCGGCAACAGACGGGCAGCTTTTTCAACAGGCTTCGCACCAAACAATGCAACCAGAGCCAGATAATCATCTTCCAGCGAGGTTTCATCGAAAGTGACAGACACAGTATCAGCATCAATGACGCGGATCAGGCGGTCGCCTGCCAGAGCTTTGTCAGCATAATCCTGTGCTTTGCCTTTGACCGTTACGGTCACTGTATCAAACAGCTGTTCACCGGCGAGTTCAAAACCGGCAGCTTTCAATGAGGCTGCAAAGCGGGCAGTGATCGCATGAACGGCATCAGCAATAGCCTGAAGGCCTTTCGGGCCGTGCCAGATTGCATAAGATGCAGCCATATTGGCCAGCAGTGCCTGAGCGGTACAGATATTCGATGTCGCTTTATCACGACGAATATGCTGTTCGCGGGTTTGCAGCGCCAGACGATAGGCCGGACGGCCATGCGCATCGAACGACTGACCGACGATACGGCCCGGAATGATACGGGTGAGGTTTTCTTTCACGCCGAGATAAGCAGCGTGAGGACCACCATTGCCCATTGGCACGCCGTAGCGCTGCATGGAACCGACAGCAATATCGGCACCCCATGAGCCCGGAGACTGGGTGATGGTCAGTGCCAGAGGATCGGCAACGGCTACAACCAGAGCGCCGGTCTGTTTGGCGCTGGCGATAATACGGGTGAAATCACCGTAAACGCCGCGTGTATCCGGCCAAGGAATGATCACAGCAGCGGTTGTGGTATCCACTTCGCCGCCAACTTCAATGATCATGCCATGCGGTTCTGCACGGGTGTTCAAAACATCCAGAGTCTGCGGGTGCAATTCACCGGCAATCACCATTTTCGGACGTTTTTCGCGGTGATGGCGGTAAGCAATGCCAACAGCTTCAGCAACAGCAGTTGCTTCATCCAACAGCGATGCACAGGCAACCGGCAGGCCGGTCAGTTCTGTCACCAGTGTCTGGAAGTTAAACAGCAGTTCAAGACGACCCTGACTGATTTCAGCCTGATACGGTGTATAGGCTGTGTACCAAGCCGGATTTTCAAACAGGTTGCGCTGAATAACCGGCGGCACATGGGTACCGTGATAGCCCGCACCGTAGAAGCTTTTGGCAACCACGTTGCGACCCATAATGCCGGACAGTTCACTGAGAGCTGCGGCTTCATCGAGCGGAGCAGGCAGGTTGAGTGCGCGCTCAAGACGAATTGACTGCGGCACTGCCTGACTGATGAGAGCGTCCAGCGACGGCAGACCAAGCGCCGACAGCATTTCCTGCTGTTCACTGGCGCGAGGGCCGATATGGCGCTCTACAAACGGAAGAGATGATGATGCCATGATTTAGCCAACCAGTGCCTGATAGCCGGCAGCGTCGAGCAGACCTTCGAGCTGAGCTGCATCGGAGATTTTCATCTTCCACAGCCAGCCTTCGCCTTCTGCCGCGCTGTTGACGAGCGCAGGATTGCCATTCAGTTCTTCATTGATTTCAATGACTTCACCGTTAAGCGGTGCATACACATCGGATGCAGCTTTCACAGACTCAACCACAACAATGGCTTCGCCTTTTTCCACGACGCGTTCAACTTCAGGCAGTTCTACGAAAACGAGGTCGCCGAGCTGTTCCTGAGCGTGGTTGGTGATGCCGACAGTTGCAATGTCGCCTTCAACGCTGAGCCATTCATGATCTTCGGTAAAAAAGATTTTAGGCATGCGATTATCCTTTGTGATAGCGAGGTTGGGTAAATGGAAGTGTATGGACGTCTACAGGCACTTTATTGCCGCGGACTTCCGCAAAAAGACGTGTGCCCGGCTCTTTCAGATCGGCTCTGACATAACCCATGGCAACAGGGAAACCGGCTGAAGGGCCGAAGCCGCCGGACGTGATTTCACCGACTTCGCTGCCGGCTTCATCAAACAGTTTGGTACCGGCACGAACCGGCTGGCGGCCTTCCGGCTTGATGCCGACGCGGCGCTTTTCAGGGCCGTTGGCAATCAGTTCCAGAACTTTAGCGGCGGCAGGGAATGCGGCGGTTTCGCGCACAGCTTTGGTGATTGCCCATGTCAGACCGGCAGAAACCGGATCGATGGTTTCAGTGATGTCCTGACCATGCAGGCAAAGACCGGCTTCAAGGCGCAGACTGTCGCGGGCGGCAAGGCCGATCCATGCAACGCGGGAATCGCCCAGCAGAGATTTCGCCAGTGCCTGTGCATCGCTGAGCGGTGCGGCAATTTCAAAACCGTCTTCACCGGTATAGCCGGAGCGGGTAACGAACCAACCCTGTTTAGGCTCAAAACCATGCATGAATTTCAGCTCTTCAACGCTGAAACCGAGATCAGATGCGAGGCTCTTCATTACATCAGCAGCCTGCGGGCCCTGAATGGCAAGCAGAACGCGGTCAAGCGGGGTTACTGTGCAGTTGAGACCTGCAGCACCTTTTTGGAAATGCGCAATATCAATATCGGCATTACCGGCGTTGGCAACGATCATGAAACGCTCGTCACCCAGACGGGTCACGATCAGGTCATCAATGATGCCTGCGTCATCATTCATCAGGAATGTATATTTCGACTGGCCTTCATTGAGTTTGGTGACATCAATCGGGCACAGCTTTGCAAACAAAGCGGCAGCATCGCTGCCTGAAACTTCGATGAGTTTCATATGCGAGATGTCGAACAGACCAGCCTGTTCACGTGTATGAACATGCTCTTTCATCACGCCAAGCGGATAAGTCAGCGGCATGTTCCAACCGGCAAAGCCGCCGAAACGGGCACCGGATGCAATATGTAGTTCTTCCAGCGGAAGCGTTTTTAAAGAAGATGTATCGCCCATTTTTCACTCCAGAGACACACGTCCGCCTTCCGCAAAAGCGGAAAGCCATGATGTACCCCTCTGTCGGAAGCCTGAGAGACTCGCAAGCCTGTTGAGGCTTACTTACACCTTCGGCGCGGGGTTTCCCCCGACTTTCCAGAGTTGCCTTGCTTTTCTGCGGTTCTTGGTACCTGAGAGATTTCGGGCGATTTCCCCTTCGGTGGCCGTTACCGGCACTCTCCCGCAGACAAACAGGAATCAGGATATGATCCTCTCCTCGACATGCGTGCCTTTTATCGCAGCTGACTGGTGAAGTCATCTGGAATTATTATAATGCGGCTCTTTGCGCAGTGATTGAATGTCGCGTCTTTGGAAAACGCGGTTTTGGCAGCGATACAGAATGCACAATATAAGACGTACGAATTTTTCTATGCTGTCAAAACCGCGGGTGAGAATTTTCAACATACGGATTCGGGTGATTCACATCTGTTTTTCATCTGCGAAGCAGCGGATTTGTGTGATTTTGAGTTGAGTGCGGGAGTTTTCAAAAGAAAATATCCTTTAAAAATCAAGGAAAATCGGGCTTTTTGAAAATAATTGCCGGTTCGCTGCATAATTTCTGTTCAGGGTGCTGGACAGGCAAAAATTTAATGCTATAAAGCGCTCACATCAGACGGACACCAACACCGTCACGCTGGCCAGACAGGCTCGCAGGGATGCCCGGATAGCTCAGTTGGTAGAGCAGCGGATTGAAAATCCGCGTGTCGGCGGTTCAAATCCGTCTCCGGGCACCACTTAAAAATCAAATAAAATCAAATATTTATAGCAATAACAACAGCGATGATCGTACTGTTTACGTGTTGCATTGTGTTACATGCCAAAACGCGCATTTCTAGGGTTTTCAACATGTTACAAATTACTCCATGCAACACGGATGCAACATATTGAAGCGTTAAAGCCGCCTATCATGGCGGCTTTGTTATTTTGTTAGGTCAGCTATTTTGGTTGACATGAATCACACTGCTTCTTGTTGAGCGATCCAGTTAATAATTGTGGATTTTCGCGCGCAGAGTAAGTCACCGGCTTTAAAGTGGGGGAATGAGCCCTTCGCACATAGATGATAAATTGTTCGCTCAGGAAAGCCGCTGAACTTACTAATCGACTTTGCGCCAATTAAAATGTCGTTTGATAGATTTTCAGTCAATCCTTCCCTCCTTCCGGTGCAAGTGGTGAGGCGTTGAAAACTTGGCGCTTCAACTCTCGGATTTTCCGCCTTAGCCGGATGATATTCGTTTCATCGGTTGCAATTTTGAATTGCTCTTGTTTGTCTTCAGCCTTCAATAGTCCTATCTGAACAATCAGCTCATCCCTTGTCATACGGCTGTGCCCCCCCCAATAGCCGGATCTGATAATGATTGCGCTGTAGGATTCTTATTTTTGAGGTGCTTCCTGTGTCTGAAAGCCGATATGATATGAAGCAAGATGTGAATGGTACTTGGGCTATTATTGATAGAGCTACCGGATTCATAACCATGGTCGATGGCTCTCTGCAGGTTGGTCTTGATAGAGACGCCGCCGACGGTATGGTTGATTTGCTTAATAAGCTTGATCGGGAGCTGATGGGCAGCAGTAAACATTAAACTATCTGTCATTGCATGCGCTCCTGTGGCTGGATTGGCTCGTATAGTGAGCGACGCTTCTGAACGATTTTTGTGAGTGCTGGCCTTGGTTGCTTCCGGCCTGCCAGTGCAGACTTTGCTCGTAGAGCGCCGCTGGCCTTGTCACGCTGCCGATCAGATTTTCTGACGCGCCGAATATCGTCAGCCGTCTTTTCAAGATGGCAGACACGGCAGAGCAGGCGGCCATTGGCTACGGTTGCCTCGCCACCAAGAGCGCAAGGTAAAATGTGATCGACTTCGCCTTCACTGGCTTTTAGTTTGGCCGAGCAATTTTCACATTTGCCGTCTGCACGGGCTTTGATCAGTCCTTTGATCTTGCGGGTGAATTCTATGCGCTTCGTCATTTTTAACACCACAAAAATTGGAACGTATTTGTCTTTTGTGGGTTGAGTTTTTGAGAAGGAGCAAATTTATGACTCACCCAAAAACTACTGGTAAGAACAAAACTACGAATCTGAATATTGAGACCGTGGAAGAGCCTGCAAATAGTACTTTGAATAAGGAGGGGCAAATTCCTCCCAAAGGACCAAAGGTTGAGAAGCGACTGAAAGAAGCGGTGAATGCCCTTGATGCCCCGACGAAGAAGTAGGTGTTTGCTCATAGCATCACCTCGGTTTCATCAATCTGGGCGATGTCACAGGCATGCTTGATCGCATCCGCAACTTCCATTTCTTGCTTGCACACTGCTTTAAAGTGCATGGCGATTGTTCCCGCTTTCTTATTGGCATACTCAGAAAGAGGATATCCGCCTGCTAGAAAAGCGTTGCATGTCATGCCGATTACAGCCGGGTCATCACCGACGGCGGCCTTTAAGCGAGTAATCAGCTCCCGCAGTGAAGCCTTGTCGTGATCGGTTAAATGATCAATTACGCTGGAATTGTCGAGGGTGGTGGCTGATGGGGACTGCTCACCACCCTCTGTACCGGCATCGGACAGGGGAGTATCTGCCGGTATTTCTTGTTCTGTTCTTTCATTGAGTATTTCACCATCAACAGTAGTTGTTTCTGCTGTGGCGATTGGTTCGTCCGACAGCGGGTCTGCAATCACTGTTTTGACCTGCGGGGATACATCTTTCATTCGGTCGTACTCGTCCGGTTCCATGATGCCGGAAAAGCCGAATGCATATCGTGCTGCTTGAATTGCAGCTTTGTGGCGCAGCATTCGGTTAGGCCATTTCTTCCACGGATCAGTTTGGCGGAAGCATTCAGACATGTATTCGATTACGGATACCGGTCGTGCACGGTCTTTACGGTAAATGCGGCATTCAACTGAGTACAGTTTCCCATCATCGCCGTTGCTGTCCTGAAACTCCATGCCGTCGAATTGCGGGTGCGAATTGATCAGGTTCATCCAGCCGTCAATCGAAACGATAGGCTGAATGCCGCCGCGATCAGGAAAGGCGTAAATCTCTTTGGTGAGAGGGTTGAGCTTATATTCCTTCGCAACCATAAGGAAGGCTGCAAATTGCTCGTTTGAGCAATCGCCTTTGATTACCGTTGCTTTAATGGCCGAGACGAACGCCGCAGGCTCCATGTCGTAACGGGATGCCATGCTGTCCACGAGGGAACGTTTTTGTGCTGGTACGAGCTGGTTCATAATTACGATCCCGTCATAAGGCGCTGCTGGTACCAAACCGGCAGGTCAGTTTCGTCTAATTCTTCAAGTGGAGTGGACGGCACCCATGCTGTTTCAGTGCCGAATTCGGCCAGATAGGTGCGGTAATTATCGACTGCCTGCGAAATCATGCTTCGGGCATAGCTGAATAGAGGATTGCCGGGGGAAAGCTTGATGCCGTGCGAGATAGGAGCGCCGTCTTTCTGCCAAAAGACAAAAACAAAGGCGAAAACCTCGTTTGCTGCGACCTTTGCCAGCCACTCCGGATCATGAGAGCCGAACACGCGACCTTCATTCAGTAGGCGTTTAAGCTGGCGGCGGCCTTCGGTGTAATGCTCTGCGGAAATGATGTAATCATAACTCGCAACAGCATCGCAGCAGGCTTTGGTGAATTCCTTGTCGGTGCGATTGGCAATGGATTTCAGGTCGGTAATCGCATTCAGCTTGAGATAGTCAAACCGCGCTTTGAACCGTACACCGTCAGCAGTCCAGAATACGGACACTTCGGGCTGACCACCTTCAAAGGCATTGGACAGTGTTGTGTTCGCCTTGATGAAAGCCGATGCAGCAAGGATTTTTGCATAGTCCTTAAACTTGATAAGCTCTTTGCCGGATTTTTGTGCGAGAATGAGTACTTCATCAAATATCGCAGGGCAGTCAGGAAATTGTTTGGCTCGAGCTATTAACTCTGCTTTTGAGCCTGATTTGGATGCCTTTTTTTTAGATAGAAAATCGCGCAGATCATCGGCAGTTTTCAAGCAGCCCTGATAATTGTCAAAGATTGGTTCTGGTGCGTATTTAGCAATAAACTTATCTCGACCTTCCAAAACACATAGGTGCAACTGACGGCCGAAGACTTTAGCAGGCGTATCGTCGTTTTCTTCACGTGCCGGGTTCATCCAGCTTTCCCACCAGAAGTCAGGCGCATTGCCGACAAGCTTTTTCAGGCCTGTGGAACCGAGAGCCTTATCCGCATGATAAACCGCATCGGACATGCCAAAGTAAATTCCATCCGGATGCTCAATGAAGCCTGCTTTTTCAGCGGCTTTCTGCACGACCTTGACAGACAGGTCACTAATCGACTGAAACTCGTCACAATCAATCTTGATATCCATCACGCGGCCTCCAATCGGCGCGAATCTGCGGCTTGCAATTCGGCTTCAAGTTCAGCGCAGAGCTGCGTCAGGCGTTCGATTTCGACATGAGCGGTAATCAGAGCCTGCTTGGAATCTTCCTGAACAACCTCGACAACGCGCTCCAGTGCAAGTTTGGTGTTGCCCTGATCCCAATAGGCGTCCCAGACGCGATCCATGATTGGTGCGGTCATAGTCACCACCTCACAGAGCTACTTGAGCGAATGAGCGCTCATGGGCTGCAAATTCACGGTTTGAACGGCGCTCAGCTGCAACGATGTTCCCGAAGCTGACGGAATGGCGAAGCCACAACGGCGGGTTGTCCAGAACATCGCCAATGAAATGCAAAGACACTTCATCGGTAATGTCAGACACGCGCATTGTCTGCTCGTCGAACCGGTAAATCTCAATGGCATCGTAGTCACCAGCCGCCTTGATAACGTCCGCATAGGTTGCGCCATTGATCAGACGGGGATCGGCATATTCGTAACCGGAGAATGTCGGGACTTTGAGCATGATGCGCTCGGCGGCATTCAGAGCAATCTTGTTCATTTCATAAAACCCCATCGTGAAAAGCAGATCAGCCTGTGGGCTTCTTCGTGCTGTTGATAGGGTTATGAAAGCATAACTTTCAATTTCATGCAAGTGAAAAGAAAGTATTGCTTTCAATTCGGATGAGAGGTATGCCTTTGATGCTTTCAATGAAAGTGGCGACAAGGGTGCAATTCCCTTTTCTGGTGCAGCCACAAGCGCGGGGGTCGAAAGTCCTACGGTGCTGCCAGAAACTGAGGACGGATTACTGAGAGGTGTCCTGCCAGAACGACCGACCGCGATGACGGATCAAGTCTGTGGCATACGATCTCCCACCTTTAGGAGGACTTTTGTCTTTCTGGGGTAGGGGGGTCTTTGCTTTCCTCCCTCCCTTAAATCTAGATCAATATCAGTAAAAACAATAGGTTAGATATGTAATACAAATCCTTAATTTGTCTATTTTATAGTTTACACTAGATTACTCAGGAGCAAGTTTCATGGCTGAAACATCGATCGAATGGACAGACGCAACGTGGAATCCGGTTGCAGGTTGCAAGATTTATTCTGCAGGCTGTACCAATTGCTATGCGATGCGAATGGCTGCTCGGCTTGAGGCTATGGGCGTTGAAAAATATGCCGGCTTAACTCGAAAATCCGGTGGCCGTGCGAAGTGGACTGGCAAAATCACGCTGGATTATAAGTCGCTTGATATTCCGACAAAGTGGGCGAAGCCACGCCGCGTGTTTGTAAACTCAATGTCAGACTTGTTCCATGATGATATACCTGTCGATTTCATCAAGGATGTTTGGAATGTGATGGCGCAAACAAAACGCCATACCTATCAAATTTTGACCAAGCGTCCGGATAGAATGGCTGACGTTCTCTCGAACAATGACATCGCTGTTTTGCCAAATGTGTGGCTGGGAACTAGTGTTGAGGACGCAAGGGTAATTCATCGATTGGATGAGTTACGTAAAGTTCCAGCGGCTATCCGTTTTGTTTCCTATGAACCGCTTATCGGTTCTGTAGCTGGTGCAAGCTTGAAAGATATTCACTGGGCAATTGTTGGTGGTGAATCAGGACCAAATGCAAGGCCATTAGATCCGAAATGGGTCGACGAGATATTTGACCAATGTACAGATGCAGATGCGGCTTTTTTCTTTAAGCAGTGGGGCGGCAAGAATAAAAAGGCAACCGGGCGCGTTTATAGACAGCAAACATGGAATCAAATGCCCTTACATATTTGAGTTATTTTTGGTGGAAAGCTGGATGAGGTCAGAGTCAATCGGCGTCCGCCTTTTTGATTTATTGGCTTTCCAAGATTCAATTATTTGGCCAGATTTACCCAATTGAGCACATATATCTTTCACGTCAGTTATTCGAAGAGTATGCTCTTGAAGAATGGCAGGCCAGAGGTCTCCAAATCGAATTGGTTTTCCCATGCGCGCAAGTTCCGCACATAGCCATTCTGTGACTCTCTTTTTTGTCGTATCAATCTGGTGTTCGAATGAAATATTGGATAGCTCAGCGGCCATGAAGAGATTTGATTGCCCAGTTGCCTCCATTAGTTTGGATGCCTTGGCTTCAATGCGGCGCATGCCATGCTCTTTTAGAGCTGAGTATTCAACATTTCTATAGGTCTCAAGTCCTTTAAGACTTCTCGTGCCATAAACGATATAAAAGTGGGTTCTCTTATCAGATATTTTTTCAATAGGAGTGTGTAGTACCCATTCGAAGTCTGCAGTCTGTTGAAACTCAGTAGAAAATAACCGAAGAATTTCGTTTTCCCGATTTGCTGTGACATCCATACGGGATTGCCAGTTTTGTCCCAATATCCCATCAAATGATTTCAGTATTCGCTCGTCACTCGATGCCGTGAACCTATTGATGAAGTTGAACATAAAGTTGACAAGTACCTCACTTGGTGTGTGTTCCAAGATGGGTTTTATTTTAGCAAATTCGTAACCTGTCCATCCGGTTGGGTCGATAAATGTCAATGCAAATGTTCCACGCACAAAGCTCTGGATCTGTGCGGTTGCATCTTCAAAGCGTCCGTTAAATGTTTCAATATGAAAATCATTCTTTGGGTCATGGTGTTGCATAACGGTTGCATGTAACTCGGCGTAGGATGTGGGGTTTTGCTCTACAAAAAAACACTTGATCCTATGGCGTCGCCCTTGCAATCGTAGATTTTCTTGAACACTTTTAAGTGCTTTAATTGCTATCATAAATGAGGAGTCAGAGTGATCACCTGTACGGGTTTCCCAAGGCCCTGAAAACCCATCAATATAAGTAAGCGTTGAATAGCCTCCTAAAAGTAATTTAAAGGCCAGAGTTTCAAGATAGCGCTTTAGTATGAAGTGTTTTGCTGCCGTTTGCTCACGGTCTATATATACATCCAAATCGCCCCCTCTTACCCGCCCCCCGGGTTACTCTTTGGTTTTTACAAATTCTTCCAGCGTTAGAGCCGCTTCCAATACTATTTTAGCGTGATCAAGATAGGTCTTCTACATTGTTCGACCATCGAATTGAGTATCCTCAGCTGCGCCTTGTGCCGGCAAAAGCTCTTGCTCTACGTTCAGGTGGTGGTTTCGACTTTGGTATGCTGACTCATCAAACCAACCCAGCGTTATGATATGCACTGACACAACGCTCTCACAAGCCGCTAAAATAGCTGACTTCAAGAGTACATAGTTTGACGCGCTTCTCTAATATCAATCTTTGCATTGTAACCATGCTTCTCAAGAAGATGTAGTAAGTTTGAGCCTGATAGAAGTGTAATAGGTTTTTCTGATGCAAATTTATACGCGTCCGGTCCATAGTCGGCAGTGGTTACAAGAATGCCTCGGGAGGCGCCTTCATGTTGCATGGTTCCGAATAAGTCTCGTACGGCAGAAACACCGACTGTTCTGGTGTAGCGCTTTGCTTGTATGACAAATTTACCGCCAGTGATCGGATCGGGATCAAAGGCTACCGCGTCGACACCCCCATCACTGCTTGACTGTGTAACTTTGACTTCACCGCCACGGGATGCGAACTCTTTTTCGAATAGCTCGCGTACAAGATGCTCAAAATCACCCCAATCCATCGCAGCCAAATTGGTTGCATAATCAATTGCATCAATTGTGTTGCGGCCTTCAATAAAGCGGCGATCATCTCTATTCATTTCAATTACTGGCGGGATTGCAGCGAGGGCAGCTAGTGATGCAGCTGAAACGCCCTTTAAATTTTTGAAGCAGGCCTTTGGATCAATTCTGCCCAAATCGATGCTCATAAATTTTTCACGATCAACAAGTACAGACATAATGCAGGCGGTTGCATCTTGGCCGGTCGTTCGATCTATATAACTAGTTGTTCCATTAAACAGAATTTTTTGAATGTTCTCATTCTCGTCTGCTTCAAACAACTCATGAATTGTACGTAAGCAGATTTGATAGCAGACAGCATCAAAATTATTTTTTTTCTCGCGATCAGAAATGTGTGTTTCTTTCATTTCGCCGGTGCTGGCGACAAATCGAACTTGTTTTAAAGTTGGTATTTTATCTGGCGAAGGAAGCTCGTATTGTACAAGAAGTATTTTGTCTTCTGGCTGATACTCAATTTGATATGATTTCTCAAAAAGATCGTCGTAGTCAGAAAGCTCAAGAACAAGAGAAGCATGCTCAATTACAGAGTTAGTATCACCTTTTGATACTCCATCAGCCAGCTGATCGATCTTAGCGTTATATGCTTGTTGTTCTTTGTCGAAATTATTTTTGGCAAGCGTTTCAGCTGCTTCAAATTGGTCTTTTAATTGCATCCAATTATTAGTTTCAGCTTCATGCTTTTTGAATGCAGATAAATTTATCTCCTCCCAGTTATTGAGAGCAGCGATATGTTGTTCATTGGCCTCAGCTAATTTTTTCTTAGCTTTACCGAAAATACGATCCCAAATGCTAATGATCGGCCATTGCTTTGAGGGTTTATTATATTCAACCAGTTTTGGAGATGGTGTTGAATAGGATTTTCTTTTGTAGGTCTCTTTCTTCTTTAATGAGTCCCAATTTATTCGATCATCAACGTTTAGCGTGTGACTAAGAATTTGACTCAGCCGATCTAGCTGAGATTGTGCTTCGACTGTAGCAGTTTCAGCTTCCTCTTTGCTGGCAACAAGCTTTGTTTTTGTCAGGTATGCTTCATACTTTTTGTCCCAGTCGGACATTAAAGCATCTACTTTACCCTGTAGCAAATAGAGCTCCGGCGCACTAAGATCCTTGTGAAGGTTTAATTCATTGTGCCAAAAATTCACATAATAACGAAGTATTCTACTTCCGTCAGCACTACTCTTAGCTTCGATCTGACCGAGCTTTATAGATTTCAAATACTTCGAACTAACTTGTATTGTTGACATTATAATGCCTTCCCCCACACCAATATTCTTACCTATTTGCGCGCTATATGCCCGCAGATACGGCCGATAATCGTCAGTTTGTCCAGTTCCACAGAGAAAGTCTCAAGGATTGGGTTATCCGAGATAATCTTCACCTGTTTAGGATCGCTAAACGGTACTTTTTGCAGCCGTTTGATCTGTGGCGGTTCATCGTCATAGCTGATTGCATAGACGGTATCCGTGCTCATCGTATCCTGTGAAAGATCAACAATCACACGATCACCGGGCAGATATGTCGGCTGCATTGAATCGCCGATCACTTCCATAATGGTGCTGTGGCGCGGTGATGCTTTGATTTCATCCTGTAGGTAATCAACCGGAATAAGCCATTCGCGGATCACCTTGTGGCCGGATACACTGTTATCGCCAACAGGCAGATTTATTACTTCACCAATCGTACCATTTCCAGCACCGAGCTTTACATCAAGCTCAGGTATCGCGCCCGAGGTGTGCGGTTTCCAGTGTTCACGGGTATAGCCGTTACCGGACTGCACATCATCATCTGGGTCAAAGCTGGAGACGAGGCGAGGCTTGGATGGTTTGTCCTCTGAAGGCTCTGCCTTGGAACTATTGCTCGGCAATTGGCCGCGTCCTGTAGCAATCCACTCTACTGGTTGATTGAGAATGACTGCCATTTTTTGAATGTTTTCGAACTTGATACCTTTGCCGAGTTCCCAGTTGCCAACTGCGCCTCTTGTTACGCCTAAGAGGCGCGCAAAAGCTTCCTGTGAAAGTCCTAAACTTTCACTTCGTAGGGCTTTGATGCGCTGACCTATCGCGGTGGAATCTAAGTGTTCTTCTTTCATCTGGAGACTATGCCTTTCGAAAGAATAACTTTCATCGAAAGAAATGCTTGCAATTATATGAAAGAAATGCTTTCATATATGTATGGAACAGATTTGTGAATTTGCGAAACAAAAGGCTGGCGGCTCAACGGCATTAGCGAAGGCTCTTGGTGGGATAACTCCGCAGGCCGTTTCGCAATGGAAGCGCGTTCCCGCTGATAGAACCATTGAAGTCGAGAAAATTACGGGTGTTAGCCGTCATGATCTTCGGCCGGATATATTTGGTTGTGCAGCCGCTTAACACAGATTCCATGTCTAATTTGCTTCCCCCGCTTAACTGACATGGAAAAGGGCTGGCGCGACAACTCCTCCCATCGCACCAGCCCGACACATTACCCGCCTCAATTCTGGTCTGAAAAATTATCGTCCAGTGCGAACGGGTCATTAGAATTGGCGGGTTTCAGGCGATTACCGTCACCTTTCTCCCACCAGTACATCCCGCAGTCCAGGAGCGTAGTGTCACCTGAAAGCGGTAGTTCGAGTTGCACCGGCAATTTGTTTCTCAAGCGTTTCACCGGTGCTTTCATTTCATTCGGTTCCTTTCTGACACCTCCGGACAAACCGGCGTTTCCCGAGATCAACGTAGCAAGGGAATTCGTGCATGTGGTGCAAAGAAAGTAAGCAGAAGGTGCATGAAGTTATGTGTAGCGCCGATTTAGCGAACCGGTACGTCCGGAAGATAGTTGCGAAAGAAACGAGAGGTTGGGGTGATCAAGAAAACGCTATGCGGCGCATTGGTAGCCGTTACGGGATTTCTTTCTGGTCGCTGAACAACATCCGAATAGGCAGAGCAAAGACGGTGGATGCCAGTCTCTTTGCTCGTATCAGGGCGGCGTATGTCGATGTTTGTGAAGAACAACTGAGACGGCTGCAGCATGAAATCGCAGTCGAGAAAGCGATTAATCCGCATGTTTCTCTGGAGGATATTGAGAGCGAGGCTGAGACTTTGGCTGCACTCTTTAAAGCAAAAAAGGACGCAAAAGCATGACAGCAAAAACAGGACATAATTCCCAACTTACACAGAATGATCGTAAGGCATTATTCTTCAATCATATGCGTAAACGTATGGTTCACAATGCGAAACTGGCAGAAGTGAACAAGGCCAAAAAAGAAGATGGTAAAATTGCTCAGTCCGAAGGCGTTGTTCTTGGTGATCTAGACTTTGCAATCAAAGCACTGAATGCCGACGACAAAGCCACAGTGACGGATCGCTATCTCAATCAGGGCACTATCCTGACATGGCTTAATCTTGTTCCCGGCTTTCAGTCGGATTTGCTGCGTGACCGTGCACCAGCAATCGAACGGATTGAAGGTGAGGGCGAACTGGCTGGCCTTGCAGGCAAAGACCCGAAAAGCCCACACGATGCCGGTTCTGATGAAGATGCGGCATGGCTGCGTGGTTGGGACAAGGGGCAGAAATTTATGCGCGATAATCTCCAGTCTGCCATGGAAAAAATCAATTCGAAATCTGACGAAGATGCCGATCCGGACTTTCCGGATCAGGAGGCGGCGTGAAAGAGCAGCCTTCTGTTGCTGAGCTGATCATGCTGGCGGCGGCCTGTTATTTCGTGGCCGCTGCTCTGATCGTAGCTCCATTATATCTCTGGATAATTGGGTAAATAATGACAACCGCGCCAGCCTTACAGCAAGATAATGAGACTCGTGATTATCGCCTGCGCGTCTACATGCGCGCAAATTCAGGCAGTTGGATTGCCCGTGGCAACATCATGCATGCTTGCGGTTTTGATAATCCGAAATCACAGCCGGTCGGCGCTTATGTCCAGTTCCAAAATAGTCTGATCCGCGTGAACCAGCAGCTTAAAGCTGAGGGTTTGAAGATTGCCCGATCTGAGGATGGCGCGGAAATCTATTCTCTTATTTCAATCGTGGAGGCTAAGTGATGGCGCTTATTCTTGGGCTTGATGTGGCAACGCAGACCGGATTTGCATGGTTAGACACGAACGCATCGCTATCCACTGTAAGGACTGGTGTTATAAAGGCGGAGGGTAAATCATCTGATGAAAAGGCCGCCTCTCTGGCAACGCAGTTGATTGCTGAGCTCCATGAATATGTTGATGAAGAGCGTGTTGATGAAGATGGCCGCAAATATTTTACGAAAGTCCGCCGTCGTAAGCCACTTGATTATGTAGCGATAGAGCGTCCGCTCCCAAACATCATGCAGTTTGAGAAATACAACAGCGACCTTATCGATGGTGATGCTGTTACCTCTACAGTGAATCCCAACCAAATGTTGCTACCAACCTATATCGGAGCGGTTATCGCTATCGTGGCTGCGTATCGCATTCCGTTTGAGACGATTGCCCCGCAGACCTGGCATAAAGCTTATTACGGTAGCGGATTTAAGCCGCCTAAAAAGTTCATCAAAATAAAGCGCCACCCTCAAGGCGGGAAGTGGCAGAACGATTGGAAAACGCCAGCAATTGAGAGAGCGAGAGCGCTGCGCATTGGTGTGAAGACTGCGGATGCTGCGGAAGCGGTGGGCATCGCCTTTGCAGCCTCAAATACTCAGGCGTTTAAGATGCTCAGCATGAGGGCGGCGGCATGATTATTTCAATCTCTAATTCGGAGGTTCGCGAATCTATTAAACGCAGCGTCGATGACCGTCCCCTGCAGTCTTACAATTTCCTCAAGAACATTATGAAATATGCGCGCTTCCATTCTGCGTTGCAGTTCATTTTCAATCAGAATGTCATCTTTTTGGCGGGTAATGCCGCCATTACACATCTGAATAGCAGTATTCAGTGTGCTGCACGTCTTTTGGTGGAGAAAGCTAATTTGCCTATCATCAATAGCCTGAAGACGCTCGAATACCGGGTCGTTCAAAAGCCCGTGAAGTTCATTGTAAACGCTCAGACAAAAAGGCCCATAGAGGCTATATATATCTTCATTCTCTGTTTGGTCTCTCAGCTGTTCGTTAAGTGCACGAGCAAGGTTATGAGCTACTCTAAGATGTCCGATAGCCTTTTCGGCTGCGACTTTATGAGGTGCTTCTTGCTGGTTAACGTTCTCTCTATGTATGGACGCAGCCATTTTGATCTGCATGTAGATAAAACGCAAAGTTATCAATGTTGCAATGGCAGCCGCCCACCCGCTCAAAGCGCTCAACCAGTCACGCAAGCAAACTGTTTCAGCACCACTACACCAATTCGTTCTAATGAGTGCAAAGTCGAGCAGCCATATGGCTACAAACATTCCCATGCCAGCCGCTGCAAAGCAGGTAACAAGGCCACTGTATTTACCCGGAATCATTTCGATACATCCCCCGATTACTGCCCGTTGAATAGCACAGCTGGTTCAAATTTGGAGAGGGCTGCGGCATGACCTATCATCAGCCAAACATAGAGCCAAAGCTGCCCGATGCCATTGAGCATGAGCAGTATCTGCTGGGCAGTATTTTTTTGGATAATGCATCGTATTGGCGTGTCGCCGGATTCTTGAAACCCGAGCATTTTTCAAATGAGCATCATGCTGATGTTTACGCCAAAGCAGCGAAGATGATCAGCGAGGGGCGCGTTGCCAATCCGGTGACACTCAAACCTTACATCAATGCAGAATTGAAAATCAGTGATGATCTGAACCTGTATCAATACCTTATCAGATTGGCTGGCGAAGCCGTTGGCAATATGAGTGTCTATGACTGGGGACGAGGTATTCTGGAAGTCTGGTCTCGCCGTCAGATTTATATGGCGTGTCAGGCGGCTATTGATCAAACATTATCTATGCCGATTGATACAACCCCTGCGAAATTGATTGCTTCGCTGGCCGACCGGTTGACTGAAATTTCCCGTGAAGGTGATGAACGTGCCGGTTCCATGAAATACGGTGTGTTGTTGCCAAAGGCGATTGAGCGGGTTGCAAAGGCCAGTCTTGAACAGAACACGCTTATCCCTTGGTTCCTGCCTGAGATTACGCAGGTCGCCGGAGAAATACGCCGCGGCAACCTGATCGGCTTCATGTCTGATAGTGGTGGAGGCAAAACCAGCTTTAGCCTGCAACAGTGTCGACATGCGGCAACAGCCGGTTTTAAGTCTGCATTCTTCTCTATCGAAATCACGGATGAAGAAGCGGCATTACAGGCTGCAGCGCAAGCAAGCCGGATCAGTCTTGGTCGATTGGATTCCTATTCACTGAACACGAAAGAGCAGGGCAGCATTGAGGCTGAGCTTATGAAGTCCATGAACTTGCCATTCGATATCGTGGCGTTCTCTGACTGCACCCTGTCTGACATTCGTATCAAGATGGAAGCAATGAAGCGCTCTGCCGGTCTGGATCTGGTCATTATCGACCATGCCAAGATGATTAATCTTCCGGGTAAATCGAATGAGCTTTTCGCTGAACGCGTGAATGCATTGTATCGCGGGCTTAAGGCACTGGCCAAGTCGCTCGATGTGGCAATCGTTATCCTGATCCAGCGTAATGAAGAATGGAAAGGCCGCTGGAAGGCTAAAGGCAATATCCGGCCAATGATAGGTGATGCCTATGGCGGTGGTGGTGTAAAACAGAACCTTGATGTGTGGTTTTCTCTCTATCGGCCGGAACCGCTCTACAAAGAGCTTATCCCGCAGGAGACGCATCAGGAGCGCCGCGACGAGTTAGTCAGGAAGTATGATGCCAGTCGTGGCAAAGCTGCTGTGATCAATCACAAACGCCGCCGTGGCGAACCCAATCAGGATGCACAAATTCTGTTCGATGCGGAATATACGGTGTTCCGCTCACCGCAGGAAGAAACTGCGCAAGCCTCTTTCGATGCAATGTTCTGATGGTGGTGCATGGCAAAAGGGAAACTTGATACGCTTCTGGATGGTCTGGGTATTAAGCTGGTGCCGATCTACCGCCGCCGAGCTGCTGCACAGAGCCACGCCAGAGGTACAATGCATGAAATCCGTAACAGCTATGGTGATGGTCACCTGATCTTTGTTTTGCGGTGTATCCGGCAGACCAACAATAACCGTGACGAGTTATGGTCGGAAACCATCGGGGCAATCTCTGATGTGCTTATCCAGCGCCCAGATTGGGCGGAACGAGCCGGCGACGCGCTTGATGCCTTTGATCAGATTCCACTAGGTGTTTTGCGCGGTGAAGCTGTAGCGCGACGGCCTTGGCCAGTCCGGCCGACATTGAGAACTTTAATTTACAAGCAATTGGAGGTCATACTTGATGAGCCAGAAATCCGCCTTGACCTTTAATCAGCTGAATGAAAACGCTGCACTCATTATGGAGCTATCATTTGTGGTTCGTGCACGGATCATTGAAGCGGCAGACACGATGCTGCATTTGAATGTTGGTATGATCCGGCCATCTGCAGTTCGGACATTCTGGCCTAACTATCAGGATGAAACTATCGGCGGGCATTCTTTAGGTTATGGAAACAACGGAAGCAATATAAGATATGTGCCATCCAGCAAGGCAATTAGCAGAGCTGAGGAAGTGTTATACTATTGGGTGCCGGATTATGTGCACGATATCGAGCGCCGATTGATCCTTTCACAGTATGCCATGTGTATGGCGGCGCCGAAAAAGGTGGGGTCATTCCGGTCATTCTGCGAAAAAACGGGTCGTGTTCGTAGGACTGCAGAGCGACGCTTAGATGCTCAGATAATTGATTTAGCCGCGATCATTTGGAAAAAAGCCCAATCCTTACAATGCCCTGACTGGTCAAGGGTGTCGCCAATGCTGCCAAAATCAGGTATAGATTTAGGTAAGATGGCAACAGTCATGCATTGGATGAGTGAAGGGGCAAAACCAATTCATAATCCGGAAATGCAAGAGGCAGCTTAAAGGCTGCCTTTTTGTTTTTCGTTTGCAGCTAAAGGAACTCCACCCAGTTAGATGCGTTCATTTTATAACTGACAGGAGTTTGTTATGAACGCAAAAAAGCTATTATTGGCCGCAGTGGGTTTGTTCGCAGGATATAAGCTATATAAAGCTTCCCACCCTGAAATTCCCGAAAATGTGTCCCCGGTTACTGGTTTCGAGCTTGATCGATATCTAGGTAAGTGGTTTGAAGTCGCGCGCGTTGATAACAGATTTGAAAAAGGTCTGATTAAAACAACCGCTGAATACACGCTTAATGGTGATGGCACAGTGAATGTGCTTAACAGCGGTGTTGATGAAAATTCTGGTAGATATAAGCGTGCATCGGGAACGGCTGAATTCGTGCGCGATAAATATGAAGGCGCTCTTAAAGTCTCGTTCTTTGGCCCATTTTATGGTGGCTATAACATTGTGGCACTTGATGAAGATTATCGTTGGGCAATTATTGTTGGTTCAAGTCCAAAATATTTTTGGGTTCTATCACGCACAGCAGAGGTTCCTAAGGAGTTGAAGGAGCGAGCAATTAAGGTTGCATCAGAGGTAGGAGTTACCCCTGACAAACTTAACTGGGTACAGCAGAATTAAAAAAATCGTTTGTATCCTTGTTTAGAACACAATCGCTATCTATGTAGGTTTCATAGACGTTGCTATGCAGCGCGTTTCTCACAGCGCTCACAAACGTCTTCATCAATTTAAACCTTTGACCACGGATGTACTGGCACTGGTAATTAAATGGTGAGTAGGAAGGTCGGTGCAGAGTTGCCCCGGCCTTTTTTATTGCCTTAATTTATACTAATAAATTTAAATATAATTGAGTAAAATCATAAGTTTAACTGGTTATATTGACGGCATAGAAATGAATGATAATGATTATCATGCTCGGTTTTTATGAGCTATGACAGCATTAAACGAACCCTGACAGTTTACCCCCTGTCGGGGTTTTTTATTGTCCAAACATGGAGAGAGTGAATAGTTATGTCCGGTGATATCGTCATCACAAAGGACGGCATTTATGATAACTTTGGCAAAGCCCTGAACGTCGCAGGTGATGGAAAAGCTAAACGTATATTTGCAAATGCTCTTAACCGAGGCGGCGACATGGCGCGGACACAGGTCAAGCGTTCCCTCGTCAGCCAGACCGGAATTAAATACGGCTTAATTAATAAGGCCGTTGAAACAAAACGGGCTAATCCGAATAAACTTTCTTATTCCCTTGAAGCGACTGGTAATGAGATGAACCTCAACCTCTTCGCAGCAAGGCAAGGTAAGAAAGGCGTAAGCGCTGCGCCTTGGAAACAGCGCCGAGTTTTCAAATCCACATTCATCGTGCCTGCTTATGATGGCAAGGTTTATAAACGTACCAGTCCAGAACGCGGGCCAGTCGAACCGCTGTTCGGTCCCAACATTGCGAGAGAGATCACCAAAGATCCAACCGTAGCTAAGTGGAAGCAAGTCGACGGGTTTACCATGAAGCGCGTCGAGCACGAGCTCATACGCCTGTTCAAGTGGTAGGCGATGCGCCAGTGGGAAAGTCACATAGAGGGCCGCAGACGAGCAAGGTGTAACGAGCTTCATCAAAGTCATTAGTTTGCTTCCGCCGCTCTGTGCGCCTCTGCATTGCAACGTCAAGGGGCAAAGAAAAGGTACCTTACCCCATAGGCAAGCTGTGCGGTCACGCTGCACCCCCATAAATGAGCGTTTTTCAAATTTGGAAAATCGGGGTTGGTGTTGGTGTTCCCACGGTCAAAGAAGGTTCGAAACCGGCATGTCTGACTTAAAAGATTTTACCGTCAATGCCTCGCAAATAGCAGTGCTGCTTATGCTCTCCACTGAGCGTATCCGGCAGCTTGTAAACGCCGGTTACATACCCAAGATTGGTAAAGGCAAGTACGCTGTTATCGACGCGGTTCAAGGCTACATCCGCTTTTTGAGAGACGAAGAAAAGCAAGCATCAAAATCAGCTGCCGACAGCGGACTCAAGGCCGCGCGGCAAAGAGAGGTGGAGCTGCGGATTGCACGCGAGGAAGGTCGCCTCGTCGATATGGAAGACGTTGAAGCCGTCGTCTCAAATGTTTTTGCAACACTACGCGCAGAACTTACCGGCATCCCCGCAGCGGTAACGCGCGATGTGAAATTGCGCGCGGAGATTGAGAAGGGATTAAATGGGGCGTTTGCTCGATCACAAGGCAAGTTCAGAGAAGCGGGTGAGGCTTTACGATCTGGCAGCGATCCTTTGGGAGCCGACGGAGAAAACGACTCCTGACAAATGGGGGGCGGATAACCGAGTTTACCCACCGACGTCCGGAAAGCCGGGTCAACGTGACCCTTTACTTACACCTTACATTGTCCCTTATGCGCGGGGTTTTGATGATAACCGTTATACCCGGAACGTCCTTGTCACCGGTGCGCAGAGCGGTAAGACCGAGACGATCCTTGACGTAATCGGGTACCGCTGTGATACGCGGCCAGTTCCTATTCTTTACGTGGGTCCGTCGCGTGAATTCCTCACTGACCAGTTTGAGCCACGCCTGATGGGGCTTTTTGACGAGGCTCCGAAACTAAAGCGCAAGCTGGCGCGCGGTAAGCGTATGAAAAAGACCTTGAAGCGTGTCGCGGGTGTTACCGTTCGCCTGGCTCATGCCGGTTCTTCAACGGCTCTTAAATCCGACCCTGCCGGTTTGGCACTGGTCGATGAATACGACGAAATGCTCTCGAACATTAAAGGACAAGGCGACCCACTCGGTCTTGTCGAAGCTCGCGGTATTACATATGCGGACTTCATGACTGGCATAACTTCAACGCCGTCGCAGGGGATGGTCGAAACTGAGATGGATCACGAAAGCGGCCTTGAATTTTGGGGGGTTGTTGCACCTGAGGATGTAACCTCGCCGATCTGGCGACTTTGGCAGGAGGGCACGCGGCATCATTGGACATGGCGCTGCCCGCATTGTCGCGAATGGTTTGTTCCTCGGTTCAAGTGCTTATCATGGCCGAAAACCGCGACGCCCGCACAGGCGCGTCGCGAAGCCTTTATCGAATGTCCTCGTAACGGGTGCGTTATCGAGGAGGTCCACAAAGAGGCCATGAACGCCGAGGGCATTTATGTTGCGCCGGGGCAAACAGTTAATGTGGACGGGAGCGTACTCGGCGATCCTCCCGATACGACGACGCTATCGTTCTGGGTATCCGGCCTCGCTTCACCTTTCGTTTCTTTCGGAGAGAGGGCGGAAACGTATCTAAAAGCACTCGCATCGGGTGAAACCGACAAGGTTCAGACTGCTGTCAACGCCGGTTTCGGTGAGGTTTATACGCCGGGCGGTGGTGATGTTCCAGAGTGGCAGGAAGTTGCAAAGCTTAAAGCACCGTACCTTCCCCGAACCCTTCCGGATCAAGCCCTGTTCTTAACGGCTGGTATTGACGTTCAGAAAAACCGCCTCCCGTTCGTTATCCGAGCGTGGGGCGCGCGTGCCACCTCTTGGCTGATCGATAGCGGTGACCTGTGGGGAGATACCTCTCAACAAGAAGTATGGGATGATCTGGCCGATCTCATTACGCAGCCGATTGATGGTCTGCAGATCCGTCTTGTGTTCGTGGATAGTGGTTTCCGCCCGGGCAAGAAATTTGCCGTGCCTGAACATCGTGTTTACTCGTTCGCACGGCGTTTCCCTCGGTTCGTATTCCCGACGAAAGGGCGGAGGACACAAACACGTCCGATTATTCAGTCAAAGATCGAAGTAAAGGCCGACGGTAAGACATCTAAATACGGTCTTACCCTGCACTTGCTCGATACTGATCACTGGAAAAGTTGGGTTCATGAGCGTCTGCGGTACCCGCATATCAGGGAAGACGGCGAGGCCTCTCTCGGAGCTTGGTATCTTCATGGGGAAACGGCGGATGATTACTGCCAACAGATCGTAAGTGAAGCTCGAACAACCTCGCCGACTGGTGCTCCGGTCTGGGTTCAGCGTTCCCGCGAGAACCATTATCTTGACTGCGAGGCATTGGCGGCGGCGGCTGGCTACCAACTAAACGCGCATCGGATTAGTCCCGGTTCGCGTCGAAAGGACGACGACAAAACTGAGCCAAAAATCTCAGTTCCTGATGCAAACGGCGCGCCAAAAGCGGAGGCAGAGTCGAAATTCGACCGTATTGCTCGGCTTGCTGCTGGATTTAATGGGTTGTGACAATGGGTTTACTCTCTCGCGCTTCTGATATCTTACGAAATGCCGTTGGAGGCGCGGGGCATAACCTTCCGGCGTCTTCCCCGCAGCACTCCGCGCAGTATTTCCGGTCGCCTGGCAGCGGCGGGGCTGCTGCGCTCTTCGCGTGGCGTCCTGCTCTTCGAGATACCCGCGAAGATGTGCTTTCTGCCTATATCGAAGCTGCCGCCCGCGCGATCGACGCACTGCAAAATTCTGGCTGGATTGCCGGAGCGGTTAATCAGGCTGTTGCGAGTACCATCGGCACCGGCCTGCGCCTCAACCCGACACCGGATCATACCGTCCTCGGATGGGATGAAAAACAAACAGAGGAATGGATCAGTAAAGTCGAACGCCGCTGGATACTCTGGTCTGAAAATCCGGTTGAGTGCGACGCAGCCGGAAAGCACTCGATGGGGCAGCTCACAGGGATGGTTCTCAAAACCGCTTTCGCCTATGGCGAGGCTGTTAGCCTCCTCCCGTCGATCCGACGCGACGTTTCGACAACGCGAACAAAGGTTCAACTCGTTTTGCCGCACCGTCTTGTTCAAGATACGGACGCCATGACCCGAATGTATCAGGGTATTCGGACAGACGATTTCGGGTTCCCGCTTTCGTATCGCTTTACAAGAGACAGTGTTTTTCGTGAGCAGATCGATATTGCAGCCCGCGACGGCGCAGGGCGGCCGCAGGTTGTGCATGTCTTCGAAGGCTCGCCGGGACAGGTTCGGGGTATTACGCCGCTTGCTCCTGTTCTGCGCGTTCTTCGCCAGTATGACCAACTTGCCGACGCGACGCTGACGGCCGCGCTTATTCAGGCTGTCTTTGCCGCGACAATCGAAAGCGAGGCACCGACCGAAGCTCTCTTGAACGCTTTGCAAGATCAAAACGAACAGGACGCGAGTGCAGGCTCACAGGCCGAGACGCTGTTCGGCTTTAAACAAGCTTGGTATCAGCAGACGAAAATTGACCTCGGATCAGGCGGGCGCATTGCTCACTTGTTCCCCGGCGAGAAGCTGACGATGAACCGGTCGGAGCATCCGAACGATACCTATGAGGCATTCAGCAAGTTCCTCCTCCGTGAGATTGCGACCTGCCTCGGCATGACGGTCGAAACGCTGACCGGTGATTACACCGGTGCGACTTACTCGTCCGTTCGCATGGCGACTGCCGAGAAATGGCCTCTCGTTCTCGCACGCCGTAAAAATATCTGCGGCCGCTTTCTTCAACACGTTTACGAGGCATGGCTTGAGGAGGAGATAGAGGCGGGGAATATCCCGTTCCCTAACGGTTTGATGGGGTTCATTGCGAACCGCTCCGCAGCCTGTTCGGCTGACTGGCGCGGGCCTGCCCGACCGCAGGCCGATGACCTCAAAGCCGCAAAGGCTCACGAAGTTTACAAACGTATGGGCGTCATGTCCGACGAAATGATTTGCAACGATCTCGGCGTCGATTGGGAGGATGTTTATGAACAGCGCTCCCGTGAAGCCAAGAAACGTGCCACTCTCTACCTTCCGGAGGGCGATACAATGACGCCTGACCCTGTAGGCGACAAACTGATTACGGAGGACGAAACGAAATGACGGACGACGTAATCGGTCACCCTGACGAGGTTGCGGTTAATTGGGATAACCCATGTGAACGCGCGAGAGCGTTGAAAGACGCTTACTATGACCGGCTTGCGGGCGGCTCTGCGCAGCGCGTCCGCTTCCGGCATGGCGATAACGAGCAGGAGGTACAAACGTCCATCCTGCAAGGAAACCTTTTGATCCTCCGTCGAGAGTTTCAGGACGCCGAGGATGAGTGCCGCAAACTACAAGGATTGCCGCCCGTTAATCGGCGCTTTGCGATCCGAGGCGGCTCGCGCCGGTACTAACCTAAAGGAAGATTCTATGCCTGAAACGCGTGCCTTACAGGCGGCGCTTGCGGAGCCGTGGGCGATCACAGCCGAAGGGCTGGAACTCGTTCTCTCCGTCGCTGCCCGCGAAAACAATGTCTCAATCGAAGCACTTGAGGCGTATCGGTCGAAGCACGTACCGACGGCCGAGCGCCTGCAGGAGCGGGGCACGGTCGCAATCATCGAAGCGCGCGGCCCTCTTTTCCGCCGCGCGAATATCTTTACGTCGATTTCGGGTGCGACCTCTTACGACATTATGGCGCGTGATCTGCAAGCCGCCCTCGATAACCCGTCGTACCGGTCGATTGTTCTCAATTTCGATACGCCGGGCGGTGAAGTGACCGGCGTTGATGAACTGGCGAAGGCAATCCGCGCAGGCAAGGCAATCAAGCCGATTGTCGCTTATGTCGGCGGGTCTGCGGCTTCGGCCGGCTACTGGCTTGCATCGCAGGCAACGGAGATCGTGATCGCCGACACAGCGATCCTTGGCTCTATCGGTGTCCGTGCTGCCTTTCAGGACACGAGCAAGAAAGATGCGGAAGCGGGTCGGCGCGAATTTATCTCCTCGCAGTCGCCCAGCAAGAGGACAGACCTTTCGAGTGACGAGGGCAGAGCTCGTATTCAAAACACGATTGATGCACTCGCAGACGTATTTATCGCGACGGTCGCTCAAGGCCGTCGCGTGAAGCCCGACGACGTGATCGCCAAGTTTGGCGGCGGCGACGTGCTTATCGGATCGGCCGCCGTCGCGGCTGGGATGGCAGATCGCATCGGCACATTCGAGGCGGTTGTCGCAGAACTGGCAGGGCGCGGCCCAACGCCACCAAACAGCAAGAGGATTGCAAAAATGAATAATGAAGAGATTGAAGCCGCGCGCAAGGAAGGCGAGAAGATCGGCGCAACGGCGGAACGTACCCGTATTCAGGCGATTTTGAATTTGCCGGAAGCAAAAGGGCGCGAAGCTTCGGCAATGCACCTCGCATTTACGACCGACTTGTCGGCTGATGTTGTGAAAGGCACTCTCGCTGGCCTTTCTGCTTCGACATCCGAGCAGGCACCGGAAAGAGAACAGAAGCAGCCGCAGCCGACAGGTCAGCGCTCAAGCGAAGCTCCGAGTGGTCTTGTCACATTCGACCCGAAGGCCGACCAGCCTCAGACCCCTGTCGAAAAGACAAAAGCGTCGTGGGGCAAAGTCACAGACAAACTTAACGCAAGCATGTGATCGCCAGAGCGCTTTCAGGCGCACGCGATCCGCAGCGATTGAACCCTCTCATTGGAGAATTTGAACAATGTCTAAAGTGTTCAACGAACCGCGCCATGCGGGAGAATTTATTTTGAGCGAGGCTAACGGCCAGCGCTCCCGCGAAGGCGTCACCATCGGAGCAAGCCAGAATATCGAGGCCGGTACGGTCTTGGCTCTGCTCGCGCAGGCCGGCGGCGTAACGACCTCCGTTGTTGCCGCTTCCGGCAATACCGGCGACGGTACCCTTGCTATGGCCTCCCCTGCGGTATCTTCGAAAGCGAAGAACGGCACCTATACGGCGACAGCTACCTCCGCGACTGTTTTCGCGATTGAAAGCCCGTCAGGCGCAAGCCTCGGCAACGCCACCGTCGGTGCAGCGTTCAACAAAGAAATTAAGTTCACGATCACTGCGGGGACAGCAGCGTTTGTGGCCGGTGACAGCTTTAAAATCGCGGTCGGTGTTGAAACCCCCGGCGATTACCACGCGGTCTCGTATGACCCTGACGGTCAGGACGGCAGTGAAAAGGCGGCTGCTATCGCGATTTATCCGGCCGTTACCGGTGCGAGTGAAACCGTTAAGATCGCTGCAATCTTCCGTGACGCCGAAATTAACGGCCAGTGCATCGCATGGCCTGAAGACGTAACCGCCGAGCAGAAGGCAGCGGCAACTGCCGATCTCGCCTCCGTTGGCATTCTCGTTCGCTGACGCCCAACGTCTCGACGTAACTTAATAATTTTTGGAGATTTCGCAGATGTTGGACATTTTCAATAACGATGCGTTTTCGGTTACCAATCTGACCGACGCAATCAACGAACTGAAATACAAGCCAGGTCGCATTGGCGAAATGGGTCTTTTCACCGCCAGCGGCGTCGATACGACGACAATCGCCATTGAAAAGAAGGGCGATATTCTGACCATCGTACCGCCGACACCGCGCGGTGCGCCGGGTACGACAATCGGCAAAGAGAAGCGCGATATGCGCTCCCTGATTATCCCGCATTTCGAAATCAACGATGCGGTTTATGCGGAAGAAGTTCAGGGCGTTCGCGCCTTTGGAACCGAGCGCCAGCTTGAAACCGTCATGATGAAAGTCGGCCAGCGCCAGCAGACCCACGTCATCAACTTCGCTGTAACCGAAGAACATGCCCGCCTCGGCGCGGTAAAGGGTATCGTCACCTATGCCGACGGTTCAACGCTCAACCTCTTTACCGAGTTCGGCGTTACGCAGGGAAACGAGATCGATTTCGCTCTCGGTGCCTCAAATCCTGTTGACGGTGAACTCCGCAAGAAATGCGCGGCAGTCGTCCGCAAAATGTCCGACATTCTGGGCGGCGTTCCGTTTAACGGTATTCATGCCTTTGTCGGTGACAATTTCTTTGATGCTCTGCTCTCGCATCCGGAGGTTCGCGAAACTTTCAAGGGCTGGTCGGAAGCTCAAATTCTGCGCGAGGGCTATATCGGCCCGAACCGCTCAAGCTATGGTATCTTTGAATTTGGCGGCATTGTCTGGGAAAACTATCGCGGCGGCGTAATCGATGGGAAAACCTTCATCGAAAGCGACAAAGCGAACTTCTTCCCGACGGGTGTTCCGGGGCTGTTCAAAACCGCGTTCGCACCTGCCGATTACATTGACACTGTGAACACAATCGGTCAGCGCCTTTATACCAAGCAGTATAAAATGCCGAACGATAAGGGTATTCATCTCGATACCCAGATGAACGCCCTGCAATACTGCACACGTCCTAAGGTTCTTATGCTTGGCAAGAAGTAAGTGCCATGCGGTTGAACAGTCTCGCAGTACGCACCGCCTTCATGGCGGTGCAACGCGAGTTTGGTGAGGTCGTACAGATAGAGCCGCTTAAACAGGGCGACTTTTCCGACGACCTTTCCGACCCGTCCCGCATAATCCTTAGAGTTTACACTGTCGTCGCGCTCACGCCGAAGACGGACATTCTCGACGGATCGCGGCAAGGATCGAAGATCAACACGACCGTACGCTTATCGCAGAGGGATGCGGCCATATGGCTACGCCCCGAAGTGTTCGCAGCGATCCCGTATGAGCTTCGGGAGGGTGATCGCGTTCGAATGATACAGCGGCCGAATGAGCCGCCTTACAAGTTATCCCGCGCGCCGGAAAGTTCCGACCGTGGCGATATCGTCGTCTCTCTTGTTCTGGATGGTAACCGATGAGCCTCACAGCCCTCGCTGTTCGCTTCGCGACAATCCGAGCCCTTCAAGGCCGGACGTTCGCCGAGGATCGTGTTTTCGACAGCAAGATTAATCCGGTCAACCTCGTTGCGAGCAAAGAGAGCAAGCCGGTGATTATCGTGACCACTGACGACGACAATATCGACATAACGGGAAAGGGCTTGCGCGCGGGCAATCATAAGCTTGAGCTTGTGATCGAAATTGCCGTCACGCAAAAGGTAACGGTCGAAGTTGAGAACGGCGACACAACGGAAGTTATTACTATCCCGTCAAGTGACGCAGGGCTTGAGGCGACGGTCGGCCTGATCGGCTGGCAGATTGCGAAAGCCCTTTCCGCAGACGGCGGGCATTGGGGTGACATTTGGCGCACACTGGTTACGAACGTTCACTCGATTTCAAGCCGCCGTGGCGCCGACGATGAAAACGGCGTTCGGTACGCTGCGCGTCAGTATATTTATTCACTTGACCACGTTGAAGAACCGACGCCGGGGGAAACACCTTGTGTAGGCAGCGCGTGGGATAAGGTCTTAACAGCTATGAAGGCCGACGCTGATTATGCGGGCGTCGCAAAGCTGATCGAAGCCGAGATAACGGGCGGCGATTATTTGCCGTGGCAAATCGCTCGCGGTCACCTCGGAGTTGCTGACGACGTTGCCGTTATCATCGGAACCAAGCCGGTGAAGATTGACGAAATTGTCCAGCTCGCTGCCGTTGACATTACCGATGGCTTTACGATTGCCGAGCAACGGTCAGGTGAAATTGAGGTGCCGGAGAATGAGGCTTGACCAATTCCTCGCCGACCTTCTCCGGCGAACGTCTGAGATCGAGCGTCGTTTCGACGGGATGGTTTCGCAGGGCACTGTTCACGAGGTTGACCCGAAAGGCGGAACCGTCCGTCTCCGCATTGGCGGGACGGACGACGAACCGTTTCTCTCTCCTCCGATCCCGTATGCTCAAGTAGCAGGTGCTTTGAAGGTTCACGCTCCCCCATCAAGGGGGCAGCAAATGACGGTACTAAACGGATCGGGCGATTTCCGCCAAGGTCTGGCGCTGCCTATGACGTGGAGCGACGCGAACAAATCTCCGAGTGATAAGGGCGACGAAAATGTCATGACCTTCGGCTCTGCGACCGTTGTGGTGCGCGGTGACGAAATTGTCGTCAAAGTTCCGCGCCTCCTGATCGAGTGTGACGGAACGACTCTTGAACTATCGGGCAACGGCATTCGCGCCGTTGCATCTGACTTTGATTTTTCACAGGGGTAAATCATGCCGGGAATTGCGCTCGTCGGTGTCGATGCTGCCGGAGGGACGCAACTCGGCTTGCAAGTGCCGTGGTTTCGCGTGAACGGCCAGCCGGTCGCGGTCAAAGGCGACAGTGTTGCGGGGCACGGCTTCCCGCCGCACGACAGCCCTATCATGGCAGAGGGAACGCCCTCGTTCCGCGTCGACGGCATCCCCGTTTGTCGGGAAGGCCACCTTGCAACGTGCGGGCACGTAACGACAGGGCGATCATTCTTTCGCATCCCATAGAGAGGCAGCTATGAAAAAGACCTATCTCATTACCGAACGCGCCGGTCGCTATGTGGCAGGCCAGCGCAAGCCGGACAGCGGCAGGATTGAGCTATCGGACAATCAGGCGGCTTACGAATTGGCGCTCGGAACTCTCGTTCTCGCGCCAGATGATACTGCTGTCGGTGCGGGTCAAGAGGAAAAGATCAAGCGGCGTAAAGCGGGAGAAACCTCGGAGAAACCGGCATGGAACAAAATGCAGCCCTCGGCGTCGACCTTAACCGAGTAACTGGAGAGCTGATCTTCGGCTGGGAACACGTTGAACAATGTATAGGTGACTTTCTTACCACCTTCTTTGGAGAACGTATCATGCGTGAATGGTATGGCTCTGTAGTACCGAAGCTCATGGGTGAAAATCTTACAACGGATACAATCGTTACTTTTTTTGCTGCGGTCACTTCTGCAATTGAACAATGGGAACCACGTTACAAGGTTACCAAAATCACGCCAATTTCTGTAAGCCGAAGCGGTGAATTCCACGTTCGTATTGAAGGCGATTACCGCCCCTTGGCGTTGATCGGTAACTTCACTTCCGGCAGTCCAAAACATTTAACAATAAGCGGCGCCGCTGGCCGAGGGTTGGTATTGATATGACCATTAATCTTGATAGCTATCCATCGCCAGATGTAATTGAAACAATCTCATTCGAGCAAAGTCTTGCTGAAATGCAAGAGGAACTAATTCGTTTATTCCCAACTATTGAGCCGACACTCGTTCTGGAAAGCTCACTTGCTAACAAGTTACTTCAAGTTGGCAGTTACAGGGAAATACTCCTAAGAGCGCGGATCAATGATGCGGCTAAGGCCAATCTGCTGGCGTTTGCTACAGGGTCAGACCTTGAGCACCTTGCAGCATTTTACGATGTTGTCCGATTGGGGGGTGAGGGTGATGAAGCGTTGCGAAGCCGCACCGTTCTCAATATTCAGGCGCGATCACCAGCAGGCGGAGCTAATTGGTATAAGGCTGCAGCTCGTCGGGCAGACGTGCGCATCCGTGATGTTGCTGTTTTCCGTGAAGAATTTTGGCCGATCATTCATGTTGCAATTCTCTCGCACGAAAACGACGGCATTCCGGATGCTGCAATGCTCGACGCTGTGCGGGACATTGTCATGAGAGATGATGTACGCCCACTCAACGATACAGTAATTGTTGAGGCAGCGGTTACAAGCACGACGGAAATTGAAGCCAATGTTTGGTTACTCCCGTCGGCTCCGTTAACTGATCTAGCCCCGCTTGAAACTGCTTTGCGTAAGGCTTGGAGTATTGAGACTGCAATTGGTTTTGATCTAACCCCGTCTTGGATCGAGGCACGCCTTCATCTGTCCGGCGTACAGCGTATAGAAATGGTTTCCCCGACAGTCCCGCTTGTTGCTGCTGCCGGTACCGCGATTGCAATTGGTAATATCAAACTCAATTACATGGGGCGCGATTACTGATGAAAGAGCGATCCGCATTGTTACCGAGCAATATGACTTTCTTAGAGAAGTCATTTTCGGATGCACTTGATCGTTCTCCGGAAATTTCTCCCGGCATTGTGGAGTTGCGCGGGTTGAAGTTTCACCCGATTGATAGGGTGATACCTTATCTTGTCGCTGAATACGGCCTCTCAGAAATTGCCGAATATCTTCCTGACCTGCGTACTGTGATTAGTGACGGGATCAAATGGCAGCGATTAATCGGTACACCTGCTGCAATTCACAAGGCGCTGGGCTGGATCAATCATGACGGGGATATTGAAGAGTTCCCCGCCAAAGCAAGCAAATGGTGGTGGTTTCAGATTCACTTACCATTTGAGGTGCGTAATACCGATTTTGTTACGCCAATCACGCATCTTGTCAAAGCATCGAAACCGCTTCGATCAGAATTTGCGCGTCTTACTGCCGGTTATGATGTTCGGGCATTTCGTCTCAATAAGCACCGACTGAATGGCGATGCAGGCTTGAACAATTGGTCCGGTATCAAGCGTTCGAATGCTGAGCCTGTGCTGTCACTCCGAGTAAACAGGCGTCAGCCTGTATTTGCTCTGCTTGACGGCGGCGTAGTTAAACGCACTCAGCATATCAGCATGATCCGTCCGGTAGTTCTCGGAATGCCGATGAGACAGCAAGGGGCAATACTGCTCAGCGGATCAGCGCGCCATATTGATCTAAACAATCAGGCGACCACTCCATTCCGCAATGCGCCGTTCAATAATCAGCCATTCGGCAAACCATCACTTATAGTTCAAAGAGGCCAATAATGCCTGTATTTACGCAAAACGGACGTGTGTTTCTCGCACGCGCTTTGTACGACAGCGTCATGTTCCTGGCCGTTGGTCAGGGTGATGCGGCATGGGATAACCTGCCTCCTCCGGCAAATGCCGAGGAACAAATGCAGTTAGATGCCGAGATGTCTGCGCAAACCGGTTTGGTTGCTCAGGTGGGCGTAACCCGGCTGCGTGAGAAATATTACGTCAAACCTGATCCGGCCGGTACCATTATTATGGCGGATGGTGCTGCTTACAGCAAAAGCGTTGACCCCACAGCGCATGTATTCGTGCGTTTCCAATTGGATTTATCCGATGCTGTAGGAACAACGCTTCGCGAAGCGGGCATCATGATCGGCACTGCTTTCGCTGCCGGTGTGCCAGAGGGGCAAATGTTTATGCCCAACATCGAGATCACCAATATTGGCACGATGATTCAGGCCGACCGTTTTCAGCCTATTGTGCGTGACGGGTCTATCAGCCAATCCCTGACATTCGTCATAACCGTCTGAGAGGCGACATGAACAGCATTATCAAGCGCCCTGGCTATGGTGATCGACATGACCGTAGCCGGCGACAGCACGCTATTGCGTTTCCAGATCTTGGGCGTGATCATCAGGGCATCTATCTTCAGTCAACTGACATGAATGAACTGCAGTCACGCGCGCTGGATCAGGTGCGTCGTGTCGGTGATTACATCATTCAAGACGGCCGTATCATGGACGGCCAATATCCTATTGTGGATGCACCGGACGCGGACCATATTCGTGTCCGACTTCCTGCCTGCCCAATCTATATGCGTGGTCTGGTACATGATGTTGATGAGACTGTTTTCGTACTGCCCAACACAGGTGAATTGGTAATTGGTGTCCGGTCACAGGAAAACCTTGTAACCGATATCGAAGACAGCAGCCTGAAAGGCTCTGTACCCGGCACTGAAGCCTTTATGGAAGAAGGCGCTGCACGCGTTGAGATCATTCTGACGTGGGGGCACTCGCTCGAAACTGACCCACGACCTTTGCAGTCAGTATTTCAGGTGCGGGATGGTAAAATTCTAACCGTTGAAACCAATACCGATCAGTCAGAAATCTACAAAAGTTTGGAAAAATATTCGCGAGAGAGCAATGGCTCCTTTGTGAATACCGGCTTTGATGTGACAGCTGTCGGTTTGAATGGTGCTGGTAAACAGGTGTTGTCCATTGCCGAAGGTGTGGCCTATGTCAGCGGTCGCCGGATTGTACGTCAGCAGTCAATGCGTGTTGAGGTCACTGAAGAACCTGATCTGCGCAATGTTGATGCCGAGCCGCACCCTTTCACAGAAGCGACTGGCGGAAAGCAGATTTTCAAGGTTTCCAAAACACCGATTGAAAGTGTCCGCCGTGTTGTGGTTGAAAAGGAAACGACAGAAACGGTTCTTCATGGTCCTTTCTCGGGTGCGGTTGATCCTCTGCAGCATCCGTCAGTCACAGCCATTCTTGAAATTAAACAGGGTGGCACTGTTTATACATCACCGGCCAGCTGGATACTGTCGCAAGGCCAGATCGACTGGTCACCGAACGGCGCCGAGCCGTCCCCCGGTTCAAATTACACGGTAAAATACCGTTACAATGAAAACATTCAGCCGGACGCTGTTACCCGTGACACAGTCACAGTGACGGGCGCGGCGAACGGTACCAATGTTCTGCTGGACTATGCCTACAAACTGCCCCGCATTGATGCCCTCTGCCTCGATATGGCAGGCGCACCAGTCTATATCAAAGGTGTGTCGGCTGTATCCCGTCCGCGTCGGCCAGTTATTCCGGAAAGCATGATCGAACTGGCACGTCTCCATAACGATTGGGGGCGTCCGCCAGCTGTTCAACCCTCAGGTGTACGTAACGTGCCATATGATGAGATCACGGACATGCGCACAGCAATCGTTGATCTTTATGATCTGGTTGCTCAGGAGCGTCTCAAGAATGACGTCACTGGCCGTGATGTCGGCGCAAAACGCGGCCTGTTTGTTGATCCGCTCCGTAATGATGCGATGCGGGATCAGGGTATTCCGCAAACAGCAGCGGTGTTCGGTGGGAAAATGACGCTGCCGATTATACCACGGCTGCATGAGTTCCCGTCGTTTGTCGGCATCCGATGTCTTGCTTACACGGAATACCCGATCATCACACAGCCACGTCGTAGCAGCTCAAAGAAGATCAACCCGTATCAGACATTCACACGAATGCCCGGTCGTGCAAGCGTCGAGCCTTCGACCGATATTTTTACGGATCTGCAGACGGGCTGGACTTCACCGCAAACGCAATCCTTTGAAGCCCCTGAGGGTGAATATATCTCAGGAATTTCTCTGGAGCAGCGCGTTGAGAAAATCGGTGAGCGTATCGTGCAGGCAGAGTTTGTTCGTCAGCGCGATGTTAATTTCAGACTGGAAGGCTTCATTGAAAATGAAAAGCTGACTGCTCTGGAGTTCGACGGTATTGCACTTCCGGTTACTGCCTACGCTCCGGCAAACGCAGATGGTGTTATTTCAGGGATATTCGCTATCCCTGCAAATGTACCATCAGGTTCAAAGACGGTGTTCTTTGAAGGGTCTGCGAATACTCGCGCATCCTGCACCTATGTTGGCCGTGGGGAGATCACCATTGAAGAATACCGGCTTGCATCAGCCTTGGAGACTTCATCCAAGACAATGCCGCAGCCGGTGATCAACAACACGGTGATTAACAACATCACCAACGTCAACAACGTCAGCGAACGAGGTGGCGATGGTGGCCGTGGTGAAGGCCGCGATCCTCTGGCACAGACATTTACTCTCGTGAATGCAAGGTGTCTCTCTGCGATCCGTTTGTGGTGCGCAAAGAAAGGATCAAATACCAATGCTGTGCTCGTACAGATCAGAACGTGTGAAGTGGGTATGCCAACTTCTATCGTTCTTGCAGAAGCATTTGTTCCTGCCACTGATCTGACTGAGGGCGAACAGTTTGTCGCGCGCTTCCGTTTTCCGGTTTATCTGGAAGCCGGGCGTGAATATGCATTTGTTGTCCTGACAGATGATGCTGAGCATTCGCTCTATACAGCGGAAATCGGCAAGATCGATATCGACACGGACGAGGTGATCACCGGTCAGCCGTTCACGGTTGGCGTGCTGTTGTCATCCTCCAATGCATCGACATGGACTGTTCACAACGAGGCAGACCTTTGGTTTGACATGTTGGCCTGCAAGTTTGATCCGGTCGAGCGGGTGATCCCTATCGGCAGTTTCAAAACCTTGAAAATGTCAGACATGATCGTTCGTGCCGGCGTTGAAATCCCTGATCCGGAAGCCGAGGTGCTAATTCGCCTGACCCGTTCAGCGCGTAATGAGATCATCACCTCTGCCCCTTCACAAATTCACCAGTTCGCGGATTACATCCAGAACGAAGATATTGTGGTGGAAGCGGTACTTCGTGGATCAGAGCATGTAACCCCGTTCCTGTTCCCTGATGTTCAGATTGTGGAAGGGGAATTACAGCCAACGGCTGACTATTACACCCGCGCTATTGATGCCACTGACACCAATAAAGTGTTGGTGACATTCGATGCGTTCCTGCCAGCAGGATCGGGCGCACAGGTCAGCATCGGTGCTCCGGGCAGTTATGTTCAGGTCAATGTATCCAGTGCAACGCCCTTGGGCGACGGTGTGGTTGAGCAGACTTATATCCGCGCTTCCTATCCCGCAAACAACCTTGATGCGCAAACAAAGGTCGTAATCACCGGCACGCCAGCGGCTCGGCCGGAAATCAAAAGCATGCGCATGTTGCTTTCAAAGGTGTAAAATATGGCAAATGAGAAGACGCCAAATTATCATTGGGATATCCCAAACCCATACGGGTTACAGATCGTTGAGATGATTAAGGTGGCGTCCACATTCGGAGCCATCGACAGCCGGTTCAAGGCTTTTGAGGATGCTTATATAAGCCATAAGCATTCCTTTGCGGATATCACTGACAGACCGACCACGCTCAATGGTTATGGCATTACGGATGCCATCACCACAGATCAGGTGAGAAGCGAGATTGAGACATCACAAGCTGCTCAGCAATCAGTTATTGATCAAAGCATTCAGTCACTCACTAACAGTACGGCTGATGCTCTCGCACTAAGAGTGCGTGTTGATTCTGTGCAGGCCTTTACCCTTGCTCAAAAATCGCGGGCGCGTCAAAATATTGATGCGCTCGGTACCGTTGACAGAGGTGTTCCAAACGGTGTGGCAACACTTGATGCCGCGGGTAAAATTCCATCGTCTCAGCTGCCACCGGTAGCAATTGCCGATACGTTTGTTGTCAATTCGCAACCCTCCATGCTGGCCTTGGTTGCTGAACGTGGTGATGTTGCTGTACGGACTGACTTGAAGAAGACGTTCATCCTACGCTTAGAGCCGGCTACAGTGTTGGCTAACTGGCAGGAAATGCTTACGCCGACGGATCAAGTGCTATCTGTTAATGGGCAGACAGGTGTCATCAACCTGTCTGCGGAAGATGTTGGAGCTGCTACTCCCGCACAGGTTGCGGCTAAGTTGGATCGCAATAACCCTAACTTTACAGGACGTGGAATTGGAACGCATCTTTCTCTGAGAAATGGGAATAGCGACGTCAATCGAAACCTTTTGGGCTTTGGTTTTACAGGTGATGCCGACGATACCCAGAAATGGATACTTCGGTCAGACGGTGTTCTCGTACTCTGCAAGATGAACCCTGCAACGGGGGCTTGGGAACGTGACCTCTTGCAGGTTCATCCGACCGGAGTGGTACAAGCAGCCAACACCTTAAAAGTTTCTGGAGCGGAGGTTCACACTAACGGTAACGTTTCGGGGGCGATGTGGGATTTAACCGGCACTCTGGATCTCTGGAACTACATCAATAAAATGACGTGGGGCAAAACCTCTGTTGAGATTGGCTTTGCCGTCTTCAATAATGAGGACTGGCCATGGCGAGAAACTGTCGCACCTTGGACTAAATGCTTAGCCTTCTGCGTTTCAAAAACTGATGGTGGCTCAACAGATAACCGAAGACGCCCACGCAATTTGGAGGGGCAACATGATTGGGGATGGGAAACTTGGGCGCAGATGATTGGCGGCGCGGATCAGTCGGGTGTTCCTGTAGATAAAAACGATCCTCACGTTCGGTCAAGCCTTACAGTGGCCTATACCACTATGGGAAGGTTTAGAGTGAACGCAGGTTGGGGGCGAACCTCCGAACGCATAGTGTTTCTGCGTGTTGCCTAAGGGATAAGATATGAAAATTTTCTATAATCCGACAGACGGTGTTTACACGTCAGCGACGGACACCCCGATCAACGAAGATGACATTGTTGTTCCGGCACGGCCACCAGAGAAATCAACCTATCATCCGGAAACTAATAGCTGGACGATTGATCCGGTTGAGCCGGAAATACCTCTGACACCCGAAGAGCAGCGCGCCCTGATGCCGCCACTTGAAAAATGGCGTTTCGATACGATTATCGATAGCCGCCCCGGACTGCGTGACAAAATCGAATCTGCGATTGACCGCAATATTTCTGACCTGCTCCAGAGAGTGACGGTACGGAATAAGTTTCGCAGTGTAACGCAGTTTTCCCGATTGGATCCTATGTTCCCGTTTCTTGCCTCAGACCCTGATATCAATATCAGCGATCTGGAAATTGATGAAATGTGGCGGCAAGGCTTGGCTCTGACATAGCCAACAATGATCACAAGTCACTGAACACACCGCCCTTGAGGCGGTTTTTTATTATTTAAACATAACAGAAAGGCACGCTTCGGCGCGCCTTTTTTATTGCTCGGCGGGGTTCCCGCCTCAACAGGAGAAGAGGAATGAGCGATCCAGTCTTCGGCTTGTCGATTACCCAAATCGATAACGAGCCGCGCCCGGCGATTGTTACGAATATGTCGATTGTCGGCCTTGTGTTTACTGCACCGGCCGCCGATGCAACTGAGTTTCCGCTTAATGAGCCGGTTCTTTTTTACTCGTCAGACGATGCAAAGCTCGCAAAATGGGTAAAACCGGCACCGGCTACAACGCCGTAAAACTCATTAACCAGCAGCTTGGTCAGTTACAGGCGGCGGCGACTATTGTCGGCGTTCGCGTAACTGAAGGCGCTGCTCCGGATGAAACTATCGCCAACCTGCTTGGCGATATCAACGCACGCACCGGTATGTATGCACTTCTCAATGCAGGTGCGGAGCTTGGCATTACGCCTCGTCTTATCTGCGTGCCCGGATATACATCACAACTTGCGCCTGCGGCGGATGCAAATGCGATAATTGCAGGCCTTCCGACTTTGCTTGACCGCCTACTTGCTGTGGCTGTGGTTGACGGTCCCGCAACGGACGAAACAGCGGCTAGCGTATGGCGTGCTACAATCCAGTCGAAGCGCATAATCCCTGTCGATGTGGCGGCTAAGGTTATCGATGATGTCGGCGACGTTGTGACCGTCCCAGCATCCCCAGCAATTATTGGTATTGCGGTGCGCCGCGACCATGAGTTTCAAGGACGTCCGTTCCATTCGTGGGCGAACCAGCCGGTTCATGGAATTGTTGGCCCGTCCCGTCCAATCGAATTCTCAATCCTCGATGGCGCGACCGAAGGGCAACAGTTTTTGTCGAAAAACATCGGCATTATCGTACGGGGCGAGAGCACCGACGGCGCCCTTGCTGACGGCGGGTTCCTCTATGTCGGTACGGACACTTGTTCCGAAGATACGCTTTGGCAGTTCTATAATCAGGTGCGAGGCCGCGATTACATTCATCTGATGTTTATCAAGACCCTCCGCTTTTTCCTCGGCCGTCGCAATATTGACCGTGGGACAATTGAGGACATTCTCGCCACCATGAAAGGCGGGCTTCGCGATATCCAAGCAACGGGCGATCTCCTCGGCTTCCGTGTGAATTTCACGCGCGCCACCAATAGTCCTGAGCAACTGCGCCTGGGCCGGTTTACCGTCGCCTTTCAGGCGGAGGAGCCGCCAGTCCTGCGCTATCTCGGTATCCAGTCAGCGCATTATCGCCCTGCGCTCGATGCGCTCCTCGACGACCTGCTCACCAGCCTCGACGCTTAATCAGGTTCGTGCGGTGGTCTAGCGCCACCGTTAACGTTTCTCGATTTTTAGGGAAAAATCGTCATGTCAAATATCTATATTATGGAAGCGGCGAACCTTTTCGTTGGCGACCACGATCCCCAGAACTCAAAGTTTTTGACGCTGGAAGAATTAAAGCTTCCAGATTTGCAGGAAACACTTGTTGATCACAATCCGGGCGGCGGCAAAGTTTCCGTCGAATTTGGGGTCGGCGTTGAAAAGCTCGAACCGACCTTCAAGCTGAAGGGTTGGGATATGCCGCTCCTGCGCTCGTTCGGCCTCGGCAGCACGATCCGGAAAAACTTCACCGCGTATGGTGTTATTCGCAATAAAAAGAATGGCAAGGCTCTTGAAGCGAAAGCAATTATGGAAGGGCGTCTTTCCCGTGTTGCGCCGGATGCGTTTACGCGCGGCGAAACGATGGGGCACGAATACGCGATCAATGAAGTTCTGCACTATGAACTTTTCTTTGATGGCTCCGAAGAACTCTATTGGGATTTCTTCACCAACACGCTCCGCCTAGGTGGTGTCGATCCCGATCCGGATTTCAACAACATTCTTCGGATCAGCAACGGCAGTTAATCGTTTATATCTCCATAAGTCCGCCGCAAAGGCGGGCATTTTCAGGGCAAGAAAATGAATAAGCACGATCTCAAGTATCCTATTACGGTGAACGGGGCGACGATCTCCTCCGTCACGATCCGTCGTCCGAATGGCGGGGACATGGTTGCCATTGGCGATCAGGTTGCGGAACTGATGAAGTTCTATTCGTCTAACGCGAAAGCCTCGCAAGAGTACGTCCTCGCCGAAGCGGCTGCAAAGCTGTCCGGAACGGGAACAGATCTTGAGGCTATCGCGGCGAAAATGACCCCGCCGACGAGCGCCGTTTTCTCTGCAATGGTTGATATTGCCAGTCGCTTGGCTGGCCTTGGCGAGGCAGCCGCAGAGCTGGATGTTACAGACCTGCAAGACATTGCAGGGAAGGCACTCAACACGGGGGAAGCTCCGGGGCGTGGGACAGTGGAGACTGGCGACGCGTAATCGCGCTTGCTGCTGCAAACACCAACACGCCCCTAAGTTTCTTTCTCGATCTGCCGATCAAAGAACTTGTTGATTGGCTCGAAACAGCTTCGAAAATTCCGCAGAGGCGTATCTAAATGGCTAACCTTACCTCAATCCTTACCGTCCGCTTGATCGATGCCGTTACGGCTCCGGCGCGTGCGGCCGCGAATTCGATCCGCGGGATCGGGACGGCGGTCGATAGCACGAACGCACGCCGTCTCGCTATCGGCGGCGCGATTAATACGATGGTGACGGACGTTGGTAAGGCTACGGATCGCCTTCGCCGGAACTTTAATAATATGACTAGCGGGCTTTCTATGCCCGCTAGTTTCCTCACGTTCTTCGGTGCCCGCTCGGTTTATGACTTTGAGAAAACGTCGAACGCCTTGCAGGCCGTCACCAACGTAACCGACGTGCAGCGCAAATCGATCCAGAGTTACGCGAAAGAGCTAAACGAGCTTTTCCCCGCGACAAACTCCGAGATCATGAAGGGCACTTTTGAACTCGGCCGCGCCGGTTTTAAGTACGAACAGATTATGGGTTCCATGAAAGGAATGCTTAATCTCGCGCTGGCCGGTGACATTGAAATTAAAGAAAGCGCGGATATTGCTACGAACGTCCTGACAGCGATGCGTCTGCCTATGAAGACGGTTGAGCAGGCTTCGGAAAGCCTGACCCGCGTAAACGACGCTCTCGCCTATGCCGCGTCAAACTCGAATACCGACGTGCGCATGATGGGCGAAACCTTCAAGTATGTCGGCCCTATGGCTGCGGCTGCGGGTATGTCCATTGAGGAAGTATCCGCCGCGTCAATGGTTATGGCGCGAAATGGTATCCGTGCGAGTGAGGCCGGTGTCGCAATGCGATCCGCTCTCGTTCGTATGGTTCGCCCGACAAAACCAATGCTCGCCGCTCTTGAGCGTTTGAACATCAACGTCAACGACTTTGTAAAAGGCGGACGTCAGATCAGCGCACAAGATATTGTCTCCTCGCTCGCTGTGGACGGTATTGATGCGACTTCATACGCAAAGCAGATTGAGCAGGTTCTCAATGACCCTTCGCTCAAAAAATCATTGAGCAAACTTACCGAGAAGCTGACGAACGTTATCGGCGGCGACGGCTCCGTTATGGATAAGTCGAAGCTCGCCGAAACGATTACTGAGGCTTTGACGGCCGCAGGCTCCGAGGTCGATTTCTTCGGGTTTATCCGTACCCTTCGCGAGAAGGGTGCCGACCTCGGCGATATCGCTCGCGTCTTCGACGCTCGGCAGGGTTCGCGCTTGATTACGCTCCTCGCTGGCGATCTCGATAAAGCTCTGTCTGATGTTGAGAATGGAGCTAAAGGCGCGACCGACCGCATGGCTAAAATCATGATGAAAGGTATCGTCGGAGATTGGGCGGCGTTCACTGCATCAATCGAAAACCTGTTCGTAACGCTTGGTGAAAGCGGCGTTCTCAAGACCGCCTCGGAGGCTATCAAGTGGGCGGCAGACGGGTTAAAATCTCTATCTGAGAGCAATCCTAAACTGCTAGAGTTCGGGACGTATGCGATCATGATTATGGCCGCTCTCGGCCCGATTGCTATCATCGGCGGCGGCGTGATCTCATTCTTCCTGTCGCTTGTCTCGCTGATGATGCTCGCCACCAAGTTCGGGCGTGGAGCGCTTGCTGTTGCCGCTGCAACAATGGGTGTTACGGGGGCGACAGCAGCGGGCGCTGCGGGCACGGCTGCGGCAAGCGCTACGGTTGCCGGTGCAGCAACAAAAGGAACCTCTCTTTTTGGTAAAGTCATCAAGGGAGCAGGCGTCGTTGGTACAGCGTACACGATTAACGAAATACTCGGTGCTATAGACCCAGAGGGCAATCTATGGGGGCTTACGAGCGGAATTGATGCGTGGATGAAAGAAAAGACGGGCATCGACCCGTCAAAGATCGGCGCAAGCGAACGCGTCGCCCCGCAAGTATCACCTGAGGAAGGTCGCGCCCATGATCTTGCCGAATGGCAGGCTCGACAGGCCGCGATTGATACTCGCCTCTCGCAGATCGAAAAGAATACTCACCCGTCTATGCGCGACATGCCAAACATGGAGCGCGAGAATTTGCAGGCAGAGCGGACAATGCTCGACCAGCAAATTAATGACATGACGCCGCAAGGCGACGCGGCGGGCGGTGCTTCGGCAGCAAACGAGACAATGGGGGCGTTCAACGCGGCTTTTGATGTTCAAGCGGCCGAGGCAAGGGCGAAAGCCGTTGCTCTCGCGCGAGAACTTCAAGCGATCCTCTCGACCACGATAAGCCCGACCATACGGCCAAAAATGGATATGTCGGCAATTTCAGGCGTCCATGCGGATATAGGAGTTGAATAATGCTTATGAACTTCGGAGCCTTAAAATTCGAGGTCTGGCCGTTCAACCCGACTGCAACAAGTAGCGAGAGCGGCGGTGAATATGTCGAAAAACCAATAATGGGTCGACGTCCGCCGCTCGAATTTGTTGGAGAAGCGGCTGAGAATTTTACGATCTCAGTAAAATTATTCCCTGCCAAGCTCGGTGGCCTTGGATCATTAGAGCAACTTCATACAATCCGCAGAAGCGGTATGCCCCAATATCTCATGCGTGGCGACGGTGTTCCTCTCGGATGGTTCGTGGTGACGAGCGTTGGGGCTGAAAGCTCCTACCTCGATGCGAAGGGCGTCGGGCAAGTGATCGACGTTGACATATCTCTGCGGCGCGCAGATGCGCCGCAGGATGCCGACTTCTTTGCAACAGTGATAGGAATGCTCGGATGATTTACACCGGCAACACGGAAACCGTCGTCGTAAAGGGTGAGGCAATTACCCTTTCCCTGCTGGTCTGGCGTCGGTTCAAGCGGCAAAGCATGGGTTTTGTCGAGCGCGTCCTCGATATGAACCCCGGCCTTGCCGATATCGGCCCGATTATTCCGGTCGGAACCTCTATTCGCTTCCCGATTGACGCTCCTGAATTGAAAAACAAAGAGCGAAACGTCGTCCATCTTTGGGATTGATCTATGAATACAACGGTTCGCAAGACGACCTGCATCGTCATGGTTGACGGGCAGGATATTTCAAGCGCGCTCCTCCCCCGTCTGATAAATCTAAGCATTACAGATAAGGCGGGGGTGTCGAGCGACACGATACGGATTGAGCTTGATGATGGAGTGGGCGCGATCCTTTTGCCAAGCGAGGGGGCAATTCTGAGCGTTTCCCTCGGCTCAAATGACACCGGTGCCGCCGTGGTCTTTCGTGGCGTCGTCGATGAAGTCCGCTCCTCCGGCTCCCGCTCTGCCGGTCGTGTGCTCTCAATCTCCGGAAAGGGATTTGACGCGCAGGGCAAGGCAAAGCAGCAACAGCAAAAGCATTGGGACGGTACGAACCTCGGCGATGTATTCTCGGAGGCAGCAAAGCTCGGCGGGATTGAAAACGTCCGCGTCGATGAAGAACTGAAATCTATCATCCGCCCTTATTGGGCGATGCAAGGCGAGAGCTTTATCCATTTCGGAGAGCGGGTCGCCCGCGAGATCGGCGCGACATTCAAGATTTCGAATGACGTTGCAATCCTCGCGAAACGAAACGGCGGGCGCTCGGCTGGAGGCCAGCAGCTTGCCGTTGTTCAGGCTGTTTACGGCGAAAATCTTATCTCGTGGGATATCGCACCCGTGACCGGTCGCCCTCGTTACTCGAAGGCTAGAACACGATGGTACGATAAAAAAACAGGGACGTGGAAAACCGAGGAAGTCGAGATCGAGGACGAAAAAGCCAATGCCGAATTTACGAGCCGCTATCCGGCCGGAGACGCGGACGAGGCAAAGCGCAACTCGGAGAGCCGGAAGGCCGACAGCGAACGCGGCAAGGGAGAAGGGTCAATCACGATTGATGGCAATTCGGAAGCACAGCCAGAGGGAACGGTCGTTCTTACTGGCGCTCGCCCAGGTATCGATGGGACATATCGAACTGAAACCGTCCAACATGATTTTTCCCGCAATACAGGTTGGATAACGCGTATTGATCTAAAGCAACCTAGTGGGGATGCCGGCAAGGATAAACGGAAAACCTCTGGCTAATCAACATCTCTTTAATAAAGAATATTCTTACAGCCTCTAGCAATAACATTAAGCCCGAATGCATCGTTTCGGGCTTAATGCTTAACAACTAAACTCGTAATTGGTCGTTATTTGAAAGTGCAGAAGCCGACCAAGGAATTGGAGGATTAGGTATATCTAGTATGTCACGTTTACTGGCGAATCCCTTTATCGCGTTTCGTGCCGCTATTACTGGTTTTACCCCGTCATAGGCATCACAACATGCCTTCCAGGCAGTTTCATAAATGAGGTCGCGATCGTCTTCGGGCCATTCATGTAAGAACATAAGTGCATCGTAAACGTTGGTAAGTTCTAATGTCAGATAACGTCCTTTTTTAATGTAAACTGGTTTGTCAAACAAACGGTCGCTCACAGAAACCTCCTATTCTGAACGAAGAGTTGGGATGACGGTTTCGATTTAGTGATAGAAATCATTTTTTCAAGACAGATCTTGATAGAGCGATATACCTGCCTTGGTTTAATCAGTTTCAATGCGGCTGTTGACCATGGAACATTCTTCCTTTGCCTCTGTTGTATTAATAGGAGGAAGTAAAATGGATGGCCAAGAGTATATCTCAGTATATTATTTATTAATTTCAATATTAGTGATCGCTGTTTTTATGTTGGTGTTTTCTATGTGGCAAATGCGAAAAAATTGCTGGCGCGATAAGGATAAAAAATAACATAAGAAACCTGATCGGAACTTTCCTAGCCTCCGCCAGTTTACAATACAGGAGGCAGATTATGAAAGTTTATGAGTATATTTCTATCTATAATGGTGCAGTCGCATTAACTACAATAACAGTTGTGATGATTGTCTTTTTGACATGGCAAATGCGTAAGCGACGCAACAAAAAACAACTGACATCAAAAGAATAAATCATACCCCGCTTATGCGGGGTTTTTCTTTTAGGAAGGAACGCTATGCGTGAGACCTTAACGACCGCGCTTGACTTGATCTTTGGTCATGAGGGCGGATATGTGAATAATCCGAAAGACCCGGGCGGCGCTACAAAGTACGGCATAACACATAGGACGTTGGCAGCACACCGCGGCGTACAAAGTGTTACGCCTGCGGAAGTGAAAACACTGACCAAAGAAGAAGCTATCGTGATTTACCGGCGCTCTTATTGGGTGCAATCCGGCGGCGATCTGCTTCCGGTTGGTATTGATTTTATGGCTTTTGATTATGGTGTGAACAGCGGTCCCGCACAGGCGGTTAAATCGCTGCAGCGCGTGGTTGGTGTGACTGCGGACGGCATTGTTGGCGGCCAGACTGTCGCTGCGGTTAAAGCTTATAAGGGCGATCTGATCGGCGCTTATGCGGCTGAGCGTCTTCGGTTCATGCGGACGTTGAAAACATGGCCGGTGTTCGGTAGGGGCTGGCGCGAGCGGGTGGTGAGCGTGGAAGCGCAAGCACGTCAGCTCGTCAAAGGCAAAGTGACAATTACTGACGCGTATACTGCTTCAGCCAAGGCCAACCCCAAAGACCAATCTCTCACAGAAACCTTAAAAAAACCAGAGGCGTGGGCATCGATTGGCGGTCTTTTATCCGGTCTTGGCGGCATGGCTTCCGGATCGGGGCCGATCCAGTGGGCGCTTGCAATCATCATGGTTGGAGCGTTCGCTACAGGTGCATATTTCCTTATTAAGCGCATGCAGGATCAGGCGGCATGAGGATCAGTCTTCAACACATCACAGGTGCGGTCATCGGAGGGGCAGTTTCAGGCCTCTTTTTTTATGCGCTCGGACAACATGACGGCAAGCAGGATGCAGCACTCAAAGTTGCACAGGCCGTCACACAAGCAAATCAGAACAGGGCAGGGATTAATGAGGAAGTTGGGAACATGGACAGCTACAGCCTTTGCCGTGAGCTTGGCGGGGTGCGCGACGAGTGCGAGCAATTGCGCAGGCTGGCAGAAGATTAACCTTAAACCGGAAACGGCGGTTTATCTGGCGGGCAATGACATGAATGCAGGCAAAAGCATTGCCGGTCACAACGCCTATGGGAAGAAAGCGGGGTGCTGGTAATGGAGGATCCATTAACTTCATATGGGCTTAAGGCGTCGGTTGTTATTGCAGGGTTCGCTGGCGGAGTACTTCGCGCTTTATCACACCAAAACTATACCTTTCGTGAGGCTGTAGCATCACCTGTATGTGGTGCCCTCGCGGCTGGCTATCTCACCAGCCCGCTAGTTCACTATCTCAATGCTATTCATTTCCCACTACCGCCCGATGATGGTACCAATGTGACAATTCATGCTGGAGCATTTCTTGTAGGCATCTGCGCAATGTGGATAAGCGATGCTATTTTTGAGCTCATCAGCAGGTGGATTAAAAAACAATAGGTACAGGTATAGCAGGTCGTAAGTTTAACCTTCTGCTTTGAATTTTAATGCTTCCTTCAGCAGCGTTTTTCTATCTCGCCCAAATTTTTTAATGAGCTCTTTCGCTTGTAAAGGGGAGACGTCAGTATTTTCAGCTAAAAATTTGACGTCCTCATCTTCAGTTAAAGGTGTAGTATTTTTATCATCGGTCATAATTTATTCCTTTAATATCATTCACCTAATTGAGTATTTTTAGCTTATATTCACTCAAGGGTCTTTGCAGCTCTTTTGCAATTTCCCATGGCGCTGTCATCCACATATTGAATTCTTCCAGCTCAGTCAGAATGACTGGCATAGCTTTTGGGTGGATAGGGGCGACGACTGAATTCGGTTCACTGGTCAGGAATGCAAACAGGGTGTGATTTTGCTTGCCCTCTGATGGCTTTCTAACACCAATCCATTCTGTCCAGATGCCTGCGAAGAAAAACAGTGGTTCCGTTTCATCAATTGCAAACCAGTGCAGCGGCTTCTTTCCTGTCTTCGGGGCAGGCTCCTGTGCATACTCGCTGAATGATGTCGCCGGAATAAGGCACCGATTTGCAATGGTCAGCCATTGCTGCCAATGACGTGACGAGATATTGCGCACATTGGTAATACCTTTGTCAGCTGCGCCTTTGACATACATTTGTGGGGTTGGCATGCCCCATCTGCTTAATGCTAACTCTGGTCCATCCAGATTGTTGCGCAATATTGGCGCCGGATAATCAGGGTAGATATTTTCATCAAATGATGCGCCGTTTGTTAGATCAATATATGACCCGACGGCCTGCTTCAGCTGAGCACTATGCATTTTAATATTATAGATATTGCACATTTCACCCTCCGCTTCTTTAGAAACGCAGAAACGTACTTTTGGTTCAAATCGCGAATATCAACGGCACATCAAATGATAGATTAAGGTTGTGAAACGCGCTGATGAGGTTCGTTTTGCATAATTTGATTGTTCTGTAATTTTTAAAAAAACAGGAACCCAACGCTTGCGAATGCATTTACTTACACGAACACCAAAGCATGGTCATCACAGAATCGCAGGAAAATCAGAGTGCATAAAGATTATTGAAAAGAACTATCATGGAAAATAAATCAAAAAAGCTAAAAATATGGGAGACTGCAGCTTTCAGCCCAGATCAAGGCATAGGAACAAAGTTGCGGTCACTATACAACTCTCTAAGAGATGAGGAAATACCTGAGAACTTAATGAAGTTACTAAATGAATTGGATAAAGCAGAAAAATCTAAATAAAGATTTAAGTGGTATTGCTGGGAGATGTTTAACTATGAGTGACAATCCGTCGTGTTTTAAAAAGAGCCTAATAGAGTCGCTGCCGGATTTGCGCGCTTTTGCAAGATCTCTTATTAGAAATGCGGATAAGGCTGATGATTTGGTACAGGATACAATTTTAAAGGCGTGGGCAAAACAAGATTCCTTTGAAGTTGGCACGAACATTAAAGCTTGGCTTGTCACAATACTGCGCAATGAGTTTTATAGCCAGATGAGGAAGCGTGGACGTGAAGTGCAAGATAGTGAAGGCACTTATAGTAACGCCATGGCAATACATCCCGCTCAATATGGTTCACTGGATTTAAAGGATTTTCGAAAAGCGCTTGATCTACTCCCTGACGATCAGCGTGAGGCGATCATCTTAATAGGCGCATCAGGTTTTTCTTATGAAGAGGCCGCTGAAATCTGTGATTGTGCAATCGGAACCATAAAAAGTCGTGTTTCAAGAGCAAGGTCACGATTACAAGAGTTACTTGAGATCGAGAGCCTCGGACATTTTGGCCCGGATTTATCGTCCGCTCATGTAGCTCTTAGGAGTTTTGTATAAGGACTCCTTAAAAAATAATATTAAAGTCGCCCTGCAGTGTTTTTAAGAGACATTCGTATCAGTTGATGCTTAAAAGCAAGTTATGCAACTGCCTCTTAAGCCTTTTGGTGATTCCTTTGAATAATGTTCAATACTTTTTATCTGAGGTTGGAATATCAGCGGATGAAATAAGGGCTTTTGATTGGTCGAAAACACCACTCGGTGATCCTGAAAAATGGCCAGTGCAGTTAAAGACGACTGTCCAGCTTATGCTCGCATCACGCTTCCCAAAAGCCATTGTCTGGGGTGAAGAGTATACAACCCTCTATAACGATGCATTCAGAAATATCCTTGGTGCCAAGCAAAATTGCATGGGACAATCTTTCAGAGATATATGGAGTGAAGCTTGGCCAAATATTGAGCCAATGATACTTGATGCCTATCAGGGTAAGGCGACATTTATCGAAGATTTCCCGTTAGTTATTAATCGTCACGGTTATCCAGAAAAATGCTATTTTACATTTTGTTATAGCCCGATCATTGATGAAACGGGGCGTGTTTTGGGCATGATTGATACCGTCATTGAAATGACGGAAAAAGTCGAAGCTGTTCAGAACGCCGTCGTCATTAATGCTGAATTATCCCACAGAATTAAAAATACATTCAGTGTGGTTCAAGCGCTAGTAAATCAAACATTTCGTAAAGCTGATTTAAAAGAGGCGGTTCCAGTGTTTTCACGAAGGCTTCACGCTTTAGCAAAAGGACATGAAATTTTACGCTTGGGCGGCACCTCTAATGGAACAATTGAGCAAGTTATCACGTCGGTTTTTGAATCTTTAGCTAGTAAAAGCAAAATAGTTTTAGAAGGGCCTCAAATTCTGATCGGTCCTAAAGGTGTAATGTCGACTTCACTACTAATAAATGAACTGACTACGAATGCTATCAAATACGGTGCTTTATCAGTCCCTGATGGCTCCATATTAGTTAATTGGAGAGTCAGCAATGAAGGTGATACTTCCACATTAATTTTAGAGTGGCGTGAGCGAAATGGGCCGATAGTCAAAGTTCCGACTACAAAAGGTTTTGGCTCACGTTTAATTAAAATGGGGCTTATGGGGATTGGCGCTTCAAATGTTTATTATAATGAAGATGGTTTGCATGCCGTCTTTACCGCGCCATTCCAACAAATCCAAGAAGAAGGTAGGCTATACAGCTCTGGAAGCCGTTTGACACGATAGTCGGGCATTAACGGAGAAGAGAATGATCTCAGTCAGGTCTCAGTTATCTGGTATTCACATCTCATGAGGTGTGAACATCATAACTTTTGAGATTTTATGTATTTCGGGATAATGAACCGCACCGGGTTTGCCGGAGACCCCAACTCGTGAGAAGTAGGGTCTATGACAAGCAAAACGACGAACAAATTCTCTCCTGAAGTCCGTGCCCGCGCGGTTCGAATGGTGACGGAGCATGAAGCCGAACATCCCTCCCGCTGGGCGGCGGTATCATCGATAGCGGCCAAGATCGGCTGCTCGGCGCATACGCTCCATGAATGGGTGAAGAAGGCCGAGGTCGACAGCGGCAAGCGTGCAGGTTTGCCGAGCGACGTCGCGGAGAAGATGAAGGCTTTGGAGCGGGAGAACCGCGAGCTTCGTCAGGCGAATGAGATTTTACGCAAAGCCTCTGCGTATTTTGCCCAGGCGGAGCTCGACCGCCCACTGAAGCGATGATTGCTTTCATCGACGAACACCGCTCAAGGCTCGGGGTCGAGCCGATCTGCAGGCTGCTGCCGATTGCCCCGTCCACCTATTATGAGGTCGCCGCCAAGCGCGCGGACGTGGATCGCCTGTCGGCCCGCGCCCGGAGCGACATGGCCATGAAGATCGAGATACGCCGTGTGTTCAACGAGAACTTCCAGGTCTATGGTGCGCGCAAGGTCTGGCGGCAGTTGCAACGAGAAGGCTTCGACATCGCCCGCTGCACCGTCGCTCGGCTTATGAGAATGATGGGGCTTCAAGGCGTCATTCGCGGCAAGCCAGTCAGAACCACTGTGCCGGACAAAGCAACTCCATGCCCGCTTGATCGCGTGAACCGACACTTCTTCGCACCCGCACCAAACATGCTGTGGCTTTCTGATTTCACGTATGTGGCCACTTGGCAGGGTTTCGTCTACGTCGCTTTCGTGATCGATGCCTTCGCTCGCCGTATCGTCGGTTGGCGGGCAAGTCGGACTGCCCATGCAGGCTTTGTGCTCGATGCTCTTGACCAGGCGCTTCATGATCGGCGGCCCGCCCATCGTGGCGGACTTATTCATCATTCCGACAGGGGCTCGCAATACGTGTCCATTCGCTATTCCGAGCGACTGGCGGAAGCAGGCATTGAGCCTTCTGTCGGAAGCGTTGGCGACAGTTACGACAACGCTCTGGCCGAAACGATCAACGGTCTTTACAAGGCCGAGGTCATCCATCGACGGGGACCGTGGCGCAACTTCGAAGCCGTGGAGTTCGCCACGCTCGAATGGGTCGATTGGTTTAACAACCGCCGCCTTCTGGAGCCCATCGGAAACATTCCGCCCGCCGAGGCCGAAGAACGATACTATGCCATGCTGGACGCGCCAGCTATGGCCGCATAACTTAAACCAAACGGTCTCCGGCAAATACGGTGCGGTTCATAATTTCCTATACCATTCATTGATCTGCTCTCTTACCTGTTCAGGTGTTAGATTGTAGCGCTGTTGTATTTTATGCTCCAAAGCATTCTGTTCGCCAGCTATTTCGTCTAGTTCCTCAGATGTTATGTTGCCCCATTGTTCACGGATGTTTACTTTATAACGCCGCCAGTCCGCTTTGATTTCATTCCAGTCCATTCATCTCTCCCAAGCTCTTTTGTAACATGTGCTGAACAAGGCATATGGCTCCTTCCGAAATTTTAATCGGGCATGCTATGTTCATTGGTTGTATTTGAATCCATGATGCTCTCACTTTCAGAAATATAGCTTCCATAAATTTCTGCGCCGAACCAAACCAAAGCAACAATAATCATGCTTGAGATTAAGACGATGAGAACAGGCCGGCCTTTTTGACCCTGCCGAGCTTTTTGCGGTGGAATTTCTTTCATGGGACACTCCTTCGGTTAGAACCTTTGATTGGTTAACTAACGGAAGGAGGGTTCTGTTCCCAAAAAAGAAAATCGGAAACTGCTATTTTGAAGCGTTCTGTGGTATAATATTGCTTCAATAGCCTAAGTTGAACGCATATGTGGAACATGTAAATAACGAAGGGCTCAGCCTATGCACATCGCAATTCGCCAAGATAATTCGCACACCAATGATTGATATCATTTTCCTGCAGGTGCTTAATCATAGAAGAATAACGATATTGTCGTTCATTCTGGGACATGTTCAATGCATGACGAATAGCCTGCGAAACGGACTCTTTGTCGTAAGGGTTGACCAGCAGAGCGCCGTCCAGTTCGCGTGATGCGCCTGCAAATCGAGAAAGCACTAATACACCAGGGTCGTTTTTATCTTGTGCTGCAACATATTCTTTCGCAACCAAATTCATACCATCCCGAAGCGGTGTTACTAATCCGACCTTTGCGTGACGATACAGGCCTGCGAGAATATTGCGATTTAATGAGCGGGTAATGTAACGGATAGGCGTCCAATCTACAGCAGCAAGTGCGCCATTGACGCGACCGGCATATTCAGCCACCATACTTTGCATCTCAGCATATTCCGGTACTTCTGAACGGGACTTTGGTGTCACCTGCAGAAAAGTTACTTTGCTTTTATACTCGGGATTGTTCTGTACGAAATGCTCAAATGCTTCTATTCGGTTTGTTATTCCCTTTGAATAATCAAGACGGTCGACCCCGATAATGAGGTCTCGTCCTGTCATGCTTTCGCGCATACGCCGGACGAGGGCACTCTTTTCTGACCGTTGGGCAGTGTCAGTGAATTTATCTGTTTCAATACCAATCCCGAATTTCCCGACTTTAAATTCATGACTGCCGGTTTTGAACCGGTTTTCGCCTAAGGGAATAGCAATATTTTCCCGCGAGATGCAGCCGGTGAAGTTTTCAAGGTCATAATCTGTTTGAAAGCCAATCAAATCATAGGACACTAACCCCCGCATAATGGTTTCATGAACAGGGAGTGTGAAGACGATATCTGCCGAAGGCCAAGGGATATGGAGGAAAAAACCGATCCTGTTTTTAACACCTAAACGGCGTAGTTCCGCAGCCAGAGGGATGAGATGGTAGTCGTGAACCCAAATAATATCATCAGGCTGAATAAGTGATTGTAACTGTTCAGCAAAAAGACGATTGACGCGGAAATAACCAGCCATATCTTTTCGCTCATAATCAATGAGATCCAGCCGGTAATGACACAGAGGCCATAGCATACGGTTAGCGAAACCGGCATAATACTCATCAACATCGGTGCTGGCTAAATCCAACAGCGCATATTCAGTATTATCGTGTTTTTGAATGTTTAGCTGAGGTTGCTGTAGGTTATCGGATATTACCTTTCCGGACCAGCCCATCCAGAGGCCGCCCTTTTCCTCCAGTGCAGCTTGCAGAGCAACAGCAAGACCTCCGGCCGGCGCATTCCCATGTTTATCCGGCAAAGAAACCCGGTTCGATATGATAATTAGTTTTCCCATTTTAATGGCTCCTGACTGTTTATACTTTATTTGTAGGATGATTGATGGCGGGGTCGGGAACTCTCAGGGTTCCTTGTGCTGCAATGACTTCGGTGAGCCAGTTTCTGAGCGCGGAAGGCGACGATATAAGGCTCATTGCACAACTTTGTTGGAGTGATGCGCCGATTTTCACAGATGCGCCTGAATATTTGTGCGCTGCAGCAAACATAGCTTCATCGGTTAAATCATCACCAAAAGCGATTGGTATGCGAGACTGGAAAGCCGGTTTAGCCATGAAGTGATCTAAAGCTGAACCCTTGTCAGAACCGGCAGGCCGTAATTCAGCAACCATTTTTCCATGTTGCACAGTCCAGTTCTCGTCTGTTATTGAAGCTGCTTTATTGATTATATCCGTGGTCGTTTTCTGCAGGCGGGGATTGCTTCGATAATGCAACGCCAGAGCGACTTCTTTATCTTCCACTTTTATATCCGGATAATCAGTAAGCGTATCTTCGATATAGCGTTTCGCTGTGCGAAAACTATCGTCGATTTTAAGCCCTCTTATACTCCCGTCGCTGTTACGAATTTGAGCGCCATGCAGGCCTGCAATTTCAAAGCTATGGGAGGGAAATATTGTATCAACAAAGCTGACCGGACGTCCTGTTATGAGAGCTAATGCGCCGTCAAGATGCCAGTGCAAGTGAGATAGAATGTCATATAATTGTTGCGGAAGTTGTATTTTATCCGGTGCTGCGGCGATATCCAGCAGCGTTCCGTCTAAGTCAAAGAAAAATGCATGCTTTGATAGTGAGCCTTTATCATTTTTCAAATGGCTTAACTCAGGGATTAAACCTTGATTGTATTCAATGTTTTCCCTTGTTAGGGTAGTACTCATTGTCTGTGTTACCTTTACTGAAAAAGAAACAGCGACCAATTTTATAAATAGATCAGTTTTTGCTCATCCAAAGGACGATGGAGCTGCTTGGCAGTGTCCCAAGGAGCCGTCATCCAGACATCCAGCTCATCTGTGTTGGTCAGTATAACCGGTAGCGAAACGGGAGTGTCTTGATCTCTGAGAGAGGATGCCTCTGTCGTAAGAAAAGCAAAAAAACTATGGCTTTTCTCACCCTCTTGCGGGTCGCGGGTGCCAACCCATTCTGTCCATATGCCGGCAAAGAACAGTAGGTTTCCGGTCGTGTGTAGTGACAGCCATCGGGCATTATTGCCGGATAAAGGGGTGGACTTATGTGTTTGTATGCCAAAGGCTATGGCCGGTATCAGGCAGCGATGAGCAACAGTCTGCCATTCCTGCCAGTGAGCTGCGTTACTGTGCCGGATGTGTGTGATCCCTTTATCATTTTTGTGTTTTACGGCTTTGTCGGGAGAGGGCATGCCCCAGCGACTAATTCCGAGTTCAGGACCATCTAAATTATTACGCAAAACAGGGGCAGGAAAATCCGGATAAATAACTTCGTTAAAGGACCTTCCGTCTGTCAGATCAATATAAAAGCCTACAGACATTTTTAAATCTGCAGGAGTGAACCGGGTAGCATAAATATCAGACATAACTCCTCCTCTCAGAGATGTTTGATGATATGTTGCGATGCAGGAGCAAAAGCTGCGGCATAAATGAAAAAGCTCCCTGACGGGAGCTTTTGCGGGTTACCACGTCTGTCGGTTGTACCAATCATCAATGTCTTCTTTGACACGATTTTTTTCAATTCCGTACCGCTCTTGAATTTTTCCTTCAAGCTGTTCACGGCGTCCGTTTACTTGATCCAGATCATCGTCAGTCAGCTTTCCCCACTGCTCTTTGATCTTACCTTTGATCTGCTTCCAATTCCCTTCAACTCTGTTCCAATCCATCAGGATTCTCCTTCGTTTAATGGTTTTGATACAATGAACTAACGAAGCACAACGAGAATGGTTCAATAAAAGCTGATAAAATGTACATATTTAACATCGTCTACTAAGTGCTGGAGTTTTTGAATTTATGTAGTTGCTGCCCAAAAACAGGGTGCTGGTCTGTAATGTTGGCGCTTTAAATTAATTTCGGAACCAAGATAGCCCTGTAACATTCCTTTTATGAGCGGTGGTCGTGTCAACCGAACATGATGGTAATGAAAAACACTTTGATTTTTTCGGTTTCTCATTGTGGCCAACGAAATGGCAGACGAGTTTCTATCCCATCCGGCTATCGTTCACATAATTATTTTATGGGAGAGAGCCGTGTCACAATCTTCAAAAAATTCAAATAAAGCAAAAATTACTGCCTCCCGACAAAGGAAGCTGCAAGCACAGGTTTCTGATAAGAAAACGGAACATTCATACGAATCTGAAACTGGTGCACGTGAATATCCGGTTCCACCTTTTCCGAAGCAAAATATAGCTAAGCCAGGGTCTGAAGCAGTTTTGAAACCCGAGCCCTTGTACGATGCGCCGTACTACTCAGGATCAGGAAAACTACAGGATAAGGTAGCACTTATTACTGGTGGAGATTCCGGTATTGGGAGAGCCGTGGCAGTTTTATATGCGCGTGAAGGTGCAACCATTGTAGTTTTATATCTCGAGGAGAAAAAGGACGCCGAGCTTACAAAGCAAATGATCGAGAAAGAGGGGCGTGAATGCCTCTTAATTCAGGGAGATGTGCGGGATCTGGCATTTTGTGAAAAAGCTGCTTCAGATGCTGTAAAAACCTTTGGCAGGCTTGATGTCCTGGTTAATAACGCAGCTTTTCAATTACATGCTAACCGCTTTCAGGATTTGTTGCCGGAGCATTTCGATGAGACAATACAGACCAACTTGTATGGTTATTATAATATGACAAAAGCTGCATTGCCTTTTTTGAAAAAAGGAGCGGCGATTGTTAATACCGGTTCCGTCACAGGATTGAGAGGAAGCAAGAAGCTCGTTGATTATTCAATGACTAAAGGTGGTATTCATGCTTTTACACGTGCTCTTGCCGCAAACTTGCTATCAGACGGCATTCGCGTAAATGCGGTAGCTCCCGGGCCTGTATGGACCCCGCTCAATCCAGCCGATAAAGAGGCTGCTGATGTTGCTGAGTTTGGGGCTGACACCCCAATGAAAAGACCCGCGCAGCCGGAAGAACTTGCACCCGCTTACGTGTTTTTAGCTTCTGAGCAAACAGCGAGCTACATAACGGGAGAGATTTTACCTGTAATAGGTGGATATTGATAAAATAATGGCCTTGGGCTGACGCGCCAAGGCTCTCAACTTCAAAAAATAAACGGCTAATTCTCCGGAGCCGTTTGTAATGAGTGAGGCGCTTCCTGAGTGCCTACAGTTGGTTTGCTGGGTTTGTTTACTACCCATACTAAAAGCATCAACAGCACCACTATTAAAATCAGGTAGCCATATTTCATAGTGCATAGCTCCTTTCAAGCATTAATGACTGCCCGGTACCAAGCCGGACAGTCATCATAAATATGTGTGCGTTATGGCGTGGTATTGGTTTGCGGAGTAGCCGGAGCGGGGGATGCCGGCATTTCAGTTGGGCTCTCTTTGTTTGCAGCTGCGGGATCAGCTACACCTTCCGGGAAAAGCGATGAACGATCGAAAGTCGGCGCAGCATTCAGCTCTTCTTTGGTTGTTTTAATGACTAGCCATTTCTTACCATCGCTACGCATAGCAAGCTGTAATTGATCTGGGCTTACCGCTACATCTTTTTCACCTACACCCAAAAAACCACCAACACCGATTACAGCAGCTTCAATCTGACCTTCGGGACTCGTAATAAGGTCATTCAATTTACCGACAGACTGTGCGCCATTTTCCGAGCTATCATAAACGGATTGTCCGATGAATGATGAGACAAGAAGCTGCCCTGGCTTTGCTTCCAAAAAGCCAACCTTATTGGTTTCAGCAGCTGTATCCGAAGGTTGATTTCCGAACATGTTCTGCGTTTTAACGGTGGTTTGAAGCTGCTGCTCCATTGGCGCACTTGGCGTGGTAGTGGTGTCGCTAGTCTGAGCATAGGCCGCACTACCAATAAACAAGGCACACGACGTTGCCAGAAGTTTAGCTCTCAACATAACTATCTCCTTTGCACGTATGTTACAATTTTCTAACATTCGAGCGGCGGAATAGTTCCAAAATATAATTTCAGTTTTTTTCAGATTGGCTTTTTAGAGCTGCATGATGTTCGATTTTATCTCTTAATTTTTTGAGTTCCTCCAATGGCAGATGCTCAATTCCAATGACCCTTTCATCGGCATTTTTTAGCGCGTCAATCAACTCATCAACCTTTGTGTGAAGAGCGCATGAGTCTCTATTTTGTGAGTTTTGAATAAGAAAAACCATTAAGAAAGTTATTATTGTTGTAGTTGTGTTTACAATTAATTGCCATGTATCAGAATAATTAAAGAATGGACCTGATAGTGACCATATAATTATAAATGTAATCGCTATTAAAAATGAGCCATAGTGCCCAGTAATTTTGGATATTTCCTCGCTTAGATCAGAGAAATATTTACCCATTTCGATCTCCCATATTATTTTCATTTATTACATTATGTTATCGCTTGATTGATGCTGAATTTTGGAACAATCAGATTTCCTCTTCGTTAGTAAAATATCAACAGGAGGTTATATGATGAAACTCAAACTGATCACTTTGACATCTGCGTGTATTTTTATGACTGCAAGTGCGTTTGCTCAATCAGGGGCTAATCCACAAAGCACGCAGACTGACACTACTAAGACACCAGCAATTGTCACGCCGGATTCAACCAATCCTGCGGCACCGGTCAAAGGTGAGAACAGCTTCACAGAAGATCAGGCAAAAGAAAAAATTGAATCTGCCGGATTTACTGAAGTCAAAATGCAAAATCTGGATACTGACGGCATTTGGCATGCAACAGCTCAGAAAGCCGGTGCGAGTGTGAATGTTCTTATGGATTATCAGGGTAACGTTACAACAGCCAATCCATAATATCACAATCGAATTGCTTTATATAAAAGGGAGAAGATTATGAAAAATATTTCAGCGCTATTTGATGACTACTCAACCGCCAAACAGGCCGTTCGTGATTTGGAAGCAGCAGGTATCCCTTCAGATGATATCAGTATTGTCACTCATGACGCGAACAAAGAATCCGGAGCCGCTGAAGGAGCTGGAGTAGGTGCAGGTATTGGTGCGGCAGTAGGTGGCGCGGGTGGCTTGCTGGCGGGGCTGGGGCTGTTGGCAATTCCGGGTGTTGGACCAGTTGTTGCTGCGGGCTGGTTGGCTGCGACAGCCGCTGGCGCGGCTGGAGGTGCGGTAGTTGGTGCTGCTGCTGGCGGTTTGGTTGGAGCTCTGGCGGAAGCAGGTGTATCCGATGACGATGCGCAAATGTATGCAGAGGGTGTGCGTCGAGGTGGTACCTTGGTAAGTGCCCATGTAGCAGATGAAAAATATGGTATCGCGCAGCAAATTCTGACGCGTGCAAACATGGTCAATCTGGAAGAACGCCGTCGCAGATATACTGAAGAGGGCTGGGAGCGTTTTGATCCGGATGCACGACCATATAGTGTGGATGAAATCGATGCGGAGAGATTACGTTATCGATAAATAATTATTAAAGGCAGAGTAATCTGCCTTTAATTTTTTCCGAGAAATTTTAGTTATGTGTATGATTATTAAGAAAAATATTTTTTTCTGAATCGCTAAATTGATGCTCGGAACTTAAATCTCTTCATATCGTTGTACTCAATTAACAGGAGGAGACAAGATGAAAACTCTAGCTGATATTTTTCTGCATACCCTAAAAGATGTTTACTATGCAGAGAATGCAATAGTTAAAGCTTTGCCTAATGTAGCTAAGGCTGCACAGGATGCTAAACTCAAAGAAGCGGCAGAGAAGCACTTGGAGGAAACCAAAGGTCAGATCGAGACTTTGAAAAAGGTTTTCAAGTCTATCGGTAAATCCGCGGAGGGCGAAAAGTGCGATGCTATAGAAGGTCTTATTAAAGAGACTGATGGGTTGATAAAAGAGGCTTCAGGAACAGCCTTAAATGCCGGATTGTTGGCAGCATGTCAGGCTGTCGAGCATTATGAGATTTCCCGTTATGGGTCCTTGCGGGAATGGGCCAAGCAATTAGGTCATGAGGAAGCCCATACCTTACTTAGTGAAATTTTGGATCAGGAAAAAGCCACTAATAATAAACTAACTAACTTGGCTATCTCCTCAATCAATAAGCCGTAACGAATGATATATGCAAATATGAGAACATCGGAATTATTCGATGTTCTCATATAGTTTGGAATAAATTTTAGAATAGATACTCTTCAATTTCGGAAATTAATTTTGCAATATTCTGCGGGTCTTTTTCTCCGCTTTTATAAATATTTATCACGGCTCTTGCCAAAACATCCTTGTTCTCATCGGATGTAGGACACCGGCCAAGAATATTGCAAACCTCATCATAGGCTTGTTGCAGCATATGTAATTGCTCTGGTGTATAGGCACCAACGATATCAGCTTTTTTAAAAGGCATTTTTCTTATCCCGCTCATAATCATCAAGATAGATTGATTGCAGCGGATGAAATTGTCATATCAAGATTTGTGAAGAGATATGACCAGATGGATAAAAAACCATAAAAGGCTAATAAATATAAAACCAAGCAAATTTTGCGTTTTGCATACGCTTATAAATTACTTAGTCTCTTTATTCCTTTTACGTGTTTGAGCTGCTTTTTTTGCCGAAGCGGATCGTTCGCTCGCACTCCTTGATGCGGCTACCTCACCACCCTTTTTGCCACCTTCTTTCGAGGCGGGGTGATCGGTTTTCTTGCCTCTTCCAGAGCCGCCGGGCATTTTACCGCCTCCATCATCTTTATTTACGGTTGCCCATGCGCGGCTTTCGGCTTCATCTTCAGGGATACCTTTTTTCTCATAACTTTCAGCGATGTGTTGTGCTTTTCTCTTCTGTTTGTCTGTATACTTAGATTTATCGCCACGGGGCATGATTGCTCCTTTCTACCATTTGAGTGAATACCAGGTTCACACTGATATGTTGGTCAACGGTATAGAATTGGAGATGTTCCATATTTAGGAACTTTGGCTCAACGAAATTTGAATAAATTCTCGACGGGATCTGATTGTCCCTTTAATTTGGCGGAGATTATATCTGCAGCTATCTTGCTAAAAGTTATGCCGTTGCCTCCATATCCCATAACTGCAAATACGTTTTTATGATCAGGCACTTCACCGATCATCGGTATACCAAGTTTGGTATCTCCAAAGGCAGCGGCCCAACGAAATGCCGGCGTCCCAATATTTATATTCAAAAGAGTGCTGATTTTTTCCGCAATAGTGTTTGTTTTCTCAGCTAATAATTGAGGATCTTTGTATGCTTCCGGACTTTCCGTGTCCTCACCGCCAGCAATTAGGCGGCCGTCATAACCGGTGCGGAAATATAAGTATGGATCTGAACCTTCCCAGACTAAAAAATCATTCAGCCAATGCGGTAATCTGATATTTTTCCGGCTTGCTAAAGCCCAGGTCGAAATAATTTGATGATTTTTGTTTTTTAGCGATTGTAAAAATTCGTACCCAGTACAAAAGATTACGAACTTTGCTGAATAAATTTCGCCTGCAGAAGTTGCCAGTACCACTTGGTCATTTAAAGATACAAAGTCTGTTATCTCTATGCCTTCAATGATTTCTGCTCCTTGCTTTTGAACGAGGCGTAGTAGACCCGCTGTCATTTGAGCCGGATTTGCAGACGCAGAGTATGAGCTTACAATTCCTGCAGTGCGGTTGATATTGAATTCGGTTTTTAGAGATTTTTGATCCAGATATTTGGCATTAATCTGGGCAGAATTACGAGCTTTGGCCTCTGTCAGTAGGGCACGTTTTCCGTATTTATCACCCGCCAAATACAGCGCAGATTTGTGCTGCATCTGACAGTGAATTCCATGTTTTTTGATAAGTTTATGTAAATCGCTGACGGCATTTACAGAGCGTTGCCATATTGTTTCTGCCTGGAGTGTTCCGGTGTGCTGGACCATTTTGTGGAGAGGCAGATCAATTTCATGCTGCAACATAGCAGTACTGGCCATAGTACTCCCATGCACAGGTGTTCTTTTATCCATGATGGCAATTTTACGCTTATGACCGGTTAGTGCTTCGGCAACCAATGCACCGCTAATTCCCGCACCAACAATAATGATATCAAAGTTACGTGTTGAAGCTGTTTTTCTCGTTCTTACAGATATATGGGGTGTAGTCTGCCAGTAAGGCAGCGATACTCGGAGTTTTTTCTCAACTGTTACACCCGTCTTTTTCATATCCAGATCCTTTGTGAGTCAATCACAAGGCTAACTTTTCAAAAGTGAAATGGTTCAACATCACCTTAGGAGATTTGAACAAATGGAATACGCAGAACTGCCAATGCTCGGCATTCTGTGAGTGTTAAGGATATGCTGGCGATTTCACTCATCCTGATTATCGTTGAAGTTTTTGATCGACGATAAAGAAAAATATGGGTCAATAAAAAAGGCCAGACAAAATGTCTGACCTCTCGCGGTAATGTTTTCAACTGTGCCAGTACATCCGTGGTCAAAGTCGAGTTATACCAAATTATACAGCCTGAAGATTGGTGGCTGACATTTTGCCGGAACGGTTATCACGCTCTAAGTCGTAACCGATTTTCTGGCCTTCTGCGAGTTCACGCATGCCAGCACGCTCAACAGCTGAAATGTGAACGAACACATCTGCGCTGCCTTCATCAGGCTGAATGAAGCCGAAGCCTTTTGTAGAATTAAACCATTTAACTGTGCCAGTGGCCATAACGAACCCTTTCATAGCAATAATAGAAAACCACAGCGTATGAACGCCGTGAAAGTGATAGCGATTTTTTGAAGGAAGGTTCGTCAGAGGCGCATAGTGTGCGCTAAAAGCAAAGCTAAACAAGCAAATATCGATATCAAAAATATAGGTACTTAGCTGTCCTGTGTCAACCTTTGGTTTTTATTTTATAAAAATCTACTTTTGGTTGTTTGTTGATTTGGTAGTTGCTGGAACGATCATGTGCTAACGCCGCCGGTAAATCCCTCTTTATCAACTACTCCTAATCTTGTTTATTTTTATCGGTGAACTACTCTTATTTATTCCATTGGAGATAATGATATGAGTGGTTTGCTGGCGCTTTTAGATGATGTGGCTGCCATCGCGAAGGTAGCTGCAGCTTCTGTCGATGATATTGCTGCCAATGCAACGCGTGCCGGCACAAAAACCCTTGGTGTTATTATTGATGATGCTGCAGTAACGCCAAATTATGTTGTCGGAATAACTGCGGCTCGCGAACTTCCTATGATCGCCCGAATAGCTATGGGGAGTTTGCGAAATAAGGCCTTTCTCATACCAGGTTTATTAGCATTGGATTATTATTTTCCGGTTGCGGTGACTGGGCTTCTAATGATTGGCGGTGCGTATCTTTGCTACGAAGGCGCAGAAAAAATCTGGCATAAGCTAATTTCCTCAAATTCTCACGAAAGCGGTGAGACTGATGAAGCTCAGGATCCTACAGCGCTTGAAGAAAGTCGTGTCTCAGGCGCAGTGAAGACGGATTTCATATTATCTGCCGAGATTATGACGTTAGCTCTCTCAATGATTGAATCCCGATCTTTATGGATTGAGTTAGTAACATTATGCTTGGTTGGTCTTATGGTAACACTGCTTGTGTATGGAGTCGTCGCTGTAATCGTTAAACTTGATGACTTTGGTGTGCTTCTAGCCAAAAAAGGCAGATTGTCTTGGACGCGTGCTTTTGGTCATTGGACGGTTCGTTCTGTTCCCAAATTATTGTGGCTACTGACCGTAATCGGCACCGCAGCGATGCTTTGGGTCGGTGGGAATATTTTCATTCACGGAATGCATGAATTGGGGATGCATCAGCCGAATGGATTCATAGAGTATCTGGCGACATTAGCATCAAGCAAGGTTTCAGAAGCCTTTGCTGCTGTGGCTAACTGGTTAGTGACTGCATTTTCCGATGGTATATTCGGCTTTATACTTGGTTCACTTTTAATCCCTGTTGTCGGAAAAATATTCTTTCCGACTTGGAACTTAGTGATGAACAAAACAAATCAATGAGCATTTCCATAAATTTGTTTAAGATACAGGATTGAACCGTTGGTTCATTTCGGCATGTATAATCCATCGTCCTTATGCTCGAAACAAAACCACTCTGTGCCGAAGCGACCTTTGAAGCCGTAGGCTCCCCAGTTCTTGCACCCTTTATGTAAGCAATAATGGATATAAATACCTTTGGATGTGCGGAATTTGATATCGTCGCTCATGCCAGCCCTCCGGTGAAGCCGGACATCTCATCCAGCCGAACCATGGCCATACGCATCTGACCTTTGCAGCCCCGTGCCTTGCATCGTGCGCGTTTCTCAATCTCATCCAGGTAGAGCTGCTCACGACCTTTGGCTGTGCAGATTGTGGCCTTATTAATGTAAACAAGCCTGCTGCATTTCTTGCAGATCATTTCCAGCTTTTGAGTGTCAGATAAATCACTGACCCTGTAGTTTGTTTTCCAGTTGCCCATTAGTAGAAGTCCTCCGCAGAGGGGATGCGCACATAACTGATCTTACCGCCGACATGGCCACCCGCTGGCGGCTTCCATTCACCCATGTGAACAATCGTGCTGGAATATTTGGAATTGAGCGCATCCATAGCGCCATTGGCTCTTTCCCATTTCTGCCGCATCGCATCATCATTGTTGAAGATATCCAGCTGACGGGCATTGGCCTCGCTCAAATCCATCAGGGTAACACCGACACGGAAAATGGTTGTGCGTCTCGGCAGTTCTCTCCGTGCGCATTCCCAAAGCGCTGTATGCGCCGTCATAATGGCTTGCTCATCATTCACGGTCGGCATTTTGATCGTGCGGAACCATGAGCCGCCATCAATTGCCATCCAGAGCCACAAGCCGCTGGCATAGTATTCCTCGCGCCGCAATCGCCTGCCAGCCTTGACCAAGAGCAAACGGGCAATCTCATAGGCTCCGTTGATACTACGGCTCTCCGGCGGCAATACACGAGCATGGCCATACATGCCACGCTTCTGCGGCATGGCCTGAATGTCGTAGCCGTGCAGCGCCATCCACAGCCGTTCACCATTCACACTTCGCCAGATTTTGCGCATATGTTTTGGCTGCAGATTGTAGAGCTGCTCAGTTGTGATCACTTGACTATGAGCAAGCCGCATTTTCATGCTGTGGCCAACGCCCGGAACATCTTCCAACTTCACCTTAAACAGCGGCTCCGGCATCATATGCGGGTGCCAGATTGCTAAACCATTGCCATACTGACCAACCTTCTTGCTGGCGTCCTTACCAGCTTTACAGGCCATCTTTGCCAGCTGCCGGTTGGCTGCGAAGCCGATTGAACTTGTGATGTATGGCCCGATATTCTGTCCAATTCTCTGCTTGATCTGAAGTGCCAAGCCTTCCGGATCTCTCCGCCCGCGCTCATCCAAAATGCAGGTTAACTCATCAATGCTCTTAGCCGTATCAATCGGGATAACCGTTTCAATCTCGCAGAGCAGGGCGTTATGGGCGCGGCGATACAGGTCTGGTTTCTGCCCGACCAAAATCAGGTCCGGACAGAGTGCTTTGGCATCCTTAATCTTCATGACGTTTTTGACGCCATAGGCTTTCGCTTCTTTTGAACAGGCGATTACGGCCGTACGATCTGTGCCTTCGAATGGCACAACGCCAACAGGCCGACCACGCAGGCGCTTATCGCATTGCTGTTCTACACTCGCAAAAAAGCCGTCAAAGTCGAGGTAGAGACGTTCAATTGTTTCTGGCTTACGCATGGCACAACAAATCCGTGGCGCAAACGAGTGCGCAAAAGGTCGGTAAGTTTTTAAAAATTCAATTCTGTTCTACAAATGTTCTCAATCTTAAGAAGAGTCAAGACAGATTCTAAACAGCTAATAGACGTTGTGAATTACGGGAGTAACGTCTGTTTAAGCGTCCCATATTCGAATTGATAGGCGCCTTCTGTTGCATACATTCTGCGTGTCAAATAGCGTGTAACCATGGCTTTACGAAAACGAACATTACCATCCGGGAAGAACGCCTGGCTTGCCGAGTACCGCGACGGTGAAGGCAAGCGGAGGTTTAAGCAATTCACTCGGAAAAAGGATGCCGATGACTTCCTTTTGACCGTTCGTGGTGAGGTTCGTCATGGTACGCACGTTGCTGAATCTGAAAGTGTTACTGTTCAGAAGGCTGGCGAATTATGGCTGTCTGCAGTTGATGCGCGCGGGCTTGAGCGCTCTACGGCTAATCAGTATGCGCAGCATGTAAATCTGCATATTTCTCCATTTATCGGCGCTACCAAACTTTCGAAATTAAATATCGCTGCGGTACGCGCATTCGAAGATAGATTGCGTGATGAGGGTCGTTCTCCTGCAATGGTTCGAAAGATATTGGTGAGCCTCGGCTCATTGTTGTCAGACGCACAGGATCGGGGTTTAGTTGCTCGCAATGTTGTGCGTGAAAAATCAAAAACTCGTAGTTCCGGTACGGATCGCCGTATTGAAAAACGAAAGAAAGGCAAGCTGAAGGTCGGGGTGGACATTCCAACCACAGAGGAGATCCGGTCAATCGTCATGGCACTTGAAGGCAGGTGGCGACCTTTGTTTTTGATGGCAATCTTCACTGGGTTGCGAGCGTCTGAGTTGCGAGGCTTACGGTGGAGTGATGTTAATCTGAAGAAAGGTGAGGTGCATGTAAGCCAACGTGCAGACCGGTTTAATGAAATCGGTGCTCCCAAATCTGAGGCAGGTGAACGAACCATTCCTGTGCCACCAATTGTAATTGATGCAATGAAAGAATGGAAAAAAGAATGCCCGCACGGAGCATTAAATCTATGCTTCCCAACGGGGGCTGGAACGGTCGAAAGTTTAGCGAACATTCGTCGACGCGGCTGGGCGCCAACGCAAATTAAGGCTGGCGTTGTTCTTAACACCGGTAAACTCGATGAGGATGGGCGGCCGATATTGGAAGCAAAATATTCTGGTCTGCATAGCACGCGTCATTTCTTTGCTTCATGGCTGATCAATCGCAAAGAGGATGGCGGCCTTGGTATGCCGTTAAAAGTGGTTCAATCACGAATGGGGCATGCAACAATCAATGTTACGGCTGACGTATATGGACACCTATTCCCATCTGATAACGCAACTGACGAACTGGCATTAGCTCAAAATGCATTGCTAAGAGATGCAACATAACGTAACATATTTATAAAATTATTGTTTAAAAACAATGATTCAAATAGGATTGAAAATCCGCGTGTCGGCGGTTCAAATCCGTCTCCGGGCACCACTCTTATTTCTCATTACTTAGCTTTGAACTTCTTTATTTACCGCTTTTCCGTTTGTTTTGGCTTTCTGTGAAAATCAGTGCGGTACTTTTCCGCTGAGTGATTTGTAACAGGCGGTCAGCTCCTGCATGGCTGCTTCCGGTTGTGCAGATGCAAAATCATAAGGGCCGATTTCCAGCTTTTTTGCTGTTGAGATCAGTTTGATCCAGTCCGCTTCCCCGTTTAGCTCAACCGTTAATGTACCGGCGAGGGGTATGGCTTCGGCTTTGATTTCGCGGTCATTGATAAAAACCGGATAGCGGCCGGTATTTTCCGGAAACTCCTGAACAACCGACAGCATTGCTGATAACAGCGGCACCGTTTGGTCTGGTGTTGCTTTGACAACCACCATTGAAAACTCGCTCTGCTCTATGCCTTTCAGAGAGAGAAAGCAGGAGCATTTTGCTGTCTGCAACGTCCAAGCTTCTATCTGCTTTTCAGACAAAGCATGATCCCCGTCTTCTGCGCTGCACATTTCCGGTTCTGGCGGTTTGGGAACCGAGAAATATAATGTCCACAGAATGATGACAGAGAATGTTGAGAGCATCACTTATCCGAAAATATTCCGCTGATGTGTTTGAAGCGGCAGGAACAATTCAAGCCGTCAGCAGCAGCGTAATCATCGCAATTGCGGCCAGAGGAATAACCGCCCAATAATATTCTCTGCGCAATTTTCCTGTACTGACCGACAGGGCAATAAGTATCGCGACAACAATCGGAATAACGATAAACACAATATCAGTCAGTGACATGAGATACTCTTCAAAGGATTTGCAATTGCCGGAGCAAGCCAATCCGTAACATAAAAAAGTGACAAAGCCTTATGAAAATGAAGAGGGGGAGCAAATCTGCTCCCCCTCTTGTTGTTCTGAAGCTGCGTAATCAGGCGACATCGGCAGCAAGGCGTTTTTTCTGGCGTGCCCTGCGGGCGAGAACCGCCGGAATAATTGCCACGGCTGCGGCCAGTATCCAGAGGATCAGCGAGATTTTACTCTGGAACAGGATGGAGATATCTCCGCCGCTGATGGCCAGTGCATTGCGCAGATTCACTTCCATCATATTGCCGAGCACAAAGCCCAGAATAATCGGCGCCATATCGAAGCCCGCTTTACGCAGCAGCCAGCCGACCATGCCGATGGCAAGCATCAGCAGCACTGCAAAGACAGATGCATGACTGGAATAGACACCGATAATTGAGAGGATGAGGATACCCGGTACCAGAATCCAATTCGGCAGAGTCAGAAGACGCGCAAATATATTGACAAGCGGCAGGTTGAGTAACAGCAGCAGAATATTACCGATGAACAGGGAGGCAATCAGACCGCCCACAATTTCAGGGCGTTCGGCAATCAGCATCGGGCCCGGCTGAATATTATAGAGCATCAACGCGCCGAGCATAACGGCAGTGGTGCCTGATCCCGGAACACCCAGCGTCAGCATTGGCACAAAGGCACCGCAGGCTGTTGCATTATTCGCCGCTTCCGGTGCCGCAAGGCCGCGGACATCGCCTTTACCGAAAGTACCCTCCGTGTCGGAGATACGTTTTTCAGTTGTATAGGAAACAGCACTGGAAACGGATGCGCCGGTTCCGGGCAAAACGCCGACGATGAAGCCGATGAAAGAGCCACGCAATGTTGCGCCGGTTGAGCGAACAACATCACTCCAGCGGGCAAACATACGTCCCATATTGCGGATGACAGTATGGCCTTTGGCCTGATTTTCCAGAATGAGCAATGCTTCGGAGATCGAGAAGAGACCAATCACCAGCACAACAAATTCAATACCATCGCCGAGTTCGGGTTCATTGAAGGTGAAGCGATAGGCACCGGAGGTTGCATCGAGACCGACAGTTGCCAGCATCAGACCAAGTACACAGCCGATCAGTGTTTTGGCAGGTTGTGAACCGACCATGGAGCCGAGTGTGGCAAAGGCAAACACCATCAGTACAAAATATTCGGCCGGACCAAAGCCGATCGCAATACCGGATAGCAGCGGTGCAAAAAGTGCCAGCCCTGTTGCGCCGATCATACCACCGACGAATGAGGCCAGTCCGGACAGCATCAGCGCTTCACCGGCACGTCCCTGACGCGCCATCGGGTTTCCGTCCAGCGCAGTCATCACCGCACCGGCATCACCCGGGACATTGAGCAGGATTGAGGAAATACGACCACCATATTCTGCACCGCAATAAATGGCTGCCAGCAGGATCATCGTACTTTCCGGCGGCAGACCCATTGTATAGGCAATCGGCAGTAGCAGAGCGATGCCGTTAATGGGGCCGATGGCGGGCAGGGCGCCGACTATAGTGCCGATAAAAGCACCGATCAGGCCGATGAGAAGATTTTGTGTTGTGAGGGCAACGGCAAAACCGTTCCAGAGATAATCAAGATTCATGTGAGAAATTCCTTTCGGCGGAAAAATGGCCGGCTGAGATACGGCCAATCAGCCAAAAACAATGCCCTTGGGCAGATAGACTTCGAGCAAATAGGAGAACACAAACCACCAGAGCAGGGCTTGTACTGCGCCACCTGCCAGTGCGAATTTCAGCGGTGCGCCAAACAGGGCTGCAATTACGGTAACGATGAAGAATACGGTCAGCAGAAAACCTGCGGTTTCAAGCATCAGCACGGCCACAACCAGTGTCAGGGGCACGGCCAGTACCCGCAACAATGTGGCTCCGCGCGGAAAATCTTCAGCCTCACCCGGATTTCTGAGATAAAAGAAACACAGCAACCCGAGAATGACTGCCAGCATCACCGGCACGACCCGCGGTCCGAGAGGATCTGACGCAAAAGCATAGTCAATGCGACTGCCACCGATACCGTAAACCACGGCCAGCACCAGAAAACAGGCCGCATAAATAAGTCCTGTACGTTTTGAATTGACTGAGTTTTCGGACATAAATTGCCTCCTGCATCGCCGCTGGTAAGGCGGTTGCCGCATAATTTGTTCATGGCTTTGCGAAGATGCTGATGCATATCCGGACACAACCAGAGAAGTTTAGAAGTGAAACAGATTGGTCCTGCAATACTGGCAAAGACACAGGATGCGGGATCAGTCAGGGTGCGGAGCCGCTATGCAGGCGGCACGGAATGGAGGCCGCGCCACCCGCAAGGCTGCGTTTACATACCTGCTTCTTTGGCCAGTGTTTTAAAGCGTGCTACGTCAGCTTTAACCTGATCGTCAAAAGCCTGCCCGATCTGGGTATAGGCATAAAGGCCGCGGGCTTCACGCTCTTGCGCAAATTCCGGCGTTTCTGCCATTTTGGCAAAAGCATCGACCCACCATTTATAATCAGCATCGGAAACATCTTTGCCGACATAGTAACCGCGCCAGACCGGCCAGTCGATTTCAACGCCCTGTTCGCGGGCAGTTGCCACATCTTTGAGATCACCCGGCAGACGCTCCGGTGCCATCACCGCAAGAATACGCACTTTGCCTGCGGCATGATGTTTTGACATTTCCGCAGCATCACCGGCGCCGACTTTGACATGACCGCCTTCCAGAGCTGTCAGTACCGCGCCGCCGCCTTCAAGCGCGACATAGCGCATTTGTTTCGGATCCTGACCGGCATTTTTGGCCAACAGCGAACCCTTCATCCAGTCCTGCGAGCCGACTGCGCCACCGCCTGCAATGGCGAAGTCAGATGGGTTTTCTTTATAGGCGGCAATCAGTTCCTGAAGGTTTTTGTAAGGGGAATCTGCCGCCACAACCAGCACGCCGTAATCTGTGCCGAGCGCACCAAGCCAGCGGACGGCACTTTCATCATATTTACCAAATTTGCTCTGTGCGATCAGCAGTGCCGAGCCGGTGGAGGCTGCTGCGATCATATTATTATCGGCTGCGCGTTTGCCGATGACATGATTATAAGCAACTGCGCCGACGCCGCCTTCCATATAGGTGACAGCCATTGGTTTATTGATTGTTTTTGTCGCCAGCAGTGCATTTGCTGCCAGACGGCAGGTCAGATCAAAACCGCCGCCTGGCTTCGCCCCCGCGAGACATTCCGGTTTTGACGGTTCAGCCTGAGCACCTGCTCCCGCAGTGAAAGCCACTCCGGCAACGGCCAATACACCGATAAATAGATGTTTCATATGCGCTCCCTCTCATCCGCTCTGCTGGCGGTTCCTCGCAATATCTGAACGACAACCGGCAGTTTTACATTGCGGTATGAAGACCGCAGCAGCCGGCATCACAGACATTCCTCCCAGTCTGTGATCGGGCGAAACTTCCATATGAACCTGTCATGAGACTGTCACCGAAAATAGATTTTCTCGTTCTTGTGCGCTGCGCTTTTCTCATGTTAACTCGGCACCATGCGCATTCTTTTGGTGGAAGACACAACTGATGTCGGGGAGGCAATCAGCCAGCGCCTGCAAAAAACCGGTCACCTGATTGACTGGCAAACAGACGGCGCTGTGGCTGCGGAAATTCTCGGCTTTACCGAATATGATCTGGTTATTCTCGACGTTATGCTGCCCGGCATGAACGGTTTCGAGATACTGAAACATATCCGTAAGACCGGTAATATGACGCCGGTGCTGATTTTGACGGCGCGTTCCGAGGTTGAAGACCGTGTTGGAGCGCTGGATATCGGCGCGGATGATTATCTGGTGAAGCCCTTTGATTTTCGTGAGCTTGAGGCTCGTATCAGGGTGCTGTTACGTCGTAAAAACGGCGGTGCCACCAATCTCATCACCTGTGGCGATCTTATTCTTGACCGGCAAAGCCGTTCGGTATCGGTCGGTACAAAAGAAATTCAGCTGAAAAGGCGTGAAATCGCAATATTAGAATTGCTGCTCTCAAGGCCGGGGCGGTTGTTCAGCAAGGGTGAGCTGATGGATCATCTCTACGGTTTTGATGAAGAGGTAAACAGCAATGCTGTTGAGCTTTATATCAGCCGTCTGAGAAAAAAGATTGAGGGAGCGCGCGTCAGGATCATTACGCAGCGTGGCATCGGCTACCAGATGGTTGCAGATAATGGCACGTGAACATTCGCTTTTTGGCAGGCTGGTTCTGCGGGTCACGATCATTCTGACTATCGGCGCGGCCTTGCTTATCACAGCTGCATGGTATTACGGACGCAGTGCTGCCAGCCAGACCTATGATCGTCTGCTGCTCGGTGCTGCTTTGCAAATGGCAGGCAGCCTGTCCATCGAGGATGGCAAGCTGAATGCCAGTCTGCCGGTTTCGGCCTTTGAATTGCTGGGATTTTCACAGGAAGACCGTATCTTTTACCGCCTGATTGATACGGAAGGGCAGACCCTGACGGGTTATCGCGATCTGGCCGGTTATATTGATTATACTGCGGCGCGGACAGGGCCGGTTTTTCTTAATGATGTTTATCGCGACACGCCTGTGCGTCTGGTGGTTGTCTCCCGTGTTTTGTCAGATCCGCCTTTATCCGGCTGGGCCTATGTGCTGGTGGCGCAAACAACCGAAGCCAGAAATGCGCTGACACAGGAGATTACCAGCCGTGCGATTTTGCTTGTTATTCTGATGAGTTTTTTGGCACTGATTGCCGGAATTCTGGCGATACGTTATTCGCTGCAACCCGTGGGGGCGCTTGGCAGCGCGCTGCATAAACGTGATCCGCAGGATCTGACCCCACTTGATCTTGATATACCGACCGAGATGAAGCCGTTTATCGGTTCGATCAATCATTTTATGAACCGGCTCGATCAGAGGGTGATGCTGCTACAGCGCTTTATTGCTGATGCGGCACATCAGATACGCACGCCGCTGACAGCTTTGGCCGCGCAGGCAGATATGCTGGAAACCGAAACCCTACCTGCGAATGCGCAACATTCCCTGCAACGTATGCGCGTTCGCATCGCGGAATTATCAAGGCTGACGGGGCAGTTGCTCAATCATGCCATGGTCATTCACAGGGCAGGAACTGTTCATCTGGAAAAGACAGATCTGGTCATTGTTGCCAGACAGGCTTTCCGCATGGCTGTGCCGGTGACAGTTAATCCTGATATTGTTGTGTCATTTGAGGCTGCGCAAAAGCAAGTGCCGGTAGCGGGGGATATTGTCAGTCTGCGCGAGGCAATTGCCAATATTATCGACAATGCCCTGCGCCATGGCAGTAAGGCCGAACTTGCGGTCAGGGTTTCCGCAGAAAACGGCCGTGCTTTGGTGGAAGTCTCTGATGACGGGGATGGTATCCCGCCTGAAAAATGGCATCATGTTGTTGAGCGCTTCATAACGTCGAAACCGCATGAGGGTAATTCCGGTCTGGGCTTTGCCATCGCTTCGGAAGTTGCAACCGCCCATAGCGGTCTGATCCGCTTCAGGGAGAAAACCGCGCATAGCAATTTCTGTGTCATTCTCGATATTCCGCTGGGGCAGGACGCATGATGCGCAAATATCAAGCTCTGAATTTATCTGTACTGGCAGTTTGGTTTGCGACAAGTGTTGCATCTCCTGCCAGTTCGTCTGAAGGGACATTCAGCCTGTTTCCTGCGCTGAAACCGGAAACAGAGCGCCTGCAAATCAGCGGAGCGATGGATACAGCTGCGATTGCGCCTTTAATTAGGGACTTTCAAAAGCAAAGACCGGATATAGCTGTTGCCTATAATGATCGTGTAACCAATGATCTTTACGAGGATGCGGATGCGGCCTGTATGGCTAAAACATCTTTTGCTGATGTTATTTTATCATCCTCTGTCGATCATCTGGTCAAACTCGCCAATGACGGATGCGCCCGATCCTATCAGTCGCAATATACAGTCAATGTTCCTGAGTGGACGCAGTGGCGCAATGAAGTTTACGGCTTCACTTTTGAACCGGCCGTTCTGGTCTATAACAGCGATTATGTGGCACCGGATGAAATGGCTGCAACACATGGCGAACTTGCCGATCTGCTGCGCAGGAAAAATGATTATTATTTCCGCCGTGTCGGAACCTATGATTTGCGGACATCCGGCATAGGTTATTTACTTGCTTTTCTTGATGCCCAGCAGGCATCCGCGACCTACGGGCGGTTGCTGGAAAGCATGAGCCGGACAGAGAGTGCATTATATTGTTGCAATAATGATGTGCTTCGCAGGCTGGAAAGCGGCGAGCTCTATATCGGTTATAATATTCTGGGCTCTTATGCCTATGCCGCGCAAAAGCGGAATCCCAAATTACGCATCACGATGATGCGGGATTATACGCATATTCTCAGCAGGGGTATCTTATTGCCACGTTACGCAAAAAACTACCGCCTCGGGGAAAGTTTTCTGGATTATCTGCTTTCACCGCAAGGAAAAGCGGTTGCGTTGCAGGAAGGGATATCATTCCCATGGGATGGTGTGCCGCCGTCAGACATTAATGCACCGGGATCTTTGCTGACATCGGGCATTGGCAGGCCGATACGGATCGGACCTTCCTTGCTGGCAGCGCAGGATCAGATGCGCAGACAGCGTTTTATCGGTGACTGGCAGGATGCAATGCTGCCAGCATCGCTGGAGCCGTGAGGGTAGCAGAATAATAAATCTCCGGAATATTGATTGAGTATTCCGGAGATGCTGTTTTGAGAGCTGAGGTCTTAGAATTTATAGGCTATACCCAGCCGTATATTGTTGGTGGTGAGTTTTGCTTCCACCAGATCATTATCGTCGATACCTTTTTTACCATAGTCGCTGTAGCGATATTCCGCACGCAGCAACAGATTATTGGTCAGCGCATAATCAACACCCGCACCGAGTGTGAAGCCGACATTGGTATTGGATGTTGTGCCGAGATCGGTGTTTCCGGTTGTCAGATTATGTTTAATACCTGCAAAAGCCACACCACCGGCGACATAAGGCAGCCAGCGTTCATAATTGATACCAAAACGGGCGCGGAGCGCGCCTTCCCATTCAACGCGACTGTTCCAGACATAATTACGTGTGCCGATGAGAATATCGCTATCTTTGCTCAGATCAGAATAATTAATGTCGCCTTCAAGGCCGAATAAATAAGCATTTGAAAACTCCCAGTTATAACCGGCATAAAGACCGCCCATAAAGCCGTTTGAGTTTGCAGATAGATCGCTATTATAGCCGTATAGCTTTGTCTTTGCCCAATTATACCCGACCTGACCGCCGATATAGGCACCACCCCAGATTGAGGATTCATCATAGGCAGGTGCTTCAGGGCTATTGTAAACGACATCAGCTGCATGAGAAATATTGATATTCGAAATAAAAAACGCAGCCGTTAAAAGTAAAAATTTATTTTTCACGCAATGACTCCTTATGAAAGCATGAGCCATAAGCATATTTTCAAGTTAATAAAAATAATGTAGTAAAAATGCAACTCAAATTTTTGATTTAATTTGATTATTATAGAGCAATAAATTCAATGTTTGAGCAAAAATTCTCTAATTATATGTTTTTATTCTATGGGGATTATCTCTGTGGAATAGGCGTTATTTATTTATCGGGCAGAAAATTCTGTGAAAATTTTTGACAATTGAATTTATGGTAAAAGAAAGATAATTGCAGCGCCACTTTTACAACCAAAAGTGGCGCTCTGCGAAAAATCAGTCGCGGGCAAGAGCTGCCACAGGGTCAAGCTTGGAGGCATTGCGCGCGGGCAGGAAGCCGAAACAAATCCCGATCAGGCTTGAGCAGATAAATGCGGCGATGATTGAGAATGGCGAATAGATCAGTTCAAATGGTGTATTGAATTGTCTGAACAGCCAGCCGAAGCCCATTGCCACCATAATACCGAGAAAGCCGCCGATCAGACAGACAAGTACGGCTTCGATCAAGAATTGCTGCAATATATCGCTGCGTCTTGCGCCGACAGCCATCCGCACACCGATTTCATTGATCCGCTCGGAAACGGAAACCAGCATAATATTCATCACGCCGATACCGCCGACCAGCAGCGAAATCAGCGCAATCGCTGAGACCAGCAGGGTGAGTGCCTGCGTTGTGCTGGTGATGGTTTTGCGGATATCATTGGTATTCAGGATCGTGAAATCCTCTTCACCATGTCGCTGGATCAGAAAAGCGGTGACGGCTTTTTCGGCCAATTCAGGAGACGTATCATCGCTGATGCGCAATGTGAGGCTGCGCAAAACGCGTGAACCGGTCATACGGGTCTGCACTGTGGTATAGGGCAGATAGATGGACAGGTTTTCGCTGGAGCCGAACCCGCCTTGCTCCGGCTGCATGATGCCGACAATTCTGACAGGTACATTTTTGAGAATGATAATCTGGCCGACCGGACTGCCGTGGAAATTCGCGAACAGGGTTTTGCGCGTATTCTCGTCAATTACTGCATCCAGCGCGATATCCTGAACGCTTTGCTCGTCAAAAAAGCGTCCTTCAGCAATCTTACTGCCGCGGGTGACAAAATACTGGTCGCTGACACCATTAATCAGGGCATTTGCTTCCACGCCGCCAAAACGTGCTGTCGCCGGTGTGGAAACCGTAGGCGTTGCGGCCATAATATAGGGCTGTTTGGCAAGCTGATTGGCATCATCAATCGTCAAAGTGGTGATGCGGGCAGACATACGGTCGCCAAAGCCGCGTCCGGGGAAAATCTCCAGCGTATTGGTACCGAGACTGCTGATCTGGTCGAGCACCTGCTTTTGTGAGCCTTTACCGAGTGCCACAACACAGACAACCGAAGCAATGCCGATAATAATACCGAGCATTGTCAGAAAAGTGCGCAGCCGGTGCGCATTCATCGAGCGCAGTGCCATCAGAAAAGCTTCGCTGAAACGGTCGGCCAATGTGCCCAGCGATGAGTGCCCGCCTTTGCCTGCACTCGTTGTGGCGGCAATGTCGCTCTCAGGTGCCTGCGCTGTTGCAGCCTTCTCGTCGCGGGTAGTGTCGGAGATGATTTCCCCGTCGCTGATCTCAATGATCCGTTGCGCCCGCTCGGCGACATTGCGGTCATGGGTCACGATGATGATCGTTTTGCCTTCGCGGTGCAGCTCTTCAAGGATTTTCAGAACTTCTTCACCGCTATGGCTGTCCAGAGCGCCGGTCGGCTCATCGGCAAGAATAACATCGGCATTATTGATCAGTGCACGGGCGATGGAAACGCGTTGCTGCTGACCGCCGGAAAGCTGGCCGGGGCGGTGATGAGTCCGGTCTCCCATGCCGAGCCGGGCGAGTATATGAACGGCCTGTTGTTGCCGGTCTTCACGGTTTTGACCGGCATAAATTGCGGGGATTTCCACATTGCCGACAGCGCTCAGCTCGTTAAGCAGATGATAGCGTTGAAAAATAAAGCCGAAATGCTCGCGCCGCAGCTGGGCGAGTTCATCGGCATCAAGATCGGAAGTTTCCCGTCCGGAGATGAAATATTTGCCCTCGGAAGGTCTGTCGAGACAGCCCAGAATATTCATCAAAGTGGATTTGCCGGAGCCGGAGGCACCGACAATTGCCACCATTTCACCATGGCCGATTGTCAGATTGACATCTTTCAGCACAGTGGTGAAACCGTCGCCAGAAGGGTAATGACGATAAAGATGCTCGAGGGTAATCAGCGGCTTATCCATCATCAGAACCTTATGGAACGGCCGCGGCGGCTGCGCGGAACTGCCGGTCCGCCGGCACTGTCGCCGGTGACGATTTTCTCGCCTTCTTTCAGGCCGGAGACAATCTCAACCAGAACCTTGTCATTCAGGCCGGTTTCGACCGGTTTTTCGCTGATAGTCCCGTTTGGCTCCATCACCCGCACCGTGACTTTGCCTTTTTCGTCAGCCTCAGACAGTGCGGTGGAAGGGATCAGCAAAACATTATCAGCCTGCCCCAGAATGATATGAATTTCAGCAGTCATATAGGTTTTCAGCACACCGTCAGGATTGGCAATGTCAAAAATACCCTTGTAGTAAATGGCTGAGGCTGTGCTGGTACTGCTGCTCGCCGCACTGGTGCCGCCAAAACTCTTATCACTGACGATGGATTGCGGCGCGGGTTCCAGAATCTGCAATTCGGCTGTGTAACGCTTGTTACTTTGGCCGGGGATTGTGAAATAAAGATCCTGCCCTTCTTTGACATTCACCACATCGGCTTCAGAAATATCGGCCTCAACAGTCATGGTGTCGAGCTGGCCGATAATGGCAATGGTTGGTGCCGATTGCACAGCGTTCACCGTCTGGCCTTCCTGTACAACAGTGGCCAGAATTGTGCCATCAATCGGCGCACGGATTTGCGTATAGCCGAGATTGGCTTCAGCCGTTTCAACTGCGATTTTAGACACTACAATTTGCGCATCGCTTAATGCGATCTGCGCTTCGGCGGATTTAACGGCTTTGACGGCTTTGTCATAATCGGCGCGCGAAATGGCATTGCGCGATACCATCTGCTGCTGACGGGTCAGATCCTGTTTGGCCAGTTCCAGCTGGGCAATTTTATCTTCACGGTCTGCCTGATTGCGAACTTCTTCCGCTTTTGCCTTCCGCAGATCATTCTGCTGGGTGGTGGCGTCAATCTGAGCAATCAGATCGTCTTTTTTCACCAGCTGTCCGGCTTTAACATTGAGGCTCAGCACACGGCCGGAAGCCTGTGCACCCACAGCCACCAGTCGTGCAGGTTTGAGAATGCCGGTGGCAAGGACTGTGGTTTCAATATCACCCTTGCGCACCGTATAAGTCATAATCTGCGGGGTTGCAGTCTTGAAATAATCCGCAGTGAAGTAATAGAGAACAGCAGCTAGTCCTGCGATTGCAAGCAACCAGAAGAGCCATTTTTTAGCAAAACTGCGTTTCTTTTTGGAACTACCGTTCATCTATACCTCATCAGCCTGAAACTTCATTTCAGGGTATTCTTTTTTTGGTTACCAGATGCGGCCCTGTATAGCCGTCCTGAATTTCAGCTTTGTCTGTTATAATGGTGCCGTTCCAGCCGCCACCCAGAGCTTTTTGCAGATTGATATAATCCTGCAACAGGCTGACCCTGAGTTGAATCAGGCTGCCTTCATTTGAATAAAGCGAACGCTCGGATGTCAGAAGATCAAGGAAACTCGTGGAGCCGCTCTCATAGAGCGCACGGGAAAGCTCCGTTGCCCGCCGGTAAGACTGTACAGCTTTTTGTGTCTTGGCATATTGAATACGCCGCTGATTAAGCGACACGCTGGCATTTTCAACTTCTTCCAAAGCGGTCAGAATAGCCTTGCGATAGCTGATAAAGGCCTGATCGCGGCTGGCTTTTGCAACATCGACTGCGGCATTGAGCTGACCGCCTTTAAACAACGGAACGGTCAGGCTCGGACCAAAACCCCAGCTGATTGTGGAGCCTTTTCCAAGATCGCCGATCCGCGCTCCCGCAGTGCTGATATTACCGGTGAGGCTGACACTCGGATAGAGAGCCGCCTGTCTCTGACCGATGACCGCAGTGGAGCGTGCATAATTGCGCTCTGCAACCCGCAAATCAGGACGGTTCAGCAATAAATCGGCGGGGATACCGGCCGTCACGATTGCCGGAACCGCAGGAACAGGCTTCGTTTTTTCAAGCATAGCGGTCAGTGCAGTCGGCGCTTGACCGGTCAATACCGACAGGCGATGCAGGCTCTTCGCATAGGCGGTTTTCAGTTCCGGAATTTGCGCTTCCGTACTGCTTGTCTGTCCTTCTGCATTGGCCAGATCAACTTCGGAAATATCGCCGGCATTAAATCGTGCACGGGTCAGTTCAGCGGTTTTGCGCTGAGATTTTACGGTGCGTTCAGTCAATGCAATGCGTGCCTGCAATCCGCGCAACTCCGCATAATTGCTGGCAATGTCACCGATCATGGTCACCAGAACCGCATGCATATTTTCCTGCTCGGCATCCAGACCATAGCGCGCGGCTTCCACGGAGCGGAGATTGGCGCCGAAGAGATCAAGCTCCCAGCTGGTGTTCAAACCGGCAGTGAGACCGGTGCTTTCACCGCTATCGCCGCTCTTGGAGCGCTTCGCACTGCCTGAACCGTCAAGCACAGGGTATAAAGCGCCGCCGGCCTGCTGATAGGAGGCACGGGCTTCGCGGATTTTGGCTTTTGCCAGCGCAACATCATTATTGCCTTGCACAGCCTGACCGATCAGATTGTCCAGCACCGGATCATTGAAACGTTTCCACCATTGTGCAAGTTGCGCCGGTTTGGCTGGTGCAGATTTTTGTCCGCTCCAGGAAGCGGGCAATAAAGTGGACGGGGTCTGATAGTCGGGGCCGACAGCGACACAGGACGCGAGAGCCGGAAGCGTTATGCTCAACGTTGCCAGACGCAAAAACAGCACAGTCATGAAATGGCAATATCCCTGAAATATAAATAACAGCCGGAGCATTGCCGCACCCGCCCGGTATTCTCACCGGATGCGCGCAACAATGCGATAAAATCAAGACACCGGAGAGATAAAACATACTCCTGACAAACACCGGCTGTCATGCCGTGCTTGCAGTCTTGTCACAGCTTGGCGATGAAAAAAAGCAAGAAAACTGTTTTTTTACCAAGCTTAACGATTTGTAATGATAAATCCGCTGACTGTGCATAACAGGCAAATGAATTGTCAGGATTTTGTCAGGGCAAACCGTTCAGCCTGAAAAAGATTGTGGATCAGCTGTCCGGACTGTGCAAGCGGATGCGGCTGATAATCAGATCGCTGGCTGTCAGAATATCATGAGCGATTGCTGCCTCCGCAGCATCCGCATCGCGATTTTCAATCGCTTCCACGATTTTATAATGGTCATCAATCATTGCCCGTCCGCCATGTTTATAGGCATCGGCAATCAGTGGCCCCATTTGCAGCCATAGCCGGTTGATGATGGAATTGAGCACCGGCATGTCGGCGACTTCCACCAAGGCCGAATGGAAAATATGGTTCATTGCCAGTGCATCGCCCCAGAGCTGCTTTTTCATTGCCTTGTCATTATCTTCGACCAGTTTCCAGAGGCGGGCTATGTCTTTTTTACTGGCCTGCTGTGCCGCCTGTCTGGCGGCAAGTCCTTCAAGGCGCACGCGGATGGAACGGATTTCCTCATATTTTTTCTGATCCAACACCGGCACGCGAATATCCCGCGGTGTTTTCTGAATCAGCGCTTCGTCTTGAATGAGCCGCAGCAATGCATCGCGTACGGGCGTAACACTGGTCCCCAGTGATGCCGCCAATTCACGGATTGTCAGTCTTGTGTCCGGCGCGAATTGTCCGCGCATCAGCGCCTGAGAGAGTTTGCGATAGACGATTTCGCCGAGATTATGGTGTTCAAGTGTCTGAAGTTCTGAAATGCCATTCATGCAAGATATGTCCCCCGCAGTGAGCGAACTGTTCTGTTTTTATGATCTCACCCCATATCCGGCCCTGTTTTGCCGGAAATGTTCCGAATAAAATGACTCATCATAACCATGAATAAAATCACGGCAATGTTATTGATTACGCTGTTTATCAGGCCTGTCGCAACAATAAATTGGGCTCTGCGATATGCTTGACAAACTATTATATAAAAAACATGATGCATCAAATGGGAGGCGGGATTTTATTTCAGATCATCGCTTCAGCGGAGAAATTTCAGAGCAATTTTAAGCCAAAAGCGGAACCGGTTTTAGCTTAGAACTGCGCCGAGCAAAGCGATGAACGGTTTCCGGTTCGGAAAACAAAAACCGTTCTGAAATAAACCAGGTAGGGAACTATGGATAAGCAGCCGAATTCACCTGAAGCGCGTGATATTCAGTATCACCTTCATTCCTATACGAATGCGCGTCGTCATCAGGAAATCGGACCGATGATCCTTGAAAAAGGTGACGGGATCTATGTCGAGGACAATAACGGCAAGCGCTATATTGAAGGTCTGGCCGGTCTGTGGAGCGTGGGCGTAGGCTTCTCGGAACAGCGTCTCGTGGATGCTGCCACCAAACAGATGCAGAAACTGCCTTATTATCACAATTTCGGCCATAAATCCCACGGCCCTGTGATTGATCTGGCGGAGAAGCTGGTGACCATGGCGCCGGTGCCGATGAGCAAGGCGTTTTTCACCAATTCCGGCTCCGAGGCCAATGATACCGCGATTAAAATGCTGTGGTACCGTTCCAATGCACTCGGCCAGCCGCAGCGCAAAAAGATCATCAGCCGCAAGCGCGGTTACCATGGTGTGACCATTGCTGCTGCAAGCCTCACCGGCCTGCCTGCAAACCAGATGTCTTTCGATCTGCCGATTGCCAATATTCTGCACACATCCTGCCCGCACTACTGGCGCGAGGCGCTGCCGGGTGAAACGGAAGAACAATTCACCGACCGCATGGCTGCTGATCTGGAAGCAATGATTCTGGCAGAAGGCCCTGATACCATTGCTGCATTTATCGGTGAGCCGATCATGGGTGCCGGTGGTGTTGTGGTACCGCCGGACAGCTACTGGGGTAAAATTCAGGCTGTTCTGAAAAAATATGACATTCTGCTGATTGCGGATGAAGTGATTTGCGGTTTCGGCCGTACCGGCAATATGTTCGGTTCCGAGACCTTCAAAATGCAGCCGGATATTATGGTCTTTTCCAAGCAGCTTTCATCTTCTTATCTGCCGATCTCGGCACTTGTAGTGAATGAAAAAGTCTTTGCACCACTGGCTGACGAGAGCAATCGTATCGGTACTTTCGGCCATGGTTATACCGGCGGTGCGCATCCGGTTGCCGCAGCTGTTGCCAATGAAAATATCAAGATTATTGAAGAAAATAATCTGGTTGATAATGCCCGTGAAGTCGGCGCGCATATGCAGAAGCGTCTGCGTGAACTGGCAGACCATCCGCTTGTGGGTGAAGTACGCGGCAAGGGCCTGATCGCAGCGGTTGAACTGGTTGCTGACAAGCAGACCAAAGAACCGCTTGAAAAAGCTGGTAATCTTGGCCTGATGGCAAATGCTGCGCTGCTGAACAATGGTGTTATCTGCCGCAATATGCTGGACACTGTCGCATTCTGCCCGCCGCTGATCATCAATGAAAAGCAGGTTGATGAAATGGTCGGCGCTTTTGCCAAGGCACTGGATACAGTGGCTGCTGAAGTGAAGAAGTAATTTCTTCTGAAATTTGGAATGAAACGGCGCATGTGAGCAATCATATGCGCCGTTTTTATTTATACCCTTTCAAACGACTGCAATATGTGCTTAATCTCGCGCATCCACAGGGGGGCTCCGTAGTGCCGGGGCTGAGATGCTAGTGTCAAACTGGCGGACCCTAAAGCTGATCTGGGTAATACTAGCGGAGCGAGGCGGACCATGTTTTCTGGCGCACAAATTTCCCTTAATACTGTCACGGCAATTCCGGCGGGCTATCTCCGGCTGACCTGAAGAATTCACTGCAAGTTTCACCCGTATTCTTGTCACCGGAATTCTGTCATGTCTGTTTATCAAGCTGCCGCTGCAGATTGCTCGCAATCTGCACGCAAATCGTCTGATTATATCGTTACATTTCTGCCCGCCATCTTGTCGGTCAGTGCGATCTTTCTGTTCTGGGAAAGCTATGTCGCGCTGTCAGGCATCGCACCTTCCGTCTTGCCTGCACCAAGCCGGATTCTGCAGCAGATGTTTTTGCATCGTCAGGCTTTGTGGGACAATACGCTGCCGACAATCCGCGCAACGCTGATCGGCTTCAGCTGTTCTGTCATCACCGCCTGTCTGCTCTCTGTGCTGATCGACCGGTATATTCTGTTGCGGCGGGCACTGTTTCCGGTTTTCATTATCAGCCAGACCCTGCCGCTGATCGCCATTGCGCCTTTGATTGTGCTGTGGTTCGGCTTTGGTTTACTGCCGAAAATTCTGCTGGTCTCTCTGGTTACGTTTTTTCCGATGCTGGTGGCACTGGTGCAGGGCTATGCCGCGACGGATAAAGAGATAGAGCATTTGCTGGCCTCAATGGGCGCAGGCAGATGGACGATTTTCCGCTTAGCGCGCATTCCTTCGGCTTTGCCTTACTTCTTCGCCGGCTTACGCATCTCGATTACCTATGCGGTTGTCGGTGCGATATTTGCTGAATATGCGGGCGCGCTGAAAGGGCTGGGCATCTATATTCTCAATGCCAAAAACAACTTCCGGCCTGATCTCGTGCTGGCTGCCGTATTTATCAGTGCTACGCTGACTTTGAGCCTGTTTGGTCTGACATTGCTGATGCAGAAATGGGTCGCCCCGTGGCTGAAAACAGAGCGGGGGGCAGGGCAATGACACGTCTGCAATTGCAATCCGTCGCCAAGTCCTTTGGCTCTCTGGAAGTTCTGCGCAATATTTCCCTTCATGTGGCTGAAGGGGAATTTGTCTCGGTTTTAGGACCGTCCGGTGCCGGAAAATCGACGATTTTCAATCTGCTGACCGGTGCGGAACAGCTCTCGCAAGGGCGCATCATGTTTGACGGGGCACCATTGGCACAGGCACGCGATGCTTTCGCTTTCATGCCACAGCGCGATGCGCTGATGCCGTGGCGACGGATGATAGATAATGCCACGCTGGGGCTGGAAGTGCAGGGCATGAGCCGCAAGGATGCCCGCCAATTAGCTGAGCCATTGTTTGAGGAATTTGGCCTTGCCGGTTTTGAGCAGGCCTATCCGGCGGAGTTGTCAGGCGGTATGCGCCAGCGGGCAGCTTTGCTGCGCACAGTTGTCCAGCAACGCAAAATGCTGCTGCTGGACGAGCCTTTCGGTGCGCTGGATGCTCTGACCCGCGCTTCGATGCAGCACTGGCTGGAGAGTATGTGGCAGAGCCATCGCTGGACGGCATTGCTGATTACCCATGATGTGCGTGAAGCCGTTTATCTCTCCGACCGGATTTATGTGTTGTCGGCACGCCCCAGCAGGGTTGTGCATGAGGTGACTGTCGATCTGCCGCGCCCGAGACGGGACTCTATGCACAAAACCGCATTGGAAAAAGCTGCCGTGCTGGAAGCTGAAATCTTAGATCTCCTCCTGAATTTGTAAGGAAATAATCATGGCAATTCTCAATCGCCGCCGCCTGTTATCCGCACTGGCTCTGTCCGGTGCAATGAGCCTGCTGCCGGTCACATCTTTCGCCAAAGATCCGGCGAAAGTGACTGTCGCCCTCGACTGGACAGTGAACACCAATCATATCGGCATGTTCATTGCCCGCGATCAGGGTTTTTATAAAGAAGCGGGGCTTGATGTAACGATCCTGCCTTATTCCGATACATCAGCGGGTGTGCTGGTCGCCAGTGGTGCGGCGGATTTCGGTATTGTCGGCTCTACCGGCCTGTTTGCGCAGCGCACTGCGGGTGCTGATCTTGTCGGTACCTATGCGGTCGTGCAGCATGAAACCGGCCGTCTGGTCTTTATGGATGACCGGCAGGATATTCAATCTCCGAAAGACCTCGACGGCAAAACCTATGCCGGTTTTGGTTCCAACTGGGAGCGCAGGATGATTGCCAGTATGATCCGCGCTGATGGTGGTAAAGGTGAGTTTGAAATTGTGACACTCGGCACCTCGGCCTATGAGGCGCTGGCCAATGGTGCGGTGGATTTCACGCTGGAAATCGTGACATGGGAAGGCGTGAAAAACGAGCTTGAAGGTGTGAAACAGCGGGCATTCCGCTATTCTGATTATGGGGTTCCGGATCAGCATACGACATTGTTGGTCTCATCAGGCAAATATCTCAGTGAAAATTCGGATGCGGCAAAAGCCTTCCTGAGTGCCACACAGCGCGGCTATGCCTTTGCTGCCGATCATCCGGATGAAGCGGCGGATATTCTCATTCGCGGTAATCAGGATGTGCTGACCGATGACAAGCTGATCCGCGCCTCGCTGAAGGCTCTCAATGACGGGCATTTCCTGCGTGACAGTGATGGTACAATCGGCAAAATGCACCCTGAAACCATGAATGCTATGGGCGAGTTTTTATTTAAAGCACAGATTCTCTATGATAAAGAAGGTGTTGTTGTGCAGGAAAAACCGGATTTCTCCGCGTATTTTACCAATGATTTCCTGCCGTAAATAACGGAACAATGAATGAGCAAGCAGGAACCGGTGCGTATTATTGTGATGGGCGTCTCCGGTTCCGGCAAGTCTACTCTGGCCGGTGCTCTGGCGCAGACATTGGCACTGGTTTTTATTGAAGGCGACGATCTGCATCCGACTGCCAATATAGCGAAAATGCAGGCGGGTGAGCCGTTGGATGATGCTGACCGCCTGCCTTGGCTTCAGGCGATTTCCGAGCAGATTTTAACATTACCTGAAGGTGCGGTGGCGAGTTGTTCTGCGCTGAAAAAATCCTATCGGGATTTGCTGCGTGAGCAGATCGGCCAGCCTTTATATTTCATTTGCCTGACCTGCGATCCCGCCATGATTGCTGCGCGTTTGCAGGCGAGACACGGGCACTTCATGCCCGCATCTTTACTCATTTCACAGCTGGCCAGTTTTGAAAACCCGCAAGGCGAACCGGCGACACTGATGCTGTCCTGCGATCAGCCTGTGAACACCATGATTGCGACTTGCAAAACATGGCTGGCTGATCAGGCTGGATTAAGCGCAATCACAAAGACTGTGCCGCTACCGGAAAGCTGAAGCTCTGCATTGCTGCATTGCTCACACCGCAGACAATCATTGACTTCAAGCTGTATCTCACCGGCCTGCACTGTACCGCTGCTGCAAAAGACCAGCACGGTTGCGCCGGAAAGGGACACAGCTGTCTCAGCTGAAATCTGATGACGACTGACCTGATGTGTAAACCGCCCGCGCCGTGTCATCACATTCAGATCGGCGATGGCAGAGCCGAGCAATTTCGCACTGGTCGGACTGTCGGCAGGGAAGGAAAAGGGCGGTGTTTCACCTTTCAGTTCCTGATCGTCCAGCCCTTCAACAGACAGGATAATCCCGTCGCCTTCCAGTACGGACAGAGTGCGGTCGATGCCGGTAAAAACCGAAAACGGTCCGTCACTGGCCACGGTTGCGGTACTGATACGCCAGTCGAAATTATCGACTGACGCATCTGCAGGGAAAACCGCGATTTCAACGGTAACACCGCCACCGTTTTTCCACGGCATCCGGCGGTGTTGATGATTTTTGAGAAGCTGCATTTACTGTAACCAGCCGTTGGAAACCGCCCAAAGAGCTACAGGCGCTGTCAGCAGAATGCTGAGTGCCGTGCGGATATACCAGATCACAATCAGATCACGGAATTTGAGCGGGATTGAAGTTGCAAGAACACAAGGGATAGAGGCCGAGAGAAACAATACCTGCGAGACGGAAACCACCGCGGCCACAAATTTCAGCGTCACATCGGCATCTTTCAGCAGGATGGCAGGCAGGAACATTTCAGCCAGACCTGAAGCCATGGATTTCGCCGCCAGCATTGGTTCTGACAATTGGGCAATCCATGTGAACGGATAGAGCGCGAGCCCCAGCACATCAAAGACCGGTGTATATTTGGAGGCCAGCAGGCCGAGCAGGCCAACAGCCATAATGCTTGGCAGGATCATCGAGGCCATACGCAAGCCGTCGAGGAAAGTTGCACGCAGCATCGGCAGAATGTGAGGCGCTTTTTCTGCCTGTTCCAGACCCGCATCAATCGCGGTTGCGATGCGGGATTTACCTTCCGGCAGCGGTGTGTCGCGGGTGGCCGGATGATCCATTTTGGCCAGCGGCCACAGGCGCGCAACAATTGCCGAAACGATGAAAGTCACGAAGAAGGTTGTCCAGAAATACAGGTTCCACGCATCCATCAGATTAAGTGTCTTGGCGACAATAATCATGAAAGTTGCTGAAACAGTCGAAAAGCCGGTGGCAACAATCGCCGCTTCACGCGCGGTATATTTGCCCTCGCGGTAAACGCGGTCGGTAATCAGCAAAGCCAGCGAATAGCTGCCGACAAAAGAAGCCACCGCATCAATAGCCGACCAGCCTGGTGTGCGCCAGATCGGGCGCATTACCGGCTGCACAATCACGCCGGTAAATTCCAGCAATCCGTAACCGATCAGAAATGCCAGTGCCAAGGCGCCAATCGGCACAATCAGACCGACGGAGAGCACCAGCTTGTCAAAAAGAAACGGCAGCATATCCGGCGTAAACAGCAATGCCGGTCCGATACCGGCGAGATACATGATTGTGAGCACCAGACCCAGCACACGCAAAACGGAGAAAATCGTCTCGGTCAGGTTCTTGTTCCATGTGCCGCGGACAAACGGGCTGAGCGCGCCATAGGCAATCAGCAGGCAGACAAAAGTCAGCGCCGCAGGCCGTAATTGTGTGGCGATAGCGGTCGCTGCATGGTCGAGCAGAATGGTGGATTTGCCGCCGATCGTCACCGGCACAAAGAAAAAGAAAATGCCGATAAAACTGAAAAAGATGAGTTTGAGAGCAGCCCCGCCGCGTGAGCCGCCGCTGCTGCCGATTGTTGTATCTGTCATGATTACCCCTGATTATTATTATTCATGCAGAAGGAGATTCCGTGATCTCAGAAGCTGTTTTGCCCTTGTCTGTTACGGCCTCTCCCAAAGCCGGAAATGTGAAAGATAAAGGCAGCCCCCTCAAAGGCTGCCTTTCTTTAAGTCTTTAGTTGCCGAGAATGCCCGGCAGGCGCAGGCCCTGTTCCTTGGCGCAGTCGACTGCAATGTCATAACCGGCATCGGCATGACGCATCACGCCAGTGGCAGGGTCATTCCACAGCACGCGCTCAAGACGACGGGCGGTATCTTCAGTACCGTCAGCACAGATCACCATGCCTGCATGCTGGCTGAAGCCCATGCCAACGCCGCCGCCGTGATGCAGCGATACCCATGTGGCACCGGATGCGGTGTTGAGCAGCGCATTGAGCAGCGGCCAGTCGGACACAGCATCGGAGCCGTCTTTCATCGCTTCCGTTTCGCGGTTTGGCGACGCCACAGAACCGGAATCCAGATGATCGCGGCCGATCACAACCGGTGCTTTCAGCTCGCCGTTTTTGACCATTTCGTTGAAGGCAAGGCCGAGACGATGGCGGTCACCCAGACCAACCCAGCAAATACGGGCAGGCAGACCCTGAAACTCAATGCGCTCACGCGCCATATCCAGCCAGTTATGCAGGTGCTTATTATCCGGCAGCAGTTCTTTGACCTTGGCATCAGTCTTGTAAATATCTTCCGGATCACCGGAGAGTGCTGCCCAGCGGAATGGGCCGATACCACGGCAGAACAGCGGACGGATATAGGCAGGCACAAAGCCCGGGAAGGCAAATGCGTCTTCCAGACCTTCTTCCAGTGCCATCTGACGGATATTATTGCCGTAATCGAGGGTCGGAATACCCATATTCCAGAAATCAACCATCGCAGCGACCTGAATTTTCATCGAAGCGCGCGCTGCCTTTGCAACGCCTTTCGGGTCGCTTTCTTGTTTTGCGCGCCATTCGGCAACGCTCCAGCCGATCGGCAGATAGCCGTGTACCGGATCATGTGCGGATGTCTGGTCGGTGACGATATCCGGCTTAACGCCGCGCTTCACCAGTTCAGGGAAAATCTCTGCCGCATTGCCGATCAGGGCAATCGATTTGGCTTCACCGGCTTTTGTCCATGCATCAATACGTGCCAGCGCTTCATCAAGGCTGTGGGTCTTTTCATCGACATAGCGGGTACGCAGGCGGAAATCCGCGCGGGTTTCATCGCATTCAACAGCAAGACAGCAGGCCCCGGCCATGACAGCGGCCAGTGGCTGTGCGCCGCCCATACCGCCTAAGCCGCCGGTGAGAATCCATTTGCCTTTGAGGTTGCCGCCGAAATGCTGACGACCGGCTTCGACAAAGGTTTCATAAGTGCCCTGCACAATGCCCTGCGCACCGATATAAATCCACGAACCGGCGGTCATCTGGCCATACATAGCCAGTCCCTTTTTATCCAGTTCGTTGAAATGATCCCAGTTTGCCCAATGCGGCACCAGATTGGAATTGGCGATCAGAACGCGCGGCGCATCTTTATGGGTGCGGAAAATACCGACCGGCTTGCCGGATTGTACCAGCAATGTTTCATCGCCTTCCAGATCTTTCAGGCTGGCAACAATCTTGTCAAAATCTGCCCAGGTGCGCGCGGCGCGACCGATACCGCCATAGACCACCAGCTCATGCGGGCGCTCGGCAACATCGGGATGCAGATTGTTCATCAACATGCGCATCGGCGCTTCGGTGAGCCAGCTTTTGGCGGTGATTTCCGTGCCGGTTGCAGGACGGATTTCACGTTCATTATGGCGTGGATTAGTCATCGAATGTTCCCTTATTTAGATTTGAGATTGGCAGCGGCGGCTTCAAGCTGCTGCAAAATGTTTTTGAGATGGCTGCGCAATTTAGCTGCCTTAGCCTCGTCATAGGCAAATGGCACGGCTTCAGTTGCCAGATGTGTCGATTGCGCGAGTTCCATCTGAATGGCGTGCACACCCGTTTCCGGTTGGCCGTAATAGCGCGTTGTCCAGCCGCCTTTGAAACGGCCGTTGAGGATGGACGTGTAACCTTCAGCCTGCTTCGCTACACCGAAGACTGCTGCTTCAATGACCGGCGCACAGGTCTTGCCATTGTCCGTTCCGATATTGAAATCCGGCAATGTGCCTTCAAACAGAAACGGAATATGGGAGCGGATCGAGTGGCAGTCATAGAGAATGGCTATGCCGTGAATGGCCTTAACGCGTTCGATCTCTGCCGCCAGTGCTTCATGATAGGGCTTGTGAAAACGGCTGATGCGATCTGCAATATCGGCCTCAGCCGGTTGCTCACCGTCTTTCCAGATAGCCAAACCATCAAAATCCGTTTCCGGTATCAGCGTGGTTGTATTCTGCCCCGGATAGAGGCTCACACCCGCCGGATCACGATTGGCATCAATGCAATAGCGGTGGAATGTGGCGCGCACTGTCGTCACATTATCCAGCAGCCCGTCATAGAGCTTGTGAATATGCCAGTCCGTATCGGCAAGAATGCGACCATTCTCATTGAGGCGTGCCCAAATATCCTCCGGCACTTCCGTGCCGGTATGGGGGAGGCCAAGAATGACCGGCGAGGTTCCCTGATGAACTTCAAATGCGCTCATTTAGGCCTCCAAAACAGGGAGAATACCACTCGTGATCGCTGCATTCAGCGAGCCGTCAGCCACGATTTCCGCAGCGGCAGCCAGATCATCAGCCATATAGCGGTCAACTTCGAGCGTCGGCACTTTGGTGCGCAGCACGGCGATTGCCGCTTTCAGCTCAGGGCTGGTTTCCAGCGGGCCGCGCAGTTCCACGCCGAGGGCACCGGTCAGGGCTTCAATGCCGATAATTGCATTGAGATTGTCGGTCATTTGCAGCAGACGGCGGGCGCCGTGGCAGGCCATCGACACATGGTCTTCCTGATTGGCAGAAGTCGGTGTTGAATCGACCGAGGCCGGATGGGACATTTGTTTGTTTTCCGACATCAGAGCTGCGGAAGTGACTTCTGCAATCATCAGACCGGAATTGAGACCCGGCTTTTTCGCCAGAAACGCAGGCAGGCCGAAGGAGAGGGCAGGGTCAACCAGCAGTGCAATACGACGCTGGGCAATGGCCCCGATTTCACAAATTGCGAGAGCAATCTGGTCGGCTGCAAAAGCCACCGGTTCGGCATGGAAATTACCGCCGGAGACCACTGTATCATCGGAAAGCACCAGCGGATTATCGGTGACCGCATTGGCTTCAATTTCAAGCGTAACCGCGACCTGACGCAGCAGATCAAGACAGGCACCATCGACCTGCGGCTGGCAGCGGATGCAATACGGATCCTGCACGCGCTGATCGCCTTCCAGATGGCTGTCACGGATGACGGAGCCTTCAAGCAATTTGCGCAGAGCCGCGCCGGTATCGATCTGACCTTTATGGCCGCGCAATGTGTGGATGTCTGCGTGGAACGGTGCGGTGGAGCCCATAGCGGCATCGGTCGACAGAGCGCCGGTAATCAGCGCTGCCTGCAACGCGCGATGGGCGCGGAACAGGCCGGCCAGTGCAAGCGCGGTAGAAGTCTGCGTGCCGTTGATCAGGGCGAGACCTTCTTTAGCGGCCAGAACAACCGGTGTCAGACCGACTTTGCTCAATGCGGCAGCGGCAGAAATCCGTGCACCTTGATAGAAAACCTCACCTTCGCCGATCATCGCCGCAGCCATATGCGCCAGCGGTGCCAGATCGCCGGATGCACCGACGGAACCTTTTTCCGGAATGACCGGAATGACGCCTTTTTCAAGCATGGCTTCGATGAGCGCAATGATCTCAGGACGCACACCAGACGCTCCGCGACCAAGCGAAATCAGCTTGAGCGACATGATGAGACGCACAATATTTTCCGCCAGAGGCGCGCCTACACCGCAGCAATGCGACAGGATAAGATTACGCTGGAGTGTTGCCACATCTTCCGGAGCAATGCGGATGGAAGCCAGTTTGCCGAAACCGGTATTGATGCCGTAGACCGGAGCATCGCCTGCGGCGATTTCCGCAATGCGGGCGGCGGATTTGGCAATACCTGCATGGAAAGACGGATCAAGACAGGCAACTGTGCCGTTGCGATAAATATCTTCAAGTGTGGCGAGTGATACAGAACCTGGTTTCAGAATAATGCTCATGGCGGGTACTTTCTTCAAAGCGCATTCATCACATGCGCAGATATTCGGATCTTTTAGTTGCCGCGGAAAACCCGCTTCCAGAGCGGGTTAAAGCCGATGCGATAGACAAGCTCTGCAGGGCGCTGCACATCCCAGATTGCCAGATCGGCATATTTGCCGGTCTCGATTGTGCCGGTTTCAGCCAGAATGCCGAGCGCACGGGCGGCCTCGCGGGTTACACCGGCAATGCATTCATCGACAGTGAGGCGGAACAGGGTTGCACCCATATTCATGGTCAAAAGCAGGGAGGTCAGCGGGGATGTACCGGGATTATTATCGGTCGCCAGCGCCATTTTTGTGCCTGCTGCGCGGAAGGCTTCAACCGGCGGTTTTTGCGTTTCGCGGATAAAATAATAGGCACCGGGCAACAGCACTGCGACTGTGCCGGCCTTGGCCATGGCCTGTGCGCCTTCACTGTCGGTATATTCCACATGATCGGCGGACAGCGCATGATAAGAGGCGGCTAATTTGGCACCATGCAGGTTGGACAACTGATCGGCGTGGAGTTTGACCGGCAGGTCATGCGTCTTTGCAGCATCAAAAACACGGGCGATTTCATCGGGCAGGAAAGCGATCCCTTCACAGAAACCATCGACTGCATCGGCGAGCTTATCAGCGGCGATGGCAGGCAGCATCTCATTGATAATCACATCAATATAGGCTGACTTGTCGCCGTTCATTTCCGGCGGTAGCGCATGGGCACCGAGGAAAGTGGTGCGGATCGCAACATTACGTTCCTGTGCCAGACGTCTGGCTGCTTTCAGAGATTTGATTTCATTTTCTGTATCGAGACCGTAACCGGACTTGACCTCAACTGTTGTTGCGCCTTCAGCAATCAGGGCATCGAGGCGCGGCAGGCTTTCGCGTACCAGATCGTCTTCACTGGCGGCACGCAGCGCCTTTACGGAAGAGACAATGCCACCGCCCGCTTTAGCCACTTCCTCATAGGACGCGCCTTCGAGGCGCAGCTCAAATTCATGGGCACGGTTGCCCGCGTGAATCAGATGCGTATGGCAGTCGATCAGACCGGGGGTAATCAACCGGTTTTCGCAGTCGGTTGTCGGGTAATCCGCATAATGCTCCGGCAACTCGGACTGTAGTCCGACATAGGCGATTCTGCCTTGTTCCACCACGATTGCCGCATCTTCAATCAGGCCGAGACCATCTGCATTTTCACACAGTGTAGCAACGCGCGCATGGGTGAAAATATGGCCTTTGTCGTTCAGCGTATCTTTTGTCATGAATGTTTTCCCGCTTCCCCTCTCCAGCAATAATGTATATACATATTAAAAAATGGCAAAGGAAATTTTTAGCCGAATATTTCAGGAGGAGAGAACCGTGCTTCAGCAAAAACATGTCATCCATGCGCAACAGGCTTTATTGGAAAGCGGCTGGGCTGAGAATGTCCGCCTGACGGTTGAAGCCGGAACAATCACGGCGATTGAAAGCGGAGCAGACGCACAATCCGGCGATGAGCGCCATGAAGTTATCATTGCGGGGATGCCAAATTTGCACAGCCATGCGTTCCAATATGGCATGGCGGGGCTGGCAGAAAAGCGCGGCCCTTCAGCCGATAGTTTCTGGAGCTGGCGCGATGTGATGTATCGTTTTGCCCTGACCATGTCGCCGGAGCAGGCGGAGGCCGTAGCGCTGCGGCTCTATGTGGATATGCTGGAAAATGGCTTCACCCGCGTAGGTGAATTCCATTATTTGCATCATGACCGTGACGGTGCGCCTTATGCGGATGTGGCCGAGATGGGCAAACGTATTGCCAGCGCTGCCAATAAAAGTGGTATCGGCCTCACACTGTTGCCGGTTTTCTACGCTCACTCCACATTTGGCGGTGCTGTGCCAAATGAAGGGCAACGTCGTTTTATCAATAGCATAGATCAATATCAGCGCCTGCTGGACGGCTGCGGCACTGCACTGAAAAATATGGATGGCGCAGTGCTGGGCGTTGCCCCGCATAGTCTGCGGGCTGTGACGCCAGATGAGTTGAAAATCGTCACGCAAATGCTGCCGGAGACGCCGGTGCATATTCATGTGGCCGAGCAGGTTAAAGAAGTTGAAGACTGTATTGCATGGTCTGGCAAACGACCTGTTGAGTGGCTGTTGGACAATGTTGGTTTGAGCGATCGTTGGTGTCTGATCCACGCCACCCACATGACCGAGGACGAGACGACACGTATGGCGCAAGCCGGTGCGATCGCCGGTCTTTGTCCGGTGACCGAGGCTAATCTTGGTGACGGCACGTTCAATGCCGGTGTCTTCACACAGGCAGGCGGTAAATTTGGTGTCGGCTCGGATTCCAACGTGCTGATTGGGATGGGGGATGAATTGCGCCAGCTTGAATATTCGCAGCGCCTGCAACATCGCGCCCGTAATGTGCTGGCGGTTGCGGAAGGTTCAACCGGTCGCGCTTTGTTTGACGGCGCGCTTGCTGGTGGTCATATCGCTATGGGCGTGCGCGGGCAGGGGCTGAAAACCGGTGCATCAGCAGATTTTGTAGCACTGGATGTCAGCCGACTTCCCCATGCAAAAGGCGATATGGTGCTGGATGGTATGATTTTTGCCAACCGCGCCAAACCGGCGCATGTCTGGGTGCGCGGCGTAAAACAGGTTGAAAACGGCCGTCATCACCTGCATGAACAGGCAGAGACCGGTTTCCGTAAAGTTTTACATGAACTTCTGGAAAGCTGAGCCAGTCAATATTGATGAAAAGCGGGTAAAACTGAGTATGCAGGATATTCCATCCGGAGACAGTGAACAGGCTTCATCCCTGCATCAGCGGATTCTGGATGATATTGAAAGCCGGATTCTCTCCGGCGAGTGGCAGCCCGGCTATCGTATTCCTTTTGAACACGAGCTGACTGAACAATATTCCTGCTCCCGCATGACCGTCAATAAGGCGCTGACGCAACTGGCCAAGGCCGGAATGATTGAGCGGAAGCGCCGTTCCGGCAGTTTTGTTTCCAAGCCGCAATCACAGGCGGCAATATTGGAAATTCACGATATCCGCGATGAGGTGGAGCAGTTAGGTCTGCCTTATCGCTATGAGTTGCAAAAATCGATTAATCGGAAAAGCACAGCAGCAGACGGAAAGAAGCTCGAGATCGAGCGCAATACGCCGCTGATAGAGCTGACCTGCCGTCATTATGCCGGAAAACGGGTTTTTGCACTGGAAGAGCGTATCATCAATCTGCGTGCTGTTCCTGATGCTGCGCAGACGGATTTCTCCAAACAATCGCCCAGTCCGTGGCTGGTTGCCTATGTGCCGTGGAGCAATGCGCAACATGCTATCCGCGCAGTAGCAGCGGATGAAAATGTAGCCGCTATTCTTGGTATTCCGGCAGGCGCGGCTTGTCTGGTAATCGAGCGCCAGACCTGGAATGCCGGACAACCGGTGACCTATGTACGCCTGACCTATAGCGGCGACAGCCATGCCTTGGTTGCCCGTTTTGCGCCATCACAGGGGTAGTAACGGCGGGCTTTCACCCGCCGTCAGTTATCAGAAGCTGCGCTGGAAGCGGATCATACCCTGAACCGCATCTTTGCCGTTCTGAATGGATTTTTCATCCTTCCATTTGGTGTAGGAGAGCTCCGGTGTGATTGCGAAACCCGGCACTACTTCGTAAGATAGGTTTGCTGTTGCGGCAAAGGTCTTGGATGCATCATAGGCAAGCTGGGCATTCAGCACTGCCTGCGGCGTTAGTTTGTAGGCCGCACCACCCCAAACAGCCCAATCACCGCCCCATGTGCCGTAGAAACTGCTGACAGCGCGGATCTGGCCGATGACTTGATCATCATTGTTCAGGACACTGACATAGTTGTCTTTATTGGATTTATAACCACCCATTGCCCAGACGGAGAACTGGTCGGAGACATTCAGATCGCCACGGACTTTACCTGCCCATTCTTTATTATAGGCATCATAGGCGGCAACAGCGGTGAGCGAACCCCAGCCTTGTGCGTAGCGTAGGCCGCCAACGACATGGGGGGTGTAGTCTTTAATTGTGGCGCCCCATGGTTTACCGGTCCAGTCAAACGGCACATTATCGATGTCTCCATTGCCGCCCTGTTCAAGCGACAGGATGGCAGACAGGCCGTTATCTCCTGTGAAAGTATAGCTGATCAGGCCGGTTCGACTACCACCCGCGAGGATTACGTCATCATTGATGACATTACCAAGCCCGCCGGTGAAGGTTTTGAATGCCGAATCATCCAGACCGATCCGCAGGCCGCCAAGCTCTATATAGCCATAACGCAATGTGCCGGAAGACTTGTCATCACTGCCGTCTTTCCACTGAAAGCGCAGAGCGGCATAGGTTTTCAATGTGCCAAGTTCGGTTTCAGATGCGGTGCTGAACTTCAGACTGAAGCGGGCCAGACCTTCATAGGTGTCTCGCTTGTTGCTCTTTGCATAGAATGTGTCGTCTTCTGCTTTAAAACCGCGGCCATAGACATCAGCGCCACCGGTAATGTCATAACGGACATAGCCGTGTATCCGCAGGCAGGTTTCCGTGCCTGGAATGTAGAAATAGCCTGCGCCATAAGCATCGCAGACGCGGACATATTCAACGGCTTCAGGTTCCGGTGCAATAACCGGATCAGCAGCAAATGCTGCTGCGCTTGTGAAAAGAGTTGCAGCGGAACTGAGTAAAATTAATTTTGTTTTCATTTATATCTCCAGAATTAGACCTGAAGATATTCATCGAAACCGCCCCTGTTCCCAACGCAGAAATAGGGAGATTAGTCTATAAAAATCAATATGTTGTATAATTGTATCAAGGCAATTTATTGCCTGATATTTCAGGTTCAAAACTTTGTAAAGGCGCAGAAAACCAACGCTATCAATCTATGCCTGTATGCAGAAATAAAAAGAGCCTGATACAGATTTCACTATATCAGGCTCTTTTGAATGAGCTTCAGTTAAGCGTGCTCTTTACAATTACCACTTCATCTTAAAGCCGACAGTGCCTTTGACAATATAGTTGTCTGCAAAGTGGTTGAGGGAGGTATTGACCGAACCCTCACCATAGATCGCATAGGCATTATCGCCCCAGGCATAGGTACCGCCGGCACCAAGACCAGCCCATGTTCTGTCTTCATCATTGGCAAGCTTCACATCCGCAACATTGATTTTGCTGCTGCCGGAGAGTTCCTGATAGATATTGGCAATGCCATAGAACTGCGTGTTGACAGTGCGTCCGTCATGGCCTTTCCAGTCATTGCGGTAGTTCGCAGCAAGACCGAGGCGTGCAGTCAGATTGTCGCCATCGTTTTTGTCGACCTGTGTGCCATAGCTGTCGCTGAAGCTGTTAAAGTCGAGCGAAGACCACATCAGCTGTGCCTGCGGTGTCAGCGACCAGTTGTTATTAACGGTATAGTTCTGGCCGGCTTCAACACTCAGCGCATAACCGAAAGCATTATGACCGTTGGTAAGACTGTTGGCATTGTCAATTTTCAGATCACTGTCATACCAGTTAGCCTGTGCCTGCCCGTCAACATAGAAACCGCTATTGCCATACCATGTGAGCGTGCCGCCCAGACCCCAGCTCTGTGTTTTGATCGTACCGTCACCGGCAAAAGCTGTGACATTGTTCTGTGCATTGCCATATTGGCCGGTGATGCCGCCGATCAGCTTGCCATTGTCACTTTCATAGAACTGACCATCAACGCCGCTTTGCATGACATATGTATTGATATCCTGCTGCAGGCGACCTGATGAGCTGTTGTTTTTGAGATGGCTGTGCGCGCCTTCAATACGACCCCAGATAGCACGGTTTTCGCCACCGTTTTGGCCTTGGGCTGCATTTGATGAACCATCCTGATAACGCTCGCCGACACGCTGCTGCAAAGTCGGCAGTTTATTCAGCGATTGCAGGGTGCTCATATAGCCCTGATAGACGGGAACAGCAGCGCTGTAACGCGGCGTGGTTTCGTTGCCACCAGTATTATTGCCGTTGCCGCTGTCGACAGGGTCGGTCTTATAAATCTCGCTGACCAGATACCAATCGCCATCAGCGGGATCGGATTTAGCGTTTTTGAGCAGTTCATAGGCATAGGCACCGCCGATGACGACCTTTTTGCCGTCTTTCGACGTGTAATCGCTGACGAGCGAGAAAGTACCGTCAGACTGACCGCCGACTTCAATAATCTTGATGCCTTTGTCTGTCTGCGCACCAAGACCGTTGCGGTTGATCACTTTTACATCTGTATCGCCGGAACTGTTGCCGGTAATAACGAGCTTGTCGGTTGCAGATGTATCGTCGCCGAGCACGGTCTCGATTTCGAGCAAGCCGCCTTTGCCGGTATAGTCGCCGTCAATTGTCAGCGTGCCGAGGGATGCATTGCCTGCTGCAATCACACCGCCTTTGGACAGAACAGTATCGCCGATTGTGCCGATGCCCTGTAAGCGCCCGCCGGAAACATCCATTGTGCCGCCGAGGGTGTGATCCACAGCAAGAATACCCGATTTTACAAGAGTTTTACCGGTGAAAGCTGTCTGATCTGTTGTCAGCGTGGTTTTACCGGAACCGATCTGGCTGAGAGTGCCGTTGCCTTCCAGTGCTGTGCCGAAGTCATAGCTGCTGTCTGTATGGTTGAAATTGAGAGCACCATTCCCCGCACCGAACTTGATGGTGCCAGCTTCAATCGTGCCTGCTTGCGTTGCTGCCTGACCGGTTTCGCCGCCAATATTGATTGTGCCGGTACTGCCTGCAGTAGTTGCGACATTGATTATGCCTGCGCCGGATGCAGCACTCACTTTACCTTGGTTAGCAACTGTGAGTGTTCCGTTTTTTACACCACTCCCGTTGCCGCCACCGACAATAAACGAATTAGCTGTGGTTTGTGTTGTATTGAGTGCCGAGCCCGCGCCAGAAACCAGAATAGTGCCGATAGCATCATTGGTGACAGCGCGATCATATGATCCGACACGCATCCCGCCTGCTGTCACCACGCCACCGTTCAGAATGCTCAGCGAGCCGCGCGTTAGCAGAAACGGATTGGTAACGGTCATGACCGATCCCACATCTGAAACCAGAATGTCGGCCGATCCACCTAAATCTTGTAAGCCATTGGCCGCAGCGTTTGTGGATGCAAATACACCGATCTGCATAACACCCGCAGTCAGGGAGCCGCCATCTGTCACATTAATTGTAGCGTGACCACGCGATATCCGAAATAAATTTGTTTCATATGCGGAATTTGCACCGGTGACATTGATCGCGGCTTTGGTTCCGGCAGTAAAGGCCAGATTGGTGCCGACTGTGGAAACGAACTTCCCGCCATTCTCGACATTCAAGGTTGCGCCTTCGGTATCTTCAATTAAGACGCCGCCTTTTTCTGTGACGACGGTTCCGGTTCCGGTAACTGTGACGGTTCGACCACCATCAAACAATGAAGTGCTCAATGCACCTGCGCCAGAGCCCTTTGACGTATCATAGGTGAACTGAGCACCATCCTTGAAAATGAGATCACCATCGGTTGTTTTCAACGACCAGAAAATGTTGCTGGGGCCACCTGTTATGCTGAGTGTCCCACCACCATTTTTGATAATCGCACCACTAAAGCCATTCACACCGTTGGTGGTTATAGATCCATTAATCGTGAGTGCTGAGCCGGTCGCGACATTGAGTGCCAGATTGCCGGCCGAAGAGGTAAGCGTATTGCCTGCGGTTTCAATACGCAGATTTGTAGTCACTTGTGGCAAAGAAGTTGGGGAAATTGTGAAGCTGCCGACCATAGTGATGGTTGAACTCGCATCCCCGCTGGCATTGGCCTGATTGATAGCCGCCACCAGTTCAGTCTCGTTCGATGCAGTGAAATTCGCTGCATTCGCGGTGCCGGTCAGGCCGAGAGCAAGAGCCGCGCCTGCCAAAGCCAGAGTGCGGTAAGAGACACTGGATCGGAAATGACCCGACCATGTGCAAAGCGATGCGCGAGACAGATTTGAGAACACAAAACCTCCTTCCGGCGCTTCATAAAAACGCCGGTTCCTGACCATTAAGAATGAGCTTCGCAATTGAGATGAATGGCAGCGTGACGCTGCTGATTTCCCCGTTTTTGAATTGTCTAAATTTATAATATTATGAGATTAAAAATATCAACTTAAATTATTGATTTAACGGCATGTTTCAAAAAAATTTCATGTCTTTATTACGAATATCATTAATATAAATGTACGAATTACATTTGCTTTTAGATCAAAGGGATTTTTGTGCTTGATGCACCGGTTGAAAGCTCCAAAAAACAAACAGCAATGAATGCCGCCGCCGGAGCTTATGCCAGCTGGTTTGGATAAATAAAATTGAGGATGGCTCAATGCACAGAAGTGGAGAAAATGGCCATCAGCTTGTATGGCAAAGCCAGCAAAGAAATTGCTTTTGAAATATTCCGGAGAAGCAAAATGAGTTTGGCTTCTCCGGATCAGCGTTTTTTTAAAACGCTTCTTTCGACAGGGTTACTGTTTCAAGGAAATCATAGTCCAGAGTAACGCCGATACCTGCACCGTTTGACGGAACCGGCATAATGCCGTTTTCAGTTTCCAGCTTCTCACAGACAATATCCCGTTCGAAATAACGCGAAGAAGAGGATGTATCGCCCGGACGCTTGAATTGTTCCAGCGTCGAGAGATGAATATTATGGGCACGCCCGATACCGGATTCCAGCATGCCGCCGCACCAGACCGGCACATCATGCGCCTGACAAATATCGTGAATCTGACGTGCACTGGCATGACCGCCGACACGGCCGACTTTGATGTTAATGACGCGGCCTGCATCAATCGCCAATGCTTTACGGCAAAGCTCCGGTGTGCGGATACATTCGTCCAGACAAATGGCTGTGCGCATCATGGATTGCAGTTTTGCGTGATCCTGCAGATCATCCCATGCCAAAGGTTGTTCGATATAATCCAGACCGAAATCATCGAATTGACGCAGCAAAGCGAGATCAGCCAGCGTATAGGCGCAGTTGGCATCAACGGTCAGGTGAATATCAGGGAAACGATTGCGCACTTTTTCCAGCAGTTTCAGATCATGACCCGGCATGACTTTCAGCTTAATGCGGCGATAGCCCTGCTGTACATGACGTTCAACATCCATCAAGGATTCCGGAATTTCCTTAATGCCGAGAGAGACACCGACTTCAACTTCTTTGCGGGTGCCGCCAAGCGCATGGGACAGCGACAGGCCGAGCGATTTCGACCACAAATCCCAATAGGCCATTTCCACACAGGCTTTGGCCATCTGGTGATCGCGCCAATGGCGCATCATCTGGCTCAGTTCATAAGGCGTTGAGAATTCCTTGCCGATAATCTGCGGCAGAAAAACATCCCGCATCATCATCATGGATGACACCGTGGTTTCCGGCAGATAATCGGGCAGGGTATCACAGACACCTTCCGCATAGCCTTCGATATTGCCGCTGCGCAGGATGAGCAGCGGGAAAGTCTTTTTCGTAGCCACACCGGTAGAAATGCGAAACGGATTGAGAAGTTTCAGCTCTACAAGACGTAATTCTGCGCTATCAATCCGGAGTTTCGGACGGAGTTGCGACGGGGCTTGGAACAACATGATTGGTCTCTGTAATTTCTGTATGCGCTGTCAATCAGCGTGCCTGCAGTGAGGATCGTGAAATAGGGTGAGGCCGCAGCAAGTGCCGCGGCCCCGCTTTGATTAGTTCCAGCTCATGTCATAGAAGCGCACGAACTCATCCGGTGTCGGAGTGAAGTTCAGGTCTTTCGCCATCACATAATTGGTTGTGTAGGTCCAGAGCGGCACCCAATAGGCCTGATCTGCGATCTGGCGCAGCGCTTTGCTGTAGGATTCTTTGCGTTTTTCCGGATCAGTGGTGGTGTCAGCCTGTTTGAGCGTTGCTGTCAGCTCAGCATTTTTGACATCATCAATATCCGAACCGTCAAAGAATTTGGATGTCGAAGCGGAGGCATCAGCCACGGAACCGGAGCCCCATGTGACAAAGCCCATCGGGATTTCACCTTTGAGCTGTTTGTCCGCGAGTGCTGCATATTTCAGCATCTGCAGATCAACCTTTACGCCGACATTGCCCAACATCTGCGCCATAGCTTCGGTGGCTGCTTTATCACGATAGAAATACATCGTGGTGGTAAAGCCGTTTTCATAGCCTGCTTCTTTCAGCAGTTCTTTGGCCTTGGCCGGGTCAAAGTTGTAGGACGTCACATCCTGCTCACAACCAAATTGCAGCGGGCTGCAGATGGAATCGATGATTTGCGAGGAAGGCGCGAAGAAAGCATCGCGCACGGCTTTACGGTCAATCGCATGATTGATTGCCTGACGAACACGCAGATCTTTCAGCGGAGTGTCGGCGCTGGAACGGCCGGACACATCCATGGAAATATAGCCGAAGCGTAGCGTTTCACCCTGAACAACGTTGAAACTGTCGCGGGTTTTGAGTTTCTGTGTGAGGTCTTCAGGCACCTGCCAGATGAAATCCACGGAACCGGACATCATTTCCGCGATCTGCGTATTGGTATCCGGAATGCTGCGCACTTCCACATTTTTGATCTGTGGTTTCTGACGCGGGCCGCCATCGTGATAGTCAGGGAAAGCCTTCAGCGTATAGCCGCTCCCCGGTTCGATCTTATCCACCATATAAGGACCGGTGCCGACCGGATTTTTGGAGAAGCCTGCATCGCCGACTTCCTGATAATATTTTGCCGGATAAATCTGAATGGCGCTTTCAAGAAAATCGAGCGCAGCAGGGAATGGTGCTTTCAGATGCACGAGAACGGTCTGGTCATCAACCTTCTCGGCATTTTTGATCCATGCCACTGTATTCGGCATAGCAACCGGAGTTTTAGGGTCGGAGAAATGGTTCAGCGTGAACACAACATCATCCGCACCGAAAGCATCGCCGTTATGGAACTTCACGCCCTGACGCAGCTTGAATTCAAGGGTGATATCATCAACCCATTTGAAACTTTCGGCCAGATTGCCGACCCATTCACGGGTTTTCGGATCGCGTTCAACCAGTGTGTCCCACACGGCATAGCCGAAAATGGTGCTTTCGCGGGCGGAACTGAAATAGGTGTTCGGATTGTCCAGCTCTTTGGCAAATGCGATATTGACGGTGTCATCTGACTTATCGGCCAGTGCTGCACCGGATACGCCCAGATACAGGCTGGCGGTAAGGGTAGCCAGAATTGCAAAATTCTTACGAAAGCTCATGTGTCGCTCCACTTCGACGCAAGGTTAAAAAGGGTCAGGCAGTTTTTTGTTGTTATCGGGTTGAAGGCTGCGGGCTTTTGCCCTCAGCAATGTCGGCAAATATCCCTGCCATGCAGCGCAATGCATCACGGCAAGTGCTTTTCAGAACATGTTCATCAGGTGCATGTTGCGAACAGGCGCGGTAGGAATGCGGCACCCAGACGGTCGGCAGGCCCAGTGTCTCCGAGAAACACTCATTAGGCAGCGAGCCGCCGAGATTAGGCAGAATATGTGGTGGGTTACCGGAGGTATTTGTCAGTGATTGCGTGACAAAGCGTGCCCACGGATGATCCGGATCGAGGCGGGTCGCGGTAAAATCATCATCCTCGCGGCGGGTGATTTTGACATCCGTATAACCATGCTGATCGAGATGACGGCGTAGCGCGGGTATAATGTCGTTCGCATTCGTGCCGACAACATAACGCAGCTGGCAGGTTGCCCGTGCCTCGCCGGAGATGGCATTGACCGGTGCCTCAGGCACGCCGGATGTCATGGCGAGAATGGCAAAACTGTTCCAGCCATAGACCCGCTCGGCTGGGGTTAAACCGGCTTCGCCCCAGTCTTTATCAACGCTCGGTCCGGTTTCCATGTCCACCGGCAAATCACGGAGTGCCGCGCGGATATTATCGGTCAGGCTGGTTGGCCGCCATTCCGGAATACGGATCTGACCGCGTTCATCGGTGATTGTCGCCAGTGCCTGCACGAGCCGCATTGCCGGATCGGCAAGCAAGCCGCCCCAATTACCGGAATGATGCGCGCCATCGCGTTTTTCTACAATCAGATCGACGGTGACTGCACCGCGTGCGCCCATGAAAACCGTGGCTCTGTCCGGTTGCAATCGCGGGCCGTCAGAGGCGATCAGCACATCAGCCGCGAGTTCTTGTTTGTGTGATGCGCAGAAGGCTTGCAAACCCGGAGAGCCGTTTTCTTCGGCCATTTCCAGCAGAATGGTGGCGTTGAAACCAAGCTTCCCATGCACGGCAATCAGCGCTTCAAGTGCAGCAATATTGATCAGATGCTGCACTTTATTATCGGCTGTGCCGCGCCCGTACCAACGGTCACCTTCTTCTTTCAAAACAAAAGGTGACAGGCCTTCTCGCCATTGCTCGGTCTGCGCATGAATGACATCGCCATGGCCATAGATCAGCACAGTCGGCAGGGCAGCGTCTTCTATGCGACGGGCAATCATCAGTGGGCCGCCTTCGGCCACCGGATTGTCATAGATTTTGATCTCAAATCCTGCAGCCTGCAAACGCGGCGTAATAGCCGTGTCCAGATAGTCTGCCAGCACCGGTTTTCTCTCCGGTACCTGACTTTCTGTCGGATAGCTCACCAAAGCGGCCAGTTCGGATTTCATCGTGCCGCTGTCGAAATAGGTTTCGATTTGGCTGATGACAGTCTCACGCAAAGTCATGACTGTCCTCCTCGGTTACTGCATCACCCCATGGCGACATAATCTCGGTGCAACCTGAGTTCAGATCACCTTCACGCATCACACCGGCAGGGCATGCAAAGGCAAACGGCCAGACGGTGCGGCGGGTGGTGACGGTTCTGGCGACTTTATTCAGTTCCGCAATTGTATCCGCTGGCAGGCTGTCATCGGCGATAATGACATCGGCGGCAGACATATCGAGACGCGGTTGATGGAAAGCACCTTCAATATCCATGCCGGAATCGACGATGAAAGAGGAAAGCTGGGCAACGGCCGAGACAATCTTACGCCCGCCTGACGCACCAATGGCGAAACGGCGTTCGCCTTGCTCACCAAGTGCAGGGCAGACATTCATCAGGCACTGACGTCCCGGTTGCAGGGAGTTTGGTTTCCCTTGCACAGGATCGAACCACATAATGCCGTTATTGAGCAAAAAGCCGGTGGAAGGCGAGACAACTTTTGAGCCGAACAGCGACAGCAAAGTCTGTGTCATTGAGACCATATTGCCGTGGCGATCCACGACGGAAAAATGCGTTGTGCAGCCCGGTGCTTTTGGCACTTCGCCGTCATCACCCATATTCTCCAGCCGCTGCTGATAGGCATGACGCAGCGCTTTGGCGTAGCCGGTATAGGCATCAGCATCCGGCTGACCTTTGCCGATTTCCGGCAGGGCTTCAAAGGCTTGTCTCATGGTCGGACCGGCGGTCAGATGCGGTGTGACATAGAATGTCGCATCGCCGCGCTTAAAGCTCAGCGGATCAGCAATGGTTGCACGGTAATCACGCAAATCCTGCATGGATAATGAGCCGCCTTTAGCGCGGACATCTTTGACCAGTGCCTGTGCCAGATCACCTTCATAGAATGTGCGATAGCCCTGTTCTGCCAGCTCGGTCAGGGAAGGTGCATAACCGGACATGTCAACGCGCTTGTCGGACAGGCTCGTCCAGCCATTGATCATCGGCCATTGGCCGTCTTCCAGAAACAGCGCTGCGGCATCAGGATCTTTGGCCAATTCACGGGTTGCGCCTGCGATAACAAGTGCTGCATACCAGTCAACTGGCAGGCCTTCTTTTGCGAGTTTAATCGCCGGAGCCAGCAGATCCGCCCAAGGCATGGTGCCCCAGCGTGCATGTGCCTGACCGATACCGTCGACCACACCCGGTACTGCAACGGCAGTCGCGCCCATAATATTACGGTCATCGACCACGGCTTCCCACGGGAAAAGATCGGAGTTTTTACCGGCACCGGAGAGCGGATAATCGGCAGGGTTCAGTTCCACAGGCGCACGCATGGCATAGGTCACGGCATGGGCTTTACCGGAAGCTGCATCCCAAACCATCATCGCGCCGCCACCGGCAGGGCCTGACATCCACGGCTCAAGCACACCAATGGCGAAAGAAACGGCCGTTGCGGCATCCATCGCATTGCCGCCTGCTGCAAGCACTGCCGCACCGATTTGTGCTGCGCGGCTGTTTTGTGCTGCTACGACACCGCCTTTAGTGCGGATGACATTCTTGCGAGTAACTTGCGTACGGGAAAGACTGGTTTGCATTTCAGTTCCTTAATCAGTTCAGGCAGGCAGTGCAGTGGCATTGGTATAAAGGTGGCAAGCGACACAACCGCTGCCGCTTTCCCGCAAGACAGGACGGGACTGATCGCAGGGGGTAAAGCGGTCAGGGCAACGCGGATGGAAGGCACAACCTGCAGGCGGATTGATCGGATTTGGATATTCTGTGCCGAGCTGTGTATCCGGCACGCCGAGTTCCGGTTCCGGTGTCAGCACAGAATCCAGCAAAGCCCGTGAATAAGGGTGGCGGGCATTGCGGAAAATGTCTTCAGTTTCGCGCTCTTCAACAATGCGTCCGAGATACATCACCGCAACGCGTGTCGCGAGATATTCAACAACCGCCAGATTGTGGCTGATGAACAGATAAGTCAGACCGAGCTCACGCTGCAGGTCACCCAGCAGATTAAGGATCTGGCTCTGCACGGATACATCGAGTGCGGATGTCGGTTCGTCGCAGATAACAATTTCCGGCTTCATAATCAGAGCACGGGCAATAGCAACACGCTGGCGCTGACCGCCGGACATCTGGTTCGGATAAGCGTTAAGCATACGCGAAGGCAGCCCGACGACATCCATGATTTCCTTCACCTTCTTTTCGCGCGATGCCTGATCGCCGACACTATGCACCACGAGTGGCGCCATAATAATCTGACGGATGGTTTTACGCGGATTGAGTGAGGAATAAGGGTCCTGAAAGATCGGCTGAATACGGCGCGACAATTCAAAGCGGTTTTGCTGGGTGATATCTTCGCCGTTAATTTCGACACGTCCACTGGTCGGTTTTTCCAATCCGAGCAGGATTTTAGCCAGCGTTGATTTTCCGCAACCGGATTCGCCGACAAGGCCAAGAACCGAGCCGCGCTCTACCGTCAGAGAAACATCGCTGACCGCTGCCAGCGGCTTTTTACCGGAGAAAAAGCCCTGCCGTACCTGATAGATTTTGGAGACATTGTGAAGTTGTAGAACTGGCTGGCTCATAGCAAAGCCTCCGCAGGCTGACGCATGCCGTTTGCATGGATGCATTGTAATTTATGATGAGCGGAGAGATCGCGCTGCGGGATGGTACCGGTACAGGCTTCAATCGCTTCAGGGCAGCGGTCGCGGAAGATGCAGCCGGTATGACGACCGACCAGATTTGGCACGATGCCCGGAATTGTACCCAACCGTTCTCCGCGTTTAATGCGTCCCGGTATCGGAATGCAGTCCAGAAGCCCACGCGTATAAGGATGTGCAGGATTGCGGAAGATTTCGCTGACAGAACCGGCTTCAACCAGCTCACCGGCATACATCACAGCAACTTTGTCAGCGATACGCGCAACGACGCCGAGATCATGGGTGATCAGGATCATCGCCATGCCCATTTTCTGCTGCAGGTCTTTGAGGAGACGTAAAATCTGAGCCTGAATGGTCACGTCCAGAGCGGTTGTCGGCTCATCGGCGATCAGCAATTCCGGCTCACACATCAGCGCCATTGCAATCATGATACGCTGACGCAAACCACCGGAAAGCTGATGCGGATATTGGTTGAGACGGCTTTCTGCGGCGGTAATCCCGACCATACGCAGAAGATCTGCGGCGCGTTTCAGCGCTTCAGCTTTGCTGACAGATTTATGCAGACGCAATGCTTCTGCCAGCTGACTGCCGATCGTATAGGCAGGATTCAGGCTGGTCATCGGCTCCTGAAAAATCATCGCCATACGGTTACCGCGCAGCGCACGCATTTCCCGCGCTGTGGCCTTTTGCAGGTCAATGCCGTCAAAGCTCATTTCAGCCGCATTGCGCTGAATACCCGGTGACAAAAGCCCCATCACCGCAAGCGAGGTCAGCGATTTGCCGGAGCCGCTTTCACCGACAATGCAGAGGGTTTCGCCCGGTTTAACCTCGAGATTGATATTGCGCACGGCATGAAGAGTGCCCGCGGCGGTGGGGATGTCCAGTGTCAGGCCCTGAACTTTAAGAATAGGAGCAGTCATTGGTTTTCCCCTCAGTTCCGTCCGCCCGGCGCGGTAATGTCGCGCAGGCCGTCGCCCATGAGATTGATCGCCAGCACCAGCACAAACAGCGCAACACCGGGGATCATCACAAGCCATGGCTCGAACAGCATCATGTCTTTGCCCTCGGAGATCATCAGACCCCAGCTGGCTGTCGGCGGCTGCACACCAAGTCCGAGAAAGGACAAGGCGGCTTCCAGCAAAATGGCATGCGCCATTTCCAGCGTGGCAACGACAATCAGATTGTTCATCAGATTAGGCAGGATTTCGGAGATCAGAATGCGCGGGGTGGATGTGCCGATGGCATAGGATGCCGCTACATATTCCCGTCGCGCGATCTGTAATGTTGAAGCGCGCATGACCACCGCATAGCGATCCCACAGTAACAGGCCGAGAACAGTGGCAACAACGGTCAGCGATCCGCCAAACAAGGCGACAACAGCCAGCGCGACCAGAACAACCGGCATTGCGAGGCGCACATTGATCAGGAATGTCACCACAGCATCAACACGGCCGCCGAAATAACCGGCCGCAACGCCCATAGCCGTGCCGATAATGCCGGAGATCAGTGCTGCCGAGAGGCCTATAAATAATGAAACGCGTGCACCGTGCAGCAAACGGGCGAGATAATCGCGGCCAAGCTGGTCAGTTCCCAGAACGTGATCGGATTTACCACCTAAGAATTCCGGCGGCACCATACGGTTCAGCAGATCCTGCGTATAGGGATCATATTTGAGAAGCATCGGAGCAAAGATTGCAACCAGTGCAATCACTGCCACGATGATCGTACCGATCATGAAACCGCTATGACCGAAAATACGGCGGCGCAAAATCGCAGACGGGGACGGTTCCAGAATTTGTTCTGCGGTCGGTATAGAAGAAAAAGTGGTCATGAGGTCCTCATGCGTGGATCAAGCCAGGCATTCATGATGTCGGCGAGCAGTGTGAAGACGATGTAAAACATGGAGAAAAGCAGGATCAGCGCCTGAACGGTCGGCAGATCGTTGCGGGTAATTGACTCCCATGCGAGCAGTCCGGCACCCGGCAAAGCGAAGACAGATTCAACCACAATTGAACCGCCGAGCATGAAGCCCATCTGCACGGCTGACAGCGAGACAACAGGGATAATCGCATTGCGCAACGCATGGGTGAACAGCACCCGCCATTCCGATGAGCCTTTGGCACGGGCAGTGCGGATATAGTCCGACGATAAAACTTCCAGCATACCGGCGCGGGTGAGGCGCATAATTGCAGGCATGGCATAATAGCCGAGTACAATGGTTGGCAGGATAAAGTGCTGCCATGTCTTGGCACCGGATGCAGGCAGCCAGCCGAGATCAATGGAGAAAACCGAGATCAGCACAAGCGCAAACCAGAAACTCGGCATTGCCTGTCCGGCGACAGAAATAAACAGCGCCAGCTTGTCGGTCAGTGAGTTGGGACGTTTGGCAGCAAGCACGCCAAGGGGTACGGCTACGAGCAGCGCAAATACGATAGCGGTCAGACCAAGGCGCATTGTCACGCCAAGCCGGCTGGAAATGAGATCTGCAACCGGAAGTTTGAAATAATAGCTCTGGCCGAAATTGAAATGTGCGGCATTCCACAGCCAGTCCGCATATTGCAGCAGCATCGGGCGGTCAAAGCCGTAAAATTCGCGGATTGTCTGAATGTCCTGCGCACTCGCGCCTTCTCCGGCGATGGCAGTCGCAGGGTCGCCGCTCAGGTAAAGCAGACAAAAACTGATAAAAGACACGGTCAGCGCAACCAGTAAGGCAAGGCCGAGCCGCTTGAGGATGAAACCAAGCAAGTTTTGCTCCGTCAAAATCGTTTTAGGATATGAGGGGTGTGGCCGGAGGTGACAGTGCAGAACGCATCAGCTGGGTACTGCGGGATTTCACCTGTTAACGGATTGCCGGTTTATGCGTCATCAAAGCGGAATGATGCAGACGCGATACCGTGCAAACCGGAAATATTCTTCAGCCGTTTACTGCCAAAGCTGAATTAAAAAATATCGGCTACCGGCTTATTTGGCGTGCTGAAAACCACGGCAAAGATTTTTTGATTTTTCATTGGCATTCCCCTTTTGTATTGTATTGCAATACTTGTGATCGCATGTTAATATCGAACCATAGTTTTCCCTTCTGCGTCAAGAGTTTTTTGCGACTGGAGTGTGCCCCATTGAGTGAAAGCGAAAGAAATCCCTTAATTATCAGTTCGCTAATAAAAGCGATGACCCTGTTGAAAGCCTTCGGGGAGGGAAATGCTGTTTTGGGTATTTCTGATCTTGTGCGCATAACGGGCATTGAGAAAAGCAGTGTTCAGCGCATCCTCGCCACGCTCTATGCGGAAGGCATGCTGAACCGTGATAATCATAGCCGCCGTTACCGGCTATCAAATCAATGGCTGCATATGGCCTATGCCCATTACATTGCAGAGCCGCTGACGTCGCAGGTTATGCCGCGTCTTTTCGCCTTGCAGCAGCAAATCGGGCAGTCGTTCAATCTGGCAGAAATATGTGACACATCAATTATTTACTCGGTGCGCCTTCCGGTGCAACGTACCAATTTTGAAGGTACATTGATCGGACGTACTCATCCGGCGCTGAATACATCGGGTGGCCGTGCCATTCTCGCCACATGGGACGCAGATGCACGGCAAGAAGCTGTAAAAAACTGGCCGGTGACGGAATATACGCCACGCACAACAGTTGACCGCGGGGAAATTTCAGACCTTGTTGAGCAGGCGCGACAGGATGGTTTTGCTGTATCTGTTGAGGAAATCCTGCTCAATGAAATTGGTATTGCAGCGCCAATAAAATCGTCCAGCGGTAAAGCGCGTGCAGCAATTCACTGTTCTGTTTCGATGGCTGACTGGTCGGTAGATCGTGTGCGTAAAGAAATTGCGCCATTACTGGTCGATACAGCACGAACATTTTTTGATCCGCGGACAGAAGAATAGTCTGCCGCATATTTGAGCTGTATAGCTATATGATGCATATGAAAACGGGGCCTGACGGCCCCGCTTATTTATTCAGGAAGGACATCTTCCAGTCCTTTGGTCAGTTCCAGTGCCTGCCGTTCAAACAGCCGGCGGTAAATGCCGCCCGGCTTGCGGATAAGCGCATCATGATCGCCCTCCTCAAGGACCTTACCTTTGTCAAAGACCAGCAGTCTGTCCAGCGCACGCACCGTTGAAAGCCGGTGTGCAATGACCAATGTTGTACGGCCGATCATTAGCCGTTCCATTGCCTGCTGGATCAGCACTTCCGATTCTGAGTCGAGGCTGGAAGTTGCCTCATCCAGAATAAGGATCGGTGCATTGGCCAAAAACGCACGGGCAATCGCCACACGTTGACGCTCACCGCCGGAGAGTTTCACACCACGCTCACCAACAAGGGTCGCATAGCCTTTTGGCAGACGGCTGATGAAGTCATGGGCGCTGGCAAGACGTGCTGCTTCCTCAACTTCCGCCTGTGTCGCACCGGGGCGGGCATAGGCGATATTCTCGGCCAGTGTCCGGTGAAACAGGATCGGTTCCTGTTGCACAATGGCGATCTGTGAACGCAACGATGCCTGCGTAACATGAGCAATATTCTGCCCGTCAATCTTAATGGCGCCGCCGCTGACATCATAGAGACGCTGGATCAGCTTGACGAAAGTCGTCTTACCCGAGCCGGAATGGCCAACCAGACCAACCCGTTCACCGGCTTCAATCTTCACCGAAAAATCACGGTAGAGTGCTGCTTCATGATTGCCGTAATGGAAAGTCACCTTGTCAAAGCGGATTTCACCATTGCTGATCTGAATGGCCGGTGCATTCGGCTTGTCGGCAATGCCGTAAGGCTCTGCCTCAATCTGCACCAGTTCTTCCATATCATTCACCGAGCGTTGCAGATTGCGGATATGCATGCCGACATCACGCAAATAACCCTGCAGCATGAAGAATGCTGTCAGAACAAAGGTGATATCACCGGCCGTTGCTTTGCCCTGGCTCCACAAGTAAAGCGCAAAAGCAATGACAACACCGCGCATTATCAGCAGATTGGCACCCTGAATAAAACCGTTCAGAGTTCCGATCAGCCATGTGCGGCGTGTACGGCTGCGCCATTTGGTGACAACTTTTGCAAGTCGTGCATCTTCACGCTTTTCAGCACCAAAGGCTTTCACAACAGCATTGCACGAAATGGCATCGGCCAGCGCGCCGCCCATGCGTGTATCCCAGCTATTAGCCAAGGTTGCCGCAGGCGCGACAAAACCGAGCGAAATCACAATCGTGCAGACAATGAACAGCACAGAGCCGATTGCAACCAGCACGCCCATGAGCGGCCAGTACCAGGCCAGCAGCGCAACCGAACCGACCAGCATCAGCAGCGATGGCAGTAATGCGATAATCAGCGTATCATTCAGCAAATCCATCGCCCACATTGCACGCGAGACTTTGCGCACGGTTGATCCGGCAAAGGCATTGGCGTGCCAGTCGGTGGAAAAGCGCTGCAATTTACGGAACGAACTGGCCGCCATGTCACTCATGATTTTCAGCGTGAAATCGGTGATAACATAGAAGGTCAGCTGACGTGTAATCAGGGCCAGTGCGCCAAGCGCCAGCAGAACGATAAGTGCCTCAATTGCCGCAGACCACGCGCTGTCGCCACTCAGCGAAAGCGCGTCAACCAGCCGTCCGGAATAGAGCGGCGTCAGAACATCTGCGGTCGTTGCAAGCAGCATACCGATTATCATCAGTGTCAGCCGCAGAGGCTGACTTCGCCAGTGGCCGAAAGTGTAGCCGAGGACATTGCGGAAGGCAGGCCCACGGAAATTTATGCGAAACCGGGTCATATGAAACATACCAGACCGCGCAGAGTCGGATTCTGGTTCCTTTAAAAACATTTTCAGCAAAAGTGCGAAGCGGCTATGCAGGGAAATCAGTTCACCGGATTGATTTCTGACCCTGCTTCGATGCATCGGACAATGCTTGAAAACGAAGACAAAACAAACAACAGCTGAGTGTTGCGGCAAAGCGGAAAATTTTAGGAAAGCGCCCTTTCAGGGAGGGCGGACAGGCCTTGGCCTGTAGCGGGGGCCAAAGACTTAAAGTCTGGGAGCGCCCGCGCGAACACCGGGCACCGACGGAAATGGATAGACACGCATCTCATACCTCTTGCCAGTGTTTCAGATATTTGCACAATAAATGAGCAATCGGTTTTGCCAAGTGCAAAAATGTATAATTTGTTTCACAAAGTCCTGAGTGTGGCAAAAAAGTTCTGCTTTACAATTTCAGCAGATTTTGCCTCACACAGGCTTCGGAATATTTTAAGAACGCCGGAATGGCCAGTCAGATGTAATTAAGTCTTCAAGGCTGGCTGAGCAGCATGGAGATGCCCTGACCGACACCCACACACATGGTCGCCAGAGCGTGATTTATACCTCGTGTCTGCAACTCAATGGCAGAAGTTAAAGCCAGCCTTGCACCGGACATGCCCAGCGGATGACCAAGTGCAATTGCGCCGCCATTCGGATTGACATGCGCTGCATCATCATCCAGCCCGAGCTGACGCATACAGGCCAGAGCCTGCGCGGCAAAAGCCTCATTCAGTTCAATCAGACCGATATCGGTCATGGTAAGGCCATGACGATGCAGCAGTTTTTGTGTGGCAGGCACAGGGCCGATGCCCATAATGCGTGGCGCAACACCTGCGGTCGCCATGCCGCTGATCCGTGCCAGCGGTGTCAGGCCGTAGCGCTCAACCGCTTGTTTGGAGGCGATAACAACCGCTGCCGCACCGTCATTTACGCTTGAGGCATTGCCTGCGGTGATCGTGCCGCCGCGTCGAAACGGCGTATCAAGCGCGGCCAGTTTTTCCAAGGAGGTTTCGCGTGGCTGCTCATCTTGAGCAACAATCGTACTGGTGCCTTTGCGCCCTGCAATTGTGTAAGGTGCAATTTCTTGTGCCAGACGCCCGCTTTGTATGACTGCTGCCGCACGTTGCTGGCTTCGCAATGCGAATGCATCCTGATCTGCGCGGCTGATATTATAATCAGCACTGAGATTTTCTGCGGTTTCCGGCATGGATTCACTGCCGTAATTTTTGTCGAGTTTTGGATTGATAAAGCGCCAGCCGATAGTCGTGTCATAGACCGCATTTTGCCGTTGAAACGCGGCATCGGCTTTGGGCATCACAAATGGCGCGCGTGACATGCTCTCAACACCACCGGCGATGATAATATCGGCCTCACCGAGCTTAACGGCGCGCGCTGCATAGCCCACTGCATCAAGGCCGGAGCCGCAAAGACGGTTGAGCGTTGTTGCAGGCACTGTTTCACCAAGGCCGGACAGCAAGACTGCCATGCGCGCGACATTGCGGTTGTCTTCACCAGCCTGATTGGCGCAGCCGAACACCACTTCATCAATCACCTCTGCGCTCAAAGACGGGAAACGCGCCAGCGCCTCACGGATAGTATGCGCTGCCATATCATCAGGTCGCACTGCTGAGAGTGCACCGCCATAACGGCCGATTGGCGTGCGCACACCACCGATAATATAGGCTTCGCTCATATTACTGTTCCTTATGATTTTGTGCGGCAAACATCGGCCCGCCTTTATGCGCGGGAAAGCCATAGCCGTTAATCAGCACCAGATCGATATCGCTGCCGCGCGCTGCAATACCCTCACACAACAGTTGTTCACCTTCATTGGCCATTGCCTTTAAAAGCTGACGGATGATTTCATCCTGCGTGAAGGGGCGCGGCGTAATGTTTTTTTCAAGCCTTGCCGCTTCGATAATCGCGGTGACATCCGGATCGGTCTGTCGCTTGCCATCACTATAAATATACCAGCCTTTACCGCTCTTTTGCCCGAAACGGCCCGCCTCGCAAAGACGGTCGGGAATGTTGCAATAGGGCTCATCAGGGGTGCGCGTTGCCGCCTGACGCTTACGCTTTGCCCAGGCAATCTCCAGCCCCGCCATATCGCAGACCGCAAACAGCCCCATGGGAAAGCCGTAATGCTCCAGCGCCGCATCAATCTCATGCGGCCATGCGCCTTGCTCGAGCATGAACTCGGCCTCGCGGCGATAGGCAGAGAAAATCCGGTTGCCGATAAACCCCTCGCAAACGCCGCAGACAATAGCCAGCTTGTTCAGTTTTTTGGCAAATTCAAGCGTGGTTGTCAGCACATCGGGCGCTGTTTCTGCACAATTGACCACTTCCAGCAGACGCATAATATGCGCCGGTGAGAAGAAATGCATGCCGACAATCCGTGACGGATTGCTGATCTTAAGTGCTAATTCATCGGGATTGAGATAGCTGGTATTGGTGGCGACAATAGCATCGTCACGCACAACGCCGGACAGACGGCGAAACAGCTCTGATTTAACATCAAAATCATCAAACACCGCTTCAATCACCAGATCAGCACCGGTAAGCGCGCTGATATCAGCGCTGACTGTGCAACTGGCACGCTGCTGTTCTAGCGCCTGTTCACTGAGGCGGCCGGACTGAAACTGCTTGTCCAGCAGTGCTGTGATGCGGGCAAGACCGGCATCTGCTGCTTCCTGTGTCGGCTCATAACCGATAAGTTGATAGCCAGCGGCAAGGGCAGCAACCGCGATTGCCGAGCCCATCATACCAGTGCCGGCAATACCGATTGTAGCAACCGGTCGTGGTACCGTACCGGCAGGCAGATCATGCTTTCCGGCTTCGCGTTCGGCGAAAAACACATGCCGCAAGGCTTTGGCCTCATCGCTCTCACGAAGGCGCAGAAATGTGGCGCGTTCTTCGGCCAAAGCTTGTTCAGCAGAGGGCGTGGCTGCCAGTGATACCAGACGCACCGCCTCGGTAGGGGCGAGACGCCCGCGCGCTTTGGTAAGAATTTTTGCCGCTGTCTGTTCAGTGTTTGCAGACTGAACGCTCAAAGTCAGCGTGCGGCGCGGGCCTTTGCCCATATGGTGTAGCGCTGCCTTTTGTGCGGCAGCAGTCAGGTTCTCAGCTGCTGCGATTTCATCGATCAGGCCATATTGCAGCGCGTCCTGTGCGGAAATAGTTTTGCCCGATGCGATCATGTCGATTGCAACCTCAAGGCCGGTCAGTCGTGGCAGACGCTGGGTGCCACCCGCACCCGGCACAAGTCCGAGTTTTACTTCCGGCAGGCCGAATTTGGCTTTCTCAACAGCCAACCGGTAATGGCAGGCAAGGATAATCTCGCAACCGCCGCCAAGGGCTGAACCGTTAATGGCGGCAATCACCGGCTTAGCGGATGCTTCAATCCGTGCTGTCACCTGCGGCAGTGTCGGCTCGCTCGGCGGCAGATCAAACTCTTTGATATCCGCACCGGCGGCAAAGAATTTACCTGCACCGCGCAGGGTCAGGGCTTGGATTTCGGCAGAGCTCTCTGCCAAATCCAGCGCCTGCATCAGCCCTTCGCGGATGGCTGCTGAAATCGCATTCACCGGTGGATTTGCCAGTGTGAGATGCAACACACCATCCTGCACCACACCGGTAACGGCAGATGAAAAACTGATCGGCTGCTGCGTGTCAGAAGGGCTGTGCATCATATGTCCTGTCCGGATTTTCAGTCGCTTATTCAATCGGGCACAACAGCTGTGGCCTGAATCTCGATCTTGGCACGATCTTCAATCAATCCTGCAACTTGCATTGCTGCCATTGCCGGAAAATGCTTGCCGATCACATCGCGATAGGCCTGACCAAGACCGCGCATATTGGCTTTATATTCCTGCTTGTCGGTGAAATACCAGGTCATGCTGGTGATATGTTCAGGCCCCGCACCATCTACCGCGAGAATGGCGACGATGTTTTTCAGGGTCTGATGAACCTGCTCGACAAAGTCATCGGTTTCGAATTCGCATTGTTCATTCCAGCCGATCTGCCCACCGATAAAAATGGTGCGTCCGTGTGCCGAGATGCCGTTGGAATAACCGATCGGGGCAACCCAGTTATCCGGCTGTAAAATCTTATGCATGAACTGTCTCCAGATGATTGAGAAGCGCGGCGCGGATATCATCGGGCCATGCGCGGGCTTTATGAGTTGTGCTTGAGGTGGCGACGAGCTTGTGTTTCGCCGTCCATAACAGATCGCCATTGGCGCGCACTTCATGGTCGAGCGACAGCGAACTGCCGCCAACCGCAGTGACTTTAAGTGTGAAGTCCAGCAGGTCGGCATGGAAGCCGGGTTTTACAAAAGTCAGATCAAGCCGCACTGTTGGTGTTGCGATCTGCCGGTCACGATTGAGGCTTTTCCAGTCAGCTCCGATCGAGGCGAAAAAGTCTTCCAGAACCCCGATCAGAATATTCAGATAAGACGGAAAATAAGCGATGCCCGAAGGATCACAATCGCCGAACCGCAAAGGTCTTGTGGTGAGAAAAGCCATGATCCTCCCTTTAAACCGTTTTCAGCAATTCGCGGGCGATAATCAGTTTCTGAACCTCTGTCGCCCCTTCATAAATGCGCAGGCTACGGATTTCCCGATAGAGCTTTTCGGTGATTGCTCCGCTTTGCACACCACGTCCGCCAAACATCTGTAAAGCGCGGTCAATAATCATCTGGGCAGATTCCGTCGCAGCCATTTTCGCCATTGCTGCCTGCTGGGTGGTTGGCAGTTTCTGCACATCGCGACGCCATGCGGCGCGGTAGGTGAGCAGAGTTGCGGCCTCCAGTTCTGTCGCCATATCGCCAAGCGCTGCCTGTGTCAGTTGCAGATCACTGAGTGTTGCGCCAAATATCTGCCGGTTACGCGCATGGTTGAGCGCCTCATCCAAGGCGCGGCGGGCAAAGCCAAGCGCGGCGGCTGCCACGGAGGCACGGAAAATATCCAGCGTGCGCATAGCAATTTTAAAACCTTCGCCGCCTGCGCCTAAACGACGGGAAGCAGGGATACGGCAATTGTCAAAACGGATTGTAGCGAGCGGATGCGGCGCAATCACTTCAAGCCGCTCGGCAATAGAAAAGCCCGGATCAGTCGCATAGACCACAAAGGCCGAGATGCCGCGTGTACCCGCAGCCTCACCTGTGCGGGCAAAGACGGTGTAAACATCGGCGATGCCGCCATTGGAAATCCAGGTTTTCTCGCCGTTGAGAACATACTCATCGCCGTCCTGTGTCGCGGCGCATTGCATGGCGGCGACATCGGAACCGGCTTCTTTCTCCGACAGGGCAAAGGCAGAAAGCCATTCGCCGGAAGAGATTTTTGGCAGAATATGCTGTTTTAATTCATCCGATCCGGCAAGACCGATAGCACCGGTGCCAAGCCCCTGCATGGCAAAGGCAAAATCCGCCAATCCGTCATGCCATGCCAGTGTTTCGCGCGCCAGACAGACCGAGCGGGAGTCGATTTCGGTTTTGCCGCTGTTGCCGGTGACACTATCGAGCAATCCTGCTTGCCCAAGCAGTTTCACCAGTTTACGGCAGGCAGAATCTGTGTCGTGATGATCGATGTTTTTTAAAACACCGGATGCGGCAAATTCATTGAGTTTTCGTGCGAAGTCGCGTTGCTGTTGCTCAAAAAACGGCAGTTCCAGATGTTCATGAACGGGGGCTTCGCGGCAGGCTGTATCTGACATGGTTCAGTTCCCTTCAAATTCAGGGCGGCGTTTGGCGGCAAAGGCTTCAAATGCACGGCGGAAATCCTGTGTCGCCATGCAAATGGCCTGCGCCTGCGCTTCCGATTCAATCATTTCATCAATACCCATCGCCCATTCCTGAGCCAGCATGGTTTTGGTAATGCCATGTGCAAAATAAGGGCCGTCAGCGAGGGTTTTGGCGAGCTTTTGCGCCTCTGCCAGAAGGTTCTCACTATCATGCAGATGGTTGTAGAAGCCCCAGTCTTTGCCTTCGGTAGCAGACATGAAACGACCGGTATAAAGCAGTTCTGCCGCACGACCCTGACCGATAATGCGGGGCAAAATTCCGCAAGCGCCCATATCCGCACCGGCAAGCCCGACACGGGTAAACAGGAATGCGGTTTTCGCCTCATGGGTGGCAAGGCGTAAATCGGAGGCCATTGCCAGAATGGCACCGGCACCGGCGCAAATACCGTCTACAGCCGCGATCACTGGCTGCGGGCATTTGCGCATGGCTTTCACCACATCACCGGTCATACGGGTGAAGGCCAGCAGTTCCGGCATCGGCATTTTGGTCAAAGGCTCGATGATCTCGAAAACATCGCCGCCGGAAGAGAAATTACCACCGGCTCCGATGACAACCACGGCACGAATATCCGATGCATAGGTCAAATCGCGGAACAGATCGCGCAGCTCCGCATAGCTTTCAAAGGTCAGCGGGTTTTTACGATCAGGGCGGTTGAGGGTAAGGGTGGCAACGCGACCGTCTTCACTCACCTCCCACAGAAAATGCTGTGCCTGATAATTTTTAAAAGCTTTCAGATGACTGTTCATGCTGATGGTTTGTTCGCTCATCCTGCTAATACCTCGCCACCGGCAATTGCAATTGCCTGTCCGTTGATTGAGGCGGCATCAGGAGATGCCAGCCATAAGACTGTGTGTGCCACTTCCTCCGGTTTAATGAGCCGGTTTTGCGGATTGGCTTTTACAAAATGTGACAGCGCTTCTTCTTCAGAGCGTCCGGTTTTCTGCATGATTTGTGCAATGGCTTCACGGATAATCGGTGTATCGGTAAAACCCGGACACACGGCATTGACGGTAATGCCCTTTGTTGCGAGCTCCAGCGCCAAAGCACGGGTGAGGCCGATTACACCATGTTTTGCAGCGCAATAGGCCGAGACATAGGCATAGCCGGTCAGCCCTGCGGTGGACGCGATATTGATGATACGCGCATGAGTGCCATAGGTTTTCAGATCCGGCAGCACGGCCTGTGTCACCTGAAAAACACCGGTCAGATCAACCGTAAGTACCTGCGACCACATCTCAAGACTGGTTTTTTCAAAGGGTGCGGAAGGCGCTTCACCGGCATTATTGACCAGAATACTCACCGGCCCGAAAGCCGTTTGTGCCGCCTGCAAACCTGTGCTGATCGCCTGCGCATCCGTCACGTCAAAACCGCTGGCGACAAAACAGGCTTTGCGTCCCGCAGCCTGATCGAGCTCTGCGGCCAGTGCCGCCAGAGGCTCATGACGCCTGCCTGACAAAGTGACATTGGCACCGGACAAAGCAAAGTCACGGGTAATGGCCGCACCGATACCGCTGCCCGCGCCGGTGATTAAAACATGTCTGCCGTGGAATTTATTATTGCTCATATCCGGTCTCATTCTGGTTATTTCAGTGCGGCAGCCGCAGCGGCTTCACGAGCCAGATTGGTTTCATACTGGGTTTTGCCGGAGTAATATTGCTTCGGCCAAGGCACGGAGGTCAGCCCGATTTTTGCCGCCTCATGCAATACCCACGCGGGATCTGCGAGATGCGGGCGGGCCACGGCGCAAAGATCGGCACGTCCCGCGGAGATTACCGAATTGGCGTGATCGGCTTCCGATATCGCACCCACAGCAATCGTCGGGATACCGACTTCATTACGGATTTTGTCTGAAAACGGGGTCTGGAACAGACGGCCGTAAACCGGTTTTTCATGTTTAACGACCTGTCCCGATGAACAGTCGATGAGATCGGCACCGGCATTTTTAAACATTTGCGCAAAAATCGCTGCATCATCAGGCGTATTGCCGCCTTCCGCCCAGTCATGGCAGGAGAGACGCACCGAAATCGGCTTATCCTGCGGCCAGACCGCGCGAATGGCCTTGAACACTTCCAGCGGAAAACGCGCACGATTGGCGTGGCTGCCGCCATATTCATCTTCGCGCTGATTGGTCAGCGGCGAGAGGAAACTGGAGAGCAGATAACCATGCGCGGCATGGAGCTCCAGCCAGTCTGCACCGGTACTTGCGGCAAGCTCAGTCGCGCGCACAAAATCAGCAATTACCCGATCCATATCTTCGCGCGTCATAGGCTTCGGCTTCTGGCTATTGACCAGATAAGGCTCTGCCGAGGCAGAAATCAGCGGCCAGCCGCTCGCTTCATCAACCGGCTGGTCAATACCCTCCCATGCGGGTTTGGTTGCGCCTTTGCGCCCTGCATGCCCCAGCTGAATGGCCACTTTGGCATCACTGTTTTGATGCACGAAATCGACCAGACGTTTCCAGCCGTCGCGCTGTTCTTCGTTCCATAGTCCCAGACAATTCGGGGTGATGCGGGCATCGGGGGAAACGCAGGTCATTTCCGCAAAGATCAGACCGGCGCCGCCGAGCGCACGGGAACCGAGATGCACCATATGGAAATCATTGATCAGACCATCGGTTGCCGAATACATCGCCATCGGCGACATGACGATACGGTTTGCCAAGGTCACGCCGCGCAACTGATAGGGCGTGAACATCGGCGGCACATGACGTGTGCTGCTGTTGCTCTCTACCGGCAGGCCTGACTTTTTGGCAAACCAGTTTTCATAGCCCTGCAACCAGTTTTTATCGCGCAGACGCAGGTTTTCATGGCTGATACGCTGTGAGCGCGTCAGCATGGAATACATGAATTGCTCCGGCTCAAAATGATCCGCATAGCGCTGGCCAACCACCTCAAACCATTCCATCGCATTGCGTGCGGCATTCTGAATGCGCGCCACATCCACACGGCGGATTTCCTCATAGGATTCCAGCGCTGCAGGAATATGACTGTTGTCATGACCGTGCAGGTTAAACTGGTTGGTCAGTTCAATCGCATCATCAATCGCCAGTTTGGTGCCGGAGCCGATGGCAAAATGAGCGGTATGGGCGGCATCGCCCATCAGCACCACATGGGAATTACCATTGTAATGGCTCCATTTGCCGCAGATCAGCCGGTTGAAATTCAGCCATGCCGAGCCGCGCAAATGGCGCGCATTGGTCATCAGCGGTGCGCCTCCCAGCACTTCCGAGAAAAGATTTTCGCAGAAAGAAATGGAATCCTGCTGTGACATCTCGTCTAGACCATGCGCCTGATAGGCTTCTTCCGTGGTCTCGATAATGAAAGTCGAGGTCTTGTCGTCGAATTTGTAAATATGCGCCTGAAACCAGCCGTGATCCGTCTTGCGGAAATCAAAGGTAAAGGCATCGAAGAGCTTATTGGTACCAAGCCAGATATAACGGTTTGGCCGCACGATCATATCCGGCTCGAAAATATCGGCATAGCGGTGACGGATTTTGGAATTCAGCCCGTCAGAGGCGATAATCAGATCGGCATCGGGATATTGCGTATCTGCATCCACATCGGTTTCAAATATCAGCTCAACGCCCAGATCTTCGCAGCGTTTTTGCAGAATATTCAGCAGTTTTTTGCGACCGATACCGACAAAACCATGACCGCTTGTGCGCTGACGCGTGCCTTTGAACAGCACTTCAATATCGTCCCAATGGTTAAACGCATCCTGAATTTCCGCCGCACTGGTTTCATCCCAGACCTTCATCGCTTCCATTGTCGCATCGGAAAACACAACGCCCCAGCCGAATGTGTCATAGGGTTTGTTGCGCTCGACCACGCGGATGTGATGCTCAGGATGCTTCTTTTTCATCAGCAGGGCAAAATACAGTCCGGCCGGACCGCCACCGATACAAACGATACGCATGGTCAAATTCTCCCCTTGAATGCTCTGTTTCCCGCTATACGGCCACAGTCATTTTTATGATGTGCGGTGGTATCAGGTATCGGCGCACAATTTATTTTATGCTTAAAACATATGGATGGAATGGATTTGGTCAAGTGATAAATTTGCATGATGCGCTCAGCCTTGCTTACGCAGCATGAAACGCTGGATTTTGCCGGTAACGGTTTTCGGCAGCGCATCGACAAAACGGACAGAGCGGGGATATTTATAGGGCGCGATCAGCTTTTTAACGTGATCCTGCAAGGCTTTGACCGTTTCAGGAGATGGCTGAGCACCATTGCGCAGCACAATATGCGCCTCAACAATCTGGCCGCGTTCTTCATCATTGACGCCGATGACCGCGCATTCCTGCACATCTGCATGGGCGAGGAGGGCGGCCTCAACTTCGGGGCCTGCGATATTATAACCTGCAGAAATAATCATATCATCTGCACGGGCGGCAAAGTGGAAATAGCCGTCCGCATCCTGAAAGAAACTGTCGCCGGTCAGGTTCCAGCCATCGCGCACATAGGCCTTTTGGCGTGTATCCGCGAGGTAACGGCAGCCGGTCGGGCCGCGCACTGCCAGACGGCCAATTTCCCCGCGCGGCACTTCCTGCATATTCTCATCAACGATTTTGGCCTGATAGCCGGTAACGGGCTTGCCTGTGCGGCCGGGGCCGGAATCGCCTAAACGGTTGCTGATAAAAATATGCAGCATTTCGGTCGCGCCGATCCCGTCCAGCATCGGTTTGCCGGTCTTCTCTACCCATGCGTCATAAATCGGGGCGGGCAGGGTTTCACCTGCCGAAACCGCAATGCGCAAGGATGACAGGTCGGCACCTTCATTCATTGCCTGCAACATCACCCGATAGGCTGTCGGAGCTGTAAAGCTGATGGTCGCCTTATAGGTTTCAATCAGCTCGATCATCTTAGGCGGTGTTGCCTGTTCAAGCAGCGCTGCTGCTGCCCCGAAGCGCAGCGGGAAAATGGCCAGTCCGCCCAGACCAAAGGTGAAAGCAAGTGGCGGTGAGCCGACAAAAATATCGTCCGGCTGCACATTCAGCACTTCCCTTGCATAGGTATCGGCAATCAGCAGCAGATCACGGTGAAAATGCATGGTGGCCTTCGGCTCACCGGTTGTGCCGGAGGTAAAACCCAGCAGTGCCACATCATCGCGTCCGGTTTTTACCGCATCAAAACGCACCGGCTTGTTGAGAGCCGCATGGTCAAGTTCCGCATCATGATTGGCGGTGCCGTCAAAGCCGATTACTGTTTTAAGAAAAGGGCTTTTTGCCGCGCAAATCTGCAAATCTTCCAGCAGTCGCGTGTCACACAGCGCCAGCGAGATTTCTGCTTTATTGACGATTTTTGTCAGTTCATCTGGGCGCAGCATCGGCATGGAATTGACCACGACCGCACCTGCTTTGGTAGCTGCCAGCCAGCAGGCAACCATTGCCGGATTATTGGCAGAGCGGATCAATATGCGATTGCCCGGCTGCACACCATAATCTTCAACCAGCACATGGGCAATGCGGTTGCTCCAGTCGGTGAGTTCCTTATAAGTGCGCCGCCGTCCGTTGCCGATCAGGGCTGTATGGTCGCCGAACCCTTTCTCCACCATAGCATCGGAAAGTTCATATCCGGCATTGAGCCATTCGGGATAGGTGATGTCGCCGGATGACAGTTCCGGCCAGTCCTCAACCGGAGGCAGGTTATTTCTGGTAAAATGGTCTGTATGCGCCGTTGGTCCAAGCATTTTTTGTTCCCCTGCGAGCTTTTGCCCGCGTCGTTATTTTTTAAAAAATGGCGGCAGATGATGTGTGTTTTTCGTAACGGATATCCTGATTTTTCGAATGTGCTGATGCCGGTTAAGTCAGATGGTCGTGCTCGTCCTGCAAGGCCAGCGCATGTTCGATTGTGTCGATCACAGTAACCAGTTCTGCCGATTGTGCCGGTGACAGCACGCTGAAAATCTCGCTGATCCACTGCTCATGGGCTGCGGCCATGGCTTCAAACTCTTCGCGCCCCTTCTGGGTAAGGCGCACCAGCATGGCACGTTTGTCGCCCGCAACCGGAACCCGCAAAACGGAACCGTCGCTGACCAGCCGCTCGACAATGCCGGTGACATTGCCGTTGGAAACCCGCAGAGCCGCAGACAATTCAGTCATTTTGAGACCGCTTTCAAACCGGTACAGCGCTGCCATCACGTCGAAACGGGGCAGGGTTGTATCAAATTCCTGACGCAGTTTTTCGCGGATGACTGCTTCAACATGCTTTGTCGATTTGAGAAGCTTCAGCCAGTTGCGCAAACTCTGCTTATCGGAAGCACGCTCGCCTGCCACTGTTTGCTGCTGATTTTCGGCACTTTTCATGGTCTCACTCCGTTGCCGCCTGCAAAGATTTTCTGCATTCGCAGGGCGGCTGATTTCTTTTATGGTGTCACTTACAAAAATAATTTCAAGTATGAAATTTCATGCTTGAAATTATTTTTTATTTATGGAGATATTTGAGAGGCAGTCATGACGGAGGAACGGGGAATGCAGATCAGAGCGGCAGAACCGGTTTTAAAAACCGCGCCCGCTGAACCGGATAGCCCAGCTATGAAAGACTGGGATCTGGCCTATTCGAATGTGCTGCATGTTCAAAATTCTGCGCAATTTCCTCCGCAATGGCAGCAAAAATCACAAAGTTTTCGTGAGCAGATGCAGGCGCAGAACCGGTTGATCGCTGATGTGCGCTATGGGTCGGAAGAGCGCAATCTTCTGGATGTTGTGATGCCGCAGGGGCAGCCGCGCGGGCTGGTTGTGTTTGTGCATGGCGGCTATTGGGTGCGCTTTGATAAATCCTATTTCACTTGGCTGGCTGCCGGTGCCGTTGCGCATGGTTTTGCCGTAGCGATCCCGTCTTATACACTTTGCCCGCAAGCGAAGATCAGCGACATTACCGCTGAAATTGGTATGGCAATTGTGCAGGCGGCATCAATGGTTGCAGGCCCGTTACATCTGACAGGGCATTCAGCGGGCGGGCATCTGGTTGCGCGGATGGGAACGGTTACAACACCCCTGAGCCGCAGTCTGCAACAGCGTTTGCGCAAAATCGTGCCGATTTCGGCGCTGAGTGATTTGCGACCTTTGCTGAATCTGAAAATGAATGATGATTTCAGGCTTGATCTGGAGCAGGCGCGCAAGGAAAGTCCGGCTTTGCTTGAGCCTCTGAACGGTATTGATGTAACAGCATGGGTCGGCTCGGCGGAATTGCCGGAATTTATCCGGCAAAATCAGGCGCTGGCTAATTTGTGGAGCGGTTTTGATCTCTCAATCGATGAAGTGGCGGAACCGGACAAACATCATATGGATATCATTGACGGTCTGGCAGACGCAGACCATGTGCTGACGCGCAGATTACTCTGTTTATAAGGATACAGGCTTAATTTTGCTTCGGAAATGGCAAAAGCGGAGGGAGAAGCAAAAGCGGGCTTGTAAGTAATGGCATTTTATTATTGAACTGCATAATAACAATAATCGCGAGGGAACACTGATGAAACGAATTACTCTTGGCTTATCAACGGCCTGTCTTGGTCTGGGGCTGGCATTTTCCGGTTCTGCAATGGCAGAACCTCTGAAAATCGGCATGATTACAACGCTTTCCGGCGGCGGTGCCGGACTCGGCATTGATATCCGTGACGGCTTTCTGCTGGCGGTCAAACAATCCGGCAATAAAGATGTCAGCGTTATCGTTGAAGATGATGCGCAAAAGCCGGAACTGGCTGTGCAGATCGCCGATAAAATGGTGCAGAGTGATAAGGTTGATATTCTGACCGGTATTGTCTGGTCCAATCTTGCAATGGCCGTAGTGCCAAGCGTTGTCGCGCAGGATAAAATCTACGTTTCCACCAATGCGGGACCGTCTGCGCTGGCCGGTGCCAAATGCAATGCCAATTACTTTAATGCCGCCTATCAGAACGATAATCTGCATGAAGCTGTCGGCAACTATGCCAATACTGCAGGCTACAAAAACAGCTTTATTCTGGCACCGAACTATCCGGCAGGCACCGATGCTCTAACCGGTTACAAGCGTTTCTACAAAGGCAAACTGGCCGGTGAAATTTACACCAAAGTCGGCCAGACCGATTATGCTGCCGAGATTGCCCAGATCCGTGCTTCCGGCGCTGATTCCGTATATTTCTTCCTGCCGGGCGGCATGGGTATTGCTTTCATGAAGCAATATTCACAATCGGGCATGACCATTCCGGTAACCGGTCCCGGCTTCTCCTTCGATCAGGATGTGCTCGGCGCAATCGGTGATGCGGCGGTGGGTGTGAAGAACTCTTCCCACTGGTCAAAAGATCTCGATAATCAAGCCAATAAAGCCTATGTCGAGGCTTTCAAAAAAGAATATGGCCGCCTGCCTTCGCTCTATGCAACACAGGGCTATGACGCAGCCAATCTGATCCTGTCGGCAGCCGCCAAAGCGAGTGTGAATGACAAAGATGCTTTCCGCGCAGCAATGAAAGCGGCTGATTTTAAATCTGTTCGCGGTAAGTTCAAATTCGGCAATAATAATCATCCTATTCAGGATATTTATATGCGCGAAGTAATCAAAGAAGACGGCGTCCTGACCAATAAGATCGTAGCAACAAGCTTCACCGATCATCAGGACAACTATGCAAAAGACTGCAAGCTCTGATGCAACCGGATGCAGCGACAGTGTGAACTGTCGCTGCTTTTAGCTCAGACTGTCTTCAGCACCGGCCGGACTGTTGCCATAACAGGTCTTCGGGCGGCATAGACGACTTTTTTCAAAGATATTTTTATGAGAACCAATCAACAGATCGGACGCGGTTTTGTCTTCTGCACTTTTAATTGAGCAGTTACTCAACGGGTTACAATTCGGCGTTATGCTGTTTTTGATGGCCGCCGGCCTGACCCTGATTTTCGGGGTTATGGGGGTTATCAATCTGGCGCATGGATCATTATTTATGGTCGGCGCATTTGCCTGTGCCGTTGTGGCTGCGGCAACCGGCTCTTTCTGGCTCGGGCTCATCGCCAGCCTGATTGCCGCCGCTGCTGCCGGTGCAATCATGGAAATGGTGCTGATCCGCAGATTATATAATCGCAGTCACCTCGATCAGGTTCTGGCCACCTTTGCTCTGATCCTGATTTTTTCCGATGCGACACGCTGGATCTTTGGTTCATTCCCGCTTTATCTGGATATTCCGCCGCTTTTACAGGGGTCTGTTACGCTGCCCGGCGGCTCACAATATCAGCTATACCGGTTGGCGATTATCGGTGCCGGTATTGTTGTTGCAGTCGGGTTGTATTTTCTCATTGCAAAAACCCGTCTTGGCATGCGCATCCGCGCCGGTGAGGCAGACCGTGAAATGATCGGCGCATTGGGCGTTGATATTGCAAAGCTCAACACGATTGTTTTTGCTCTTGGTGCGGCACTGGCCGGTCTTGCCGGTGCATTGGTCGGGGCTCTGCAATCCGTACAGGTCGGTATGGGCGAACCGGTACTGATCCTCGCTTTTGTGGTGATTGTGATCGGCGGTATCGGCTCGGTTAAAGGCGCGCTGGCCGGAGCAGTTCTGGTTGGTGTTGTGGATACGATGGGGCGCTTTTTGCTGCCCAAACTGTTCGCAGTCTTTATGGAGCCGTCACAGGCGGCAACAGCGGGAACCGCGCTGGCATCCATGTTGATTTACATCGTGATGGCAATCATTCTTACGGTGCGCCCACAGGGATTGTTTGCAGCCAATGGATAATTTCACAATGTTTTCTTCATGCTGTGATGCAGTTCGAATGCTGGCAGGTAAGACATGTCAGGAGCAGGCACAATGACACGCGAAACATTGATAAGTCTGGTTTTTGCGCTGGCATTGCCAATCATTGCATTGATTGCCAATCAGATGGGTGAGATATTTTATATCTCACTGGTGACGCGTATTGCCATTCTGGCACTGGCAGCCACAGGACTTAATCTGGTGCTTGGTCTTGGCGGTATGGTGTCTTTCGGCCATGCCGCATTTTTTGGCATCGGCGGCTATATTACCGGTATTCTGGCCAGCCATGCTGCTGACGGGTCGGCGCTGATGAGCTGGCCAATGACGATTTCAGGCAGTGACCAGATGCTGATTATCTGGCCTGTTGCTATGCTGGTTGCCGGTCTTGTTGCGCTGCCAATCGGCATTATCAGCCTGCGTACATCGGGTGTGTATTTCATTATGATTACACTGGCATTCGCGCAGATGATTTATTACTTCGCGATTTCATGGCCGGCCTATGGCGGTGAGGACGGTTTGTCCCTCGCATTGCGTAATAATTTCCCTGGTGTGAATACGCTCAAACCGCTGAGCTTTTTCCTGATCGCTTACGGCGTTTTGATGGTGGCGCTGTTTCTGTTCTCACGCATCCGCAATTCCCGTTTTGGCGCGGCATTGGAAGGTGCGCGGCAGAATGAATTGCGGCTGGCTTCCGTTGGCATTGGCCCCTTGCGTATCAGACTGGTCGCCTTCGTATTGTCCGCGATGCTTACGGCACTTGCCGGTGCTTTATTTGTCGATCTCAATCGTTTTGTCAGTCCGTCCATGCTGTCATGGCATATGTCGGGCGAACTGATCGTGCTGATTATTCTTGGCGGCACGGGGCGTTTGTTTGGCCCTCTGATTGGCGCAGTGCTTTATGTATTGTTTGAATTCGCACTTGGCGGCATGGTTGAACACTGGCAGCTCTTCTTCGGGTTGATTTTGCTCGGTGTTGTCATGTTTGCACGTGGCGGCATTATTGGGCTTGTTGCAGGGAAAATCCGTTATGGCTGAGACTGTTCTCGACATTAAAAACCTGCGTAAAAGCTTTGGCGGGCTGAAAGCGACCGATGATGTCAGTCTGGATTTACGTAAAGGAGAAATCCATGCGCTGATCGGGCCGAACGGAGCCGGAAAATCCACCCTGATCGGCCAGATTGCCGGTACGATTAAGCATGATAGCGGTACAATCCGTTTCGACGGGCAGGATATAGGCACGCTTGGTGTGACACAGCGTGCGCAGCTGGGGCTGGGGCGGACATTTCAGGTGTCTTCGCTGATGCCGGAATTTTCCGCCTTGCGAAATGTCATGCTGGCTTTGCAGGCATGTCAGGGTTCCAGTTTCCGTTTCTGGAAACCGGTAATGCAGGATGCGGTTTTAAAAGATGAGGCTGCGGCCATTCTGGATCGGGTGCATCTCGGATCGCGGATGCTGGTGTCCAGCGCCGAACTTTCTCATGGTGAACGCCGCCAGCTTGAAATTGCAATTGCATTGGCTCTGCGCTCCAAAGCGCTGTTGCTGGATGAACCGATGGCCGGAATGGGGCCTGAAGGCTCAAAGCAGCTGACAGCATTTCTGGACAAGTTGCGCCATGAAGTGCCGGTGCTGCTGGTTGAGCATGATATGGATGCGGTTTTTGCTTTGGCTGATCGGATTTCCGTATTGGTTTATGGCCGTGTTGTTGCGACCGGTACCGTGGCTGAAATCCGCAGCAATGCGTTGGTGCGGGAAGCCTATCTCGGGGAGGCGGTTTGATGTTGCTGGAACTCAATCAGGTCGAGACATTTTACGGCGCTTCACAGGCATTGTTCGGCATTGATCTGCATGTGGAAAAAGGTGAAGTCGTCGCGCTGATGGGGCGCAACGGCATGGGAAAAACCACCACTATCCGCTCGGTTTTCGGCTTGACACCCCTGCGTCAGGGTAAAGTCAGCTTCATGGGGCGCAATATTTCCGCGATGCAGCCCTATCGTATTGCGCGGCTGGGGCTGGGGCTGGTGCCGGAAGGACGGCGCTGTTTTCCAAATCTGACAGTTACGGAAAATCTGCTGGCTTCTGCCCGCAAAGGGGAATGGACGCTAGAGGCGGTGAATGAGCTGTTTCCCCGACTGAAAGAACGCAGCCAGCAACAGGCGAATACTTTGTCCGGCGGTGAGCAGCAGATGCTGGCTGTTGGTCGGGCGCTGATGACCAATCCGGAATTGATCGTGCTGGATGAGGCGACCGAGGGGCTCGCACCGGTGATCCGGCTGGAAATCTGGAAGGCTGTGCGGGAACTGAAACGGCGTGGTCAGTCCATTCTGGTCGTCGATAAAACGCTGTCGGAATTACTGCCGGTAGCGGATCGTTGTGTTGTGCTGGAACGGGGGCGTACGGTCTGGCAAGGCACATCCGGTGAAATGACGGCCGATATTCAGGACAGATATCTCGGCGTGTAATGTGTAGTGCAAGAACGGGTCTCTTCCCGAACATATTTGTTCAGGGAGAGATATGTGAAAATTATCAGCCAGTGAGAATGCAGTTTAACGATCATATTCATCGTGACGCCGGTTCCAGACATATGGCTCCGTCTGCGGCCATCCGTCGGGTGAATCTTCCCAAAATTCCTGACGACCATAAGGGGTCAGATCCAGATAGGTCCAAAGACTGCCGAGATACTCAACCCCGCGTGCGCCGTTAAAATAGGTACGGTAGATATTCTCGCCATCGCGCAGGAAAACACTGACACCATGTATTTCCTGCATGATGTCCGGCGTGGCCGGATCACTCCGTGTAGCGCCCATATCCTGATTAAAATCGCTATGCTGCGAGGAGTACCAGTTCGGATACTGCCAGCCCATACGCTTCTGATAGTTTTGCAGTTTTTCCAGCGGGGCGCGTGAGATGAGTACGAGCGATGTATCCCGTGCATTAAGATGTGCGGGATGGGTCATTGCATCTACAACCCATGAGCAGCCGTCGCAACCCGCCCGCCATTCGGGTGCAAACATAAAGTGATAGACAATCAGCTGCCGACGCCCCTCGAAGAGATCTGCCAGACTGACTTCTCCCGATGGACCGGTAAAGGAATATGGCTTGTCGATTTTAACCATCGGCAGAAGTCGGCGTTGTGCATTCAGCTGGTCGCGCGCGCGGGTAAAGGCTTTTTCCCTATCGATTTGCTCTTCGAGTGCGGTTTGCCATTCATTCATCGAAACAATTTCAGGCAGCATTGAAATAAGCTCCTATTGTTGATTGTATCGCTTAAACTATTCTCTGATGCTGCGAGACAGGGCTGACAGCACTGTGTTTAAAGCTGCATCAGAGATCAGGACGTCTGTTGTACCGGAAATGCGGACGGTTCACCACTTTCTTAACAAAGATGGTGTTGGCACCGGAGAATCCGGCTCAATATTCCGGCTGTTAAACAGCTTTAATGAGCACGCTTCGCTGTTTTCTGGAGTTCATTAATGTTCTGCAATAACGCAAGAGTGGCCGCTCTACGAACCAATATAGCAAACATCCGGCAATAATCGTTGCACTGAAGACAGCGAGGTAAATTAAATACGGGCTCAATGGTATATATGCAGATATTTTAATCATCACTTTAGCGATCAGGCCGAGAAATGCCAGATGCGTCAGGTAAATCGTGTAGGAAGCATCACCAATGAGGCTGAGAATTTTAAATCTCGCAGTCCCGAACCCGCTTTTCTCGTAAGACACTGCACCCAAAATGAGCAGGCCGAAGCTGACAGCATAAATGATTTGGAGATACTGATAGCTGATGCCGCGGCTTTCCAGAATATAAACGAGAATAAACAAGGCAAGACCGGTCAGAAAAGCCGGTTTCAAATTGATCTTCGTGAAATGATGGAAGGCATAAAAGGCTGCCATTCCGATAAGAAAATTAAAATTTAACGGGGAAAAATAAGTGGTTAAAGCCGATCTTGAGCCTTCTTCAGCATATTGAAACACTATGCCACCGGTCATCAGCCATGCAGCCAAGATAATTATACCGAATGTTCTGTTCAGAATAAGCGTTGCAAAAATCAGGTAAAATGCAAGTTCGTGAATAAGCGTCCATGCAGGCGTGATCGGTAGTTCGAAACTATCGAGGCGTACTAAAAATATTGTCGATATCCAGTTGCTGAAGCTTTCCGGCACAATGCTTGCGCTGCCAAATCCCAACGCCACTAAACCACAGAAGATCGCTGTATAAAGCCAATAGACGGGAAAAAGCCGTGTGAAACGTTTCAGCAGATATTCCGGGGCACGTTCCGGCTGATTGATATCTTTGTAATGTGCAAAAACGATGATGAAACCTGAAAGCACGAAGAAGAAATCTACGCCTAAATTTCCGCGATGTGTAAAATCTAAAAAAACTGCATCATTGAGATAGCGGGAACTGCCAAGCAGCAGAGATAGATGGAAAGCAACAACAGCCATCGCAGCCAAACCACGACCTTGCTGTAAAGACTTAAGCTGAAGCTGCGTACTCATAGAGAATCCTCAAAACGGAAAAATTTTTACGTTCTGAGATATCTTTTATAGTACAAACAGGATTATGAAAAGTTTTTCAAAGTTAGCATGAAATGTTTATCTCCTGAATTTTATGTGAATACTTGTTCGCCATGTAAATTTAAGCAGTTAATTAATATTAGAATATCTTAATTATTCGTTCATTTAGTAAAATCTCGAACCGGAACATCAGGCAAGAGAGCGACTAACGGCTTTTAAAGCGATCCTGTGCTGTCAGCCTGATGGATAGCGGTTCAGCATCTTTCCAGTGATAGATTTCCGTTTGAAGATAGTGCAACTCGTCGGCATAGTTGTCCTCGTCAACTTCAACCCACCATGCTTTGGGGCGGCCGTCATTACCGTCTGACCACCGGTAGCCCCGCTTTTTGAGGTGATCTTTCATGTCAAAGGGGCTGTTTTCCGCGTAAATTCTGACACGGGCTTTGCGGCTGGATTTGAGCAGCTCAGTGAAAGGAACAGTTGCGTCCGCGCCTGCGGGCCGGATCAATACTTCTAGTAATGCGTGGCAATCATCTGTCGCGCGGTGTCCGTTATGGAAGAGCCCGCTTTGGCCGACCAGATAGCCCAGTTTGCTGCCTTCAAAACCAAACCCCGCCCATTGCACTTCCGCAACGGAACATGCCCATGCTTTGGACGCGAATAATGGGGAAAGCTTTTCGCAGAACGGCCTGTCAAATCCGGCATTATGGGCAATGATGAGATCAGCAGGTTCGATCATCGCTTCCAGCGACCGGAGGTCAAGTGTCTGACCCTGCACCATTGCATCAGTAATACCGGTCAGCCGTGTAATCTCCGCCGGAATTGGAATTGTTGGCTGCTGCATTCCGCTGAAGACGCCAACCACATCACCAAAAGCACCTTCATCATTATAGGTAAAGGCAACGGCACCAACCTCGATGATCTGGTCGGTCACATGGCTCAGTCCGGTTGTTTCCGTATCAATAAGAACAGCAAGCCGCTCAAACGGACTGTCCTCCCGCCTGACAATCGGGCGTGGTGTCAGTTTGCGCAGAATGCGGAACCGTCCCGTTTCTTCCAGTTGCCGCGCTAAGGCTTCTTCATTGTCCGGCACAGATTTGCGGGTGGTGGCAACAGGCGTCACGTCAACCGGATGGCTGGTTTTCGTGTCAAACATATCAAACTGGACTGATTTTAAATTCATACCGCAAATCTTACTACTGAGACTTTAGAATGCGCATATTCTAATTAATCTTGGCAAATAAAGTCAAAGTCCATTTGTCGGATAGCGATGCCAGTGTTTTTTTGAATGAAGCCTGACAGGGATAAAGCGTAATGCTTAGCTCTTTTCTCTGTCAGGGAAGCAGAGATTTCCACAGAATGCAGTGCATTGATGATATTGCATGGCTGCTATGCAAAAATGGCAGGCATTGGAAAGCCGGCAAAATTTCGATCTAACTTATTGTTTTAATTGTATTTATAGAAATTTTATGTGGCGATAGTTAAAATCTATCAATTTTATATGATTAATTGACTTTATAAATTACGTCTTAGCCTCTATACGGAGCCCAGACAACATTCTGACAGGAGTGCACAATGGCAACCGTAAACACACAGATCAAACCTTTTATCGCGCAGGCTTACCGTCAGGGTAAATTCATCTCCGTGACTGAAGAAGACGTATTGGGCAAATGGGCCGTATTTTTCTTCTATCCTGCTGACTTTACCTTCGTATGCCCGACAGAACTGGGTGACCTTGCAGATCATTATGAAGAACTGCAGAAAATGGGTGTTGAGGTTTATTCGGTTTCTACCGATACGCATTTCACACACAAAGCCTGGCACGATTCATCCGACACAATCGGCAAGATCAACTACACCATGCTCGGCGACCCGAGCGGTGTTGTAACCAATAATTTCGGTGTTATGCGCGAAGGTCAGGGTCTTGCAGACCGCGCAACTTTCATCGTTGATCCGGACGGTATCATTCAGGCCATGGAAATCACTGCTGAAGGCATTGGCCGTGATGCTTCTGATCTCGTACGCAAGATCAAAGCTGCTCAGTATGTACGTTCGCATCCGGGTGAAGTTTGCCCTGCAAAATGGCAGGAAGGCGAAGCGACCCTTGCTCCTTCGCTCGATCTCGTCGGCAAAATCTGACGCGCCGTAAATAATAAAACGGGCGGCTGTTTCCGCAGCTGCCCGATTATCTGTGACAGTTTAGCAAGAGGAACACAGTATGCTCGATACGAACTTGAAAACCCAGCTGAAGGGCTATCTGGAACGTCTGGTGCGGCCGGTTGAAATCATCGCCTATGCCGGAGATGATGCTAAATCGCATGAGCTGCTGCAACTTCTTGAACAAATCCGCGAACAGTCAGACAAGATTACGATTAAGCGCGGCGATGTGGCCGGTGCACGTGTGCCGTCTTTCGCACTGACCTCACCGGGTGAAGACATTCATCTGGTTTTTGCGGGCCTTCCGCTTGGTCATGAATTTACTTCTCTGGTGCTGGCTCTTTTGCAGGCCGGTGGTTATCCGCCAAAGGTCGAGCAGGCACTGATCGACCAAATTCGTGGCATCAAGGGTAATTTCCGTTTCGAAACTTATTATTCTCTTTCCTGCCAGAACTGCCCTGATGTTGTGCAGGCGCTGAACCTGATGGCCGTACTTAATCCGGGTATTGAACATGTCGCGATCGACGGCGCGCTGTTTCAGGATGAAGTTGCCGAGCGTCAGGTGATGTCGGTGCCTTCTATTTTCCTGAACGGCGAGGCTTTCGGTTCCGGCCGTATGGGCGCAGAGGAAATTCTGGCGAAGATTGACACCGGCGCAGGTGAACGTGCTGCCGAAGCGATTAACGCACAGGCACCTTTTGATGTACTGGTTGTGGGCGGTGGTCCTGCCGGTGCAGCGGCAGCGGTTTATGCCGCGCGCAAAGGCATCCGTACCGGTGTTGTTGCTGACCGTTTTGGCGGTCAGGTGCTGGATACAATGTCGATTGAGAATTTCATTTCGGTGACGCATACAGAAGGGCCAAAACTGGCCCGCGCTCTGGAAGCACATGTGCGTGATTATGATGCCGAAATCATCAATGGTCAGCAGGCCGTTAAACTGGAGCGGATTTCTGAAGGCTTTAAGGTGACGCTGGCGTCGGGCGCATCCCTTACCAGTACTTCTGTTGTGTTGTCGACCGGTGCACGCTGGCGCAAAATGGGCGTGTCGGGTGAACAGCAATATATCAATAAGGGCGTTGCTTTCTGCCCGCATTGCGATGGCCCGTTGTTTAAAGGCAAGCGCATTGCCGTGATTGGCGGCGGGAACTCCGGTGTGGAAGCCGCAATTGATCTGGCCGGTCTGGTCAGTCACGTAACGCTTATCGAGTTTGACAAGGCACTTCGCGCTGATGAGGTGTTGCAGCGCAAACTGAAAAGCCTGCCGAATGTGACTGTTCTCACATCGGCCAAAACCACAGAAGTGACCGGCGACGGCAAGCGTGTCACCGGTCTTACCTATGAAGACCGGATCAGCGGTGAAACCCGTTCGCTCACACTGGAAGGCATTTTTGTGCAGATCGGTCTTGTGCCGAATACTGAATGGCTGAAGGATACAGTGTCGCTGAATGCCCGTGGTGAAATCATCACGGATCTTTACGGTGCAACCTCGGTTCCGGGTGTGTTTGCGGCAGGTGATTGTACAACTGCACCTTATAAGCAGATTGTGATTGCGATGGGCGAAGGAGCACGGGCATCGCTTGCAGCTTTTGACTATCTGATCCGTCTGCCTGCTGAGGAGCAGGCGGCTTAATGCGCGGTCTCGCATGAATCTCCGCGAGCTCGAATATCTGGTTGCGCTGGCTGAACAGCGCAACTTTCATCGTGCGGCTGAAGTCTGCAATGCCAGTCAGCCGACCCTTTCTGCGCAGATCCGCAAGCTTGAAGAAGAGCTGGGCGTCACATTATTTGAGCGCTCATCACGCGGACTTATTCTTACGCAAGCCGGTGAAGCAGCAGTCAGACGCGCACGCATAATTCTTCATGAAGTGACACAATTGCGCGATGAAGCTGCCGGACATTGTGCCGATGGTGCACGGCGCTTGCATCTGGGTGTATTCCCGACACTCGGTCCCTATCTTTTGCCGCATATTGTGCCGCAATTTATGCGTCATTTTCCGTCCATGGAAATTTTACTGACGGAAGAAAAAAGCACCATCTTATTGCAGCGACTGATCGACGGGCAGATTGATGCCGCATTGCTGGCATTGCCGGTTGAAGACCCGCAGGTCACCGGACAAAAACTATTCTGTGAGCCTTTCCATCTGGCCGTACCTTCCGGTCATGTTCTGGCGGGGCAAGACCGCTTATCGGCAGATGCACTTTCCGGTCAGCGTCTGATGCTGCTCGAAGAGGGGCATTGTCTGCGCGATCAGGCGCTTACATTGTGCCGGCGTTATGGTGCACATGAATATGACGGTTTTCGCGGTACCAGTCTCGAGACTTTACGGCAGATGGTTGTGGCGGGTATGGGGCTTACTTTATTGCCGCAATTGGCTTGCATCGGCGCGAATGCGCAAAATCACATCGCTTTTTTACCTCTCGAGGCCGATGGGTTTCAGAGAAATATTGGCCTTTACTGGCGCAGATCAAGTAATTCCGGTGAGTTGATGGAAAAACTCTCATCCATCATCGCCGGTGTTGTAGCTGAACTTATGCCGCAACAGGCCTGAGATGGGCTGAACATATTGCGCTTCAGCAGAATCATTCCGCGTCAGTGAATATGCGCTTGTGTAAAAAACTGAGAACATCGCGCGTGCGATGAAGTTCTGTGTGTGTCCATAAGGCTGGTTCAGGCAAGTCTCGACACGATGTTACTGCTCGCAAAGCATTAACAATAATAACAATGCGTTACATAAAAATGCGCTGCGCTCGCTCTCACATCTTAATAGCTGCTTGTGCAGGTTTGGCTAAGCTCTGGTCTTCAATACATTGAGATGCAGAGAATGACGCTTGCACATGGAAAATATTTCATTAATAATTTGACATTCGCAATCTGTATATCTTGTTGCCGTATCGCATCATGAAATTTATCTATGACAGAAAACGCATACATTTTGCTGAGTATTTTTATAATAAACGACAATATACTTTATTAGACTTTAGTTTGACTGCAACTTGGAGTGCAACAGAAAAACAGCATCATAATTCAATATAAATCGGCTTGCTATGGGAGGAAATGGTTTGAGCGCGATGATACTTATACTTGTCGGCCTTGCCGCATTTGCAGGGGGCTATTTCGTTTATTCGAAATACATTGCTGAACGCATCTATGCACTTGATCCGGAATATAAAACACCCGCTCATGCCATGAAAGATGGCGTAGATTATGTGCCAACCAACAAGTTTGTGCTGTGGGGGCATCACTTTACTTCTGTTGCCGGCGCGGCACCTATCGTTGGTCCTGCCATTGCGGTGATCTGGGGTTGGGCGCCGGCCTTTATCTGGGTTGTGCTCGGTACTGTTTTCTTTGCAGGTGTTCATGATTTCGGTGCGCTATGGGCAAGTGTCCGCAACCGCGGCCGTTCAATCGGTGCACTCACGGAGAATGTTCTTGGCACCCGTGCCCGCTCCATTTTCATGACTGTTATTTTCCTGCTGCTGCTGATGGTTAACGCCGTTTTCGCAGTGGTCATTGCAGGTCTGCTGATTAATTTCCCGACATCGGTGATCCCGATCTGGGGCGCAATTGCCGTGGCAATCGTTATCGGGCAGCTGATTTATCGCCATGGCGTCGGGCTGCTGTGGCCGTCCGTGATTGGCGTGATCGTGCTTTATGCGCTTATCTTTGTCGGACAGGCTTATCCGATTACTTTGCCGGAATCCTTTCTCGGCATGAGCCCGATGGTGCAGTGGATTCTGTATCTCTTCATCTATGCGGGTATTGCTTCACAATTGCCGGTCTGGGTTCTTCTTCAGCCACGCGATTATATTAACGGACTTCAGCTCTTTGTCGGTCTGTTACTGCTCTATGGTGCAACTCTGATTGCGCAGCCGCAGATCGTGGTACCGGCATTCAATCCGGATGTTCCGGCAGGAACACCGAGCATTGTGCCACTGTTGTTCGTGACCATCGCCTGCGGTGCGATTTCCGGCTTCCACGGGCTTGTCTCGTCGGGCACATCATCCAAACAGCTCGACAAGGAAACCGATGCCCGTTTCGTCGGTTATTTCGGTGCTGTCGGTGAGGGTATGCTTGCGCTCGCTGCGATTATCGCCTGTACGGCTGGTTTTGCATCTTATGAAGCCTGGCAGGGCGTATATACGCAGTTCTCTGCCGGTGGTGTTAAAGCCTTTGTTGAAGGTGGTGCAAATATCTTGTCAGCAGGTACAGGGCTTGGTGTCGGTATTGCCGCAACCATCCTGACTGTTATGGCCGCATTGTTCGCCGGAACAACGATGGATACGGGGCTGCGTTTGCAGCGCTATGTTATTCAGGAAGTTGGCGAAATCACCAATATCAAGCCATTGCAGGGCGGCACCGTGGCGACTTTGGTCGCGCTTGCAAGCTGTCTTGCTCTTGCCTTCGGTGCCGGTACAGGCGGCAGCGGCGGTATGCTGATCTGGCCGTTGTTTGGGACAACTAACCAGTTGCTCGCCGGACTAACACTTGCGATTGTTGCAGTGATGTTGCTGCGTATGAAGCGTCCGGTTCTGCCGGTTTTGATCCCGCTGGCCTTTGTGCTGGTTATGGCGATCCTTGCGCTTTTCATACAGCTCGGAACATTCTTTGCGAACAAACAATGGCTCCTGTTCGGACTGGGACTGGTTGTGCTTGGTGCGGCGCTCTTTGTTGCACTGGAGGCAATCCGGACAATGCGCAGGGAATATAGCGCGCAAGCGGCTGCCGGACTGGCGGATTGACCTGATGTCCAGACGGCAGAATAAAGAAAAACTGGCGGCGCTGTTTAGCGCCGTCTCTCAAGGTCTGGGGGAGTTCTATGCTGCGCCCTACAGACGTACTTTTGCAAAAGCCAGACGTGAGGAGGACGATCTTTTCATGATGCTCGTTTTCTCGGAAAGTCTGGGTATTCCCAATCCCGCTACCTATTACACTCTGGAATTGATGCCCGAGCTCTATGATCGTTTTCACGACTGGCACATCCGAATGGGTATGGAACACTCGCCGCTTGATGGTTTCCGATGCTGCTGAATATTTTAAAAGATCGCCGGGTTCTGTTCTTCGGGGGCAAGGGCGGGGTCGGCAAGACAACTCTGGCCAGCGCGACAGCCGCAGGACTTGCTCAGGAAGGTCGCCGCATATTAGTGGTTTCAACCGATCCGGCGCATAATCTCGGCCATTTATGGGAACGTGAGATCGGCGCCAAGCCGGTTTCGCTGATGGCCGGTCTGGATGGTATTGAACTTGACCCAAGCAGCACTGTCGATGAGCATCTTAAAACAGTCGAAAATTCACTGCGAAAACTGATGCCGGAAAGGTTGCATAAGGAAGTCAAACGGCATCTGGAGCAGGCGCGTGAAGCACCGGGTATGGTTGAAGCCGCCTTGCTGGAGCGGATTGCCGTGACTTTGGAAACAGGGCTTGCGCACTATGACACCGTTATTTTTGACACCGCGCCAACCGGACATACGACCAGACTTCTCGAATTGCCGGAACTGATGGCGGCATGGACGGACGGCTTGCTCAAAAACCGCGAACGCTCGGGCAATTTCACACGCGCGCTTGGCCAGTTTAAAGCCGTTGATGCCGATAATGATGTTGCCAGTAACCTTTTTGAGGATGAACCAACCCGCGATCATGAAATGCGGGCGGTTTTGATGCGGCGTCAGGATCGTTTTCGTAAGTTGCGTGAAATCCTGACAGATAGTGAAACAACGGCTTTCATGATTGTTCTGACCGCTGAGCGGTTGCCGGTTCTCGAAACAATAGAGCTTTGTCAGCGTTTGCATGATTTGCAGGTATCTGTCGGCGGTCTTTTTGTGAACCGTCGTTCGCCGCGGGGCGAAAGTGCATTGCTCGATCAGCGTGCAAAGAATGAAGATGCGCATCTGGCGAAATTAATCAAAGCGTTGCAGCCCAAAGTGCCGGAGATTAAACAAATTCCTCTGTCTGCCAATGAGATCATCGGCGGTCAGGAGCTTGTGCATTTTTCTTCCGCCTATCTCGGCTGATTTTTAAAAATGACAGGATATGCTCAAACTCACATGTCAGATTTCAGGGCAGGCGGCAGGCCAGCCCTATACATGACTTATCCTTGATGCCATGATAGTAACTTCTTCGACTGCGCCTGGGGAGGAGCGTTTCGTATGAACGGGAAGACATGGTCAAAATAAGCACCGTTAACATTCTCAATATGTTGGTGTTTTTCGCCTTTTCAATGGCGCTGTCTGTTGTTCCTGTGCGTTCTTCAGAGCAGGGCGAATTATCGATTATAACGTCATATCCGCCATCGTTTTTTGAGCCGTTTCGCCTCGCATTCGAAAAGCAATATCCTGATATTCGTGTGTCTATCGCGCAAAGAAACACGGCGAGTGCGAACCGTTTCATCATGGAGAAACCGGATATCACGCCGGATATTTTCTGGGCGTCCGCCGCAGATGCTTTTGAATTATTAAAACGCAAACAAGCGTTGCGTCCGATCCGCAGCAGGCCGACCGGAGCACCGCAATATGTTCTTGGCTATCCGGTGAATGATCCTGAAGGATATTATTTAGGGTTCGCTCTGTCGGGCTACGGCATTGTGTACAGCCCGTCCTATCTGCTGCAACATAATCTGCCGGTCCCGCGCAATTGGGATGATCTGTTAAAGCCGGTCTATTCGGGGCATATCGGTATTACTTCGCCTTCGCGCTCCGGCACAACGCATCTGATTGTGGAAGTCTTTCTGCAAACCTATGGCTGGGATAAAGGCTGGGCGATGCTCTCCAAACTTGGCGGCAACTTGTCAACAGTAACAGCACGCAGTTTTGGCGTTGCATCCGGTGTTGCGCAGAAGCGCTTCGGCATCGGCATTACGATTGATTTTCTGGCGCAACCTCTCGACGATGCGCATACGGATAATGTTTTCATCATGCCGCCCGATGCGATTTATACGCCAGCCAATATTGCTATTTTGCGGGGTGCTAAAAACATCACCAATGCTGAGCGTTTTGTGGATTTTCTGCTTTCAGAACAAGGGCAGAAAATCTTGCGCTATCCCGGCATTAACCGCATTCCTGTGCTGAGCAAGCTGAATAAAGACCTGTTACCGGCACCGGACAGGCGCGGCCTGATGAATACGGCAGAATTTGACCCGCATTTGTCTGCCGAGAGATATGGTTTGGTCAATCTCATCTTTGATAGTTTCATTATCCGCCGCAGAGCAACACTTGGCCGACTTTGGCGGAAAGTGAATGAGCTGGAAGCGGCTAAATTTGAAAATACAGAAACTCTGAGCACTCTGGCGCGCGCACGGCAGTTGCTCAGCACACCGCCCCTGTCGGCACATGAAGCCAATATTTTGAGTGAAGATCTGAAAACAGAATGGCCGCGAAGTGTGGCACGCACAGCAGAACAGGAGCAATTCTCCGGTGAAATCCGCCGTATCGTTGAACACAATCTGGCAATGATTGAGACCCTGCTTTCATCAGTGTCTCCTGTCACCAATGACAAGAGATGGTACCGGTAATTTGATGGCAGGATTTATGAGAAGAATTGCTACGCCAATCACCCAATGGCGCATTGGTATCGGTGCACGGCTCGGTGCTGCATTTGTTGTGATTGTCGGTCTGGCTGTCGGTGCCTGTATTGTCGGCTGGCTGTCCTATTACCGGCTGTCCGGTGAATTGTCTCATATTGCTGAACAGCAAATGCCACGACTGGCTTTTGCGTCCCGCCTGTCAAAAGCAGGTGCGGATATAGGTTCACTGACAGCCGCACTGGCAGGGGCTGAAAGCAGAAGTGAATATACTGCGATGCGGCGTATTTATGCTGCACGGCTTACGGCATTGGAAAACTTGCTGGAAAAAAGTGACCTCAGCGCGACGGTGAATACGATCTTGCCGCTGGCGCGCGCTATTGAACGCAATTTGCAGCAGATTGATCTGACATCGGGTAAGCGTTTCACCTTACTGGAAGCAATACATGCAGATATTGATGAATTGCGCTGGGTGCAGGCTGATCTGATCGATGAAGCCGCACCCTTGGTTGATGATACCCGTTTTAATATTGAAACCGAAATGCGCAATGGCCGTAATGCGGCGGCGCTCAGTGAGCAGCGCAAGAGTGAGGCATTGCTGACACTTGTTGCACAAGCGAGTCTGTCGACAGGTCTGATCGCCCGTCTTGCCAATGCTTCAACATCGGAAGAAATTCAGGAGGCGAATGCCTTTCTCGGTGATAGTGCCGATGAGCTGGCAAACCATCTTGGAACACTCAATAGCTGGCCGGACAGTATAACTGTGCGCCAGCTGGCCAAACGTATTCTACAAAAGTCTGATCCGGCAACCGGCACGCCAAACCGCAAGCGCTCGCAAATGCGCGAAACTGTACGCCTCGGGGAACTGGCCGTAATGAACGGCCAGCTCGTCAGTGATCTTGGCCGCAATATTGAGACGGAGGTTGTGGCAATCGAAGCAAGTGCGGCGGCAGCGGCCGAACGCGCAGCATCAGCGATTAGCACCGGCAGAAAATTGCTGGCAGTCATTGCTCTGCTTTCTGTGGTTTTGGCCACTGCCATTGGCGTGCTTTATGTTCATAAAAATCTGCTGTTCCGCATCCGGCAACTGGCAACAGCAGCCAGTGCAATCAGTGCGGGGCGACCGGAGATAGAGATACCGGCAAAAGGCACGGACGAGCTTGCTGATCTGGCGGGGGCATTATTGCTTTTCCGCCAGACGCGCGACGAGCTTATTCAATCAGCAAAACTTGCGGCGCTCGGGCAAATGGCGGCGGGTATCGGGCATGAACTCAATCAGCCGCTTGCAGCAATTCGTGCGCATATACACAGCGGTTCAACTTTGATTACGCGTGGCAAAGGGGAGCAGGCTCTGGTCAATTTTGACAAGATCCGTCAACTGACCACACGAATGGCCGACCAGATCAGTCATATCCGGCGTTTTGCACGGCGACCGGATGTCAAGCAACAGGCCGTTGATCTGTGCAAGAGTGTGCGGGAAGCGCTTAGCCTACTGGAACACCGTTTTGAAGATGATGATGTGCGCCTGAAACTCGAACTGCCGGTATCGGACTGCCCGCTTGTCATGGCTGAACCAGTGCGTCTGGAGCAGGTGATTGTCAATCTCATTGCCAATGCTCTGGATGCGGTCAAAGATCAGGCTGTCCGCCAAGTCTCCGTTACTGTTGAGGCGACTGAGCATGGTGCAAGTCTGATTATTGCAGATACCGGAACAGGGATTGAGAGCGATCATCTGAAAGCAGTGTTTGATCCGTTTTTCACGACCAAGCCGGTCGGATCGGGATTAGGGCTTGGCCTTTCAATTTCTTATAATATTGTCAAAGACTTCGGTGCCAGCATTGCGGTGCTGGATACAGGACCGCATGGAACGCGGTTTATAGTTTTGCTGAAAGGGCCGGAATGACCTTGCAACCGGATGTTATTCTTATCGACGATGATGCAAGCGTGCTTGAGGCATGCCGTGAAGTGCTGGAGCTTGAAGATTATAGGGTTGCGGCGCATAGCTCGGTTGCATCTGCGCTGCGTGATATGCGTGTTGATAGCGGTGCGATTGTCGTTTCCGATGTACGCATGCCGGAGCATGACGGATTCGATCTCCTCAAAGCCGTGCAGTCCATTGATGCGGAAATACCGATTGTGCTGATGTCCGGTCATGGCGATATTCCTATGGCTCTGCGTGCTATGCGTGATGGTGCATGGGACTTTCTGGAAAAACCGGCCGATCCGCTGATCCTGATCGAAACCATCCGCCGTGCGCGTAATCACCGTCAACTCCTGCTTGAAAATCGCCGGTTGCGGCAGGCTGTAGCGGTTGATGGTTGGGAAGCCCGTCTGATCGGCCATTCAGCGCCGATCGTACAATTGCGGGAGCGGTTAAAACGTATTTGCGGCGTGGCCACGGATATTTTGCTCATTGGTAAAACCGGCACCGGCAAGGAAGTCACTGCCCGTGCGCTGCATGATTTCAGCAATCGAAAGGGGCATTTTGTAGCCGTTAATTGCGGTGCAATCCCTGAAACAATGCTGGAATCTGAACTTTTCGGCCATGAAGCCGGCGCTTTTACCGGTGCACGGGAAAAACGCATCGGCAAGATAGAATATGCCAATAATGGCACGCTGTTTCTTGATGAAATAGAATCCATGCCGCTGAGTGCGCAGGTGCGGCTTTTGCGTGTTTTGCAGGAGCGCAAGCTGGAACGCCTTGGCTCGAACACCGAACTTAAAGTAGATATTCAGGTGATTGCAGCCAGTAAAACAGATTTACATAAGCTGGTCGTGCAGGGCAGTTTTCGCGAAGATCTTGCGTACCGGCTTGATATAGCCCGCGTTGAAATTCCGCCTTTGTCAGCCCGCAAAGGCGATGTCGGACTGCTGTTCAAGCTGTTTCTTGATCTTGCAGCAAAAAGGCAGGGGCGTGCTGCTCCGCGTGTGGATGCAACATTTGTCGCCGATCTTGATGGCCGAAGCTGGCCCGGCAATGTTCGCGAATTACGCAATGTGGCGGAACGATATGTGCTGGGGCTGGAGAATAATGCATTAACCGATCTGTCTTTAGACAAAGTGCAAACGCTCGAAGCACAAATGGACAAGCTGGAGCGCGCTATCCTGCTTGATACCTTGTCCAATCACGACGGGCGCATTGGCGCTTCGGCGACCGCCTTGGGAATTTCCCGCAAAACGCTTTATCTGAAAATGCGCAAATTCGACATCGCCGCACAGAATGAAGAGGAGGAATGATACCCTTATGACCCCGCGCAGGCCGGCCATGTTACCTTTATGACCCATTTGTGTTTGCGAAAACCCGCATTTCCGGCGTTTTTAAATTTGGCATGATACTTGCTTCTTTAAAGGTATCGCTTGGTCTCAGGCGATACTCTAGGGAGGAGAGTTCTATGTTGAAATCGATTGCAGCCACCATGCTGATGTCAGCGGCTATGATTATGACTGCTTCTGCGCAAAATGGCGGAAAAGTAACTGTTGTCACGTCTTTCTCAAAAGATGTGACAGACCCGTTTAAGGCCGGTTTTGAAGCCAATAATCCGGGCTTCACGCTTGATGTTCAAAACAAGAGCACCAGCTCCGGCGTAAAATATGTTGATGAAACAAAATCCAACAATCAGGTTGATCTGTTCTGGGCTTCCGCACCGGATGCTTTTGAAGTGCTCAAAGGCCGTAACCTGCTGAGCAAATTTACCCCGTCGGTCACAGGCCTGCCGGATAAGGTCGGATCCTATCCGGTGAATGATCCGGATTCTTATTATTTCGGTTTTGCGGCATCCGGTTATGGCATTATGTCCAATGACCGCTATCTGGAAGCAAACAATCTGACGAAACCTGTTGAGTGGTCTGATCTGGCCAAGCCGGAATATTATGATCATGTCGCTATTGCGGCTCCGTCACGTTCCGGTACCACTCATCTGACCATTGAAACTATTTTGCAGGGTGAGGGCTGGGATCAGGGCTGGGCAACGCTCAAGAATATTGGCGGCAATCTTCAGCAGGTGACAGAACGCTCTTACGGCGTTCCTGATGCGGTGAATTCCGGCCAGACAGGGATTGGCATTGTCATTGACTTCTTTGCCTTCTCGGCACAGGCAAGCGGTTTTCCGGTCAGCTTCTCTTACCCGTCAGTAACAACTGTTGTACCTGCCAATATTGGTGTTGTAGCCAATGCGCCTAATCAGGCGGGGGCGGAAGCCTTTGTTAATTACTTGCTTTCAGAAAAAGGGCAGGCCGTCTTGCTTGAACCGGCAATCCGCCGTCTTCCGATCAATCCGGCCAGTTATGCAAATGCACCGGAAGGATTCCCAAATCCGTTCAAGGATGCCCGTTTTCAGACCATGCTTGTCTTTGACTCTGAAACTTCCAAGAACCGTACCGATGCTGTTGATGCATTATATGACCAGCTGATCTCGTTTCAGCTTGATAATCTGAAAGCGGCTACTCGCGCCATTCATGCAGCAGAAAAAGCGCTTGCTGCCAATGAACAGGCACCGGCACGCGCGCTCGTCAATGAAGCCCGTGCACTGGTTGCCGCTATGCCGGTCAGTGCTGATGAGGCCGTGAGCCAGCAGCTTCGCGATGCTTTTTCCGGTGGCAAAGAAAAGACAGCCCGTCAGGCCGAGCTTGAACAGCAATGGGCTGCTTTTGCCAAGGAAAAATATTCAGCCGCAAAAGCAAAGGCTGAAGAGGCACTTGCGCTTGTCAACTAAAGTCTGAGCTTCTCACGGTCAGACTGTCCGGTTTGACCGTGCGATGCTCCGGCGCATGACAGACCGCCTGCGAAAGCAGGCGGCTCCATCCGATTATCCGCTTTCGTTTGCTCTGGCGCCCTGTGGCTTGCCGGAACAGCCGACTTCATACCGGAGACTGCCGCAATGGCTTTCACATTATCCATTCCAAGAAAACGCAACTCGGCCAGCCCCGGCCAGATCGTAACAGCGCTGATTATTGCCCTGTTTCTTGCCGTTTTCCTGCTCATTCCCACCGGAACGGTTATCTATACGGCGTTTACGGAAAAGGGCACCGGCGCACTTACAGCCATCAATTTTATTGATTTTTTTAACACCGAGCTGTTCCGTCGCTCATTCTTCAATTCGGTCTATGTTGCAGGCATGTCGGTTGTCTGGGCGACGGTCATTGCATTGCCGCTGGCCGTTCTGACCACCCGCTTTGATTTTCGCGGGTCAATGATTATCCAGACCCTCGGCTTTATTCCGCTCATCATGCCACCCTTTGTGGGCGCGGTGGCGATGCAGTTGCTGTTTGGTCGCAATGGTACGGTCAATCTCCTGCTGAATGACTGGTTCGGTTTCCGTATTCCCTTCATGGAGGGGCTGAACGGCGTTATTTTTGTGCAGTCACTGCATTATTTCCCATTCATTCTCATCAATCTTTCTGCGAGCTTGCGTAATATCGACCGCTCGATGGAAGAAGCCGCGCAAAATCTTGGCTCGTCGGGTTTCCGCTTGTTCCGGCGTATTGTTTTCCCGCTGGCAATGCCGGGTTATCTTGCCGGTGCCTCGCTTGTTTTCGTCAAAGTTTTTGATGATCTGGCGACACCGTTGCTTCTCAATGTCAAGGATATGCTGGCACCGCAGGCTTATCTGCGCGTGACTTCGGTCGGGCTGACTGATCCGATGGGTTATGTGATTGCGGTTATTCTGATTGTTGTGTCTATTTTTGCCATGTGGTTGTCCGCAGTCGCGATGCGCGGCAAAGACTATTCCACGGTACAACGTGGCGGCGGCGGGCTGACAAAGCGCAAGCTCACCAGACGCGAAAGCCTTGTGGCTTATGCCACGGTCGGTTTCATCCTGCTGCTGGTTCTCTCACCGCATATCGGATTGCTGCTCTTGTCTTTTGCTACGGTCTGGTCATACAGCCCGCTGCCGGACGGTTATACAGTGGCGCATTACACCCGCGTGTTCGGTGAAAGCTCGCTCTATATTAAAAACACGCTGATCTATGTCAGCCTTGCCGGTTTGATTGATGTCATCGTGGGTAGTGCCATTGCCTATCTCGTATTGCGTACAAAGCTGATCGGGCGTCGCTGGCTGGATTGGGCAGCAACCTCGGCTCTTGCCATTCCCGGTGTTGTGCTTGGTATTGGTTACCTGCGCACCTTCTACAATATCCCGCTGCCGGACGGCACACCGCTGGCAACGCTTTGGGTTATGCTGGTGCTGGCACTTGCTATCCGTCGCCTGCCTTATGCGCTGCGGGCTTGCTATGCCGCACTTCAGCAGGTGTCCATCTCGCTTGAAGAAGCCGCTGAAAATCTCGGGGCAACAAAGCAGAGAACAATCCGCCGTATTGTATTGCCATTGATGACAGGCGGTCTGCTTGCCGGATTTGTCACCAGCTTTGCAACGGCGGCGGTCGAGCTTTCCGCAACGCTGATGCTCATCCAAAGCAATTCTGACGCGCCGATTGCCTATGGGCTTTATGTCTTCATGCAATCACCCGCCGGACGCGGGCCAGGTGCCGCACTCGGGGTTATCGCAGTGATACTGGTCGGGCTTTGCACGTTTTTATCACATTACGTTATTGAACGCCGGCAAAAGACGCTTGGGGCGGCCAAGTAAGATTGGGGAGAAAAAATATGACATTAGACACAAATAGCGCCGCCTTGCCGACAACACCGGCAAAAGCAATCAGTATCCGCGATGTGAACCTGTCTTATGGTGCGGTTCATGTGCTGAAGGATATTTGTCTGGATATTAAACCCGGCGAATTCTTCGCCTTTCTGGGGCCGTCCGGTTGCGGGAAAACAACATTGCTGCGCCTGATCGCCGGATTTAACATTGCACAACAGGGCAAGGTGGAAATTGGCGGTGCGGACGTGCTCGACATGCCGCCGTGGAAACGTGACGTTGGCATGGTGTTCCAGTCTTATGCGCTATGGCCGCATATGACCGTTGCTCGCAATGTTGCTTTTGGTCTGGAAGAGCGCAAACTGCCGCGCAAAGAAGTTGATAAGCGGGTTAAGGCGGCTCTGGAACTGGTGGGGCTGACCCATCTTGCTGATCGTCGTCCTGCCCAGCTTTCCGGTGGACAGCAGCAACGTGTGGCGCTCGCCCGCACAATTGCCATCGAGCCCAAAGTTCTGCTTCTCGATGAACCGCTGTCAAATCTGGATGCGAAAATGCGTGTCGAGGTTCGCCGTGAATTACGCGATTTGCAGCAACGTCTGAAGCTGACGACCATTTTTGTGACCCACGATCAGGAAGAAGCCAATACGGTTTGTGATCGTATCGCAGTCTTCAATGAGGGGCGTATTCAGCAGGTCGGAACACCGATGAGCCTGTATGAAAAGCCAGCTAATCTGTTTGTCGCCAGCTTTCTCGGAACTGCCAATATTCTCGACGGTCATGTGGAGGATACACCGGACGGTCGTGTTTTTGTGGTGGAAGGGGCGGGGTCTATCCCTGTGCCCGATGGTACGAAGGTTGTGCAAGGGGCTAAGCTGGTATTCCGCCCGCAATATGCAACCATTGGTCATACAGAAGAGGGTGCCGTGGCGCTTGAAGGCACCATCGCGCATCGTGAATTCCTCGGTGCAATCATCCGCTATGGTGTTCAGGTTGGCACTGCGACGGTGCTGATTGATGTGCCGTTTTATACCGGTGACACATTGCTGGTACCGGGAACTGCAACAGTGCTTGGTTTGCAGCCTTCTGCAGCACTCTGGCTGACGGAGTGATAGTGACATCCGCCGGTTATCAACCGGCGGATGCTCCCCCGAACACGACCATAACCGATTACCCCAGCTATTAATTGAGTATATTATGCAGGAACTGCCTGATCTCATTGTTATCCGTCATGGTGAAACCCAGTGGAATGTTGCCGGACGATTACAGGGCCGGAAAGATACACCTTTAACGAATAATGGTGTGCGGCAGGCGCGCGCCGTCGGGGTGCGGCTTGCTGATACAATCGCCTCTCATCAATGTTTGAAATTCTGGAGTAGTCCGCTGCCCCGCGCTTTGCAAACGGCATCAATCCTTGCCGGTATCTGGACTGTCCCTTTTGAGAAATTCACACAGGCTCCGCTTCTTATGGAGCGGTCATTCGGTGTGTGGGAGGGACAAACATCCGATGAAATCAAACGGGATTTGTCTGATCAATATCGGGCACAGCAAACTGATCCGTGGGATTATACGATGCCTAACGGGGAAAGCCGCAATGATCTGAAACAACGGATGCAGACATGGCTGGCTACACTTGAGAAGCAAACAACACATGTTGTGGTAACGCATAGCGGATGCCTGCGGGCGCTGCGCGGTATTTATACAAAAGCATCCGCTGAAGTGATGCTTGCCTATAGCGAGCCGCAGACGGCATCGTTTTTGCTCACTTCCGGCCGTGAAACCATGCTGGAAATTCCGGCAGGCATTTTGCGTGCGTTTGGCTGCGAGGGCGCCGGAACCACAGTGCGCCTTTGATTGATTACCATCATGTTCTGATGACATTGCAGTGCAGGATTAATCCGACAAATGAAACAATATAAAAAAGTTAAGATACTCGCGACACTCGGACCGGCTTCTTCTGAAGAGCATATTATCCGGCAGTTGCACGCGGCAGGTGCAGATCTGTTTCGGATCAATATGAGTCATGCCAGCCATGACATGATGCGCCAACTAATCCGGCATATTCGCGCTGTTGAATTACAAAGTGGCCGCCCGATCGGCATTCTTGCTGATTTACAGGGGCCAAAACTGCGTATTGGCAGATTTGCACAAGGCACCGTGGAACTGAGAGTCGGGCAGAGTTTTACGTTGGACAACAGGGATGAGCCGGGTGACAACAGTCGTGTTTTTCTTCCACATCCGGAGATATTTGCAGCGGTGAAGGCGGGGCACCGCCTGCTGATCGATGATGGAAAACTGCATCTGCGCGTGGAAAAAGCTGACAATGAGAGCATGACCACCACTGTTGTAGCCGGTACAAAAATCTCTGACCGCAAGGGTGTCAGCCTGCCTGATACATTATTGACCGTGGGTGTTTTGACCGACAAGGATCGGGCAGATCTTGATGCGTTACTTGCAACCGGCGAAATTGACTGGGTTGCTTTGTCTTTCGTGCAAAGGCCGGAAGACTTGATTGAAGTGCGTAAGATTGCCGGTGATCGCGTAGGACTGATGTCCAAGATCGAGAAGCCTCAGGCTCTGGATCATATTGACGAGATTATCAGGCTTTCGGATGCACTGATGGTGGCTCGCGGAGATTTGGGCGTGGAAATGCCGCTTGAATCTGTTCCCGGATTACAAAAACAACTGACACGGGCGTGCAGACGCGCAGGCAAACCCGTGGTGATTGCCACGCAAATGCTGGAATCTATGATTAGCGCTCCGGTGCCAACGCGTGCAGAAGTTTCGGATGTGGCAACTGCGGTTTTCGAAGGCGCAGACGCCATCATGCTTTCGGCAGAATCCGCTTCAGGTGATTATCCGGTTGAAGCTGTGGCAACAATGGCGTCTATCGCCCGCAATGTGGAACTTGATCCGCTTTATGCGGGTATTATCAACAAGCAGGGCGCTGCCCCTGAGGCAACCGGTGCTGACGCAATTTCTCTGGCGGCACACCAGATCGCAGTCACGCTAGGGCTTGCTGCCATTGTTTGTTACACCTCGTCGGGTACGACAGGTTTGCGTGCCGCGCGGGAACGCCCTCCGGTGCCGATTATTGCGCTTTCGCCTGTGGTGCAAACCGCGCGACGGCTGTCTCTGGTCTGGGGTCTTTATTGTGTCACCACGGATGACACCGCAGATATAGATGAAACTGTGAAACGTGCCTGTGCCATTGTGGAAGCGGAAGGGTTCGGCGGGCAGGGAGATAGTATTATCATTTCTGCAGGCGTGCCTTTTGGAATACCGGGCAGCACGAATATGCTGCGTATTGCTGAATTATAGCATGACGTGATTAATCGGATTATGGTGATGAGGTCATTCTGTTCCGGCCAATTAAGCTATCATTTTAGTGTTGCTTTGTTTCATTGTAAACGGCGATCCACAGCACCGCGGCGCGGATAGATAGACAGATCTTCATCTTCCGGATCGGTTTCAAGGCGTTTCAGGATCGGGCAATGCGGCCGGTGATCCCCCTGACAGGCATTGACCAGCATTGTTAGTGTGTTGGACATATCCTGCAGCGCTTTGATTTTGATGGCCAGTTCGTCGATATGGCCTTGCGCCATTTGTTTGACTTCTGCGCTTTTGCGTGAATCATCCCGCCACAGGCTGAGAAGATCGCTGATTTCGGCAACGGAAAATCCCAGATCGCGTGCCCGCCGGATGAAGCGGAGCATATGCACATCGGTGTTGGAATAATCACGATAGCCGGCGGATGTGCGGTCAGCGACCGGCACAAGCCCGATTTGCTCATAATAGCGGATCATTTTGGCTGATACGCCGGATGCTTTTGCTGCCTGACCAATATTCATCGAGGTTCTCCTTCCAAGAATGTGCAGCCAGTCCGCATAAAAAGACCGGCTGCAAGACTTTGTCAGTTGGCGATTTTGAATGAACGCAAGCGCAGGGCGTTGCCCAGTACAAACACACTGGACAGTGCCATCGCACCGGCGGCAAAAACCGGAGACAGCAGAATGCCATAGACCGGATAAAGCAGACCGGCTGCAACCGGAACCAGAGCGGCATTATAGATAAATGCCCAGAACAGGTTTTGCCGGATATTGCGGATAGTTGCTTTTGACAGGGCAATTGCATTCGGCACGCCCTGCAAACTACCGGACATCAGCACGACATCTGCCGCTTCAATGGCAATATCTGTACCTGTGCCGATGGCCAGACCCACATCCGCCTCAGCCAGTGCCGGTGCATCATTAATGCCATCGCCGACGAAAGCAGTCTGACCATATTGAGCCTTCAGGCGGCGGATAGCTTCAACTTTGCCATCCGGCAGAACTTCAGCCACCACTTCATCAATGCCCAGACGTGCTGCAATCGCTTTGGCTGTGCGGGCATTGTCACCGGTAATCATTGCCACTTTGAGGCCGAGATTATGCATGGCTTTAATGGCCGCAGGTGTGGTTTTCTTGATCGGATCGGCAACAGCAATGATGGCTGCCAGCTTGCCGTCGATTGCCGCATAAAGCGGGGATTTGCCTTCATTACCAAGACGTTCAGCAATTTTGGCAAAAGCAGATACATCATGGCCGAGTTCGGTCATATAACGATCTGCACCAATCTTAATGCGTTTGCTATCCACTACCGCTTTGACACCGAAACCTGTAACCGATTCAAAATCGGATACGGGTGACAATGAAAGCCCTTCATGTGCTGCCGCATCGACAATGGCACGGGCAATCGGATGTTCCGACTTGGCTTCGACTGCTGCAACAAGTGCCAGCACATTGGCACGATCAAAGCCGTTTGCCAGTTCCAGATCCGTCAGAGCAGGTTTGCCTTCAGTCAGCGTGCCTGTTTTATCAAGAGCGACAACCTTGGCATCTTTGAGCAATTGCAGCGCTTCGCCTTTACGGAAGAGGACGCCGAGTTCTGCACCGCGACCGGTGCCGACCATGATTGAGGTTGGTGTTGCCAAACCCATGGCACACGGGCAGGCGATAATCAGCACGGCAACGGCATTCACCAATGCGAAAGTCAGCGCCGGTGACGGACCAAGGATGAGCCATGCGGCAAATGTCAGAGCAGCAACTGCAAAGACAGCCGGTACAAACCACATGGTCACTTTGTCGACCAGTGCCTGAATTGGCAGTTTGGAACCCTGAGCCTCTTCAACCATACGGATGATCTGGAACAGAACAGTGTTGCCGCCGACAGCGGTTGCGCGATAGGCGAATGCACCCTTCTGATTGACGGTGCCGCCGACAATCTCGCTGCCAACGGATTTTGCCAAAGGGATCGGCTCACCGGTGATCATGGATTCATCGACATAGCTGGTGCCTTCGACGACTTCGCCATCGACCGGCAGGCGCTCACCCGGACGAACCTCAACAATATCACCGGACACAACATCATCAATCGGCAGATCGACGGCCTGACCATTCCTGCGCACCCGTGCGGTTTTTGCCTGAAGACCGGCCAGACGTTTGATCGCCTCGGAGGTGCGCCCTTTAGCGCGTGCTTCCAATAAACGGCCAAGCAGGATCAGCGTGACAATAACGGCTGCCGCTTCATAATAGACATTGATGGTACCGGCAGGCAGAAGGCCGGGGGCGAAGGTCGCAACCAGCGAATAGCCGTAAGCTGCCAGTGTTCCGACAGCCACCAGTGAGTTCATATCCGGTGCAAAACGCATAAGCGCCGGAAGTCCTTTTTCATAAAACCGGATACCCGGAATGAAGAGCACCAAAGTCGTCAAAGCAAACTGGATATACCAGTTCCACTGCATACCGATGGTTGATTCAATCAGCCCGTGCACACCCGGAATAATATGCGATCCCATTTCCATCAGGAAAACAGGAAGCGTCAGAACCCCCGCTATGGTGAAATCGCGGGTCAGCTCACGGCGTTCGGTTTCTTTTCTCTCTGCCCGTGCGTCATCTTCATTGCTGCTTTTACTGCCGGAGCCTGCAATCAGTTTGGCTTCATAACCGGCATCAGCAATTGCGGCGATCAGGTCTGCGGTATTCGCTGTGCCGTGAATAGTTGCGCGTTCTGTTGCCAGATTGACCACAGCATTTGTAACGCCTGAAATAGCTTTCAATGCGCGTTCAACACGACCGACACAGGATGCGCAGGTCATGCCTTCAACGGAGAGTTCTACAGGGCCGGTTGCAACAGGCATTTGCGCAGGTACAGAGTAGCCGGCCTTTTCGATGGCTTCGATTAATCTCACACGAGGGACAGTTGAATCGGTTGTGATATTCGCGCGCTCTGTTGCCAGATTAACGGATACGATTTCAACACCCGGCACAGCTTTGAGTGCACGTTCAATACTGCCGACGCAGGATGCGCAGGTCATCCCCTCAACAGGTAAGGACACAGTTTCAGATAAGTCTTTTGCTCGAACGGGGGCATTCATAGCCGCCTCCTTTTCTTTCCGAAAATTTAAATTCGGTGCGAGCATGAGGCTTCCAACAATTGGAAGGTCAAGAGCAAAAATTTCTTTGTTTTCACCCTTGACCTTTCCATGGTTGGAAACCCCATCTTGACTTCATGAGAGCCAAATAAAGGAGAAGTCTCATGGAACTGAAGATCGAAAATATGACCTGCGGCGGCTGTGCTAAATCCGTGACCAAAGCCATTCAGTCGGTGGATGCTAATGCGAAGATTGAAACCGATCCGGCAACACGGCTGGTAAGAATTGAAACTGCAGTCAGTTCCGATGCACTGCAGAAAGTTCTCGAAGAGGCAGGTTATCCCGCAGCTGTAAACTAAACAGGGGAATGATTATGAACAAGCTGAGCCTCATTCTTATTGCAGGCGCACTTGCTGTGAGTGTCGGGCTGGTATTTGTACAAAACCGGCTGGAAATGAAAGGCGGGATGCAAGGGCATTCCATGCAGGGCATGACAATGCCGGATCATGCAATGCGGACAGAAGAGGCATCTTCTGAACCAAAACCGGTTCCGTGACAATAAGCTGGTAGTGTGTTGAGAGTTCGCTATACCCGCATCATGAAGAACCCGCTGCGATTATCTCGCAGCGGGTTTTGTTTTATTCGGCTACAGCCACGATTGGTAATGTTTCCGGCGTGAAGAAGATATCTGCATGCATATCTTCTTTTTGTAATCCGCGGGCAAAAGTAACCGCCATTGCTGCATCCACCATCAATTGTGGCCCCGCGACATAGGCTTTCCAGCCGTTGAAATCAGAAATGTCCTGTGCAACCGCGCGGGTCACAAAACCGCTCCGGTAAAGTTCAGAGCGTGCTTCTGATAAGACCGGTGTGAAAGACAGGTTCGGGTGCTTTTCTGTCAGACTGCGAAAATGCTCAGTGAGGTAAAGATCACGTTCGGAACGTACACCGAAATAGACATGAATCTGCTGTTTCATGCCATGAGCAAGAGCGGTTTCTACAATGGATTTAATCGGCGCCAGCCCTGAGCCTCCGGCGATACACAAGATCGGCTCGTTGTGATGTTGCCGCAGAAATGAAGCCCCTAACGCGACTTCCATCTTTACGGCGTCACCGGTTTTCAGGGTCTTATGCACATAGCCGGATGTAATGCCTCTGGGCACATGACGGATGTGAAATTCAAGGTAGCTTTCACCGGAGCGGTTCGCCATGGAATAGCTGCGGGAAGGTACGCCGTGAAAGCTGAGTTCAGCATATTGTCCCGCCGAAAAATGCAGCGGCAAACCATTTTCAGGCGTGACCTGCACCAGTTTGATATCATGGGTGAGATCTTCAATACGGGTAACAATACCTTTTACCTGCTGCGCAGGTTGCAGTTCTTCATGCTCTGCGCCCAGCCACGCCACAGTTGCATCTGTCAGCGGTACAGAACGGCATGCGAGAATTAAACCTTCGGCTTTTTCCTCGTCCGAGAGGGCGAAACGGGAGTGCTGAAGCATTTCTACATCTCCCTCTATGAGGCGGGATTTGCAGGAGCCGCAACGGCCGGATTTGCAACCGTGAGGATAGGAAATACCTGCTGCAAGAGCTGCTTCCAGCAGAGTTTGTCCGCCAGCACAGGTAATGCTGCTGCGGGTCTGGCGGATATCAATGTGTTTTGAGGTCATGGCTGCGCCTCGGATGTTTTCAGCTGTGCATCTGACAAACCAAGTGCCTTCATCAAGCCGGGTTTCTGGCTCAAAAATGTGCCGTAAAAAACCTGATCGCCGACAATGCTGATCGGTGCAACACGCACACCTGTCCGTGTTTTGGCTTCTTCTGCGATCAGCGGATCGGTGAGATCGCGTTCCTCATAGGCAATCTTTTGCTGGGCGAGCCAGCGCTTGAGTGCATGGCAATCGGGGCAGGTCGGAGTTGTATAGATGAGGAGTTGCGGTGTACCGGCATTCATCTTTTTGCCTTTCTCTGTATCGGACAAAATTGCTCTGAAAACAGCGACGGAATTGTGCTGGCAGAACAACATTGCAGGCAGAGTGCGGCTTCCAGCGCTTGTAAGGTCAAGAGCTGTTTCCGGCGGGAAAAGCGGAACGTCGTAAAGCGGGGAAGGATGTTTTCGGAGTGAGACAGAAATTCTTTGTTCTGCTTTTAAGGCTCTTGACCTTTCCAGCGTTGGAAACGCCACCTTCATAAAAATTGAGCGTGGCATCTCCTGAAGATGCCTTTATGAAGGTAAACTGAAATGAAAAAGAAAATCACGGCACTGTACTTGACCGGTGTCGTTATTATCGGCGGGGCATTATTTTATCCCGATAAAGCAGAGCTGTATGTCAGCCGTTTCCTCACATTTCTCTCGTCGGCCGCGCTTCCTTATGCTGCCGCGCAATCAGGAGAAATGCCCGCACCGCAGGTGCCTGTAGCAGAGGTCGTAACACGTAAGGTTGCTCTGTCTACAGAATTTACCGGCCATCTGGAGGCAAGCAAGCTCGTAGAGCTCCGTCCACGTGTTGGCGGTGCAATTGAGACAGTGAGTGTTCCAGAAGGAGAACTGGTTCAATCGGGGCAAGCTTTGTTTGAAATTGATGCCAGACCGTTTCAGGTCGTTCTTGATGCTGCCAAGGCAGAGTTGCAGCAGGCAGAAGTTTTGCTGGAGCAGGCGGAAACCAATTTCAAGCGCACGGCCAGTCTTGCGCCAAACGGCACAGTCTCCCGAAAAACTTTTGACGATGCTCAGGCTGCGCGCAGTCAGCGTCAAGCTCAGCTTGCTATCGCTAAAGCTGCGGTTGCCGCTGCCGAGCTTGATCTGTCCTTTACCCGCGTGACTGCCCCTGTTGACGGGCGCGTTGACCGCGTTTTGGTGCATGAAGGCAATCTGGTAGCAGGGGGAAATGCGGGCAATGCGACATTGCTTACGACTATCGTGAGCACCGATCCGCTCTATGTGTATTTCGACATTGATGAGGCGACTTATCTCAGCTTTGTCGCGCGTGCCTGGGCTCAGGAACATAGCAAAGTTAACGCTGCATTGCCGGTGCAGATCGCACTGATGACGGATAAAGGGTTCACCTATAACGGGGCTCTGGATTTTATCAGTAATCGTATAGACAGAAGCACCGGCACCATTCGTGCCCGTGCTGTCGTTGAAAATCCTGAAGGCATACTGGCCCCCGGACTTTTTGCACGTATAAAACTGGCGACCTCAGAGCCGCTGCAAACAGTTTTGATTGATGATCAGGCTATCGGTACAGATCAGGGGCGTCGTTATGTGCTGGTTTTAGGTGAGGGCAATAAAGCCGAATTTCGTCCGGTTGAAATCGGGACGATGGTCGATGGTTTGCGCGTTATTTCTTCCGGTCTTCAGGCCGGCGAAAAAATCATCGTGAAGGGGCTTGTCGGCCCCGGCATGCAGGTCACACCACAGATGATTTCAATGGTACCGGAGCGGGTTTCTGACAGCGCTCAGGCAGAAGCTTCTCAACAGGAGGCGCGTCGATGAATATCCCGCGCTTCTTTGTCGACCGCCCGATTTTTGCGGTCGTGCTTTCTGTCCTGATGCTGATTGCAGGCGGCCTGACCCTGCTGAAACTGCCGCTGAGTGAATATCCTCAGGTCACACCGCCGACGGTACAGGTCACGGCCAGCTATCCGGGGGCTAATCCGGAAGTGATTGCTGAAACCGTCGCTGCGCCATTGGAACAGGCGATCAACGGCGTTGAGAATATGCTCTATATGGGTTCGCAAGCTGCAACTGACGGGCGTATGACGCTGACAATTGCGTTCCAGCAGGGCACAGATCCTGATATGGCGCAAATTCAGGTGCAAAACCGTGTTGCCCGTGTGTTGCCGCGCCTGCCGCAGGAAGTGCAGCGCATCGGCGTGGTTACGCAAAAAACCTCGCCGGATATTCTGATGGTGGTGCATCTGGTGTCACCGGATCAGCGTTATGATCCGCTGTATTTGTCGAACTATGCACTGCTACAGGTGCGTGATCAGCTGGCGCGCGTGCCGGGAGTTGGCGATGTGCTGGTCTGGGGCGCCGGCGAATATTCGATGCGGGTCTGGCTTGACCCGAATAAGGTTGCGGCACGCGGTCTGACCGCGTCCGATGTGATTGCAGCAATTCAGGAGCAGAATGTGCAGGTCGCCGCCGGTTCGGTAGGTCAGCAACCGGATGCTTCCTCAGCATTTCAGGTGACAGTCAACACGCTGGGCAGATTATCCAATGAGGAGCAGTTCGGCGATATTGTTGTTAAAACCGGTTCTGAGGGACAGGTAACACGCTTACGGGATGTTGCCCGTATCGAACTTGGTGCGGATGCTTATGCGCTGCGCAGTCTGTTGGACGGTAAACCGGCACTGGCAATTCAGATTATTCAAAGTCCGGGCGCGAATGCGCTGGATGTATCAGCAGCTATCCGCGATGCAATGAATGTTCTGGAGAAAGATTTTCCTGAAGGTATAGAATATCGTATTGCCTATGATCCGACAGTCTTCGTTAAGGCCTCTCTGGAAGCCGTGGTCGTGACATTACTTGAGGCCATCGTACTGGTGGTTCTTGTCGTCGTGCTGTTTTTGCAGACATGGCGCGCTTCGATTATTCCGCTTGTTGCCGTGCCGGTATCACTGGTCGGCACATTCGCCCTGATGTATCTGTTCGGCTTCTCGCTGAATACATTGTCGCTGTTCGGGCTGGTGCTTTCTATCGGTATTGTGGTCGATGATGCGATTGTGGTTGTGGAAAATGCAGAGCGCCATATTGCCTTGGGAGAAACGCCCAAAGAAGCTGCGCGTAAAGCTATGGATGAAGTGACAGGGCCGATTATCGCCATTACCTCGGTGCTGTCAGCAGTGTTTATTCCTTCGGCTTTCCTTACCGGATTGCAGGGGGAGTTCTACAGGCAATTCGCCCTGACGATTGCTATTTCAACCATTCTTTCCGCAATCAATTCTTTGACATTGTCTCCGGCGCTGGCTGGTGTTTTGCTGAAACCGCATCATGGCGAAGTGAAACGCGACAGGCTTACTATTATCATTGACCGGCTGTTTGGCTGGTTTTTCCGGCGCTTCAATCTGTTCTTTGACCGTGCGTCCAATGCCTATGTCTGGTCGGTGCGCCGTGCCATTCGCCTGAGCGGGTTTGTCCTGTTAGTTTATGCTGCTTTGGTCGGCACAACATGGCTTGGTTTTCAGACTGTGCCGATTGGCTTCGTGCCTGCACAGGATAAATATTATCTGGTCGGCATAGCGCAACTGCCTACAGGCGCATCGCTTGACCGTACAGAAGCTATGATCAAAACCATGTCTGAAATTGCTCTGGCAGAGCCGGGGGTAGAAAGCGTTGTCGCATTTCCGGGGCTTTCAGTGAATGGCATGGTCAATATCCCCAATGCTGCCGTGATGTTTACAATGCTCAAGCCATTTGATGAGCGTAAAGATCCGTCTTTGTCTGCCTTTGCGATTGCAGGGCGGTTGATGGGTAAATTCAGTCAGATACCGGATGGTTTCGCGGGTATTTTCCCGCCGCCGCCTGTGCCGGGTCTTGGCTCTACCGGTGGTTTTAAAATTCAGCTGGAGGACCGGACGGGGCTTGGTTTTGAAGCACTGGCAAAAGCGCAGAGTGAGATCATGGCTAAGGCGATGCAGACACCGGAACTGGCAGGTATGCTGGCCAGTTTTCAGGTGAACGCGCCGCAGGTGCAGGTTGATATCGACCGCGTCAAAGCGAAAATACAAGGCGTGCCGCTCAATACAATATTTGAAACATTGCAGGTCTATCTCGGCTCGCTCTATGCCAATGATTTCAACCGTTTTGGCCGTACCTATCGTGTGATGGTGCAAGCCGATGCTCCCTTCCGTATGCAGCCGCAGGATATCGGACGCCTGAAAGTGCGTAATGCCGCCGGAGATATGATCCCGCTATCAGCTTTGCTGACAGTGAAGGATAGTTCGGGACCGGATCGTATCATGCATTATAACGGTTTCCCTTCGGCGGATATCAGCGGCAGTCCTGCACCCGGCTATTCTTTCGGACAGGCAACCGCCGCGATAGAGCGCATAGCTCTGGAAATAATGCCGGCCGGTATGGCTTTTGAATGGACGGAACTTGCCTATCAGGAAAAACAGGCAGGCAATGCAGCCATGTATGTTTTCCCGCTGTCTGTATTGCTCGCTTTTCTCATTCTGGCCGCACAATATAACAGCTGGTCGTTGCCTTTTTCGGTTCTGCTGATTGCGCCAATGGCATTGTTGTCAGCAATTGCCGGTGTCTGGCTCACAGGCGGTGACAATAATATTTTCACACAGATCGGCTTCGTGGTTCTGGTGGGGCTTGCCGCTAAAAACGCTATTCTGATCGTGGAATTTGCCAGAGCAAAAGAGGATGAGGGCTTCGATCCGCTCAATGCCGTTCTGGAAGCTGCAAGATTGCGTTTACGACCGATCCTGATGACGTCGCTTGCCTTCATCGCCGGTGTTGTTCCTCTGATGCTGGCGACAGGAGCGGGAGCAGAGATGCGTCATGTCATGGGTATTGCTGTTTTTGCCGGTATGCTGGGGGTGACGTTGTTTGGTCTGGTGCTGACACCGGTCTTCTATGTTCTGGTGCGGCGTATGGCACTTGCCCGTGAACAGTCTAAAATTAAAGCTGAAGTTCAGGTCAATGAGAAAAGCGGCACAGCGTGATCGCAGGGCGTACCGATTTTCGAGTAAATTTAAATGGTGATCATTGGAGGTGCGTGGAAACGCGCCTCCGCAATTTTATTTGTAAATTACCTCTGCTTTAAAATACATAATACGTATTATGGAACTAATTGATGCGTAAAGAAGCGTTGGAAATGCCTGTTTCCGAGTTCTTCAAGCGTATCAAACACATGCTCAGCAGACCGCTATTCCCTGAACCAAGCATCATAAAATGTTCAAATAGTTTTAAAAAAATCACAAGAAACCGTCACTGAACTGTTATCTGCCGCTGTTAGGTGCCTGCTCGAATAACCCGATGAGATGAAATTCATCTTGAACAGGAGAGCGCCTGATGGCCTTTGATAATAAGACATCCACCCGCACTGCATTCCCGCTCAGCCGCCGCACATTTCTGCGTGGCACAGCCGCAACTGCCCTGAGCATGCCGTTTGTTCTGCGTGCCGGTGACGCTCTGTCCTCCTCGGGCACACTGCGTATTGCTGCCTGGGCGGGTTATGTCTCGCCGGAAATGCTTGCTGCTTTTGAAAAAGCCACAGGCATCAAAGCCACTTATACCGCTTATGGTACCAATGATGAAATCCTCAACCTGATGAAAGTCAATCAGGGTCAGGGTTTTGACGTCATCTGGCCGGCGCTCGACCGCGTACCGAATTACGTGGAATCCTCGCTGATCGCGCCAATTGATGAAAGCAAGGTTGAATGGGATCGCTGTATCGACAGCGCTTTGAAGAGCTCCGAAAAACTCGGCGCGGTTGTTGATGGCAAGCGTTATCAGGTGCCAACTGATTGGGGCACAGAAGCCATTGCCTTCAACACGGAAAAATCGCCGCTTGTTTATGGTGAAGCTTCTTATAGCGATCTGTGGAAGCCGGAAATGGCCGGTAAGGCCACTGTTCGCGGCCATTCGGCACTTGTTGGTCTCGGTCTGTGGCTGGAAGCGGAAGGCAAATTGCCACGCCCGCTGCTGGAAAGCTTTGCCAGCGAAGAAGCGATGCGCGCCAATTATGATGTGATCCTCAAAGAAGCGATTGCCCGCAAAGGTAATATTGCGCAGTTCTGGGCAAACCAGAATGAAGCACAGGGCGCTTTCCTCACCAATGGTTGCATTATCGGTCAGACATGGGATTCAACCGCTGCCGGTCTGAAAGAACAGGGGCAACCGGTCAGCTATATCTCGCCAAAAGAAGGCGCGCTGGCATGGATGGAAGGTGTTTCTCTGCCGGTCGGTGCCGAGAATATCGATCAGGCCTATGCCTTTATGAACTGGATGCTCACACCGGAAGCCGGTGCGATGTATGCAAGCCATGCCAAGGTCAACACCACTGCTAAAGGTGCTGAAGCACTGCTGCCGGAAGCCGACAAAGCATTCTTTGCCGCGGCCTATCCTAAAGACGCACTCGACAAGCTGTGGTGGTGGCCAATTCAGGAAAGCTGGTTTGTCGAACTGCGCTCTGAATATCAGGATCAGTTCCTAGGCGCATAAACCGGATAACAGATACGGTTTTGCCTGTATCTGTGAAAATCTTCCCGCCTTTCTGCCAAACGCCGGTTTGCACATAAAACTGCAAACCGGCGTCATTTAAAAATGAGAATCCCCCATGACAGACGCAGTCAGCCTTCAGAATGTCGAGATGCGATTTGCAGCTACAACGGCCGTGAAATCTATGTCTCTGGATGTTCGTTCCGGCGAGTTTTTTTCCATTCTGGGGCCTTCCGGCTGCGGAAAAACGACCCTGCTGCGTATGGTTTCTGGCTTTTTGCAACCAAGTTCCGGTAAAATTCTGATTAACGGGCAGGACATGACCAATGTTCCGGCCAATCGTCGCCCGACTGCGATGATCTTTCAGTCTCTTGCACTGTTCCCGCTGATGCCGGTCTGGGAAAACATCGCCTTTGGTCTTGAAGTGCGCGGCGTCAGCAAAGCGCAGCGCCGCCGTGAGGCAGACCGTCTTCTGGAGCTGATTGCTCTGCCCGGCTACGGTGATCGTATGCCCCATGAATTATCAGGTGGCCAGCGCCAGCGCGTTGCTATTGCCCGCGCTCTGGCTATTGAGCCGCAGGTATTGCTGCTGGATGAACCGTTGTCAGCGCTTGATCTGAAACTCCGTCAACATATGCGTGCCGAGCTTCGTGAGTTGCAAAAACGCACCGGCGTGACTTTCATTTATATCACCCATGACCAGTCTGAAGCGTTGGCGATGTCAGATCGCATTGCGGTGATGAATGCCGGTCGCCTACAGCAGGTTGGTGCGCCGATCGATCTTTACACCAAGCCTGCCACTTCATTTGTCGCTGAATTTGTGGGCGAGAATAATATTGTCTCCGGTACTGTCGTTGATACTTTTGACGATTTTGTTGTGCTGGAAGGTATCCATGGCCGCTTTATCGGCCGTCGCGGCGCCGTCTTGCAGCGCAACCAGAAAGCACGCCTCTATGTGCGCCCTGAAGCGCTGACTTTGGACGCCGCAGAAGAAGATAACAAGCTCACGGTTGTCTCAAAGCGCTTTGATTTTGAAGGTTCTTTTGCCACTGCGCATACGGTTATGCATCATGAACAATCCCCGCTGAATATGCAGGTCACGATACCGCATAAGAAACTGCATCAGGTGCCGGAAATCGGTAGCAGTTTTACGACCGGTTTCTCCAAACAGGACGCGGTGGTGCTGGCACATGACTGAGATCTATCAACGCTTTGGCAAAATACTCGGCACTATTTTCATCGCCATTGTTACTTTCTGGCTGCTGTGTCTGGTGCTGATCCCCAATCTGACGATGCTGGATTTTGCGCTGCGCCCTAACCTGCCGCCCTCACAACTGGGCGGAGAAAAAGACGTCTATTCCGCAGATAATTTTCTCTATTTGTGGAACCACCGCAGTCATAGCGCTATCTTTCTGAAAACAATCTGGTCGAGCGCTTTTGTGACCCTGACCACTTTTGTGCTGTGCTATCCGCTGGCCTATTGGCTGGCGCAGGTTGCGAGCATGCGCAAAACAGCCTTTGTGCTCGTTGTTCTCATGATCCCTTATATGATGAATGAAGTGCTGCGTGGTCTGGCATGGTTTATCATTCTGGCTTTTGAAGGCCCGCTGAACGCGATTCTGCTTAACCTCGGTCTGCTTGATGAGCCCGTGCGTTGGTATGGTGACGGCGGCGTGCTGGCCGGTATGGCCTATGCCTATCTGCTGTTCATGCTGTTCCCGATGTATAATTTGATCAGCACACTCGACCATGCCCAGATTGATGCTGCTCATGATATGGGGGCAAGTGCATGGCGCATCCATCGCCGCATTGTCCTGCCCCATGCCAAGGTCGGAATTGCAACAGGCTGTGTCTTCACCTTCATGCTGTCTGCAGGCAGCTATATGGCACCGGCACTTCTGGGTGCACCCGGCAGCCGTTGGTTTACCCAGCTGATTTATGACTGGTTCTTTGAAAGCGGCAATTGGAACCGCGGCGCGGCCTATGCGGTCACTTTGCTGGTTCTATGTATGTTTGTAGTACTGGGCACATTGCGCCTGTTCCGCGTCAACCTTGCGAGTGCCGTTAAATGAGTAATTTTCAGTCTATTTCGGGTCAGGCCGCAAGCTATAATCAGCGCTTTTATCAGCCGACATGGCTGCAACGTCTCAGCGACAGGCTGCCGCGCATTGGTTTTGCGCTCTATATGCTGTTGTTTTTCACCTATCTGATGTTGCCGCTTGGTATTCTTGCGGCGGCTACATTTAACAGCAGCAGCTTTCCCACGATTACGCCATGGCTTGGCACCACCCTTCAATGGGTTGATGCCATGTTCAAAGACACGCAAATGTGGACTGCACTAAGCAAGTCCCTACTGATTGCAGCGGGCGTGATTGCGATTTCTCTGCCAGTCGGCACTGCCGCCGCTCTTCTTCTGACCAGCCTGCACGGGCGTTCGCGTAATTTCCTTTATGCTTTGATGGTCTCGCCCCTGCTCACACCGGGGGTCGTGATTGGCATTGCCACATTATTGTTCTGGCGCAAAACAGGGATCAGCGGCGGTCTTTTCCTGACCATTTTGGCACAATCCAGTTTCATTATTTCTTTTGTGATGCTGATGATTGCCGCACGGTTGCAGCGCTTTGACCGCACGATGGAAGATGCCGCGCTCAGTCTTGGTGCTTCCCGTGCCTATGTGTTCCGCCGCATTCTGCTGCCCTATCTGCGTCCGTCTTTGCTGGCAGCTTCATGTATCGCATTTCTGCAATCCTTTGAGAATTATAACACAACACTGTTTGTGCGCGGCACCGAAACGCCCCTCACCATCTTTATCGCCGCCAAAGTCCGTGCAGGTCTTACGCCTGCAGTGAATGCTCTCGGCTTAACGATGATGATACTTACCATTGCCGGTGCAATCGTTTGGGAGATTGCCCGCCGCAGAAAACGCTCATAGGCTGTTGATACGGGGCGTGGTCCAAAAAATATGCTGCGCCTCTGCTCCTACTTTCCATAATCTGCTGTATGTTTTTCCGTTTCTGATCAGCAACGGAGAAAGGTTGCAGAAAAACCGGGACTATCCATAAAACCTGTGATGCGATAGAAACGCGGAAGAGCGCGGTTTTCAAAAACAGACAGGGATCAGTTATGAACAATAAAAGCTATTTTACCGGCGGAGTGTTCAATGTATTCTGATATTGAGATTGCCCGCGCAGCCCAAAAGCGCCCGATCATTGAAATTGCCGCGAAACTGAATCTCGGGTCTGATGATCTGTTGCCTTATGGCCATGATAAAGCAAAACTGACCCATAATGTGGTGAACAGGCTTAAATCCGGCCGCAAGGGCAAGCTTATTCTGGTCACTTCGATCAATCCTACACCAGCCGGAGAAGGCAAAACCACAACCTCTGTGGGGCTGGGCGATGCACTGAACAAAATCGGCAAGAAAGCGGTCATTTGTCTGCGTGAGCCAAGCCTCGGGCCAAATTTTGGCATGAAAGGCGGCGCGGCAGGCGGCGGAAAATCACAAGTTATTCCGATGGAAGATATTAATCTTCATTTTACCGGCGATTTTCACGCAATCAGCAGTGCTAATAATCTGCTCGCCGCAATGATCGACAACCATATTCATTGGGGCAACAGCTTAAGATTTGATACACGTCGTATCAGCTGGCGGCGCGTGGTTGATATGAATGACCGCGCCTTGCGGGATATAACAATTGCACTCGGCGGCCCTTCCAACGGTTATCCGCGCGAATCCGGATTTGATATTTCGGTTGCTTCCGAGGTTATGGCGATCCTCTGCCTTGCGGAGGATCTGACTGATCTGAAAGCACGTCTGGCGCGGATCATTGTCGGTTATAATCTTGATAAACAACCGATTACAGCCGCTGATCTGAAGGCCGACGGTGCCATGACGGCGCTGCTGAAAGATGCATTGCAACCGAACTTGGTTCAAACAATCGAAAACAATCCCGTGCTTATTCACGGCGGGCCATTTGCCAATATTGCGCATGGTTGCAACAGTGTTATCGCGACTAAAACAGCACTGGCACTTGGTGATTATGTTGTGACCGAAGCCGGATTTGGTGCTGATTTGGGTGCTGAAAAGTTTTTCAATATCAAATGCCGTAAAGCCGGATTGAGCCCTGATGCCGTTGTTGTTGTTGCAACGATCCGTGCATTGAAGATGAATGGCGGCGTACCGAAAAGTGAGCTTGGTACCGGCAATGCAGAAGCATTGAAAAAAGGCTCCAGCAATCTCATCCGGCATATCCGTAATGTTCAGAAATTTGGCCTGCCGGTTGTGGTCGCGATCAACCATTTCGCTACCGACACGCATGAAGAAATCGCTGTACTCAATGATGTTTGCAACGAGGCCGGTGTTAAAGCAATTCTTTGCCGGCATTGGTCAGAAGGCGGTGCGGGTGCAGAAGACCTCGCTTATGAAGTAGCAAAACTTGCCGATAATAATGATGCCGAGTTGCAGCTGCTTTATGAGGACAGCCTTCCTTTGTGGGAGAAAATCCAGAAAGTAGCGCGTGAAATCTATGGTGCAGAACAGGCCAGAGCAGAACCGGCAGTTCTGAAACAGCTTGAGCAATGGGAGCGCGACGGGTTTGGGCATTTGCCTGTCTGCATGGCGAAAACGCAGTATAGTTTTTCTGTCGATCCGACCGCTTTAGGCGCACCTTCAGGCCATATTGTGCCTGTCCGTGAAGTCAAACTCTCTGCCGGAGCCGGTTTCATTGTCGCTATTTGCGGGAACATTATGACCATGCCTGGCCTGCCGAGAACACCGGCGGCCGAACATATCGGGCTTAATCACAATAATGAAATTCAGGGATTATTCTAAATTTCTGTCTGCATAAAATCCAACGTCTGCCGGTGGAAACACACCGGCAGACATTGCTAATTATAAGTCAGATATCACACATTACGGTATCTGATAACAAACCTATTTATTACGCAATTTATATCCAAGCAGTTCACCTTGTAAAACCCTATGCGCCGGTCAGGCCGTGCTGCTCTTCGATATTTTGTTTATGTCGGCTCAATTTCTTCAAAAATCCGGAGCCCTTGCCCAATCGGACTGGGGGCAATTTGACCTTCGTTAAAACCGGAAAAAGAGCAGACACAATACACACAGACAGCTTGTATCCCGCATAAAACTTACGCAATCGCAGCACGCTTAAGAGCCGGAAAGGCTGCACTCAGCGTCACGTTCAAAATTATATTCACCTGTATTTAAGAGAGATATGAGGATGTCTGAGAACTACAATATATCTCTCAAATTTATAGAAACCTGTGATAAATACAGTGAAAACCTGTTCTATTCTGACAGGTCAGCAGATTTAACCTATGGCGAAATGCGCACCATGGTCATCAATCTGGCTGGTTTTATTTCTCAGAGAAACAATCTCAAAAAAGTTGGCATCCTCGGCACAAAAAGTCCGGAAGCTTATGCAGGTATTCTCGCAGCCGGTTATGCAGGCGCTACTTATGTGCCGCTTAATCTGAAATGGACAGAGCACAGAATTGTGCAATTGCTCGAAGCATTGCAGCTCGACGCGCTCATTGTGGACAAGCAAGGGTTTGTCCTGCTTACTCCGGCGGTTTTAAGCGTTGCTCCAGATATGATCCTTGTAGCAAGTGATGAGAATATTACCCCTGCCCGCCCCATGCAAAACATCACTGCATTCTCCGGTCTTAAAGCGGCTCAACTTCCGGAACCTGCCTTCGTCAGCAAACAAGATCTGGCCTATATTATCTTCACTTCCGGCACGACGGGACTGCCGAAAGGCGTTATGATCTCAGCCGGAGCGCTTGAGAGTTATATTGAGCAGGCCAGACTGTGGACACAACTGACCCCTCAGGACAGGCTTGCCGAAACATGCGATGTGACATTTGATTTAAGCGTCCATAATCTCTTTTTATGTGTTGATGCGGGTGCGTCTCTGCATATTCTTTCGTCACTGGAGATGCTGGCACCAAGCCGCTTTATCCGTGAGCGTTCTATTACAGTCTGGATGTCTGTCCCCACTCTGGCAGCGATGATGCGCAAAAGCGGGGCTCTCAAACCGGATAGTTTACCGACACTCCGCTCATCAATTTTCTGCGGGGAACCTTTGCCGGTCGCAACTGTTGAGGCATGGTCGAAAGCAGCGCCTGACAGCACAATCGATAATATTTACGGTCCGACCGAAGGAACTGTCATCTGTCTGCGTTATCGGGTGCAGTCTGATCCGGTCATAACCCCCGGCCGTGATATTATTGCGATCGGCACACCTTATCCGTCCATGCAAGTGGCTGTTCTTGACGCTCAGCAGCGCCCTCTTCCAAACGGGCAGACCGGTGAAATTGCGCTCTGTGGCCCCCAGCTCGCTGAAGGCTATTTCAATTATGCCAATACCAGTCAAACAGACCGTTTTCGTGAGATTGAAGGCCAGCGTTGGTATCTGACCGGAGACTTGGGGATGCGTGATGACAACGGTATTTATCACCATCTTGGCCGCACGGATAACCAGATCAAGCTCAAGGGTAATCGCATTGAGCTGGAAGAAGTTGAAGCACATCTCAGACATGCGGCACAAAGCGAAATGGTTGCAGTTATCGCCTGGCCGGTTATCGAGAATTCCGTTCAGGGATTGGTTGCGTTCTGCACCAGCCCGCTAAAAGAAAACGAGATAAAATCTGCGCTGCTGAAAAATCTGCCCCGCTATATGGTGCCGGAAAATATTCACATACGGGATGCACTCCCCGTGAATAACAACGGCAAAGTTGACCGCAAACAACTCCTTGAACAAATGTAATCTTTTCCTGCAATTAAATACGGAAATTAAAATGTCTTCCTTGGATATTCAAAATATTAAAGAGCATATTACCGGCATTCTTTCGGGCTATAATATTCATCAGATTGCAGAAGATCAGCCGCTATTTTCTTCCGGATTGCTGGATTCTCTTGCTGCGGTTCAGATCCTGACGCAGTTAGAAACCGATTTTGATATTGATCTCGCCGATGAAGACTTTGATATCAATCATATAGACAGTCTTCAGTCGCTTGAGAGCTATTTAATGACACGGAAAAGCTGAACGCTTTCGTTCATTTAACATACCCGTTTCCCCTGCTTTTTAAGATTGAACGATGAAGCTGCGCCCTTTAACCATTGACCAGCTGGATTACGCCTCAGAACTGCTGAATGAAGGTTTTCATAAGCGCACAGCTGCGACCTGGAAGGCAAATCTGCTTGACATATTTAATCATGCAGAAAAGCTTGGTCACTCGACAATCGGCTATATCGCTTTTAACAAGAACGGTGATATTGGCATCTGCCTGACAATTCCGTTGGTTCGCTCGGTCTATGAGCAAAAGCCTGTCGCAGCGGCCAATCTGGCGGCATTCTACCTCAAGCCGGACTATCAGTGGATGGCAGCCTTGTTCCTGCGACGTATCATATCGGTCGCTGATATTGATTATGTTGATGTTACAGCGATTGCCACGATGCGAAAAATCAATACGCATCTGGGCTTTTCAACATCTGCCATTGCTACACTCGTCGTGCCGTTGACGATTGCAGCTTTTCGTCCTTCTAACGGAGCATCAATACAGGCTTATGACCCGCTCGCGTCAGAAAATTTTTCAGAAGACACAGCACAAATACTCAGCGATCACATCAGTCTGGGTTGTCTGGTTCTCATGGTCGAAGTGAATGGTGAACGTCATCCTGTTATTTTGAAACCTAAGAAAAGGGGCAGCCTTCGTAGTGCCAGAGTTATTCTGGTGAAAGACCGGTCGTTGATTTACGATAGTCTTGGCACGCTTGCCCGATATCTGATGTTGCGCGGCTATTTTTTCCTTGAGATGGATGTAACCAAAAAGCCTGATCTGTGGGGATGTTCGTTGCGCAAGAGATCTGCGCCTGTTCAGTCAACACTGCCACGGCTGAATAGTGCAATCGATCATACCTATACTGAACTCGTGTTCATTTTGTAATTGAGAGCGGCACGGACACGGTAAGAAACACAGCATCACCTTCGACCCTGTTTTCCGCTGCAAATTCATGAAAATATTTAATGCGTGTGGAAACGGGAAGTTTATTCACCTCGAAATTCCAGCCAATTGTTGCGCCGACCGAGGCCACGCGGCCTTTAAACGGACGTGCTGCCCCCTCACCGCTGTCGCCCGAAAGCTGCTGATAATAATAGCCGATCAGCCCTATATCGAATTTTTCATTAAGATGCTGCACTGCAGCCCATTCAAAATGAAATTCATTACCGGTTTTGTAATTGGTCACCGGATTTTCGGCATTGAACGTGACCCCGACAGCAGCAGAAAGATCTAGTCCGATATTCGGATCGAGCCATGTCGTTGCTGCAAAAGCATCTGCTCCCCAATGATGAAAGGCGATATTCGATATCTCACCCTCCTGATAATTTCCAATAGGGACATTCACCATTGTTCCCACCTGATAATGGAAATTGCCCTTCTGCCAGCCGAGAAAACCGCTGACCACCGGGTCGCCGATCGTAAAAATATCATCCTTTACATTGCCGGAAACATCACCAAAACGCGACGCGCTTAATACCAAATCGGCTTTTGTTCTTTTCAATCCGAACGGAATTGTTGCACCGATGCCTAAATGTCCGCCAGCTATTTCTTCCGGCAAAACCCATATGACGGACGACAGATTTATCAGCGCAGCGCCATTGACACCGGCTGCCAGTTTGCCACCGGTTGGCAACTGCTTGCTGCCACCGATTTTTCCTGAATAATAATAAATGTCGTTTTGGAAGAAAACACCGGGAGGGGGAGTAATAGCAGCACCGGCGCCCTTGGAGCCTAAGAGATAAAAGCCCACCCCTCCTTCTGCCGCGGATACGGCTGAAGACATAGCAGCGAGAAAAGCAACAGATAAAGATAACCGGCTGGCTGATCGGACTTTCATTGCACGCCTCCCCTTGCACAATTTGATCCGAAACTTTGATGGAGCGGCCGGAATATTCAAGAACGTTACGGTAAATCGGGGTAAACGAACGCAATGTCCGGCAGTCTTTTAGTGCCGTAAATCGTGAATTTCAGAGAGGTTGTCAGGGTAATCTATGCCGTCAGCACGGACATTTCTGCTGCGCCAGATTTGCTGCCATTGTTTCAAAAACTTCAGGGGTAACCCGCACCTGTTTTTGCTGACGGCGGCATGGTTCTTGTCAAAGTTGCCAAATGAAAGCCGACAATCCTGTTTGCATGTACAGGCAATCCGTCCGCACGTAATTTGGCTTCCTGCCGGTTGCCACGACGAAGAGCATCGAGCAAAAGCACAAGTTGTCCTGTGACAGGTAAGGTTTTAAACCGGCGTTCATCATCCGCCAAAAGCTGGTGAGCCTGCCCCCAGTTGCCATTGGTGAAATAGGCCAGTGCAACAGCCGATTTCAGCTCCCTGTTATTCGGATTGAGCGCAATTCCCCGCTCGCCTTTTCGCAATGCCAGATCAATATGACCTGCAATCAAATGCGTTTGCATCAGCGAGAATAAGACCCTGTCCGATGCAGGAGCGAGTATAGCGGCTTTATGTGCCAGCCTCAGACTGCGTTCGCTTTTCTCAATATCCGGAATATCTCCTGTATTGCTAATCAGCACACGCGCCAGTGCGGCCATTGCATCGCTGTCTGTCGGACGGATTTTAAGTGTGCGCTCCAGACAGTGTTCATCCTCGCTGAGAGGTAATCCGTTCGCCAGATTAATTTCAGCTTTGACGACGCAGCTATTTCCAAAAACGGCAAGATTATTTTCATTCACAAGTCTGGTATTGATGATGCCATTGCTGGCTGCAATCTTATAAGAAAGCTCCGATGCGAGATATTGCTCAATCTGATTATGTGTCAAATCCGCTGCTGAGACTTGCTCGACACCGGAGCCAATAATCTCATTTTTTGAACTGTCTTTAATCCGCCATGACAAATAATGCGTGTCACCTTCAGTCCGGTATTTCATACGGATGAGAAATGCCGGAATGCTTTCATTTGGATTATGCGCAACACCATTATTTATTTTAAGTATGAGCGTGTTAAAATTATTAACCGCGTTAACAATGGTGTCTCTCACTGTTTCCGATTCATGATTGCTGACTGAGTCATCATTCTTAAAATCAATAACAACAACCGGTTTTTCTGTGTCGATACCACCGTGAGAAAATAAAGAAATAGAGAATATTGATACTAATGGAATTATTATTGAGACTATAAATATAAACCATTTCTTATGCGCAGAATATCCGCTTTCTGTTTCACCCGGATAAAACCCATTATCACCGCCAGACCTTGTTACAGCTCTGTTCCTGCACCGGTTGAAAGTTAAAATATAGCGGCCTTTCGGTAGTCCGATCTCAATCCGCTTCTCGCGGCCGAAAGCCTGATAATATTGCACCAGTGCAGACCGAAGCCGGCTAAGTTCAATTCGTACAATCGGATCTGTTGAAGGGTCAAAACTTGTTGGGCGTCCCAACACATCAATTGCAATAGAGTAGCCTTTAATCGCTTCTGGTTTTCCGGAAAAATGATGCTCAGCAATATAGCGCAAAATGGCCTTTCCGCGCTCAGTAATGTGAAATCGCTCGTCAGAGAGCAATTCCTCAAGAACGGACCGCGCTTCAAGGACAGGTATGTCAATTGTGTCCAATGCATATCTATTCTGGGTCATTATCCGTACACGGGTTAGGACATGTTATTGCATATGAACGGGCTATAAATTCACATAGTCTCTATTGTTCGTCAACCAGTGTATCCTTTATTTTAGCATTTATTAATATAAAGAATTTTGATGCTTTGAGTAATTTCATCAAACTACTGAAAATACAGTGTTTTCCCGCCAAAACCTCATAGCTATTTCGGAAACAGAAAAGTGATATTGGCGCGGTAACCCCAGCCCTCAGGGCCATTATCAGGCGATGCCGCCCAATATCTGGCTCCGGCCTGAAAACTCACCGGTTGAGTGCCGAATTTTACAACTTTGGAAACAGAAAAATTAATGGGCACACTCCATTGATCACTGTTCCAGTCATAGGTGCTTTCGGTGTTCAATGCGAAAGTCCACGCATCATCAGTCGTATATGAAACAAAGGGCTGAAACATCGACGAGCTGATATCTGAACGGTCACGATCGCCTGCGAAAGACCAGATATGATTTGCCAGTGCCCCGACAGTCCATGAGCCTTCCTGTTTCAATGCTACAGCTGTCGGACCTGCTCCCCACTTTTCACTACCCAAAAGCTCATGCGTGCCGGTCGGCAAGAGAAAAACCGGCCCCATGCCCCAGATAAGTCCTCCGGGACCAGGCTTTTTTGGGGAAAAAAAGAAGCTTTGCACCGTGTCACCAAGACCGAACTGACTGCCGGATTTACCGGCAATATCTGATTGCCAGATAACGGGCACGATGGTGCGGGAAACAAGGGTCCAGTCTTCATTGAGGGAAAAAGGTATGACGGGTTGAATATTGAGCGTCGTTCTGTTCCCATCCTCGGGCCCGTAACCGCGGTCATAATTCACCTGAAACGGCACGCTGATTAATGAAGACACCGGATTGGATAATTGCTTGGCCAGATCCGTGTCTTGCGTAAGTGCCGGTAATGAGATGCAGGAAGTCAGAGCTATAATTGTCAAATACTGGAATCGGCATCCAATCATGATCGTTCCACTTCTGTTGAATAGCGTCAATTCTGTCTGTCACAGACGGAGTTAGCTCAATTGATTTTCACAGCGATCATCAAATGTGCCCTTACCCGCCACACAAGAGTGAATGACGGGTTCGGGGAACGGGTCGTTCTAAGGATTGTTGGCCTGCATCAATTGCTGAATCATGGCGTCAATATTGGCTTCCATACTTGGCTGACGCGGCGGATATTTTTTGAATGAGACAAAAAATTCCTGAACTTTTGCAATGGCAGGTGCAATCGTCCACGACCGGTTTTCCTGCCACTCATCAAAGCCGCGCGCCTGCTGGAAACGCTCAAACGGATCGAGCCTCAGATTGGTTATCACCGGCGAGGTCAGGTTGTCCTGAACGCCGTTGAACCATCTGTCCTGCTTCGTGAACAGGAATTTCCAGTCACCATGGCGCATGCCGTGGAATTTTGTTTCAGTGAAATAGAAGAATTCCTTCCGCTGACTTTCTCCCTCAGCTTTAATCATTGCAGACTGATCATAACCGTCGAGATGAACCTTATAGGTCTTGCCGCCGATCTCTTTACCGTCGAGTAGTTCCTTTTTAAGGTTTGGCTGCCCGAGTTGTGACATGATCGTCGGGATCCAGTCTTCCATCGTCATGAACTCGCCAGTCGTTTTTCCGGCGGGAATAACACCCGGCCATTTGACAGCAACCGGCACCCTGAAACCGCCTTCATAGCCGCCCAGACCCTTCTGCCCTCTGAAAGGTGTGTTGCCGCCATCCGGCCAGCTGTTGGAAGCTGCACCATTATCGGTTGAGAACATAATCAGGGTATTATCGGCAACGCCCAGCTCGTCGAGCAATTTCATCAACTCGCCGACATCATCGTCCATTTCCATTATGCCGTCGGCATAGAGACCGTAACCGCTTTTCCCTTCATATTCCGGCGAGAGATTGGTGCGGTAATGCATACGGGTAGTATTATGCCAGACGAAAAACGGCTTCTTCGCCTCTACCGCATCACTGATAAAACGCTTGGACTCTTTCAGCACATCGGCATCAAGTGTGCGTTGACGCTCGCGTCCGAAGGGGCCTTTGTCTTCAATCTTCTGCGTTCCGTCCGCATTTGCCCATGAATGAATAATACCACGTTGCGCAAATTGCTTGGCAACCTCCGGAACCTTTGGGAAATCATATTCTTCTTGATATTCACCGGCATTGAGGTGGTAGAGGATACCATAAAATTCATCAAAACCATGCGCCGTTGGCAGATGGTCGTCACGGTCACCGAGATGGTTTTTACCAAACTGACCGGTAGCGTAACCAAGCGGTTTCAGCATTTCAGCGAGAGTGGGATCTTCTTTGCTGATACCCTGAGGCGTACCCGGCAATCCGACAGTTGCCAGCCCTACCCGTAGCGGATATTGCCCGGTGATAAATGCCGCACGGCCTGCAGTACAGGAGGCCTGAGCATAATGATCCATGAACAGCATGCCTTCATCGGCAATCCGGTCGATATTCGGCGTAGAGCCACCCATCATGCCTCTGTGATATGCGCTGAGATTCCAGATCCCGACATCATCGCCCCAGATGATGAGAATATTGGGCCTTGCCTGTTTTTCCTGTGCCTTTGCCTCCGAGACAAGGCTTAAAGACCGTGGCACAGCAAATTGTGCAGCTCCGGCCAGAGCAGATGTTGCGAGCAATGCACTGAATGACAAAAAGGTACGACGCTGCATGCTTATTCCCTCCTTGACTTGTGTTCGTGATGCAATTTCGTCGGGGCAGCAGGCGTTCACCATTTTACTCAACCGTTCAAAGCTTCCCCGTGCTTTCGCGATTGGCATCGGCCTTGACTGATGGTGTGCCCCATAAAATATTTTCGTAAATTACAAATTTGGCTGTAAATCCAGAAGTACGTAACAGTAAATCCGGCGTTTTATGGCGTATGCATATGGGCGGGAAATGAGGACAAAAGAGCTGTTTTCTTCAGTCTGAGGGACGCTTCACACAGCGGAAACCCACATGGCTTGTCGACGTGTCTTCCGGCTCTGCATGCCGTGCAGCGGGACGATAGCGGCGGCAATAATTCGGCGCACAAAGATGGGAGCCACCCTTGATAACGCGTCTGGCAATCCGGATATTTGGTTGTTGCGGGTCATAGCTTAAAGCCGCCTCGCCACCGCGCGGATTATAGGGAAGGCAGCAGGGGCTGGGCGCAGGTTCAGGATGCCTGTCGCTCCAATAGTCGCTTGTCCACTCCCACACATTGCCGATCATGTCATAGGCACCATATCCGTTTGCAGGAAATGACCTGACAGGCGATGTCCGCTCATGCCCTGCTGGTTTGGTGCTGCTCGTCGGGAAGATGCCTTGCCATGTATTGGCCATTGCGATGCCATCAGGCATCAATTCATCGCCCCATGCATATTCTGTATCTTCAAGGCCACCTCTGGCTGCAAATTCAAATTCTGCCTCGGTCGGCAAATCAAGCCCTGCCCAGTCAGCATAGGCACACGCATCACAATAAGCGACATGAACCACGGGGTGATCCAGCTTGTCGCGGATATCACTCAGGTCGCCCAGAGGTTTGCGCCAGTTTGCACCGAATTTGAACTGCCACCATTGGCTGATGTCACGTCCTGCAACCGTTGCCGGCGGAGTGAAAACGAGGGAACCCGCCCGCAACATTTCCGGAAGCGCTCCCGGATAATCCCGCGCATCCGGCACTTTTTCTGCCAAAGTCACATGGCCTGTTTCTTCAACAAAACGCGCAAATTGCCTGTTGGTTACAGGTGTTTGACTGATCCAAAAACCGTCAATTTTTACCGGATGCTTTGGTGCTTCTTCAGGATAGTGATCGTCTGACCCCATCACAAAAGTTCCGCCCGGTATCCAGATCATCTCCTCCAGAACCTCATCGATATTGAATTTTTTTGAGACTTCCAGACCCATTGCCACCCTCCGGAAAACATCACTCAAAACTACAGTTTTGATTATGCTTTCAGAAGTACGTAACGGTAAATCTCTTGATGAAACGGCAGACAATCAGAAATTAATTATGCCCGATAAACGGCATCTGCCGGACAAATGTCCTGTTTTCCAAACTATCCAGAATAAAAGCGGCAACCTCTTCAACTGTTATGAACCGAAGCTGCACATTGCGCGGTGTCCGGGTCAAAATATGTAATGGTTCTTTCGTCGTGCGGGAGCGGAAAGGTGCCGGACGAATGATTGTCCAATCGAGGCTGCTTTGCCCGATTATCGCTTCCTGAATGTCTTTATCTGCATATTGATGACGAGTAATGAACGGATAAATGAGGTAATTATAAAACCATCCGCCATGACCTTTGGTATCTCCTGCGCCAATCCCCGTTATTACAACAAGCCGGTTCACTCCTGCAGCCTGCATCACATCCACAAGCTCTCTGGTCACATCAGAAAAAAGCGTCGTTCTTCCGGTGTGATCAACACCAAGACATACAACCACGGCATCATGACCGGTAATATTTTGCTCTAAAAATGCTTTATCCGCAGGCGCTCCGACGGCTATATCGAGATTGAATCCCGCGACAAGTTTGCGGGCATCCCGTGTCTGCGCTGTCACTTTGTGACCACGCGCAACACATCGCTGAACGAGTATTGAGCCTACTTTGCCCGAAGCTCCCAAAATAAACACCCGAAGCTTTTCCGGTTTTGTAACAGAGCTGCTCTTCATAGCTTACTATTCATCCTGACTTCAGTCCCCAACACGCAAAGCCGGCATGTTGCGCCCGTTCTGATGCAGGGTCAGCTTTGTGGCTTTTCCGTCTTCCACAGTGAAACTGATTTGTGCATCAACTTCGCGCAGAAAGAATTTCGTATCGCTCTCCGGATAGGCTGCAAAACGCTGCTGACCGGTCAGTTGCAGAAATAACTGCCCCTTTTCTTCGGTTATGCTCATAATTGCACCGGGGGCGAGCAGATACTGCCCGACATAAGCGGGCAGTTTTGCGGTATCAATCGCAACAGCAATGCGTATCGGAGGCTGGGGCAGCAGTTCTTGCCGCGCGTCCAGCAAATGAGCGCCGATATCATCAATACCCGTAATGCTCAGGCGATTGGACAAGACAACAACGCCATTGCCATTCTCACGGTCGAAACCGGCGAAACTTTCAAAACCGCCTGTCCGGCCATTGTGCCAGACAATCGTACGGCGGGCGAGTTTGGAAATGACCGGACCAAGGCCGATCTTTTGTGCCTTTCCACCGGCAGATCGGCTATGTTCCGTCAGCAAGGCAAAGGCAGGTTTAAGCGGGGTTTCCGTTTGTCCTGAAGCTGCAGCTATAAATTTGGCAAGATCACCAGCCGACGTGATGAGCGCGCCAGCCGGTGCGAATGCATCAAAGTCCCAATGGCTCACCGGTTCCCCGCCCCGCCCATGACCTGTTGCCATATCCGGCTGCGGATTACCGGTCAAAGCCAGCACGCTTTGTTTCATGCCCAGCGGATCAAGAATTTCCTGCTGCACCATCTGGGCATAAGAACGGCCATCAATATGGGTAACCACCAGTCCCAGCAGTGCGGTACCGGCATTAGAATAGGAAAAATCCTTACCGATCGACCGGTTCAGACGATATGTCGCCAGCCAGTTGAAAAGACCCTGACTGCCATAGCCGGCATAGGGGTTATTTATATCCGCAGTCATCAGATCATCCGGCAGGCTTGGTAAACCGGATGTATGCGTAGCAAGATCAAACGCTGTAATTGCCTTGCCCTTATAGGTTGGCAGAACAGTATTTGCAGGCAGATAATTGGCAATCGGGGCGTTGAGATCCATCCGCCCGTCCAGTACCAGTTGCGCCAGCAGCAGATTGGTGAAAACCTTGGTAATCGAACCGGCTTCAAACAGAGTATTCTCGTCAACCGGTCGCGGATCATTACGGCCAAACTGACCATGTGATACAAAGCGGGATCTGCCATTCTCGATCAAGGCAACAACAATGCCGGTCTGACTTCCATCAATTCGGTCGGTCAGAATTTTCTTAACGTCATCATCAGAAGGCAGTGTCACTTCTTCAGCAAAGACCGGCACCAGCATCAGAGCTGTGGCCATAAATGCAGACAGAACGCGCTTCATATTTATCTCCAGTCACTGGTGTTCAAATCTGGAATAAAACTGCGAAGATATGGCGGGGAATTTACCCAAATCGGTCTTATAGAAGATGATTTTCACAGGGCTGTTTTTCCGCCACTATGTTAGAGCATAATTCCTTAAGCTTGGATCAGTTTGAAGTAAAATTATGCTCTCATTTTAAAGTGTTAGAGCGACCTTTGTGTGCCAAGTCTGGCACACGGCGCTCTAGTTCAGATGTTTTCAATAAAAAAGGCCGGAGCCGTGTATGACAACACCGCTCCGGCTTTCCTCGTTAATATCACACTGCGATGCTTTAGAAATCAAACGAAGCGGAAAGCATGAATGTACGCGGTGCACCGGCCGAGATAAAACCACGGGCTGACGATGCCCAGTAATTTTCGTTGAGAACATTCTCAACGGTTGCTCTGAACTCTACCGGCTTGCCATTCTCACGGAGCATTGTGTAACGCGCGCCCAGATCAACGCGTGTCCAGTCTGGTACTTTCTGCAGGTTTTTCTGGTCATAATAAGTGCTGCCCGTATGCACAACACGGCCGGTCAGCGTCAGCCCCTCAACCCACGGCGTGTCATACTCACCATAGAGACTGATGGCTGTTTTCGGAACACCCGGAACTCTGTTACCGTTCGTTTCGGGATTTCCTGTTTTATCCAGCTCGGCATCCATAAATGTAATACCACCCAGCAAACGAATACCGTCAACCGGCTCGCCGAACACAGAGAGTTCCAGCCCGCGATTGACCTGAAGACCGTTCACCGCAAAATTGTTTTTCGCATCAGTAAAACCATTCGGCTGTCTGATCTCAAACAGAGCTGCACTCAGCATCAGATCACCAAGATCATATTTGACCCCGATTTCCTTCTGCTTATTCACCACAGGAGGAAAACTCTCTGTATTATTGGCTGCGCGGGACGGTGGTGTCGGACCTTCTGTCAGCGCTTCTGCATAATTTGCATAGACCGACAGGCTGTCGGTCACATGCGCAACAGCAGCGACGGCAGGGCTGAATTTAGATTCCGAATAATGATAAATCTGCGCACCAAACGGTACATCCGGATTTGGGCGTGTGTTGAAGGTACGTGTACGCATATGCTGATAACGCCCGCCAAGCGTTAACTGGAACCGGTCATCCGCGAAAGAGAGTGTGTCAGAAATCGCGATGCTGTTAGCGACCAGCTCAGAGAACGGATAGAGATTATCCGAGCGTGGCAGCCCGCTTATATCCACCCAGTTATCAGGCACATAGGCCGGATTGTAGATATTGATTGGGTATTTTCTGAAGCCCAGTTTTCCCGGATGGAAGCGACCGCGATGGTTCTCGTTTTTCGCGCCACTCACCGAAATATTGAACTTATGGCCGACAGGCCCGGTATCAAATTCGGAGCGCACACCAACCTCACCCGACAGCCCCTGAATCTGCTGCGGATTATAGCCAAATTCAGCTTCTGCATCGCCGTTGGAATTGAGAATTGTGTATGATGTAGACAGGAAATCCTCACGATAACGGCTGATGCCACCGGCGGCATAGACAGTCGTATTATCCAGAACATCAACCTCGACACGGGCCGCGGCCATATTGTGCTTGCTGTCGTGATATTCGAACGGATTGGCTGTGTTAATCCGGCCATTCGGTGCATCCGGAATTACAACACCTTCTTTTACCGCATTAAACAGCGAAGTCGGCGCATCGATATTCTGTCGGGAATGATTGAGATCAAGCGAGGCACGTACCCGTTCACCGCGATAATCAAGCCCAAGCGACAAGACACCAACCTGAATGTCATTATGCTTCATCGCAGTCTCACCGCCACGATAAGAGCCGTTGAAGCGAATGCCCCATTCCCCGTCCGGTCCGAAACGACGACCAACATCAACATGCGACCATAATTGGGCATCGGACATATAGGTCGTTGTCAGGCGTGTCAGCGGTTCATCCGCAGCACGTTTTGGCACCAGATTGATTGTACCCCCGACGCGACCGACACCGCCATTGACCAGAGCGCTTGGCCCTTTGAGCACCTCAACGCGTTCAATGCCTTCAAGATAGCTGCGGCGCGGATTGGCAAGGTAGAAAAGTCCGTCATATGCAACATCCAGATTAGTCACCGAGAAACCACGGATGAAGAAAGAATCGCGCTCACTGAAAGTCGGTGCATCCTGACGCACGGACGGATCATTGAGTGTAATATCAGCGATCGATTTTGCCTGCTGGTTGCGGATCAGCCTATCTGTATATCCGGTCAAGCTGAATGGTGTATCGCGAACAGACCGGTTTCCGAGTGTTCCGAGTTGCGCACCGGTGGCAACCTGCCCGCCGGTATATTCAGCCGGTGGTTGGCCTATAGTGCCGGTAGAAGGATGTCCCTGCCCCACCACCACAATTGTATCCAGCACTGTTGCACCAGTGGTATCGGAAACCTGTTGAGCCTGCTTTTGGCGCGGCACGCGATCAGTCTTGCCTGTTTCCTGAGCAAAAGCCGCCACAGCACTGATAGCAAGCAATGAGACACCGGCTAAAGCGGCACAGCCGCGCTCATAGGTAACCAATTGATATCTGCCCCTCATTCCAATCCCCAAGTTTTCAAAAAATGTAAAAATTCAATGGTCATCATTACTTGTCAGCAAAACCGACATGTCATAAGAACGCGTGCATTCGGTTTTGGGGTGTCATCACATCTGCCCAAACTTAGCCGTCTTAAGAACAATAATATTATCTGCGATATTAAACATGATTATATAAGTCAAGTTTATGCGCCCGTCTTGTGCACATGCAGATCAGTTCTTGATGAAATATCCACACATTCCGAAAACACCTCTGCCTGATCACTGACAGATCAGATGCCGATGCGTGGCTCCATGCCCAAAAAAGTGAATGTTTTCCGAATGATTTCACCCGCAACCGGTGCTGCGGTTACACCGGCCGTCTGTCCGCGCGTGGCAGATTTCGGAGCCGGATCATCAACGATAACCAGATAGACATATGTCGGATCGTCCATCGGCATGGCCGCTGCAAAAACATTGAAATTCCTGTTCTTTGCATAACGGCCGTTGACCACCTTCTCTGCCGTACCGGTTTTCCCGCCGACATTCAGACCGCTGATATTCGCACGACGGCCGGAGCCTTTTTCCGCGCTCAAGCGATATAAATGCCGGACAATTGCACTTGTTCTTTCCGTGACAAGACGGCGGGCAGGCAAAGCGGAATGGTCAGCATCCCGCTTCAGGAGTGTCGGCGTAACGAGAACACCGCCGTTCAATATTCCGCCAATACCGGCGGCTGTTTGCAATGGCGTGGTTGCAAAACCATGACCGAAAGCTGCGGTAATCGATGTCGGCACAGACCAGTGCCGCGGCTCCATTGGTTTTGCTATTTCCGGCAGTTCCAGCGCCGCTCTCTCCAGCAGGCCGGAACGGATAAGAAAGTTCCGGTGCCCTTCCACCCCGACAGAAAGCGCTTCCTGTGCGGAGCCGATATTGGAAGAAAACAGAAACACTTCCTCCAGCGTCAGCGGCCGTTTCTTGCCAAAATAATCACGCACAAGCTGATTACCGACCCTGATCGGATTGGTCGCGTCGTAGATTGTATCAAGTCCGGCACCCGCATGTTCAACCGCCATCGCCGTTGTAAAGGTCTTAATGATAGACCCCATTTCCGAGGCACTGGCTGTTATACGGTTCAGACGGTCAGCAAGATGTATCTCCGCAGGCGTATTGGGATCAAAATCCGGCAATGAAACCAGTCCTAAGATTTCGCCTGTTTTAATATTGAGAATGAGACCACCGACACCCGCCGCACCATATTTGACAAGCGCTTTCGACAATTCGTCATGCAATGCATGCTGCACACGTAAATCAATGGATGTCACAACCGGCGCAAAATGTTCAGGGTTGGAAAAACCGGCATTGCGGATATCAGCAATGCCCTGCCCGTCAATCCATTTCTCCAGACCGGCAACACCTGTATTGTCAATATTGGTCAGGCCGACAATGTGCGAAGTGGTACGTCCGGCCGGATAGGCTCTTTGTAATTCGGTGCGGAAGCCAATACCGGGAATACCTTCTGCCATCAGCCTGCTTTTAACCGACGGCGTTAATTGCCGTGCAAGCCATATAAAACGGCGTTGCCCCGACAATTTCTTATAAAGCGTTTGCAGCGGAATCTCGGGAATGATGCGGTGCACTTTTTCTGCCACTTCATCAATATCCGTAATACGGCGGGGCTCCGCATAAAGTGAATATGCCTTGATATCTATCGCAAGGATTTTTCCGTTCCTGTCCAGAATAAGCGGCCTGTGCATGCCGACAGGAGACATTGCGGCATGTTCTGAAGCAGGTACAATCGTGCCAAAGTAAATCATCCTTGAAAACAGCACGCAATAAATTGCAATGAACAAGAATATCGCAAGTATATATCTGTTTGTATTATACGATTTCTTCATACACACACTAAAATTAATAATTAAAACTTCTTTGGCGGATTTTTTGTTATTCACAAAAATTCACGAATGATTTCACATAGAAATAAATGATGTGATAGTATATTAGGGCTCGATAAGTCTCAATTCACCGCAATTTTCACTCACTTTCAGCGCGGATAATGCAATGCCCGATCAAAATAAGCTGGATGATTACGACAAATCGCTTCTCAGACTGCTTCAGGAAGATGCCTCAAGATCACAAAAAGAATTAGCCGAGCTTATTCATCTGTCCCCCGCCGCCGTGCAGCGCCGCATCGCCAAACTTCAGAAAAAAGGCATCATCAAAAAATTTGCAGCCGTTGTTGATCCTGCTGCCGTCGGTCTGCCCGTGACCGTTATTGTCGAGGTCACGCTCAGCGACGAGCGGTCAGCGACCGTCGCCGCGGCCAAAAAAATGTTCAAAAATGCTGAGGAGATTCAACAATGTTATTGGGTTGCGGGCAGTGCAGGCCTGATCCTGATCATGACCGTTCCAACGACGGAAGAATATGAAAGCAGGACAGCACAATTATTAGGAGAAAATCATCTGGTAAAATCTTACAGAACCATCGTTGAACTGGACAGAGTGAAAGTCGATCTGTCCCTTCCCTTGTAATAGTCTTCCTGTCATATTTATTAAATTCGCCTTATTCATAAAATGTCAGACTGACTTGATATTTACAGAGTTATTTTTTGTTTTCTTAAAAACATGAAACACTAACCTGCGAGAGTTTTCATGCCAGCAAAGTTCATTATAAACGCACCGGTATTTTTCGGATCCATCATTGTCATCGGTGTGTTTCTAGCAGTCGGAATCGTGGTTCCCGATCAGGCTGCGAGTATTTTCACCCAGCTTCAAACCGTTATTCTCGCAAATTTCGGATGGTTTTACCTGCTATCCGTCGGCATTTTTCTGGTCAGCGTATTGCTTCTCTGTCTGGGACGGTACGGGCGCCTCAAACTCGGCCCCGATGATTCAACCCCTGATTTCAGTTTTCTCTCGTGGATTGCAATGCTTTTCGCTGCGGGTATGGGTATCGGGCTGATGTATTATGCCGTCGGTGAGCCGATGACGCATTTCATGGCACCGCCAACCGCAGAGCCGCGCTCCATTGCAGCAACACGTGAAGCCATGGCGGTTACATTTTTCCATTGGGGAATTCACGCTTGGGCTATTTATGCCGTTGTCGGCCTGTCCCTTGCTTATTTCGGATATCGTTACAATCTGCCGCTCACCATCCGCTCCGGCCTTTATCCGCTGCTCAAAGAGCGGATTAACGGCCCGATAGGCCATGCGGTCGATATTTTCGCAATCGTCGGCACCATGTTTGGTATTGCAACCTCGCTGGGACTTGGCGTTTCGCAGATTAATGCCGGACTTCACTATCTGATCGGCCTGCCAATCGGGTTGCAGGTTCAGCTGCCACTTATTATTGCAATCACGGCACTGGCAACGATTTCCGTTGCAACAGGTCTGGATAAAGGCGTGCGCATTCTCTCTGAGACCAACCTGCTGCTTGCTATTCTCCTGATGCTTTTTGTGCTGATTGTGGGGCCTACAGCAGAGCTTTTCCGTGATCTTGTACAAAATATCGGCCTGTATCTCGATACAATCGTTCTGCGTACTTTCAATATCTATGCCTATGAACCAACGCCGTGGGTCGATGCATGGACACTGTTCTACTGGGCATGGTGGATATCGTGGTCGCCTTTTGTCGGCATGTTTATTGCCCGTATTTCGCGTGGCCGCACGGTCAGGGAATTTGTGACAGCGGTGCTGTTTATCCCGGCCGGTTTCACATTCTTCTGGATGACCGTTTTTGGCAATTCGGCAATTCTTATTGATACGACAGTTGCAGGCGGCAAGTTAGGAGCAGAAATTGCTGCTGATGTCTCCGTCGGCCTGTTCCACTTCTTTGAATATTTGCCATGGACGACGCTGACCTCGACTTTGGCGGTCATGCTGGTTGCTATTTTCTTTGTTACATCTTCGGATTCCGGCTCTCTTGTTATCGATTCAATCGCCGCGGGCGGGGAAACAGAAACAACAACCGGACAGCGGGTCTTCTGGTGCACATTGGAAGGTGTGGTCGCTGCAAGTCTTTTGGTTGCAGGTGGTCTTGGAGCCTTGCAGGCTGTGACCATTGCAAGCGCCCTGCCATTCAGCATCGTCATGATCGCGCTTGTCTGGTCACTGTTTAAGGGGATGAAAGCCGACCTTGCACAACAAGCCGCCCATGCCGCAATTCCGGTTGCACCAAGTGCGCAACCAGCCTCGGGTCTCACATGGCAGCGCAGATTGTCGCTGATTTTGCATGCGCCAACACAGCGTGAAGTTGCAACATTTATCGCAGGCCCCGCCAAGGACGCTTTGAATGCAGTCACCACCGAACTGAATAATCGCGGTCGGGAAACCGTTGTGGTTACAGAAGACAATGGTGCAATTGCACTGCGCTCTACGGCAGAAGGCACACGCGATTTTATCTACGGCATTATGCCCGTTGCCCAGCACATCCCTGCTTTTTCGACGCTGGGGGTCGGCAAGCCAAATCTCCGTCATGAAGCACGGACATATTTCTCAAGCGGCGGCAGAGGTTATGACGTGATGGGCTTCACAAAAGAGCAACTGATCGTGGATATTCTGGTGCAATTTGAAAGATATCTGGCTTTGGTTCATGCGCCGGAAACACAACTGGTACACAGCGCGCCGGAACATTCAGCGGATATGTAAATTTCCCACATGCTGAAGGCCGGATGAAGCCATTGATACACACATAAAAGCACGCGTTGCTCCATATGGCAGCGCGTGTTTTGCGCATACCTCAAAAAACGACGCTTTAAGACTGATAAGTTCACTCAGAGATTTTATTCTAAACTAAAATCTATACTTAAAAATCAGCTTATTTAAATTAATTTTTTGCTTGTAAATAATCAAGAAATGATAATTCCGCAGTACAAATTCAGAACATAAATTTTATACATTGACATATAATTATAGTTGTAAGATTTAAAGGCAGAACACTTTGCTGTTCATATTGTTGGCGGACAATTCGAAAACCGCGCCGGTTTAGTTAACCGGCTATTTCTCAAAACAGGACTTATCCATGAGTGAGATTACAATCTCGCGGGACTCCGAAATTTCATTTCGGCGTATATCTGCGTTAACTGTCGAAGATGTCTGTGATCTGAGTGAAACGCTCTCCGATGAGCATCGCGGCATGGTTGCCGACAATAGTACATCCATTGCCGCAGCGCATTTTTCCGAAAATGCCTGGTTCCGTGCAATTTATGCTGACGATACACTGATCGGCTTCATTATGCTGCATATTGGTGCCGACCATGATGACGGAATTGACTGTCCGGGTGTCTTTTTATGGCGTTTTATGATCGCAACACCATTCCAGAAATTCGGCTTTGGCCGTCAGGCTATCGGGCTTTTAAAGCGTGATATGAAGCTCAAAGGCTATAACGAGATTTTCACAAGCTACGGCACCGGAGAAGGCAGCCCGGAAGGTTTTTACACTCTTCTTGGCTTTGAAAAAACCGGCGATAGCTATGGCGATGAACTGGAAGCCGTGTTGAAATTCTAAATCAAATTACGGGCGTTAGCGATGACACACTAACGCCTGTTCTCTCAGCACTGATCCTTGTATTATCGGATTTGAACGATACAAAAAAGGTGTGGCTACGTGGCAAAAGGCTCGTTCAAAATAGCGTCTAGCAAAATCAACGGGATCACGGCGGTTGCGGCGGACTCATCCCATACATTCGGCCGCCATACACATGACCAGTTCGGCATTGGCGTCATCATCCGCGGTGCGCAAAAATCATTGAGCGGACGGGGCATTGTTGAGGCGGCGGCCGGTGATATCATCACTGTCAATCCGAATGAGGTTCATGACGGCACCCCGATCGGTGACCATGGCCGTGCGTGGTATATGCTGTATTTTGATACAGGTATTTTAGCCGAGCCAATGAAGGCAATTCGGGGTGGTAACACGAGAATGTCGGAGCTTAAGAAGCCGGTCTTGCACGACACGGCTGCAACAAAGCATTTCCGGTCTCTGTTCAAAAGCATAACCAATCCGTCAGACATTTGCAGCGAGTTTGAAATACAAGAAAACCTGCATCTGTTGCTGGCACGGCTTGTTACAAGCCACAATTCTGCAGACAAACACAGTGCACCCTCTGCAATCGAACTGGCACGCGAGCGCATAGATGATGACCCTTGCTCGCCGCTTTCTCTCGGTGAATTATCAGCGCTTGGCAATGTCAGCCAGTTTCAGTTGATACGGGGTTTTTCAAAGCTCACCGGCCTGACACCTCACGCCTATCTCATTCAGCGCCGGCTGCAATATGCGCGAAAAATGATCATAAATGGCTCAACGCTGAGCGATGCAGCCTATGCGTCCGGCTTTGCAGATCAGAGCCATATGACCCGTTTGTTTGTCAGCACCTATGGCATCTCACCAAAGCAATATGCCGGTGTCAGAGCCTGAGGCTGCAATTTTCTTCAAGACTTTGCCGTCAATAGCGACGCAAATGGCTCAAAAAATGAGCCAGAGCAATGTCCATTTACTACCGCTATTCTCCGTCTGTACTGAGTTCTTTCCCGCAACTGCAATCCCGTGGTTTGCTGATTGACGGCATCGACCGCAATGCCGACCCCAATACTGCAATATCTCACCTGACTGCCATTGCCGAAAACCGTCTCGCTCATGCTACTGAAGGCGAATTGCCTGAAATCAAAGCATGGCGCCGTGCCTTTTCCGTCATGGGCTATAAACCGACCCAATACAGATGTGCCTCGGAAGCATTGCTGCGTCGTTTCCGCCTGGAAGGTTCACTTCCGGCACTGCACCCTCTGGTTGATCTCTGCAATGCCACATCGCTGGCTTTTGCAATTCCCGTTGCCGTTTTTGATGTCGAAAAAATCAACAGCATTCTCAGTATCCGGCACGCTGTCGGCAATGAAATTTATGAGACATTCAGTGGGACTACGGAAAGCCCCGAGCAAGGCGAAATCATATATGCCGATGACGACAGGCGAGCACATGCACGCCGCTGGACAAACCGGCAGAGCGGCTGGTCTGCGATAAATAGTAAAACAAAAACAGCGCTGATTGTGACTGAAGCACTGCATGAAACTGCACAGCAAGACACAGACAAGCTTATAAATTCGCTGATGACAACATTGATCCTGCTATGGCCAGCAGTGAAAATCACTCGGGCTAATCCGGCATGACTTTCGAATATTTACTGACAGCTTTTATTGTCAGCGCCATCCCCGGCGCAGGCGTCGTTTATACAGTTGCAGCCGGTCTTGCGGGCGGCAAGCGCGGCTATATCATTGCAGCACTAGGTTGTACGCTGGGTACCCTGCCCCATATTGCGGCAGCCATCAGCGGCCTTGCGGTTTTGCTGCACACCAATATTACGATCTTCACCATCATTAAATGGCTTGGCATTGCCTATCTGTTCTACATGGCATGGAAGATGGTGAGCGACCATACGATGCTGGAACTGAATGAAAAGACCAGAGATAAAAGCGCGCAACAAATAATCAGCTCAGCGGTTTTCATCAATCTGCTGAACCCGAAACTGTCCTTGTTCTTCCTTGCCTTTTTGCCGCAATTTATCACCCCGCAAGAAACATCGCCGGTCTTGCGTATGCTGGAACTGAGTGTGGTTTTCATGATAATAACCTTTGCGGTTTTCATCACCTATGGGGCTTTTGCCGCCTCAGTCCGGCATTATCTGATTGCCGATCCATCAGTGCAAAAACGGGTTCGCTATGGCTTTGCCTTTGCTTTCATGGCACTGGCGCTGCAACTGGCATTCACCAACACCGGTCATCATACGGAAGATAACAGATCAGCCAGAGCAATGCCGGTGAGTGTCAGTTCCTCAGGCATGATCTGGCCGTCTGTTTTTACCTATGACTTGTTCAGTTCAGAAGAGATACAGCAATCAAGCCCGAGCCTGAATGTCCCTTTCCGGCGCTTTTTCCTTGTCAGGTTTTAGGCCGGCAGCCGTATCAAAACTCAACAAGTTCCACATCGCCTGTTGCTGCACTCACCATGATTTCAACGCGCATGGACGGATCGCCCAACTCGACTGCGCAACAACATCGACCGGCGGCGCATAGGGGGCAATCCAGTCTTTCCAGACCTGATCCATACCCTCAAAATCAGCCATGGATGTGATCCAGATTTCTGCGGTCAAAAGGCGGGATTTATCACTGCCTGCACGTTGCAGCAGATCATCAATCTTACCAAGCGTCTCTTTCGTCTGTTCTTCAATCGTGCCGCCTTTATCAGAGAACTGACCGGACAGATAACAGACACCGTTATATTTCACCAAACGGCTGCGGCGGGCATTAATATCACTGCGTTCAAGCTTCATTTCGTCCTCACAATACTCAGATTTCAAGTCCGGCTTTGCGGCTTTCAAGAGCGGAAATCACACGGAAACCGATGCTGCGGAAAGGCTCTGGTGCTATAAAACTGGCCTGTCCCATAACCTGTTCAAGAACGGAATGATCGCCAAAGCCGCACATCAGTTCCGCCAGATGCCGCCCAAGCATTGTGCCCTTGGCAATGCCGCTGCCGTTGCAGCCGCCGGAAGCATAAAGCCCGTCTTCCAGCTTGCCCCACCATGGTGCACCGTTCATGGTCAGGGCTGTGGTGCCGCCCCAAACATATTCAAACTGCACATGGCGCAAACCGGGCCAGCGGCGTTCAAAGCGGTTCCGCAATTCTGCTTCCACATAAGACTGTGTCAGCTCTTTTTCATGGGCATAAAGGCTGCGCACCATCAACCGGTCAGAACCGATGCGCCGCAATGTTGTGCCAAGCCGGTGAGACGGCAGCAAGCCCCATGACTGATCTTGTCCCAGTAACGCTCTGTCCGCCTCGGGAACAGATTCTGTCACTGCCGCATAGGTATAAATGGTTGTCATTTTGGTATTCAGATAACCAAAACGGCGAATAAAACCATTATTCGCCAAAGCAATGTTTTTTGCCCTGATTTGCCCCGACCGTGTGGATAATATCCAGTCACCCTGATGCTGAATCCGTTCAACCGGTGTGTTCTCATAGAGTTCAACATCGGAAGGCAGCGCATCGGCCAAACCGCGGATCAAGGCTGCAGGCTGTAACAGCCATGTATCTGAGAGATACAGACCGAAGCGGTAATAATCGGTGCCGATCCTCTCTGCTATGTCACTGCGCGATAATTCCTGATGTGCCACACCGAGTTTTTTGGCCACTTCAAGAACAGAGCGGACAGAAGCCTCTCCGCGTTCTGTGGCTGCCCCGCGAATGGCACCAACCTGCTGCATATCGCATTGGATATTATTCTCACGGATAATATCCGTCAGCCATTTGAAGGCTTCCGAAAACAGTTTTGATTGCAGCCGTGCTTTCTCGGACATTTCCACCGTAATATTCCGTGGCAGAACATCTGTGCCGGTAAAACCGGAATTGCGAGCGGAGGAGCCTTCGCCCACGGTCGTTGCTTCAACAACTGCGATACGGGCATCGGGGCGAAGTTCACGCAGACGACGTGCAACAGCAAGACCGGTATAACCTGCGCCGATAACGGCAAAATCCACGTTAATGTCGCCATCAAGCGCAGGTCGTGGTGTGCGCGGCGGAAGCATCGCTTTCCAGCCGCAAATATTGGAATAATCAGGATAAGTCAGTTTTGACATGTTCAAACCACAGGAAATGTGGCTGGCGCAGAGCCAGCCACGTACGGTTTCAATCAGTGAAATGCGTCTGTTCAGTTACAAGCGGTCCGAGCGACAAAGAGCCTTTCAGCTCAAAACCCCAATCAAGGCTCTTCTTGCGAACCCAGACCTGCGCGGTTTCATTCAGCGGAATTGCGCAGACATCCGCGACAATCAGTTTTTGTGCTTCATGCCAGAGCTGAAGCTGCTTATCCGGATCCACTTCTGACCGTGCCGCAACAATCTGCTCATCAGCAGCCGCACAATGACTGAAATTGGTCACCGCAGTCGGTTTGCCGACAATGCTGTCTGAATGATAGAATTGTGTGAGGTAATAATCCGCGACCGGAAAACGTGCGGCGCCATACATCACAATCGGGCTGAGATCCTTGCGGATCATCTGGTGCCAGGTCGCATGTTCCACCGGTTCCAGTTCCAGCTTGATGCCTGCTTTGGCAACCTGTGCCTGCAACATCTGTGCCGATTGCTCCAGACTTGGCAGCTGGCTGGACAGCATTTTAATCGTTACGCCGTCCGGATAGCCTGCTTCGGCCAGCAGGGCTTTGGCTTTTTCCGTATCATTGGAGACAACGCCCGCCTCATTCGTATAACCAAGATTATTGCTCGGAATGACCGACTTTACTTCACGGGTGAATTCCTTGCCGCGGAACTGTGCCATCTGGGCGGCATTGACCGCATAGGCCAGCGCCTGTCTGACACGGATATCGTCAAACGGTTTTTTGGTACGGTTTACATGAAGCAGCGTCAGTTCCGCCGGATCGAAAATATCAACCACAGATTCCGGTACTTCCCGTGTCCGCGCCAGCCATTTCTGATCTGTGGTGCCGGCGGAGACATCAATCTCACCGGAGATAAAGGCCAGATCGCGTGCGGAAGCCGCATTCAGAAAGCGATAGATGATTTTCTCAAGCTTCGGTTTGCCACGGAAATAGCCATCATGGGCTTTGAACTCGATGGAAACACTCGGCTCGATTTTTTCCAGTGAGAAAGGCCCGAAACCAACCGGACGACGCTGAAACTCGTCGCCGCGTTCCTCATAGGCTTTTTTACTCAGGATAAAACCGCCGGAATAATTCGACACCAGTCCGAGCAGACTAGGCACCGCTTTGGCAAGCGTGATCTTCACCGTATAGGGATCAACCGCTTCAACAGATTTCAGAGCAGCATAATCGGTCGCGAAAGCTGATGTTTCCGGTTTTCCAGCTTTATTGAGAGAGAACACGACATCATCTGCCGTTACCTCGCCATAACCCTGCTGAAACTGTACGCCTTTGCGCAAATGGAATGTCCATTCCATTTTATCTGCTGAATGCTCCCACTTTTCAGCAAGATCAGGCTCAATTGTTGAAGGATCTGTACTGCCGGGTGCAAAGCGCACCAGTCCGCCGAAAATCCATGCAACCAGTGTGCGATCCGATGTCGAATTGGCAAAATGCGGATCAAGCTTGCCGACATCTGCTGCCGCAGCCCCTAAAACGAGTTCTGTTTTAGCTGCAAAAGCCGGTACGGATACCAGTGCCGAACAGGCCATAAAGGCTGCCAGTGCTCCGGTTTTTAAAATCGTTCTGTACATATTATGCTCCTCCTCTTTTATTTTATAATTTGTCTGCTCAAAGCAGCGTGCACGGGGGTAAATCCTGCCTGCGGGAAATCCGCAAAAGCCTGAAGCAAAGACTGCTGGTCATCGGGGGTGATACAGGTCGCGGTAATCCGCCGGAATTTCGTGACGATATCCGTATAGCCAAGCGGATTGGCCACATCTCCGCGCGGATGCAGCACTTCCATGATCTCAATACCCTGCCCCTGATCGAGCGAGACACGCGCCGGCGTTGATTTCGGAAAAGCCGATGCAAAATCCGGAGTGCCCTCAAGCGTAATCCGCTCCGCCAGAGCCAGTATGTCATGGTCAGTCAGCGTGTCCGGATTAACCGGCTGCAATGCGGCCTCCCCTTTCAAGGCTGCCAAGGCACAGCTGAAATAAAAGCTATATTGTCCGCCTTCGAGTGTTTGCGGTGCGCGCTCATTGGACAGGCGCAAACCCTGCGGAAATGTTTCGATTTTCAGTGAAAGCACCGGCAATTCCGGCTTACGCAGTGCCAGAATCGCGTCGACCGCTGCATGCATATAACGGCAGCAGGCATAGGGCTTCAGATAGCATTGCGTCAGCCACCATTGCTCACCATGGTCAGACAGCAATATTGCAGGGTCATATTTTTCTGCATTATCCAGCAAATCGCGGGGGCCGGTAGCACCGGCGGCAGCGCGATAGGCAGCGGTAATCCCTGCTACAACCGCAGGCGGGATCATTTCTTTCACCGTCGTGCCCTGATAGCGCGATGTACCGGACGGATAACCGATCGGCCCTTCCGCACCGGCAATCGCCATTGCATGAGCCATGGCCGGAGCACACAGTTTTAAAAGCCGTCCTGCGGCAGCGGCTGCACCATAGCCGACCCAGCGCCCGCTATTATAACTGTCAATCGCAGCGGCTGGTCTGGAGGTAGCAATACGCAGCGCAATATCGTAGCCGAGCGCAATCGCATCATAAATATCCTCATCGGCACTGCCCAAAGCTTCAGCCACAGCTAAAGCCGCCGGAATAACACCGGCACCGGCATGACCTGCAGCACCGCGATGGCCGTCATCAATATCCAGTGCACTCGCCGCCGCACTATTTGCCTGAGCGGCACCGGCAACGGAGGATTTTTCTCCGGAAAGCCAGAGTGTTGCTGCACTTCCCCCGTAAGCATGTATTGCCGTATAGCGAGCCGCCTTTGCCAGATCAGATGTAAAGCCTGCGCCGGTTGCCGCAACCAGATCCAGAACCAGCAACCGGATGCGCTCTTTCACATCCGCTGGCAATTGTCCCCGCGGATGTTCCGCAGCAAAAGCAGCAAGTTTATCGATGATATGCATTGAATAAATGCCCCGTTCTCATTGCATTTCGTTATGCGGATTGCCGGATATAATGCCCGTCGGATGCTCTCGCCCACCGGCTGACCGGCGGGCTGTAATCAAGCGGCTTCAGCGGGCTGCGTGGTTTCTCCTTATCGGCGGCGGTTATAATGCGCTCTTTTCTCTGTGCCGGATGCGTGACCGGAATCGCGGATAGCAAGCGCTGCGTATAAGGGTGAACCGGATTGGCGATGACATCTTTCTTGGCACCGATCTCTACGATCTCGCCGAAATACATGACCGCAACGCGGTCACAGATTTTCTCGACCGCTGCCATGTCATGACTAATGAAGAGATAGGAAACGCCAAACTCCTGCTGCAGATCAATCATCAGATCAATGATCTGTCCTTTGATCGCCACGTCGAGAGCAGAAACCGCCTCATCCGCGATAATCAGTTTCGGTGACATCGCAAGCGCACGGGCAATACAGATACGCTGCCTCTGTCCGCCGGAAAATTCGTGCGGCAGGCTGGCAGCACGGCGCGGATCAAGCCCCACTCTTTCCAGCAGCCAGTGCATTTTCTCCCGCGCCTCTTTACCCAGCGCCAGACCATGCACAGTCATCGGTTCCATGATTGCGGAACCGATGGTTTGTCTGGCATTCAGCGAGCCGAAAGGATCCTGAAAAATCATCTGCACATCGCGGTGCAGAGCCGACAGGCTTTTAGGGTCTTTGTAGTTGATCTCCCGTCCGGAAAGCTGAATCCGGCCTGCATGAACGGGAGCGAGATCAATAATCGCTTTGCCGATCGTTGATTTTCCTGAACCGGATTCCCCGACAAGTCCCAGTGTCTCGCCTTTGCCGATTGCGAAGGAAACATTTTCCACCGCATGAACATTGCCGGTCAGTCTGCTGAGCAAACCCGAGCGCACCGGAAAGCGCACACAAAGATCATTGACCGTAATTACCGGAGTGTCTTTTGTGTCGCCTGAGCCTTCAGTCAGCGGTAGTTGCTGCAAAACTTCCAATGGCTCGACCCGTTTCACCGATCGTCCGACAAGGCTTGGCGCTGCTGCAATCAGCGTGCGGGTATAGTCATCTTTCGGATTCGAGAATATCTCGTGAACTTCGCCCCGTTCAATCTCGCGCCCCTTTTGCATCACCAGCACATGGTCCGCCATTTCAGCAACCACACCCATGTCGTGGGTAATGAACAAAATGGCTGTGCCGGTTTCACGCTGCAATTCACGCAACAAATCCAGAATTTGCGCCTGAACAGTCACGTCAAGAGCCGTTGTCGGCTCATCAGCAATAATCAGTTTCGGGCTACAGGCCAGTGCCATGGCAATCATGACACGCTGGCGCATACCGCCGGAAAATGTATGCGGATATTGTTTCATGCGTGTTTCCGGGTCAGGTATGCGCACTTTGCGCAGCATCTCCAGCACAGCCTCACGCAAGGCCGCTCCTTTCAGCCCGCGATGCAACCGGATAACCTCTGCCAGCTGATCGCCGATCCGCTGCACCGGATTGAGCGATGTCATCGGCTCCTGAAATATCATGCTGATCTGACTGCCGCGAATACTGCGCATCCGGTCATCTGAAAGACCCAGCAACTCCGTATCTCCGAGCCGGACAGAACCTGTTGCATGGCCGGTTGCTTCCGGTAGCAGTCCCATAACAGCAAGCGAGGTCACACTCTTGCCGGAGCCGGATTCACCGACGAGTGCCAGTGTTTTTCCTGCTTCAATCTCAAGATTAAGGCCATGAACAACGGGAACGGCACCAAAAGAGATATGCAAATCCTTGATAGACAGAATGGAATTATTCTTCATCACGATGCATCCTTCAAACGGGGATCAATCGCATCACGCAGCCCGTCACCGATCAGGTTAAACGCAAGCACCAGCAGCAGAATTGCCAGACTTGGAAACAAAGCCAGATGGAAAGCATTAAGAATATTGTCGAAACCTTCGCGCACCATACCGCCCCATGTCGGGGTTGGCGGGGCAAGACCCAGCCCGATAAAAGCCAGCGACGCTTCAGTACGCACAGCCGTTGCCATCCAGAGGGATGTCATGACCATCACTTCGGGCAGAATGGCCGGAAGAATATGCCGGAACAGAATACGTGGTCCTGAAAAACCCATTGAACGACCGGCCTGCACATATTCACGATCACGCTGGGTCAGCACCGCCGCGCGGGCAATACGTGCAAAGGCGGGCGTGGCAGTAAAGGCAATCGCGATAATAATATTGGTCAGTGTCGCCCCCATAAGCGCCACCAGTGCCAGTCCGAGAATGAGCGAAGGAAAGGCCAGCACCACATCCATGATCTGCATGCAGATAATATCTGTGCGTCCGCCGAGATATCCGGCAAGCATACCAATCAGCGAGCCGATAATAGTTGCGGCGGCAATCGCCAGCAGACCAATGGTAAGACTGTAACGGGCGCCCCAAAGCAAACGGGAGAGAATATCCCGCCCGAAATTATCCGTGCCAAACCAGTTCTCAGAACTCGGCGGCATCAGCTGTTTGAAAATATCCTGCTCTGCCGGATCATAAGGCGCAAGAAGCGGCGCAAATATTGCGGCACCGATCAGCAGCACAACAACAAGAATGCCGATCCATGTGGAGATACCCAGTCTGCGCAGAAACGGCATGACAGAACTGAAGGCTGTCTTTTCGTAAGATGTGGAAATCGTGCTCATTTGTACTGAATCCTCGGATCAAGCAGGCCATAGGTCAGGTCTGTCACAAGGTTCACGATGACAACCATGAAGGTGTAGACCACAATCATGCCCTGCAGCAGTGTGTAGTCACGCTGAGTCAGAGCCGACAAAATCAGTTTGCCAAGCCCCGGACGGGAAAATACGATTTCTGTCAGAACCGAATTGCCGATCAGAATGCCGAGATAGAGACCCACAACCGTTGCAATCGGTACGAGGCAATTGCCAAGCGCATGTTTCCAGACCACGCTATATTGCGATGCACCTTTAGCACGGGCGGTGCGCACATAGTCCTGACTGAGGACTTCCAGCATGGCAGAACGTGTCACACGGGTGATGTAAGTCATCATAATCAGGGCAAGCGATAATGTCGGCAGCGCCATCTGACGCAAGCGCTCCAGAATATCTCCCGAACCGCCGGCGCTGATAACCGGAAACCATTTCAGCTGAATAGCAAACACCATCAGCAAGAGAATGGCGGCAACAAAAGCAGGCAAGGACAAGCCGAGCAGTGAGATGAAGCGGATAATGTAATCCGGCATTTTGTTGCGCTTTACAGCCGCCCACACACCGGCCGGAACACCGAGGATGAGGCCCAGTGCCAGTGCCGCAATCGTCAACTCCAGCGTGTAAGGTAAAACATTGAGAATTTCCGCCGAGACCGGTCTGCCGGTAATCATAGAGTTCCCCAGATCACCTTGCAAAGCATCCCAGAGAAAGCTGCCATATTGAACCAGAACCGGCTTATCCAGTCCGAGTTTCTGGTGCACCGCAGCAATACTGGCAGGGCTGGCCTGATCGCCAAGCAAAACCAGAGCAGGGTCTCCGGGCAATATCCGTACAAGCAAAAACACCAGCGTTAATACGCTGAAAAGAGTTATGGCGGCAAAGCCAAGTCTCCTTGTCACAAAAGACAGCATCTCCCCTCCGAGATTCCCGTCACCGTGAATGCAGCAAATATTTTTCTGTTCCCATCCGGCTGTTTCAGCCGCGGGTTATGCCTGTCAATTCATGGTCACGATTTATGTGTTCTCCTGCCTGTAATGACAGCTAAAAAATTTGTTTGTGTCAATCTATTTCTTTTAATGGAATTATTATTTATAATTATTCCGATTATTGGAATATGAGATTCTTTATGACGACAAATAATTCATCCTCAAATGCCTCACGGGCTTTGGATATTTTGCTATTGCTCGGCGATTATGGTGAAGACGGTGCTGCACTGGCCGAAATCGCCAAATCCCTGAATGTCGCCAAATCGGCAGCCCACAGAACTCTGATGGCGCTGACAGAACAGGGATTTGCGGAACCTGCAGAGCGCTATGGTCATTACCGGCTGGGCTCGGCTATTTTCCTGCTGGCTCAGCGTCAGCAACGGCTCACGCCGCAAATTCAGAAGCTGCAACCCGGCATGACTGAATTCACCAAAAAGACCGGATATACGACCTATATTATAGCACAATCGGGCTTTGATGCGGTGTGTGCTGAAATGATAAGCCGTTCCATTCTGCCGCAACAGCAATTCGGCATCGGCGAAAGAATGCCTTTAGGGATTGCGGCAGGCAGTGTTGCTTTGATGGCCACTTTGCCGGAAGGTGAGCGTGATGCAATTTTACAGGCAAATACAGAGCGGTACACGCAATATCCTGCCGTGCGCCATGTGGATGTTGATGTCGTAAAACAACAAGTTGATGAGACACTTGCGCGGGGTTACGCGGTTAATATGGGCTATTACCTGCCGGGTGTCGGCGGTCTGGGTTTACCTTTGCCAAAACCAAATCCGTTTCGCGTCAATGTCGCTATTTCTTTCAACATCCCCTTGGAAAATATGAAGCCTGATGTGATGGACAATCTCATTGATCAGCTCAAAGAATGTCTGAATGTAACGAACTGATTGCTACGTTTTTAAAGCCCGCTCTGCCTCAAACTTTCGCTGCATGTTGGCGGGCTTTTTCAAGCCAGCGCCGGTCATTTTCCTGTTGCGGTTCGGCAGCCGGTCTTGTGATCCACTCGAACGGCGGCAGATCTGCGAAAATCGTATCCTTGGTGTTTTTGATACGCTCCTGTTGCAGTCGTTGCTGAAAGCGCTTCATCATATTGGAAAAAGCGCTTGCCGTATAACCAAGATCCGCAGCGACAATTTTGGCCGCAGTACCACGCTCCAGTTCCGCACAGGCATAATTAAACCGGATTGTCTCAAGCCAGTGCCGGTAACTCATACCCAGCTCATTTTGAAATTGACGTGCAATGGTTTTTGGGGTGCTCGCAGCTTTTTCTGCAAGTTGCGCAAGAGACAATGTTTTTGACAAGTCCTGCATGATCTCTTTGCACAACACTGCCAGCTTTTCGCCGGCAGGCATCGGAACTGTGCAGGAAACGCGCTGTGCCGAAGCAATTTCTCCGCGTAATAATTGCAAAATTGCCTGTTCACGTTTGTTATTCCGCTGATTTTTATGAAAGTTCAGCGTCTCAACAAGCAAAGCACGCATCAGAGGCGGCATTTCAATAACACGGCAATCCAGCAGTTCCAGTTCCGCACCGTTCTGTAACAGCAGAGAAGTAATATTAGTATCTGTCAGCATGGTGACTTCGTGCTCGCAATAGGACGGCAGCCACATGGCACGGTAAGGAGGGATAATAAAATTGCCGTGTCTGGTAATAACACTGACAACACCGGAGCTCGCATAAAGCAATTGTCCGAACGGATGCATATGATTTTCAATAACCAGCCCGCGGCTGAAATTGCGCACGAGCGGCGCAAAACATATTACATCGCCCGCCACAACATTATCCGTTGTTTGCAAGGCACTTCTCCCGTTTTTATTCTGCGTTCCACTTTTTATGACCGTTAACCGGCCGCTTTTGTTGTCCTGTTAGCGCAATCGAATGTCCGTTTCGCAATAGCAGAACAACTCGCATCAATCCCCCGCATCGTCGGATAGTACACCGCGATTACCGCTGGCAACAAGACAGAATCTCTTCGCTTTCTGCATCTGATGCCACGGCACATTCTGAATATTCGGGAGGATTTTAAAATGACGATTACCCGCAAAGAGCTGTTCCGGCTCGGGGCTGCCGGTCTGGCAACAGCTGTTGCCACCGGCCGCAGTTCCGCCGCATCAGCCACAAAACCGGCCGAAGCAAAGACCGGTGCGAAGGCAGATCTGTCTCGCGCAACACTGATCCGCAATGCGGATATTCTTACAATGGATAAAAAACTCGGCGAGCTGAAAGCCACCGATGTTCTTATCAGGAACGGTAAAATAGTTGCCATTGCTAAGGGTATGAAAGTTGATGATGCGGAAATCATCGATGCAACCGGTAAAATACTGATGCCCGGCATGATCGACGGTCATCGTCATGTCTGGCAGATCATGAATGCCGGCACTCTGGTAAAAACCCATGCCGCAAAATACGATCATTACCAGACCTGGAAAGAGCGCACCGTCGTTTGTATGACACCGGAAGATTTTCATCTGGCGGGCTATGTCGGTGGTTTGCTGGCGATTGATTCAGGCGTAACCAGTGTGGTTGACTACGCCCATGGCCAGCACAATCGTGAGAAAGCCTTTGCCGGTGCACGCGGATTGATTGAATCCGGTGTCGGCGGAACTTTCTGCTATCAGGTTGCCCATGATCCCACCTATGGTCCGGGCGATACGATTTCACTTGCAGAGGCTTCGGCTCAGCGTCTTGCCCCGCCTACAAATGCGCATTTCGAAACCGCCAGAATGCTGCGCGATGAACTGTTTTCCGCAAGCGACAGTCCGATCCGCTTTGGTATTGCCTCCAGTAACGGACTGGGACGCCATACTATGCGGCAAACAAAATCAGAGCTTGACCGCGCCCGTGCGCTTGAGCCCTATTTGATTGCACTGCACATTCACAAACAAAACCCCATGCCTCCGGAAGGTATTTACCGCAACATTGCCGATCTGCACAAAGCCGGTTTGCTGGGGCCAGAAATTCATGTCTCCCACGGCGTACAGATGACCGATGAAGAAATTATCATGCTGCGGGATACAGGTGGCATGTTATGCGCAACGGTTATGGGAGAATTTCCTTATATTGCCCCTGCAATTCATGGCAAAGCACGTCAAATGGGACTGCCATCCGGTATCGGTATCGATGTTAATCTGGCTTTGACCCAAGACTATTTCGAGCATGTGCGTGCCGCGTTATGGAATATGCAACGCTCGGAAGAATATGCCCGTATTGCCCGTGAATATGAGCCAGCCGATCTGCTGGATTATGCAACCGGTTCCGGTGCCGCCGCCATCCGCATGGGTGACATGACCGGCACAATCAGTGTCGGCAAACAGGCTGATCTCGTTTTGCTGAGCACCAGCCGCTACGGCTTCGCCATCGCCGGAACTCTGGCTGACCGTGTGTTCAGCTTTGCCAACCTGTCCGATATCGACAGCGTCTGGGTGCGCGGAACTTTACGCAAGCAAAACGGAAAAATGCTGAATGTGGACTGGGACAAACTCAAAGCAGACATGCGTGAGGCGCAGGCGCGGATTGTACGCGATGCCGACACAATCACCTTCACATAAAAGCTTTTAACCTACCTCCATACATCATTTTCAGCCGGTTCAGAGCACAGTCGGGATCATTTATTTTTCCCGAGCAGGCCTGCCGGACAAGAAGGAACCTGTTTCATGGAACTAACACGCAAAGAGTTTTTGAAACTCAGCGCTGCCGGTGCAGCCGTTGCGGCCAGCGGTCTGCCTCTGCACGCAGCACAAAGTGTTGCTGCCAGTGCAAAATCTGTTGTGCCGACACTCATCAAAGGCGCAGACATTCTGACAATGGATGCAAAGTCAGGAGAATTATCCGCCACGGATGTGCTGATTACCAACGGGAAAATCACCGCCATTGATAAAAATATCAAGCATGACAATGCAGAGATTATTGATGCAACCAGCATGATTTTGATGCCCGGCATGGTCGACGGTCACCGCCATGTCTGGCAAACGGCAGAAGCCGGACAAATTGTTAAAGGTTCCAAACTTTATCGCCATTATGACCGTGAGAATAATCTGAAATATGGATTATGTTTCACACCGGAGGATATGTATTTTTCTTCCTATATCGGAGGTCTTGCCTGTCTGGATTCCGGCGTTACCACAGTGCTTGATCACATGCATGCAACCAATGGCAATGAGATCGAGGATGCGGCGGCACGCGGGTTGAAAGATTCCGGTGTCGGCGGCTATTTCTGCTATCAGATGCGCCAGTCTCCACGCTACGGACCCGGTGACACCTATCCGCTGGCACAAGCGCGCGCAGATCGCGACGGCCCGCCGGATGAACGCCATTACAAACAGGCTGAGTTACTGCGGGACCGTTATTTTTCCGACGAAAACGGTCTCTTGCGGTTTGGCATCGGGCTGACCGGCTCGGTCGGCACACAGAGCGTTGCACAAGCCGCTGAGGAGTTTAAACGCTGCCGTGAATTGCAGGCGGCAATTCTGACGCAACATATGAATCAGACATTCCCCGAGCCTAACCCGCCAATTTTACGCGGTATACGTGATCTGCATGAAGCAGGTCTGTTAGGGCCGGATTATCATATTTCTCACGGCAATGACGTAACCGATGAGGAATTGCTGATGATGAAAGCCGCCGGTTCAAAACTCTGCTCCACCACGCTTGGTGAATTTACCTATGACACACCAAGCCTGCATGGCCGCGCCCGCGCGCATGGCGTGGATACCGGTATCGGTCTGGATGCTGCCATTGCCATGTTACAGGATTATTTCGAGCATGCGCGTTCCGCTTTCTGGGTTCTTTACAAGACGGAAGACGGTGCAGCCATTGCCAATAATTATACGTCAACTGATGTTCTGGAATTTGCAACCATCGGCGGCGCACGATCGCTTGGCCTTGGTGATGTGACGGGGTCAGTTACAGTCGGCAAGCGGGCTGATCTTGTGCTGTTACGCACGGACAGAATGGGCTTTGCCAATCTGGGAACACTCGCTGACCGCGTGCTCAATTTTGCATCCATGCAGGACATTGACAGTGTGTGGGCAGCGGGTCGTGCAGTAAAACGTAATGGCATTATGTCCGGTGTGGACTGGGCAGCAGCACAAAAACAAACCACACAAGTGCAACAACGTGTTTTCTCACTGGCACAGACCATCAATCTGACCGAGTAAACTGTGTTTTCCCCCCCCGCATAGCCACACTATGCGGGGGGCAACATTTCCTATGACAGAGCAAAATAAAGCTAAAAAACAAGCGGCTAGAGCAATTACCCTTCCCCATTGTCCGTGCGGGGTGCTATCGGTCGTGTCAGCAGGAATTTATTGCAGGCTTTTCTCATGACACACTATTCGAATCCGCAACGCCTCCAGACCCTGATCGACGGACTGGATCAGTTCAACGCCACTCCCGGTAAAGGCACCACTCGTCTGACCTATAGTCCGGAATTCCGGCAGGCCGCGGATTATCTGCGCGACCGGATGGAAGAAGCGGGTCTTACTGTGCGCGAAGATGCCGTCGGTAATATTATCGGCCGGATGGAAGGGAGCAATCCGGAGCTTGCACCGGTTATGGTCGGCTCCCATTTTGACTCCGTGCCAAATGGCGGAAAATTTGACGGGCAAGCAGGCGTCATTGCCGGCATAGAAATTGCTTTTCAGCTGAAAAGCCGCGGGCTGACACCCGTCCGTCCTGTTGAATTTATCGCCATGATTGAAGAAGAAGGCACCCGTTTCGGCGGTGGCTTGCTGGCCTCACGCATCATGACCGGCAAGGTGAATATGCAGCAGCTTGTCGCTTTTACCGATGATGACGGTATATCCGTTGCGGAGGCAATGCAGGCCTATGGGCTTGATCCCGCATCGGCATATCAGGCAATCCGCCAGCCCCATTCAATCCATGCGTTTCTCGAGCTGCATATTGAACAGGGCCCCGTATTGGAGAGTCATGGCGAGGACGTGGCTGTTGTTGACGCTATTGTCGGTCTCGGCCAGTTGAAAGTCACATTTCGCGGACAAGCAGGCCATGCCGGTACAACCCCGATGAATGCGCGGCGCGATGCGCTCACCGGCGCTGTCACCGCCCTTGCGCAATTGCCTGATCTGGCACTTGCTATCGGACAGGACGCGGTTTTGACAGTCGGCAAGCTGGATGTTTATCCGGGCGGTGCCAATGTCATCCCCGATCTGGTGATTTTTACTGCCGATATCCGCGCGCCGAAAGAAGAAGTCGTCCGCACATTGATGGATCAGACCCGTGCTGTCATTGAGCGGGCGGGCGGCAACGGGTTGTCCGTCGAGGTCGAAGAACAGCTCTTTGTCGCGCCGGTGCCTTTATCCTCCGAACTGCATAAATGCCTGTCGCATCATGCTGATGCGCTTGGCCTGAAAAGCCGGACAATGGTAAGCGGTGCCGGTCATGATGCCATGATTATGGCTGATTTTGCACCGACCGGTCTTGTCTTCGTTCCGAGCCGTAACGGTATTTCTCACGCTCCTGAAGAATGGACGGATTATGACCAGCTGGCTAAAGGTGTTGACGTGCTTTTTCTCACAATTTGCGATCTCGCTGAGGTAAAACTCACAGATTAAAGCCGCTGCTTGTTCGTATTTCTATATCGAACCTTAATGGCGAACCAATTTGTAATTGGTTCGCCATTATTTTTACTAAACATCTTGAATTGCAGCAGATAATTTGCATTATTAAACAAAACTATAATAAATCGGGAAAATTATCAGCATAATGGCCGTTACCAATTCATCAAATTCAGAACCAATTTGCATAATGGTTCGATTGATTCATGGTTCATGCCATGCATGACCTCAATGATAATACCGGTCTTGCCTTAAAAAACCTGCGCACGTTATTGGCTGAGCAGTCGGAGGGGCAGGAAAACCGCCTTCCCTCTGAACGTGAACTGGCACTGCGTTTCAATGTCAGCCGCCGTGCCTTGCGTGCAGCCCTTGATGTGCTCGAAAACGAAGGACTGATCTGGCGCAGGCAGGGTCAAGGTACTTTCAGCGGTGAACGTCGTCCCGATGGCAATATGCTGGCCCAGCAAATTGCCGACTTCACCAATCCTATCGAAGTTATGGATGTGCGGATTGAAATCGAACCGGCGCTGGCGCGCATGGCCGCAGCCCGCGCTACACCTGCTCTGGTGGAACAACTGGAAAAGCTGGCTCTGAAAGCCGAGCAGTCAACTGATATTGCCTCATGGGAGCGATGGGATTCAGCCTTTCACAGCAAGATCGCTGATGCATCCGGCAATCAGCTGTTTATCGCCATTATGGGCATCATTGATGAAATCCGGCGCAATGATGCATGGCAGCAATTTCGCACCCGCGTGCGTTCGGCAGGCCGTAATTCGCTGTCGGTAAACCAGCACAATGCCATTCTGGATGCGATCCGGCGCTTTCATCCGCGCGATGCGGAAGATGCCATGCGTACGCATCTTATGTCGCTGCGCGAAGCAGTGATCGGCGAAATTGGCGGAGCCGCACGAACACAAATACCGGCACCGCAGCCTGTAACGACCGACTAAAGGAGTTTTCGCATAGCGGATGAAAGCCGCATGCAAAGGGAAGAACGGATTTAGCTCAGGAGGAGGAGCCCGTTCCGACCATTCAAGTGCAGACCACAGAACAATCTGGCTATCAGCAGAACAAAATAAGGGGTGGAGAATGAAATCTGTTTATAGAACTGCTCTCAAAACTGCGGCGCTGTCCGCAGCAGCAATTGCTCTAACATTACCGGCACTGGCCGCTGATTTACGCATCGGCTTGCAGGATGATCCCGATGTGCTTGACCCGCATCGTGCGCGCACATTTGTCGGTCGTATCGTTTTCACGTCCTTATGCGACAAGCTGTTTGATATTAATGACAAGCTGGAAATTCAGCCGCAGCTCGCCAAGGAGTGGAGCTGGTCTGAAGACGGTAAAACACTGCATATCAAATTGCGTGATGACGGGAAATTCCATGACGGCTCGGCCATTACCGCAGCCGATGTGAAAGCCAATCTGGAACGGGCAAAAACACTGCCGGAATCCCTGCGTAAAAGTGAAGTCGCAGCGATTGATAAGATTGAGGTTGTGGATGATACGACGCTCGATATTCACCTCACCAGACATGATGCGGCACTGCTGTCCCAGCTTTCCGACCGCGCGGGTATGATCTTGTCACCAAAGGCATTTGCCGGTGGTGAGTTTGCCCAAAATCCTGTCTGTTCAGGCCCGTATAAATTTACCAGCCGCGTACAGAATGACCGGATAATTCTGGAGAAATTCGCTGATTACTGGGACGCCGCCAATTACCACTTTGACAAGGTAACCTATCTGCCGATTCAGGATTCAACCGTGCGCTTTGCTAATCTGCGCTCCGGTGATTTCGACATGATCGAGCGCCTTGCCTCTTCAGATATTGAAGCCGCAAAAGCCGACAGCAATCTGGCCTTCCTGCCGGTCACAGGTATCGGTTATCAGGCTCTGACTTTCAACATGACCAAGGGCGACAAAGACAGTTTCCCGATCGGCCATGACAAGCGTATCCGTCAGGCTTTCGAGCTTTCCCTCGACCGGAATGCCATCAATGAAGTTGTCGGTCAGGGTGTATTCCAGCCCGCTTATCAGGCCTTTCCGCCATCAAGCTTTGCCTATAATCCGAAATATGAAACTGTGACCCGCGACGTTGAAAAGGCCAAACAGCTGCTCAAGGAAGCCGGTCATGAACGGGTCAGTTTTGAACTGGCTTTCGGCAATTCCACAACGTCCCAGCAGGTCTATGAACTGATACAGGCCATGTCTTCCGAGGCAGGTTTTGATATCTCCCTGCGTCCGACTGAATTTGCGGCCCTGCAATCCGCATTGAAAGAGAAGTCTTTTGATGTCGGCCAGAGCGGCTGGTCAGGCCGTGCTGATCCGGATGGCAATATCCACCAGTTTGATACCTGTAAAGGCAGCCTCAACGATGCCGGTTTTTGCAGTGAAAAAGTTGATGCCCTGCTGGAAGAAGCCCGCGGCATCAAAGATCAGGCACAGCGCAAGGCACTCTACGATCAGGCACAGGAAATCCTGCAAGACGAGCTGCCGATCGTCTATCTCTATTATCAGCCATGGACATTTGCCACCCGCGCAAATCTGAAAGGCTTTACTGCGCATCCGGACGGCATGATCCGCCTGAAAGGCGTGACACTAGAAAAATAAGCAAGCCGTCGCCTTCTTCAGAAACACCCTCAAAAGAAGGAGCTGAAACGGCTCAGCGGGAAGGAACAGGCGGATTAAATTCTGTCACTTCCATCCCGCTGCCTGCTGTTCTGTTTTCATGCGAATGGAACTCATTCTATGTTTGAATTAATTATCCGGCGTTGTCTTGTGGTGATCCCGACCCTGTTTCTGGTATCGGTTATTGTGTTCGGCATGCAGAAACTGCTGCCCGGGGATCCGATTTTGGCACTGGCCGGTGAAGACCGTGATCCGCAGACAATTGCCTATCTTCAGGAAAAATACCGGCTGAATGATCCGGTTATTACGCAATATGTGAGCTGGCTCGGCCGCATCATGACCGGCGATTTCGGCGTATCCATCCGCACGGAAAAACCGGTGCTGGAACTGATCTTGCAGAAATTGCCGGTGACTTTGCAGCTTGCAGCTTTTGCCATGATCGTTGCGCTGCTGATCGGCGTGCCTGCAGGGATCATCTCTGCCGTACGCAAAGGCACGCTGACCGATTATTCGATCAATATTGCCGCGCTTTCCGGTTTATCAATTCCGAATTTCTGGCTCGGTATTCTGCTCATTCTGTTTGTTTCCGTACAATGGCAGTTGCTGCCTTCATCCGGCTATACATCACCGTTTGAAAATCTGGGGCAGAATATCCGCACCATGATTATGCCCGCTTTTGTGCTCGGCACCGGCCTTGCCGGCGTATTAATGCGCCATACGCGTTCGGCCATGCTCGGTGTGCTGCGCTCGGACTATGTGCGTACTGCACGCGCCAAGGGGTTGAATGAAAAGACTGTTATTCTGCGCCATGCGCTGCGCAATGCTCTTGTACCGATCATTACCCTGACCACCCTGCTCTTTGGTGAATTGCTCGCCGGTGCAGTGCTGACCGAACAGATTTTTACCATTCCGGGTTTCGGCAAACTGATCGTGGATGCGGTCTTCACCCGTGACTATGCCGTTGTGCAGGGCGTTGTGCTGTGTACCGCTGTCGGTTTCATTCTGATGAATCTCCTTGCCGACATTCTCTACATTATCGTCAATCCGAGACTGAGGGATGCAACATGAGTGCGCTCGCAATTCCGGCAAAAAAATCCCGCAACCGCACTTTGCAAAAATTTCTCTCCAACAGAGCAGCGGTTCTCGGTGCAATATTGGTCGGCTTTTTTGCTCTGCTGGCCATTCTGGCGCCGCTGATTGCCGGTTATGATCCGTTGCAGACAAGTTTCACCGCTATTCGCAAACCGCCTTCTGCTCTGCATTGGCTGGGGACAGACGAATTGGGGCGCGACCTTTTTTCCCGCATGGCCTATGGCGCTCGTACCTCGCTGATGGCCGGCGTTGTCTCGGTATGCATCGCGATGATTGTCGGTGTGCCTTTCGGGATTATCGCAGGCTATTTCGGCGGCTGGGCAGACAGTATTATCTCCCGCCTGATTGATGCCATGCTCGCTATTCCGTTTCTGATTATGGCAATTGCACTGGCTGCCTTTCTTGGAGCCAGCCTTACCAATGCGATGATCGCCATTGGTCTTTCCGCAGCACCGGTTTTTGCCCGCCTCACCCGTGGTCAGGTGCTTTCCATCCGCAATGAGGAATATATCGAGGCCGCTCAGGTTCTGGGTCTGCGCCATCCGCGCATTATCCTGCGCTATATTCTGCCGAATGCCATGTCGCCGATTATCGTTCAGGCAACGCTGACCATTGCGGCAGCCATTATTGCCGAAGCCAGCCTGTCCTTTCTCGGTCTTGGCCAGCAGCCGCCGAACCCGTCATGGGGCTCGATGCTCAACACTGCAAAAAACTTCATCTCACAAGCGCCATGGATGTCCGTATGGCCGGGAGCCGCAATTTTTCTCGTGGTTCTGGGGTTCAATCTGCTTGGCGATGGTCTGCGCGACGCCATTGATCCGCGCGAATATTAATAATTTACAGGAACATAACCATGAGTATGTTTACAACCCGCCCTGAAATTCTCGGCACTTTCGGTGTTATTACTTCCACCCACTGGCTGGCTTCGGCTGCCGGTATGGCGCTGCTGGAGCGTGGCGGCAATGCTTTTGATGCGGCCGTGGCCGCAGGTTTTGTCTTGCAGGTTGTCGAGCCGCATCTCGTTGGTCCTGCCGGTGAAGTACCGATTATTTTCCACTCCGCCAAAACCGGTAAAACTGAAGTGCTGTGCGGTCAGGGTGTGACACCCGATGCAGCCACGATCGAGCGTTACAAACAGGAAGGGCTGGATCTGGTTCCGGGTTCCGGCCTGCTCGCAGCCGTGGTTCCGGGTGCGTTTGATGCATGGATGCTGATGCTGCGCGATTATGGCAGTATGAGCCTGCGCGATGCGTTGGAACCGGCAATTTATTATGCCCGCACCGGCCATCCGATGCTGCCGCGCGTTGCCAATACAATCCGCGATCAGGCTGAGTTCTTTAAAAAAGAATGGCCGACATCCTATGCCACATGGGCACGCAACGGTAATCTGCCTCAGGCTCATGAGCTGTTTGTCAATGAAGCGCTGGCAAAGACCTATCAGCGTCTGGTGGATGAAGCTGAAGCTAAAGGCGGCAGTCGCGAAGAAATTATCGATCATGCGCGTGACGGCTTTTATCGTGGCTTTGTTGCGCAGGCGATTGAAGATTTTTGCCGGAATACTGAGGCGATGGATACCAGTGGCAAACGTCATAAAGGCATTCTGACCGCTGATGATATGGCGCGCTGGAGTGCCACTTATGAAACGCCGCTGAGCTATGATTATCACGGCTGGACGGTTTCCAAGACCGGCCCTTGGGGTCAGGGGCCTGCCCTGCTGCAAAGCCTTGCTTTGCTGAAAGACAGCGATATAGGCGCTATGGGGCCGGACAGTGCAGATTTCATTCATACCGTAACCGAGGCCATGAAACTGGCCTATGCCGACCGCGAAATCTATTACGGTGATCCTGATTTTGCAGATGTGCCGATGAAACAGCTGCTTTCGGAAGACTATAATGCACAGCGGCGTAAACTCATCGGCTCTGCGGCTTCTCATGAGCTGCGCGCCGGTATGATCGCAGGTTTTGAAACCCAACATGCCCGCAGCGTAGCACAGTTCCGCTATGCCGAGACCAACGGCAATGTGGCACCGGGTGCCGGTGAGCCCACCATGGCGCATCTGCGCACTGAGAAACGTGGCGACACCGTACATGTGGATGTGATCGACCGCTGGGGCAATATGGTTTCCGCCACCCCGTCCGGCGGCTGGCTGCAATCATCTCCGGTTATTCCTGAGCTCGGCTTCCAGCTCAATACCCGTGCACAGATGTTCTGGCTGGAGCCGGATCTGCCGACCAGCCTCGCGCCGCGCAAACGTCCGCGTACCACGCTCACACCATCACTGGCCAGCTATGAGGGCAAACCACGGCTTGTCTTCGGTACGCCGGGTGGTGACCAGCAGGATCAATGGCAGCTCATCCTGTTCCTGCGCCGCGTCCATCACGGGCTGAACCTGCAGGAAGGTATTGATCTGCCGCTGTTCCACACCATGCATTTCCCGTCATCCTTCTATCCGCGTGAAGCCATTCCGGGACGGCTTGTGATCGAAAAGTCTATTGGTGAAACCGTGATCAATGATCTGAAAACACGCGGTCACGATCTGGAAATCGTTGATGAGTGGACAGTCGGGCGACTGACCGCAGCCGAACGCGAGAGCAACGGACTGTTGCGGGCAGCGGCCACACCACGCCTGATGCAAGCCTATGCAATCGGACGCTAAAACGGGGAATTGATGCAGTGATA
>NZ_CP075362.1:0-76022 GCF_018436245.1 Pseudochrobactrum algeriensis
ATGCCGGACGGTCTGATCCGGCACTATACGATTGATGCTGCTGATCGCCTCGAATGCGAGTTGCGACGCCGCCCTCATAACAAACTGGGCTTTGCCATCCAGCTTTGCGTCATCCGACAAACCGGCCGGCTCCTGGGTGAGGCTGAACAACCGCCTTCAGCCATAGTTGATTATGTTGCCGATCAGCTCGATGTCGATCCCCGCTCCTACTCCATCTATGCTCACCGTGCGCAAACCCGGTTCGAGCATAGCCGATATCTGACGGATTACCTTGGCCTGCATGCAGCGGATCGCGACGACCGCCGTGCAGCTTTGTTGGCCGCGACCGAGGCGGCCGCCTCCGGGGACAAGGGGCTGCCGATCGCAACGGCCGTCATCGCTGCCTTTCGTGAGCGGAAGGCGCTGCTGCCTTCTCAACACTCCATCGAGAAGATCGGCATTGCGGCCCGCGCCGTTGCTCGCCGTCGTGCTGAGAGTGCGCTGATCTCGGATATCGCTCCGGAAAAACTCGAAGCCCTCGATGCCCTGCTGGCCGTTGATCCTGCAATAGGGCAGACGCGCTTCCATTGGCTGCGTTCCGCATCCGACGCACCGGGAGCGGGGAATCTGGTCGGTTTGACGGAACGTATCATGTTCCTGCGTTCGCTCGGGATCGATCCCCGTTTGCAGGCCCGCATCCCCTCCGGAAGATGGGACCAGATGGTCCGGGAAGGTGATGCAGCACCGGCCTGGCTCGCCGGCGAATTTGGCGCCAGCCGTCGGCGTGCGACGATCGTGGTGCAGATCATCAAGCTCGGCCAGAAGCTCACTGACGATGCAATGACCATGTTCATCAAGCTGATGGGCCGGCTGTTCTCCCAGGCGAACAACCGGAAAAAGCAGCGTCACATGAACGCCCGCATGGAAACGTCCAAGGCGCTGCGACTGTTCCTCGATACAATCGTTGCCTTGCAGGCCGCCAATGATGCCGATGAAGATGCGATCGAGACGGTAAACCGGCAAGTCGGCTGGCATCGGCTGCTGCAGATCAAGCCCGGTCTCGAGGCGATGGTGGAGAGCGCCAACGCTTCGCCGTTGGTGCTGGCGGCCGAGCAACATGGAAACATCCGCAAGTTCGCCGGCGCGTTCCTTCAGGCATTCACGTGCCGCTCACGCCGCCGGCACGATCCGTCGCTTGCGGCGGTCGCGACCCTGAAAATGCTTTATGTGGAGGGACGCCGTGTTCTGCCGGATCGCGTGCCGGTCGGCCATCTGGGTGCGAACGAAAGGAAACGGCTCTGTTGCAAAAACCACATTGCTTGACAGATAATAGCCTGTTCTGAGTGACAGGAGCAGGAAATGTCTGATTTCAAGTGGCGCCATTTTCAGGGTGAGATTATCCTTTGGGCAGTGCGGTGGTATTGTCGCTACGGTGTCAGTTACCGTGATCTTGAGCAGATGATGGGCGAACGAGGCGTGGGAGTTGATCATTCCACGATTTATCGCTGGGTGCAGAAATACGCGCCGGAGATCGAAAAGCGGCTGCGTTGGCACTGGCGCCGGCCACAATCTACGAGCTGGCGTGTGGATGAAACTTATGTGAAGGTCCGTGGACAATGGACTTATTTGTATCGGGCGGTTGACAAGTTCGGTAACACGATCGATTTCTATCTGTCGTCGACCCGCAATGCCAAGGCGGCCAAGCGATTTCTGGGCAAGGCGCTGAATGGCTTGAAGGATTGGGAAAAACCAACCGTTATCAACACCGACAAGGCGCCGGCCTACGGCATCGCGATTGCCCAACTCAAGGCCGAAGGCAAATGCCCAAATGAGCTCGTCCACCGGCAGGTCAAGTATCTGAACAACGTTGTCGAGGCGGATCATGGCAAGCTGAAACAACTGATCAAGCCGGTGCGAGGGTTCAAGACCTTGAAATCAGCCTATGCGACGATCAAGGGTTTTGAGGTCATGCGGGCGTTACGCAAAGGACAAGCTGCCATTTTTAATCTCACCGGCGACATTCGTGGAGAAGCCCGGATTGTTGAACGAGCTTTCGGCATTGGACCGAGTGCACTCACAGAGGCGGTGGCGCTGCTCGCGCAGAATCTCGAAGGTCAGCACGTGTGACCGCGGAGAAAACAGGACCTCTCCAACCAACCGGAATATTTGCAACAGAGCCCACCACATTCATTCATTGCATTTTGTTTTGCGCCTTTAAGAGTGGTCGCGCTTGCTACGCCAAAATCACCGCTCTGTTCATTTACAGCAAGCACAGCACAATAATTGTATGGGAATGTTCCATCATCATCATTGATATGCCGATGATTACGGAAGGTCTGAACGATACTGCAATCAGTTCCGCTCACGCTTAAACAATGTTTCATAGCTGTATCTTCAGCTTCTTGGCGTGTATCTGCACCCCAAAAAATACCGCGCTTTTGATCAACTTGTGAATAAGCAATAGCGCCCCAAATTCCGATACCGTCACTCTCAGGTGGTGTAGGCACTTGGTCGAGAATTACAGGGTCTGCAGCTAATGCAGAGCCTGATATTAATACCGAGACGATGCAGATAGTTTTAAAGAAATTTCGCATTTTCACACCTTAATAAAGACCGCGTGTTGAGTTAGGTTTAGTGACTTCAACACTTTTCTTTTCTGCGGCCGGTGCTGACCGGACTACAGCTTTAGGTTTTGGGCTTGGTACGGATTTTGTTTTGGCTACTTTATCAGCGGCAGCTTTTTCATTCGCTATTTGCGTTGCGATTTCTTTTGCAGCCTTGGTTGAAACAACTGTTCCATAAGGATCAGTTCCAGCAGCGTTTAAGGCTTGCTCATAACCATCCATTTTCATGGTTATCTTAATGGCTTTTTCTTCCTCGGACGGGTTAAAGCCAAGTGCAGTGTAGGAAAAACCTATACGCGACGATTGCGTAATTGCTGACTGAACAAATCCCTCAAATGGAAAGCCGCTAATGCAAAATGTTGGAGTACAACGAAATTCGTCTTTCTCAATTGTTTTTTCCAGACCTGAAAAAGATATTCTTAATCCATCATCAGTTTTTAAAAATGAAGGCAAAACAATAATTGCTACAGGTTTTTTTTCTTTATTTTGTGCAATTCTAAATTGGACGGTATAAACGTCCTCCCCTTTTTTTTGTTCAACTGCACATATGCGCAAATTTTTTGAAGGGCGAATTTGGCAAGACATATACCAGTCACCAAAGCCCCGTTTTAATTCTATTAAATCGCCCATATCTAGTTCTTCACCAGCTTCATAAACTGTTGCAGATTGAAGATATGATAAATCCAGTCCTTTATCGTTTTCTTTGAAGGCTACTTCAATGCGATTTTCTACAGGTGTTTGTGCCTGTGCAAATGTTGCGACTGGCATTAAACAAAATGTAGATATGAATTTAATGAGCTTGTAGTTCATTGGCTCAACTCCATGTAACTGATAACGCAAAAGGTCGCTCTGCAGCGACCTTGATTAGTGCGTTCAATTCAAAGTCCAACTCGCACCAGCATTCCACGATGTATCGTTAGACTGGAATGAATGACCAACTGCTGCATTCAACCGAAAACGTCCGTTTTCAGTTGTGTAACCAACACCAGCTGCAATGGCTTGTGCATTTTTAAAGCCACCTAATCCACCTGCAATCGAAGCCTTGCCAGGACGATCATCATATCTCAAACCAGCAGCTGCCATTGCCGAGGCAATACCGCCGCGTGCTTCTTTCTGAACGTCAGAAACATGTCCAGCCAGAGCATCCAAACGATTATCTGTGTAATCACGTAATCCCTGAATGCCACGGTTAACTTGTCCAACTGTTGCAGCATCACTTGAGGCCACACCGTCAGACAAGTTTGAAATTTTCACAGTTTCAGCCGAGTTTCCACCTTGTAATGTAATGGTGTTTGAGCGTGATCCATTTTCATTTCTATCATAAGAAACACGGTCTTTAACCTGACCGTAGTTTGCAGCATCATTATCTGCAACTCCGTCTGCAAGATTGGTAATTGATACAGGTTTACCAGTTCCATCACCGATAAGAGCAACGGTATTTGTAGGATTGCCGTTTTCGTCAGCAACGTATTGAACACCAAGTTTATTCGTTGCGATAAGTGCATCGCCTACATTGTTGTAGGTTGCACCGCCTACTGTGTATGTAGGGGCGTTTACAGTTCCATCATCATTGATGGAAGCGCCACCACCTAAGCCAGCGAGCGCACCATTAAGCTGGTCAACATTCACAGCATCTTTGGTGTCGATACCAGCTGCTACATTGCCCAACTGAACATTATTGCCGGTTCCGTCATTAAGCGTAACACCACCGGTTTTATTACCATCTTGATCACGATTATAGAAAACTGCACCATCATTGATAGCTGCAATATCTTTGTCGTGACCATCTAAACGATTATCTTGCTCAATGTCTTTGTTGCGCAAATCGGTTATGTCTTTGTCATGACCATCTAAACGACCGTCATGCTCTTTATCCTTGTCACGTAGGTCAGATATATCCTTATCATGACCGTCTAGGCGACCGTCTTGCTCTTTATCTTTGTCACGCAGGTCAGATATATCCTTATCATGACCGTCTAGGCGACCGTCTTGCTCTTTATCTTTGTCACGCAGGTCAGATATATCCTTATCATGACCGTCTAGGCGACCGTCTTGCTCTTTATCTTTGTCACGCAGGTCAGATATATCTTTATCATGACCGTCGAGACGACCGTCCTGATCTTTATCTTTATTGGTAATATTTGTAATATTGTCAGTAATTTTATCTATTGATCGGTTTATATCATCAATTGAGCCAGAGCCGAGTGATGCTGAAACGTAGGGATTTGGATATGGCACTGTAGTTGGAGAGCCACCACCTCCAACCAATGAATTTAGAATTTCGTGAACTGGTCGAAGTCTGCCATTTCTATCAATTCCCATAGCAATATCGCCTTCGGCGCAAACTGCATTCACGGTATATGTTGTAGTCTCACCCTCCGGCCCTGTTCTACCTGTTTTTGAGTAAGACGCCCCACCATTATAGCCGTCTTTGACAGCGCAGCTTTTATCATTAGCATGTGCATTACTGCTCATTAAACTAATAATAATAAATGCAGTGCTACACATAAGTGTAGTGATTGTTACGCGTGAAAAGTGTTTCATGCAGTCGTTCCTTTAAATAAGACGAGTCAGATTGTTTTTATTTTAGGAATAGCGGCTGAATTGCTGGAACAATTCAGCCGCACATTTCGATAGATATTGAAGCGATTTTAAAATCTCAGGTTGAAGTAAAAACGCTGCTTTACCCCTTGTTCATTCGGTATGTCATAATAATATGGGTTCTCTTTCCTTTTACGCGATTGAGATATTATATATCCCCGAATGTATTGATCATCGCTTCCACCATATTCAGGCGTAACACTGGCTTCAGGATATTCATTCGGATTTGGGCGTTTATTTACAAATCGAACGCACAGTTCGCTCGTGTCATGCTTTTCACCGATGGTTTGCGCAGCAAAGCCTGAAGGACATGGCTCATATGGCTCATATGCTGGTTTTCCAGTATTGCTATCAGGGCATATCGGCCACGAAAAACCCGGTAATTTCATTGCAGCTATCAGCTTTGTCATTGGGGGTACGCAATATGGAACGCCTTGCCAAGAAGGTGCTGAACTCGCAGCACACATCAAGACCTGACAGCCCCATTCTACATTATCAGCACTGGCATTTTGGGCGCTAATACCAAGCAAACCGAATGCTGTAACGGCTGAGGCTATGGCAATTTTTTTCATTGGCTTCATCCCACTGTTGAACATTATCTATCGGTGCGTTTTGGTTTTTGCCGCGCATCCTGAAATGGCGGTGAAATTTCGCTTTTGCGATCTGCTAGAATGTTGAAATCTGCATAAGGCTGGCGCTCAAGGGATTTATCAATTGCTCTTTGCCGCCACTCGTTCATATCGAGAACATAAGTTTCCCACATGCCGTAGCGCTTGCTCATAGCGGCATCTTGATATGAAACATAAAGCTGAGGGGCGCTTATAGGCTCAACAACACGCGCCCAACCAACACGCAACATTTCGAGCGCAACGTCTTGTTTTCCTGCATAACAGTAAGCAGTTGTAACGGCTTGCTGATCATATCCAGCAATTCGACAAGACACTTGTTGCTTGCCAATTGTTCGCTTTAGCCATGCTTTCGCCAAAGCACCGCAAGGCACTGGTTGAGGGGCTTTAACAACGCTTCTGTTTGTCCATTTCGGATTTAAAGCCCATTGTGGAAGCTCGCACGCATCAATATGTGCCAGTCTAACCATTGCATTTGAAGATGGAAAATAGAGTGTTCTTCCATCAAGGACATTTGCATATCCCTTAAATGTAAGGGGGGCAGGTGCTATATTCGGTGTAGGCTGATATGGAGCATTTTGATTGATTATATCAGCGGCATTAACTGCTGCTGTCATACTGCACAATGCCGCTATAGTCGGAACCAATCTCATTGATTACCCCGTTTTTGTTTTGCCATTTGGCTTAATAAAATAGATGGGTGTTGAACGTCTTTGAATTTCCAAAGACCTGCCTTGTCATTGCGAGCTTGTTGCTCTGCAACGGCATATTGCGGATGCACAGGTAAACCGTCTTGATTAAGGGCTGCAAAAGCGAAGCCCGATGTAATCATGACATTTGCAAGATCGAGCCTGTTTTTTCCAACCATTGCATAGCAAAATACGTAAGTTATATTCTGGCCTTGAGCTATGGGCGCACAAATAGGTTTTGTATCTTGAATATAGGCTGCGAACATAGCTAAGGAAGCATCGCCACAGTCTTGCCTAATGCCCGATTCAACGGTGTAAAATGTCCCACGCAAACAAGATTGAACGCCATAAAGACGAAACTTTTTGCCGTTTTCATCTATCCATGTGTCACCAGTTTCAAGCGTAATTCCGGCCTTTAAATCAAAATAACCTTCAGGCGCTGCAAGCGCGGGAGTTGTTATGATTGAAGCAAAAAGAAACGTGCGTAATAGTTTCATTGGGCAACCTCACGTTCATCAGCCCAAAAACCATAAGACCCGTCTTTGCCTATTTGTTCCGCGTCGGTAAGATCAGCTCTTTCTGCTTCACCATTCTTTTTACGATTAAGACGAACGGCTCCAATGGAGAGAAGCTGCTCTTCAAGCATGTCGACGGTATCGAGCGCATTCGGATAATTATAATATCCGAAGCAAGTTGCGTTCTGACTTGCTGCATTCTTTTCTGAAATGAATGCGCGGCAATATAAAACACTCGGCGCTTTAAGCATGATTTGCAGTTGCTCTTTAGCGTAGTCATTGCATGAGCCTGCAAAATCTTCTTTACGGTTCACGAAATCGCCTTTGCAGGGTTCAATTCCCCAAAGCTTCACTGAAGTTTTAGAATTGACCTGAATGCCAAGATCATCATTGGCCGAAAAACCGGCCTCACTGGCATAACCTTTTCTCTCTGCGACTTTGCCGTCCGCTCCATAATATTCAATGACAAGAACGGATTTTCCCGGCGCTGCAAGGCTACGAATGTAGGTTTTATCAATCTGCGGTGCTGCGGATGCAGAGCCTGCAAGAATGCAGGTTAATACAGCAAGTTTTGAAATTCCCCTCATTTTACCCTCACAGCTAAAATTAGCATCTATTCATGACTTGCCTTGTGCCAAATGAGGCAATACAAAGCAAGACTATACGACTAAAAAGGTCATATAGTGGGATCAACATTATCAAATTATATGCTATTAACAACGGCACGTAATAAAATTCTGTAGGGGTGGATGCAGTTATGATGCGCACAAAGGTTAAAATGTTATTAAGTTGCGCAGCATTGTGCACTGCATTTTATGCGCCCGCATGTTCGGCTCAAAGTATTGATATTGCTGCATTTAATGATAGATCAGGCACTAAAAACGCTGATAAATTCAAGGAAAGATGGGGGGCATCAACCTCCCATGAAGATAATAGCAATACCGGAATAATTTCTGCATATGCTCCAGAAGCGTTATCAACTACTTGGCAAAATTTACCTACTTTGGAACAACAGAAAAGTGGGCAAATACGTGGCAAAAATGAGACAGATATTGCTAAAAAAAGTCATGTAATCGAACAAAGAGAAATTAATAGCGCTACATCTGCTCAACAACAAAGCATATGCGGTGACTCTCCGCTTGACGCAGAAACAATCAGAAAAATGGTTGAAAGCGCTGCACAACGACATGATGTTGACGAAAAATTTGCTGCCGCAATAGCTTGGGCTGAAAGCCGATTTGACAGATCTCGCAACTCACCGAAAGGCGCTCGCGGGGCAATGCAGCTTATGCCTCCTACAGCAGCACAATACGGGGTGAAAGATATTTGCGATCCTCAAGACAATATTGAAGCAGGCGTTCGTCACCTTCGCTCACTTCTTGACGAGTTTGAAAACCCTTTGCTTGCGGCTGCTGCCTACAATGCTGGCTCCAGTCGAATTTATGAATATCAGGGCATCCCCCCATTCAAAGAGACTGTTGGCTATGTGGCCGAGGTCGTCAATTTTATGATCGACCGGCCAATGCCAGCAAAAAAATCCAGCTCACGCAAAGCAACCAATTCAGTTGCTGCGATTGATACCCCAAAGATACCGGCGTTGTTCAAGTTCAAAAAACTGGAAACTTCGTTGGCGGCGTTATGCACTTTTAAAGGAGACTATGATGCTAAGTGCAAAAAACACTCTTTCACGCCTGACAAATTCTAAAAAATATTTGTCATTATCCGCAGCCTTAATTTCCTCGCTTGCGTTTACAGAAAACGCATATGCTCAGACGGCTGCATTCTCGCCAATCCATAAAGCAATTCAAGCCATTGTCGATTTTATTGTCGGACCTTTTGGCGTTTCTCTTGCTGTTTTGTTCATTATGGGTCTGGGCTTTATGGCTGCTGCCGGTCGCCTCTCTTGGTTCACAGCTGGCAGTGTGATTATTGGCATTGGTATTATTTTCGGTGCACCACAGATCGCCCCTGAACTTATCGGTGCAATTGGCAAATGAACCAGTTCGAGGATGAAAAACCCACAGTAATACCTCTGGTTATCGGTTTGACACGCTCCCCAACACTTTGGGGCGTGCCTTACATGGCCGTGGTTATGGTGATTGGCGTCTCAATCATTACTTGGCTCATTTCAAAATCGTTTTGGGCAATTTTAATGGCGCCTATCAGCTACGGAATTTTGTTTGCTCTGTGTGCTAGAGACGCCCGTTTTTTGGACGTTTTACAGGTCTGCACCTCCAAAACCCCACGAACAAGAAATCGCACTTTTTGGGGCGCTAACTCTTACAGGTCATAAAAATGCTCAAAGTTGTCAGAGAAGAATTAGGCTTAGGCAAGGTCGCTCACAATGAGCGGCCAATGTCGTACCATCTACCATATATGCGGCATGTTTCGGAGCAGGTTATTGCGCTCGAAGATGGTTCGCTTATGTGCGTTATAAAGCTGAATGGTCTTTTCTTTCAAACAGTAGACCAGTCGGAATTAAATCTTCGAAATGCGGTTCAAAACACAATTATTAAAGCTTTAGGGTCAAGCGAATTTTCGGTTTGGTCAACGCTAATTAGACGTGAAATTAAAGCGCAAGTTGATGGGGAATTTGAGGACGAATTTTCTGATCGTCTGAATAAAACATACACAAAACAACTGCGTAAAAAACGCATGTTTACAAATGAATTGTTTCTAACAATTTTAAAGTCAAACATGCGTGGCGCACTTGGTATTGCCGATTACGTAAGCAACATGCTTGCTGGTAAAGGCAAGCATAATTACGAAGCTCGTCAGGAAGATATTACCGAGTTAGAAGAGCTTTTAGGCAATTTAAAAGGCCAGTTCGAAAAGTATGGTGCTCAGCCACTTGGCATTACATATCGCAATGATGAACCATATTCAGAACCATGTGAATTTTTGAACCAAATATTAGATGGTGGGCGCTTCAGAAAAATGCGCCTTCCACGCATGGGTATTTCATCATACATCGGCTCCAGCCGGTTACATTTTGGCAAGCGCACTATGCAAATTCAAGGTGCTGCACCAAATGAAGGCCACTTCGGCGCGATGATCTCCATTAAGGAATACCCGCCATTTACAGCTCCGGGTATGCTCGACAATTTATTGCAAATTAATCATGAGTTTATCCTCACTCAATCATTTACATTATCTGACAAGCCGATTGCTCAAGAAAGAATTTCAAGGCTTCAGCGTCAAATTCAAGCTTCAGATGAAGCAGGAAGCTCTGTCGAAACAGATATTGATGAAGCACTTAACAGCCTGATCAACCAAGAAGCTGTATTTGGTACACATCATCTAAGCCTGTTATGTCTCTCAAAGTCATTGAACGAATTAAATAAAACAGTCTCTGATTTAGGTTCCTGCCTGACTGAGACAAATATTAATTGGATACGTGAAGATTTAAATTTAGAAGCTTCATTTTGGGCGCAAATGCCGGGAAACCATGCCTATATAGCGCGTAAATCTATGCTATCTAGCGCCAATTTTGCTGGTCTTTCCTCCCTTCACAATTTTGCATCTGGCCGGTCTGAAAACCTCCATTGGGGTACTCCAATTTCATTATTGGAAACCACGTCTCAGACACCATTTTTCTTTAATTTTCATCAAAGAGACGTGGGACATTTTACAATAACCGGACCAACTGGTTCTGGTAAAACTGTTGTTTTAAATTTCTTACTATCTCAAGCAAGACGAGTTTCACCTACTCCTCGCGCTGCATTCTTTGACAAAGATCGCGGTGCGGAAATTTTCATTCGTGCTATCGGTGGGAACTATGAAACACTCAATGCAGGTGAAAAAACTGGCTTCAACCCGTTACACTTAGATAACAACTCCAAGAATAGAGAGTTTTTATTCCGGTTACTAAAAGTCATGCTTTCATCAGGGACGCATGATTTTGCACAGGAAGATAAAGACACTCTAGAATACGCGCTCAACAATCTCATGTCATATCCACTTGAGCAGCGGAATCTGAATAACCTTCAGGAATTATTATCTGGTCGGACAAAAGCTAACGCTAACGATTTATCCGCAAGACTGCGGCCTTGGATCGACGGTGAAAAAGCTTGGGTATTTAATTCTCAAAGAGATGTTTTAGATTTTTCTACGACAACAGTTTTTGGCTTCGACATGACGAGTATCTTAGATATTCCAGAAGTAAGAACTCCTGTCCTTATGTACTTATTCCATCGCTTTGATGAAATGCTCAATGGCGATCCTGTCATGTTTTTTATGGATGAAGGCTGGAAGCTTCTCGAAGATGAGGAATTTTCTTCGTTCATTGTCGATAAAATGAAAACCATTCGTAAATTGAATGGTCTAGTTGGTTTTGGAACGCAGTCTGCCGCTGATATTACCAAAGCCAAAGCATCGCACACGATCATCGAACAATCAGCTTTGAATATTCATTTTCCTAATCCGCGAGCTGATGAAGAAAGCTACATAAAGCGCTTTGGGCTTTCGATCAAAGAATTTCAGTACATTAAAAATACAGCACCAGAAAGCCGCTCATTCTTGATTAAGCAGGGTAATGACTCCGTTATTGCCCGATTGGATCTCTCTAAGATGCCAGATTTAATCAAGGTGCTTTCAGCAAATAAAGCCACCCTAGACGAGTGCACAGCACTTAGAGAAAAGGTCGGGAACGATCCAAAGCATTGGCTACCAATTTTCTGTGATTGGGAGAATAACAATGATTAGATTGAAGGTGTTTTCGCCAATAATCATGGCTGCAATTTTTAGCTCTATGACAGCAAGTGCACAAGTTCCGGTTATTGATAATCGGAATTTGTCAGAAAAAAATAAACGCCAAGATTCAACAGAAAAAATTAAAAAAAATGACAATGTGCGCAGAGAGCGCACAACGTGTGTGGCCGGTGCTGTTTATCGACCTTCGCGGAAAGACGACCCACAAGCAGCCATTAACAACAATCCTGAAATTGCTGGCATGGCAAAACGGATTGCTTTGCAAGAAGGTCTTGATCCCGATTTATTTCTTGCGCTGATCTATCAAGAGAGCCGCTTCAATCCCTGTGCGCGTTCGCATGTTGGCGCTTATGGCCTTACTCAGTTGATGCCAGGAACTGCTAAAGATTTGGGCGTTGATCCCAAAAACATGGAAAGTAATTTGCGTGGTGGAGCACGCTATTTAAAACAGCAGCTGAAGCGCTATAACGGAGACGTTTCCAAGGCATTAGCCGCATATAATGCGGGACCTGGGAACGTCAATAAATATGGTGGCGTACCTCCATTTAAAGAAACTCGTGGTTACGTTCATAACATTACCCAAAAATGGCTTCCAAAAATAAATGGAAAATCCGTACCTATAAATTATGGCGGCGGTTCATTTGAGGGTGGGAACGCTTACACACAAGCAATTGATACAGCAAATTCATCCGAAAAAATTAGCACTTCGATTACTGAAAGTAGCGGCAATGTAGCCTCATGGCTCAACCAGCTCGGTGGAACATACACTGATACTATTCAAGATAGTTACGATCTTAATTCAGGCGCGAGAAACGCGAACATTGAAATGTTCAACCGCGCCTTGCTGGTTGGCTCTGCCTTCGCTGACTTAATAAATTCCAAAAATAAGCTTGGTGCCGCAGCATTGTCAGGAAGTTCAAATTCTCTAAAAATTAAAAAAGAGAAAGAACCTGACGAACAAACAAAAGATAAATGCGCCAATCTCGAAGGTTCAAAATGGAATGAAGAAAGTCAAAGCTGCATTTATCCACCTTCTGATCAAAACAAACTTATGCTCAAACCAGAATAGGAACTGCTGATATGATGAAAACAACTAGCCTCATTACGACAGCAATCATTCTCATGACTGGTACAGCTTATGCTGACGTGCCGGTTATTGATAATCGGAACTATACAATCGCTAAAAAAACGGCGGAAACAACTAAAGATATTTTGGATGTGAACGGCAAAATTCTGACAAAAGTTGAAGAAACTTTGTCTGCCATGACAGGCGACCGGAAGGACTCTTCTCAAGGTTTCCAGTCTCTCGCCGTTGGAAATGGCTTCTCAGTATCTTCAATGCCTTCATTTGACAGCCTTATGTCGAGTGGTGGCTTGGATTTAAGCGGCTTTGGTACTGACCTCGGCAAAACTGTTGAAACCTTCATGAAGGGGCTACAACTTGTCGAGAAATTATCTAGTGGCCTGAAGAACCAATCAGGTGATCAAGGCTATAAACAATTAATCTCCACCGTTGCTAGTGTTTCTGCTCTTGTTCAAGGAACACAATCAGCGGTTCAGTCACGTACCGAAAGCTTAAAATCTGCTGGTGAACAAATTGGTGAAGCCAAAGATATTAAAGGCTCAATTGACCAGAACACTCAATTGCAAGTTCAAACCGGCCTTACAATCAATGAATTGATTGGGGTCATGAATGGCGCTGTTCAATCCTTACAGGTCGAGAACCAGCAAAACCTGATTTCAATCACCAATTCATCACGCGCCTTAAAATGGAAAGCTCCTGAAATTGGGAGTGTGAAGTAATGAGCAAGCGTTATGGAACAATGGCCGTTCTAATTGTCTCTGCAACAATTCTTGCTGCATGTGGAACGGTAAAAGAGAAAACTTCACCATGTAAGCGACCAACTGAACTGATGGGCTTTTATCAAGAGCCAATGAATTGCGGTTCAATGGAACTAATCAATCAAAGTGAAGCTGCACTAGCTATCCAAGATTTGATTGGTGACGAGGTTCAATATGGAAAATGATTTCATTGGAAAGTTACTTGAAAACTTAGATGCTATTGGTGGTAATTTTACTTCCAATGCATTTATGGCATTTGAACGCGATATAATGCCGTTGATCAATATTCTCGTTATTCTATATGTCATTTTCTATGGAATACGGCTCTTGATGGGCGCTACATCTATTTCTGCGGCTGAGGTTTGTATTCATGTTGTAAAGGTTGTTGGCGTTGCTACGCTTGCTACAAACTGGAGCATGTTTAATGATCTTATATATTCATGGATCATCTCTGTTCCTGACGGCATCGGACAGCTAGTTTTAAACGCGGCTGGTGGCTCAACAACCAAAACAACAAATGGCCTCTCGGCTATTGTTCAGCAAGCCACAACAATCAATCATGCCTTTAACGATGCTGCCGGTTGGACTAAATTCGGACCAATTTTGTTCGGTATTTTTGTCCTAGCAATTTCATATTTTCTTGTTGGCGTGGCGTTGATGCTTCTTATGATTTCAAAGGTAGCTCTTTGGATTTTAATAGGAACTGCACCAATTTTTATCACCTGTTATCTGTTTAATGTCTCACGCAAACTAACTGACGGCTGGCTAACGCAGGTGATGGCATATTCGCTAATGCCGATATTCACATATGGAGCCTGTGCAATCATCATTGCTACAATGAGGACTGCAATCAAAGACCAAGATTATAGTGGAATTGCGCTTGATGAGCTGGCCAGTTTAGGTGCCATTTTCATCCTTGTTTGCTTAGCTGGCCTCTACATTCTTTTCACCATTCAAACCATGACCCAAGGTGTCGTTGGTACTGTGATGATTTCTGCAGGGGACTTCGCTTCAAGAGCGCGAAGAATGTCTTATGGCGCAGCCAGTTCGACCGTCTCAACTACGGCAAGAGGCATTCGCAAAGCATACAACAGATACTCTCGCGGCGGCGGCTCAAATGGTGGGTCTGTATCAAATGCCAGTCGTGAAGCACTGGCAAGGCAAGTGCAAAATCATAGCCGTCCAAGGTAAGAGCGGAAATTAAGAAAATGTCAAAAGTACAAGCTAAAACTGATGAAAATCTCCGCTCATACTATCAAAGCGGTGAGCAGTGGGAACAACAAATATACAAGAAAGCTGAGCGTTCTAAACGCTTAGCAATATTTGTTGCTGTCATTGCTTCTGTAGTCGCTATTTTAGCAATTATCACACTGATGATGCTTGTTCCGCTCAAAACATTTGAGCCTTACATCGTGGTAGTTGATAAAAACACCGGTTACACAGAAGTAAAATCTGGTCTGACTGTTGAAGATAATATTACCGACAAACAAGCAGTTACACAGGCTAATATTGTTCGTTATATTCGTGCGCGTGAAGGATATGATCCATACGCAATTGAAGAAAATGTTAGCTTGGCCGGTCTGCTGTCTACAGGTTCAGCTGCAAATGAATTGCAACGCATTTATAGCGTTTCAAACGCGCAAAACCCTGCGCGTGTTTACGGTAAGAATAAAAGACTTACCGCAAATATCAAATCTGTAACAATGCCTAACGATAACACTGCACTGGTCAGATTTTCACTTATTGAAAAATCGGACACAGACGCAATTGAGCGTCATTATATTTCAGTGGTTCGGTATCGGTATACAGACACGCCAGCGACGAATGAATGGCGCTTTGAAAATCCCCTTGGCTTTCAGGTTTACGATTATCGCCGTGAACAAGAAACCATCACAAATGGGGACGTAAAATAAATGAAGAAGCTCTTATTATTATGCTGCTTTCTGTCAGCATCTTCAGGACTGGCATTTGGGGCGCAAGCTCCAAAGCCGGGCAATTTAGATCCTCGCGTTACTACTGTCGTGTATCAGTCAAATAATGTGCTGAAGGTAAATGCTACACATGGCATTTCTACAGCGATTATTTTTGAGAATGATGAACGGCTTGAGACAATTGCCCTTGGCGATACAGAAAGCTGGCAGGTAACGCCAAATGAACGCAAAAACATTTTATTTGTGAAGCCGGTTGCTAACAATGTTCCAACAAACATGAACATTGTTACAAACAAACGCATGTATTTTATCGAGTTGATCGATAATAAGCCTAGTGCCGGCACAAAAGTTTTTGGAGTTCGATTTATCTATCCAGAAAATGCCGTAAACAACGCTATGCGAAAAGAGGCTGAGTATCGTGCGGCCAATCCAAATATTTCTAAGATCAACAAAGAGAATGTCAACATTGACTACTCTTTCACAGGGTCGACACTGATTAAACCAACTGTTGTATTTGATGATGGGAATAAAACATTCCTAAAATTCAAAGGCAAAACACCGGCAATTTTCACAGTAAACCCCGACTACTCTGAAACCCTCGTAAACTTCCGAAAAGAGGGTGAATACATCGTAGTTGATACAACAGCCACTCAATTTACATTGCGTGATGGTGCAAATTGGACATGCGTATTTAATCTACGCAAACCGGACTTTGCCGCCCCTGATCCTAACATTATGGCACCTAAGCAAGAAACCACATCAAGCAAGCGTAGGGGGAGCGGAAACTAATGTCTCAATCTCCAGAATTAGAAGCAATCAACCGTCATGATGATGCTGCCGTTGCGGATAAAAATGACAAAAGAAAACAGAATATTCTGAAAGCTGGTTTCCTCGGCGCCGCTGTTATCGCCATAATTTTTATTTTCTCTAATAGTGGGTCGAAAACCAAAACGGCTAAAAACCTTAATGAAGAATTTCATACAACTTCATTCAAACCACCTTCATTTGTAAGGGACGGTGAGCCTGCACCCGAACCACCGGCTGAAAATCAATTGGTGATTATTCCACCACCACCGGCAGAAGAACCACCAGCTGAAACTGTAGCTGAATTTGACGTTCCTCCACCTCCCCCACCTCAAGTGATTGAGCCTGTCAGTACGATTATAGAACCTGTTGCTGAAGAAGAAGAATTTCCGGCACGGTTCCGTTCACCAATGGTCGCATTCGATCAAACCAGTGGTTCTTTAGCCACGGGTGGTTTTGGTGGTGATAGTGATGGTGCCGGTTCTCCAACAGTAGCCGGAACTGACACTCATAGTCAGTTTTTGGCTACAGCATCAGCGGTAAACAATAAAGCCACGGTTGCGAGCAAGATTCATCGGATAGACGCAACAGTCACTGAAGGTACTTTAATTCCTGGCATCCTAGAAACTGCAATTGTCAGTGACCTTCCGGGTCAGATACGTGCGGTTACTGCTGCTGACGTTTATTCTATGGATGGGCGCAGAGTGCTTATTCCATCGGGAACACGCTTAATTGGTGAATATCAATCGTCAGTAATGACTGGTCAAACTCGTGTATTTGTCGTTTGGACACGCCTCATTCGTGATGATGGGGTAAATATCCGGCTCAATTCTTTTGGATCAGATGGTCTTGGCCGTGTAGGTTTAACCGGAAATGTTGATAAAAAATTCCGTGAGCGGTTTGGCTCTGCAATTTTGTTATCAATTGTCGGTGCAGGTGCAAGTTATGCCGCCGGTTATGGAGATCGCGCAACAGGTAGCACTAACTCTAAAAGTGGTGAAGAACTTGCTCGCGATACAATTGCCAGAACATTTTCAGAAATGGCAAATGAAGCTCTTCGCGACGGTTTACAAGTTAAGCCAACAATCACTGTCCACCAAGGCGCAAACATTCATGTTTTTGTTAGGCAGGATCTAGATTTTTCCGCTTTCTATGACGATCCAGTGACAGAAGAATTGAAGGAAATTCAACGTGAGCGCCGCAGATAATATTGCACATATCCCACAAGGAAACTTCGTTCTCAATGAAAGTCTGAAACCATTATTGCACCTACTTCAGAACGATAAAATTGTTGAGATTTCTGTGAATGAGCCTTGCCAAGTTTTTTTTGAGGAACTTGGCAAGCCTCATATGGAATACATTCATGTACCTGATTTAACGGCACAACAAATTACTCATATCGGCCAACGAGTAGCGACCGCAACTAAGCAAAGTATCAACGAACAAACGCCAATTCTCAGTGCATCAATTGATCATTTTAAGGCACGTATTCAGGTTGTACTTCCACCAGCTGCACCGGCAGGTGGTGCAATATCAATTCGTCGCCAAGTTTTGAATGATTTCTCACTAGAGCAATATAATGCGCTTGGTGCGTTTGAAGCGGTAACAATGGCTGGTGATGAAGAAAGCCAGATTAATCTTGAACTTGATGGTTTACTGAAAAGTGGAGATTATTATTCGTTCATCAAAACAGCTATATCCAATAGAAAAACCATCATGATTTCAGGTGGTACATCTTCAGGAAAGACAACATTTTTAAACGCATGTCTCAAAGCTGTTAATGAAAATGAGCGTGTAATTACCATTGAAGATACACGCGAATTAATGCCTCCACAAAAAAACACTGTTCATTTAGTGGCTTCAAAAGGCGGTCAAGGGACTTCAAATGCCTCTATTCAAGACCTTCTCGAAGCAACTCTTCGTATGCGTCCAGATCGTCTTTTTGTTGGTGAAATTCGCGGCTCCGAAGCCTTCACATTTCTTCAAGCAATTAATACGGGGCATCCGGGTTCTATGTCTACGGTTCACGCGAATAGCCCACAAATGGCCTATGAACGGCTTGCTTTGATGATGATGCAGTCTGGTCTTACAAGTGGTTATGCTAAAGCTGACCTAATGGCATATATTAAAATGGTCATACCTATTGTCGTTCAGGTGAAAAATATGAACGGAAAGCGTGGTGTCTCTGAAATAGCTTTCAACCGAGGGTAATTATGAGCAAGCCGCTTTCAATCATTTATATCATATTTTGCCTCTTTATAGCTTTCATCCTATGGATGCTGTTCTATGGAATAGGGCTTGCTATTTTCTTTAAAGACGGCCGAGTTTTAAAAGCTACAATTTCAGACAATTTTTTTGCCTCATTTAAGCAAGTTTGGTTCTACTATAGTCACGCGACCGTTCAGAAGGTGGCACTTGGTGCAATTGCACCAACAGCTATTTTAACTTCTTGGGTGTGCTGGTTGGGCTTACGAAAATCATCAAATCCCCTTGGTGATGCTGAATTTCAAACATTACCATCGCTCATAAAAAACAAGTGGTTTCAAAAGAAGGGACATTTATTTGGCCGTATGGATAAGAGACTTCTACGGCGTAATGACGATAGGCATCATTTAATAATGGGACCAACTCGCTCAGGTAAGGGCATTAGTTATGTCATTCCTAATGCACTTACGCATGAGGGTTCAATGATCGTAACCGATTTGAAGGGTGAGATTTTTGAGCGTACTGCTGGTTATCGTCGCAAGAACGGTAATTCTGTATATTTTTTTGCTCCCGGAAGTGAAAATACAAACCGCTGGAATCCAATAGACTTCATTCGTGAAAGTCGAGGCGACCGGACAACTGATATTCAGAATATGGCTAACATTTTAATTCCTGAATCTCAGGGGGAAAATGCAGTCTTTCAAGGTCTCGCACAGCAGCTACTCGCCGGAATTATTAGCTATATGCTTGATAGTCCGCACTACGAAAATCATCGCAACCTTGCTGAAGTAAATTCATTTATAAATTCAGGTCTCGATTTACAAAAACAAATTTCGCTTATTCTCAAGCAAGAGCCTTATTTGTCTAGATTCACCCAAGAGAGTTTCAATAGCTATCTTGGGCTAAGTGATCGTGTGGCCGCGTCTACATTGGTTGACATTCAAAACGCGATGCGTCCGTTTAAAAATGAGCGTATTGCTTCAGCGACAACTGTCACGGATATTGATCTTAAATCAATGAAGAGAAAGCCGATGACGGTCTATCTCGCTCCTAAAATTAATGACGTTTCACTACTAAAGCCACTACTCACATTGTTTGTGCAACAGGTTTTAGATTTGCTGACATTGGACTTTGATGAAAAATCATTACAAGTTTATTTCTTACTCGATGAATTTCGCCAGCTTAAAAAAATGTCAGAAGTAATCAACAAGCTTCCTTACGTGGCTGGCTATAATATCAAAATGGCGTTTGTCATTCAGGATCTAAAAAATCTTGATGAAATTTATGGCGAAACGTCCCGCTATTCCCTCTTAGGAAACTGTGGCTATCAAATATGCCTAGCTGCCAATGATCAGGCTACAGCGGAATATTTTTCAAAATCACTCGGCCGGAAAACAATTCGCTATCAGTCTGAATCCAGAACAATTGAATTAATTGGCGTACCACGGAGAACAAAGGTTGAGCAAATCCGCGAGCGCGATTTGATGATGCCGCAAGAGGTTCGTCAAATGCCTGCTGATAGAATGATTTTATTGCCTCAAGGTGAGGCTCCAATTTTCGGGCAAAAAATCCAGTATTTCAAAGTCGCAGAGTTTAATAAGGCGGTCGAATATTCTCAAAGTCACATGCCGGTAATTTCAGCACTGGATTATTATGTACCACTTACGCCAATAGCAAAGCGACTTCTGGCCGAGCCAAAAGCTCCCGTCGAAGAAGAAAATACAATTCAGCCAGCGATTGAAGAAACACCAGCTCAATCTGAAGCACCTGAAGCCAAAGCTCCCCCTCCTCCGGTAGCAATCAATCAAATGGAAAACAGCAAACCGGATTCCGAAACTCAAATATCCATAATTCAGGATAATGACGACGAACAAAAATCTATTGTCGATCAGGACGAGATTGAAGATCAACGACTAAAAGAGTTTATGAAGTTGAGGAAAGCCAATATCAGCGCTATCCAAGACTTTAGCCAATTAGGCACAAAGCTGGCAAAGTCAGAAAAGTCTAAAAACCGGTCTGATGCTTTATTCGCTATGCTTGATGCAGTTAAGACCGAAGTTGCTGCTGGCGCTAATACAGCTTCATAAAAAAAGCCGCTTAAAGCGGCTTTTTCTAAAATGGTAGGTAAGCAAGCAAGGCGGCATATGTATCACCGACCCAAGATGCTGCCTTATCAAACCAAGTGTAAACGATGTTCTCAAGCCACGTAATGAAAACAGCAAAAAGCATGAGAGCAACGACAACAAAGAACAACTTCACCATAGCGGTGGAATTTTCTTCATCCTTTTTGCTTACTGGAACCCGCACTTCATAGAAGGCAGGTCGATGATCTCCTAAGCTCATCTTTCATGCTCCGTATCTTTATCGTGGTTCCAACCCATATCTTCAGCACGATTGACATGTTGTGCCGGTGGATCTGTTCTGACTGTCTCAGCTTCTTTCAAAACTGTAAGTTGATCAAGATTAGCACGTTCATGATCAGAGTTCGAGCCTATATTACCTCTGCCAACTTCAGATATGGTTTTCTGTTCAATTTTCGCTTCAGGACGTTCAAGCATTTCTGCTTTCCATGCTCGACGATCAACTTCAATTGTTTCTCGTACTTTCTTTCCATCCACTTCTTTGATGATAGGTTTTTTTACACTCTCAATTCCATCTTCACGCAGATTGATTTTGTCACCTACTTTTACACCTGCCCTGTCCAAAGCATCAGGAATACCAACGCCCCAAATTGTCTTTTCACCTTCTCCTGTCTCCATGACAACATACGGTGATTTTTCATTTTTAGGGTCGTCTTTATAAGGCTTGATGCCTGTTTCTAAGAGCTTACCTTCAACCCCTTCTTTGAATGTTGGGGCTGCTGCACGAGTTGGCTCCTGACCTTTCTCAGTAACAGATCGTGTATCAATAGCTGAACCAGCATGACCAGCTTCTCGGCTTTGCACCTGTCGCGTGGACATTTCTCTATCGCTATTTGAGATTTCATTCTTCAAATATGCTTGCTCACGGCGTTCAACTTCCTGCCAGTCAAGTTCTGTTGGTTTATAGCCTTTCGCCGTGATCCCATGAGCCTGTGCCTCAACCCATGCCTCGCGTCTAAACTCGGCTGATCCTGTTACATCAATACTCGTCCAACCTCGATGCGCAGCAGTTTCAACCATAATTCGCACCGCATGAGCATCGAAAGTTTTGGCACGCATACGTTCGCCATTATCAACGAACATTTCCCGCTCGCCCTTATGGTCATAAAAAACACGGTGTTGCTCGCCGTTCTTCTCTTCACGAACGTAAAGATGTTTTTCTACTTCTTCAGGATAACCATGACGCTTTTTATTATCCTCTTCAGGATTAATCAGGCCATTTTTATTAGCTGTATGATCTTCTGTAGCTTCGGCTGGCATTTCAGGGAACGGAGCGCCTAATACCCCTTCAGCTTGAGTTAAAGTGTGCTTCTGTTCACCTAAATTTTTATCAAGTTCTTGGGCAAAAAACTCGGCAAAATCACTTTCAACACTACGCTTAATAATGTTGATTGATTGCTCTCTCTCTGCTTCTTGCTCATTGAAAATCATCAATGACCGTTCCGTATCAATGGTCTTTCTGGCAAGCGCAATGACTTCCTCATAATCAGCCCTATTGGCTTCAGGAATGATCTGCTCAACTTTGTGAATATTTTGTTCCGCAACTTTTTCATACGCTTCAAATTCTTGTCTATTCATGTTTGGCATTGATGTTGCCTCCTGAGCTAAACTTATGACCGCTGCAACACCAGCTGCTACGGAATGATTGGGATTGAATGCGATTACTTTTCCTGATTGATCGGTTTGAACTTCTAAAATTGTGTCGATTATTTTTGCGCAATATTGTGTGGCATGTGTCGCAATTTGCGTGTTGGCATTCGCCATTGCTACCTTCTGCCAATTTACAGCAGCATTGAGTGCGTAGTCTCTACTACGGGCAGACTGAGCAATCTGGCTGACATTATCGCGTTTGTTATTATACCGTGCTGCGGCACTGGCACTTACCGGCTCATGTTCTGTTCGAGCAATGTTGTCATTGTTATAAATAGGGCGAACCTGTTTTGATGAATAAGCCGGTGCGCTTGCAAATTCTCGCCGGTCATTCATTTCCATTCTGATGCCGTTATCTCTAGCCTTTTCAGCCATAACTTCACGCCACTGCCTGAATGTTTCCGGTGTGGTTTGAAGTTTTATTCCAGCTTCAGATTTCATCGTGATAATGGCATGCGCATGCACATGAGGTCGTTTGCCCCCTGCACTTGCCTCTTTGGTGTCACTCACTTCGTCATGCACTGCAAATACGTATTTATGACCACCAAATTGCTGAGATAAAAAATCGCGCACTGAGGATTGGAAAGCATTTATGTCAGTGCCAGGTCGCGCTGACATTATGACGTGCATTACATCACGTCCTTTGCGACTGTGCATATCTTGCCGCCAATTTTTTTGTACTAAATCACCGGCCTCGTCATGTGTCCGAATAATACGGCCATTCTCATTCTTAACAGCATCGCCACTATGAGCCACTAATTCACGAACTTTATAGCTGCCATATTCAACGCCATTCCCATACCCGCGAAAACGAAAAGATACACGCAGACCTTGATCAGCTGATATAGTCCTTAAACGATCTGCGACGATCATATTTGCTTTTGCATCTGCACTAAGACGCTCGCCTTGGCTATTTCGCAAAACAGCAACACCAGAAACATTGATACCGCCGTTTCTGTTGGCAGATACAGAATAGACAAAGTGACGATCACCAAGGCCAGCTTTGAGAACACTTAACGCTAATTCGTCCGTGTTATGGTTTTCAGACTGTCCTGATATTTCAATACTGAACCCTGCTACATCGCGGGATTCAGTGCGATTTGACATTAGGCTCTGCCAGTCTGAACGGATCTCGCGCAAATCTTCTTGACCAGAAACTTGCTGCCCTAAATGATTTTCCAGCTTTAAATCGCCTGAACGAGAAACATAATTAAGCATCGCACCAAGGCGGGAACCACCACCAAAGGACGCCATTTTAACAACCGCTGGCTGACTTCCTGAAGCCAGTCCCTCCATTCGGACGGTTTGCGGTCGATCAAATACAACAGGCTTTGATGGCCGCGGAAATGCTGCTTGCGATTTAAAACTGATTTTTGCCTGTTTTGGCCTGCGACTTCCAGCACTTCCCCCACCGCCACCACCACCCTTTCGGCGGCGCTCTTCTTCATCCAGTGCTATGAGAACCATCAATTGGCGCTGACGAGCGTGGGCTTCAGCAGCCTTCCGGCGCTCCCACTGCTCTGTAAATGCACCAATAAACGGCTCCAAGTCTTATTCCTTTGGCTTTAATCTGTGTCCTGTTTTCTCATAAAGACGCTTCACTTCGTGAAATATCGCTGCATGAGACTTCAAAACATTCATCTGATGAAGAGCTACTTCTTCAGGAACTGGGTATTTTTTGGAATTAATTGCCGCTGTTATCTGGTTTAGGTTCACACCAACCTTGCGCAAATCTTCCAATATCAGGGCGAAAATCACCCTGTCATCCTCTGTCAGAAAGGGCTTTATCCCTGCACCTTCAAGAACCGTTGAACGCATAAAGGCTGAGGGCGACATTCCGGCTTTAGCTGCCGCTTCATGAATAGCAGCGTGTTCGCTTGCGGAAACCCGCAATGTAACAACGTGCGCCCTCTCCTCTTTTGCCTTCATGTTTCAACCTGTTCCCACGCCTCAAATTTGAGGCAATCAATCCAATGAACAATCCTATAATCAGCACCTGTTGCTGATTGAATTAATTTTGTACTACAAAATTACGTATCCTGCCAACTAAAATAGGATTATCACTTCGCTTCGCTCGTTACAAAGGCTTTTTCGGCCTCGCTTCGCTCGCCTCCTAATTTTCTCGCTCTGCTCGATTATTTTAAAATGCGCTCACCAAGGTTCACCTACGAAAGCCGCAATCGCCTTTTTCGAACGATCTTTCGATCATGCAAGGTACGCTTCGCTTTTCAACCTTGCATTTCACTCATAGATCGTCGCTGACAGCGATTTGCGCGGCTCCGAGGTTCCACCCCTTCAGATAGGCGGCAAATGCGCCTGCGGCGCGCACTGTGTCGATTTGTGGGGCATCCTAGATTTAAGATTAGGATTTGAACACACGTTGCAGCTCAATAGCGGTTATCTGCTGTGCTTTACGTATTTGCTTTACAAAACTTCTTTACAAACTACTCCGAGCTTTAAGGTACGCATGAGAGCGTCTTTACAAAATTGCTTTACATATATGCTTTACATTTAAGCGTTGCGCAGAGCTTTACGTTTTGAGCTTACAACTAGCTTTACAAATTATCTTTACATTATGTCGGTACATTCAAACTTTACGTTAGTGCTTTACATCTGTGCAATACAAATACGCTTTACGAAAATGCTTTACACTAATGATTTACGATTTAAATTTACATTAATGCTTTACGTTATGGCTATACCTAAATGCTTTACAAAGAAACTTTACATAACGGCTTTACAGGGTATCTTTACCGCCATACTTTACCAATCGTAAAGTTTTGAATGCTATACATAGGGTAAAGCAATGACTGCTTTACAGACCGTAAAGTGTCGTCGGAATTTTTTTCAAGCGAAATGCACAAGAGGCTTACAATGGCTGAAGCGAAAATTATTACTGGTGCGAATGCAAAAGGCGGGGCTGGAAAAACAGTCTCTGTAATAATGCTAAGTTCTGAGCTTGCGCACAGGGGCAAAAAAGTCCTGATCGTTGATACAGACTCTGAGAAGAATATTTCTGCTTGGTTTGATCGTTGCTCGGAAAACGAAACGCCTATCAGCAATATTACATTGGAATATGCAGGCACGGCGAACAAGCTGAAGCAAATTTTGAGTGCCAACCTAGATGATTACGATTATATTTTCATCGACACTCCGGGTCGAATGGAAAAATTTCAAGAGGACTCTTTTCTCGTTACTGATCTGACAATCATTCCAGTACAGGCGTGTCAGTCAGAAATTAAAGGAATGGTCACAACGATTTCAAATCTCCTTCAAATTGAAGAAGATCAAGGTGTGAATATCAGGAAACTTGTTTTCAATACGCGCGTAACACTCCAAGATCGCCATATTGAAGAATATAAAACAATACGCGGGTTCCTCGCCAAACTTAAAGAGTCTGATGTTGTTGTTGATCACTGCAACGTCGAGCTGATGCAGCGTAATCCATATCGCAAAGTCTATTCCGGCTATCCTTCATTATATGATCTACCGGATGCAAATAATGATTCAGTGCAAAAGGCCATTGAAGAAGCTGTAATCTTCACCGACAACGTAGTTCGGTATTTAGAAACGGGGAGTCTATAATGAGCCAAGTTAGTTCAAAAAGAGCTTTGTTAGATGGTACTCGCCGCGCGCATTTTGGTGTTTCTAAAACCACCAAAGAAAATGAAGTAGTACCTGCTGAGGCTAATCTGAGTGCACCAGAAGCCCAAGACATTGCACCGACAATTGTGCAGGATAAATCGGCTATCTCACCGGAATTAAGCGTTGAAATGCCTGCAGCACAAAATGCTGAAACTGCGGGCAGGGCGGCAAGCAGCTCATTGTTGCGCGAAATTAAGCTGCAAGACAAAAATATTGAGAAAGTTGCGGTCAATATTAGACTAGATGCGGATTTGAATAGCCGCTTTAATGCAGCGGCAGAAAGCACACGCTGCTCTAAAACTGCTATCCTTAGCATTGCATTGGATAAGGCTCTAAAAGAACTAGGTTTCTAATTATGCGCTTTGGCTTCGTAATGGGTGGTTTTATCGGGTTTGTTGTAGGGGCTGTTTCAGCCCCTATGCTCTATGAGCATTTAAATGAGACAACTAACTTCCCTTTAAAAGACATTATCTATGGTGCTATACAACCTGCAGAACAAAATCAGTGGCCTAAATCTACTGATGCTCTCAATGCGCTATTTGAGCATCAAAAGTGGGAAGCAACCGCACAATCAACGGCTAATAAAGCAAATGTTGACGAATGCGTTACATTACAAAACAATACGTTTGGTTGTGATATAACTTTAAAATTGGCATGGTTAGAGAAAGAAACGCAAATTTCTGCAACATTCCAGCGCTTTGAAGATAAGTGGAAGATAATGGAAATACAAAAAAACCTTCCATAGTCTCTTGCAAAAAGCTAATCGGTTAACATAACTGTTTTAGTCACATAACCGCTAAATTGCTGGCTATAAAATGGGCTGAGATTTTGTATTATCCCGTGATTGCGGAATATGCTTAACTTTTGAAATGAATAGGGGCTGGCGTGAGTAACCAACAAGTCAAAACAACAATAGAAGAAAGAGGGCTTGTTGAAAGTTTCGATCCAGAAACCAAAAAGAATATTTTTCGAAAACCCGGCTTTGATGGTGTTGAGCAATTTGAGGATATTGACCGCCGATTAGGTGAGTACATCCGTGAAGCTCGTGTTAGCAAAAATCTCACACATGAACATTTCGTGGAACTGATCGGCCTGTCATATTATGTATATGGCCGCTACGAACGCGCACGGTCGCGTATGACTGTACGCCGCTTGGTTCATGTCTGGGAATTGCTCGGTTTTTCCATGATTGACCTTGTTTATGCGATTGCCCCACAAATGTTGGGCGATACCCCTGAAAAAGCTGAACGAATGAAAGCCCTCTATTCTTCAATTGAGGGCTTTAAAGATTTTCTGAGTGACGCAACGCCGGAGCAAGTTTCAGAGTTTCAGGACACTATGGCGGCAATGTCAAAGCTGCCTCCGGAAGCCTTGCGCACAATGAACCTGTTTTTCAAACAGATGAATCCGACAGTTGAAACAAAGCCTAAAAAACGGGCATATCCCGCAAAAAGAAAAAAGGCTGAAGCAAAGCCTGAAGAATGAAAGAGGCCGCTTATGCGGCCTTATCCAATTCTGAAGGTTGGAGACCATGAAGGTAATTAGCAGCGGCTTGCGCCTTAGATGCAGCTGTAAAAATGGCCTTTGGATCATTTTTAAGCACTTCAAGCCATGTGCTGATATAGGTCGCTGTATTCTCTTCAGGATTGATTGGCACCTGAAGATCAGAGCAAACGAAAGCCGATGTTAATTCGGCCACCAGCTCTTCCATTGCGTAAGCCTCATTGCCAAAGCGTCCCGACAAATCACGATCTAAACGGCTCTTTGCTGCTGTCCAGTGGCCGAGTTCATGCAACAGTGTGGAATATAGGTGCGTTTGATCTACGAACCGCTTTCTATCCGGCATTGTGATAGTGTCTGCACTTGGGCGGTAATAAGCTTGCGTACCGCTGAACTCAATTTTCGCACCTGTATTAGCGATGAAGTTATCTGCAATCACATGAGGCTCAATCTCATTGTCTGGCAGGTCTGGCTGAATGAATAGGTGTTCAGGCAAGCCGTCAATCTGGCGAATGTTAAAAACGCTGTAGCCTTTCAGGTACGGAATTTGACGTTCCTCATTATCGACCGGCATTTCATCTTTTGGCGTGAAGGTGCCGTATTTAACGACAAGGGTTGATTTTTCGCCTTTGCGTACCTGACCGCCTAATTCTTGTGCCTGTTTGAATGTCATCCACATAGGCTGATCGTAGCCGAAGGTTAGGGATGCAATCCAAAGGGCGAGAACATTAATGCCTTGATATGTCTGACCGTTTGAACGGAGCGGAAGTTTCATGTTTGGAGCGCCATTCCAAGGGCTAATCCAAGGCTTAACGCCATTCTCCAGCTGCTCAACGATTGTTTGGGTGATGCGTTCGTATGTGTCGTTGCTTTTCATGGTGGATCTCCTTTTTCGTTCCTGACGGCAGAAAAACGGAAATGGCCGCATAAGTGGCCGGTCAGCCGTAGGCACGAAACAGAGTGGAGTACGGCAAAGCCGTTGACCGGACACGAGGCCATTGCAGCTTGCCGTCAAGTAAGGAACGAAAGGAAGTTCCACAAAGCTCGCACCTGGAACATGCTTCACCAAGAGGTGAGGGCGGCTATGTTGGCGCGGCCTGTTAGCTCTGTTTGCGCATCAATACACCCAAGCCGCCGTGCTAATGGCTGGCATCAACGTGCAACCGGCGCTGCTTGTGTTGCTTCCCACTTCAGCAATCAAACGGGATGATCTGGGCAGTCACTGGCGGGGTTGTGCAAATGATAAAGCCCTGTCGTGACAAGCGGCATCAGCTCAAAGAAATGTTGGTATGAGGTGAGACGGCTTCACACTGAAAAAGCGGCTTCGTTCGTGCGCAAGTGGTTGCTGCATTCATTCAATCAGCCATAACGGCGCAATGCTCGGCCTCATTAGCAGATAGGCAAATATGCGGCAGGAAATATCATGTCGCGCTGCTATGCTGCCCCCAAAACTAAATAACACTTGTGCCGGTCAGCGTTGTTGAACGCCTTCCAGTCTTGCCGTCATGAATAGGCCGCTGAAGCACTGCGTTTTGGATATGATCGGGTGGCCTTGGCAGGCACGGAGCGGAAAGAATGCCGGAACTACGGCTCATGCTCTATATCGTGCCTATCCTGAATATAGCGACAACTAGATTATGGTGGGTGCTATTGGTCAGAACATTATTAGCATCGAGGACGTGCATTAAATTTCAACCCAGTCTCAATGGATTAGCAAAAGAGGCGTGTCCAGTTTGCAAAGATATTTCAACCATTCATCTTAAAAAAGAAGGCACAAAGTGCCTTCTGCTGCCTGCCATTTCTGAAAATGAAAAAGCCCCCGAAGGGGCTTTGATTTTTTAATCCCATTCGATGATTGCCTGAAGGCTTTCATCATCTTGTTCAGGGAAGCGACCGAGATTGGCGCGAAATTCAATCCCTTTCAGTGTGACTGAGAAGTAATCCTTGTTTTGCTGGCTTTTGTTTTTCCAGATACCGCCGACCGGAATTTTGAAGCCAGCTGGAGATTTTGCGTAAATGCGATGGCTCGGTGTTTTATCGCTTTTTGGGTTAGTGACTGGCATCACTGTGATTTCAAGGTCGTGTGTGAGGGTTGAGATGCGACCTTCGCCTGTGGAAGTTTCAATGTTGTCGCTTTCGAATTTGATGAAGTTTGTGACGTTTTTCATTTTTAGGTTCCTTTTTGCTAGTTGCTGAGTAGTCCCAAGCATGAAGTTGACGGTGCAGCACCGTAGGCCGTAGCGAAGCGAAGGAAGCCAGAGAGAAGAAAATTTGTCCCGCGAGGAAGTCCGCAGGACGGGGAAATTTTTTGAACGCGGCTTTGCAGCAAACCGGCACGAAATGCGACGACGTAACAGAAGCAACGGCGAAAAGAACCGCGCAAAAATGGGTATAATCCGTCACATTACAAATTCACTGCCTGCGACCAAGAAAATTCAATGCGATTGTATTAACTCATAACTTCCAGCGTGATAGCAACTCAAGTCATTGCTATAGTCAATCGCAAATTAAAAACACCATTAATTCTCATATCCAAAACATGGCATTTATCGTCATATAGGTAATAAGGCACGGGAAACAGCCAGCAGAACGGATCTCGGCTTAATCACAGAGTCGGCTATGGCTTGGCATATCTTGTCTAACCAGTGCGCAAGGGAATAGCCCACAGCAATTTTAGGGAATAAAAAAAGCCCCTTTGGGGGCTTCATTGAAGAAATGGCAGGCAGCGCGGTTTTGGCGAGCCAAAACCATCATTCATCTTCAAAAACCTTCAGGTTTTTGGCCGCTTGCTGCGGGTTTTTCCGGCACAGTTGCTTATTCTTTTTTGAAGCATGTTCGCACTTATAAGCATAAGTGCTTAATTGATAGCTAGGTGCATCAGGAAAGGCACCGGCAGCAATATCAAGAAACTCTTGAAATTCTTTTGACTGGCACCGGTTGCCGCTTGCGCCGCAATTATAGGCACTGTCAGCAAAGGCAGGCATAGAAAAGAGAGAAACTAATGCAATTAGTGTAATGCTTTTCATAATGCCTGTCCTTTATCTCGCTTAGGCTTTTTCAATATCAGTCTGGCTAAAGTCATTGCCTTTGAACAATAGCGGTAAACGCAATTCTGTAGCGCTTGCAAAAGAGAAGCAATCACCAAAATTGAGTTTAGCAGGATGCCCGACAAAGCGGCCAAAGGTTTTGGCTGCATCAAGGGCGCGTTTATGTGTTGAGCCGCCTATTGCAACTTCTTTCGCACCAATTGTGCGCAGGAAATTATCAACTCGGATTTGAACCTGTTCAATCAATTCCGGCGGGATTGGCTTTTGATCGCCGTAACGTGCGGTCGCGGCAATACGAGCCAGACTTATAACAGCTTCAAAAACTGAAACAGACGAATATGCCTTAGTCCCTGTGCAGCTTTCAATCTTACCGACGAAATAACCTGCATCTTCTTCTTCGGCCAGAATTGCAACGATAACTGAAGCATCAAGAAACATTACAAATCCCATCCTTCATCCATGAAAGCCTTATGGTCATGTGGGGTCTTATTTTCCCCGATCAGGTCTTTCATAGATGCCTGAATTTCTGCCACGCGCTCCGCAAGCGGCCTTTCGTTTGCAAAACGGTTCAGCTCATTTTGAATGGCGCGGCGAACTGCTTCCGTTTTGCTCGGCGCATTGGTAACTTTCATAAGTTTGATCGCCATTTCATTAACGGCATCATCTTTGACATATAGACCAGACATTGATTTGACTCCGGTATATCCAATTTGAAATATACATATATACTACAAAGTATATACTAAATTTGCAATCATTTTTTGAGGAAACGGGGCAGAAAAACCGCCCCGTAAATCAAGAAATAAATGCCTTTGAAGCATTGCGGGGCTTCATGCAGCGTCTGGCATTTCGTCCGATGTGTCAAGGTTCACCGGCTTAGATACCTGCAAGAGAGGTGGTAGCCATTTCGTGCCTTTAAGAATTTTCTCGGCCAGCTTTGCAGCATCTGCCTTGCTTGATGATTGCATGACTTCGCGCTCTGCATCATTACCTTTCAAAAGGCCAACGGTGCGTTGTATTTCGTTGCGCGAAACCTGTCTGAAATAGCTATCTGCGGTCGGTGTCCACCAGTCGCGCATATCCAGATTAAGGGCTCTTGCAAGCTGGTCATTCTTATCTGGTGCGCTTGTCTGATTGCGTGTTTCAATCACTTTAATAGATGGAGCCGTGGCATAGGCCAAAAGTGCCAAGAGGGTGGTTTTGTTCTGGTCGAGCAACCATTCAAAAAGATCATCGACATTCTGCGGCAGCATTTCACCCATTTCAATTTTAATGGCTTCAAATGCGTCATAAGCTTTCGAGCTTTCCGGCTGCTTCATATAAGTGGTTGTATTTGTCGAATAGATAGCAATATCGAGCGGTGACAGATCACAACACTTTCCGTAATGGGTGCTGATAAGAAAGCGATGTACAACCGCTACAAGTGCGCTATTCGCGTCTTTTGCCATGAGAGCAATCATAGCAGCGTTTTTATGTGCGGTTAAATCCTCACGCAATGTTTGAGATACGCCGCCATTTGTATCTTCTGCCTGAGCGCTTGAAACTTTTTTCAAGCGTTCTGGGTCGTCCTCTGGGCGAATATAACCATGATAGAAGTGCAATTCTCCATCTGTGCGGATTGTATAGAACACGCCAGAATAGGCCATTTCTACAGGGTCAAATGAATATTTTTTATCCTGCAACGCTTCGTATAGTTCGGATATCCGGTCATGTTCAGCAAGGGCTGCAATATTTTCCGGTTTATCGCCTTCAATTGGGAGTGCTGCCATTTCGGCCTCCCAAGCTTCGAGCTGCGCATACTCCTTATCGCTCAAATCTCTGTTTTTTGAATAGATTCTGCGCCAGTTATAATAATCGGAATTATCGCCCATCATTTCAGACCATGCCCAACCTTCAGCGGCGATTTTCTCTTTCACAGCTTCAAGTTTTTCATCTAGCAGCTTGCCGATAATTTCAGGGTTTACGATTACCCCGCCACCATCATCAGCAAACAAATCTGTAATGACTGCACCGCCAGCGGCTTTATACGCTTCAAGCCCCACAAAGCGAACGGCTGGCGTTGATGTTGCCATTTCAAAGTTGGTCAGTGCGCTGCGTATTCTTGTTGGTGAATAATATTCAGAACGCAACAGCGACAAAACTGCCTTCTGGCGCTCATGATCTTCAGTGATCGCAAATGCCTGAAGCTGCGGCACAGAAATAACGTCCTGAAGGTGCGCGTCCAGAATTTCCGGCGCTACATTTGCCAATGCCAAGCGTTTTTGAACGGTCGGAACACTTTCGTTAAAGGTGTTGGCGATCTGTTCAACAGTTGCGCCATTATCGGCCAGTGCCTTAAACGCTGCGAACTGGTCGAGCGGTGTCATGCTTGCCCGTGCTTCATTTTCAATGAGACTGAGGGCAACAGGGTCTGCATCGGTGCGAACGCTACAGGTGATTTTATGATCTGGCTTAATCTCGCCAGCTTCGGCCAGACGCAAAAGAGCGGCAAGGCGACGACCGCCAGCGGTAACAAAAAAATCGCCTTTGGTTTCTGCGGGTCTGACAACCAGATTTTGCAACAGTTTAAAACCAGTTGCGCGAATGCTTGCGGCCAGAATTGCAAGGTCTGCGGTATTCATACTCTTACGCACATTAAGAGGGTCTGGCAGCAGGTTTGATAATGCGATTTCACGAATAGTCATTTGTTTTTCCCTTCTTCCTTTTACGCGAAGCGTTCTTTCTGTCCCGTAGGGCAGAAACCCCGTTTCTGCTCCTGCGGCGTCGCAAGCGAGACTGGGGGTAAGGGGTGGCAAGCTGGAAAACTGGGAGGGGGATCACCCGCCCGAAGGGTCAGCAGCGGATCCGCGTAGCAAATCCGCTGTCTGATACTGCACAAATGAACGAAAGCCGGTTATGCCGGCTGAAGAGAATGCGGAAGTACGGGGAAACCCTGTTTTCCTGCTTGCGAGGGGAAGGGGGCAAAGCCCCCTTATTCCCCTTTTCTCAACTGTAAAATTGAACAGAAGCGCGAAGCGCTGAAGCCGAAGCCAGAGCGCGCAAATCAAATAGTGCCGTAGTGACGGCGCAGGCGGTTCATACAGTTCTTACGTTAGGGATTGTTACCCGAAGGGACGAAACCGCATGCGGGTTCGGTGGAGTTCGCCCTAGTCGCTGCAACGCAGTGCCAGGGCGAACGGAATAAAGCCCGTCCCGAAGGGAAACGTCATAATCTGCCAAGAAAATGGAATGATAAGTTTATTAAACTACGAGCGTAACCATAGATACATTGCCTGAAAAACAAATATTTTGTATTCTAACATTTGTTTCGATCATGGGGTTTTAGAAACAAACAGACCCAAGGAAAATATATCAATTGAATGTAGCTGCTACAATAAAAGACATTCATTGACTTTGTTTAAGTGGCACCAAAATGCATTTCAAGGGGGGAATATGATTGTAACGAGCGATGATGCAATACTTTTTCTCGTTATATATTTCTGTATGTATATTCATCAAAAATTATACCGAATGTACCATTTCATAACAGTAGACAATTACTGTTTTAGGGACGCTTATAAAGCCTCTTTTACTGAAGAAAAATCCTTTAGTGCGAAAAATAACATACTCGCATATACTGCCTTTGCATTTGCCTCTTTCGCATTGCTGGTATGTTATAAATTTTCAGTCCAAGAAATCACATATTCAAAAATTCATACGATGATTATTGTCGCTGTATGTGCCTTAATTGCATTTATGCTAATTAAATTAAGAAGGTAATGGACAGCCTTCAGCTAGAATTTAATCAGTAAATAACAGGTAAGTCTGACATTCTTGTTGTGAACCGTGGGGAACGCATATCAGCTTTGGCTTCATGGGTATTTTTAAAGCCTTGCGAAGCCAAAACTAATTTCTTTTTGCCGTATCGGTCATTAATTGCGTCCATCGCTTTCATGAGGCGAGCATCGCGGGGCTGCTCTACATCAAATAGCATTTTGGGCGCGTCCTCTTCTTTCAGAAGATCATCCAGCATCACACCGGCTTTTGTATAAGCATAACCGATCGCTTCCGCTTTTGGATGCCAACCGGCATGAGCGCACCGGCTAACAGCCTGCACAAGATCAAAGGTGTTATTTGTCATTGGCTTCAGCTTTATCGTGCGCGATACCGAATGTTGCGGGGCAGTTTTAGAAAACGCATTTGTGTGAAAAAATGCGGTTATCTGACCAGCAACTAGCCCATGCATTCGCAGCTTCTCAGCTGCACGGGATGCGTGGGCGGTGAGCGCTTGCATAACAGCCTCCAGATTGCGCATTGGTTGCCCTGCAGAACGGGTAACGGCCATACCTTTTTGTTGTGGTGCCACGTCCTCAATTTCAAGGCAACAAATGCCTAGTAATTCGGCGACTGTGCGCTCTAGCACAACAGTGCCGAGTTGACGGGCAAGAGTGCGGGGCATGTCGCGCAATTGGGCTGCGGTCATTATTCCCTGTGATGCTAATTTAATTTGTGTCTGGCGACCAATTCCCCACACTTCCCCGACCGGAATCCGGTCGAGACACCAAGCCAAAACTGCCGATTTTGTAAAGTCGCAGACACCGCCGAAAATTGGATTTTTTTTGGCGGCAAAATTGGCGAGTTTTGCGAGTGTCTTAGTGCTACCGATACCAACACAATTTGGAATGCCGGTCAGCTGGCGAACTGTTGAGCGCATTTCAACCGCTATCGCTTCATAGCGTTCCCCAAAGCCTGAGAGGTCAACAAAATTTTCGTCAATGGAATAGATCTCGTAATGCGGTGAAAACTGGCTAACGGCATCGACAACACGGCGGCTCATATCCCCGTAAAGCGTATAATTTGACGATAGAACTTTAACGCCATGCTCTTTGACCAGATCGCGGATTTTAAAAAGCGGTGCGCCCATTTTGATACCAAGAGCTTTGGCTTCAATGTTACGAGGAATTGTCGGAGGACAAGTCATGTGCCTCCTGCTAGCATGCTAATGTGGAGGTTTGGTCATGCCGCAGCAAACGAAACACCAAGCGGACGTTCAGATTGAAAGTTGGATCACTTTGCAGCGCGATCTCGGAAAGGCGCCCAACACTGTTGCCGCCTATGAAAGGGGTGTGCGCCACTTCGCGGCATTCTGCCGCATGGCAAGCATCGATCTCCTTCATGCTCGAAAGGGAACTATTGCCGCGTACCTGCATCACCTGTGCGCCCGCCCCCTAGGGGGCGGGCGCACAGGTGATGCAGACCGTTCGCTTACCCCGTCTCCAACAATGGCAAATGCCTCATTGCGGCACAGACTGACGATTATTCGGCTGTTCTACGATCACCTTGTCGAAGAGGGGCTGCGTGATACCAACCCCGTACCCCGAGGACGCCGGGGAGCTATTGATGGAACACGTCATCAGACCGCACGTGGTTTGGTACCGGTTCATCGAACCCTTCCGTGGGTTCCTTCTCAAGACCAATGGACAACCATACTAAAGGCTGCTCGAACCGAACCAATCCGCAACCGTCTCATGCTAGCATTCGCCTATGACTGCGCACTACGGCGCGAGGAGCTATGCGCGCTGGAGACGTCAGATCTAGACCCTGCTCAGAGACTGATAACGATCCGTGCAGAAACAACGAAGACCAAGACTGGGCGCATTGTTCCGTACTCTTCCGTTACGGGGGAGTTGCTTGCCGTTTATCTTCGCGAGCGGCGCGCCCTGAGCCGTGCAAGAGGGCCACTCTTCCTGTCGAACTCACCACGCAATTGGGCGATGCCAATCAGCAAATGGACATGGTCGAAGGTCATTCGTGCCATGGGCATTCGGGCGGGCGAGCCTAAGCTTGGCACCCACACAATGCGGCATTTGTGCCTGACTGATCTAGCTAGGGTTGGATGGGACATACATGAAATTGCCCGCTTTGCGGGTCACCGGAATGTGCAGACCACGCTGCTCTACATTCACCTCAGCGCACGTGACCTTTCAGCCAAGTTTGCTGCTACCGCTGCAGAATTACACGAAGCGCGACTTGCCTCGATCATGGAGGTACAACAATGAGTATGCGCACAGATGGGCTCGCACCGGCAAGCCGCGAATTCTGGGAGTTGGCACTACCAGTTGACCGATCGCCTGAGTTGTCGGAGCGAGAACACGGCGCCTTAGACATTTTGGTACAGCTATTCGGTCAGCCCCATGGCCAACGATCGAAAAACGTCTACTCCGATCTCCTCCGACTTCTATTGCCTCTCGAAGCAGCCCTCGACGACATTAAGGCCGCACCAGCTCCGAGAAACTCAGCAATCCGCGTCATGACACAGGAACTCATCATGCGACGGCGAGCATACTGGGCCTGGTCGCAGGATGAATGGAAGGACGTGCTGGGCTCAACCGAGGGCACGTTCCATAAGCGCAACGGATGCCACGGCAATTGCCGTCAGTACGTTATGGCAATCGCGTACCGCCTAGGAGGGTTCGACCGTCTGGAAGACGTTGGTACTTTTAATCAATACAGAATGGCGCTCAAGGTGTTCGGCCGTAAAGAGGTCGATGCCGCAGGTGAACAAGTACGTGATGAGATGCGCTCTGTCGGCTTTCGGTCCAAGGTTCCTCGCGGTGTAAAGCAGGCGCTTTATTCTGCGTTGCTTTACCAGAGGTCAGGCCGATTGGAGGACATCACGGTCAAAACGTTGCGTCGTGTAGCGTCGAGTGATGTAAGAAGCATGCGCACCGGTGCCGCAACTCTCTCGCGTGTCTTGGAGCGGTTAGGAATGATCGAACAAGGTTTTTGTCTCCGACAGGGAGAACGTCGACGGCCAGCCGGCGAGCGAAAGGCAATCGAGAATGTGCCTGACGAATGGCTAGGCTGGTGTGATCGCTGGCGTACAACTGCAACCGCTGCTCCATCGTCCGTGACAAGCAACTACTATGGCATTTTGAAATGTGGCCGATGGCTTGGTGACCAACACCCTGATATTCTTTCACCAGCACAGTGGGATCGGGCACTTGCTCTAGAATACGCTTCGTCCGTGATGAAGATGCGGATTGGAGACTGGTCAACGCCTTTCGGTCCCGTCGGTGCCCGTACGGGTAAGCCTCTGAAACCTGCGGCGGTCGCGTCCCATCTTCGCTGCGTAAGGGCCTTCTTCAACGACTTGCAGGAATGGGAGTGGATCGCGCCTCGGTTCTCTCCGGCTCAGACACTCGTACCATCACGCGCCATACGGGCGAAAATTGGACCGGCACCACGGGTTATCGCTGATGATATTTGGGCGAAGCTGATATGGGCTGCTTTAAATCTAACGGAGAACGATCTTCGAGATCGGTCAAAGCGAGAAGGTTGGGCAGACCAACCACTGCGCTACCCCCTCGCCATGGTGCGGGCGGTAGCGATTTTATGGCTCTTTGGCGGCCTAAGGCGCGACGAAATCCACCGCATGCGAGTAGGTGCAATCCGTTGGTCGCCCGCTCCAGATAGCGAAAGCGGGTTCCCGACCTGCCTCCTCGACGTACCGGTCAACAAAACCAGCCGCGCCTTCACCAAACCGGTGGATTCGATCGTTGGGACGACCATCAAGGGATGGGAGGCAGAACGACTTCCCCACCCACAATCTATCGACAATAAAACCGGTGAGCGGGTCGACTGGCTCTTTGTCTATAAAGGGCGCCGGATGGCACCTGCCTACATTAATCGTGCGCTCATTCCAATTTTATGCGCCAAAGGAGGGGTGCCCGAGACTGACGCTCGCGGGCGGATCACCAGCCACCGTGCTCGAGCAACGATCGCGACGCAGCTCTTCAACGCCAAAGAGCCCTTGTCACTGTTCGAGCTTCAAGCTTGGCTCGGCCACACCTCACCGCATGCGACCCAGTATTATGCGGCCATTACTCCCACGAAGCTGGCCCGATCGTTCGACCGCGCTGGCTACTTTGAGCGAAATGTACGCACGATCGAGGTTCTGATCGACCAAGCGGCACGGCGGACGAGTGGCGATGGGCCTGCGGAACCTTGGCAATACTACGACCTAGGACACGGCTACTGCACCTATGATTTTTTCGACCAATGCGCGCACCGAATGGCGTGCGCCAAATGCTCCTTTTACGAACCGAAAGAGTCTGCGCGTATGCAAGCGCTGGAAGCGCAGGGTAACCTCAAGCGAATGTTGCAAGAGATCCCGCTGACCGAGACTGAGCGAGAAGCAGTCGAAGACGGTGGGAGGCTAATGGCCACACTTGCCGCCAGTCTCGAACGCGTACCGACACCAGACGGGCGCTTACGTCAGCGGATCGAAGCAAGGAACCAGGGAAAGCCCTGATATGCAAGGCTTCATGATATGATCCCAGCCTAGAACGACCCTTACCGCCAATCGAGTCTCGACGTATAGTTTCTCAAAATGGCCGTTCATACGGGGCATAGCTAGGGTGTAAGCCAGCCAAAATCAGACCTGATTGCTCAGCTGGCAGGGGGCATAATAACACTCACCAAAGGCGCGGGATCAACGGTTGCGTTCATAGAAAGGGAACATTCACGGGTTTTGTCGCAAACTTTTTATGTCGGACCATATATGCGATGAGTGGCGTCGGTTACAGATTGATGAGAGGCATTGGGGTTTTGTCGCAAACTTTTTATGTCGGACCATATATGCGATGAGTGGCGTCGGTTACAGATTGATGAGAGGCATTGAACATGGTCGATTTCAAGGGAACGCATTTCCCCAAAAGTGTCATCCTGTATGCCGTTTTCTTCTATGTTCGTTATTCAGTTTCGTATCGTGATCTTCAGGAAATAATGGCCGAACGAGGCGTAGAGATTGACCATGCAACACTGAACCGATGGGTTGTTAAATACTCGCCGCAGATTGCAACTCATGCTCAGAAGCGTAAACGCGCAACACTAGGCTCATGGCGTGTTGACGAGACCTATATAAAGGTCAAAGGGAAATGGACCTATCTATATCGGGCCGTTGATCGTGACGGCCAAACCCTTGATTTCATGCTCTCTGAGCGCCGCAACCTCAGCGCTGCGCGGCGTTTCCTTAAAAAGGCTATCGCAAGCAATAGTGTTCCGAACAAGATTGTTATTGATAAAAGCGGAGCTAATTTGGCTGGTGCGCAGGCTATAAATAATATCCTTAAGATCACCGATACGGACAAGCTGATTGAGATTCTTCAGGTCAAATACCTGAACAACATTCTTGAACAGGATCATCGTTTCATCAAGCGGGTCACCAAGCACATGTTGGGCTTCAAAGCGTTTCATTCCGCTTCAGCCACCATTGCAGGGATCGAAGTGGCTCACATGATCCGCAAGAACCAATTCGCAAATGACAATCGCTCGCCATTCGTAGTGTTCGCGGAGCTCGCAGCATAATTGTGCCCACAGATAAGGCCGCACTTAACTTACTGCAAAATTTGCGACACAACCCTCGGTAATACCCCCATTTTTAACGGGGTTCTGGCGTGGAATTTATGCTGCCATTTTCAGTTTCTGCGCGGGTGTTATTCCGCCTATGCCCATATTGGGACGTTCATTGTTGTAAGTCCATAACCAATCTGTCGCGAAGGCTTGCGCTTCTTCAATTGTCTCAATGATATATTGGTCTAGCCATTCGTGCCTGACAGTCCGGTTATAGCGTTCAATATAGGCATTTTGCTGAGGCTGTCCTGGTTGAATATACAAGATGGTAATAGAGTGTTTTTCAGCCCACCCCAGAAGTTTACCACTGATATATTCCGGGCCATTATCAACGCGTATAGTCTCTGGCTTGCCGCGCCATTCGATGATCTGGTTCAAACTTCGAATAACCCGTTCTGTTGGCAAAGAGAAATCCACCTCAATGCCTAAGCCTTCACGGTTAAAATCATCCAGTACATTCAATAGCCGGAATGACCGGCCGTCTGCCAACTGATCTGCCATGAAATCCATCGACCAGACCAAATTAGGTTTTGTTGGAACTACCAGAGCATCAGGTTTATCCCTTTTAAGGCGTTTTCGGGGCTTAATTCGAAGGTTCAGCTCCAACTCACAATAAATACGATAAACCCTCTTGTGGTTCCAGCCATAGCCTTTGACATTACGAAGATAAAGAAAGCACAATCCAAAACCCATGTCTTTTTAGCTGCCGTTAGTCCAATCAGAAGATCTGCAATTTCTTCATTCTCATGACGAAGAAGAGGGCTATAGCGATAACAGGTCTCGCTTACTTCAAAAGCTCGGCATGCACACGCAATACTGACATCAGGCCGTTTCGCAGCTATCACGGCCATATCTCGACGCTCCGAGCGCCCCGTTACTTTTTTCCAAGAGCTTCTTTCAGTAAGTCATTTTGCATGCTCAGGTCAGCAAACATTCTCTTTAGCCGACGGTTTTCATCCTCGATAGATTTCATCTGGCTGACCATCGAGGCATCCATGCCGCCATATTTCGAGCGCCATTTATAAAATGCTGAATTGCTCATGCCGTGTTCGCGGCAAAGCTCAGGAACAGACACACCACCCTCAGCTTGGCGTAAGATTGCAAGGATTTGTGGATCGGTAAATCTAGTCGTTTTCATAAAAATCTCCTCGTTTATTAAACAGAGAAAATTCCACTTTCAAACACCTTTAATTAAAGGGGGGATTACCAAGCCCCCCGTGGCTCACGCAGCCACTCCCATCATGGGGCCGGAACTAATAAATATCGCCTCCAAAGAAAATGACGACGCGGATTTCGTCCAGCGTGGAGGAAGAAGGAATATAGGACTACAGAATGAATCAAAAAGAACTAAATCACGAGTTCTTTAATATGAGTTCATTGTATGTTGCACCTGATCTTATTGGTTGGACATTCAATGTTGGTTCAACTGGGGGAATAATTGTAGAAACCGAAGCCTATACGCGTTCCGATCCTGCCTCACATAGCTTTCGAGGTAAAACACTCAGCAATTCCTCAATGTTTGGAATACCTGGCTCAAGCTATGTATATCGCTCATATGGTCTTCATTGGTGTATGAATTTTGTCTGTGCGGATGCATCCGCAGTATTAATAAGAGCTCTCCATCCCTTATCTGACTTACCAACTATGATGCAAAGGAGGGGAACACAAAATATCAAGGCATTGTGTTCTGGCCCGGGTAAACTTTCTCAGGCTCTTAATATTAACAAAATGCTGGATGGGCAGTGTTTAAAAGACCTCCCTTTTTTTCTCGTACCAAGAACTCAAACTCCGCCGATAGAAACAGGTAGAAGGATTGGGATTACCAAAGCCGCTGAATATCTCTGGAGATTTAAATTAGCTGATACAGCTTTCGTTGGAGAAATAAATCTGTCTAAAACTCCTCTATTAGATAAATAGGTTTTTTCAGATATGGAACTAAAAATGGGTACATATTAGTCATTGATGTTGAAATTTTTGTACCACGAGATGACAAAACTCAAGCTCCAATATTATTTGCAATTGCAAGGAGTTGAGACGGAAGGATTGTTACTTACTCATAAAAGTTAGTAACTGCTCTGCCAATTCCATAGGGGAATCTTCAGCCATATGATGCCCACTATCAATACTTGAGCCAGTTACAATATGCTCAGACCATGGTTGCCATATTTGAATTAGGTTATCATAAAGCTCTGGAAGGTCATCTCTCTCAGACCATATTAGGTGCACTGGACATTGAAGTTTTTTGCCGATGGATCGATCATGAAGATCATGTTTGTAATCGACTTGTAAACCGGCTCGATAATCGCCTAGCATACCTTTAACGGTTTCAGAATCTTTAATAGCATTCAGAAAATCCATATAATTTTCAACGCCCATTGCTTCTATGCTCCCCCCATACCAGCTTATAGGGTCTGCTAATATTGCTTGTTCCGGTTTGTTGTGTTGGGCATAAAAAAACCAATGCCACCATTTTGTAGCAAACTGAACCCTACAGCGCTCGAGAGCCTCGATAATTGGCACGCAATCAAGTAAGGCGAGTTTCATGATGTTGATGGGATGATCCATCGCGAGACGAAATGCTGTATAACTGCCTCTGTCATGACCGGCTAGATTAAAGCGGTCAAACCCTAAATATCTCATGAGAGCGATACAATCTCTAGCTTTTGCTCTTTTTGAAGAAGCTTCATAGTCATAAGGGTCTATTGGCTTACTTGATTGACCAAAACCTCTTAAATCAGGACAGACAACTGTAAAATGTTGAGATAATAAAGGTGCCACCAAATGCCAAGTTGTATGTGTTCGTGGGTGGCCATGTAGCAAAAGCAAAGGCGGGCCATAACCACCGTGACGCACGCGCAAGTTTGCTTCTGGTAGCTCAATAACTTCCAATTTAAAATTATCAAACATAATGATCTTATTCCATGAATACATAGTGATTTTTTCACTATATTAAATTAGCGCAAAATAAATTTTTTCAAGTTGGTTTTATTAGAAAAATATTACTAAAATTATTATTTATTTGTGGAATAATAAAAAAAATAACTCAAATTACTTTACCTGTAGGTTTGTATAAAAAAGATTCAAATTTATATGAAATTTATCATGTAATTTGGGAACCATTCTACCTATTAATCATTAAATACATATAAAATTATTTTAGAAGGAAAATTTAATGTTCAATAAAATGGTACTTATTAGTGGTGCAATGATGCTGACTGCATTGACTGCCCATGCTCAAGATACAAAACCTGCTGAGCAGCCGGCAACTACTACAGAAACGCCCGCGGTTACGACGCCAGATAGTGTTAATCCAGCTGCTCCTGTGGCAGGTAGTAACAGTTTCACAGAAGATCAAGCGAAAGTGCGCATGGTCGATGAAGGTTATACGGATATCACCAACTTAAAATTAAGTGATGATGGTATTTGGAAAGCCGATGCCATGAAAAATAACACTAAAGTAACAGTTAATCTTGACTATCAAGGTAATATAACTGCGAAATAAATTGTATTATAAATTTGAGGAGATAAAAAATGAGAGTAGTTACTGGATTATATGACGATTACGCCACAGCACAAAGTGTTGTAGGCGATCTAGAGGATGCTGGAATTAATTCTGACGATATCAGTATTGTAGGCCATAATTCCCACAATGATACTAACGCTGCTGAGGGGGCGGGCGTTGGAGCTGGAATTGGTGCCGCCGTGGGTGGAGCAGGTGGGTTATTGGCCGGACTTGGACTTTTAGCAATCCCTGGCGTCGGCCCAGTGGTAGCAGCCGGATGGCTAGCGGCGACGGCCGCTGGAGCAGTTGGTGGCGCCGTTGTTGGGGGGGCTGCGGGTGGCCTGATTGGTGCGCTAACAAATTCTGGCGTATCTGAAGAAGATGCCCATGTTTACGCTGAAGGCGTTCGTCGTGGTGGTACACTAGTTACGGTACGTGTTCCTGAAGAACAATATGCCGTTGCACAGAGCATTGTATCGCAATCCAATGTGAACCTGGAACAACGGAGAAGCCAATATGCAGAAGAGGGTTGGGAAAGTTTTGACGGAACGGCAAAACCTTATACAGTCGAAGAAATTGAAGCCGAACGATTGCGGTTCCGATAATTAAATTATAAAAAACGGGCAATAGCCCGTTTTTTTTATTCATTACTCAATCTGAGTTAATTGCGACTGTAGGCCACTATTCCCTCAGCTGCTTGAGTTCCTAATTTATACGAACCTTCAATGCCTTGAATGAAAGGATACTTATCTAAAATATGAGGAATGCTTAGACAATAGAATTCGCTAAAGTGGTCCCCGCCCAAACATAATCTAAAATGGTCATCTAGTTCCAAACCAGTTTCGTTTTCCGCAATCTATGTTGATATGGATTGAAAAGGAAAATCGGTATCGGAAAGAGGCTTATTGCCAGTTGCGTCAATCAAGTAATCAAAATTTTCTTTAAAATCTTCACCTTTGATGGCAATGAAACCTTCGTCAGCAGGATTTCCAATCACATAGTCCTCAGGTAATTTTTTAATATTTAAAATGCCGGCTTTATGTGCGGCCAATATTCTTTTGATGGATTGATGGGGAACGGATGCATAGTCATCGACAAATATTGGTTTAATTAACGAATTAAAACGCTCTAAATCCTCTAGGGTCAAATGTGGGACTATTAGACCGAATGTCTCATGCATTCTTAAAATGGCGTACCGCCATTGCACAGTTTTTTTATCATTATAATTAAGTTGTGTTGTTCTTAAATTATCGGCAGCCCACACAAATGGGTCATGGTTTATACGTGGAGAAAAATAGGCTGTGTTAAATTGTTGCAGATCCAAGGCTTCCAAGGATATTGATGCGGCGTAATCAGGATCAGAGTACAAAAGCTGCAACTTAAAGAGATGAAAGGTTTCATCCAATAAATCGCTCTGACAATGGTGGATAAAATTTTGAACCAATTCTTCTGTAAAAATCTCTAGCGGCTCATAAGGAAGAGGGCAAAAAAAGTCTGCCTCAGGTAAAATGCCCTTTCTCGACATCATCGTGATATCCAGCTGCGAGACGTTGGGGTTTAGATTATATGCCAACTCCCCGGTTTCATTTTCTATAAACGAGCCGTTATTATGGGCAACTGCAACAAATGCATCGATTGCACTAAGCGAAGTACCTAATATTCCCACTTTACAATTTCTTATTTTATTCAGCTTTTTGTAAGGCCATGGGCTAGCCATTAGATTTCCGGCATCTATAGCCTTATCGTAATAATGTCCGGTTGCCATTACTACATGATCATACGTCAATATCTGTTTTATAAAATTGTAAGAATGAACCCTTAATTCAAATTTTTCGTTTAAATAGTCAACATCTCTTACAAAGCTATTATTCTGAATATTTATTTTATGGCCTTTAGCGATTAGTAGCTTAATTATTTCTATAAGTTGCTCTTGGAAATATTTTCCAAGGAGTATTCTGGGATAAAATCCTCTTTCAGTAATATTTTCTTTGCTTATCTCATAGATTTCTAATTCTGAACCATGAAGTTTATGAAGCCAAGTGCAATAAGTTTCCAACAGATTAGGTATCTCAATACTAGAAATGTTAGCAAGCATTTGTTTGCTGTTGACGGTTGGGCAGTATGGCGTGCCCGTACCCAATGCGGCAGCTTGTTCAAAAAGCGTTATGTTAAATTTTATTTCGCTCTCAAGCAACGCTTTGAGAAAATATATACCAGTAGGTCCTGACCCTATCACTGCTACGCTTCGCATGCCGCATTCCAATTGAGATTTATATCACTGGTCAAGAACGAGGGCAGGGAACTCTTTGTTCCATGGCGATTGATAAATCCGATTACTTGGCTGATTCAACATTCTGGCACGGAACAAAACGCTACGGTAGATTGTTTCTGTAAACTTAAATCTCCATTCAAAGTCGAGGGTATCAAATGGCATTCGATAGCAAGGATAAATTAATTCTGGCACTAGCAGCTTTACTGCGAGCGGAACGTGAAACACGCGGTGCATTGGAAACGGCACTAGAGAATGACAGTATCTCAAGAGAAACTTTGATTGCTATTATCTCAGATCCTGTACCGGTGATTACACAAGACGATCTCGATTTCGCAGAACAATTTGCCCTATCTCGCCATCTTGCTGTGGGGAAAATTAGCTGATGTAGAAGGACATACTACCATGACTACGGATAAACTTTCCGCCTACAGAAAGAAACGCAACTTCTACGTTAGTAATGAGCCTGGAGAATCACGGCAGCTTGATGAGACCACACGGTAATACCCCCATTTTTAACGGGGTTCTGGCGTGGAATTTATGCTGCCATTTTCAGTTTCTGCGCGGGTGTTATTCCGCCTATGCCCATATTGGGACGTTCATTGTTGTAAGTCCATAACCAATCTGTCGCGAAGGCTTGCGCTTCTTCAATTGTCTCAATGATATATTGGTCTAGCCATTCGTGCCTGACAGTCCGGTTATAGCGTTCAATATAGGCATTTTGCTGAGGCTGTCCTGGTTGAATATACAAGATGGTAATAGAGTGTTTTTCAGCCCACCCCAGAAGTTTACCACTGATATATTCCGGGCCATTATCAACGCGTATAGTCTCTGGCTTGCCGCGCCATTCGATGATCTGGTTCAAACTTCGAATAACCCGTTCTGTTGGCAAAGAGAAATCCACCTCAATGCCTAAGCCTTCACGGTTAAAATCATCCAGTACATTCAATAGCCGGAATGACCGGCCGTCTGCCAACTGATCTGCCATGAAATCCATCGACCAGACCAAATTAGGTTTTGTTGGAACTACCAGAGCATCAGGTTTATCCCTTTTAAGGCGTTTTCGGGGCTTAATTCGAAGGTTCAGCTCCAACTCACAATAAATACGATAAACCCTCTTGTGGTTCCAGCCATAGCCTTTGACATTACGAAGATAAAGAAAGCACAATCCAAAACCCCATGTCTTTTTAGCTGCCGTTAGTCCAATCAGAAGATCTGCAATTTCTTCATTCTCATGACGAAGAAGAGGGCTATAGCGATAACAGGTCTCGCTTACTTCAAAAGCTCGGCATGCACACGCAATACTGACATCAGGCCGTTTCGCAGCTATCACGGCCATATCTCGACGCTCCGAGCGCCCCGTTACTTTTTTCCAAGAGCTTCTTTCAGTAAGTCATTTTGCATGCTCAGGTCAGCAAACATTCTCTTTAGCCGACGGTTTTCATCCTCGATAGATTTCATCTGGCTGACCATCGAGGCATCCATGCCGCCATATTTCGAGCGCCATTTATAAAATGCTGAATTGCTCATGCCGTGTTCGCGGCAAAGCTCAGGAACAGACACACCACCCTCAGCTTGGCGTAAGATTGCAAGGATTTGTGGATCGGTAAATCTAGTCGTTTTCATAAAAATCTCCTCGTTTATTAAACAGAGAAAATTCCACTTTCAAACACCTTTAATTAAAGGGGGGATTACCATTCATTAACCGTCGCAGTAAAAATGATGTTTGCATCAGTTACGGGAATTAAACCTGATTTGGGCGACCATCGCGAGACAGGTATGTAAATAAGAATGATAATTTTTAGAGCAACTACAATATAAAACCTACACGTCTCGTTTGTGGGTCTATTTAAGACCTATGATTATTTAGCAATATAATTCCCTGCGGCATTTATACGGAGGAGGGATATCATGAAAATTACCCGATCTTGTTAGCTTGAATCTTGTACCACATCGCAACTGAGAAAAGGCTTTATTACCATAAAAGGAACCCCGAATTTCCGGGGCTCCTTACTTTAGGAAATTAATAAATTACGTTTTATTAATTGATGAAATCGCCAAATTTGTAAGCTTATTATTGGTGGCTTTTTCTTGATCAAGAATTCCACTTAAGAGTGTATGAGCTTCGTCATGTCCAAGTTCTTTCGCCCATTCACGTAGCGAGCCATATCGGGCAATTTCATAGTGTTCGACAGCTTGGCACGCGGCCAACAAACCAGCATCCAGTGCTGTGCCTGAGGCCTCTTCAATTAACCCGTCAGTTTCTTTGATGAGCCCTTCTATTGCATCACACTTTTCGCCTTCGGCCTTCAGACCAATAGACTTAAATACCTGCTTAAGCACTTCAATTTGATCTTTTGTTTCCGCAAGATGATCATTTGCCGCTTGTTTCAATTTAGCATCTTTTGCTGCCTTAGCAACATTTGGGAGTGCTTTTGTAATAGCATTCTCAGCGTAATATACATCTTTAAGAGTATGCACAAAAATATCTGCTAATGTTTTCATTTCATTCCTCCTGTTGTCTTAGATAACGCTTGAATGGCGACTATGGTTGCGATTACGCAAAATAAGTTCATTTATTAGTAAACTGTTCTAGCTCCTCAATTATTTTAGAAACGAATGATGGAAGATCGTCGGGGTTTCTTGAGGTGATTATTGCAGTGTCACAGACCACACTATCATCTACCCAAATGCCGCCAGCGTTTTTAATATCAGTTTTGATGGACTTATATGAGGTCACACAAAGGCCATTTATTATCTGTGCTTCAACAAGAAGCCAAGGTGCATGACATATTGCAGCTATGATTTTACCGTGCTTATGAAACTCCTGAATAAGTGTAATTACCGTTTTTTCTGTTCGCAAAAGATCAGGATTAATTTGCCCGCCAGGAAGGATGAGACAATCAAAATCCTGCACATTTATCTCTTTTATTAAATAGTCTACGGTGATTTGGTCTCCCCAATCGCCATTATCCCAGCTTTTAATCGGATCACTCGACAATGATGCAATTTTTACGTCTGCGCCAAATTTCTTAAGCTCTTCGAAAGGAACACGCAGTTCAGAACGTTCGTACCCATGCGTGGCAACGATGAGAACCTTATAATCGTTAGGGTTTAAAGGCATTAATTTTCTCCTTTAGGTGCGTATTACAAAACCAACTTTTAAAGCATCGAAAAGCTCCCAAAAAAATAGCGCATGAAAACTATAAGGATTCATGCGCTATTATCTTAAGTGTTAAGGTCAGTCGGTGTGCTATTTACGGTAGGCTAGACCACTCCAAATGCGTCCTTCATCACGATGGCGACCGCCATGGATTGCGCCGATATAAGCTGCTGCTGCAGCCACTAACGCTGCTGCTGCGAGAAGAAAAGCGCTTAGAATAGAAGCTACGCGGGCTTTTTCGGCCACTTCAATCGCTTTTTCCTTGGCATCTGCAACGGTTTTCTCAGCACTAGCCTTCAACTCGTCAAATTGCTTTTGGGCTTCTTCGACTTTTTTCTGTGCCTCTGCGCGCAGCTCTCCCACACGTGCTATAGATTGATCTACGCGTGTTTGGGCTTCTGTCTGGGTTAAGTTCGTCTGAGCCGCAACTTCTGAAACTAACCAGGTTCGATCGGCATCAGAAATCTCACCTGTTCGCAAAAGGCTCCCCAGAATTCCAGTTACCTGTCGTGTTGCTCTATCCACATTCCCAATCTGGGAGTCTGCTGTTTCTGGGGTTGCTGCGCTTTTACGCAACAAGCTATCGGTTATATAATCAAACGGATTATTTTTAAGGCTCTGAGGAAGCATTTCATCAAAGGTAGGCGCTACTGCTTGTCCAGCTCCTTGAGCCGCGCCTGCTAGTGCATTTCCTGCCCCGGATATCAGACCTCCACCCAGTTGACCAATGCCTTGAGCTGTACCACCGATGGCCGAACCTGTGGCTTCAAGTGTTGACTGAGCGACATTGCTAACAGCTTTTACCCCACCAGTGATAGCACTTGCAGCGAAAAAACCGGAGATTAGTATGCCGATACCCCATACAGCCAAACCATTGAGTCCATCACGAATAGTCGTTTCATCACGGGTTGCATTTCCAACTGGACGTCTCATTCTACCGGTTATGTAACCACCGAGCATATAAGATGCGACCATAGAAATAACGGCGAAAAGCGCGGTTATTATCAACCACGTCGTGCTGATATCGCCACCGTCCTCTGCCGTTATTGAACCAAGACCTAATCCGGCTGCAAATGTGGTGAACACCACTACAATACCAGCCGAAATCACTGAACCAGCTAGGATTGCGGCCCAATCGACATAACTGCGATCTGATTCAACTTTAATATTATTTTGCTCTACCATTATCGTAATCCCAACATTGAAAGGATAAACAAGACAATCACAACAAGACCAACAAGATAAATAATGGAATTCATAGAGCTACCCTCCTATACGGATTTGCACCGTGGAATTAATAATAGTAATTTTTATAGAACTATTAGTACGTTCAGCTTTTATAACGTCGCTGAGTAAAATAAGTTGCACGCATATAATTGGATAAGCCTTCCCATACTAATTTTAATTCAGAGAGAGGGTTTTTCGTAAAATGCACTAATTTAAGTAAAATCTCATATTTATTGCACTGAATAATATTATTTTAAGTTTTTAAGTATTTTTTATTGTAATTATCTAATTACAAAATATAGATTCAGTATTTTAGTTAACTGCAAATTTTATGGAACCTACATTATGTTTTTGCGTTGAATATTTATCGGATTTTCGTGAATATTCTATGGGACTTAAAACATGTGTGGCATATGTGGTGAAATCAATTTCAAGGGCGAGCCTAGTATTGTAAATGTAGAAAAAATGATGGTTGTGTCGCAAATTTTGCAGTAAGTTAAGTGCGGCCTTATCTGTGGGCACAATTATGCTGCGAGCTCCGCGAACACTACGAATGGCGATTGATTGTCGTTGGCGAATTGATTCTTGCGGATCATGTGAGCCACTTCGATCCCTGCAATGGTGGCTGAAGCGGAATGGAATGCTTTGAAGCCCATCATCGGCCGGGTGACCCGCTTGATGAAACGATGATCCTGTTCAAGAATGTTGTTCAGGTATTTGACCTGAAGAATCTCAATCAGCTTGTCCGTATCGGTGATCTTAAGGATATTATTTATAGCCTGCGCACCAGCCAAATTAGCTCCGCTTTTATCAATAACAATCTTGTTCGGAACACTATTGCTTGCGATAGCCTTTTTAAGGAAACGCCGCGCAGCGCTGAGGTTGCGGCGCTCAGAGAGCATGAAATCAAGGGTTTGGCCGTCACGATCAACGGCCCGATATAGATAGGTCCATTTCCCTTTGACCTTTATATAGGTCTCGTCAACACGCCATGAGCCTAGTGTTGCGCGTTTACGCTTCTGAGCATGAGTTGCAATCTGCGGCGAGTATTTAACAACCCATCGGTTCAGTGTTGCATGGTCAATCTCTACGCCTCGTTCGGCCATTATTTCCTGAAGATCACGATACGAAACTGAATAACGAACATAGAAGAAAACGGCATACAGGATGACACTTTTGGGGAAATGCGTTCCCTTGAAATCGACCATGTTCAATGCCTCTCATCAATCTGTAACCGACGCCACTCATCGCATATATGGTCCGACATAAAAAGTTTGCGACAAAACCCATGCATAAGCGCAGCGGCTCAGGATATAGGCCGAGTAATTTATCAAGAAATATGGCCGGTAGCATAATTGCTAAAAATGCCACCCCCACAATGAGCAATACGGGATCGTAAATCTCGCGCATAAATTTTAGCATTTCATTCCCTTTCTATGCCGCCCTTGGGCAAGGCATCCTCTTTATCCGTGTAACGGCTTCAGCTGTTACCGGAGCAAAGAGGGGGCGAAGCCCGCCGATAGTTCGGCACGAATTTCGGTCATGGCTCATTCCAGCAAAAACTGAAGGTTCAGCTGAAGGATGAAAGCCGTTTTTGCGGGAATGACGCTTGCGCTTGGCCGTTGACCGTATGAGTGGCGATGCTATGGCGGCAATAAATATAAAAAGTTGCGCAGCCGGCCGAATTATTTCCGTAAGGGATTGTAACCCGAAGGGACGAAACCGCTATGCGGGTTCGGTGTAGTTCGCCCTAGCGCCGCAAAGCGGTGCCAGGGCGAACGGAATAAAGCCCGACCCGCAGGGGTACGGCCAATTTCTTAAATTTATCGGAGATCCGGATTCAACATTTCTGGCTTACATGCAGTTTTTGCAACAGCTTTGCATTCACCAGATTTTCATATTCAGACGAATTTAAGTATGCCATTTTAACTTTATCTGAAAGAAAAATCAGATTTTCCGGCAAGCTCGCGGAAGCATTATGCAACGTCAGCTCGTGGCTTTCATTATAGTTTGCTGACTGGCTAAAAGCCTTCTCAAACGCCCAAAAATCATTTATCGCGTCGGAAAAATTAGGATAAATTTCAATAATAATTTCGCCAAGTTGGCGGTGCGTTATCGCATAAAACTCATGCTGAGAAGTCAATTCCATTCCCCCCAAGCTTCAGCGGTGCGCCCCCGCTAACATGCTCATTGATCCCTTGGTGATCGGGGAGTTAGAATACCGTACTTGACGATCCTCATAGCCTTTAGCTCGTTGAGCCTGTTGCATACGCTACAAGCTCCCCGACCATAAAAGTCAAAGAGTCTGGTGCTGTAACGGCCAACACCAACCGCAAGTAAGGGGATTCTAAGCCCCAAAGCGATGCGTTTTCGCTTCGCTGTGAAAGTTATCCTATTTCAAAATATTTGTCGCCTCGATCGGCATAATTTATTTTGGCTTTTCAAGAAATGTATGACCGCCGCAGGCGATCATTCTTTATTTGATTTTCTTTTTCCCTTTTCCGCGCCGCAGCGCTCTAATCCGTGGCCGGTTTAGCGGTCTACGGATTTCCCTACGGCACCGGATAAATGTGCGCTCAAGCCTCCGACAAAAATTATCCACCGTGCTAAAAGGCACGGCAGATTATTCATCGCGGAAAGTTTCAGGAAAAAGTGGGAACGGCTTTTGGCCGTTCCCTGCTTCAGTCCGTGAGCGGGGCTATGCTTTGGACTGAAACAAGCGGTCATTGGGATGATCGCTAACGATACAATGACCCATATTTCCGGATGAAACTAGCTTTGGCACTACAAGGTTTTTTCCGCTGTAAAATTTACGCCGCCTTTGCGCTTGCCAGCGCAAAAACCGAATTTTGCAGCCTCAATTCATCGTTTTCAGCCTTATTGAGCATACCCACGAAATACGCGCCGGGTGATTTCACGGTCTGATCAGCATATTTTTGCAGGGTGATTGCGAGCGCCGTTGCAATCAACTCGGCCGATAATAAATTGCGCGACCGAGCGAGCGCGAATTTTGAAATGCCACAAATACCGGCCATTACGCCGGTTATAGCAACAAAATCGCGCCAGCTTGCATTTTCGGGCAACATATCTTGCACAAATGGGGTCGCCTTCAGCACAAGCGATAAGTCAATTGCTAGGCTTTGCGCTGATTTTAGCTTGTCATGGCTCAAGGTTTCCGATTGGCTTTTTTCCAAAGCCGAAAAGCTGGCTTGTCCAGCTTCATTTAAATTTTGTTGTGAGCCGTTAGGCGAACTCCGTTCATCCTTACTAATACAATTGGAATTATAAGGGTTTGTATTATCTATGTGCGTGACTGTTTGCGCATTCGTGCATGACTTTTTAGATTGAAAAACATATATGTTTTCGTGCTTTACGCTGAATAGGCGCTCTGTAAGTCGGTGCAGGATCGCGGCTGCGCGTTCCAGATAGTCAGTCGTAGCATATGCAGACTTTCCAATGATGCGCATTACCTTTGCACAATGGGCTTCCTGAGCCTGCAAGAAAGCAGCTGGCAGGTGTTGCGAACATGGCAGAGCATTCTTCCATTGGCGCAATGCAGCGCGATACGACCTAACAGCGGCTTGGTGCTGTGATCGTAAAATCTGCATATCTTTGACTTGCTGCGCCAGCTCGTAATATCGAGCAACCAGCACTCTTAAATCAATGCCAAATCCATCAATAATATTTTGCCCGATATGGCGCGTTGAATGACGCTTATAATTTGGACTGTCCTTCATTGTGATCAGACCGGCATCATAAAGACATGACAACATACGGCTGATTGTTTCAGGCCGTGCATATCCGAGTTCAGCGGCAAGCGTGGCATTCGATTTAAAGACAATAGGCTTTTGGCCGTCTTTAAATTGGTCATGCGTTGCCGACTGAATGAGCGCTGCAAGCAATGTGGCTTCCTTAGCTCGGATAGTTCCAAGCAAGGGAAGTTTGATTGCTAAATCGAGCAGCTTAAAACGGCTGACTTGGCCGAGTTCTGCCGTTTCGGCCAATTGTATAAAATTGAGCCGATCAGCTGACAGTTTCCTGCCTGCGGTATAGTTCGGGTACATCTGCCCACCTCCAAAAAGGTGAGGCCAGACAAAGCTTTCCCGTTCACCGAAACGATGCTTTTGTTATTGACTTTTGGGGAAAGGGCAACTATGTTCTTTTTAACAACTTGAAATTTTGTGCCGCTTTCGGAGTTCGCTTCGGGAGCGGTTTTCTTTTATGGCCTCATTTAATCTCCATATGAATCATGTGCGCGAGCGCAATTTGAGCGAAAACATAGCTCAGTTATGGTTACTTTTGCAATATTATCGACGCTATTGAGCAAAAAATGCCAAGTGAAATATGACAGATTTAACACCTATCTATATGATATTACTCAATAATATAAATTTCATCTGAAATTGATTATTGCGAATAGTTGGCTTTTTTTACCTATAACATTACGCAAAACACGGATTTTACGACTCAAAATCTATGCACAACATGGCATATTTAGTCATTAGCGCATACTGATTTGATTTATTCAGCATGTCAAATATATGAAGGCTAAATTTCAGAGCGCTTATTGTTAAGAAAAACACACAATAGAAAAATGTATTCGTTCCCGCATAATGTCATGAAATTTAATTCGTAAAATTGCGGGCAAATTTTACCTATTAGTCTAATTAATTATATACTTGTAATAGACACAGATTTTAATAACGCTATTGTGAGTTGTGAGCGGGCTGTCTGTAGGGAACGAAAATGGGCTATGCCAAGTATATTACGTAGAATTGATACACATGCCAAAAGCCTAATCAAAAACTCGGTTTTGCAAAAACTTTCATCCCAGGAAGAAAACCCAACTCCGATTTTTGTTGATGTTGATCAGGTCGACAATTTCAACCGACAGGTTGGGGTTGTTATACGGTCTTACCGTAAGGAAGCAGAAATTAGTCAAAAGGAACTGGCTGACTCTGTGAACATACCACTCAACACACTGCGTTCCTTTGAAAATGGGGAAACGGGTGTACCGCTTTTGGTAACACTGAACATATGCCATCGACTTCACATAGAACTGATGGATCTACTGATCTTGATTTCACCTAAATATCTAAGTGAAAATCCGGATAAAAGTTACTGTATGCGTGAAATTTTTAAGCGCTTACGAGGCAGTAGCCTTGATGTAATCAGGGGTACTAATTTGCTGCTATCGCTGCCAAAGAACAAGGCTCAATGACATATAATGGTGTTGTCACGTTAACTGGGCTACAGTTGCCTGCCTGACGGTTTGGGCGTAAATTTTGGCGATGCAGACATCAGTTATCATCTTCAAGCGTCACCGTTTTCCGCCACAGATTATTGCTCATGCGGTGTGGCTTTATCTGCGGTTCAACCTTAGTCTGCGTGAAGTTGAGGAAATGCTGCTTGAGCGTGGAATCGACGTATCATACGAGACAGTTCGTCGTTGGATCGCCAAGTTCGGCCCCCAGATCACACGCAACTTGCGGCGGCGTCAGGCGCGCCCCGGCGATATTTGGTATTTGGACGAAGTGGTCGTCAAATGCGCTGGAGAAAAATTCTGGCTTTGGCGTGCGGTGGATCAACATGGCTCCGTTCTCGAAGAAATCTTGCAGAAGCGGCGTGATAAAAGGGCGGCAAAGGGATTGCTTGTGGCGTTAATGAAGCGCTATGGCTTTGCTCCCAAACGGATCATCACCGATAAGCTCCGCTCCTACGGTGCAGCAAAGGCAGAAGTGGCACCCGGCCTTGACCATTGGTCGCACAAGGGCCTCAATAATCGGGCCGAAAATAGCCATCTGCCGTTTAGGAAACGGGAGCGAACCATGCAAGGTCATCGGTCACCTGGAGCGTTGCAACGGTTCGTCTCCATGCACTCAGCGACCCGCAATTGTTTCTCTGTTCCATCTCGTCGCCGAGCCGCACACACAATTCGCTACCATCGCCTCGAAGCTTTCGATGCATGGAAAATTGCGGCCTGTTTCGCCTGAATATCTACGAGCCCCTGGCCTTTCCGGCCAGAGAAACTTAACGTGACAACACCCGCGCAAATGTTTAGGGTACAAAACACCTGCAGAAGTCTTTCGGCAGAAACTCTTCGCAAACAGACATCGTTTTGCGTAAACTCAAACCGAAAAGTCGCGCTTCAGCCTGACCTCACATCTCAATGCAACGCCGCGCAAGTGTCTTGGATTTAAGACACCAGCCGAGGCTTTTGCTACACTTTTGCAGGATTCAGCTTAATCAGATACCCTCACCTATGGCATGATGCACTTGGAGTAGCTTTTCCAACTTTTCCAACTTTCAGATTCGGCGCATTCCACCTCGGCCTTCGTAAGCAAGGCGTCACATATAAATCACCGGTGAATGCCCCGATATCCGTCTACCGTATATCTGTGCCCCTTTAATGTTCAGGGGCCGAACAGGTGTCCCGGATCAGCGCCTTTGAGACAGAAGTGTTTTAATTGAGAAGAGAGGATTTTCGGCTCATCGTAGCTCTATCAAAGGAAGCGAAGATGAGACAGAAAACCGTGCCACAGACATCGGCGGCCGAGAAGACGATCAAGGATATCCGCCGCGCGACGCGCAAGCACCATTCGTCGGAGGAGAAGATCCGCCGCCTGATCGCCACACGCTCTCCTTTTTGTAAAGGGCATCGGCTTAAGGGCCCGCCTCATGCCTCGACCGTCTTCAAATGGGGGTGCGCCGGACCTACTCGATAAATTCGACCACGACGCCTGGCTTGACCATTCCAGCCAGTTCCTCGACGTCCCAGTTGGCTAGCCGAACACATCCATGCGAGCCAACCTTGCCGATAAGCTCGGGTTCAGGCGTGCCATGAATCCCGTAGGTCGGTTCGGTGAGGTCGATCCAGACTGTCCCGACAGGACCGTTCGGCCCGCTCGGCAGTTCAAGGATCTTCTTGTTGTTGCCCTGCTGGAAATTGATCTTCGGATTGTAGGTGTACGTCGGCATTCGCGACACGCCCTTGACCTTGTGTGTCCCGGTTGGAGAGGGTGAATCCTCGCTGCCGATTGTCGCTGGATAGACCGCGAGCAGCGAGCTGTCTTCAGCAAAAGCGAAAACCTGCGCCAGTTTGCGATGAACCTCGATCCGCTTGACCGATCCGGTCCTGGCAGCGCCGGGAATGGCGACAGCGATCGTTTCGCCCGGCTTGAAGGCCGCCGTCGGATTGAGGGCCTTGATCAGCGCGATATGCATGTGGAACCGCTCGGCCAGCTTCTCCGCAATGCTGGTGTAGCCGAGATGCTCCATCCTGGCCTGTTCGGCATAGTCTTTCGGAATGCTCTCGACGATATCCTTGCTGTCTTCCTGAATTATGGCATAGGCCTGGATGGCCGGGGCATCATCGGTCAAGCGGCCCAATACGTCGGGATCGAGCTTCCCATCCACTGGCAGACGTTGAAGCGCCTCGAAGCCGGCGATCGCTTTCGTCAGGTTGTCGCCGAAATACCCGTCGATGACGCCCGGCGATGAACCAGCCCGGTCGAGCAGGACCTGCAGATGCACGATGGCGGGATTGGGCTCGGTCTGTTTTTCCGCCGGCGCCTCGATCGGAAGGGACGCGATCGCCGCGGTATTGACGGCTTGTGCGTCGATCGGCGCTGCAAAGGCTGGGGAACAGAGCGTTAGAGCGGCGGTCAGTGAAAGGTACCGAAGGGCATTCTGCATGGGCTACCGATAAATTGGGGAGAGCCTCCACATCGGTGGATGGAGAGGCTTCATTTGATAGAGGTTACGCAAGGAAGAGGCCGCCCTTTCCGGCGGCCTTCTTCTTGTCAAATCGTGCGGCGAGTGGAGGTTTCCGCCAGAAGCAAAGCCTTCTTCGTGCCGTAGGAGCCACCGAACCAGGCCGCCACAGCCCCGAGAAGCAGGGCGAAGAAGCCGAGGATCGCGCCGGCCGACACTGCCTTGGTTGCTGTCTGGGCAGCATCGAGCGCCTGCTGCTTGGCCGCAGCAACATTGTCGCGATAAGTCTTCTCGTACTGCTCGACCTGGGTGCGAGCCTGATCGAGCGGGATATTCTGCGCTTTTGCGATCGCATCAGCGGCGCGATTGCGGGCATCCGCAGCCTTCGTCTGGTCACCGGTCACCGCAGCCTGGACCGCCGAAACGGCGGCATCTCGCAGGGCTGCCGGATCGTTGCCGCCAGACGCATCGCGGATCTGTTGCTCGATACCGGCCATCGGGTTTGTCGACGTCGCAAGGGCAGGGGCTGCGGCTGTGGCAGCGGTTGCTGCAGTCTGGCCAACGCCACCGACAATGCTGGACAGACCACTGAACGCTCCGCCGATGAGAGCACCGACCGACGTGGTCAGCAGGTAGAGGATGACAAGAGTGGTGACAGCCCAGGTGGTTACGCCCTGATACCCGCCGGTCGAGCGGCTCGGACGTCCGGAAAGGCGGCTGGCGGCATAACCGCCGACGAAGGAAGCAATGATACCGGCCACAACGAACCACGCGCCACCGGCAATGGAGAAGGTGCTCGCATTCGGGTTGTCGTAGGTTGCCGGATCGATCACGGCGGCGCCAATGCCCACGCCTAGAAGATTGAGGAGAAACTGGACGGCAAGCGCCAGAACGACCCCGGCGAAGATCGCGCCCCAAGACACCTTGTGCAATGTGGCTGTAAGGGAGGGGTCGACGTAAGCCGCTTCGCGCGACACGTAGACTGAGACAGGTTCGGTCATGGTGCATCCTCTTCATCACGGGAATGTGAGTGCCATACTAACGCCGCAATCGCCGTTCGGTTCCCGTCCAGCAGGATACAAAAAAGACCGGCGATGGGATCGCCGGTCTCTGCTGCAGTTACATCGAACGAACCGCCTTGATTAGTCCTTGCGGACAACACTGTCGGATCGTTCATCTTCGACTTCCACCTCGGTGCGGCGAACGCTGTCGCTGATGGTTTCCTCGCGCTGCTCGGCGGTCTTGCGCAGTGCGATCTCTTCGACAACACGCGCATCCTTAGAGACGACTGCCTCTTCATGACGTTCTTCTGCCTCAATCGTGCGGTCGACGAAGGCGTTTTCCGTTCCAGTCAGCGGGCGATCGACGGCGCGGCGCTCGATGCTGACGTTTTCGTCGCGCAGCGATACCTGTTCGCTGACAGGATTTTCGACCACGTAAGAACGGACACGCACGCGGCCATGGTTGAGGTCACGCTTGCCGACGCGAAGCTTTTCCTCGACCACCGGGATAACCTCTTCACGGCCGGCCTCCAGAGCTGCCGTTCCGGTTGCGCTGGCACGATTGGCGGAGGCGCCATACGAACTCACGGTCTCCTGCTGGTTCCACCCTTCCGAGCGCCAGCTCTCTGCGCGCTGATCGAGATCGATGCTGCCCTCGTCATCGAGGATATCGATAACCTTGTCATAAGAGGCGGCGGTGACGTTGCTGACCGTCACAAGATAGCCACCGCGGCGAAGACCTTCGGAATAGACGGCGCGGTCCTCGTCGGGAAAGAAGAAGTCTTCCAGCTTCTCCCAGAAGCCCTTGTGCTCGGAGGCAACTTCAGTCGAGGTTGTAGACTCCTTTCCGGCGACGACGCGAATGCCGTCGCGGGCAATCCCGGCTTCCGCAAGGCGTTCGACGGCGGCGTCCGCATCGCTGCGGTTTTCGAAGAAGGCCGTCACCGTGTTCGATGACGAGGCGCGGTAGGACGATGTGGTTTCGCTGTAGGTCATGAGTTTCTCCTTTTCTCGGATTGATAATTAGCTCAGGGGTCGTCGCGCTCGATGCTGGCACGTTGCTTGCGCAGTTCGACCGGAATGGAAACGTCCTCGGTGGTGGCGACGCGGCGGATATGGATCTCTTCGACCAGCATCAGACGCTTCTCGACAACGAGAACCTCCTCCATCACAGGTACAATGGTCACGTCACCGTCCGTGCGAACACCCGGCGCTTCTGACACTTCACGTCCGATTGCCACACGCGTGACCTCGACATTCTCGCTGTCTAGGCGTGCTTCCGCTTTCTCGGTGACAAACTCGGTTTTCGTGGTGACGCGAACGCGGCCGTCTATGACGGCGCGCTTGTCGATGACAAGCTGTTCTTCGATCAGCGAGAGTTTCTCGTCAGGCTTGGTCATCCGCATTCCAGATTGTTGCGACAAGCATTGAACGAGCGGAGTCCAACTTTGGTTCCTTGAAAAAGGTCACACGTCACCAGCTGAGCAAAGTCGCCCAAGGCCGGAACAAAGTATTGACGCAGTGATTTTGTGGCTCACGAGGAAAGGTAAGCATGATGAATATCCTGATCGTCGAAGACCAGTGGCTGCTACCTGGCGCGGTCGAAGAGGCGGTATTGTCGCTCGGGCATGAGGCCATCGGGACGGCAACCACGGCAAAGGAAGCGTATGAGCTTGCCGACAAGGCAGAGGTTGCCTTTGTCGACGTCAATCTGATCGATGGTGCGACATGGACTTGATGTGGTGGACGGCCTCCTGATCCGCTTTTGTGCGATAGTGTGGTTGTTTTTAAAAGCCACCAAGGAGAACGGTTATGTCAGAACTTGCGACGGTAGGAATTGATTTAGCTAAAAACGTTTTTCAAATTCATGGAGTTGATAGTCAGGAGCGTGTCATTCTACGCCGAAAACTGTCACGAAGCGATGTTTTGCCATTCTTCAGTCGCATCCCACGATGTCTAATTGGAATGGAGGCTTGCGCCAGTGCTCATCATTGGGCGCGCTCGCTGCAGGAATTAGGGCATGATGTGCGATTAATGCCAGCAGTTTACGTCAAGCCTTATGTAAAGCGGCAGAAAAATGATGCGGCAGATGCCGAAGCTATATGCGAAGCTGTTAGTCGCCCTACAATGCGTTTCGTACCTATAAAGAGCGAACAACAACAGGCCGTGATCATGCTCCACCGTGCTCGGGAACACCTTATTCGACAACGTACTATGATCGTTAATGCCATTCGTGCTCATGCAGCAGAACTTGGTCTTGTTAGCCGCCAAGGCGTTGTTGGCTCAATGCAACTTGTTGAGGTAATCGAATGTGAAGAAGATGCGAGCTTACCAACAGTTGCCCGCATGGCTTTATTGCCGTTAGTGCGCCAAATGAAAGCAGTTCACAACGAAATAATAGGCTTGGAGAAATCAATTCATGCTTGGCATAAACAAAATGAATTGAGCAAACGCTTGGAAAGCGTGCCAGGCATTGGGCCGATAATAGCAAGCGCGCTGAGCGCTACGATCACTGATCCTAGAGTGTTCAAGTCGGGCCGGGAGCTTGCGGCATGGATAGGTTTGGTTCCTCGCCAGAATTCGTCGGGAGGAAAGAACCGGCTGGGGAGTATCACCAAACAAGGTGATCCATATTTACGGCGTCTTCTTGTTCTCGGAGCACATTCCGTCTTACGCTTTCGCAAGAAAAGTACTGTTCAAACGACACAATGGGCCGCCGGGCTTTTGGAGCGCAAACCTTATATGGTTGCTGCTGTCGCGTTAGCCAATAAAATGGCTCGAATTGTCTGGGCGCTTATGGTGCACGGTTCCACATTTGGTGTGCAACGCATCTAACAAGTATTTTTGTCATTGTTGCTTCAGAGGCTGAACGCAACAAACAAGAGGTGAGATGCTCATGGTATGATGACAAACGGTCAAAAGCCGGGATTGAGACACTCCGCATTCCGGGGCTGCGTATGAAAGCGCGAGGACTTGTAAGGAACTCAATCTGCGGACTTCATCAGGGCCAGCGGCATGTTATAGCCGCATCAATAGGCCGGACACATGCCTGCACTCGACCAGCTTGTCAGAAATATCAAAAAACATCTTGCCAAACGGAGGCCGTCCACACATGTCCCGTTTTATTTCCGCCTCTTTATCTCGTTTCGGCGGTTATCTGTTCGAATTGAGCGGGCGATATTCCTCCGAGCGTCGAATGCCTTCTGCGAATATTGTAAAATCCATTGATGTATTTGAAAAGCGCATCGGTCAGCTGCTGACGTGTTTGCCAGGCATGTCGCCAAATCAGCTCCGCCTTCAGTGTTTTGAAGAATGTTTCTGACACAGCATTATCCCAGCAGTTTCCTTTTCCACTCATTGATGCCTGGAATTTGAGCTGCTTCAGTCGCCTTTGATAGTCATGAGCACAGTATTGACTGCCGCGGTCTGTGTGATGAATGCAGCCGGGCTTTGGATTGCGCAAAGCAATGGCTCTGTTCAAAGCCTGTAATGCAAGATCTTGTTTCAGTCTGTCGCTAACAGCCCAACCCACAACGCGCCGTGAGTGAAGATCAATTATGACAGCCAGATATAACCATCCTTCTCGTGTCCATAAGTAACTGATGTCACCCGCCCATTTCTGATTAGGTTTGTCAGCTGAGAAATCCTGATCCAGCAAATTCGGTGCTATATTAAAAGTATGGTTGCTATCAGTTGTCACCTTATGCTTGCGGGTTCTAACCGCATAGATGTTGTTTTGGCGCATCAAACGACCAACGCGTCGATGCCCAACAGATAATCCTATATCCTGGAGTTCTTGCGTCATACGAGGCCGACCATAAGATTTAAGGCTAAGATGATATTGCTCTCGAATATGCGCGAGAAGCACCATATCCTGTCTTTGCCGCTTGCTTAATGGCCGTCTGCGCCAGGCACGATAACCGCGTGATGTAACGTCCATAATTTGGCACAGCCGGTGGACTGGAAACTGAGTACGGTGTTCTTCCACGAAAGCAAACCTCATTTGCTTTGGTTCGCGAAGAACACGGTGGCCTTTTTTAATACTTCCCTCTCCTCCAGAAGTAGGCGGTTCTCCTTACGCAGCCGTTCATTCTCTTTTGCTAAATCAATGTCGGCAGCAGGAGGCATATTCTCGGGGCCAGAACGCTGTATCCATTTTGATAACGTGGAAAGGCCGACACCCAAATCGGTTGCTACCTGGCGGCGAGTAAGACCACTCGTTAGCGCAATCCGAACGGCTTCGCGTCTGAAATCGTCTGTGTGTGAAACTGCCATAATTCTTCTCCTTAATGACAAATAGTCTATTTAAGGAGGCGGAACCAAACCGTGACAAGTCCATCTACGAGATCCTTCGGTCGCATTCCCGGGAGAGCGAGTTCGGCGATCGTCCGCGCGATATCCTCAATGTCTGATGCCAGTTCTCTTGCCATCACCTTCTCCATTCGAAGATGAGATAGCGAAGGGAGATGACAGCGCGATGTCAGAACGCGTCTGGTCCGCTCAAAGTCAGATTTGCATTCTCAGGCGCGTTTCCGGATGCGTCAGGTCAGGCCTTGCCCCCAACGATACGTTTCGCCGCTCAAGCGAGAGTGTGTAGGCGGGTAAATTCCGTCAACTTCCCGACTGAAGCCGCATCTTGCGCAAGCGCTCGGTCTTCAGCCGCCGCTCCTCCGCCTCCGCCTCGATTGACGCCATGGCGCTGTCATGCGTTGCGTCGAAGCGTTGCTTCCTGTCCGCCAAGGAGCTCTTCTCGCGGTTTCGTTTTTGTGGAATGTCGTCATCTTTCCATCACGATGAACTAATGCTCAGCAAAACAGCGACAAGTAGAGGGGGACGTCAACAAGAAGAATGTACGACAGGGTACGGTGCTGATGCACCATCGGAACTTATCGTTTCGGGATGTTATCTGGCACCTCATCCTGGAGAGCCCCGATGGCCGACGATCCCAAATCTTCTTCACCCGCAGTTCAGGCTTACGAGTTGGAGAAGGAACGACAGGGGCAAGAGGAGGACAAGGGCGATTTCGATAAAGGCCTCGAAGATACCTTTCCCGCGTCGGAACCTGTTTCTCACACGATAACGTCCGTACCGGCAGGCCGCACCGACCCGAAAGAGGCTGAGCGCGTCAAAGCCAGCGCTCCTGAGAACCAGCAAAGCGAGGATTTCACAAGTAGCGTTCGCGGCTGAATCAAGGAAAACCCGCTCACTGCTGTAGCCCTCACAACTGCGGTCGCCTGGATCTTTGGCGCGACCCGCTAATCGGGACGACTGATGTGAAGACCTCAATTGACGGCCCGCTACCCGCGCCCCCTTCCGGGCATGCCACGTCGCGTCCGACATCAGGCTCGGTTCTGAAGAAGCTTGGCCCTCGCCTAACCAATGGAGCCGCCGACGACGATCCAAGTGGGATCGCAACCTACTCCCAGGCCGGCGCCTAGTTCTGCTTCAACATGGTCTGGACCATGTTACTGTCTTATCCGCTGATGTCGGCAATCCAGCTTGTCAGCGCCAGAATTGGCCGCGTGACCGGATCGGGGCTGGCGGTCAACATGGGTGCCATCTGGCCGAAATGGCTCGTCACCGGGTTGGTCTGTCTGCTATTCGTTGCCAACTGCATCAATATTGGCGCGAACCTCGCGGCGATGGGTGCGTCGGTCGAGCTCGCGACGGGAATGCCGAGCCTGCCGATCACCATCTTCTTCGCCCTCTTGTCACTAGGGCTGCAGATGTTCATTCCCTATGAGCGATATGCCAACATCCTGAAGTGGCTGACGCTGGTCCTGTTCGCCTACATCGCCGTCCTGTTTGTGATAAAGATCGACTGGATGGCGACGTTGAAAGGATTTGTCTGGCCAACCTTTCCCTTGAACAACGACAGTTTCACCGTGGTCGTTGCGATCCTCGGCACGACAATCAGTCCGTACTTGTTCTTCTGGCAGTCGAGCCAGGAGGTGGAAGAGATCGATCGCAGGACGAAGCCAAGCCGCTTGAGGAGGCGCCGCGTCAAGCTCCCAAAGAGCTGAACCGGATCGAGCTTGATACCCTCGCGGGTATGGCCGTTTCCACCATCGTCGCTGTCGCGATCATGATGTGTGCGGCTGCGACACTGCACGCTAATGGCAAGACGGATATCAAGTCGGCGGCTGATGTCGCCGAAGCGCTAAGGCCGATCGCCGGCAATTTTGCCTTTGTCCTGTTCAGCCTCGGCATCGTTAAAACCGGATTGCTGTCGATCCCGGTACTGGCTGGCTTTGCGGCATATGCCTTCGCCGAAACGCAGGACTGGATCTGTTGGTTTACATTGAGGAGTTGATCATGCCCAAACTTGCGATGTACGTGCCATTGAAGGCCAGGCCCGGAAAGGAGAGCGATGTCGCCGATTTCCTGACCTCGGCGTTAGCGCTCGTTCAAGCTGAGCCCGGTACCCTGACTGCGTATTCGATGATGCCGGACAAGCGCTAAACCGGAGGGGGATCACCCACCCGGAGGGCCGAGACGTATTTCATGGAAATGCGGCCGGTGCTGCAGGCCGCAGGCCGAAGCATGGGGAGACGGGTTTAGTGCTTGTGGGGGAGAGAGGGCAGAGCGCCTTTCTCCCCTCTCAGTGCGCTGAATAAATTCGCCTTCCGGCCCGAAGGATATATTCCGGCACAGATAGCTGCCAGGCGGCTACGCGCCGTCATTTCCGTCATTCGAGGGCGCCAGAACACATCCTGGAAGCAGCCATTCTCCACTATGGAGCTATCGCTGCCTGTATCGGTAGCTCAAGCGTGAAAACGCTGCCCAACCCCGGACCATCACTCCATACCGAAACATCGCCGCCGTGTAGCTCCATGAGTTGCTTGACGAGGGCGAGGCCGATCCCAAGTCCCCCATGAGCATGCTTCCGATGCTCTTCGACTTGCTCAAACATCCTGAAGATTGCGCCAGCGGCCTCGGTAGTGAGGCCCAGCCCATTGTCAGTTACGCTTATGCGATAGGTGCGCGGATGTAACTCCAGCGCTACCTCAATCTGACCGCCCATTGGCGTGTATTTTGCGGCATTATTCACGAGGTTTGAAATGCACTGTGTCAGCCGAACCTTGTCAGCGGATATCATGCAGGACTGATCCGGAACCCTGATGGTCACTGCATGGTTTCGCTCCTCGATTGCCTGTCCTGCCATGTCCAGCGCAGAGTGAATGGCATCTCTCAAGTCAAAGTCAGCCTTAACGAGATTGATTTTGCCCTGCGTTATCCGTGACACATCGAGCAGGTCGTCAACGAGCCTGATTATGTGGTCCATCTGTTGGTGCATGAGGCCATGGATCTGCTCCACCTTGCCAGCATCCGGCTTTCTCGAAAGAATTTTCAGCCCGCCATTGAGAGCGGCGAGTGGGTTGCGCAGTTCATGGACGAGAACGCCGATGAACTCGTTCTTTCGCTTGTCGGCGAGCTGAAGCGCGCGAGTCTGCGCCTCGAGAAGGTCGCGCTGTTCGGAAATCATTTTACGCTGACGATAGAGCTCTGCAAAAATCTCTGCCTTGCTGCGCAGAATATCCGGCTCGATCGGTTTTTGAATAAAGTCGACGGCGCCCGCTTCATATCCCTGGAACCGCCGCTCGGCTGTATGGGTACCGGCAGTCACGAAAATGATCGGAACCCGCCGTGTCCGCTCATTGCCTCGCATGAGTTCGGCAAGCTCGAAGCCGTTCAAACCTGGCATCTGAACGTCGATCAGCGCCAGTGCCACATCATGTTGCAGAAGGAGTTCGAGAGCCTCATCGCCGGACCGCGCCTTCAATAGCATCAGCTCGTCGCGTTGTAGCAGAGCTTCCAGAGAAAGCAGGTTCTCTGGAAGGTCGTCAACCAAGAGAAATTTGACGTCAGTGTTCATTTTCGATGTTCTGCAAATAGGTTGAAATCTTGGACAAGGTCAAAACTTGAGCGCCTGGGCATGCGCGGATAGCAGCTTCGGGCATGGCCCGAGTGAAAGCCTCGGTCGGATCCTGAACGATTGCCGTTCCGCCAGAACGAACGACGGTCGAAAGGCCTTGGGAACCGTCATGATTGGCGCCCGTCAGGATAATCGCTGTCAGTTGGCTGCCCCAGGCGTCTGCCGCGCTCTCGAATGCCACGTCGATCGAGGGCCGCGAGAAGAGGACCTCTTCTTCGCTGGATAAAGCGACATGCGTTCGCCCCTCGAACGACAAATGATAATTAGGGGGCGCGAAGTAGATGAACCCGGCTTCCACGGGCACTTTGTCTTCCGCCTCGATGGCGCGAAGCTGACATTTGAGGTCAAAAATCGCGGCGAGCACACTGCGTTTGTTTGGCGGTAAGTGCACCACGACGAAGATGGGATATGGATAAGTCGCAGGTAGTGGCGGCAATATCACGGACAGCGCTTCAAGCGCCCCTGCAGAGGCGCCGATGATGATCGCACCGTTCGGATTGTCCTTCACGAGCCGATCCTCTGATAGATCTTCTCATCTCGGACGAACTCCCGGAAGCCATCGGCGTGGGCGGAAAAGCGTAGCGTTTCCTTCGAGCCCAGACCGAGAAAGCCGTTGCGTGGCAGCGCATCCCGGAAAAGACCGACAGCCCTGTCCTGTAGATCCCGATCGAAATAGATCATGACGTTCCGGCAGGAGACCAATTGCATCTCACCAAAGACCTGGTCTGTCACAAGACTATGATCTGAGAACACGACATTGCGCCGCAGGCTTTTGTCCAGGATGCACCGGTTGTAGCCCGTCGTGTAATAGTCAGACAAAGATCCCTTGCCGCCGGAGTCACGATGGTTCTCGGTGAACAATCTGACCCGTTCGATGTCATAGATTCCGGCTTCCGCTTGGGCGAGGGCCTCTGGATTAATATCCGTCGCATAAAAGAGGGTTCGCTCCTCAAGCCCTTCCTCGCGAAAAAGGATGACAAAGGAATAGAGCTCTTCACCCGAACTGCATCCGGCAATCCAGATCTTCAAGGAGGGGTAAGTGCGAAGATGCGGAACGACCTTCTCCCGGATCGCCGCGAAGTAGGACGGGTCGCGAAACATCTCGCTGACCTGGACCGTAAGGAAGCGGAGCATGTCGTCAAGCATCTCGGGATGATGAAGGACGCGCTCCTGCAGGGCTGAGATGGTGGCAAAGCCCAACTGTTCGCGTGCCTGGCGCAACCGCCGCCGGATCGACGACATGGCGTAGCTGCGAAAGTCATAGTGGTAGCGATGATAAAGCGCCTCCAGCAGCAGCCGGATCTCTATATCCTCCACCTTTTCGAACGTCTCCGTCATTGCGGCATCCAGACGCGCACGAGAGACAGAAGCTTTTCGACGTCAAGCGGCTTTGCCATATAGTCATTGGCACCGGCTTCAATGCAGCGTTTCTGATCGTCAGGCATTGCCTTGGCGGTCAAGGTGATGATCGGCAACTTCTGCCATGCTGAATTCTTGCGGATGTGGCGGGTTGCGGTGAGGCCATCCATGACCGGCATCATTACATCCATCAAAACCAGATCGATCCGTCCGTCTGGGTTGCTTATCGATTGCTCCAGTTTTTCCAGTGCCTCCTCGCCATTTCTGGCGATATCGACGATCACCCCGCGTGGTTCGAGGATGTTGGTCAGGGCGTAGACGTTGCGCACGTCGTCCTCGACGATCAGAATGCGGCGCCCTTCCAGCAGTTCATCGCGATTGCGGGCTTTGCGGATCATTTGCTGCTGCTCGTCCGGCAGCTCGGAGACGACCTGGTGCAGGAAGAGTGTAACCTCGTCGAGCAGCCGTTCCGGCGATTTAGCACCCTTGATGATGATGGATTTCGAGTAACGGCGAAGCCTCTGCTCTTCTTCGGACGAGAGAACGCGTCCGGTGTAGACGATGACAGGTGGGAAGGAATACATGCCTGCTTCGCTCAACGTTTCCAGAAGTGCAAAGCCGGACGTGTCCGGTAACGATAGATCCAGCACCATGCAGTCAAAGGTCTGTTCGGCCAGCAACGAGATGCACTCTGCCGCAGTCCCGGCCCCCACCGTTTCGACATCATGCGACGACAGGAGTTTCGACAGAGCGTCCCTTTGAACGGCGTTGTCTTCAACGATCAACACGCGCCGCAGCGTTTGTTCGGCCTTCGCGCCTAAGGACTCGATCATCGACACCAGGTGATCGCGTTGTACGGGCTTGAGCGCATAGCCGACGGCGCCCAAGGAGAGAGCCCTGTCGGAGTAGTCTTCGGCGGAGAGGATGTGGATCGGAATATGGCGCGTCCGTACGTCACGCTTCAGGCGGTCAAGCACCGAAAGGCCGGATTGGTCAGGAAGACCGACATCGAGCAGGATCGCGTTCGGCAGATATTGATGGGCGAGTTCCAGGGCTTCTTGAGCGGTTCCGGCTACGAGCGCCTGGAACTTCAGCTCACGGGCGAGATCGCGCAGGATGAGTGCAAAGGATTGATCGTCCTCGACAATCAGCAGCTTGCGGGCCGTTGCCTCGGATGCTGCACGGTCGTCATCGACGATAGCGACTGCCTTCGGCTTTTGTGCAGTGATCTCTGCCTCCGTGCGGAAGACGGGTTCTGCAGCGGACGCGACGGGCGGGGCACGATCCTGTTTCGGAGCCTGGACCAGCGCACTGTCGAACTCGGCCGGGATGATGACGGTGAACGTGCTGCCCTCGCCAAGCTGGCTTTGAAGCTGGAAGCGGCCTCCAAGCAAGCGCACCAGTTCGCGAGAAATCGACAGACCAAGCCCAGTGCCGCCGAACTTGCGGCTGATGGTGCTGTCCGCCTGATGAAAGGCTTCAAAGATCCGCTTTTGCTGCTCGTCTGCAATTCCGATACCCGTGTCCTGGATCGAAAAGGCGACCTGATTGTTATTGCGGGCGCCAACACTCAGCGAGACGCTGCCGTTTTCGGTGAACTTCAGCGCATTCGCCAAGAGGTTCTTGAAAACCTGCTCAAGGCGCTGCGGATCGGTTTGGATGACTGCGGGCACGCCCGCCTCGACCGAGACGTTGAACTGCAGGCCTTTGTTGGTTGCGAGCGGTTCAAACATGTGACGAAGCCCAGTGACGGTCCTCTCGATGGACACCGCTTCCGCATTGATCTCCACATGTCCCGCCTCGATCTTGGACAGGTCCAGGATGTCATTGATCAGGTTCAACAGATCATTGCCAGATGACTGGATGGTCTGGGCGAACTGGACCTGTTGGGCCGTCAGATTGCCCTCGGAATTGTCAGCCAGGAGTTTGGCAAGGATCAGCGACGAATTCAGCGGTGTTCGTAGCTCATGCGACATATTCGCGAGAAAGTCCGATTTGTAGCGGCTGGCAAGTTCCACTTCCTTCGCCTTGGCCTCGATGGCGTCTTTCGACCGTTCAAGATCGTCCCGCTGCCGTTCCAGTTCTTCCGCTTGCTCCTCGAGCTGCGAGTTGGTCTGTTCGAGTTCTGCCTGCTGCTGTTCCAGGCGGCTCTGTTGTTCGCGAAGTGCGCGTCCTTGTTCTTCCAGCTCCTCGTTGGAAACGCGCAGTTCCTCGCCCTGGACCTGCAGTTCTTCCGACTGACGCTGGGTTTCTTCCAAAAGAGCCTGGAGGCGGGTTCTGAATTCCGCCGAACGGATGGCGACGGCAATCAGCTCTGAAACCTGTTCGAGGAGCACCAAAGTCTGATCGCTGATAGGAGTGAGGAAGCCGAGTTCGAAAACGCCTCTGGTGTCGCCTTCGACGATCGCAGGCGCCAAGGCGAGGTAACGGGGCTTCTGCTGTCCAAGAGCGGAACCGAAGTTGATGTAGCCATCCGGAACCTCGCCAACCGCGATCGGACGGTGATCCCGCAATACATGGCCGAACAGGCTGTCGTTTTGGCCGAAGCTTGCGGGCAGGGTCACGTCCGACGGCACACCGTGCGCGGCCATGCGATGAAAGCGGCCGGCATTTTCGACATAAATGGCACCTGCCACGGCACCGAGATAGTTTGTCAGGAAGCCCAGGATGTTTTCGCCAAGTTCTCCGATCGGCTGCTCACCGACGACAGATGCAGCTAAGCCGAGTTGTGCATCCCTCAGCCACTGCTCGCGCTGCTGCTCCAGAGTGGATTTTCGCACAAGTGCGGAGATCGCGAGGGTCAGGACAATGCCAAGCACCCCCGAAGCTAGCGCGCTCGCCCAGGCGATAATGTAGGATGCATCCATCTCCTCGAGGCGCTGGCTCCGCTCTTCACCAGCTTCATTGCGCAGTTGGGAGATGACGTTGCGGATACCGTCCATATCGCTGCGGCCGCGGTCTGATTTCACCAGGGTCAACGCGTCGGCCGCTCCTCGTGTCTCGAAGACCTCCAGTGTTTGCGCCATGACTTCGAGCTTGGACAAGACAAACGCCCGGAGTTCCTCGATACTCCCACGTTCGCGCATCTCGGCCGTGGCGGCCGAGCTGATCGTTTCCATACGGCTCTGAACCTGGGGAAGTGCACGGTGATAGGGCGAGAGATAAGCCTGCTCAGAGGTCAGGAGAAACCCACGTAGTGCCGTTTCTGCATCCTGTATGTCGATCAGAAGCAGGTCGAGTGCCACCACAAGGCCATGCGTTTGCGTCACTCTCGCATTGCTGTCTCTGACGTTCTGGACTGTGTAAACGGTTAGCGCGGTGCTGATGACGAAAAAGAAGATCGCGGTAACTGCGCCGATAAGAGCGCTTCGCTCCAGACCGAGCATTTTGTTGCCTGTCAGTGCGGATGTTTTTCTGTGCATCAGAAGGTCTCTAAATACTTTATCAGATGATGTGATCACGTAAGAGTGACGGTATCGGAGCTGGGAGTTGGCTAGCGGGGTCGCGAAACGTGTGGTTCCTGTGTCCCACCCAATCCCGCCGATCACGTCAACTTGAATAGAGCGCTAGGTAGCAATAATTTTATGAGGAAAGCAAGATTACGCTAAAAATGGAACGAAATGAGTTGCTTGCCCTTCAGGGGTTGGCCCATTCGCCGCAACGTCACGCAAGGAAGCTCAGCGGCTTCACGGTGGAGTACCTTCAACCAGAGTTGGGTGCTGCTTTCAGTTACGACTGGACGAGCGACCTCCATTTTTGCGCCTACCATGACATTGTCCTGGAAGATGGGGGCATACGTGCAGGGGATGGATTGGAGGACAACCGCCGTGACCTCCGCCACACGCTGACTTATGTCCCGCGGGGTGCACGCGTCACTGGCTGGTCCGAACTCCAAAGGCGGAACAACTCGTTCGCAGCTATCTATTTTGATCCGGCAGCTATCCGGCAGGAGCTGGACACTCGCTTCGCCGAACATGTCGATGAAAAGGTTTATTACCGAAGCGACGAAGTCGCGGGATACCTGCGCCAATGGCCCGGCCTGCTAAAGCGAGATCATTCTGATGCTCTATACGAAGAAGCATTGGGCCTGATCACGATCTTGGCGATCCACAAAGCAACAATGCCGGCATTGAGACAGCCGCCGCCCCTTGACAGAGCGCCTCTGGCTCTGATCGACGAGTTTATCGAGGAGAACCTTGGCTCAGATCTCAGCCTATCGAGCCTTGCTGCACTCGCGGGCCTAAGTCGGTTCCATTTCAGCAGGGCCTTCAAGGCGTCCACTGGAGAGACCCCATACCAGCACGTGCTTCGACGTCGAATGGAAAGGGCACGATTGCTCTTGGCCGCAGGGGAACTGCCCATCGACGAAATCGCCAGCAGCCTGGGCTTTCAGGATAGCGCGTATTTCCAAAGGACTTTCAAATCATGGGTTGGTATGAGTGTGAAAGAGTTCAGGGACCGGATGTAGGTCGTCACTGAAGGCTTCGCGCGCTTCAATAGTTCGCCCAATAAGAGCAGAATGTCTGCCTGCGCCTGCGCCTGCTTCGCAGCTAGGAACTCTGCGAACTCTCTCTGGCCAATCGTGGCTAGACGAGAACTGAAATGAGTATCTCACAATCGGCCCTACCAAACCGCGCGGACCGGCTTGGAACGCTGGCAAACAAGTTGGCGTCAGCCAACCTTCAAAAATCCCCGTTTGGGCAGTCCGAATCAAGATCTGTAGAAAGGCGTTAAGTTGCTGCATCAATCTTCGCAAAAAGATTGCAAACTAGTCCCGGGTCCCAGTTTTCTGGAACATCAAGCCGTGTTCGGTGGATATTGAATATTGGTGAATGAAGGAACAACTATGCGAAAAATCGGTCGAGTGCGGGAAGTCTGGCGCTATCCGGTGAGTTCTCTTGGCGGGGAGACGCTCGCCTCGATCACCGTGTCGCCTGAGGGCATCGCAGGCGACCGACGGTTCGCGCTGTTCGATCCGGAAACCGGCCTCGCCGCCGCCCCCGAGAAGGAAACGCGCTGGCGTCCCGCCCTCTTCATCACCGCCTCGCAACCGCCCTTCGGGCTTCCGGTGCTGCGCTTCGCCGACGGCGCCGAGCATGCGCTCGATGACGGCGCACTGCCTGACCGTCTGGCGGTGCATTTCGGCTTCCCGGTCGCGGTTGGGCTCGTCGGGTCTGGCGATTATCGCTTCCCCGTCGTCTCCAACCGTTACAAGCCGGCGCCGCTTCACCTTGTGACGACGGCTTCGACGGAGGCGCTCGCCGCGGTGACCGGCCTTCCGCCGCTGGACGGAAGACGGTTCCGGCCCTCCGTGCTGATCGAAACGGAAGAAGGCGAAGGTTTCATCGAGAATGAGTGGGTCGATCATACCGTGCGGATCGGAGATGCGGATATCCGCGTCACCGAGGCGTCGCGCCGCTGTGGCATGACGCTCGTGGCACAGCCCGGCATGGCGGAAGAGCCCGATGTGCTGCGCGGGATTATGCGCCACAACAAACGCAATCTCGGCGTCTATGCCACGCCCACCGAGGGCGCGACGATCAGCGTCGGTGATGCGGTTTACGCCGAGATCTGAAAGAGCGGCATCTCCGCCTCAGAGATATCTTTCAGGATTGCCCGACCGACGGTTTCGCCGATATCCCGGGCACTGGTGATTCCCTGAACGAAGGGCTCCTTGTGCAGCAGGAAGGCGATCGCTGCGCAATAGAGCCGGCCTTCCGACATCAGGCCGAGACGAGGGCGATAGAACTCATCGACATCGATGCCGCCGGTGCGCACCATATCGGGGTCCCGGTTGAGCGACATGATCGCCTCGACCTTGGGTGTCGCGGCTTCGCGCACGCCTCCCTGATCGACCAGCGTCGGAAAGGGGAGATCCGTCGCCGATAGCGTTTCCTGGCCTGTCGCATCGATGAAGGCCCCGAAGCGATGCACCATGCCTGACACTTCGACCTCCGCGCCCCGCTCCAGACCGTCCTCGGCCGTGCGGATCGTGTAGTCTTCGCCGAGCCGCAGGATCGACAGCTTAGCCGCACGCGACAGCGCAAGCAGACGGCGGATCGACATCAGCGGCACGGTTGCATAGTCGTCGATGAAGATGCCCTTGAAATGCCCATGGAAGCGCTTGAGGTCTTTCTCGTCCAGATGCGGAATGACGCGCGCGACGATCTCGTGGGTGATCAGGATCGCATAGCGCCACGGCACGGTGTAGCGCTTTACCCTGTTGTCTTCGGCCTCGGCGAGGTTCTTCGCCGCCCAGACGAAGGGATCGCTCTCGGTCCGGTCGGCGTAGTAGGCGGCGGCAAATGTCTCGACGGTTAATTGCGACAGGCCGATGCGGGCGGCATAATCCGGGTCGGCGGCAACGATTTCGCGGCGGAAGAGATCGAAGACCTCGTCCAGGAGATCATGCCGGCCCGTCGCGATCAGGGCGTCGATCGCCTGATCGGTGCAAACCTGCGGCTCCATATAGGGCAGCGGGCAGTAGAAGTCAGCCTCCGGCAGGATGCCCTTGCGGGACATCAGCGTCGCGCGAAACTCCTCTGTTCCGGCAGCCGGCTGATATTGCAGATCGCCGGCCGCGTCGCTGTAAAACATGCCATGCGCCGTAGCGACGGTCATCAGGGCGTCGATGCCGCTCAGCGACGTGCCGAGAATGCCGACGGGTTCATTGCGGATCGACTTCAAAACGGTCGCCGGCCAGGGCGAAACGAAATAACCGGGACGGATTTCCGTGCTGTCCGGCCAGTTGTGACCGGTCGCCATCACCACATGGCCGAAACTCGCGTCACTCTCCCCATCGGGATTGGACACCCGCAGGCGGATCGCATCGTCCTGGATCTCGATATCCACCACCTTGTGGTGAGCGAGCACGGTGACCTCATGACCACGCTCGGCGGCCACCGCCAGCATGCGCTCGAACTGTGCCTGCATATAGTCGCCAAGTACCAGGCGCGGGTAGAATTCGCGCTCGTCGATCGCTTCGCGGCGGATGCCGTGGCGCATCAGCGTGTCGTCATTCTGCCGCCGCAGCCAGTCGGCCAGCGTTTCGGTGAAGGCGGGCAACTCGATGCTCGGAATGTTGGAGAGCATCGCCGGGTCGTTCATGTCGGGGTGATAGGGCGTGCCCTTGCCCGGTTCGCCCTCTGCTTCATAAAGGGTGATCGACAGGGGAACGGTCGAGCCGATCAGTTGTTTGAACGTGTAGAGGCCGGTTGGACCCGTGCCGATGATCGCAATTCGTGGAAGCATGGACATATCCTATGTCCGGCGAACAATCTCGCACGGCTGTCAGGGAATGTTCCACCCTTGAAATTGTTCCCGCCCTCATGCGCCCGCGCGAACTAGGCTTCGCCTCTGGATTAATCGCTTTGGTCGTCATTTTGCGGACTGTATCCGCAGGGATCGACCAAAGCCAAACGACAAATGGCACATTGATGAGGTCGTCATCACGATTGGGGGAAAGAAGTATTGGCTTTGGCGGGCCATTGACGCAGATGGCGATGTTCTTGATATTCTGGTTCAAACACGCCGTAACACAAAGGCTGCCAAGCGTTTTTTCACCAGACTGATCCGGCAATACGGTCAACCACGTGTCGTTGTGACGGATAAGCTGCGCAGCTATACCAAGCCAGTACAAAAAATCGCGCCAGATGCCGATCATCGTGCTCATAAAGGCCTGAACAACAGAATTGAAAATTCGCACCGCCTGAGCCGAAAACGGGAGAAAATCATGGGGCGGTTCAAATCGCCTCGTCAAGCCCAACGCTTCTTGTCAGCACACGATCAAATCAACACCATCTTCCGTCCTCGCCGCTATAATCTCACTGCTATCTCCTACCGCCATGCACGTACCGATGCATTTGCATTATGGCGTGACTACACGACCGAAATGACCGCTTGATAAACACAGGCGAAAGCTGCTCAAAGCCCTATTCAAACAACTTGGCA
>NZ_CP075359.1:0-33605 GCF_018436245.1 Pseudochrobactrum algeriensis
ATGGTTACAACGCAGTCCATACTTTATTTCGCTATCGCCGTCGTCTTCCTTCTGACCGCACATATTCTGCGTTCGATTCGTTGGCGCGTCATTCTCTTAAAAGACGATATTTATACCAGGACAGTCCCAGCTCTTGCTGCATTAAGTGTGGGATATCTGATCAACGCGATCCTGCCTTTCCGGCTAGGCGAGATTACGCGTAGCGCGTTTCTATCCTACATGGCTCGACAACGTTTCTCGTCAATATTTGCGTCCGTGATAGCGGAACGCATTGTTGATCTTCTTGTTGTTTCAGTCATTGGATTGATAGTATTTTTTATTTATGGCGATGCGATGTTCGTCATTACGACAATTTTATTGTTTATAGCGAGCATAGCCGTAGTGTTGCTCATTCACTGTACTCGGTTAGCCAAGATAATTGTTTATTTTTTTGCAGCCATATTCAACGATAGTTTGAAATCAGCAATTCTGCATTTTTTCTATTCAGTGACGCATCTCATTCTTGATGGTAAACTCATCAAAAGCTTTCGGTTCTGGATGCTTACACTCGCCATGTGGGCTAGTTATATCGTGTCGCTATTGTCGTTAGGTCACTTTCTGTCAATAGGTTTTTTCGAAGCATTTCTCGAGGTTTATTCCAGTGCCTTGAACCTGAGTTGGACCCCGAGTTTAGGGGAAACAAGGGGGTGGATACTCATATATTTGCTGGCTCCGATAGCGATCGTAGTAATTTGCGTCGTATTATGGGAGGTTGATATTCTCGCGCGGTCGCGAACATTGCTGCGTTCGCTGACCTCGATGGAATATTTCACCTCTGAGGAGCGCCATTCTCTACGCTCCAGTTTTTGGTCTGAACAACAATATGTTGCCTTTTTGAACCGCCGATTTGCCGGAACGAACGATCTTCTAGCAAATTTCGAGGATCGGGGTTTGGATGAAGTGCGCCTTCATCGGCTTTTTCAGGGCGGCTCGGGTGCAGTGACTGCATTGATCGAGGTTGACGGCCAGCTGAGAGTGCGCAAATTCGCAACAGGCGAAGTAGGTGCTAAAATGACTGTGCAGCGCGACTGGCTACAGGACAATGGTACAAGATTGCCGTTGGTTAAGATTCTGTCATCCCAAAAGAGCGGCGCTGATTTTCTGTATGATATGGAATATATTGCCGGAAGTTTGGATATGTACGAAGGTATTCATGCAAGTTCTCTTGAGGTATCTAAGAATATACTAAAAAATGTTATAGCCAAGATGAGGGATTTTCACCTCTCAAATGAAGTCGCATCGGCGGAAGATACAGATATAAAAGCATATATACATGCGAAAGTGCTTGGGAACTTTAATGTAATAAAAGAGGAATTTCAGGATATTGTATCAGACGGGATTATTCTATTGAATGGTGAGCCATTCGATACCTGTTCCCTTTCAATCTTTGAAGATATGAACTGGTTTGTGCAAAAGCTCAGCGACCGGCGACAATCTGCCATTCATGGTGATCTGACAATTGAGAATATCATGTTGCTACCAGATAGTTCGGGCGGTCGAAAACCCGAAAGCTGGTTCCTGATCGACCCCAATCCCGTGAATGGATTTCAGTCGCCATTAATTGATTACGCTAAGATCATGCAGTCGCTGCATCTCGGCTATGAGGCGCTTCATAAACGACCTAAAGCCAGTTACTCCGATGGTCAATTGACGGTGGGAGTTCACCGCTCATTCCAATATGAGGCGCTGTTCAATGAAACAATTGACCAATTGACCGTTAATCTCGGCGAAGAAGGCATGAAGCAGGTCTTCATCCATGAGTGGATTAATTATCTGCGTTTGATCCCTTATCAATTACGCCATAGCCGAGAAGCCGGCCTCGCATTTTTTGGATGTCTGTGCTTGCTATTGCGTAATTTTGAGCGGCGTTATCCCGGAGAGTTATGGTGATGCAAGCAGTTCTCGTCGACCTCGATGGCACGTTGGTGGATACCCATGCAGCAAATCTCGCGGCTTATCGTCAGGCGCTTGGTGAGACCGGTATGGCATATTCCAGCGCAGATCTGTCAAGCAGTGTAGGCAAGATGGCCTGGAGGCCAATGCTTAAACAGGTATTACCATTACATCCAGATTTGCATGAAAGGATTGCGCGACGCAAACGTGAGATTTACCCAACTTTGTTTGATCGTGTGCGTGTCAACAAGCTGCTGGTAGCAGTACTGCAACAGCTTCATAAAACTGTTCCTATTGCATTGGTAACTGCCGCATCCAGAGCATCAGTGACGCCGCTACTCGCTGAAAAGAAACTCGATTACTTATTCTCCATTGTTGTTACAAGTGATGACACCACCGCGTCAAAGCCATCGCCGGAACCATTCATAAAAGCTGCCGCTTTGCTTAATGTTGGTCCGGAAGACTGTCTTGTACTTGAGGATTCCGATGTTGGACTGGCCGCCGCACAGGCTTTTGGTGCGCAAACTTGGCGGATACACTGGCTCGACGAATAGAGTTACCAATTTAAATAGTATTTGGTGAACTTGTCGATAAAATGGAGAAGTCTTCTGTTAACATTTAATACAATAGGAAAACCTTGTGATAAAAAGTAAGCGTCCTTTTTAAGCCCAGTCCATGGAATGGATGCCTGACGTGAGCCCCAATGCTCCTCCATTTTTCAGGAGAGTCTTAGAGTTTAATATTGGCCTTAGGCGGCCCGTTTTTCTAGAGCCATTTTTATGGCGAACTCATTGGGCGTAGCATTGCCGAGTGAAGAGTGCGGTCTGTTTTTGTTATAATCATCCTTCCATGCTTTGATTTCAGTGCGCGCCTGAGCGAGCGATGAGAACAAGGTCTCGTTCAGGCATTCGTCGCGGAAACTACCGTTGAAGCTTTCGACAAACCCGTTTTGCATTGGTTTGCCCGGCGCGATGTAGTGCCATTCAATGCCTGTTTCCTGACACCACTTGAGAATGGCATGACTGGTCATTTCTGTTCCGTTGTCAGAAACTATCGTTCGTGGCTTGCCGAGTTGACTGACCAGATTATCCAATTCACGTGCTAACCGCAGACCTGACAGGGATGTGTCGGGAACCAAAGCCAGACACTCCCGCGTGAAGTCGTCAACGACCGCAAGAACCCTGAACCGACGACCATCGGTGAAGGCATCACTGATAAAGTCCAAGCTCCATCGTTCATTAGCTCGCGATGGTAAAACTATCGGCCTCCGCGTTCCCAGAGCTCGTTTGCGCCCACCACGCTTGCGCACAGTCAACTTCTCTTCCTGATATAATCTACGCAGCTTCTTCAGGTTCATGATGATCCCCTGTCGTTCCAACATGACGTGAATGCGCCGATAACCGAAGCGCCGTCGCTCGGAGGCCACTTGTCTCATGGCTTCACGAATAGGCGCATCATCAGGCCGCTTACGACGATAGCGCACACTAGATCGATCAATACATAAAACGGCACACGCCCGACGCTGGCTCACGGCATACACTTGGCAGACATGAACAACTGCGTCCCGCCTAGCATCGGGCGTTACCATTTTTTTGCAGCAACATCTTTCAAAATAGCGTTGTCGAGCATCGTCTCGGCCAGCAGCTTTTTTAGCTTGGCATTTTCTTCTTCCAATGCTTTCAGTTTGCGCGCATCGGAAACCTCCAGGCCACCAAATTTGGCTTTATATTTATAAAAACTGGCGCTGCTAATTCCATATTTGCGACACACTTGTGCAGTCGGCGTTCCAGCTTCCTGCTCTTTAATCATCCCGATTATCTGTTCGTCTGAAAACCGTGAGCGTTTCATTGTCCATCTCCTACCAAGGATTGGACTCTACCAAAATCTGGAGGAGTTTGCGGGGCTCACGTCATAAGGTATCATTTTTTAAATAAATTTACATCAGTCATAGGTGGTACTTACGTGCTATTTCTAAAGCTTCCGCTTGCTCAATGCCAATATATTCTTTGGTGCTTTCAATACTGGCATGACCAAGTAACAATTGAGCGGCACGTAGATTCCCTGTTTGTTGGTAAATATGCGCTGGGAACGTCCTTCGCAAAGAATGAAGACCATAGAGGCTAGGATCAATGTGAGCTTTTTCTAGCCAGGCTTTAAACAACCGCCAAAGCTGGCTTTCACTGATGTGAGCATGAGACCATCTTACTCCCTGCCCCGTAAACAGCCAACCATGCAATGTTTTTTCAGAAGCCGATAGATATGTGCGTAAGCTTTCGCACGTGTTTGAAGATAATCGTGCCTGAACCGGGCGGGTGTTGCGAGTTTCAGTTTTCTTTTGGCGAATTTCAACGATCTCGCGGATCCCTGATGAGGTTGCCACATCTGATACCCGCAAGCGCACTAGGTCAGACCCACGGAAGCTGGTGTCGAGAGCTACGTTAAATAGTGCCAGATCGCGTAAAGCATTTTCTTGGCGGAGCAATAATCGGATCAGGGCGATTTGATCAGGAGTAAGAGGTGGTTTTTTACCCACTACACGGCCTTTATTCCAAGCGGTCTTAGCGGTGGCAACCATTCAAAAATCCTTACAAGCTTTTGTGGTAATTTTTTCATAAAGCTTGCATTAAGAGTTGGAGCAGTCAAGGAAAATGCTTCTAGCTCCTTATTTTGTCGGTTTTCAGAAATATTCTTCATGCGAGCTTTTAACTAAAAGCTCGCATGATCAAGCTGTGTACTGAGTACTGATGGCTGTACAAGAAATCAGTGATTTAATAACTTATTAGACCGATCCATTAAAGTAGACCAGAGACAATCAAGCGATTAACAACGGGTCACACAAAGGCGCTACATCATAGCTTACCGAGTAAGTCCTGTACCACAGATGGTTTGCGTTCAATTAGAGCCAGCAGTACCTGCGCTGGGCCTTGTGGCGTGCGACGTCTTTGTTCCCAGTTCAGAAGTGTTCCCTTTGCCACACCGATACTGCGGGCGAAATCGGTTTGAGACAAGCCAGTTTGTGCCCGAATTTTAGCTACATCAATTTCCGGTAAAATAATTTCGTGAACCAAAGAGCCAGCCTCGTTCCCCTTAGAAAATTCAAGGGCTTCGTCCAATCCCTTCTTGATGCTCTCAAATGCACTCATTGTTTATTGCTCCACATTGAAACGATCGCCTTACTCATTTCTACCGCTGCTGCCTGTTCTTTAGGAGTTAGATCCGCTTTTTCATTTTTTGCGAAAATCGTGATCAGAAAGATCGGCATGTGGCGTCCGCCAAATACGTAGATCGTTCTAAAGCCTCCGCTTTTGCCACCACCTTCTCTGGGAATACGGACTTTTCTTAATCCACCCCCTAGAGAAATACCCTCTTCCGGGTTCGTGGCAATCCAAGTAATAGCCGCCTCACGCTCAACATCCGTCATAATGGATCGCGCACGACGCTGAAACTCGGGCAACTCAACTACGGTTTGTAATTTAGTCATCTGTTTATACTTCATTGGCGTATAAGTCAATGGCGCACTATGCTTTATTATTATTCTTCGCAAGAAGGTCAACCGCATGCTCCAAGGTTTCCCCTAGTCCCCAACCATTAGCATCAGCGATCTCATAAAAGGCTGCAATCGTCTCAGGCTTTGCTTTAATATTGAACTGCACATTACGGCCAGTTCTGCGACGACGCTGCGGCTTTGTTTGCTCCGATGCTTTGGGCTCCCTGCTTACAAAACCTGCGGCCACAGCCGCCTCCTCTGTTGTCTTATCTTTTGGTGCGGTTTTTGGGGTTGGAACGAATGCGCTGAGATCACTCAGGGCATCACCAAAGCCAAGATTTGTCCGTTGTTTACTCATCAGTATGCCCCTGCACTTGCATCAATTTCTCGACCACTTCGCCCGCAAATTGTCGCGCATTATCCATGGCTTTATCAACGTTACTTACCTGCGATGGGTCAAGGCTGGTCAACGTACCACCATAATCGAAAAGGTCGCGATAGGCAGCGCGCTCTACGATTGGCGTCTCACACACATCAATACCACTTTGTATAAGCTGTTCTTGCACGTTTTTGAGTGCCCGTGAACGAACTGCGGCGCTAGTACGGGTTAGGACTACGCAATGCGGAATAACACGTCGTGCCATTTTCGCTTGATTTTGTATCAAACGAATAGTTTTGGCGCCTCCCTTCGCGTCCATCGAAGAGCCTTGGATTGGGATCAGCACCAAATCAGACATACCAATGGCGTTTGCAACCATCAGACTGGCTGTTCCCTCCAGATCAATGATCACAAATTGAGATTTTCCGGAGGCTTCCTCAATTTGATCAACAATACCATCCTCCGTGATACCGCTGACAATAGAGATGTTCTCTGGCTTACCTGGGAGATTGGCCCATTGCGATATCCAACGTTCTGGGTCGGCATCAAGGATCGTAACGCTAGCGCCACTTTCTGAAAGTTGCGTAGCAAGAATCAAGGCTGTCGTGGTTTTCCCCGCGCCGCCTTTGGGATTGGCAAATGATATAACTGGCATATGTGCTCGACTCTGTTTTTTAAACATCTTACCAGATAGCTATCAGATAGCTACCAGATATTTAAAGGTACCAGATAGCCACCAGATATCTTATAGAATTTAAAAAGATACTAAATAGTATCCACTATGAGTGCTCACGCCTCTCAAACCATTTTTTGCAGAAACCAATGAATGCCTTATCAAATTTTTTAGAAGCATTTAAGCTACCGTCAAGCATCCAAGAGCGCCAAGCCTGTTCAAGATAATACACATCCCAACCAAGAGCCGTTCGTCGAGTTGAGGTATTGAAACATAATAGATTATCGGATGGAAAATCCCTTCGCAACAAGTGTACGCCTAGCAGGGATCAAGGCCGTCGTAGTTTTCCAGTGACGTCTTTGGGATAGGTAAATGATATAACTGGCATATGTTCGGCTCTGATTTCATGTACTCTATTCAATGCTAAAGATAGCTGATAGCTACTAGATATCTTATAGAAACCAAAAAGGTACTACATAGTATCTTTTACGGACTACCTCGCCTCTCAAACCATTTTGTGCAAAAACCAATGAAGGCCTTGTCAGGATTTTTTGGGGCATCTAAGCCACCATCAAGCATCCAAGAGCGCCAAGTCTGCTCAAGATAATACACATCCCAACCAGGAGCCGCTCTTCGGGCTTCTTGATATGTATCGAGATCTAGTCGAATTGTCAGAAAGCAAGCTGAATGAGATTTCACATCTTCCATACGACGGTTTGTAAAAATAATTACATCTTTTTCAATTCGAACTGCATAATCTGGCATATGTTCAAATTGTTCATCTTGTTTCGCGATGTTCGAGACAAGTCGACGAAATTCTTTCTCTGTCGATGAAGACCCACATTTAGCTTGTAACTTGCCTAAACTAATTCGCCATTCCTTTTGTGCTCCGCAATGTTTACGTGCCAACTCATAAATCCGCCGTTCAAGTGGTTTTCTGAGGCGAAAATAATCACGATGAAGCGTCAAGACTTCCCGCGATCTAATGGCATTAAACACCCACTCAGATAAGCGAATTTCCACTTCCTGCATCCGCCCATCACGCGTTTCCCGAACGATTTTGAAACGATCAATCAATCCAAATCCATCGAACTCCTCTTTACCACCAGTGATGATATTGGTAGTAATCGTTGTTCCTTTAAGTCGTTCCAGAGCAGCTTTTAACTGCTCATACCCGCGTCCATCAGTACCTCGGTTAGTGGCCGAAAGCAGATCATACGCTCTGAACCTGATTGTTGGGCTAACTTCACGATCTTCATTAAGTGCAGCGATGCATTGGCTAATGCAATAAATCAGGACATCCCGGTCATGTACTGTTGCCAACCCTTTCACCGAAGGGATGACCTCTACAAAATTCGAACCATTTTCATAACGCCGAACATGCCGATCAGGTTTTGTTGCAATTGAGAAAATAGGGTGCTCCATTGAAGCCATATCTCCTTTGGGCGCGGCATCAAAGATATCGCACACAAAGAAATCTCCCTGCTGCATCCGATCGGGCAGGAGAGGGGAGCGTAGATTCGTGTTATCACCCACCATTATGCTACTTTCGTGTTATCATCCACCAAGGTCAAGTCTTTCGTGTTATCACCCACCATCTTTCGTGTTTTTACACACCATCTTTCGTGTTATCACCCACCAGCCTATCGAATAAACACATATAAAACAAATACTTACCATATATTTTTTTATACGTAACACTATATTAACACATATATAACACTAGGCGATTGTGGATAACTTCATAAAACCAAGGGATTTCCATCAAATTTCCCATGATAATTTTTACGTTTAAAATAAATATTTTGCTTAGCTTTGAGTGGATTTCGATTGCCAACCAAGAGCAAAAGTTCATCAGTTTTCATGCCCATAATCTGCTCAGCAGTCATTATTTTTTGACGCTGCTCTGAATAAGAAACATCACGCTTTTCGTTAATCGTCTTTGCTTCCCGTATTTGCTGGGAATAAACGGTGTTGTCTCCGAAATGTCGTGCTACCCATTCAGCTGTTTCAATATCATTGAGATTAAAAACACGCTTGGTGATGCAGGAGCCGAAAATAGAACGGGCATCATTTGGTCCATATGCTTTTTCAACCTGGCCCGTATCCTGGGTAACGAACAACGCCTCAACCCCAGCCCCTGCCGCAACGTTCGCGATATTCATGATCTGCTCCATTCGTCCCATCCGCACAAATTCATCAAGGGCAAGGAGAATAGGGGCTTTCACTTTTCGTCGCCCGTCTTGGCGAACGACAGTGCCTAAAACCAGATTGATAAATAAGCGCATAAACACTGCCTGCTTATCCACTTGGTCCAAAGGGACTACGATGAAGAGATCCACCTCATCATCAAGAAGATCATCCATGTCAAAACTGGACCGCGCCAAAAAGTGGCGCATATTATCCGACTGCATCCATTCAAAGGCTTTCGAAACAGCCGTTTGAATGGATCCGCGTTCTCTGTCTCCTGCACGCAAAATAGTTGCAGCTGTCTGAGCAGGTCGGTGCCCTACAAGATCTTTGTTTTTAACCCAGGCCTCGAGAGTTGTATCTAGGTTGCCAGATAAGAGAAGATCTGCAACCGCGATCAGGTTGCGGCGATTGGGCTCTTCTTGCGTAACGACCACTTCAATCGCAGCTGTTACGAGCTGACGTGCCATTTCAGAGAAATGTGCACCATCTCCTGGTTCAGGTCTTACTAAGCCATCTGCAACAAGAGCCACGTCCCGCCCTAATTCATTTAGGCGAATATAATCCAAAGGATTAAATTGGTCATTGGAATCCTCAATGATCCCGAAAGGATTTAGTACTGCAACTTTGCGGCCAAGTGATTGCCGATAACGACGGGTTACCGCAAAATTCTCCCCCTTGATGTCTAAAACAACAACCGGTCCTTGATGATCAATAATTGCTGGGATTACGGCACTAACGCCTTTGCCGCCGCGTGTGCCAGAAACAACAAGATGGTGGCCGCCACGCCAACCCTTCGCATCATTTTTCTGATAACGTAGCAATTTACCATTATGGAGCGCGAGCGGCAGACCGGTCTTATTGCTTGCAAGACTGGCAATATCACGCGGGCTCATCCATCCTGCTTGCCAAGGGCCAGTATTCGATTTGCGATTGCGACCGATACGAGGATTTAAAATTGAACCTAACGGGATAATTATCGCTAATGCTCCAACCGCAACTCCAAGAGCTAAAGATATCAGCAACGCCTGTTGATGAAGGGCAGAATATCGGTTTAATCGCTTAACCCCTTCCCAAATTCCACGAGGAAGTGACCATCCTGCATTGGTCCAGGCCTGGATGGTCATCTGCATATCGCTAAAATCGCCTTTTAAAGGCATCAGAGCGACCAGTGCTGCCAGCAGCAGGCATATCCATGCTGCGACCTTGAGTGGCGCTCTACGGCCTTCTGTGGCGTTTGCCAGGATGTCGAATATCACAGCAAGAGCGACAATCAGAAAAGCATAAGTGGCTACTGGATAAATGGCGACCACAAGAGGCAAGAAAATCACGGCTGAAACGGCTAAAATCACAGCGATGATCATGGTGACCCAATGCCGAGTTTCCAGCATAAAATTCATGACTAATCCTTACTGTTCAGGAAACAAAATTTGCCAAAGACCGCGATTGTGGTCGCGTTGAGTGAAGCGCTCTGGCAAATCACGCCGAACGATGTTCTGAAGAACAGGATCGGCGTTTAAGCGGTCGAAGACCAAATTGCCCAACAGCCATTTAAGGCGGTCTTCGTCTTTTTTCTGAGAAAGGTGCCGCCTTGCATCAAGCGCGGCGATCTGAGCGTCAATCTTCGTTTTCTTTTTAGATAGCTCTTCAAGCTCGACGTCGATCGGCTGTGTTTTGTGCATGGGGAACCTCGGAGTTTATTCAGACAAGGCTAGCATGTCATATTTATGTTGAATAGTTATAAATGCGCGCTTATACATTGCTTGTGCAATGTCCGCGTCCTCAACGGGATAAATCCTACACCGGACAGCTTCCCAAGAGGTGGATTTGCACCTGACGAGGGTTTCCCCTCGAGCTCAAACCACCGTAATCAGGCGCTGGACCCTGTTTTGAAAAGAGGCGTCAGAGATATGGCGATCTATCATTTAAGTGCAAAAGTCATCAGTCGAGCAGGAGGGCGATCCTCTGTTGCAGCTGCCGCTTATCGCACAGCTGGACGGCTGTATGATGACCGGCAGGGCCTAGAGCATGATTACAGTCGCAAGAGCGGTGTCATTCATTCCGAGATCATGGTGCCTGAGAATGCACCGGACTGGATGCGTGATCGTAGCCAGCTTTGGAACGCGGTTGAGATTATAGAAAAACGCCGTGATGCACAGCTTGCTCGCGAAATTGAAGTTTCTCTTCCCCGGGAACTTGATCGCGGTCAGCGTTTAGAACTTTTACGCGGGTTTATTGAGCGTGAATTTGTTGATCGCGGCATGATCGCAGATGTGGCTGTTCATGAGAGCAAAGCTCGTGATGGTTTTAGTCAACCCCATGCGCATGTCATGTTGACTATGCGTGAACTGACTGGCGATGGTTTTGGAAAAAAAGACCGTGGTTGGAATGCACCAGACTTGCTTCTGGGATGGCGTGAAGCTTGGGCACGGGATGCAAATATAGCTCTCGAGCATGCAGGGCGATCAGAGCGGATTGATCACAGATCTATTGATGCTCAGCGCAGTGAGGCCGAGCAACAGGTCGAACGCGCGCGTGCTAGTGGACAAGAAAAACTTGTATTTGAATATGAGAAAAAAGTGATTGAGCTAAGTCGGGAGCCAGAGCCGAAAATTGGGCCATCTGCTAATGCTCAAGAGAAGCGTGGCATTGTCACCGAGCGCGGTTCTGCATTCCGCGCGGCACAGGCACGCAATGCACAGCGCGAAGAACTCGGCCGAAAGCAATTGGAATTACGCCTTGAGTTAATGGAGCGAGGGCGCGCCTTTATTGCTTCCGCGCGCGAACGGCTCGATCAACTTTGGAATCGTGCTGAAGCTGCACTGTATCGGATTAAAGAGAGGGTTATAGGTGGAGGTGGTCGATTGCACGCTGATCCAGAACACAGTGACTTTGACACACGCCGAGAAGTGGTGTCGGGACGTGATTTTAAGCGATCGGAGGAGCAGACATTCAATGCTGTACGAGAAAGAACTGCGCCAGAAAATGCAAATCAGGCGCGGAGAGATGCTGTTTTAGGGCGTGAACGCGAAACTATTTCTATCGAGCAAGAAAGTATCGACCGTAGTCAAGAACAGCGGGAGAGTATTCTCGGACGTGGGAAAAGCAGCGATCGCAGGGATCCAGAACGTAGCCGTTAATGCTGTATTTGTATTCGTTTTATATGTTGATCGTATAACGGTGTGGCTGGGTGTTTTATGCGCCACAAAAGTTTTTCTGCCGCTGAAGGTAACCTCGGTTGTAGCCCATTTGGACATTGCCATGATCGTTGCTGAAATGCCCAATAAGCACCTTCTTCGTTAAGATAATCCCGTGCTTCAATGTCGGTCAAAAACACAACGCCTTGATCCTTGAGACGGCGAACCACTGTTTCGATCGCGAGGTCGAAGCGCATCGGCTTAAGTGCTACACCTTTCAAATGTCCGTATTTCTGTGGAACCCATCCGTCTGAAGCACAGGTAGAAAGGCTCCAAAGGTCAATGCTTGCACTGTAACCGCGTCCTTCCCATGATGGCAGAAAATCGATTGAGGTAAATACGGGTTGTGATGAGCGGATTCTGTATTGGTCAACACGGTTGAAAGCATTCTCAAACACTGATTTTGATACTTTGAAAGACCAGTGATCAAGGGATTGCTTACTCTTTATAAATGCATAAAACTCTGGATACTGATCTGTTCTAAGTAGATCGAGCAGATCAAATGTCAACTCGTTCAAACGCATATCTTCGCCGCCAGCATCCCACTTTATGTGTCGTTCCAGATTTGCAACAAGCGGCTTGTCAGCCTCTTTGTACGTAGGGCGATTGAAGTCGGGGTCTAAACCTAGCTCTTGGCAAATTTGTCGATAAGATGGTGTGTTCCAGTCATACGCTGTATCGATGACTGAAAAAATTTTATTCAATAGTGTAGAACCACCACGAACTTTTGATAAATCGAAGATCCCGTTTTCACAACCTGGATCTAAAATATGCAATATTGTTTGTGTCCGATATGGCATGACTTTGACGTGATAAGCTTTACCTTTGTCATCAAATATTTCAGCGACGGGGCCACATTGTCCCTCAAGAAGTTTTGGCTTTAGCATATCGATCATCCTAGCATTTCTCATTTCATCTTCCATTAAATGACGGATTAACGCTGAAGCTGAACGTCCATGGCGAAGAGCATAATTATGAAACGCTTCGCGGAGATCTGGAGACATTTTGACGAGGAGTTGTGCAGTTTTTTTCATACGTAAAAATGAAACGAATATGGGCTTATTAGCAATAAAATAAGGGTATATACCTGCAGCAATCGCATCAATATGTTTATCACAATCTTGCTGAGCAGTTTTAAAACATCTTAAAGGAGTGCGTGGCTGTCAATGACGACGCAACCATTATCGGCACCATATGTTCTCCAGTTGATTGATCTGAAGAATGACAAGTGATTTGATCTTGATGATGTGATTAAGATTATTTGTCGAATTTTGCTATATATGACACCTTTTTCTAAAGGTAGCATAGCTATTTTAACTCATGATACGTCCATTCAGATTGCACGCTAATCTTTTATGCACTATCTGGGGCGCTAAGGTCGTTGGTGATATCCTCAATTATGAGGATACATCTGATATTTGATCTGTGATCATACGCATCATGCTTTTGACACCTAGATCGGGAGAACTCGTTTTGTATGATATCCCTATAGTTAATAACGCAAACTGGCAAAACGCCTTTCGTTGGGATTTGCAGTACATCTTTTCAATTAGAATATAATACGTTGATAAAAACATTTGAGAAAGTGGCAATCGTGAGAACTCGAAGATTAGCTAAGGTAAAGTTATGAGCGTTGATATTTCTACTGCAGACGGTTCTCATGAACTCGTAATCGCCGAGCCGACCAAAGGAGCTGCGGTTGCTCTTCGTGATATCGCAGAAGCGCTGTCGAAATACCGACTGGCGCTTATTTTTGGATGGCAGGATGTTGCTCAGCGATATCGCCGCTCGCGGGTTGGTGCTTTCTGGCTTACACTGAATATGGCTGTGTTTATTGGGGCACTCGGACTGATTTTCGGGACGCTTTTCCAAAGCGAAATGCGTGAGTTTTTGCCCTACCTCTGCGCCGGTGTGATTACTTGGAGTTTTATCTCAACCTGTTTGGCGGAGGGATGTACGACATTTACATCCTCAGATGGGATTATTTTGCAGGTTAGAATGCCGCTTTTTACCCACATAATGCGTACGGTGTGGAGAAATGTCATAATTTTTGCCCATAATATAGTTATATTTCCGGTTCTTCTGCTAATTTTTGGCAAGATGATTAGTTTGAATGCGCTATGGGCAATTCCCGGTTTTATTCTCCTATGTCTGAATATGGCCTGGATGATGCTAATCCTCGCAGTGGTCTGCGCAAGATTTCGGGATATGACGCAGGTAGTAACCAATATTCTACAGGTTTTGTTCTATGCAACTCCGATTATGTGGATGGTAAAAATACTACCGGACCACGTGTCTCGAGCATTTATAGAGTTGAATCCCTTTTATCATTTTATTGAACTTGTGCGGGCTCCACTCTTCGGTTCCCCACCATCTATGCTCGACTGGGTGTTTGGATTCTCCTGCGCGATAGCGGGTTGGGTTGTGGCAATTTTGTTCTTCGGGCGCTATCGTTGGCGTGTAGCGTATTGGTTGTAAAAGATGAGTTTAATTCAGCTTCAGAATGTCAGCGTTGAGTTTCCGATCTATAATTCAACCAGTCGTTCGCTTAAAAACCGTGTTCTTAGTATTGCAACAGGCGGTAAAATTGAACGGCGCAGTGATCGTCTGGTGATTGTGCGTGGCCTCGACGATGTTTCTATGACATTCCGCGACGGGGATCGTGTTGGTCTGATAGGCCATAACGGATCAGGAAAAACCACTCTGCTACGCGTGTTGTCGGGTATCTATACACCGACTAATGGCAGCTCAGTGATCAAGGGGCACTGCGTATCGCTCATTAATATCAATCTTGGTATTGATCCGGATGCAACGGGGCGCGAGAACATCCGCTTGCGCTCAGCAATGATGGGTATGCTACCCGAAGAAATTGACCAGCAATTTGAAAAAATTGCTGAATTTTCAGGACTAGGGGAATTTTTGGACGTTCCTTTTCGTACTTACTCATCTGGTATGCAGTTGAGATTAGCATTTGCAACTTCGACCGCTGTTCGTCCTGAAATTTTGATAATGGACGAGTGGCTTTCAACGGGTGATGAAGACTTTAAAGAACGCGCTAACGCACGTATGCGAGAGCTAGTTGATTCAACAAAAATTCTTATTTTGGCAAGCCATTCAGAAGATTTGATGAGAAAGAACTGTAACCGAATAATTTGGCTAGAACACGGAAGAGTCAAAATGGATGGTAATCCTGATGAAGTTCTTCAAAAATACTTTGAACGTTAGCTAAGTTTTAAAGAATAAAATAATATATTTGTTATAACCAAAAACAAAATTGAATGAATAATATAGATATTTCACAATATATTTTAATCCCAATAAGGGAATATCTATTTTAGAAAAATCAATTTTCGTTTTTATAAAGAGGTTTTTTAAAATATGCTAAAGCTCTCTAGCCGATTCAGACAGTTTACTAATGGTTTGCGCTATCTGACACGCGGAGACTTTTCAGGTTTGGCAAATCGTCTGAAGTGGTATGGGCGAGAATATTCTCATGTAAAATTGCGTCGACGGCTCGCAAATGGAAATGGTACGGTGTGGGGCATCCTTTGCACTCCTCATACGCTGTTTATAGCAAAAACAATAGCTGACCATCTTGCGTTTCATGGAATTGAAAGTGAAATTATAACAGGCTCTGAAAAGAGCTTTAACCATGATTTTTATATTGTTTTGTGCGCTCAGATGTTTAGGAGGCTTCCTCCGGCAAACAAACGTATCATATTTCAATTAGAACAATCAGTGAGTTCGCGATGGTTTACAAAAGAGTATATTAAGGAACTTAATAGCTCTATAGGTGTTTTGGATTATTCTTTAACTAATATCGAATTTCTTTCAAAAAATAAAATAAAATATCCTAACGTGCACTATCTTCCAATAGGTGTATCAAAAGACAATGCACTAATTGATAATATTGTAGAAAAGAAGTATGATTTTATTTTCTACGGTGACGTTTTGAGTAGTGAAAGAAGAAGAAAATTTCTAGATAAATTAAAAGAAAAATATAGTGTTAAAATATGTAATGACTTATTTGGAAACGAGCTTTACGCTAATATCCGGCAAGCAAAAGCCGTAATTAACATCCATTACTATGAAGGTGCTTTGTTAGAGACGCCTCGCTTATGTGAGTGTCTTTCATTGGGTGTTCCGATTCTCTCAGAAAGTACTGTTGATCGAGAGGAATATCCAGAATTTAATGGCGCTGTTCAATTTTTCGAAGAAGGATCAATTGACAGTATGATGACGCAGGCATCTAGAATTTTGAATAATATTGAAACTGTTAACAAAAATATTAAGGATGTCGCCACACTTAGTGCGGCACGTTTTAAATTTATGTTTGACCGTTTTTTGGTAGCAATCGGTGTAATACCGGCTAACGTTATTCTTGATGAATCGATATATTTATCTCAACCAAACACTTTTTTTGCTTTATCGTTACCAGAAACAATCGATCGCCGTAGAGCTTTATCCAAGTCACTACCAGATGGTTGCAAAATATTTGATGGAATTAGAAACAGCTTGGGCTGGATAGGATGTGGTAGCAGTTTTAATGCTTTATCACGTTATGCGCTTAAAAATAATATAAGTAGGCTCACAGTTATCGAAGATGATGTAGAACTTCCAAACACTTTTAATAGTATACTTCGTGAAGTAAATGAATATCTAGATGCTAGAAAAGATAATTGGGATATTTTTTCTGGTTTAATGGCTGATGTACATCCTGATGCAAAAGTTTTATCCGTTGAGAATGTAAATGGGCGTATTTATGTCACTATTGATAAGATGACCAGTACTGTTTTTAATATATATAATAAAAGCGCATTGGAAATTTTGTCGCGATGGAACCCGCTTGATACAGATCCTGTTACTAATACCATTGATAGATATTTGGAACGTCAGGAAACATTGCGCGTTATTGTAACCTTGCCGTTTATTGCTGGGCACAAGGAAGATGCGACATCAACTCTTTGGGGGTTTGAAAATGTTCGTTATACCCCGATGATCGCAGAGGCTCAGCAAAAGATAGAAGAGTTAGTGCAGGATTGGCGGGCTTTGCAGGATCGAAGCGGCACTACAAAAACTGAAGCCGGATGAATAGTCCCGAGATTTGTAGACATCTTGTGACTTAAAAAAGTAAGGATGCTTGGTGTGACTGACGTGAGCCCCAATGCTCCTCCATTTTTCAGGAGAGTCTTAGAGTTTAATATTGGCCTTAGGCGGCCCGTTTTTCTAGAGCCATTTTTATGGCGAACTCATTGGGCGTAGCATTGCCGAGTGAAGAGTGCGGTCTGTTTTTGTTATAATCATCCTTCCATGCTTTGATTTCAGTGCGCGCCTGAGCGAGCGATGAGAACAAGGTCTCGTTCAGGCATTCTGAACCGTACCGGGTTTGCCGGAGGCCATTTATTTTAAGTTATGCTGCCCATGCTGGTTCGTCCAGCATGAAGTAGTATCGTTCTTCTGCCTCGGCTGGCGGTATGTTGCCGATTGGCTCCAGAAGACGACGGTTATTGAACCAATCTACCCATTCCAATGTGGCGAACTCGACAGCTTCGAAGTTGCGCCATGGCCCTCGCCGGTGGATGACCTCTGCCTTGTAAAGACCGTTGATTGTCTCGGCGAGCGCGTTATCGTAACTGTCACCCACACTTCCCACAGAAGGCTCGATGCCCGCCTCCGCCAAACGCTCAGAATACTTGATCGACAGGTATTGTGAACCGCGGTCAGAATGATGAACCAACCCTCCGCGATGGACAGGCCGACGATCATGAATTGCTTGTTCAAGAGCGTCGAGCACGAAATCTGTATGCGCCGTCCGACTAGTTCGCCAGCCAACGATGCGGCGGGCGAAAGCGTCAATGACAAAGGCGACATAGACGAAGCCTTGCCAGGTTGCCACGTATGTGAAATCGGATAACCACAGCATGTTCGGTGCGGGCGCATAGAACTGCCGGTTCACTCGGTCAAGCGGGCACGGCGCAGTTTTGTCTGACACCGTGGTTTTGACTGGCTTACCACGAATGATGCCTTGAAGACCCATAGACCTCATAAGTCGAGCCACAGTGCAACGGGCGACATCGAACCCCTCACGCTTCAATTGCCGCCAGACCTTGCGAACGCCATAAACGCAGAAGTTTTGCTCGAAGACACGACGTATCTCGATCTTCAGGCTGATATCGTTGCGGGTGCGGACCGACAGCCGGTTGATGTCCAGGCGCTTGGCGACGTTCTCGTAGTAGGTTGACGGGGCAATCGGCAATAATCTGCAGATCGGCTCGACCCCAAACACGCTACGGTATTCGTCAATGAATGAAATCATCGTTTGAAGGGGCGGTCGAGCTCCGCCTGGGCAAAATAAGCAGACGCTTTGCGCAATATCTCATTGGCCTGACGAAGCTCGCGATTCTCTCGCTCAAGAGCCTTCATCTTCTCGGCGACATCGCTCGGCAGGCCTGCTCGTTTACCAGTGTTGACCTCGGTCTTCTTCACCCACTCATGCAGGGTGGCTGGCGAACAACCAATCTTGGTAGCGATTGATGAAACGGCAGCCCACCGAGAAGGGTGCTCTGCTTCGTGATCCAGCACCATACGGATGGCACGTTCACGCACTTCAGGTGAAAACTTGTTCGTTGTTTTGCTCATAGTGGCCCCAATCTCTCAGAAGTTGGAGCCTCCGGCAAACCCGGTACGGTTCATTCGTCGCGGAAACTACCGTTGAAGCTTTCGACAAACCCGTTTTGCATTGGTTTGCCCGGCGCGATGTAGTGCCATTCAATGCCTGTTTCCTGACACCACTTGAGAATGGCATGACTGGTCATTTCTGTTCCGTTGTCAGAAACTATCGTTCGTGGCTTGCCGAGTTGACTGACCAGATTATCCAATTCACGTGCTAACCGCAGACCTGACAGGGATGTGTCGGGAACCAAAGCCAGACACTCCCGCGTGAAGTCGTCAACGACCGCAAGAACCCTGAACCGACGACCATCGGTGAAGGCATCACTGATAAAGTCCAAGCTCCATCGTTCATTAGCTCGCGATGGTAAAACTATCGGCCTCCGCGTTCCCAGAGCTCGTTTGCGCCCACCACGCTTGCGCACAGTCAACTTCTCTTCCTGATATAATCTACGCAGCTTCTTCAGGTTCATGATGATCCCCTGTCGTTCCAACATGACGTGAATGCGCCGATAACCGAAGCGCCGTCGCTCGGAGGCCACTTGTCTCATGGCTTCACGAATAGGCGCATCATCAGGCCGCTTACGACGATAGCGCACACTAGATCGATCAATACATAAAACGGCACACGCCCGACGCTGGCTCACGGCATACACTTGGCAGACATGAACAACTGCGTCCCGCCTAGCATCGGGCGTTACCATTTTTTTGCAGCAACATCTTTCAAAATAGCGTTGTCGAGCATCGTCTCGGCCAGCAGCTTTTTTAGCTTGGCATTTTCTTCTTCCAATGCTTTCAGTTTGCGCGCATCGGAAACCTCCAGGCCACCAAATTTGGCTTTATATTTATAAAAACTGGCGCTGCTAATTCCATATTTGCGACACACTTGTGCAGTCGGCGTTCCAGCTTCCTGCTCTTTAATCATCCCGATTATCTGTTCGTCTGAAAACCGTGAGCGTTTCATTGTCCATCTCCTACCAAGGATTGGACTCTACCAAAATCTGGAGGAGTTTGCGGGGCTCACGTCACTGCGATCATACAGAACCCTACCACGGCTGTTCGCCATGTTCTTGCAAGCGATGTCCAGAATGCTGATATTTGGTTTCTTCAATATAGATATAGGGCGCTTGCGCGCCCTATAAACTAATGTTTAACGCTTTGACCCGTTGACTTTCTCGCTAACCAGGATCCTCCTCGGTAGAGGAATTCACTTATTCTACCGATAACAGGGCGTTGCAGTTTTGCATTGCTAATGAATTTCCACCGTTGAATTGCAGCAAGATCAGATTGCTCCATTACGCTGTGGTTAGGTGCAATTTCCATTTCCGTAAGACGCGCAGATGTTAACATTTCAAGTACGATATCATCAGCCACACGACCAATTTTTAGGCCTGCAATAATTCTTTTATATTGCAATTCAGCGGTAAGCTCTGCTTGTCCTTTTGACCACGGCCAAGACATGCTCCCTTCTTGATAGCGATACCTAAACAAGTCTTCTGGTAAGATCGTTGCAACGTATCCCATTTCTTTAAAGCGCAACCAAAAATCCCAGTCATCAGCTTCCCCATTACGCATACCTGGTATGAACCCCACGTTTCGCAAAGAAGCTGTATCAATAAGGCTGGTCATTCGGAAATCATTCCAGAGAAAAAATTCATAATCATCCATATTAAAGTTGATAATAAGGTGATTATTTATACCAAAGTTTCGGCGCCAAGTGAGAACTGCATTTGCTCCTATGATATTTTTATTGTAGACATTTAGCGTTTTTTCGAGGTATCTGTCCTCAATGAGGTCGTCATCATCGATAAAAATTGAGAGTTTTGTTTCGCAGGAAGCAATAAGTTTAGTTCTAGTCGCGCACAGGCCTTCATTTGCTACTGAGTGTATCACTCTAACGTGGTCAAACGCATTCAACTGGTCTAGAAGTGCCAAAGATTGAGCGTCATAACTACCATCACTCATGACAAGCATGCGAGCACCTTTTTCAGTTTGCGCCTTAATGCTACTGACGGTCTCTAGCAATTGCTCTTTAGGATTGAAAGTTGCCATCAAAAAAGTTACGTCTGAGGCTCGTGCGGTCGCGCGCGGCGCAGCAGGGAAAGTTTTTCCTGAAGAGATAAGCGGATCGACGGCTTTTAGGTAATCGTCTGAAAATTTATCTGGATGAGTTAATGCTTCTGCGTATTCTCTGATCTGGTTTCCGTAAACATGGTTACATTGAATAGCCTCATAGATCGCCCCTAATGTTGATAAATTAAAGTCCTCTGGAATGAGCAGATGCTGTAGGTCTTTGGGGAAGAACTCCTCCATTGCGCTATTCATCATTGAATAAGGCAGCCAACCATTGTCAAGAAGCTCAAGAAAGGCGTAGTTAAAAGTTTCCTGTGGTGAAAAATTCAAAGAATATCCTTTTTCACTCTCCCTATTAATTGCAGCCGCAACTTCATCTCTAGACAAATGTCCAGTAATATTAATTTTTCCTCGAAGGGATGGCTTTAGTCTTTTCAAAGTGTAATCGTCAGCACTTGACACTTTGAAAGGAGTATATCCAACCTTACCAATGAATAATATCTCATCAATAGGATTTATGCTATCAATCACATTCAAAAAATGAATGTTTTTATCTAACCCTTTTGATATACATGTTCTTCCTAAACTTATGTAATTGTTTCGTATCCCTTCGAAATCACTTTTATTATTAAAATAATATGGCTCTGGTATTACCTTTGAAGTCAAAATATTTCCACATTGACGAACCAAAGTATTATATGAAAAATTAGAAGGATTTATAACAAGATCGGCCCACTTAAGTGTCAATCTTTCTGAATAAATATTTTGTCTATCCCATTCGGTAGGGATGTTTGCATCGCAACGATAAATATCTCTTTGCAATCCATGATTGTAGATGACCACTGGCTTTGAGAGTCCTGAAGCCAAGGTTCCATTTCTTTTAGCGATCTGGTACGCATATAATGGCGCAAGATAATCAGTACCCTCGAGAACATCTGACTCGAAAAGTGATATAGCCTCCAATATATAATCAAGTAAAAAGTGGCTTACGGCGATTGATTGAGGACCTGCATTGTATTTAGCCCATACTTCGGAGACGCTCACATTAACGTGCATCGCGTCAGAAGTAACCTCTTTTGAAGTTTTCTCATTACTGACAACGCTCCAGCTCAACACATTAACAGTATGACCGCTCTCACTAAGAGCTTTCATCATATTCGCAGAGTAGGTTGCAATGCCTCCCCCACCAATGCGTGGTACTTCCGGTGTAACTAATAGGATTCTCACAAGATAGCCTCAAAAATTTTATCGTGCTATATGCTTATCAACCAAGTCAGTGATCATCAAGCTTTACAGATTCTTAAAGTTGTATGAGGTGTTAATGTTGTCCGATTTATTAATTGACCGGCTTGCGACGCTACGCAATCAACATGTCTTTTACTTTCCTAATACTGGAAACGGTGGTGATGGCTTTATTGCGCATGCTACAATGTGGCTTTTGAACTCATTGAGCATAGAGTTCACTGCATTAGGGCCGCATGAAATCGCACCTAAAGGTAGTACTCTTCTTTTCGGAGGAGGCGGAAATTTAATTGAAAATCAGTACGATACACTTTATAACGCTATACAATCAAATATTGATGGAAACACTGGAATAGTATTACCACACACCATTAGAGATTATAGAAATCTATTTAGTAAAGATAATCTTGAGATATTCATTAGAGATCCAATTTCATATGATAACGCAAGAAAATACACGGTAGATACTAACCAACATTTTTACCTGTCTCATGATATGACTTTCTATTTGCCGAAGGATTACTTTCAACAGTTCTGGCAGCTAGGCGATGGTGTTTTTTATTGCTTTCGTCAAGACGAAGAGCGAGATTCCGATCTTTGGGTTGATGGCAATCAGGATATTTCGTTGTCTTGGAATGGTTCGTGGTGGACCAATGAGCGCCTCAGTAAAGCTAGCACAGAGGCTATGGCAGCATCGTTATCACCTAGCCGTATTGTTGCAACCGATCGACTGCATGTGGCGATCCTTGCTGCATTTCTCGGTAAACGAGTCTACATGACAGCCAATAACTACTACAAGAATGAAGCTATCTATAGGCACTCTTTATCACGTTTTTTTCCAAATACTTCATTTCATAAAACACGGCAAGACATTGTAAACGCTATCAAAAATAAACCCTAACCGTAGATAAACCTATTGTTACCGATGAGTTTAAACTCGATGTGATTAAGCTAGGTGCTATTCAATCTTTTCTTAGTGGGAATTTAATTTGAGAGCATTTATCCTACTCGATAAAGAATATAGGAATGAAATATGAATGTACTAGTAACAGGCGGTGCAGGGTTTATCGGCACACATACTTGTGTGGAACTTTTGAAGTCAAATCATTCAATTCTTGTTATTGACAATTTTGAAAATAGTCATCCAGAAGCCATTAAGCGTGTGGAAACAATTACTGGTAAAAAAGTTGATTTTAAACAAGGTGATATAAGAGATACTGCATTTATAAAAAACCAAATAACGGATTTTAAATGTGAAGCAGTTATGCACTTTGCAGGTTTAAAAGCAGTTGGTGAATCCTGCCAAAATCCACTAAAATACTACGACTACAATGTCGCGGGAACTTTATCTCTTTTACAGGCAATGCAATCTTGTAATGTGAAAAAGCTTGTATTTAGCTCTTCAGCAACGGTTTATGGCGCCCCAAAACGGCTGCCAATCACAGAAGATATGGAGCTTCATACGACCAATCCGTATGGACGATCTAAGCTGATCGTAGAAGATATACTCAGAGATTTGTATACAAGTGACCCATCTTGGCACATTGCTATTCTCAGGTATTTTAATCCAGTCGGGGCACACAAAAGTGGCTTAATTGGTGAAGATCCAATCGGTATACCTAATAATTTAATGCCAATTGTTGCTCAAGTAGCGAGTAATAGAAGAGAGAAGCTTTCTATCTGGGGCAATGATTATCCGACGAAAGATGGCACAGGTATACGTGATTATATACATATTGTAGATCTAGCAATTGGCCATTTAAAAGCACTTGAGAATTTAAACGAAGCTCAATGTAACGCCTACAATTTAGGTACTGGCAATGGTTACAGTGTCCTTGAAGTCATCAAAATGTTTGAGCATATTTCTAATCAGAAAATTGAATATGAAATAGCACCAAGAAGAGATGGCGATGTAGCCGAGTGCTATGCAGATCCATTGTATGCCATACAGCAGCTTGGTTGGAAAGCTGAGAGAGGCTTAAGAGAAATGTGTGAAGATATGTGGAACTGGCAAGTAAAAAATCCAAGCGGATACTAGAAGGAAATGCATAATTTAATTTGCAAATAAAAAACTTAATTGATTAGGAACGAGTTCCATATTGCATAATATAAAAATCACCATTCTTTTGGCTACTTATAATGGGGCCGATTTTCTCAACGAGCAGCTCATCTCATTCGTAAACCAATCATGGAAAAATATAGATTTAATAGTCAGCGATGATGGTTCATCAGATAACACTCTTGAGATACTCAATACATGGAAAAAGTCTTGGAGTAAGGGTTCTATTCAAATCATAAAAGGTCCAAGGGCAGGACATGCAGAGAATTTTCGCTATCTAATACAAGCAGTGAGCGATAAAAAAACATACGTAGCTTTTAGCGATCAAGATGATATTTGGCACAGAGATAAACTTGAAGTCGCGATGAGTAAACTCATATCTATGGGTAAGGACACCCCAGCTATGTACTGCAGTCGAACTCGCTTGGTTGATGTCTATGGAAATCCGACAGGACTATCACCTTTATTTACCAGCCCTCCTTCCTTTACCAATTCATTGACTCAGAGCTTGGCTGGCGGAAATACAATTGTATTCAATAGCGCCGCATTTTCTATTGTCCGTGAAAGTGCTATGAAAACTAAGTTTTTACATCATGATTGGTGGAGCTACCAGATCCTTACAGGAGCTGGAGGAAAAGTCTATTACGATCCAAAACCTCAAATTGATTACCGCCAACACCAAAACAATATGTTTGGGAAAAACATAGGGTACACAGCAATATTGAGGCGAATTTTCGGCTTATTGTCCGGCCAATATTCGCAATGGATTGATAGCAATCTTCTTGCTTTAGAAAAATGCCATAGCTTACTCACTGAGGATAACCAAAGTATAGTAAGAGGATTACAAGAAGCAAGGCAGCAAGGCGGTATAAGTTGTGCTAAATTCCTATGGAAGAATGACATAAAACGTCAAACACGCATGGCCAATATTGGTCTTTATGTTTCTGTCTTATTTCGAAGAAAATCAACGTCGTTAAGAGCGCAAGGAGAATAAATTGAAGGGCATAATTCTGGCCGGTGGGAGCGGAACCCGATTATTCCCCCTTACATTAGCCATTTCAAAACAGATGTTACCTGTTTATGATAAGCCAATGATTTATTATCCGTTAAGCACACTGATGCTCGCTGGAATCCGTGAAATACTGATTATCTCAACTCCGCGTGATTTACCTGTCTTTAAAGAGTTGCTTGGTGACGGTGACGACTTTGGAATTTCTCTTTCTTATGCTGAACAAGAACATCCAAACGGATTAGCTGAAGCATTTATTATCGGTCGGGAATTTATCGGATCAGACTCAGTTGCAATGATTTTGGGTGATAACATCTATTATGGTGTCGATTTGCCGACCCTTTGCAACCAGGCGATCAACCAAGAGGTTGGGGCAACTGTCTTCGCTTATCATGTTGATGATCCTGAACGGTATGGTGTAGTTGTGTTTGATCCAGACACAGGTGTCGCTCGCTCCATTGAAGAGAAACCTAAGACACCTAAATCCAACTGGGCGGTCACTGGTTTATATTTCTACGATAATGACATTGTGAATATTGCCGCTAATATAAAGCCATCTGAACGTGGAGAGCTCGAAATCACTACGGTCAATAATATTTATATGGAGAGGGGGCAGTTACGAGTTCAGCGTTTAGGTCGGGGATACGCTTGGCTTGATACAGGAACACACACCAGCCTTCATGAAGCTTCATCATTTGTGAGAACCATTGAGCATAGGCAAGGCATCAAGATCGCATGCCCTGAAGAAATTGGTTATGAAATGGGATGGCTGGATGCAGAACAAGTCCTGCAAAGAGCTTCTAATCTCGGGAAAACCGAGTATGCGGATTATCTCAAACGTCGTGTTGCTCAAAGAGCTCGATAATGATGATCGTGAATGAACTTGCCATCAGCGATGTTATCGAAATCATTCCAGACCGTTTTGGCGATAACCGCGGTTATTTTTCAGAAGTCTATAACAAAGAAGCCTTGGAAAGGCATAACATCTCACTAGACTTTGTCCAGGACAACCAATCTTATTCTGCTCGCAAAGGCGTTTTACGCGGGTTGCATTACCAATTGCCTCCATTTGCTCAGGATAAGCTTGTGAGGGTTCTGCAAGGTTCCATTCTGGATGTCGCGGTAGATATTCGACGCAATTCCGACACTTTCGGTAAATGGGTTGCCCTTGAAATTACAGCCGAAAAAGGCAATCAGATTTTGGTTCCCAAGGGGTTCGCCCATGGGTTTATTACTTTAAAAGAACACACGATCGTTGCATATAAAGTAAGCGGATACTATTCGGCTGAGTGTGATAGGAACATTCGCTATGATGATCCGGAATTGGCAATTGATTGGCCCCACTTGGATGATGAGCTCCAACTTTCCGCTAAGGATTCAGTAGCACCTTACCTAAAAGATGCGCAAGTTTTTGAGTAGGATCGGCATGCAGGACATGAATATATTAGTTACTGGCGGAGCAGGTTTCATTGGATCTGCCGTTTGTCGTTTGCTCGTACAAAACCCTAAAGTTCGGGTGATTAATGTCGATAAGCTCACCTACGCAGGAAATTTGAATTCACTTCGATCTATCGAAAACGAACCGAATTATAAGCATTATCGCACCGATATTTGCGATGTAAACGCCATTCTTACCATTCTGAATGATGAAAAAATTGACAGCATTATGCATTTGGCAGCGGAAAGTCATGTAGATAGGTCAATTGATGGCCCTGCAGCTTTTGTTGAAACTAATGTGATAGGCACATTTCGAATGCTGAGTGCGGCATTGAACTATTGGCGAGGCTTAGCTCCGGAGAAAAAAGAAACCTTCCGCTTCCATCATATTTCAACTGATGAGGTGTTTGGTGATCTGCCTTTTGATGAGGGTATCTTTACCGAAACAACTCCATATGCGCCATCATCACCATATTCTGCTTCAAAAGCTGCTTCAGACCATTTCGTGCGAGCATGGCATGAAACATATGGCTTACCTGTTGTCCTATCTAATTGTTCAAACAATTATGGGCCGTTTCATTTCCCTGAGAAGCTCATCCCGCTCGTTATTCTCAATGCATTGCATGAGCGCGAACTACCGATCTATGGAAAAGGCAATAATGTCAGAGATTGGTTATTTGTAGAAGATCACGCTAAAGCTCTTGAAATTGTCGTAAGGCAGGGGCGTGTGGGCGAGAGTTATAATATTGGTGGAAATGAAGAGCGGACAAATCTCGCTGTAGTAGAAACCATATGTGGAATTCTAGATCGAAAGCGCGCGAGAGCCAATAATCAAAAATATTCCGAGTTAATTAGGTTTGTTTCTGATCGTCCGGGTCATGATCGACGTTACGCGATTGATGCCAGTAAAATTTCTTCAGAACTTGGATGGAAACCAGTTCAAAGCTTTGAAAGTGGCTTGGAGAAAACAATCGATTGGTACCTGCAGAATGAGTGGTGGTGGCGCCCTATTCGCGAACAGACCTATACAGGCGAACGCTTAGGCCAGAATTCGGAAGCATCATGAAAATTGCAGTTACTGGTAAAAATGGTCAAGTCGTTCGCAGTCTATTAGCATTAGCTGATGATAAGACAGAGATAATTGCATTGGGCAGGCCAGAGTTAGATTTGGCCACTCCCTCCACTATTGATGCAGTTTTATTCGCAATAGATCCTGATGTCATCGTTTCAGCGGCGGCCTATACTGCCGTAGATAAGGCTGAGGACGAACCAGAACTTGCTTACGCCGTGAATGCTACAGGAGCGGCTGCTGTTGCTGAAACAGCAGCTAAGTTAGGCATTCCAATTATTCATATCTCTACCGACTATGTTTTTGATGGAATAAAGTCAGAACCATATACAGAGCGAGATACGCCAAATCCGCAATCTGTATATGGTAAAAGCAAGTTGGCAGGTGAGCGCTTAGTGGCCGCTGCAAACAGCAGGCATATCATCTTACGTACAGCTTGGGTGTATAGCCCCTATGGAAACAACTTTCTAAAAACCATGTTAAGGCTCGGTAGTGAAAGATCTGAAATCAGTGTGGTAGCAGATCAACATGGCAACCCAACTTCGGCCATTAATATCGCCACTACAATCATAACTATTTGCAGGAAAATCACAGAGGAAGGTTTTAGCGACTGGGGGATCTACCACCTAGTGGATGACTCGGAAACCACATGGTTCAACTGGGCCGAGTATATGTTTTCATGCTCAAAAATGTCGGTTATCATCAATCCAATTAATGGTATCGACTATCCTTCAAAAGCTCAACGCCCTAAAAATTCTCGACTTTCTACTGAAAAACTAAAGCACACTTTTTCATGTAGCCTGCCAAACTGGAAGACTTCTACGCAGTTAATAATAAAAAAACTAGAAGCAGCTAGGGAAAATTGAACGCTCGTATATGGAAATTTTTGCTATTAGATATAGAATTCTGAAATAGAGTTTCATTTATCTCCACAGTTTCGAGCGTACTTTTAGGTGGATTTCCGTGTTTATTATGCCCCCACGGGGCGGTTTTGCAGGTATGAGAGAAGCCTCCTTGGACCGTCAAAGCTTCTCGACAAAAAATATTAACCCACCTGACGTGAGCCCCAATGCTCCTCCATTTTTCAGGAGAGTCTTAGAGTTTAATATTGGCCTTAGGCGGCCCGTTTTTCTAGAGCCATTTTTATGGCGAACTCATTGGGCGTAGCATTGCCGAGTGAAGAGTGCGGTCTGTTTTTGTTATAATCATCCTTCCATGCTTTGATTTCAGTGCGCGCCTGAGCGAGCGATGAGAACAAGGTCTCGTTCAGGCATTCGTCGCGGAAACTACCGTTGAAGCTTTCGACAAACCCGTTTTGCATTGGTTTGCCCGGCGCGATGTAGTGCCATTCAATGCCTGTTTCCTGACACCACTTGAGAATGGCATGACTGGTCATTTCTGTTCCGTTGTCAGAAACTATCGTTCGTGGCTTGCCGAGTTGACTGACCAGATTATCCAATTCACGTGCTAACCGCAGACCTGACAGGGATGTGTCGGGAACCAAAGCCAGACACTCCCGCGTGAAGTCGTCAACGACCGCAAGAACCCTGAACCGACGACCATCGGTGAAGGCATCACTGATAAAGTCCAAGCTCCATCGTTCATTAGCTCGCGATGGTAAAACTATCGGCCTCCGCGTTCCCAGAGCTCGTTTGCGCCCACCACGCTTGCGCACAGTCAACTTCTCTTCCTGATATAATCTACGCAGCTTCTTCAGGTTCATGATGATCCCCTGTCGTTCCAACATGACGTGAATGCGCCGATAACCGAAGCGCCGTCGCTCGGAGGCCACTTGTCTCATGGCTTCACGAATAGGCGCATCATCAGGCCGCTTACGACGATAGCGCACACTAGATCGATCAATACATAAAACGGCACACGCCCGACGCTGGCTCACGGCATACACTTGGCAGACATGAACAACTGCGTCCCGCCTAGCATCGGGCGTTACCATTTTTTTGCAGCAACATCTTTCAAAATAGCGTTGTCGAGCATCGTCTCGGCCAGCAGCTTTTTTAGCTTGGCATTTTCTTCTTCCAATGCTTTCAGTTTGCGCGCATCGGAAACCTCCAGGCCACCAAATTTGGCTTTATATTTATAAAAACTGGCGCTGCTAATTCCATATTTGCGACACACTTGTGCAGTCGGCGTTCCAGCTTCCTGCTCTTTAATCATCCCGATTATCTGTTCGTCTGAAAACCGTGAGCGTTTCATTGTCCATCTCCTACCAAGGATTGGACTCTACCAAAATCTGGAGGAGTTTGCGGGGCTCACGTCAGGTGTGAAAGCTCGAAACAGTTCTAATTTATGCGCAATAATAACATTGTGTAGTGATCCCAGTCTGAGTTACTTGATTCCAATATAGTATGCGTTCGAGATTGTAGGGCGGGATTATTCTTAATAATCGCAGGGTCGGTAAGCAGATAGATGTTAGAATATGTTTCTGAGAGCCTAATTAATACCTCTTCTGCTTGTTGATAACTCTTGTACTCTCTTCCCAGTTCGGCGAGACAAAGCTCTAACTTTTGGCTTTCTTTTACATACAAAAGACACCCAATGTTGGCGGAGGAAATGGGAGGGTTAACTAACTGTCTCGAGCCTTTTTCAGTCCAATTGTTTAGTATCAGAAATCGCTGTTGAGCATTATAAAGGCGCCAGCTGGCGGCGATGAAGAGCGTGTCTTGATCAGGAAACTCTCGCATAAAATTGTTTAGTAGTTTGTCTGCATCATTGAGTTGGCTTTTGAGTAACAGAGTCTTGATGGGAGTGGCGTATGTTGCATACTTAAACCGGTATCCATCCCAGACGTAGTTTGGAGTTCGAGCTATCCATGTGACGGTGATTGTTGCTGCGATCATACAGAACCCTACCAAGGCTGTTCGCCATGTTCTTGTAAACGCTGTCCAGAATGCTGAGACACTAATTCCTCCTGCTAGGGCCAAGAATGGCATTGCTGGGACTAGGAATCGTGGAGTATCCATTCGTCCACTATAGATAAATGCCAACAGTATAGATGGCCCCATAAAAAAAGCAGCTCGCGCGAGGGAACGTGTCCAATATTCTCGTCCAGAATTACATGTATCCAATATCGTACCAATTAATGCCATCGGTAATAAAAATGGAAATAAAGTAGCAATAATTTGATCAATGGCCCAATTCTGAAATAATGAGATTTTTTCTCCATTACTCAATAGTACTTCTGCAATATTAATTCCAATAGCGTTATATATTGAAAAAGAAACAACATAACTGGCGACAATTATAAAAATACATACTGTGATCGATCTCAGAGTAATTCCATTGAAACAGAGTGGGATTAATCCAGCAACTGGGAGAATGAAGACAAGATCGATTCGAAAGAGCGTGGCAAGGGCAGAAATAAATACGCCAGCGACGAACAGAATTGCTCCTCCCTTTCGAAAAAATACGGATAGGAGGCTAATTCCGAAAATGAGAACGCTTGTTGATATATTGCTGGATGAAACTTGTGATGAGCTTGCAGTGTAGTCAAATAGAAGTAAGAAAGATATTCCGACGAATATAGGATGACATATTTTCATATTATATGATATAATCATTACTGAAATAAGTGACAGTATATAGAATAACAATGAATATACTGATCCTATGCGAAGCGCATCAATATCTAAGAAATTCTTTGTGAGTCGGTATAGTATAAATTCTCCTGGCCTAGTCTCGTAATTATATCCACTTTTATCGAATACCGCAGAACTATAATGCGAGTTGATCGAATTCGTGGTAGCAAATTCGAAACCCTCACTGGCAGTTGTTCCAAAAAGGGCGATAGGAAGTATCGAATACACAAAAAAAACCACGAAAAGAACGTGAATGATGACGTTTGATGTTTTTTTGCTCGGTCTTTCGGTTACTCTGTCCACTCGGCTATAAGTCCCGTTCGATTTTTGAGTTGTAATTTTAAGTAATTGTCTAGCGCATTAATAGAGCTATGTATGGAGGTTGAATTATATGCTTTAATTGGATGTGCAGTGATGTCAATATTTCGTCTTTGATGAGGTATGCAATGTCAGTTCCGACTGGCTATTGATTTTTAGTCGTAGACATTGAACTTCAAAAACATTTAAGTAATAAATCTAATTCTGCGGCACTGTAATCGTTTATTGGATATTGAGATGTAATATAATATGCTATGATGAAGTCGGTGTGCCGATCCAGTCAATTTATATTATTATATTTATTGCCTAAGGCTAAAAGGTTTATTAATATAGGTAATATCGCGTTGGAGTTGAGCGTGCAGGCCGTCAAATTCATTGTTTTTTCAGGCCTAGGCTGGCTGTGTGATTTTGCCATATTTAGCTTGCTTGTTTCTACAGCAGACGTGTCTGCTGGTTTAGCAAATTTCATCAGCGCCACTATCGCAGCTATGGCTGTGTTCATAGCGTCGAAGCTGTTTATCTTCGTATCGCGTGAATCACTCGGGCGCTCAACATTTTATTATCTGATCTATACAGAGGCCAACATTCTGGTCTGGGCACTTATCATTCATTTCATTACGTATCAGCTGGTTTCATTGAGTGCGTTTAACTATTCAACTTCAGCGCTGTTTGCCAAACTTATCGTGACGCCGTTCTCGTTATTGTGTAATTTTGTTGCTTCGCGCTGGCTATCTAACAGGAGGTGGGCGTGAGTTCACGAGTTCTATTGTTCATTCCCGCCTATAATTGTGAAAAGCAGATCGGCCGTGTTCTGGCGCAGGTCGAAGCCGAATGGTGCCAGTCAGTTGTAGACCAAGTGATCGTCGTCAACAACCGTAGCACGGATCGCACGGGTGAAGTAGTGGCAGATCACATCAGGGGACGCGGCGATAACTATGTCCAGTTGTTACTCAATAATGATAATTATGGGCTTGGCGGATCGCATAAAGTTGCTATTCAATATGCTATTCAAGAGGGATATGATTGGGTAGTAGTATTACACGGTGATGATCAGGGCAGTGTCGCCGATTTTCGCAGCGTTTTGCTACAGCGCGATTCTCTGAGCGAAGATGCAGTATTGGGCAGCCGATTCATGTCCGGATCACAGACGCCAGGTTATTCCCGCTTTAGAATTTTCGGTAATCATGTCTTTAACCTCCTTTATAGTTTATGCGTGTTTCGCTCAATCAAAGATCTTGGAGCTGGGCTGAACCTCTATCGGGTGAGTTCTCTGAAGGGCAAATCATTTCAGAACTATCCGGACAATCTGACCTTCAATTGTGTCATGGTTTGCGCCCAGGCAATAGATGGCGACCAGCTTCGATTTGAGCCTATTAGCTGGCGTGAGGACGATCAGGTTTCCAATGTGAAGATGATCCGTCAGTCCATTCAAACGCTAAAGATTGCCTTGTCAGCACTGTTTCAGCGGCGCAATTTTCTGAAGCGTGATCATCGGAATAAAACTGTTAATAGTTATGGATGGGAAGTGATTGATGTCTGACCCGGTTACAATGATCATGCCTATGGCTGGGCGTGGCTCCCGCTTTGCTGCAGAGGGTGAAACCCTCCCAAAACCCTTGATCGAATTGCATGAGCAGCCATTTTTTTATTGGGCCACACGCGGCATCATTGATGTATTGCCAGAGGTCCAGCTAATCTATGTGGTTCTTCAGGAGCATGTCGAGAATTTTTCTATCGATAAGGCCGTCATTGAACGATTTCCTCAAGCCATAATCCATATTGTGCCGCAGCTCACTTCTGGAGCACTGGAAACGGCGATGTTGGGGCTGCAAAATATTTCCAAGCAATCACATATCATTATCAATGACTGTGATCATGCCTTTGTCTATCCGCAGATCAAAGAGGCCTGTTGCGCTCTGTCTAACGGTACAGATGGTTTTCTTTCTCACTTTCATTCCACAGCACCGCATTTTTCTTACGCGCAATATGATTCCGCTGGATGGCTGCTCCAAACTGCCGAAAAGAAGGTTATCAGTGATAGCGCGATAGCTGGCATCTATGGTTTCAAGAACCGTGAGGTGCTTGAGACGGCTGCAAAGATTTATCAGGGGGATTGTCCATATCCCGAATTGTTCATCAGTGGTGTCTATAACACAATGGTTGCAATGACTAAAAAGGTCCAAGGTTTTGATCTGTCACGACATGTCGCTTTTGGAACGCCCGAAGAGTTCCGAACCGCAGTAGGCCAACTCCCCGAGCTCTATGGTTCGTGACT
>NZ_CP075358.1:0-21683 GCF_018436245.1 Pseudochrobactrum algeriensis
ATGCCCCCTCTATCTCTGCGCGATCAGTCGCTTCTACGAACCGATTGCTGGCTGTTCGGCGGCTGGAAAGCTGCGGCAGATGGGGAGCGCTTCAGTGTCACCAATCCAGCCGACGGAAGCACGATTGCTCACGTACCCCTGCTGAAAGCGCCTGAGATCGAACAGGCGATCGAAGACGCAGAGAAGGCACAACGGGCATGGGCTTGCCTTCCCGCCCGCGTTAGGGCAGGCAAGCTACGGCGCTGGTTCGATCTGTTGACGTCCAACGCTGACGATCTGGCCATGATCCTGACAGCCGAGCAGGGGAAACCCCTTACCGAGGCGCGTAATGAGATACTTTATGCCGCATCTTTCGTAGAATGGTTCGCAGAGGAGGCGAAGCGAATCTACGGAGAGACGATTCCCGCCCCAGAATCCAGCCAACGTATCACCGTGTTACGCCAACCAATCGGCGTGTGTGCTGCTATTACTCCGTGGAATTTTCCCGCTGCGATGATCACCAGAAAAGTCGCCCCCGCCTTGGCTGCGGGATCTGCCATGATAGTGCGCCCGGCGGATTTAACCCCCTTAACCGCCCTAGCGCTTGCCGTACTCGCCGAACGGGCTGAGATACCTCGAGGTGTATTGCAGATCGTTACCGGTGATGCGATTGGAATTGGGGCTGTTCTCACAGGGAGCGACAAAGTCCGGAAACTGTCGTTCACAGGCTCGACTGAGGTGGGGCGGCTGTTGATGGCGCAATGTGCTCCCACGATCAAGAAGCTCAGTTTGGAACTGGGTGGGAATGCACCGTTCATCGTATTCGACGACGCCGACCTCGACGCTGCTGTCAGCGGGGCGATAGCCTCCAAGTATCGAAATGCGGGGCAAACCTGTGTCTGTACGAACCGCTTTCTCGTTCAGCGTAGTGTGGTAGAAAACTTCTCATCGAAACTCGCCGAGCAGGTTGCGCACTTGAAGGTGGGGCCAGGTACAGACGCTAGCGTCACCATTGGACCGCTGATTGATGAACGTGCCGTCGCCAAGATCGAGGCGCATATCACAGATGCCGTTTCGAAAGGGGCACAAGTTGTGGTCGGCGGGACCAGGCACGAGTTGGGCGGAACCTATTTTTGCCCAACAGTCATCACAGACGCCACATCTCAAATGCGCCTGGCCCGAGAGGAAACTTTCGGTCCCATTGCCCCCATCTTCGTTTTCGATACCGAGGACGAAGCCATTGCCATGGCCAACGACACAGAATTCGGACTTGCCGCCTATTTCTACACCCGAGCCCATGCTCGAACCGTGCGTGTTGCCGAAAGACTAGACTACGGCATGGTTGGGCACAATACAGGCCGTATATCCAACGAGGTAGCTCCATTCGGCGGCGTCAAGCAGTCAGGAATTGGTCGGGAGGGCTCCAGACACGGAATCGAGGAATACCTTGAACTCAAGTATGTATGCAGCGATGTCGGTGTATAGGTCCATCATTATCTTGGCAGCGGAGCTGGCACGGTGATTGTGCATTTCTGGTCTTTTCCAGTCTGCTTGGCCGTCTCTAGGCACGCCGAAATCTCCCTGCCGCTGGCGTTGTAGAACCGGCCGCCCCATTTCATTTTCTCGACTTCCAAGGGGTCAACGGCTCCGATCATGGCATAGCCGGCGCTGACGCGATCAAAGCCCATGACTAGGCTGGCAATATGGCTGTCAGCCGAAAACGGCAGCAGCGCCGGCAGAAACAGCGTCAATATGATGCCGGCCAGGACGCCGGCCGCGCCGACGATCCACAAGAACCGGTTCTGAACATGACGCTGGCGTGCGCCAGCGACGTGCCCGGCAAGATCGCGCGCAACCCTCTGGAAATCCCGGCTCTCGTTTTCGAACTGCTGCGCGGCTGTCCTCACCAGGCTCTCGCCACTGCGCTCGAGCGCAGCCGCATAGTGCTGTGGCCCGTTCTTCAGAATGGGCGACTGTTCGACGTCCTGCAGGCGCTCTCCGACATGGGCGAGCTGCTGCACGAGCTGGGCGAGTTCGGGCTTGTAGTCCTGCACCGGCCCCTGCCGGTCAAATTCCTCAAAAGCGGCTTCCACCCCCTTGCGGATCGTGGTCATTTCCCGCGTAAGGTCGCCGGCGAGACCTTCGACCGTCTGCCGCAGCGCGTCGAAGGCGGCGGCCGGGTCGCCGGCCTCGTCAGCCGATACTTGCCGCGAGAATTCTTCCCTGTCATCGTCCAGTTCCGTCATGATCTCCCTGACTACCTTTCCATGCCGATACCCCGGCTAAGGCGCTGTCCGCGTGTCATTTCCTCTTGCAGCTCGTGGGCGATGCTCTGCCCCTTGCGCAAATGCTCGCCTATCCCGAGTTCCTGACGGCGGTTGCGCAAGATGGAATCCGCCTGCGGGTCGCGTTCGAGGCTCTTGGTGAGGCCATTCATCTGGCTTTCGATCTTGCCCCGCGCCTCGTCGTGCTGCCAGCCGCGTAGCTGCTGGCGCTGCGCTTTCAAATCCTGCCAGCGTTCAACGAACCGCTCGGCTCTGACATTGGGGTCTTGCAGCGCCGCGTTTTCGCGCTTCATCCCTCCGATGACCTGAGCGACACGCTCCCGGCCGGAAAGCTCGGTCATGGCGCGCGCCGTCTCCGGATCGTTTTGCAGCGTCGAGTGCATCAGGTCTTTCATGCCGGGCTGCACCTGGTCGAGCTGCTGCCCGGCCGCGCGCAATTCCTGCTGCTGCATGTCGAGGACCGGCAAGCCCTCGCGCAGGTGCTGATCCGCCGACTGATAGGCCCGCGCATAGCGGTCAACGACCACCTCAAGCGGCGACTGACGCCGCGCCCGCTCGGCCAGCCGGTCTTGCGTCGGCGCCGGCCGCAAGCTCTCTTCCCTTTCTGGCCGCTCGGCCTGTCCCTGGGGAGTCGCGGGACGCGCATTGAGCTTGAGGCCGTCGAACATGCCTCGTCGCTGCCGCTCGGCCTTCTGCTCGATCTGTGGGCCTTTTTCGGCGGTGCGGTCCTGCTGCGGGCGCTCGATCGCCGCGCCGCGCCCGAGTTTCAGGCCCTCGAATGGATTGCGGCGCTGCTGCTGATTAACCTTCTGTTGATCATGCTCGTTAACGAACCGTTCACCATGATCACGAGTGACGGCGAGATCCGTGTGAGAATCTGCACGGAGATCCTCGCCCTTGTTTTTCTCAACCGGGGAATGCAATCTATCCGTGCTCGTAGCCGCACGAGCCTGGTCCCGGCCCTCGTCCCCACCCCCCTCTATGCCCAAAGAGGCCGGGACCCCTCTTTCCGCCAGCGATAGTTTTTCGTGTTCCCGCTCGTGCGGAATCTCGATCTCGCTGCTGACGCCCATGCGCTCCGCGACGCCCCGCCGCTCGGCAAAGTCGCGGGCATAATCGAGCGTCGTTTCCTTCACGCCCGACCGCGACAGGCGGTTTTCAAGCTGGCTATAGGCCAGCTCGCCGGCGTCCCGTACCTTCCACGAATTGCGCTCGGCCATCTGACCGTCCGGAAGGCGAACCGGCTCCGATCCGTGATGCTCAAGCCCGATCTTGTCTCCGACCTCCGCACCGGATTCCTTTACGGCCCGCTCAAGATCGACGCCCCAAACCGTGTGTTTCTGGCCCTTGTCGTTTTGCAGCGTCACGAAATAGCTCTGGCTATTGCCCTGCTGGTGCTCATAGGGCGCTGTCCCATGCTCGACCAGGCGGCCGGCATTGCGGTCGGAAAACTCGTCATGGGCGGCATAGAGCTGCGCCCCGTCGCGATGCCGCGTCATGGCGACATAGGTTAGATGCCGGTCCATCGTCCCCGACGCCAGCACAAAGCTCCGATCGACGGTCGCGCCCTGGTTCTTGTGGATCGTCGTCGCATAGCCGTGGTCGATTGCCTGATAATCGCCCATCGGCACGGAAACGCTGCGCCCCTCCGCACCCTTCGGCCCGTCGAGCGTGGCGATGATCATGGGGCCGGCACCCGGTCGGCCTGGCTCGACATGATCGACCGTCGCGAGCATCCCGTTTTTCACGCCAAGGTCGCGATTGTTTTCGAGGAACACGATGCGGTCGCCTGTCGCAAAGTCGCGCTTGCCATCATTAGTCTGGAAGGTCAGCGCCCGGCCCGGCCCTTCTTGCTCATGATCGACCTGGGAGGCGACGTCGCCCGGCGCAAGGCTGTCATCCGCCTCTCTAACGCGCGCCAGCTCGCCCCGCTCCTGAAGTTCGGAACGGATACCCTCATTGATGGCGCGAACATCGGCCCGGCGATGCGCCATCGCAACCCGTGTGCCGTCCGGACGCTGATCGCGATCGGCAAGATAATCCCGCACAATCTCGCCCCGCGCGTCCTCGCCGCTCTGGCTGAATCGAATATCGCCATGCTCCCGATAGGCCGCCAGGCCCTCGGCCGTCCGGTGCGTGGCAAAGGCAACCGACGCCTCCCGCTGCCAGTCCACGCGCTGCCGGCGAATCTCGGAAAGCTCGGCATGGCCGATCTGCTCAGCAATGGCGCGGAATGGTGCGCCGGCCCCGATCGCCTGTAGCTGCTCATGGTCGCCGACAAGCACGATCTTCGCCCCGCGCGCCTCGGCCTCCGACACAAACCGGGAAAGCTGCCGGCTCCCGATCATGCCCGCCTCGTCGATCACGAACACATCGCCGCGGCCGAGCTGGTTGCGGTCGGCCTGCCAGCCATATTCATAGGACGCCAGCGTCCGGCTCTGGATGCCGGAACTTTCCTCCAAGCCCTCGGCCGCCTTCCCCGACAGGGCCGCGCCATGGACCGTATAACCCTCAGCCTCCCATGCCTCACGCGCCGCCGCCAGCATCGTGCTCTTGCCCGCGCCGGCGAAACCGACAACGGCGGCAATCCGTTCCGGCCCGGTGATATGCCCGATCGCCGCCCACTGCTCGTCCGACAACCGCGCGGAAGTATCGCCGGCGCTGCGCTGAATGGCGGCGTCCTGGCGCTCTATTGCACGATCGACATGCCGGCGATCGACACCATGATTGCGCGCCTGGTGCATCCGCTCGGCCGACGCCACCATGCCGGATTCGAACTTGACCATTTCGCGGGTGGAATACCGCGCAAGCCCAAGATCGGACATTGACTCGCCCGTTGCCGGGTCCGCCCGCTCGGGCTGAAGCTCGACCAGCGCCGGCGAGGCCATGACGGTCGCAAAGGCGTTCCGAAACTCCTGCGGGTCGTCGTTGATATAGCGATGCAGCGCCCGCGCCACGTCGAGCCGGTCGAACACGCTCTTTTCGCCGGTTATGATGGAAAGAACCTGCTCGGGCTTCTCCCGGATCAGCTCGGCATTGCGCCGGGCCGCATCCTCGTCCAGCCGCGCCCGCGACACGTCGAGGCCGCGCCTGTCCATCTGCGTGGCGTGCACCCCCATATGCTCGGTCGGCTCGATCTCAAGCCCGCGCTCCATGTGCGAGCGATGGTCGATCCGGATATCAAGCCCGGCCCGCGCCAGCCGCTCATTGGCGATCCCCTCCCACCTCTGGCGAAGGTCGCGGAGCTGCATATCGGTCGTCGGCAGGTCGTGCGCCAGCAGCCATTTGTTTTCGCGCTCAAGATAGGTCTTGTCGCCTAGCCCGTTCTCCGTCACCTGCCGCGTGGTCATAAGGATATGGGCATGGTGATTGCGAACGTCGCTCGCCTCGTGCGGCGCATGAATGGCGAAGTCCACGGCCGCGCCGTAGCGGTCGGCCAGCTCCTGCGCCATCTCCCGCGCCGCCTCTAGTCGCTGCTCGGCCGAAAGCTCATGCGGCAAGGCAACCTCGAACTCTCGCGCAACGCGAGCGTCCTTCCGCTTCTCGGCAAACTCGGCGACGTTCCACAAGTCCGACCGATCTCGCGCCCAATCGGCGTTCACGCCTTCCGGCAAGACGATCTCGGCATGTTCGACGCCCTGCTTAGTCGTGTAGTCGTGCGTTATCCCGTCGCGCTCGTTGGTCAGCTTCTCCCCGGCACGATAAGCCATTGAGGCGACGGCGCTACGGCCCTTCGCCCGCGAAACTGGCTTCATGCTCAAATGGTAGATCGCCAAGCAACAAGCTCCGATGCTGTTTCAGCCTTCTCCGCCAGCCTCCAAGCTGGCGGCGCACTGAGTTACGCAGTAACTCGTAAGTGCGCCCTTATAACTCAATCGCTTCGCTCATTCGCCGTTCGGTGTGGCGCTTGCGGAACCATGCAGACCAGATAGGAAGCGCCGCTATTTGCACATAGATCGCGTAGATTTTCAACCGATTCAGGCAAACAACTGGCAAAAGCATCATGAACTGATAGTCTTACGGCAACCGGAATGAGGATTTGAGCGATGGCCCGCAAAACGATTGAACAGCGACTGGCCCAACTAGATGCGCAGCGGGCCACCCTCAAGGCTCGGTTGGGAAAGCAGGAACGCGCCAACGACACGCGCCGCAAGGTTCTGCTCGGCGCGCTCGTCCTGCATCGGCTTGAGAATGGCAGGGATGAAGAATTCTCCCGACGCCTGAGCGAATGGCTCAAGCGCGAACTGCCCGGCTTCCTTACACGCAACGGCGACAAGGAACTGTTTGCCGATCTGCTCGGCGCGACGGCAACCGGAGAAACGCAAGGGAGCACCGGGGAGGCTGGATCATGATGCAGGCAAAGCTCGCCTGGGCCGCCTTCAAGAACATGCTGCGCGCCGCCGTCCGTGATCCGCTATGGGGCATTGTCGCCCTGATCGGCCTACCCTTCCGCATCTGGCAAACGCTGCTGAAAGTTCTGTTCATCCTCATTGTCGTGCTCTACGCAGTCGGCTTCGGCGGTCGCTTCTTTCTTGAACAACAGGGCTTCGGCCCCGGCAGCATTCCATTCATCGCGCTCGATCTCATCACGCTGCTGGTGCTGGCCGCTCTCACCTTCCGCTTCATCACCAATCCCTTGATTATCCATTTCGGGGACATGGACGGCGAAACCCACGGCTCGGCCCGCTTCGCCACAAAGAAGGAAGTGGCTCCCCTCACCCGTACCGATACTGGCCTGCTGATTGGCCGCGACGGTCTGTCCAAAAAACTGCTGCGCTATGACGGCCCGGCCCATCTGCTGACCATGGCCCCGACACGCACCGGCAAGGGCGTCGGCACCATCATCCCAAACCTGCTCACCGCCGACCGCTCCGTGATCTGCATCGACCCCAAGGGCGAAAACGCCAGGATCGCCGGTCGCGCCCGTCAGCAATTCGGGCCAGTCCATATCCTCGACCCCTTCGGCGTTACCGGCCAACCCTCGGCCGCCTTCAATCCGCTCGACCAGCTTGACCCGGCCGGCCTCGATGTCGCGGAGGATGCAAGCACCCTGGCCGACGCCCTCGTGTTCGATGAACCCGGCATGGCCGGCGAGGCGCATTGGAATGAGGAAGCCAAGGCGCTGATCGCTGGCATGATCCTCCATATCGCCACTGTGGAGCCGCGCGATCGACGAACGCTCGCCACCCTGCGCGAGAATCTGACATTGGCCCCGGAAATCTTCTCCGCGCTCCTGAAGGAAATGCAGCGCTCGACCGCCGCCGCTGGCCTGGTCGCCCGCGCTGCCAACCGCCACCTAGGCAAATCCGATCGCGAGGCCGCCGGCGTCCTCTCAGCGGCGCAGCGCCATACCCATTTCCTTGACAGTCCCCGCATGACCGCCGTGCTCAGCCGCTCCGATTTCCGCTTTGCCGATCTCAAGCGCCGCAACGCGACCGTGTTCCTCGTCCTGCCGCCCGATCGGCTCTCGACCTATTCGCGCTGGCTGCGCCTGCTCGTCTCCCAAAGCCTCACCGACATGGCCAGAACCACCAGCACGCCGGCCGTGCCACTGGCTACGCCAGTCCTCTATCTGCTGGATGAATTTGCCGCCCTCGGCCACCTGGCCCCGGTCGAACGCGCCATGGGCCTTATGGCCGGCTACGGCGTCCAGCTCTGGCCGATCCTGCAAGACGTTCACCAGCTCCGCGCCACCTACGGCCAGCGCGCCGGAACCTTCCTGTCGAACGCCGGCGTCCTACAGGTCTTCGGCGTCAACGATCACGATAGCGCCCGCCTCGTCTCCGATCTGCTCGGGCAGGAAACCGTAGTGTTCCAGACCATGAGCCGCGCCCTCGATGCCGAAAAGTCGGGGATCTCGTACGGTGAGCAACACACGGCTCGCCCGCTGCTGACCCCGGATGAAGTCCGCAACCTGCCACAAAATCTCGAATTGCTGTTCCTAGCCGGCCAACGCCCAATCATCGCCGGCAAGCTCGCCTATTACGCCGATACCGAGTTCCGGGGGCTGTTCGACCAAGCATGAAGGATGAAACCATGACCGACAGCGATGCGCCCGAATGGCCCGATCCCGCCGACAAGGCCCATGCCGTCGAACAAGCCAAGCGGCTCCGCAACCACGTCAACGAGGGCGGGTTGCGGTTTGAAGCCTATTTGCCGCCGTCGCTGGCCCTGTGGCTGCTCGACCTGATCGAACAGGGCAAATTCCTTGATCCGTCCGAAGCCGTGTTCGTGATCCTGGGCGAGCATAAGGAGCTGGCACCCCATGCCGATCTGCGCCGGGAACTGCTCAAGCGCAGCATACAGGCGGCCGCCGATGATTCCCGGCCAGGTATTTTGGGCGACGAAATGAAAGCGCGGTTGCGCGAGAAGTTCAAAAACCCCCTGCCCGAGCCGGCCAGATGGGAAAACCGGTCCCGGCGCTGACGCACCGGGGCTTTGTCACTGGCGGCCCTCCGGCTCACTACAGCGCGACGTGGGGGCGCGTTCGCCTCCGGGCCGGTCGCGGCTTCCGCCGCTCGGCACGACGCTAGCCCCCGGCCGGCCCGCTTAATTGTCGAGGGCCGTAGGGGCGGCCGGGGGCGGGTTACCTACACGCTTACATGCAAGCATGATTGCGCCGCCCCTGGCCTGCGCCTCGCTGCGCTGTGATTTCTCATAGGATGCCTCATCCATGATCCCGAGGCGACGCTGAGCGCTCGCCATTTCCGCGAAATCGCGGAAATGGCGGCTAGGCTTCTTCTCAAGGGTCTCGGCGCGCTCTGCCATCAAGCTACCGCGAGCGTCATATGCCCGACAGCATCGGCGGCCGGCTTCACTGTAATTTCGATGTCGTAACCAAGCCGGTTCAGACATTCCATCAGCTTCCGTTCCGAGAGGTTTGTGAAGTCGCCCCGTAGGAGCGCCGACACTTTCGGCTGCGGAAGTCCCATGCGCCGCCCGGCTTCCTCTTGTGTAAGGTCGAGCCGACGCACGGCCTTAGTGATCTCGATCATCAGACCGGATTTCATTTTCAGCTTTTCGGCATCGGGTAGGCCGAGATCGGCAAAGACATTGCCGGAACTCGTCGTGACCTCGACCCCATTAACGATGCGGGTTCTCATGTCTCATCTCCTTCGCCACTATCTCCGCCACCTTCAACCGGGCGCGGATAACGTCCATGTCCGCTTTCGGTGTGGCGATGCCGCTCTTGCTCTTCTTCTGAAAGCAATGCAGCACGAAAACAGCTTCCTCGAATTTGACCGTGTACACGGCCCGATATGTCCCGCCAGCGTCGTTCTCGACCAGTTCGAGGACACCAGCGCCGCCAAATCCTTTGAGGACTTTTGCGGCGGCGTGCTGCTCGCCCTGCTGCGCGAAACTAAGCGCAAAACCGAAAAACTTCCGCACATCGGCAGGAAGCTGCATCAGGTCTTTGTAGCTGCTACCGATCCATTCTAGCGGGCGCTCGTCGTCATTCATGCTATTTTATACCTGAACTGATATAATTTGCAACCGGGCCTTCGTGCATAAAAACATGAACTCATGCTTTCATGAAAGTATGCCTGCCTATTCGTCGCCCTCGCGGACAACCGGATAATTGTATTTGGCGAAAAGCAGGTTCAGGGCCTCGCCAACAAGGCGCTCCTTCGGAATCCGCTTGCCCTTCTCGTCCCTGCTGCGAAAGCTGATTTCATCCAGCGTCTCCCAATAAGCGGGCGGCAGGAAATGCGTTCTGCCGAGCTTGTTAGCTCGCGAGGGCGCAACATAGCTCCCGGCCGGCTGTGAGCTTGGCGCGCTCCTTTGCGGCTCTGGCGGGGCCTCCGGCGCGGATGCGGGTTGCTCTGCGGTTTTGATCGCCGTAGCGAGAAGCGAAGGCTTGCGGCTCATGATTTCATCCTTTCATGATTTCCTGTAATCATGCTTGCCTGTTCTGAAAGGAACGTGAACAGGCCGGCGACTTCCTGGGCCGCACGACCATTTGGTTCCAGCTCTTGCGGCGTCTGGCCCAAGGCCGGGGCGTCCTCATAGGTTTTCAGTCGCGACACATGGATGGGGGCGACCTTCACGTTAAAGCTCGCGGCAATCGCGGCGGCATCGTCAACCGCCCTGCCCCCGGCGTTCGGATGCACCAGATTGAGCACAACGAACGTGGGCGGACTGCCGGCTATATCCAGCAGCCGCTTTAGCGGCTCCAAAGTCTCGATCGAAAATATCTGTGCCTGCGACGGGACCAAAACTATATCGGCGTGCTTGGCCGCTTCGGTCGAAGCGCTGTCCATCTTGCCGGGCGTGTCAATGAACACCCAATCCATGCCAAGGCCGCGATAGGCGTCCAGCGAGCGCCGGATAGCGCCGGGCTGGATCGAGGCAACGTCCGGACCGTCGTCCTTGCGCCGGTCGAACCAGTTGACGGCGTTCGTCTGTGGGTCGAGGTCGAGCAGGGCCGATTTCTTCCCGGCCAGGTGCGCCGCGACTGCAAGCGCCGTCGCTATCGTCGTCTTGCCGGTCCCGCCCTTCTGTGTGCAGAACGCCACTGTAATCATGATTGCATCCTTTCATGAAATAAAGCCTACATGCTTTTTCTACTACATGAAAGCATGTTTTCATCTAGGAAGGGTTAACTACTCCGCTTCCTCGGCGGCCGCCATCGGCTCGCTGCACTCGCCACACATCAGGCGGACACCGGGTTTCGCCCAGGCGTTCAACTCACATGACGGGCAGGTGTAACGGGTCTTGCTGGCCGACTTCGCCTTACGCGTCTTCCGGGCGTCGGCGTCGTCCCAAAGCTCGACATAGAGAGCGGTAAAGTCGGGCAGCGCCGCCAGCTCGGCAAAAACGCGGGCATAGCGGCCGCCCTCGACAATGTAGTGACTGCATGACTGCCCGGTTTCCTTGCCGCCTGGCTGGCCGGTATCCGAAGGGTGCAAGCCGATCTCGTGCATTTTCGCCGCCCATTCCTTGTTGTGGTAGCCGGCGCGCGACGGCTTGCCGAAATGGTGCTGCCAAAGGTGCGCCATCTCATGGGCGAGGGTCGAAAGGCTCTGCTCGTCGGTGCGGCTTTTGAAATGCGACGGATTCAGTGCGATTTCGTCGGTGATCTCCGCGCCGTCCTTCGATCCGAACCGGCCGCCCGCGAAATAGCCATAGGCTTTGTTTTTGCGCTGCAACGTCACGAGGCAGGCCGGCAGCTCGCCGCCAAAAAGACGATCGTTGAAAAAATCGACCGCCTGATTCAGCGCGGCATAGGTTTTTGCGGTGGGATTGGCGGGGGACATGGCGGCCTCTTTTGTATCGTACGAAACAACAATCTCACATTCTAGGCTGACATGCAAGCATGATTACATGATTTTATCTTTTACGCCGCCCTTGCCGCCCCCTTTCTTTCGAAAGCCCATGCGACATTGGCCGCAGGTGAGGCGGTTGGTGATTTTGCTCTGAGGGTCCCGGGTCGGACCGCCTATTATGCGGTCCGGAACCGCCGCAGGGCCGCGTGAGCGGCCCGAACAGCGGCGTCCGCTTATGTTTTCACATAGAGAATAGAATTAGAGGGGGATTCAGTCTGGTTATCGGACTCACGTTTCATGAAGGTCTTTGCCATCCTCACAAGGGCCTGCCCAAGCGGGCTATCGCCGGCATCGAGCTGCGTTCGCTCATCGAGGGGCAGAGCGTTCTTGTAGGCGTCGATCGCCTCGCTCCATGCCTGCTGATCCTGTCCATGATCCGCAGGAGGGGGAGGGGCCTTGCCGAACCGGCCAAGGAACTGCCGGGCCTTTTCCGGCAGGGACAGGCGATAGGCGTTGCTCGCCGGGGAGGGGCCTTGCCGAACCGGCCAAGGAACTGCCGGGCCTTTTCCGGCAGGGACAGGCGATAGGCGTTGCTCGCCTGCTGCACCTGGGGGCCGCGCCCCTCGTTCCCGGTCGGCTCGTAGCGCCGCAGCCAGTCGATGAAGCCATGCGCCCGTAGGTTCTTCAACGCCCGCACGATCGTATCGCGTGAGCGGCCCAGGCGGTCCATGATCGTGGTGATTGACGGCTCTAGCCGGCCAGTACGGAAGTCGATGAGATTGACGAACAGCCGCAGCACGTCGAGCGCGATCGACCCTAACGGGCCGCTGCGCTCGCCCTTCTTCTCGCGCAAACCGGCCTCGTTGTAGATTTCGGCCGCCCTCAAGATCGCCTGCACGTCCTTGCGCGTCGTCGCCTGCCAGATACGGCCCTCCGATCGCCCCTTGAAATAGCTGCGCCGACGAACCGGCGTCGGGCAGCGTGCGGCCGGGGGAGGCAGGACCAGGCCAAGCGCGGCTTGTCCCGATCCGCGCCATGCGGCCCGGCGCTCCTGGGCGAGCGCGGAGAGCTGGCCGGCGTCTTCCTCGGAGAGCTGGCCGGCGCTGTAGCGCGTCCAGACCTCCCGCATGATTTCATCAAGCGCGTTCGCACGCGCGCAGCCAATCGCGGCCGCAATTTGCGTCCTCAACATCTGTCCTTCGTCCTTCCATTCGGAGGACATGACGACGCGGACGGCGGACAAAGATTCCCCGTTCCCGGCGAGACTCACTCTTGCCGGGTGGTTCACTCTCGACTATGTTAGGGGCTGTTCAGGCGGTCCTAACAAAGCCGTTTCCGAAATCCGAAAACCCCTTGCCGCTGCTAACGGCTAGGGGTTTTTCATTTCATGTCCTCGGTGCGTTCTCGATATAGAACCTCAAAGCTTCTTCGATGATCGGGGCGCGTGATGACACGCCCTTCGCTTCCTTGATCTGGTCAAGTCGTGCGACCAGATCGGCGGGAAGATCGGTGTTCACATAGATACGGCCGGCCGCCTTTAACCGCTCCCGATGGGCGGCTACCTTCTCTTTGACAGGTATAGCGGTTCGACTCATGGTTACATGAAACCGCGATTCTTCCGATTCTACAACCCCTTGAATCGGGCTCTGAGTAGCAACGGAACAGAAAACACACATAAGCTTGCCTACAGGTCGTCGATTCCTGCGGTTCGGGGATCGCGCAGCGGCCTGAGTTCGCCACGCGCGATGATTTCCGGCAGTGTGAAGGCGTAACGGCCGAGCATGTTGATGTGGCCGAAGCTCAACGGGGAAAGGTGGGCGACGTCCTCGGACTTCACCTCGTATCCTTCGGCGCGCAGCTGATTGAGAGCGGCGTCCATATAGATCGTGTTCCACAGGACGACGACGTTGACCACCAGGCCGAGCGAGCCGAGCTGGTCCTCCTGACCGTCGCGATAGCGCTGGCGCAGTTCGCCACGCTTGCCGTGGAAGATCACGCGCGCCAGCCTGTGGCGATTTTCGCCGCGGTTGAGCTGTATGAGGATGCGCCGGCGATAGCTCTCGTCATCGATGAACCGCAGCAGGTAGAGCGTCTTGATCAGGCGTCCCAGCTCCTGGAGCGCACGGGCCAGTTTCATCGGGCGATCGTTGGTCTGGAGGGTGCGGGTGAGCCCGGCGGCCCGCACGACGCCGAGTTTCAGCGACCCGGCGAGGCGCAGGAGGTCGTCCCAGTGGTCGGCGATGAGGCGCACGTTGATCCGGTTCGCCGCAAGCCCGTCGAGCAGGCCGTAATCAGCTTTCCTGTCCACCCGCCAGAACCGGGAGCCGCCGATGTCGGCGATGCGAGGACTGAACTGGTAGCCGAGGAGATGGAAGATTCCGAAGATCGTGTCGGTGTAGCCTGCGGTGTCGGTCATGATCTCGGTTGGAGAAAGCTCGGTTTCCTGCTCCAGGACGAGGGCCAGGAGATAAAGGCTGTCGCGCAACGTTCCGGGAATGGTGATCGCGTTGAGGCCGGTGTACTGGTCGGACGCCAGATTGTACCAGGTGACGCCGCGCTCGTGTCCGAAGTAGTGAGGATTGGGGCCGGAATGAATGGTGCGCACCGGCACGACAAAGCGCAAGCCGTCGGCCGAGGCAACTTCGCCGCCGCCCCAGGATCGGGCGAGTGGGACCGCGTTCTGCGCCGCCACCAGTGCTGCGTTGGCGGCGGTCAGCGTCTCGGCGCGCAGAAAGTTCTGTTTCACCCAGCTCAGCCGCGATCGGCGAAGCGCCGGGCTGTCCCGCCGGACAAGCGGCTCGAAGCCAGTATTGCAGGCTTCGGCCAGGAGAACCGCGCTGACGCTCGTCGCGATGTCCTCGGCGCGTGAACCACCTTCGCTCGCGTGGGTAAAATGCTCGGCAAATCCAGTCCGCGCCTGTATTTCGAGGATAAGTTCAGGCAGATCGACATGCGGGAGTCGGGTCTCGATTTCGGTGCGAAGCGCCACGAGGCTCGGCGGCTCCTCGATCTTGTCGAGCTGCGCGACCGACAGATCGACGCCGCCGGCCGTCGTCTCGAACGACAGCGCCGGGTTGGCGGGCGCGCGATCGGCGGTTTCCCGATAGGCGAGATCAAGGCGTGTCGAAAGCCGGGTCAGTTCCTCGTCGGCCGACGCCGAGACCCCGACCGTGCGACAAACGGCCGGGCGAGCCGCTTCCCAGGCCGCGCCGGACAGAAGACCCTTGCGTGGATCGGCGTAGCGCAGCGACCGGGACGCAAAGACATCCCGCCGGCGGATCGTGCGCCGGAGCTGATCAAGTACGCACAGCCGATAGCCGAACAGGTCAATCTTGCCGTCGGCCGCTTTCAACTGGCCAATCCACTCCTTCGGTGCGAAGGCGGCGGGTGCGGGTCCAGACCGTTTGACGCCATCTTGAAGGGCACGCACGTGTTCAACGGCATCCAGGAGCGACCTGCCCGCCGGAGCCGCGTCGAGGTCGAGCCCACGCAGCAGCGCCGGCGCGAAGCGAAACTGCCCCCGGTGTTTCCTGAGTTCGGCGAAATAGACGTCGTCGGGCGGCTCGGCGAGTGCACCCACCCGGTCATAGGCGGTTTTCAGGAGATCGCGCCCCACGGTCTCGAAGATGACGGCACGAACCTCGGCGTCCGGTGTCGCCTCGTCGAACAAAACGGCGGCGGCATCGCGCAGCTTCAGCGCAGCGGCATCGAGGTCGCGAAGCGAGCGCAGACGCGCCTCCCTTGAGGCCGCCTGCGCATTGGAAAAGATCGTCGTGGTGACGACGTCGAACAGATCGATGACGTCGTCGCTGGCGCTGGCCTCGAGTGTGCGGATGAACGCCAGAAGCGTTGCGGTCCGCCGATCGTCCGGAAGTCGGGCGACCGCCTGTGCCTTGGCAGCGGACGCGAAGCGGGCGAGCGCATTGATGCGACCAGGCGGCAGCCTGTCGATTTCCGGCAACCCTTCCGTGATGACGCGGATTTCGTCGAGACGCGCCAGCGCCCGGCTGATCTCTGGGCCGCTCTGGATATAAGGACCGTCCCGAAGGCGATCGAGGGGGCTCTGGCGGACACCTTCCGGCACCACGACGAGAGCGTCGAGCCGCTCGCGCTGTTCGGGCGTCACCTTGTCGACGAGGCGGCGGAACAGACGGGCATTGGCGCGCGCGCGAACGCGGGAGACCGTCCGCTCGAGCACCGACAGTCCCGGCAGCAAAACCTTGTTGGCGAGCAGAAAGGAAACAGCTCTATCGAACAGCGCCGAGGGCCGGTCGGTGCCGGTCCAGCAAAGGGCGTAGAGAAAGCGGCTCAGCCGGAACGACACGCCGGGATCGGTGACGGAGCGATAGCCATAGCGTGCCCGGATGCGCGGGATATGTCGCCAGCGCGCCCGGTCGTTCGCATAGGCGAAAATCGCGCCCGGATCATTGAGGCCGAGTTGCTCTGCCGCGTACCCCACGGCGGACGCCGGAGCTGTCGCAAGGTCCTCGAGAAACACCCCGAGCAGGCGAACCGATCCGAGCTGGACGGCGACGCCCAGGCGGTTGCGATCGCCGCGATGCTCGGCGACAAACGCGCGATCGGCGTCATCGAGATAGAAGTACCTGACCAACTGATCGGAGGTCGGCTCGTCCGCGAAACGACCGTAGCGCCGGACCTGGTCCTCGGTGAGGAAGCTGACCGGCACGGGCTCTCCTATTTCGCGGCGACCGAACGCTTCTTGAGAAGATCAGCGGCACGCGGGCGCGGTTGGCCCTTGCTGTCGACATAGGCATAGAGCGTCGACAGCGAGACGCCGAGCTGGGTGGCGACATCACGGGCGCTGTTTTCCCGGTCCGCCATCATCGCCATCGCGGTCTTAAGCTTCGGACGGGTCATCATCCGCGGCCGTCCGCCGGCGCGACCCCGGGCTCGCGCGGCGGCCAGACCTGCCATCGTGCGCTCATGGATGAGATCGCGCTCGAACTCGGCGAGCGTGGCGAAAATGCCAAAGACAAGTCGCCCCGTCGCCGTGGTCGTGTCGACGTCACCGGTCAGCACCTTCAGCCCGATCCCCTGCTTCTGAAGCTCGCCGACAAGCCCGACGACATGCGGCAGGGATCGTCCGATCCGGTCGAGTTTCCAGATGACAAGCGTGTCGCCCTCGCGAGCGGTGTCGAGTGCCTGGGCAAGGCCGGGCCGCTCGGTGGCGCGGCCCGAACAGACATCCTCGTAGATCTTCCGACAGCCAGCCTTTTCGAGCGCATCGCGTTGAAGGTCGAGGCTCTGCTCGGCCGTCGACACCCGCATATATCCGATCAGCATGGTGATGTTCGCCCCCTTCGTCTATCAACGTAGCGGGGGCCAGGTTTTCTGGCTATAGGTTTATCCAAGGCTTTATATGAAATCGGCAGATCGTCGCGCCAGATTCGCCGGCGTGTTGTTCCGAGGTGCAGAAAACCGGGGTTTGTTGCGATGCCCGACACAGACCACCGCCCGAATGTTCCGGACCTGCCGCCGGAAGACAAGATGGGCTTTGCCGTGCCGAAGACGCCGGCCCACTCGCTCATGCTCCTGAACCGCTACATGCGGACCGACATGCTGCAGCACATCCATGTGCGTCTTCACAAGATGAGGGATGAAAACGAGCCCGGTTCCCCTTTGCATCATATGGCGAAAAGCCTCGAACAGGTCATCGGCACCTGGGACGGCATCAACCTGGTCGAATGCTTTACCCGCAACCACCTCCATATCGATCCGGATTACGAATTCCGGCCGGAGCAGGATTACCTCCACGACATCAGGCTGATGAAGCATCACCTCAAATGCCACAGGTCAACGATCAAGGAGCTGGATCGCTGGCGCTAACGCCGTGCCGGAATGTCGGAAAGCCCACCTCGGCCGCTTAAGTGAGTTTTCTGTTCCGTTGCTACTCAATGCCCGAATCCAAACCGCTGAAATCGTGGGGTTTCCATTGTGGTAGCCGGCGCTACCGGATCATGATCTTGGCGCGACTCAGATAATCGACGGGCCGGGGCGGGCGCTTTCAAGAGCTTGCTTGATTGTTTCGTGCGACGCAAAATCAGCGTCGGTCAGCTTTCCGATGCCGCGCCATCTAACGCCCGGTAGAGCGTGGCGCGATGCACACCAAAGAGCCGGGCGATTTCGGCAACCGGCTTCTTGTCCTCATGGATGAGCTGGCGGGCGTGCGCGATCTGCTCGGCCGAGAGGGCAGGGGAAGGACCGAACCGCACACCTCGGGCCTTCGCCGCGATCCGGCCGGCGCTCGTGCGCTCCACGATCAAGGAACGCTCGAAATCCGCGATGCCGGCGAACACGGTCAACACCATGCGCCCGGCCGGCGTCGTGGTGTCGGCCCACGGCTCGGCCAAGGAGCGTAGGCCAGCGCCGGCCTCCTTGATCCGCTCCGCGATCGCCAGAAGGTCGCCGGTCGATCGGGCGAGGCGGTCTAGCCTGGTGATCGTCACCACGTCGCCGGCGCGCAAATGATCGAGCATCCGGGCCAGCTCAGGCCGGTCCCGCTTCGTCCCGGAAGCCTTTTCCTCAAAGATGCGAACGCAGCCAGCCGCGCCCAGGGCGGCCCGCTGCTGGCCGAGGTCCTGGCCGCGCGTCGAAACGCGGGCATAGCCGATGAACACTCGGCCGGCGTCGGAAGCTGGTCGGTCGGTCATGGCTCCCTCCTGTCGCAAATCATGTCGCAAGCTTTCTACCACTTGCGACAATGACATGCGACACAAAAAACCCCGATTTTCCGGGGGCGGCCGATCTGTTGCAGGTTTTAGAATTCTTGCGACGTTTAGAGGCCAAGCTTGGGTTTGACCCATGCGGCCTGATCGGCAATTGCCTTGTCCGCCTCTGGCGCGGTGCCAGCCAAGAAATGAAATACATGCTGCATTTCAGGATAGATGTCGAACTTGACCTCACCACCGGCCTGACGGACCTTCTCCACGAAGCGGCGGCTATCGTCCAGCAAGGTTTCATCGCCCCCCACCTGCACGTAGAAAGGAGGTAGACTCGAAAGATCAGCGTAGAGCGGCGTTGCCAGAGGATCCTTGCGATTGCCGCCTTCTCCGAGGAAGCCTGCTGACATATGCTCGATGACAGCGCGCTTGACAAAATGATCTTTTGCTTCGTTCGTCGTCACCGTGCTCCCGGTGATTTCCATGTCGGTCCAAGGAGAAATCGGCATGGAGGCGACCGGTAGCGGCAGGCCACGATCGCGTGCGCAAAGCACCGTCGTGATGGCGAGCGCGCCGCCGGCGCTGTCACCGGTGAAGGCGATATGCTCGGGCTTGATCCCCTGCTTAAGCAGCCACTCATATGCATCGGTGCAATCGTTCACCGGAATGGGATGCAAATGCTCAGGCGACCGACGATAGTCCACGATCAGGGCGGGGCAACCTACTGCCTTCGCGATATGGGCGAACATCTTGCGATGCGAATAGCGCGACCCTACCAGATAGCCACCGCCGTGAGCGCAGAGCAAGGCACGGCTTTCATTTCCATCCTTTGGCTTTGCCCAGAGGCAAGGCACACCGTTCGCGACAACCTCTATATAGTCGACGTCGCCCGGCTCGGCAGTGACATCACCCCAGTGCTCGAACATGCGACGGGTTTCTTCCATCGTCATGTCTGGCCGCTCTGCCATCGTTGCCACCCAGGTCTTGTACATTTCGCCAAGAACGGCGCTTTCCTTACTTGCCATAGTTATTCCTCCATGAATGTTCGAGTTCTTCTTCAGCGGAACGGGTTGCCTTGCCTGTGCCGACCTATACTTTCTAGAAAAATTAGTTGTCTCCGGCCCATTTGAATGGGCCGAACAAGCCTTGTGCCATATCCATGCGGTCGCGCTCCGCGCCCCCCAGCCACATCTGCACGATCTTGTAATCGCGCATATACTTTTCGATATGGCTCTCATAGGCATAGCCTGCGGAACCCATGAGTTGCATGGCTCTGTTAGTGACCATCATGGCCGTATCGCCCGCCAGCGAACGTGCAGCGGAGAATTTGGCCTTCATCTGGGCTTCCCACGGCGAACCGTACATTTCCGGACGAGTGACTTGAGCGGTGATCGACAGATAATACTGCCGGGAAACCTCAATGCTCCGCCACATCTCCGCCAACGTTGCCGCAAACAGAGATCGTTCACGCATCGGTTTGCCCGCAATGATACGATTTTGCGTCCAGTCCATGCAAGTCTCAAGGACTGCTTCCGAAAGGCCCGTCAGACGCGCGGCCCCAGCAAGGCGGCCCAACCCAATCACATAACCCTTGATAAGCTTGGAACCTTGACCGGGCTCCGTGTCGATCCGGTAACGTTTGGGGATACGCACATCGTTGAACCAGATGTCTGTATTGGCCTCGGCATAACAGAAGCCCATCTTCTCGTAGGGTTGCGAGAATTCTAGCCCGGACGCATCCGCCGGGACGTAGAATATTCCCGCGTTCTCTTCTCCTCCGGCCGGATCGGTGACGGCGACAACCCAATAGCCAAGATGACCTTTTAAGTGCTCAGACTGGAAGTTCTCCGCAGGCCCTGAAGGGCCAGGCCACAGTTTGTGTCCCTTGATCACGTAGTGATCCCCATCCTCGCGCGCGACGGTATTCAGGGTCTTATAAGCAAGAGCCGGATCTTCAACATTAGCCCCACCGGCAGGCTCAGTGATTGCAAAGCACGCTGTCCACGCTTCCTCCCCGGCGATCTTGGGGGCAAACTCTTCCAAAAGATCGTCGCGCCCCGCAGCAACCATCACCGAGATCGCCCAGTGCAGCTTTCCTACCTTCGTCGCCAGACCGATATCTGCACGAGACAGTTCCTCATTTATCATTTGGCGCACGACCGGCGAAAATCCTGGACCGCCGTACTTAACAGGCAAAATGGCTTTCGTGACACCGAAGTCGACGAGCTTGGCGTAGAGTCTATGAATCGTTTCCTTCGCAAGCTTGCCGTCACGGTGCCAGCCTCCCTCGATATCATGCCGATAGGGCATTAGCTCGGTATTGACGAACTCCCGAAAATGTTCCGCGATGCCGATCTCTTCTTCCGAGCAGAATGCAAGATTGTATTTCTGGCGCGGTTCGAGAAGCTTGTAGCCCCCGCGACCATCAGCTCCCGGATTGTGCATCCGTTCCAGTATGTCCATTTCTTATTCCTCCGTTGACGCCAACGTGAGTGCAGCTATCTCTCGACAGAGTCTCACTTTGATTCTCTAGTATTTCGCAGCGCCCATTCTTCGAGACATCAGGCAGGCCACCTCCCGAACCGAAGCCGCGACATCATTCAGTTGCTCCGTGGTTAGTGCATCTGACAGAAGGCTAACCGCAATCGACGCGATGGGGTGATCGTTAGCGTTGAGAATGGGGGCTCCCACGCAGATCATGCCGTCCGCCACTTCCTGATTGTCGATCGAAAAACCTTGCACGCGTACGCGTTGCAGCTGGGAAAACAGAGACGGCAAGTCCTGAACGCTTCGACTGGTCATCGGAGACGGCAGCCCATCCCGGAAAAGGGCATGTATTTCAGCTTCGCTGAAAAAGCTTAGGAAGCATTTTCCGGTCGCCGTGAAGGGAGCTGGCAACCGCATGCCTATCCGGAAATTGAAACCTGCAATCGCTCCGGAGTTTCGAGCGGCGACATAGACCACCTCTCCTGCTTCCATCACGGAAAGAGTGACGGTAGCACCTGGCAGGAAGCTCTCACGGTCCCATATCTCGGCAAACTCTTTCACCACATTGGTCTCGCGCGTGAACGAATTCGCCCAGCGCATAACATGGGGGCCAATCTGGAAAGTCTGATCGGAATTGCGGCGAAGCAGCCCCAGCGCGGTCAGTGTGTTGCAAAGTCCGTGCGCACTGCTTTTGGGTAGGTCGAGTTCTCTAGCGATATCCGTCAGTGTCGGGCGCTCAGCGGCATTGGCGACGAAGTCCAAAAGGCGACTCCCGCGCTCCAAAGCCGGAACTAGCTTTTTTTCCTGAACCTCAATCAACACTTTCTCCAACAACTGACATTGGCATCTGAATGCCAACTGTCGCGTTCACCGTATGCGTCCTCGGGGGTTTCGTCAATCGGATGATAATCAACAAGTTGAAATTACCTCATAATGATGTATGGTATTCAACATACAAACTCTAGTTCAATATATGGAACTTCTAA